>NZ_NBSL01000003.1:0-1392040 GCF_002891025.1 Enterococcus avium | reverse complement strand
TTAAAACGGATCCACCTTCTGCTTTTAGTTCTTAGAAAGCGTGTTGCATTTATAATAAATGTTTTCGATAAAGTGTTGCTTTGTACGAACCAGCTGTTTAATTAGCTGATAACGCGTTCTAGTTAAGTGTTGGAGGGCAAGGTATTCTTCCTCTTTAATGATGGAGTTGACTTGCCTTTGGATGCGAAAATAGTCAGCGATATAAAAAGCATCAATTTGATCGTTTTTGTTTTCTTCAAAAATATCACGATACTTTTTAATTTTATTTGGTTGTTCAACTGAAACATAAGGTTCAATTGATTTAACTCAAGATCTTCTTTAAAAAACATAGCTGGATAAAGCTATATAAAGATGTGGCCTCCATTCCAATCACTAAGCTCTCTATCTCAAATTTTTGAGAAAATTCGAGAATGTATTCTTTGATCTGGCTTGCGCCAAGTTGACTATTTCCATAAGATGCTTCTTTTAAAACAGAGCAAGTTGAATCGTCTGTCATAAAGCAAGCATCTAATTTTTCAGAACTAACGTCTAAACCGACAAATAGTTTCATGTGGAAGGACCTCCTTTCATTGATTATTCGGAAATTGCTTGGGTACTGTGGGATATCCCAGAATCACGTTGTCTAACGACAGCCTCGCATAATAGAGTTTCATTCATTAAACCTCTAAGCCACCCAATCTCTACTAGGATTGGTAGAGGTCAATGGACTCAGCTAGTGTGTTGGAGGTTAATCCAACGGTTCGGGTCACAGACTTTCTGTCGCAGTAAAACTGCAGAAGGTGATAGCGTCTTCCCGTAAGTCCTTTCCAAGACTTATTATTCAGGAATATCTACAGTATCCAAGTAGTAATCGTTATTATTTAAACATATAGGAATAGCCCCTAAGGGCGATTGAAGGAATGAAAGTTTCTTCAAAATATATATTACGAGTAGGTATACGATGAGAAATATACAATAGCAAAAGTAATTAGTATTGATAACAGAGTTCCGATGGCGCATCTAAGGCTATTATGTCAATGTGATTTTTCAAGATATTTCTAGCGGCACCCTTTTACAGTGGGATACGAAGACGAAATTGAAATACGAAAAAGATGAGATTATCAATTTTACCTATGATGAATTAGAACAAGTAACACCTATGGACTTGTTCAATGAGGATGAGGAAAGAGTGGCTATCTCAAATCCAAGAAAAGTACAGTCATTGGATTTGCTTCTAGTAGAAACCCTGTTCAAACACGGACCGACTATTTCTTTGTTACGAGTGTTCGAACCATAGGAGAAAAGTCTTATGTGGTGCTGGTTGACAGCTATTTGGATCAAGCATTATTGAAACAGAGGAACCAGAAAGCTTCAAAAAAGGGAACATTGTCAAGCTTAGGTATAAACAAACAACGAGTGCAACTGAGGCAGATGTAACAGAAGAGGACTTACAGCATGTCGTTTATTATTTGGTGGATGTTGAAGTGAAGTACAATGTAAGTAATGAGAGAAATGTGAAATTAAAGATCGTAGATAGGGTTGTGTTGGATTTGTAAGGATACCATTCCAGACTATGAATTTAAGAAACATCATTACTTTAGATTGCGTCAGAAAGGACAAGACATGAATCGTTTCTTTATCCTATTAATAATAGTAGTGGGACTAGCTTTCATTTACAAATACCTTCTAAACCAATCGAGAGAGCCAACCGGTCGGTAGGGAATGTCATGATGAAATTGTGGAATAAAGTTTACTTGCCCATGGCTAAATGGTGTCTGTCATTCTTACCAGCAAAACAATTTGGGTTGTTGTGACGTTGAGAGAAATCAATGGAGTAAATCAAATCGATGATTTTTTCCAACAATGTAATTTTAGAGGTTGGTTGGTAAATAGAATCAATGTTAAGAATCGCTTGGATATATCTCAAACGGCTGACGAAGAAGTGAAGTTTAAGTGATGAAGGCACTTAGTAGGAAAGAATGCAAGGCCAAATGAAGAAGTTCAGAATAGAAGAATAGTTAAAAAAGAGATTATCACGTTCGAAAAAATTGATGATCAGAGCTTATTTGAGATTATTTGTTATCATAGCAAATTTATTTCTCTTTTTGAAATCTATTTCATATGAACTTTAAGTAGATTTTTTAGAACGGTTTCTTTCAGTATAATTTAAGAGTAACGAAAGGGTTGTGAAGGATAAGATGAAATTAAGTAAGCTTATGGTAGAAAATTTTAGAAATTTAAGTATTCAAAGATTTGTTTATCTAATAAGAACGTTGTATTGGAATGAACGATGTCGGGAAGACTAATTTACTATCTTCATTGCGATACTTATTAGAGCGTAAAGTAAGAATTAATGGATTTAGTGAGAGTGATTTTTATCAACGTGAATTAGATAACGATATCAAGATTACTTTAGAAATCGATTTGAGTGATTATGAGGATAATCTTGATTCACAACATATAGTTGCAAAAGTAGGAGGTGCAAGAACCAGTTCAGAGCTAAATTTATTTATTTTCAGGTGATTGGAAAATACGATGCGGCTGAAGCAATGGGGATACCAGAGTTGTTTTGGGGGAACGACCTAGAGAAGTTAGAGAGTGTTCCTCAAAATGGAAGCTTTACCATTTTAGATAAATTATTCAATGTCGTCTATGTAGACCCGACGATAGATTTAGATACAGTCTTTTCCAAAAACAGAAGAAAACTATTTGAACAAAAAAAGATGATTGACTCTGATATTGAGATTAAGGAAGATATTGATAAACTCACGAATCAGGTAAATAGTAAGATCAGCTCAATGGATGTTATACAAAGCTTTCAAAGTGAGTTAACTGATGAATATCAGCAGTTAAAAAAAGAAAAGATAACAATTGAGTTACAATCAGAAATGGCTATTAAGGGTTTTTTTAGCGATATTCATCCGTATATAAAAAAAGAAGGAGATGACTCTCTTTACCCTACTTCAGGTGATGGAAGAAAAAAGATATTAGCTTATTCACTTTTAAATTACTTAAATAAAGAATATGACTCAGATAGGATTACACTTTATTTAATTGAGGAACCTGAGAATAGTTTGCATCGCTCAATGCAAATTGCTTTGTCTAAGCAACTGTTTACTAATTCAGTTTATGATTATTTTGTACTGTCAACTCACTCTTCTGAATTACTATATGAAATGGATAATGCCTCATTGGTTAGAATTTATTCAGAAGATAGAACTCTATGTGAATCATTTCTATTTAAAGTACCTAGTGAGTTCTCATCAATTAAGAAAGAACTCAACGAGTCATTGACTAAAGCATTATTTTCTGATCGAGTATTACTTATTGAGGGACCATCGGAAAAAGCTTTATTTGAAAAGGTGTTGTCAGTTATTAAGCCAACATATGAGTTAGACGGCGGATATATACTTCTAGTAGATGGAATTAAATTTAAACCTTATTTTGATATACTAAAATCCTTGAACATTATTCCTATAGTTAAGACTGATAATGATTTAAAAGCCAAAAAGGGAAATAAGACATTATTTGATCCAATTGGATTTAATCGTTGCTGTAAACTGATTAATCAAGAAAATTTAGATGAAATTGAAATAGACTATTCTTGTACTGATAAAGATGGTAAGTCTACTTGGTTAGTCCAGCGTAAAAACAAGCTTGTTTTTGAAAAGAAAAAAGAATTATATAATCAGTACAAGGAAGTGCTCAGTAATTTTGAAAAAAACAATATTTTTCTTTCCAGAGTTGATTTAGAAAATGATCTATATGAAGTAATTCCTGATCAACTGAAAAAAGTTTTTGGTGAAATCGATCCAGTCAAGTCACTTCAAGATAAAAAATTGTTGAACATGTTGAAATTGATTGATGATTTAACTAATTTGAATTGTCTAAAAATTTTTAACCACGACAGATTTAAAGCGCTAAAAAAATTAGTAGGTGATTAAATGGATATTATTGATGAACAAGTAAGAGAGGATATCCTAATTGCAAATGGAAGTATCGTCGTTTCAGCCAGTGCAGGTTCTGGAAAAACTACAATAATGATTAAAAAATCTCAAAAGTACTGAATGAGATTTTAGATCATAGAACTGTTGCAGCGATCACATTTACAGTTAAGGCGACAGAAGAGATTAAAAAGAAAGCGAGAGATTTAGAGGTTATAAAGGATTTTGTTGCAATGACAAATGATTCCTTTGTTGAGCATGAAATAATTCGCCCTTTTTTAGTTGATGCTTTTGGGGAAGAGTATCAGCGAGAGTTTCTTGTTTCCTACGATGTATCTAAAAGGTTTGATTCTTTCGATGAAGGGATGGAAGTTTTACGTGTAAGGAATACGCTAGGAACTTATCGAAATAATAACCACAATTTCAAATTTGAATTGGCAAAAAAAATCTTAGAAAATAGTCAGGCTGCAAGGGAGTACTTTAGAGCAAAATATTCAACTATTTTTTGGATGAATATCAAGATTCTGATATGAACATGCATGAACTGTTCATGTATATGAAAAATGTATTAGGGATTGAACTTTTTATTGTGGGAGATGGAAAGCAGGCAATATATTTGTGGCGAGGAGCTCAAAGAAATATTTTTGAGTTACTTGAAGCGGAAGGAATTCAAAGTTTTGAATTAATTACTAATTTTAGAAGTGATTTTGAGATTGTTAATTATGCTAATCTTATGCATAATAACTCGCAGTTCGATAATAATCGGGCAGAAAACGTTTCTCATGTAATACATTGCTTAACCAATAATGATCTGAATTCCATTGATTCACTATTTAGGTCGGGTGAACTAGATATCAACAGAAGCGTGACAATTATAGCTAATAGAAATGACCATGCTCAATCAATAGCCGAGAATCTAAAGTTTTATGGATATAATTTCGTTTTTATTCCTAGGACACCGATAGATGAGAGCAGTGATCATTCTAGTATATTAAAATCTATAGCCTGCTACATACTAGATAATAGGTATTCAGTTTACGATGTTGCTGATGTTTTGAGGATTGAACAAAATCGATCAATTTTGAAAAGGATTGAAAGCCTATTAAGCCCTTTGGAACAAATCATTCCATTACCTCCTAATACATCTAAAGATGAAATTACATCTTCTTTTTTTAGGATTATATCTAGATTTAATGAACATTTTGGTTTAGATATAACAGATGATGAAATTAAACTTCTATTGGAGACTCTTTCAAATGAAATGTTTTATCCTGCATTCATAAAGTCAAATGATTTGCACAAAGTTATGACTGTATTTGGCTCAAAAGGGCTAGAATTCAATCAAGTGATCAGTTTTAGTGGATACTATAATTTCAGCCAAGAAGGGGAAAGAAATAATCACTATGTTTGTGTTACTAGAGCCGAAAATAAATTTGTTATGCTAGAGGATGGAAGGTACAGCAATAGTATTAATGTGATAGCAAGAAATTCAGGTATTACCGATATGAAAAACTTGTACAAAATAATCGATCATACTTAGTAACTAATGATAATTGCCGACTTTGAAAATGGACTATATAGTTTTAATGCATTTTTTGTGATTTGTGATTTAAATGTATATTTGAAATATGCACTTCTGAAACTCAATAATTTAACAAAACTACTTGCGATCTTGTAATATAGAAATAGCAAGTAGTTTTATTTGCGATTTTTTTTTACATCAAATTAATGAAGTGACTTGCTTCTAAATAATAAGTCATATCGTATAATTGACAAATCTCATAATAAATAGCAAAAAAACTTGCTTTTCAGTTATAATTGAAATTGTTGAAGCTTACGCTGTAACGCAACGTAAATAGAACAACAATAGGATGGATTTAGAATTTTTATAGAAGATGCTCAAAAAAGTGGAAGGAAGTAGTGAAGTGGCAGAAGCAAAATTTGAAGCAGCCCTGATTAGCAAGCTGGAAGCTGAAGGGTGGACTTATCGTAAAGATTTCTCCAATGTGAGTATTAAAAAGCTTGAAGAACATTGGCGGGAAATCTTAAACGAAACGAATGCTCATAAATTAAATGGAATACCTTTATCAGATATTGAATTTGGACTGATTCTTCAAGCTCTACAACGTATTCAAACTCCTTATGATGCTCAACTTTTATTAGTAGGTGCTGGGGGAATAGGATCTATCCCAATTACTCGGGATGACGGTTCAAGTTTGGAAGTTGAGATTTTTTATGAAGATGATGTTGCGGGAGGCCGTTCTCGTTATGAAGTTGTAAGTCAGATATCATTTACGGATTTACCAAAAGGATTGACGACAAAACGGATTATTGACATTGCTTTACTCATCAATGGACTTCCAGTAGCTCATGTTGAGGAGAAAGACGAACATTTACAAAATCAATGGAATGCGTTCGAACAGCTTAAAGGATATCATGGCGATGGACTCTACAAAGGTCTGTTTTCCTTTGTGCAGGTGCAGTTTATTTTGAGCCAACATTCTGCACATTATTTTGCTCGACCAAATGCATTCGAACATTACAATCAAACTTATGTATTCGGTTGGCGTGATGAAAATAATAAGGACATTACAGATGCTTTTGAATTTGCGCATCAAGTGATGGGAATTCCTGCCCTGCATCGGTTGATAACGGTGAATATGATACCCGATGCTTCGAATGATAATTTAATGGTAATGCGTAGTTATCAAATTCAGGCTACAAGAGAAATCTTGCAGCGAATGAAAGATATGGAAGCCAATGATCTTATTGAAAAAGAGGGTGGCTATATTTGGCATACCACTGGTTCTGGTAAGACAGTGACTTCTTTTAAAGTTGCACAGTTGTTAGCGTCAGCGCCTCGAATTCGGAATGTACTTTTTATTGTGGACCGTGTTGATTTGATTGACCAAACATTGGAAAACTTTAAAGATTTTGCTTATATACATTTTAAAAAGCGTATTAAGAAAGTGAATGGACATGAATTAAAGCGAGAATTGAAACGTAAGGGAGCTTCACAAATTCTATTAATTTCTGTTCAAGGATTAACAAAAGCAGTAAAAAGAGGGCTGAAGAATGATGATTGGAACGTTATCATCATGGATGAGGCTCATCGTAGTGCCAGTGGTGAATCAGTCGGACTGATCAAAAAAGCTTTCAAAAAGACAACATGGTTTGGTTTTACCGGAACCCCAAACTTTTATAGTGATGAAATCAATGATGTAAAAACAACACGAGATATTTCCACACATGATATTTTCGGAAAAAGACTGCATACCTATACTATCAAGGATGCGATTGGTGATGGTAACGTTCTTGGATTCGATGTCACTTACTTCAAACCTCATTGGGTAGTAGAACATCCTCAAAATGACTTTTCTGAACATGACTATGAAAAGGAAGTTTATCAAAGTGATGTTTATCGTCAACAAGTAGTCCAAGATATTTTGGATAACTGGAAAAAAACTTCTGGTGGGGCATTGATTGCTGGTAGACGTGAAGAAAATGCTTTTCAAGCAATGCTTGCTGTCTCTGGTAAGCAGGCAGTTGCGCATTATTATAATATTTTCAAAGAAAAGGCCCCACATTTAAATGTTGCCATGACCTTTTCTCGGGATGAATCGAATGAACGTGGTACTAAAGAATTAAATGAGATACTAAAAAAGGCTATTCTAGATTATACACAGAAATTCAATGTACCAAGTATTTTGAATGCAAAAGATCCGTCACGCGCTTATATGATTGATATCACTAAGCGGTTAGCTCGTAAAAAACCTTACAATCAAGGTAAAGAAGAAGATCGATTGGATTTAGTGATCGTTTCGGATCAGCTATTGACGGGATTTGATTCTAAATATGTCAATATGATCTACATGGATAAGATGCTTAAAGAAGGCATGCTAATTCAAGCGATGTCTCGGACTAATAGAACATATAACCTTAATAGTAAGCCGCATGGGAAAGTGCGTTTTTATCGTCAAGGAGACGAAATGAAAGAGTTCGTTGAAAATGCACTGCGTATTTATACAAGAGGTGGAAATGATACTCTTCAAGAGGCAGAAGAAGAATCGGAAGATGAACGAACCAAGGAATTAGAAGATGACAATATCTTAGCTAAACCACAAAGTGATCAAATAAAAGAGCTGGAAGACGCTGTTTCTAAGCTAAAAGAACTTGCAGGAGATGACTTTAGTCAAATTCCACTTGGTCAAAAGGCTCTAAAAGAATTTGTACATCTTGCTTTACCTACACAGAATAAGATTCAACGTTTGGTGCAACAAGGTTACGAATTGGGAAGCGAGATTGATGAGTTAGACGAGAAAAATGAACCTACAGGTAAAAAAGTTCGTCTAGATATTTCAAGCATAGAAGAATTTGGTGCTTTGCAAGCCCGATTAAACGATGCTAGAGAGAAAATACCTGAAGATGAACGTCCTGATCTTACAGAAATTAAGATAGGTATTAAGTTCTACGATCATCAAATTATAGATTATGACATGTTAGTGGAGCTCTTGAATACATTTATGGATGACAAAAATGAAACAAATAAAGTGGCGATTGAGAAACATATCACGCCAATGGATGAGGAAAGTCGCCAAGAAATCAATGCGATTGTCGTTGATATTGAAGCTGGTGAGATAACCGAGCACTTTACAACCGAGTCATTACAGAATACTCGTAAAAAATATCGTACGGAATACCGTGAGCTAAAAATTCGACGTTGGGCTGCGGATCAACATGTTAATGGAAATCGGATTGTAGAAGCGTTTGACTTATTCTTACCAGGACACACGCTAATTGATAATCCACAGCTCTCGGAAATTGTTCGCGCGATCGAGGACGAAGAAGACATCAGTTTCTTCGGTGCTTCGGAGTTTGAAGAAGCGTTGATGGAATTCTTCAATTCGTTATAGAAAATTTCAAAATAATAGGAAGTAGGACAGAAGTTAATGGCACTATCTAACGAACAAAAAACTAAAATGTGGGCGATGCTCAATCAAACGCGAGGACAGATTGGACTAACTGCCTACAAAGATTATATATTCGGTATATTGTTTTATAAATATTTATCAGAGAAAGCAACCCATTGGCTAGAAAGTGTGTTACGCGGTGAAACGTGGGAAAGTGTCTATACCCAAGACTCTGCGAAAGCTTTAGAATATATGAAAAAGAACCTTGGTTACGCGATTCAACCAAATGATTTTTTTGCTGATTGGAAGCAAGCGATTGATACAGACTGTTTTAATATTGGCATGATGACCGATGCATTTGGTCATTTTAACCAACAAATTGCTTTTGAAGCACGTGGTGATTTTGAAGGGATTTTTGATGGTATGCGTTTTGATAGCGCTGATCTGGGAGCAACTGCGCAATCTCGTGCGAGCGTAATGATTTCAATGATTGATTTATTATCTTCTCCAGAATTTGATTTGTCTGGTGATGAAGATACGGTCTCAGATATTTATGAATATTTAGTTCGCCAATTTGCGACAGTTTTGGCCTCAGATATGGGACAATACTACACGCCAAAAGAAATTTCTAACGTGATGGCTCGAATTTTAACTTTTGGAAGAGAGGATGAAGAAAGTTTCCATATTTATGATCCGACGGTTGGTTCAGGTTCACTATTACTTACTACCGCAAGTTATATGAAGAATTCTAAAAAACGTGGGATGATAAAATATTACGGACAAGAAAAAGATGCCACTCCTTATCGTTTATCAAGAATGAACTTGATGATGCATGGAGTAGAGTTTAACGATATCAATGTTAATCATGCCGACACACTCGAAAGTGACTGGCCTGATGGTGTTGTAGATGGAAAAGATTCACCTCGAATGTTCGATGCTGTAATGGCAAATCCACCATATTCAGCTCATTGGAATAACAAAGAACGCGAAGATGATCAGCGCTGGCGCGAGTATGGGGTAGCACCTAAAACAAAAGCGGACTATGCTTTCTTGCTACATTGTCTGTATCACTTAAAAGATAATGGACGTATGGCAATTATTTTACCCCATGGGGTGCTATTTCGAGGAGCAGCAGAAGGTCGAATTCGTAAGGCATTAATTGATAAACATCAGATTGAAACTGTTATTGGATTTCCCGATAAATTATTCTTAAATACCTCCATTCCGGTGTGTGTATTGATTTTGAGAAAAAACCGCGTGGAGTCGGATATATTGTTTGTTGACGCAAGTAAGGACTTTGAAAAAGTGAAAAAACAAAATCACTTACGCCCTGAAGATGTTGAAAAAATTGTTGAAACAGTAGTTAACCGCAAAGAAATAGAGAAATACTCTCATATTGCAACATTGGATGAGATTAAAGAGAACGAGTACAACCTAAACATTCCTCGTTATGTTGATACGTTTGAAGAAGCCGAACCTATCGATATTGTTGAAGTTAGCAGTGAAATACAAAAAATAAATGCCGAAATCAAACAAACAGAAACTGAATTTCTAGCTATGTTGGATGAACTCGCTGTTACTCCTGAAACGAAGGATATAATTGAAGCAACAAAAGGAGTGTTTAAGCATGACTAAAAACACTCCAGAATTACGGTTCAAGGGGTTTACTGACGATTGGGAACTGCGTAAGTTTTCTGGTGTTATTGAGAAATTGTCTGGCGGTGCATCTATCAAACCAACAGACTATCTCGAAGATGGAATTCGTACGATTCCAAAGGGAGCTGTTAATGCAACTGGGATTGCAGATTTATCTGGCAGTAAATACATTAGTAAAGACTTCTTTGAAAAGAATATAACTAGCCACGTTCACACAAACAATCTCGTAACTTCTTTAAGAGACCTAGTTCCATCGGCTCCAAATATGGGGAGAATCGTTCGTATTGAAGGAGATGACGAACAATTTTTGATGCCACAAGGTGTGTATAAATTGGAGTTGCTTGAAGGTATGGATGAGGATTTTCTTATCTCATTCTCCAATAGCGATAAGTATAGAAAGATCATCTCAGCAGAAAAAAAAGGCTCAACGCAAGTCCATATTCGTAATGGAGAATTTCTAAATATTGATATTAATCTTCCTTCAGAGCATGAGCAAAACAAGATTGGCGATTTCTTTAAAAGTCTAAACCACACTCTCGCCCTTCATCAGCGTAAACTGGATTTATTAAAACGATTAAAACAGGCGTATTTGCAGAAGATGTTCCCTAAGAATGGAGAGAAAGTACCAGAAATACGTTTTGCTGATTTTGACGAGGTATGGGAACAGCGTAAATTAGGAGAGTTAGGTTCAGTTGCGATGAATAAACGTATTTTTAAAGAGCAAACAAGTGACAATGGTGATGTTCCTTTTTTCAAAATAGGGACTTTTGGTTCAAAGGCAGATGCGTTTATCACTCATGAACTTTTTGAAGAATACAAAGCGAAATACCCTTATCCTAAAATAGGAGATTTATTAATTTCTGCTTCTGGTAGTATTGGAAGGGTAGTTGAATACACGGGAAAAGATGAATATTTTCAAGATTCAAATATTGTTTGGCTAAACCATGATGATAGAATTGAAAATTCTTTTTTAAAGCAGTTTTATACAATAGTAAAATGGCAAGGACTAGAAGGAAGTACGATAAAACGTTTGTATAACAAAAATATATTAGAGACAAAAATTTCAATTCCAGATTCTAATGAACAACAACAAATCGGTTTTTTTTTCAAACAGCTTGACGATATTATCGCCCTTCATCGAGAAAAAAATGAAGCTTTCAAAAAAATGAAAACAGCTTTTTTAAGTAAAATGTTCATATAATTGTATTTCCCAGAAGACATATTATCTTCTGGGATTTTCCTTATACTAATGCACTCAAATGTCGAATAATTTTATCATTGTCTTGATTTTCCAATTCTTGAATAATATGCAAATACGTTTCCTGAGTGGTTGTCATACTTGAATGCCCCAATCTTCTAGCAACACTCGCGATAGAAACACCTGCAAAAAGCAACAAAGATGCATGAGTATGACGTAAGCCATGTATAGTAATGGTCGGAACACTTGCTTTCTTACACAACGCTTCAAGTCTTTTATTGATTGTTGAATTGAACACTCGTCCATTCACAAATATCAAACTATCTTCATTCATATTTTTGGTCAATTGGGAGAATTGCATACTAATCTGCCAATCAATTTGAATTTTTCTTTTTGAGGATTCATTTTTTGTAGGTTGAATTTCACCATTTGATTTTTTGTAATTCCACGTTTTAGTTACTGTTAGACTCTGGTTGAAATAATCAAAATCTTTTGGAGTTAAGGCAAGAGCCTCTGAAAAACGTAGTCCAGTTTTTGCGATAAGCAGAATAAACCAATCCCAGTTAATTTCTTTATTTAATTCCAATTGCTTAAGTAAAGATTGTAACTCAAATTGATTCAAAAACTTTGGTTTCTTTTTGCAAGGCTCTTTGCCTTTAATAATAATTTTCCGAGTAGGATTTTTCTCAATTAAACCTTCGTCAACTGCATCTAGAATTGCACCTTTGATTTGATGATGAAAGTCCATGGTTGTCTGTTTTTCATGAGTAAGAGCGTATTCGTTCAAAAGCATCTGATAATTCCTGCGATCCAAATCAGATAAACGTAAATTCGGTGCTAATTCTATAATTCTCTGATGTGTTACGTAATACTTGTCCAATGTAATCTCTCGAATCGCCCCAACTTTGTAAAGTTCCAACCATTCTTCAAAATATTGATGAAACAATACATCCTTTTTCTTTTTTCTCATACAAAATACCTCCTAAAAATAGTTATTTAGATTCCATCATAACTATTTTTAGAAGGTAATACTTTTTTATACGAACATTTTTTTTAGGAAAGCTATTTTTAAGGATTTTAGTTGGTCTAGGTACTTCTGATGTTGGGTGATAGTATTGTCCAGAGTCTTGAAAAATAGTCCAATTTTTTCTTGCTCATTTCTACTTTCTGTTATTGAGAAAGTCATTTTTTTGAAAGAACCAGTAGTAATTTGATTGATGGTTGCTCCTAGATTTTTATTAATTTCTATCTTAAACTGTATTGTATCTAATAAAGCATTTATAAAATTTGATTCTTTTGAACGAATCCCTGTCATAAATGCACCAATTACAGTATGATTCATAGTTCTTTTTATTTGAGCATGTTTTCCAATTAAATCTCTAGAACCATTTCGGACAACAACAATAATATCTCCCTTCTGAACATTGTCCGCGTTTACAACTGAAGAATTAACATAGACATTATCTGCATCTACTATTTCTCCGTTTTTAACATTAGAAGATCTGAGGACAAAAGTTCCATTTTCAGAAACTATATTTTGTGGAGAATAAGTTAACCCGGAGTAAAATCTAACTAGTTCCCCCAACTTACGCTGTTCCCAATTCTCGTAAAAACCAGCAAAATGTATTTCAGGCACTTTCTCCCCACTCTTAGGGAACATCTTCTGCAAATACGCCTGTTTTAATCGTTTTAATAAATCCAGTTTACGCTGATGAAGGGCGATAGTGTTATCAAGCTGTTTGAAGAAGGTACCGATTTTTTTCTGTTCATCATTAGTGCTAGGAACATTAACAGATAATTTTGCAAGATCATTTGAGTTTATTGCTGGATAGCTTGTCCCTGTACTTCTTTCTAAAACTCTATTTACAAATTTTTCTTCTTGTACTAGAGTCAGAAGAAAATACCCACTATTCTTTGGTCTCATTTGCGCATATCCTGTAGAAAAGACATAGTTTTCATAAGGTAGATCGAAAAGATAATTGTTTTTTTGATAAGGTCGTACAGTCTGATAAAATACATCATTTTTTTTGGCTAGTCGTTGTGCTCTTGAAGGAGCAGTTTCTTTATTCTCTGTCCTATGTCCAATCAACTCTGTTCCAATTACAGACTCCAAATCAACATATTCAAATTTATTAGGTAAATTTGATTTAGGATTGAACTCGGCTAACTCATTTAACTTACGCAGTTCCCAATCGTCAAAACAATAGTAGAGTTACAAAGTACATTAATTGTTTTTCTTCCTCCTTGACTTTCCCAAAAGAACCCGTATCATAGCTTATGAAAGTTTGCTGAGGCGGAGGATGGGGAGAGAGCTTGCTGAGAATTAAGAAGATTTTTAACAACAATGTGGTCTTGGTGATTGATACGAAGGGTCTGGAGCGGATCTTGATCGGCAGGGGGATCGCCTTTCGGAAACGGGGTGGCGAGACGGTTGAGAAGGATAAGATCGAAAAGACGTTCGTGGTGGATTCTCCGAATGTGGCGGATCGGTTTGTGCAATTGATCGAAGAGGTTCCGATCAATCGGCTGGAGATGGTAACGGTGATCGTCAAGGCTGCGGAAGCGGAGCTGGAGCGGACCTTTGATGGGAATACCTATATTGGGTTGGCGGATCACATCAATTATGCGGTGAATCGTTTTCGGAATGGGGAGACGATTCAAAATGCGTTGTTATTGGAGATCAAGAAGTTTTATCCGAAGGAATTTGCGGCGGGCATGAAGGCGCTGGAGCAGATCAGCTATTATGAGGGGATCGAGCTGAATGAGGATGAGGCGGGATTTATCGCGCTTCACTTTATTAATGGCGGCTTGAACAATGATACGGCTCAGACGTTATTGACAACAGAGATGCTGCAGAAGGTAGTCTTGATCGTTGAGGATGGTTTAGGAATTGAGCTGGATACGGAATCGCTGAATTATGTTCGTTTCGTTACCCACTTGAAATTCTTTATTCAACGTGTCATAATAAATGAACCGAGACAGGAAGCAGTGCCGGAGATGTATGAACAGGTGGTTCAGTTTTATCCGAAGGCGACGGAGAGTGTCGGGATCATTAAGCATTATCTACAAGAGAAGCTGGCTTGTCGGATTTATCCGGAGGAGGAGATGTACTTGATTCTCCATGTCCAGCGGCTAATTAAATAAACGGGATTGTAACTGATTATGCAGGCAACACCCAAGCAAGGGATGAAGAGTCTCTTGTTTGAGTGTTGCCTTTTTTATATGCCAAAAAAGGGGGAAGCAACATGGATAAGTATCAAAGCTTGGTATCATTTATTTTGGAAAAGGTCGGAGGAAAGGAGAATGTGTTAAGCGTCACGCATTGTATGACGCGGCTGCGTTTTACCTTGAAGGATGATTCGTTGGTCCAGCGTGAGGAAGTGGTGAAATCGCCGGATGTGATGAGTGCGCAATTTGCCAGTGGACGTTTTCAGGTAGTTGTCGGGACAAATGTGGCGGATATTTTTCAAGTGGTTCAGGAACAGCTGAATGGAAAAACAGTTGCGGCGGAAGAAGAGAAAAAAGGGTTAGTCAGTACGTTAGTCGACACGATTACCAAAGTGATCACGCCAGTCTTAGGAATTTTAACCGCTTCAGGTTTGCTTCAGGGGATCTTGGCTTTATTGACGGCGACGAATGTTTTGTCGGTCGACGATGGTGCGTATATTATTTTGCACGCGATGGGGCAGGCGGTCTTTTACTTTTTACCTGTCACACTAGGCTACACGAGTGCGAAGGCCTTCAAGATGAATCCGTTTGTGGGGATGATGCTTGGAGCAACCCTGCTGATTCCAGAGCTGATGACAGGGTTGACGAGCGGCGATGCGCTGTATACGTTGTTCAAGGGGACGCTGTTCCAAACGCCGGTCTTTAACACCTTCTTTGGGATTCCGATTCTGTTTCCGGCGAATGGTTATCAATACACGGTTATTCCCATTATCTTTATTGTCTATGTTGGTTCAAAGGTCGAAAAATGGCTGAAAAAGGTTGTGCCGGCAGTGATTGCTCACAACGTGAATTCGTTCTTAACAATCTTGATCACGGTTCCTTTAGCGATCTTGGTGGTTGGTCCGGTGACGAATGTTCTTAGTTCATTGATCAGTGCCGGCGTATCAGGGTTATATGGCATTTCACCTGTTGTGACTTCGTTAGTGGTAGCGTTGCTTTATCAACCATTGGTTATTTTTGGGTTGCATTGGCCGATTTCAGCGATCGGGATTACGAATTTGGCACAATCGGGCGTAGATTACATTTTCCCAATGTCCTTTACCGCCAATTTTGCGCAAACTGCTGTTGTGTTAGCTGTCTTTTTACGGACGCGCTCGAAGGATCAAAAGGCCTTGGCGATTCCAGCGATGGTATCGGGTTTGTTCTGTATCATTGAACCGGCGATCTACGGCTTTAGTTTACCTGTCAAGAAACGTTTTGCCTTTTCAATGCTTGGCGGTGCAGTTGGTTCGTTGATCTTGGCTTTGACCTCGACAAAAATGTACGCGATGTCCTTTGGGATTCTAGGATTTGCGGCCTTTATTGATCCGAAAAGCGGCAGTATGAATGGCGTTATCATCGCAGTTATTGCGTCGATCGCGACCGCGGTAGTGCCATTTGTGTTAACCTATATGACCTTTAAAAAAGAAGAGGATGTCGTCGATCCAGAAGAAAAAAGTCTCGTGAAATCTGAAGTATTGTTTTCACCTTTAACAGGAGAAATCAAACCCATCGAACAGGCAGCTGATCCAAGCTTTGCATCAAAAGCATTAGGAAGCGGTTTTGTGATTGTCCCAGAAGAGGGTGAGGTGGTTTCACCGGTCACTGGTACGGTAGAGACTGTTTTTCCAAGCGGACACGCCATTGGAATAGTTAGCGACACAGGAATTGAAGTATTGATCCATATCGGGATTGATACGGTGGAATTAGAAGGTCAAGGCTTTCATCCATTAGTAGAAAAAGGACAATCTGTTGTTCAAGGCGAGAAAATTTTAGAAGTAGATTTGGAAAAGGTTGCTGAAGCGGGCTATTCGATTGAGTCCTTTGTGACGGTTACGAATTCTGATCAATTTCTAGATGTGCTTAGTCAGCAGGAAGGGCATGTGAAGCTCAACGACAAGGTCATGACTGTCATTCCTTTCAACAATCAAGCAGAAGCAATCAATTTAGCGGAGGTAAATTAAGTGAGAGAAAAGATTTGGGGCGTACTCGCCGCCGGTGCACTAGGCGATGCGATGGGGATGCCGACAGAATGCTGGTCACAGGAAAAAATCCGACAGAATTTTCCCGATGGCGTAACCGAATTAATCGCATCCAACGAAAACGATGTGTTTGGACGCAAATTAGCGGCAGGAGCAATTACCGATGATACGCTAAACGTATTGATGATCCTATCCATGATCAAGAAAAACTACGGGCAGATTCGGGTGGCGGACTATGTTGCGGAGCTGCGGGAATGGAACGACAATTCAGGTGTTTCCGCCTTTGTTTCCGGTCCATCAACGTTGAAAGCTTTGGATAAAATCGCTCAAGGCGTGCCGATCGAAGAGACGGGTGTCACAGGAACAACCAATGGAGCGTCCATGAAAATTGCTCCGATTGGATTGATCAGCGATTACCGTGACTTGCCAACATTAGTAAAAAATGTCGCGGAAATCTGCCTGCCAACCCATAACACCAAAATCGCCATTGCCGGCGCAAGTGCGGTAGCAGCCGCGATCAGCTACACAGTCCGCGGTGGACAATCAATCGAAGAAATCTGGTCAGTGGCCTTTAACGCGATTAATGCTGCCAAAGAATACGGCCACGATTTCCCAGCCGCTTCACTGACCTTCCGCATGAATCAGGCGCGCAAAATCCTGCGACAGGAAGCCGATGAAGCCGTCATCCTAAAACGACTATACGAAGAAATCGGGACCGGCATGGAGACTATTGAAACCATTCCAAGTGCGTTTGTGATTGTCGAATTAGCCAAAGGTGATCCATTAAAAGCCGCCCAACTAAGCGCCTCTCTGGGATGGGATACTGACACGATCGGTGCCATCAGTGCTGCGATCTGCGGCGGGATGAATCCCCAGTTACCAAAGGAAATGATTCAGCAGATTGAAGAAGTTAATCAGTTGGATTTTGAGGAGTTGACTGAGGAAGTTGCTCCGTTTGTGAAGTAGGGATAATTTCGTATTTGTTCTGTTCAATCCAGTTGGAGTTGCATGTTGAATTCCTAAATAAGATAGCGACCGAAATTCCACGAGGAGAACTTCGGTCGCTCTTTTTGTGTATTTTAAATAACCTACTCAATAAACACATCTTCTAAGATTAAAGCGTCCTACTTTTTAAACGTAACCTTAAATGTAGAAATTAATCCCTTATCACGAGCGATGGAATATTCGATCGGATTATCCGAACTGTCGAAGGTGACGGTTTCTACTAGCTGTAGCGCGTCATTTTTTCTTATGTTCAAAACCTTAGCATCTTCACTGGAACAATTGATTGCTGTAAATTTTTTTTCAGCATAAGAAATATCAATATGATAGGTTTCACGCAAAATATCAAATAAAGAAATCTTTGAAAAGTCAAACTTATCTAAATTTGATGCGATAGAAGTAGGAACATAGGTAGTAACTATTTCTGAGGGTTGGTTTTCGACAAAACGTAATCGTTCTAAATGATAAAAATGAGTATATTTATCTTTAAAAATGCGGCGAACAATCTCGTCACTCTCTACGATTTCAATCGATAATACCTCCGTACTTGTAGAAAATTGTTTCTTTTGAGCGACATCATTGAAGCTACGTAATTCTGAAACATCCCAAGAAAATACCTCTCTTTTTTTTACAAATGTTCCTTTACCACGCCTTCTTTCAAGGAGTCCATCATTCACTAGCTGCTCTACAGCTTGCCGAATAGTAGTACGACTCACATTATATTGATCTATTAGAGCGATTTCTGAAGGCAGTGCCTCTCCTTCTATATAGACTTCCTCTTTAATTTTCTTTTCAATGTCCTCTTTTACCTGAAAATATAAGGGAAGAGGACTATTTTTATCTATTGCTTCCATATCGTTATCCTTTCTTCGTATTACTACATTAATCATGACGTCATTACCACTTAAGATAATATCAAAATTTACTGTTAAAGGCAAAATTATTTAAAGTAATCTAAAAGAAAGCGCTGACAAATGAAACTTTTTCTCTATAATACACAGTATAACGATGTAGTGACGTAATGAAGTCTCTACAAGTAGTGAGGAGGAAAATTATGAGTGGAAACTGGCTTGATTTGTCGCAAAAGGTAATTGTAGTTACTGGAGGTAGTATGGGGATCGGTGAGAATATTGTTCGTAATTTATTAGATAACGGAGCAAAAGTAGTCATCGCTGATCTTGTGGAGAATGAGGAACAGACCTTAAATGATAGCGTTCTATTTGTGCCCTGTGATATTACGAAAAAGACTGATGCGGAGAAATGTATTGAGATGGCAGTAGAAAAATTTGGACGTATCGATGGGTTGGTCAATAATGCCGGGGCCAATCGTCCGAATCTTTTGGTGGATTATTATCATCAGGATTCTAGACGTGAAATGAGCGAAGAGGAATTAGATATCATGTATCAGGTTAATCAAAAAGGGCTCTTTTTAATTTCTCAAGCAGCGGCGCGTGAAATGGTAAGACAAAAAAGCGGTGTGATTGTCAATATTTCTTCTGAGGCTGGAATGGAGGGCTCTAAGGGACAAAGCGGGTATTCTGCTACTAAAGGAGCGGTGAATTCTTTCACACTTTCTTGGGCCAAGGAACTGGGGCAATTTAATATTCGAGTGATCGGAGTAGCACCAGGCATCAATGAACCGACTCCTATGGGGAATCAAAAGCACATGGAAAAGCTGGCTTATACGCGTGGGATTCAATCAGGCGAGATCAAAGGCGATTACACAAAGATCATTCCTTTAGGTAGAATCGGAAGGCTTCAAGAAGTGGCTGATCTTGTCAGCTACCTACAATCGGATCATTCATCGTACATTACAGGTACGATCATTAATGTCACTGGAGGAAAATCACGAGGATAGAAGGGAAATGAAGATGAGAACAGCGATTGTATTAATGACACACGGCAGCTTTGGGAAGGAGCTGATTGCTTCGGGAGAACTTATTTTAGGCGAGTTGAAGGATGTCTTTTCGATTTCGTTAGAGGCTGAAAAAGAACCAATGGAATTAATGTCAGAATTGGAAACGCTTTTACAGTCTGATTTCGATCAGTATATTCTTCTTGCTGATTTGTTTGGAGGAACTCCTTGTAATGTTGCAGCACGGTTTTCTTTAGAAGACAACGTGATTGTCTTATCCGGTGTGAATCTGCCAATGCTGATTGAGGCGGAGATGGCAAGAATGCAGGGAAGTTATGACGGATTAGAAGAGAATCTTATGAAGAGTGCGAGGGAAGGAATCAAGGATGTAAAAAAAATCATGAAAGAAAGGAAGGCAGAGAGATGATGGAGGGAATTCGATTAGTACGGATTGATTTTCGATTGATTCACGGTCAGGTTATTACGAAATGGAGCAAGCTGACCGATGTGAAATCGATAGTCGTTGTCAATGATGAATTAGCGGCCGATGAATTTATGGCGGACATCTATGTGATAGCAGCTCCACCAGGGATGCAGGTGGATGTGATCTCAAAGGATCAGTTCGTTCAAGGAGTGAAGGATGGGAAATTTGATTCCGGAAAAATTCTTGTATTGTTTAAAAATATAGAGGATGTCCGTGAGGTAGTTGAGAAGGGAGTGGCATTTAAGCAGGTACAGGTTGGCGGACTAGGCAGCGGTAATGGCAGAACATCCGTTGTTAAAGGAATCTCTGTTGATAAGACAGACATTGCCAATTTAACTTTTGTCCAAGAACAAGGTGCTGAGGTAACGTTCCAGGTTACACCGGAGGAACCAAAATTAAGCTTAGAAAAAGCAAGTAAGAAAGTGGGTTGAGAGTATGTTAGGGGTTAGTATTTTTACAGGTATTTATTATTGGATCATGAAAACTGACGTTGGGTATGGTATCACACACGCAATACGGCAGCCTTTGTTTTCTGCACTTTTTATTGGGATCATTATGGGCGATTTGAGGCAGGCAATCATCATCGGTGCTGCGGTCCAAATTCTCTATATTGGACTGGTGGCAGCTGGATCGAATTTACCAGCGGATGATTGCTTGGCTGGCTTAATTGCTATTCCAATCGCTCTTCATTCTGGCTTATCGACGGAGCTGGCGATTGCGATCGCTGTACCTGTGGGTGTGATGGGTGTCTTTATTGATCAGCTGAGAAAGACATTGAATGTAACGTTCGTTCACATGGCTGACCGTTATGCCGAAGAAGGAAACACTAGACAAATTATGCTGTGTAATAATGTTTATCCGACGATTTTGAACTTGATTCTTCGCTTTCCGATTCCATTTTTAGCTAATTACTATGGTGCGGATGCTGTGAACAGCTTTATGGAAAGCGTTCCTGAATGGTTAACACATGGCTTCTCTGTAGCTGGCGGATTATTACCAGCATTAGGATTTGCGTTAACAATGTTCGTTATAGGAAAAAAAGAACTGCTGCCATGGTTCTTCATTGGCTATTTCTTAATTCAATTCAGCGGTATTCCCGTGTTGGGTGCGGCGATCTTCGGTTTATGCGCAATTTTACTAATTAATATGTATCAAAAAGCAAGTGTGGAGGGGTAAAAAAATGGAAGAAAAATTAATCTCTGAAAAAGATGTTAGAAATGCTTGGCTTCGCTATTACATGTTTTGTGAAGTTGGAATTTCCTATGAACGACTTCAAGCTCTTAGCTTTTGCTATTCATTGATTCCAATCTTCAAAAAAATCTATCCAGATAAGGAGGATATGAAGGCGGCTTTACAGCGTCATTTAGTTTTTTATAATACAGAGGCTGTATTTGGATCACCCATCAATGGAATCGTTATTGCACTGGAGGAACAAAAGGCGAATGGCGAGCCGATCGAAGATGATGCGATCACTGGTTTGAAGACTGGATTGATGGGTCCGTTAGCTGGGGTAGGCGATTCGATCGATTGGGCGACATTAAAACCGATTATTTTTGCATTAGGAGCCAGCTTGTCAGCCAGCGGGAATGCCATTGGCGCGTTTGTTCTTCTTCTGCTTCCAATTATTCAAATCGCAATCGGTACAAAACTGTCTGTTTACGGTTATAAGATGGGACGTGCATCGATTCGTGAAATTTTGAGTTCAGGACGAATCAAGGAATTAATTAATGGTGCTAGTACTCTAGGACTCTTTATGATGGGCGCACTTTCCTCAAACTATGTTGCGTTAAGCTCGCCGTTGAAATTTACGTTCGGAAAAGGCAACGAACCCTTCGTTGTGCAAAATATCATTGATAGTATTGTCCCTGGGCTACTTCCGCTTCTTGCTGTATTAGGCATCTATTGGTGGTTGAATAAAAAAAATCAAAATATGGTTGCGATCATGCTGATTATTTTGGCGATTTCATTAATTGGAGCAATCACTGGCATACTTTAATAAAGAGAGGTAAGCGACAATGAAGGCAATACATTTTGGTGCAGGTAGCATTGGCAGAGGATTCATCGCTGATTTGCTTCATGATTCTGGCTATGAGATTACGTTGGTAGATGTCAACGAACAGCTGAATCATCAGATTAATCAGACTCATTCGTATCATCTATATGTAATCGAAGAGCATTATCAAGAAAAAACGATCGACCGAGTAAAAGCTTTATCCCCGATTAAAGAGACAGAACAAGTGATTCAAGAGATCGTCTCGGCAGATATTCTTACGACCGCTGTATGGGCAGACAACCTGTCAAAAGTAGCACCGACGATTTCTGAAGGCTTATATCAACGCTTCTTACTATCAAAGAAAAGAATCAATGTTTTGGCTTGTGAGAATGCTATGTTCAACAGTGAAATCTTGAAAAAAGAGATCCTGAAGTTGGGACAGTTGACCGAGGAACAGCTAGAGCAGGTCGCGACCTTTCCGAATACCGCTGTGGATCGAATGGTACTGGAGGATGAGCGAAATGGAGAAAAGGTGATCAACATTGGTGTGGACTTTGAGTTAGCAATTGAACGCAATAAATTGGTCGATCCAACGAGCTTACCGATTAAGGGTGCAGAATATACGGATAACTTGGTGAAATACATTGAGCGTAAGCTTTATATCATCAATTGCGGCCATGCTTGGTCTGGATATGTTGGGGCGATCAAACGTTATAAGGTAATGTCAGATATCTTTGCTGATGAACAACTAGTAGAGGCTACTCGAGAAGTAATGGGTGAATCTGCCAGCTTATTAATAAAAAAATACGGCTTCGCGAAAGAGGATTTGGAAAGCTATATTGATTTTGCGATTCGACGCTTTCAAACACCAGGCGTAGTCGACACGGTTGCTCGTGTCTGCCGCTCGCCGATTCGCAAGCTGGAGCCGAATGAACGACTAGTCGGACCTGCCAATCAATGTGAAAAAAATCAATTGACAAATGATCGTCTGCTGGAAGGTATTGCGGCGGTATTCCTTTTTGACAATCCTGACGATCAGCAGTCGAGAGAGTTGTTAGTCTACGTTGAGGAAAATGGAATTTCTGCTGCGATTACTCGCTACACTGAACTGATGCCAGAAGGATCAATGCATCAAAAAGTCGTACAAAAATATAAACAGCTACAAAAGCAAAAAGGAGAACTTCGATGAAAGAATCGTTTACGAATGAAGCTGGAGTGTCTGTAGTCGAAAAGGTCATCGAGACAATCAAATCGAATCGGGAGTATCTGAGCGAAGTCGATAGTGTTGGCGGTGATGGAGATCACGGCATCAATATGAATAAGGGCTTCACCATGGCAGAAAAGGAAATCGAGGGTCAGGCTCAATTCAACATGAGTGAAGGGTTCAAAATCGTTAGCGGAGTGTTAGTCAATAAAATCGGCGGATCGATGGGGCCTTTATATGGAAGTTTTTTTCGCGGATTAAGTGTGGCCTCGAGAAAAGAAACAGAAATCACAAAAGAGGTCTTCGGTGTGATGCTAGAGAAGGCCTATCAAAATATCGCTATGCTAACAGAGGCGAAGATCGGGGATAAAACCTTGATGGATGTGCTGATACCAGCAGTAGAGACATATAAATCACAATTGGTAGAAAATAGCTTTGCGGATTGCTTGGAGGAAATGCTTAAGGATGCAGAGGTTGGACTGGAATCAACGAAGCAGATGTCCGCCAAAGTTGGTCGAGCAAGTCGGATCGGGAACCGCTCTATTGGTCATCAGGACGCTGGAGCGACCTCATGCTATTTGATATTAAAAGCATTAGCAGATGGAATCAAAGAGCTACTATAAAGGAGAAGAAAAGGAGGAGATTTTGTGCAGCGTTTTGTGAACGATCCGGATTATGTTGTTGAGGACATGTTGAAGGGGTTTGTTTTGGCTAATCCTGAGGTTGAACTAGCCAAGGCCAATGATCATGTTGTTATGAAAAAGGAAAAGCGGAATGGAAAAGTCGGGGTGATTACAGGCGGAGGCAGTGGTCATGAGCCAGCTTTTCTAGGCTACATGGGGGAAGGGCTGCTGGATGCGGTAGCGATTGGCGAGGTATTTGCTTCTCCACCAGCTCAAGCTTTCTATGATGCAATGCTTGAAGCAGATACGGGGGCAGGTGTCGCCTGTTTATTCGGTAATTATGCTGGAGACAACATGAATGTAAAAATGGCAATTCAAATGGCAGAAGATGATGATATTGAAGTCAAGTACGTAGTTGCCACAGATGATGTCGCATCTTCGCCAAAAGAAACGAAGGAAAAACGTCATGGTATCGCCGGTGGTTACTTCATGTGGAAGGTCGGTGGTGCAAAAGCAGCATCTGGTGCTAGTTTAGATGAAGTAATCGCTGTTGCTCAAAAGGTTGTTTATCGTACCCGCAGTATCTGTGTCGGTCTGGAGCCGTGTGTGATTCCTGCTGTCGGTAAACCTAATTTTGAAATTGAAGCAGGAATGATGGAGTTTGGGATTGGTCATCATGGAGAAACAGGAATTCGTAAAGAAGAACTGAAAAATGCAGATGCCATCGCAGAAGAAATGGTGGGGACACTATTAGAAGATTTCGCTTTTGAAGATGAGCGGGAGTTTTCCGTCATGTTGTCTGGATTAGGCAGTACGATGTTGATGGAGCAGTATATCCTGATAGGAAAAGTCTTGGAAATATTGAAGGAAGAAGGCCATAACATTCATAAGGTCTATGTTGGAAACTTTGTAACATCGTTGGATATGTCTGGGGCTTCATTGACGTTGGTTGACTTAGATGAAGAAATTAAGGATTTGCTGGATGTGACAGGGAATCCTGTGGGAATGAAAAATTACTAAAGAATACAGTTGAGGAGCGTAAGAAATGAAATTACAGTTAGCATTGGACGAACACAAGTTAGAGGATGCATTAGATTTTGCGGAGCAGGTAGCTGATTATGTAGACATTATTGAGATTGGAACTCCTTTTGTCATTGATTCGGGTATGGAGGCAGTACGCCGCTTCAAAGAAAAGTTTCCTGAAAAAGAAATTTTATCGGACGAAAAAATCATGGATGGCGGTTATTATGAGTCTCAGTTGGGATTTGAAGCAGGAGCAGAATATGTTACGGCATTAGGTGTTAGTGATTTAGTAACAATCAAAGGCTGTATTAAGGCAGCAGATGATTTCAAGAAGCAAACCGTTGTAGACATGATCTGCGTAGAGGATATGCCGAAACGAATTGAGGAATTAGAAGAGATTGGAGCTCATGTTTTGGCTGTTCATACCGGCGCAGATGTGCAGGTATTAGGACGTACACCTTTAGATGATCTGAAGGTGATGACCAAACACGCAAAAAAGGCAAAAATCGCCGTCGCAGGTGGAATCAATAGTAAAACAATCCAGAAATATGTGGAATTAGATCCAGATATTATTATTGTCGGAACGGGAATCACACGAGCAGAAAATCCAGTCGAGGAAGCACGCTTAATTAAAGAAGCGATCAATGAACATATGAAGGCAGGAAAATAAAATGGTTGAATGTAAAAACTTGCTAGCGATCATTGAAGAGCTGGCTCAGGATGCAAAACAAGTCGACAATGATCAATTAGCGAAAATCGAAGAGCTGATCCTACAGGCGAAGCGGGTGTTTATTGTTGGTGCTGGCCGTTCCGGCTTTGCTGCTCGGGCTTTTTCGAACCGCCTGATGCATTTAGGCTTTGATTCAAATTTTGTGGGGGAACCAACGACGCCTTCTATTAGGAAAGGTGATCTGTTAATCATCGGTTCTGGATCTGGGAAAACGGAAAGTTTGGTCACAATGGCGAAAAAGGCAAAAAGTGAAGGTGCGTTGTTGTCGACGGTTACGATCCACCCTGAAAATACGATCGGTTCGATGGCGGATGCCTATATTCGAATTCCAGGAATTTCCTCTCGCGAAGAAGCAGTAGAAAAAGCGCCATCTGTTCAACCAAATGGTTCTTCTTTTGAACAATTATCATGGTTGGTCTATGACAGCATGATCGTTGATTTGAAAAAAGCAACGAAACAGGAACAGGCAGATATGGATTACCGTCACGCAAATATGGAGTAAATATCTTAATACAGTGATCGGTTTAAAAAGCTCGGTCACTGTTTTTCGCTTTATCAATAAATATCTTAGGAAGGAGACAGCAAAAGACTATGAAAAAAATCATTAATGCTCCTGAGAACTATGTTACAGAAATGCTGGAAGGAATCTATGCTGCGCATGCGGATATGGTCACATATACTGGTGATGATCTGCATTGTTACGTGTCCAAAGTCAAAAAAGCAGGAAAGGTCGGCCTTGCAACGGGAGGAGGTTCGGGACATCTGCCCTTATTTTTAGGTTATGTTGGCGAAGGAATGTTGGATGGCTGCACGATTGGAGATGTTTTCCAATCCCCTAGTCCAGAGCAAATGTATAACGTTACTAAAGAAATCGATTCGGGATCGGGCGTTTTATACATTTATGGTAACTATAATGGGGATATTTTCAACTTCGACATGGCAGCAGAAATGGCGGACTTTGAGGATGCGATCGAAGTGAAGAGTGTGGTGGCTGGAGATGATGTCGCAACAGAAAAATCGGCTTCTCCAGACGAAAAAAATAAACGTCGAGGTGTCGCGGGAATTTTCTTTGTTTACAAATGTGCTGGAGCAGCGGCGGAGGCGATGTTAAGTCTTAATGAAGTGAAACGCGTGGCTGAGAAGGCAGCAGCTAATGTTCGCACAATGGGAGTTGCTCTCACTCCATGTATTGTTCCGCGTGTCGGAAAAGCCGGCTTTACGATTGGAGAAAATGAAATGGAAATTGGTATGGGAATTCACGGAGAAACAGGATTTCGTCGTGGTTCGTTGGAACCCGCCGATAAAATTGTTGATGAACTGTTGGATAAAATCTTAACAGATATCCCTTATGTTCAAGGGGACGTGGTAGCGGTTTTAGTCAATGGACTAGGTGCGACTCCGTTAGATGAACAATACATTGTCGTTCGCAGAATAAGCGAAAAACTAAAAGAGTCCGGTGTAGTTGTTTATAAATATTATGTGGGCGAATATGCAACATCTTTAGAAATGGCTGGTTTTTCTATTTCATTACTGAAATTGGATGATGAATTAAAAAACTATATCGATATGCCGGTAAACACACCATTCTTTAAACAAGTCTGAAAGTGGGTGAACGAAATGGATCGAGTATTTATTATTGATTACCTGAACGAATTAACAATTATCATGACGGAAAAGAAAGAGTATCTGATCGAACTTGACAGTAAAGTAGGCGATGGAGACCTTGGGTTAACGATGAGCGAGGGCTTTAAAGCAGCTTATGAAGCTATTAGATCATCAAAAGAAAAAGATTTAGGAAAATTACTTTTCATTGCTGGAAAAGCGATGTCTTCTGCTGTACCTTCTACGATGGGCACCCTGATGGCCTCCGGCTTTATGCAGGCCGGAAAAGCATTTAAAGGCAAGGATGCCATGGATGATAGAGAAAGTGTTGATTTGCTTCGAGCTTATGTGGAGGGAGTGATTAATCGGGGGAAAGCAAAACCTGGAGAGAAAACTTTTATTGATGGTCTTTTACCAGCCATTGATAATATGGAGGAAGCATTTGAAAAGGATACTAATACTCAACAAGCTATTAAAGCCGGCTTGATTGGAGCAATTGAAGGGTACGACAATACTGCAACAATGCTTGCCGTTCATGGAAGGGCAGCAGCTCGCGGAGAAGCGTCAAGGCAATTGAAAGATCCCGGAGCAGCTGTTGCTATATTGATGATGAGCGCTCTGGATAAGAGTGTAGAGAAATTTTCTAAGGAGAAGTAGCCAAATTTCATTCAATTTAAGAAATTTATCTTGAAAATTAGCGTATGATTTCCTTGCAGAACTCTTACGCTTTTTTATATTGATCAGTTTTGCTACTAAAACTTTTTGATTTAAAAAATTCTTTTACTTGAAAAGGCGCAATTGTATATAGTAAATGTTTTATATCTAAAACCTCATAAATGAATTGTTCTAGAAGGCGAGGATTATCTACTTCTTATTAAAAGAAAGTTTGAGTGCTGAAAAGCTATCTGAGTTACTCAGCATTAATAATTGAGGAATATGAAGGACTAGGTAAGAAGTCTGTGATTTGCTTTTAATATTCCCAAAATAGCTTTTTTGGTAGCCAATCAAGAGAAAATGATAGAACGTGGATAAATTTGAAGCAAACTTCATATTTTCGAGTTTTTCGTCAAAATTTGCACGAAACTTCAAATTTTTGACCATCAGAAACAAGAGCCGCAAACGAAATAAATCGTTTACGACTCTTGTTTATTTCATTTATCGCTTCGCCTCATACTTCAACAAATACTCATGTTCTTCTTTAATAAGCTGTTTGATCTCGTTGGAATCGTCAGCGCAAATATTCGGAATTTCCAGTGCGCTGGCTCCGCAATGGGCTTTTTTCTCTCCGTCTGGGTAGGTATAGCTGTAGATATGTGTGTCGGGTTCACCGGCGCAATAGTCGCAGGAGTTGACGATGCAGCCAGGGGTTTTGCTGGGATATTTTTCAATGTTGGTACGAACAACTTCGGCAAATTTTTGTGAGTAGTCGTTGCAGGCGGAAAATCGCAGCGCAAAAAAGTGAGAGAGCTCTTTTTTGTTTCGGATGCCTATTTTGGCAATCTGTTTATTGTGCCGGCTATGCTTGAATGAGATATGCGAGCGTTCCTTTTTGGGGTTATAACCGAGTTCGGATAGGTAAACGATAATATCACGGTATACTGATTTGTCTTCAGCGTCTAGTGTGCGTAAAAAAGAATCAATCAGCTCTTTTTGCTTCTTGGTTTTCATTCATCAATCCTCCAGTAAGTAGTAGGCGTTTTCCTTTTTTTCGATGAGTTAAGTATAGCATGAAGAATGAAACGACTCCTGAAAATAACTAATTAATAACTTGCGAATAGTAGTGTTTGTTGCTAGATAAGTGCTTTTTTTAATAAGTAATTATTTATAACAAAAAAATGATGTATTTTTGAATTAAATTTGGTATAATTTGAGAATCTTATGAAAACTTGTGTTCTTAAGGTAAGCGAATTTATTTTTTTTCACACAATTGATTCACTAAAACCTTAGTCTTTCTTTAGAAAACAAAAGGATTACTTATTGGAATGAATAGGCTCTTTATTTGTCTACCATTTCTTTATTTGTGTGTAAACAAATTATCGGAGCCGCCAGATTGAATAATTTGTACTATTGCAAGAATCTCGAGTTCGTATGAAACAGGCTCTATCTAAGGTGAAAGGGAAATGACAATCGTTTCAACTACCAGTCAGTGCATGCTACAGATAGGAGTGGTCACTTTGAAATTTTTAGAAATCATTGGGTTGGCTATTGTCGTAGTAGCGTTAGGGTTGTGGGTACTTTATTATACTCGCTGGCTTGCTTTTCGCAGGAAAAATAGGAAGCAAGAAAAGAAACAAGTAAAAGATCACTATCAGACTGCGGAAGCAGCTTCTGGAATTAAAAAACATAAGTGAAGGAGAAAATGGAATGAGAAAGCATTATATTCGCTGTTTGGCTGTACTTTCAATGATTGTTGGGGTGTTTCAATTTGGAGTAGCAGAAAGTTTTGCGGAAGCATCAACGGCAACGGTTACGACAGAGTACGCTTTATATGATACCTTGTCGCCGACAGAACAAAAAAATCTGGTTACTAAACAGCCAGAAGCGACAATTACACAAGACGAGGAGAACTTCCGCTTAATTTATCAGAAAAAAACTGCACAGCCGGTAAATCAAGCGAATAAAACTACTGGAGCAACTTTGCAGCAAACAAATACACATCAGGTTCTGCAAAGTACCTACAAAACACTGCCGAAAACAGGGGAGCAGAAGCAAAATAAAACCATTGTCTATTGTGGAATAATCTTTCTAGCTACGGGTATTCTCCTATTGGTTTGGAAACGCCGTCAAGCTAAAAAAGCGCTACTAGTATTAGCGCTTATTGGAGGAACTGGGTTTACAAGCATTGCGGCAGCAGCAACACCTGAATTACCCGCAGCGAAAACAGAAACACTAGCTAAGGGCAGTGCATTTAAACCCGATACTTCCGTTTCAGACTACGATTATCTCGGCTATATCCATTCGTCCAACAATCACGAGTCGCCAGTAGTTCCTGAGAAAAAAGAATGCACAGTATTGGTACATTTTGTGGATGAAAATGGCAACACAATCGCTCAAGATGAGACGTTAACAGGAAATATTGGTGAAAAATATACATCAGAAGCAAAGACGATTAATGGCTATAGTTTAAAAGAAATTCGAGGAAACGCAACCGGCACATTTACTGATCAGCAACAAGAAGTCACCTATGTGTACACGAAGGAACCCGTCAAAAGAGCGAATGTCATTGTACATTATGTTGACGAAGAGGGCGTCGCAATCGTTCCAGAGGTGATATTAACAGGAAATGTTGGTGAGCAATATACATCAGAAGCAAAGACGATTACCGGCTACATTTTAAAAGAAGTTCCAGAAAACGCAACCGGCACATTTACTGATCAGCCACAAAAAGTCACTTATGTGTATGAAAAAGAAAAACAGTTAGGGCGTGTAATCATTGATTTCAGTAAAGTAACCTCAAACATTGGTAAAGACTTCTATGTCGACATATATGAAGATGGGGTACCTAAATGGACCAGCGTGAAGGCGGAAGGATTCGTCTTATATGACACGAATTACCGTATACCAGATAATGGAAAGCTTGAACTTGAAGGAGAAGTGGGAACCAAAGTGGTAGGTCCAAGTGGATTAAATCTGGAAGTTTCTGGATATCTTCAATTAGGCATTGTCTACCTTGATTCAAAGGGAGTGGAACAAGTAGCAGAAATGCAAGGTTTTAGAATTTCATTCAACGAAGAGGCACCTTTGACCTATACCGAGGAAAATCAAACGATTGTTTATAATATGTACTATCCAAACTAGAAATAGGCTACAGCGGCTTAGTAATTTCGCTGTAGCCATTTTTTTATTTTGCAACAGACTTTCTTCCGCTTTTTAGCAATTAAATAAGGGGATACCGTCATTTTTGCGATCTGTTCATCATAGAAACTGTTCTTTAGCTTTTACTTAGGAACATAATTTTCCGTTTCTGCAAAATAGGGTGATGTTACGATTTCTTTTTTTCTGCTTTCAGATCATCGTAGATAAAAATATTTTTGATAATTCGTAAAATCGGACGGATGGTTAGGAAGATCGAACCTGCGAGGTAAAAGTACATGCCGATTCGATCAGGGATCGAGGTTAGGGCTGCGACACTGCCGAGGATGTAAAAGAAGCCGGTTAATAAGTCGACTGCCAGAGAGAGAATCGTATATCTGTTTTGAAAATACACACGAAATCTTTTTCCCTGTATCTCAATATCTTCTTCGATGGCGTTTTCTACTTCATGGGCTTTACGTTCAATTTTGGGCATGAGGGTAATCAAACCTTTCTGTTTTTGTATAAAGGTTCATTGTACTATCAGTTGGTAAAAATCTGAAAGATGTTGCTTGTAAGATAGCTAAATAATGGATGTAATAGATTAACGATGGGTATAAAAATAGAGTCGCAAATGATTTTTGATCTTTTGCGACTCTATTTTCTATTAATTATTCCGCTATCTCATATTTAATCACGCCGTTATGCTCATAACCTTCCAGCTTCACATCAGATAAGCGGCGTTCAAAGAATGAACGTTTGTGGCCATTCTCATCGAATTTATCTGGTAAGACAAGCGTTGGTTCGCTGTCCGGGATTGGTTGAGACAGCTGTTCTTTTAAAGCATCGATATGACGATCGTAAACGTGAGCGTCATCGATACACCAGTGCATCGTACCAAACTCAAAGCCGAGCTGGTCGGCAATTAGGCGATGCAGGACCGCGTATTGGTAGGTGTTGAAGGGTTGGCCTAATGCCATGTCAGCGGAGCGCTGTTTAACATGCAGATCAAGAACACCATTATTGACCTTCCAATTGGTTGCCCAGACACATGGTTCTAGAGTCATTTCGTCTAGGTCATCGACATCCCACAGGCTAGTCATAATACGACGTGAGCCAGGATTGTTTTCTAATTGATGCAACACGTATTCGACCTGATTAAGCTTTTCTTCACGGTCTGGCAGCTTGCGGCATTTTTTGGCTAATTGATAGCCGTATGCTTTGCCGATGGTATTGTTGTCGTCAACCCACTCATTCCAGACTTTACAGTTGTGGTCTTGCAGCCAGGTTACGTCGTTGGATAATTCTTGCCAGATCCATTCCAATTCGATCAAGGGCGTTTTTTGGAAGACGCGTTTTGATTTTAAGATCGGGATACCGTCTGCGGGGGTGATCTTAAAGTTGACGCCTTGAATAAAACGAGTAGGAGCAGGGCTGCCATCAGCATATTTTGCCCGAACCAAGGCAGGATCTTGATCTGTGCCGTTTTCAATAATATCCATGACGATGTTGCGATAAATTTTGTCGAAGCCAGTATATTCAGTCACAAGAATTCTCCTCTTTTTTTGCTTTTGTCTGAGTTTAACATATTTGCGGGAATTCGTGGATTAAATTTTTTTCAGTATTTGTTTTATCCTAGAAGAAAGTAGAATAGCCGTTTCAAATGACGAGTGTGCGACTTTTTCATTTAAAAGATAACTTTATAAATTGGTCTATCTGCAAGGTTACTCGAAAAAGAGCATGATCATAAAAATGAAAATAGCGCGGATAAAACAGTAAAATAATTCATATTAGTGAAAAAAGTCTTGATAAATTATTTTTTTATGACTATAATTGCAAATGAAAAGTCGCAGCAAGGATAACTGGAAGGACTCAATCGAGTAGAGATAGTTTCTTTTTATTTTTTTGCTAATGTGAAATTAATAACAATAGTGAAACGCTGTGTGCTAATAAATGTTTTGAGTAGATGAAACTAGCTTATAGTGAATTTATTACATATTTACAACAGTTTTCTCTGTTTGTCACGAGTCTATTTTAGATTTATTTAGGCGCTTTGTAGTAGCTGATTTCTTTTTTACATCGGTTAAAGTTAAAAATATCACATTTTATATATCAGGAAAATGCTAATAATGATAGTGTTTTTTTCGGACAATAATAAATGAGCAGCTGTAAATGAATCTGGATGTTCTATTTTATTCAATTTCATTTAAATGAAATTGTTTATTGAGAGGCTGCGGCATTCAAGAGGGTTAGGGAGTTAGTAAAAAGGTAAAAAATTGTGCAGTATGAAATAAACGTACATACCTATAGAATGCGTAAAGCAGACTAAACGTATGGGATGACTGCTCTTTTTTAATAATTTTCTAGAAGGAGTTAAAGTATGAAAACAGTATTATCGGTTGTATTGATCGGGTTCATTGGTCTACATGTAAGTGTCTTCGGCAGAGACATCTTCAAGCATCGGAAAGATTTGGGTGATGAGAGCATGCCTATTTCCATAGGTATTGGGTTTATTACTGATTTCTTTGATACGTTAGGTATCGGTGCTTTTGCCCCAACGACACTTTTGGTGAAGGTTACTAGGCAGCTAGATGACGATCGAAAATTGCCTGGAACCTTAAACGTCAGCCATGCATTATCATGTTTGCTGGAAGCGCTTATTTTCATTACGGTGGTAAAGGTTGAGCCGTTAACCTTGTTTTTATTGGTTGCTTCAGCTACCGTTGGCTCTTGGATTGGTTCGAAATATGTCACAGGACTTCCTGAGCAAAGAGTACAATTTGTTATGGGATTGGCGTTGATTGTAACCGCGATTTTGATGACGTTAAAGCAAACAGGGATGATCAATATTCTTGGAGAGGGAAATGTAGCTACTGGATTAACAGGAGTTAAGTTGATTATCGGGATCGTCGGAAACTTTGCTTTAGGAGCGTTGATGACTATGGGTGTTGGGCTATATGCGCCTTGTATGGCTATGGTTTACATGTTAGGACTGAGTCCGCTAGTAGCTTTTCCTATCATGTCGGCTTCTTGTGCTGCATTGATGCCGGTTGCTAGTATTAATTTCATTAAAACAAATGAATATGCTAGAAAGCTTAGCTTGGGGATTACTATTGGAGGAATTATTGGAGTCATTATCGCTGCGAAATTTGTGACAGGGCTAGATATTACTGTTCTTACGTGGATCGTGATTGTGGTCATTATCTTTACCGGTCTTACGTATCTGCAAAAAAGCTACAAGACAAAAGTTGCGCGAAATGTATAGATTTTAAAAAAGGAGAGTATGTATGTTCGAGAAGGTTAATGTAGAATCTAAAGCAAATATTTATTTTGATGGGAAGGTCACCAGTCGTACGATTCATTTGGAGGACGGCGAAAATGTTACGTTGGGCTTTATGTTAGCAGGAGACTATACGTTCAATACCCAGAAAAAAGAAATCATGAAGGTAACGCAAGGATCGATGACTGTTTTATTGCCTAATGAGGAATCTTGGAAAACAGTTAGTGAAAATGAAGAATTCATCGTTCCTGCAAATAGTGCTTTTCAAGTAAAAGTCGAGAAATATGCGGATTATACGTGTTTCTATGTTTCTGAGGATTAAATAAATTACAAAAGGTATTGGAAGACTGTAAAAGTTTTCTGGTGCCTTTTTTGATTGTGAACATTGAACAGCTGATTTTTGCTTTTTCGGATATGCTACAATGAATGTGATGAAGCTGAAGGAGCGGGTGAAGGAATGGAAAAGAAGTTGTTTTTCTTTGATATTGATGGGACTTTGACGGATCGTAGTACAGGACAGGTGGTGCCTAGTGCGAAGCGGGCGCTGGAGCTTTTAGAGGAGCAGGGGCATTTTGTTTCGATTGCTACGGGACGTGCGCATTATAAGTGTCGTGACTTACTGGAGGAGTTGGGCCTGGAAAATATGGTATGCTCAGGCGGCATGGGTGTGGTGATTAAAAATAAATTGGTGAAAAATACGCCGTTGGATAAAAAAGAAGCGTTGGCAGTGATTCATCAGGCAGAGGAACAAGGTGTCGGTGTATTGATCGCGACGGATGATTCGGAGAAGGTTTATGGGAAAAATGATCTTTTTCGGCAGCAGGTGGGACCTAGACAGGAGCCGACGGAATATTTTATCGATCCGACATTCAATGTGGATGAAGCAGAGAATATCTTCAAGTTTTATTTGGCATTACCGAAAGAGCAGGATCACTTGATCCCAGAGCCAAAGAATTTTTCGAAGCTGCGCTTTGTGCCTGAGTATACGATGTGTCAGCATGATAACAAGAAGCAGGGCATTCTCGATGTTTTGGAGTATTTTGACAGACCGGCGCAGGATGTGGTGGTCTTTGGTGATGACGTGAATGATCTGGTAATGTTTGACAAGCGTTGGACGAGTATTGCGATGGGAAATGCAGTGGATGAATTGAAGGCACAGGCGGATTATGTGACTGATCGCAATGTTGATGATGGGATTTATAATGCTTGTCGTAAGTTTGGCTGGATTTGATCGTTAGTAAAATCCAATGTTTATTTTATTGCTTTAGCCAATTTTTTAAAGAACACATAAAAATTTTGAATGAAGAAAAATGATTTGATATGTTGACAACGTTTTACTAATCAACTATATTTGTAGTGAAAATTAAATAAAAATGGATTGTTACTCTTTGAGGCATTACCATTCTCTTTGAAATAAGGAGGGTGTAGTGTGCGCTCAAAGAGTTTTTTTTTATTGGAAAGGCGGAAAATTTAATGAAAATTATTAAGAAAATTAATAATAATGTCGCTGAAGCGATTGATGGCAATGGCAACCATCTGATTGCTTTTGGCAAAGGATTAGGATTTCCTAAAACGCCTTATGAGTTAACGGATTTGAACAAGATTACCATGACATTTTACAAGTTAAGCGAGTATTTTGAAGGATTATTGAAGGAAATACCTGAGGAGATTTTGAATTTGAGTGCGGAGATTGTCAGCATGGCACAAGAGGAATTGAATGGGCAGTTGAATCCGACGTTGGTATTTAGTTTGGCGGATCACATCCAGTTTTCTATTCAGCGTCTGACAACCTATAAAAATGTTCGCATGAATTATTCCTACGAGATTGCGCAGATGTACCCAAAGGAGAGTCATTTGGCGGAAAAGGCCGTCAAAATGATTCAGGAGCAGACACATATCGTCTTGCCGAAAGGGGAATTGACGAGTATCACCATGCACTTTGTCAATAGTCAATCGGAGTATAAAATTTCCCAGGAAGAAGTATTGATTGAAGAAATTATTCAGCAGACGACTAATTTAATTGAGCAGGATCTGCACATTGTGATCGATCGTGATGAGTTTAACTACAATCGTTTTTGCATGCACATGTTTTATTACTTGAAGCGGATGCGCAGCGGTGAAGAGCTGATTGGACCTGGAATGGAGATGCTGGATTCAATCAAGGAGCAGCACCCGGAAATCTATCAGCTGGCACAAAAGGTTGGCACATTGATTGCACAATTTTATGGCATTGAATCAAATGAAGATGAACTGGTCTATTTAATGATTCATATGAACCGATTATACGAAAAAAATGTAAGGAGAAAAAACGATGACTAAATATAATGAATTAGCACAAACTATTTTAGAAAATGTTGGCGGCGAAGAAAACATTTCAAACATGACCCACTGCATGACACGTCTGCGTTTTAACCTGAAGGATCAAAGCAAAGTAAATGAAGAGAGCTTAAAGTCAACGACTGGTGTCTTAGGCGTTGTCCAATCTGGCGGACAATATCAGATCATCATTGGTCAAACTGTCAATAAGGTCTACAATAATTTGCTGGAGCTGACTGGTAAAGCGCAGGAGCAGGAAGAAGTAGAAACGAAGGAAGAAAAAGAGCCTTTTACTTTAAAGGGGTTAGGGAATAAGGTTTTGGATTATTTGGCAGGAAGTCTAACACCGTTAATTCCTGTGCTGATTGCGGCCTCAATGTTCAAAATGGTCATGGCCGTTTTCGGTCCGTCCATGCTGAACTGGATTCATGAGGGCAGCTCTTTAGCTACGTTATTGACATTTGTCGGCGATGCGGGATTTTATTTCTTCCCGGTTTTCTTGGGGTATACTGCTGCGAAAAAATTTGGCGTTACGCCGGTTTTAGGGATGTTTTTAGGGGGCGTTTTGCTTCATCCGACGTTTACGCAAATCGCGGCAGATGGAGCGGCTTTTGATATTCTCGGAATCCCAGTCGCTACTCAGAATTATGCGAGCACGGTGCTTCCAATGATTCTTTCGATTTGGATCATGTCGTATGTAGAAAAATTCTTTAAGAAGGTGATCCCGTCTACTTTAGGAACAATCTTTACGCCAACGTTGACGATGGTGGTCATGCTGCCAATTACGTTGATTGTCTTAGGACCTGCAGGATTTGTTGCGGGGGAACATATTAGTAAATTCTTGTTGTCACTAGATGCGATTGGCGGATTCTTGGCTGTAGCAGTGATTGCGGCATTGTGGCAATTTTTGGTAATGACTGGGATGCATTTGCTGATGATCTCAACGATGATTACACTCTTTGCCCAAAACGGACAGGATTCATTGGTAACACCTGCGGCGATCATTTCCAGCATGTGTGTGGCGGGAATGTGTCTAGGCTCCTTCTTGTGCTTACGCAATAAAAATGAAAAGGCGTTGGCCTTTAGTTTTCTAGCTGCTTGCTTAGTCGGCGGTGTGACTGAGCCGGGTGTTTACGGTTTAGGTGTGCGTTACAGAAAACCATTCATTGGACTGATGGCAGGTGGACTTGCCGGCGGTCTTTATGCTGGGTTGACGGGAGTGACTGCCTACACCTTGATTCCAGTGGCGAATTTTGCCTGCTTGATTTCATTTGTTGGTGGGACTAATGCCAATATGATCAATGGTTTTGTTGCCTGCGGGATCGGCTTTGTCGTATCTGCGGCAGCGACTTATGTTTTAAGTATCAAGGAGGACGTAAAAGAAAATGACGAAGTACTCGAAGAAAGTATTGTTTAGAGCTGACGACCTCGGCTATTCAGAAGCGGTCAATTATGGGATTGAAAAAGCGGTAAAGGAAGGCTTAATCCAGAGTGTGGGAGTCATGGTAAACATGCCTGCTGCGCTTCATGGTGTAGAATTGTTAAAAAATGAGCCGATCGCCTTTAGCCAACACACCAATATCTGTGTTGGCAAACCTTTGACTGATCCTGAGAAGATTCCTTCTTTAGTAGATGTTGATGGAAACTTCAAATCGTCAAAAATCTATCGGGAGGCAAAGGAAGACTTCGTTGTTCTCTCACAGGTCAGACTGGAGATTGAAGCGCAATATCAACGATTTTTAGAGCTATTTGGTAGAAAACCGGATTATTTTGAGGGCCATGCGGTAACCAGTGATAATTATTTTAAAGCGATGAAGCAATTTGCGGCGGAGCGAGGATTGAAATACTCCGGATTGCCTCAAGGTCAGGGGCCGAATTCTTTGACGGAGGATGCCTTTATCGATGTGAATGGAACGAAGGTCTATTTATATATGGAATCGATGCAGGCTGATTATGATCCTTATCATACATTGAATAAGCTGCTTGCCAATTTACATGATGATGGTGTGGATATGATGATTTTCCATCCAGGCTATTTAGATGATTATATTCTAAAGAACTCTTCGTTATTGATTCCACGAACTGCCGAAGTGGCGTTTCTCACTGATCCAGCGGTTAAGGCTCGTTTGGAGCAATTAAAGATTGAACTGATTTCGTATAAGGAAGTGTAGTGATGTTTTTTAAGAAGAAGAAAAAGCTAGATGCTTTTGTAACTGGTAAGGTTGTCCCTTTAACTGAGGTAAAGGATGAGGTTTTTTCAACGGGAATGATGGGTGAGGGCCTTGCTATTTACCCAGCTGCTGGACAGATCGTTTCGCCTGTTGATGGAGTAATAAAAGCGGCGAATCCGCAGATGCAGCACGCTATTGGGCTGGAAACGCAAGAGGGGATTGAATTATTGATCCATGTAGGACTTGATACAGTTAGTCTCGCAAATGAGGGCTTTGAATTACTCGTATCCGAAGGTCAAAAGGTGAAGGCTGGCGAATTGCTGCTGCGCTTTGATCGAAAGGTGATCTCTTCTGCAGGATTGGATGATGTAGTGATGCTGATTGTTAAGAATCCAAAGGACTATCAGTTTGATTTTCAAACGGATATCGAGGTAGTAGATGGAGAAGAAATTGGTACGTGGAAGTAAATAGATAGAAAACGGAGCTGTGGATTTTTGTCACAGCTCCGTTAATTTTGTGTGCTATTTCATCGGCAGTTTGATCTGAAAGACGGCTCCTCGAGGCTCCCAATCGCGTACGGTCAGCTTGCCTTTATGCTGGGTGATGATTTGCTTAGCGATGGCAAGTCCTAAACCGTAGCCGCCGGTTTCTTTGGAGCGGGAGCGGTCTTCGCGATAGAAGCGTTCGAAGATGTGCTTCTTGTCTTCATCACTGATGGACGGACCGTTGTTTTTGACTTCGATCAGCCAATTGTCGTTAGAAATCTCTGATTGCAGAATGATTTTTTCGCCAGCTTCCGTATATTTCAGCGCATTGTCCAGTAAGATCACCAGCACTTGATGGATTCGTTTTTCATCGATCAGCATAGGCTGATCGGCGAAGTTTTCTAAAACGAATTGTTTATCGTTCATTTCGGCGATCTCTTGAAATGGCTGGGCTAATTGCTGAATGAATTCTTTAGGATCAACGGCTTCTTTTTGCAGCATCAGCTGATTGGAATCACTGCGAGCTAGGGTCAACAGGTCTTCTGTCAAGCTTTTCATGCGCCGGGTTTCATTCAAGGCTTGAGCGATTGGCTCGGATTCCTCTAGGATCGTATGATCGGGTTTGGTAAAGAGCTGCTGCAGGCTGTTTTGAATGATTGCCAGCGGCGTGCGCAGCTCGTGAGAGGCATTTTCGACAAATTCCTGCTGTTTGCGCCACGAATGCATGATCGGCTGCATGTTCATTTTTGAAATATAAAAACTGATACCAATCGAGATTAGCCAGAAGATAATCATACAAATAATCAAGGTGGTCTCGAAGGTCTTCATGGAGTCCGCGATTTGATTGGTATTTGATAAAAATTGGATATAAGCGATATTTTCCGCATTCTCTGCTTTAATTGTATAGGAATGGAAGGAGAGCTTTTGACTAGATTCTCCAGTATTTTTTAAGCTTAATGATTGAACGGAATCCAAATTTTTCTTATCTAAGGTTAAATTCTCTAGCTCGGTAAAGCGTCCACCTAATACATCCTTGTTCAGAATTTCGCCGTCCTTAGACCAAAGGATGATCTGGGTATTGAAGCGATTGTTGCCATCAGGACCTTTATCCATGCGCTGATCGTCAGGCATTTGCGCCAAAAAGGGATTGCCCTGCTGATAGCGGTTGATTTCCATCTGGATCAGGTGGCTATTTTCCGCCATTTGAGTTAGAGAAAGATCGGTTTGACGATAGGCTGAGCTTTGCAGAAGCTGCAGAGTAATAAAGCCTAATAATAGAAAGATTCCCGCAAATGCCGCGACATTAATGAAGAAAAATTTTAACCGTTGTTTTCTCGAAATTTCTGTATTCATTGAATCATTCCTTTTGTAAGATGTAGCCGACATTCCGCAGAGTTTTGAACAGATGATCGGTACCTGACGGCTTCAAGTGTTTGCGTAAATGGCTCATGTAGACTTCTACGACAGTTAGCGTGGTGTCGGAATCAAAGCCCCAGATACGATCAAAAATCTGCTCCTTGGTCAAAATCACACCCTTATTTTGGATAAAGTAGACTAAAAGATCAAATTCTTTCCCTTGAATCGGCAAGACCTCATCATCGACGGTCACTTCTTTAGTTGAGAGATTGCAGGTGATATTTTTATAGGCTAACTGATTTTCAGCAAATAATCCCAGCGAGCGTTTTAGTAATGCTTTGACTCGCATGATCAGCTCCTCTCGGTAAAAAGGCTTGGTTAAATAATCATCCGCACCTTTTTGAAAACCCGTTACTTTATCCTCTAAGCTATCCTTGGCAGTTAAGATCAATACGGGTGTCTGGATATTTTTTTCTCGCATTTCTGCTAACACCTCGTAGCCGTTCTTCTCTGGCAGCATTAAATCTAGCAGAATTAAATCATACATTCCGCTTTCCGCTTCGAATAGACCTTCCTCACCATCGTAAACCTGAGTAATATCACCTAAATCAGCTAAAATTTCTTTTATATTCTCTGAAAGTGTCGCATCATCTTCTACTATTAATAGATTAATCATCGAATTTTCTCCCTCTTCATTTATTACTTCCTCAGTGTACCATGCTTTCCTAAATCAACCTTAAAACTTTTTACCTACGGCTTAAGCTTCGGTTAAGCCAGCTTGCTTATTCTACAGACAGACAAATGAAGGGGGAAACAACATGAACTATATGAAACGGGCGATTCAAAGCCTTTGGGCCAAGAAGGGGCGCAGTATTATTATGATCGCCGTCTTTTCGGCTATATTGATTTTCGTCTTGGCGGGATTGACGATCCGCAGCGGCGCAGACTTGGCAACAACCAATGCGAAAAAAAGTGTCGGAGCCACTGTCACCTTATCGACGAACCGAGAGGCGATGTTTAAGCAATCCGATTCAGAAGATGAAAATAGCCGACCTGATCCCGGCAGCTTCGAACGAACACCGGTGAATCTAAGCGACGCGAAAAAAATTGCGAAATTATCGAATGTAAAATCCTATTCCTTTGAAGCTAGCACCTCAGCGGATAAAAGTTCAGGAATCGAACCGATTTCCAGCGACAGTGACGATAGCGAAGAAGAATCTACTGACGAACAAATGGCCGGCTTTGGCGGAGGCGGTGCTCCTGGCGGCATGAGCCAAGGTGATTTCCAAATCAAAGGTGTTTCTGAAAGCAGCTCTTATAGCGAATTTTCAGCAGGAACCGCAAGTCTTGTTGAAGGAGAGGCAATCACTTCGGCGGATGAAGACACCAACAATGTCCTGATTGAACAAAGTTTGGCCGAGGCCAACGATTTAAGTGTCGGTGACAAATTTAAAATTAAAGACAGCGATGACAAGGACGTTGAAGTAACCATCAAAGGCATCTACAAAACCAGCGATTCTGGGGATAGCATGAGTGCTCAGTTTAACTTTATGAACCCATCGAACACGATCTTTTCTTCTTATACCATGGTCAACACACTGACCGGTTCAGAAGGAAAAACGATCGATTCAGCCGTCTACAACCTAGAAGATCCTAAAGATATGGACAGCTTCGTCAAACAGGCGAACAAATTAATCGATACCGATACCTTTAGTTTAGAAACCAACGATCAAATGTATCAGCAAATGCTGCAACCATTAAACAATGTCTCAAGTTTCGCGAAAAATATCGTGATTTTAGTCGCAGTAGCGGGTGTGGTTATTTTAACGCTGATCATTATGCTGTCGATTCGCGAACGGAAATATGAGATCGGTGTTTTGCTTTCATTAGGCGAATCACGGATGAAGGTCATCTCACAATTTTTCGTTGAAATTTTTATCTGCATGATCTTTGCTTTAGGGATTGCGGCAGCCAGCGGGAATGTTGTGGGAAATGCCGTTGGTAACCAGCTGTTAAGTCAACAAACAACATCGCAAAATGTCGAAGGACAAGAAGCCAACGCGGCAGGAAACAACGGCGGCCCTGGCGGACAAGGACAAATGCCTGGCGGCGGAAATGGCGGGCCTCGAGGTGGCGGTCAAATGGGCGGCAATCCATTTACCCAAACCGAGGAAATTCAGGAATTGAATATCTCTGTGAAGCCAATGGAAATTCTTAGCCTTGCAGGTATCGGACTGGGAATCAGCCTATTTTCAATCGTCTTATCATCAGCCGGAATTCTGCGATTGAATCCGAAGAAAATCTTGATCTCTTAAACACGGAGATCAGTTATGAAAAATGAAGAGAACAAATTGAAGGAGGAAATTTTATGACATTAGCTACTAAGGATCTAGGATATTGGTATGAGAACAATGGCCCATTATTCGAAAAGGTGAATTTAACTTTTGAAAAGGGCAAGATGTACGCCATTTTAGGTACTAGCGGTTCAGGGAAAACAACTTTTTTATCCCTGATCGCAGGCTTGGATACCCCAAAAAGCGGAGAGATTCTTTATGAAGATACATCATTGAAAAAAATTGGGCTGCGGGAATATCGGCGCAAGGATGTGTCCATCGTTTTTCAAGCATACAATCTTCTGCCTTACATGTCGGCAGTGGATAATGTAGTGACAGCGATGGAAATCGCTCAAAGCCAGCAAGCCGATAAGAAGGCCTATGCTTTAGCAAATCTTGAAAAAGTCGGCATTACCAAAGAACTGGCAGAGAAAAAAGTAACGATGCTATCTGGCGGACAGCAGCAGCGGGTCGCAATTACGCGGGCATTGTGCTGCGAACATGATTTGATTGTGGCCGATGAACCAACGGGAAACTTAGATGAAGCGACCTCAGGTGAAATCGTCAAGCTCTTCCAAGAAATCGCTCATGAGCAGCAAAAATGCATTATTTTAGTTACCCATGAACAGGAAGTCGCAAAAGGCTGCGATGTCGTGTACGAATTGAAAAATCAAATGTTTCGTCAGGTTTCATAAGCAATACTCGTAAAGGAGGAAGTGAATGAGGACAACACTAAAGAAAATCAGTTATTTTATTGGTATGACAGTCTGTTTAACCGGCTGTGGTGTTAGCGGCTCAGTTTCAAATGAGGTGGACACAGAAGAACAGCTTTCTGTCTCCTTGAATGATGAATGGCAGGAAATGCAATCGGAAAAAGAGAAAAAATATCAGAACCTGCTAAAAAGCGGTGAATACACAGAAGACAATATCTATGTCCAGCTTGATCCTTACGATGCCAGCCCGCTCTCAGCGCTGCTGCTTTTCCAAACGGAGGACGCAATGACCGTCGATATTTCAGTGGCCGGCAAGGACGAGGCGACGACCGTCAAGAACAGCTTTGATGACTATGAAACGGATCACAGTATACCAATTTTAGGTTTGTACCCAGATACAGAAAACGAAGTGACGGTCACCTTGACGGATGAATCCGGCAACAGCATGGAGAAAACGGTAACGATAAAAACAGGAACGTTAGCGAAATCCATTGCCAACATCGAGGTCAAAGAAGCGGATACAACAAAAATGGAACTAGGCGACAGCGAACTCACCTTTGTCGTGCCAAGTACAAAACGCGCCTATGCCTTTGATGCCAACGGCGATGTACGCTGGTATTCGACCCGCTACAACAGCCATATTTTCAAGGAATTGACTAATGGCAATCTGCTTTATTTGACCAAAGAATCCAATGATGCGGATACCTATAATGTGCTGCTGGAGACGGACTACTTAGGAAAAATCTATCACCGTTACGATTTCTCAAGCTCTAGCGCCGCAAATGATACAGGTAAAAGCGAAGGAGAAATGACCGTGATTCATCATGATGGTAACGAACTGCCAAGCGGGAATTTCTTATTGACGGTCAATGATGGCAGTAACTATATTGAGGACACGATGATCGAACTGAATCGCGAGACTGGCGAGATCGAAAAAACGATTGATCTGAAGGATATTTTACCGGAGGCCTTTTACGAAGACTACGATTCGACAAGTCGTGAGGACGGGAAGGTCGATTGGTTCCATCAAAATTCGGTGGAATATGATGAAGCGGACAATAGCATTATTATTTCTGGGAGGCATCAAGATACGATAATGAAAATTGATTATGACACCTCCGAGATCAAATGGATCATGGGCGACAGCAGCGGTTGGCCGGAGAGCTATCAAAAATATTTCTTAAACGGCGAAGTCAAAGCCAGCGGCGGACAGCACGCGGCGATCGTCCTGCCGGATCAGGACGATAACGATGAGACGACCGATATTTTATATTATGACAATAACATCTCGGTTACTCGCGGCGATGAAGAAACCTCTGAAAAATACTCAGAAGCTCGTCAGGTCCGGATTAATGACGCAGAAATGACCATCGAAGAAGTCTGGACCTTTGGTGAAGAGCTAGGGGAGGATTACTATACCAAGATTATCGGGAGTGCACGTTACTTAAGCAACACAGGCAATCGCCTTGTCAACTTTGGCTACCGTGATGAGGGACAGACGAGTTCCATTATGGAAGTCACAGAAGAAGGCGAAACCGTGCTGAACGTTGACCTTACTGATTTCTCGACTAGCGCTTGGGCGTATCGCGCAGAGCGGTTTTCACTATATAACGAGGATTGGGCGTATCAGATGAATGAGAAATAAACAAAAAGCTGCGGAAATTTTTCGCAGCTTTTTTTAAGTTGTGCGCCCTGCATGGGTGAAAACTTGGTGGTGAAAGTCCACTACAGGCTTGGAAGTAGGAACTGTTAGCGAAAGACAAGGTGGCAATCGTGAGGTTGTGGCTGAAGGAAGTCGGACGCAAACTCCTGAACTGACGAACAGAAACTAGATACAAGGCTGAATTAGGTCGGATAAGTCTTCATCACAAGACAAAGTCCAATACTGCCCGAAACCTATACAGTAAATCTAGCAGTTACATAGGAGGAAAGTTTTCACTCTTACCGGGGGAGATCTCATGAGGGTGTTGTGGGCGTTGAATGAAAACAAACCAGCACAACGATCATGGCGACATGATGGTGAATCATGAGAAGTCAGCCGAGGTCATAGTAGTAACGACACTGACCGTTACGAAGGACTGAACAATAAGAATCTTGAATAATTTAGGAGGTGTGAGAAGATGCGACGACCGCAGAAAACAAGAAAACTTGGCTATCATCAAAGAGCTAGTGTGGAACACGAAGGGTATGATGAAGTGCGCAGCACTTCTTGCGGTGAACAGAGGAAACAAGATGGTGTAGAAAATCTGTTTGGGAGAATTCTAGAGCGGAATAATCTCAATCAAGCGTATCTTCAAGTAGTCAGAAATAAAGGGGCGGCTGGTGCAGATGGGGTGACCGTCGATCAACTGCTTCCTTACTTGAAAGAGCACCGCGAGGAATTACTATCCAATTTACGCCAAGGGAACTATAAACCTCAGCCTGTTTTGCGAGTAGAAATACCGAAACCAAACGGCGGTGTAAGAAAACTAGGAATTCCCACGGTTATTGATCGTATGCTTCAACAGGCAATCAATCAAGTGTTACAACCGCTATTTGAACCAGAATTCTCAGATAATAGTTATGGGTTTCGCCCAAATCGCAGCGCACATGACGCAGTGAAGAAAGCAAAATCTTATTATGAACAAGGTTACCGATATGTGGTGGACATTGATATGAAAGCCTACTTTGACACCGTAAATCACGATAAGCTGATGTATTTCATTGAGCGGAAAGTAAAGGACAAACAAGTCCTAAAACTGATCCGTCAATACTTAATGAGTGGTGTAATGGAAAATGGACTCATCACAACAACGGAAGAAGGAACGCCCCAAGGAGGCAATCTCTCTCCCCTGTTAAGTAACATCTACCTGAACGAATTTGATCAAGTGCTAGAAAATCTAGGACATAAATTTGTTCGATACGCCGATGACTGCAATATCTATGTTAGAAGCAAACGAGCAGGACAGCGTGTGATGAAGAAATCCATTCAATTTCTCGAAGAACAACTAAAGTTGACGGTAAATCGAGAAAAGAGTGCGGTAGGAAGCCCATTGAAACGAAAGTTTCTTGGATTCTGCATTCTGCCAACAAAGAAAGGTATTAAAATTCGCCCTCACGCAAAAGCAAAACAGCGTGTGAAAAGCAAGCTCAAACAACTCACTAAAAGAAACCGTGGAAGAAGTATCCAACTTATTTTAAAAGAAATCAAGCAACTAATGACTGGTTGGATCAACTACTATGGAATTGGTGAGATGAAAGAATTCATGAGGGAGTTAAACGGTTGGTTGAAGCGAAGAATCAGACAATATATTTGGAAACAATGGAAGAATCCGAGAACCAAAAGGAAAAATCTGATTCGTTTAGGGATCGATAAAGCGAAAGCGTATGAATGGTCAAATACAAGAAAAGGTATTTGGTCAGTCTCCAAAAGTCATATTCTTCATCGATCATTAACAGACAAAGAACTGGCCCACCAAGGATATGAGGACATCTCCTTGAAGTACCAGTTCGTACACTCAACTTATTGAACCGCCGTATACGGGTCCGTACGTACGGTGGTGTGAGAGGGGCGGAAGGTCAGTTGGCTTTCCCCTCTACTCGATTAATTAATGATTAGTTTTTCATAAATGAAAGAGAATGGCATGCTATTTGTTGCTACAACCTCACTATTTTCGAAGAGGGTGAAGATATCACTTTTAATTTGTAAAGGATTTGGGTTTCTAAGTTGATCTATAGAATAAACTGCTAGTAAACAAGTAATCTTTAATTTTTACTAATCGCTATTATCTGCTTGAATACCCTAATTATATCCTCTCGTCTATCTAAAGAATTCAAATCATGAATTATTCTGCTGATATCATTATCATCCTTTTCGAAAGAGAAGAACGAAGGATAGTCAATATTGAAGGCTCTAATTATTTTATCAAGTGTTTCAATTTTTATATTTTCTATTTGCCCTCTTTCAATTTTTCCTAAATAGGATAGATCTAGTCCAGCTAACTCAGCCAAAACTTCCTGAGTCATTCCATTTTGTAAACGTAACTCTTTTATTCTTGCTGCTACTTTTGAGCTAAGCATCGGTCCCACAACCTTTCGTTAATTAAAGATTAAAGGTTTGTATGTTGTTTTATTAGGTCTTGAATAGCCTAAATAATATCTATTTTTATAAATAAAAGGTTTCTAAAAACCTATTTGTGTGCTATATTGTTTTTGTAGTAATTGAAATGTGTCTCTTTTAGATTTTTTTGCATATAAGAGAATATAGGCAGAGTATTCAATTCATAAATTAGACATCGATTGATTACTAAAAAATTTGATCTTTTGTGAGGAGGACAACTGATGGAAGAACATTCAATTAATTACAAAAGCATGAATTGTCTGGCTCTAATTAAATTTGGACATCGAATAGGACACGGTTGGTATCGAATATTGGTAAAAGCCGAAAAGGAACTCAGTAAACTTGGCATAGCGATTGAACGAGTAGAAAGAAAGCAAGGTATTCTTTCGCTTGTTACCGATTTAGAGCCAAGTGAACAGTCTTCTCAGATCCAAAATATCTTATATGAGGCAGAACTAGCTAGTGAAATGACTTGTGAATGGTGTGGTAACTATTCTGTTTCGCAAATATTTATTGATAAGGAACTTTTTACAATCTGTGAAGGATGTGAAGAAAAATGTGAAAGTCTAGAAGGTGTTGAAAAAAGATTGCGTATGAATAATAGTCAGGATCTTGAAAAGGTAATTGTACGCATGAGCCTCGAAATCCAACGATTACAACATCAACTCGAACACTTTAAAATCGGGTGTAATCATTATAAGAAGAGAAGTGAAAAATTATCCGAGAGATTGAAAAATAATCGTAATGATTATCATAAGAAAAAAATACAAGTTGTGACTTCAAAAGAAAAAAGGACTTATTAAGGAGAGTATTATGAAAAAGAGAAGAGATATAAAGCAGCAAACAGTTATTAAAAAAAGAAAAAATTTGGGTAAAAAACTTGGAAAGGGTTTAGCTTTAAGTGCTTTTACAATGGCAGGAGTATTCATATTAAAGGGACAAGACATACAAGCTTCAGAAATGGATGGTAAATGGGAAGCGCGATCGATTGAGCAAATCAAAAAAGATGTTGAAGGAAAAAAAGAATATACTATTGTTTGGGGAGACACGTTAAGCGGTATTTCTTTAGCAACGAATGTCACAATGGAAAAACTAGCTTCATTGAATGGCATTGGAGATTACAACTTGATTTATGCAGGAAATAAATTGGTGTTTGAAGGCAATGTCGTAACTGTTCAAGATCAAAATGGTGTAGTGACTGATCAACAACAAATTACGGAGTCGGATAAAATAGTTCCGAATCAACCGATTGGTGAGTCTGTAGGTCAGGCCTCGCAAACTCCAAATATGTCAAATACACAGGACCAAACGAATGGAGCATCCTCTGATCCGGCTTCGACACCTTCTGGTAATGGTGAAAATAAAAATGACGGAACAACAGGCAATGGAAGTTCATCTGGTGGAACAAATAATGGTGGAGGGGTGACTAATCCTACGCCAACTCCAACACCAGACCCTGATCCTGCACCGACACCGACTCCAGAGCCACAAGTTCAATTCACAGTCTGGTTCTACGCTTATGAAGGTGATGATCAATCAAAGAATATCGAAAAAGGAAGTCGATTATTCTCAACAGAGGGTGAGGCAACAAGCTTTATTGATGGGTATGCGGATAGTTTGCTAATGGAAGGAATTGCTGGAAGTTATGGGGTAATGTCCTGGGAATCCTAGATTGAAGTGAAAACACTTATAAGGTAATTACCTTATAAGTGTTCAGACTGTAGACAAAAGACGTCTCGAACTCGTAATTTGAGTTTGAGACGTCTTTTTATCTGATTTCTTTCGAAATTCAGGATAAAAAAAGGGTTTGTCAACTAAACTGTGGAAGTTAAATAGTTAAGAGTTTTTAACAACCATAATTCTCTTGGCTATTTTGAAATCAGATAAATTTTGATTGGACACGTAGTTGAATAAACCTACCGTTGTTACGGAAGGTAAATCGCATACTTTTCAATTCTAGAGGAGAAGGTCTCGTTGATCATTAACTGATTAAGCACCATAGCCCAGTTTTGAATTCGACCACCTGACCACTTCGCGTGTAATTCTTTCGTGCGTAAATAAAGTAGTTTTAGGAGTGCATTCTCATTAGAGAACGCTCCTTTTTTTGTGACTTTTCTGAAGCTGGAGTGGACACTTTCAACCGCATTGGTAGTGTACATAATTTTTCGAATGGCACTACCATAATCAAATAGTTGTTCAACATGTGCAAAGTTCCGTTTCCAGACATCTACAGCACCAGAATAATGAGACCACCGATTTTGAAAACTGTCAAAAGCAGCATGTGCAGCGTTTAGAGACGAAGCACCGTAGAACTTTTTCATATCTCGGCAGACTTCCTTATAGTCCTTACTTGGAATATAGCGCAATGCATTTCGAACAAGATGAACAATACAGCGCTGAACAATTACCGATGGAAAGATCGCTTTTGCGCCTTCTTCGAGGCCAGAAACACCGTCCATCGAAATGAAAAAGACATCTTCGACACCACGTGCTTTCAGTTCATCAAATACTTGCATCCAGCGATTTTTAGATTCTGTTTGATTTAACCATAATCCTAAAATCTCCTTATTTCCTTTGAGATCATAGCCAAGAATGGTGTATACAGCATATTCTTTGGCTTCATAATTTTCTCGTAAAGTAACATACATACAATCAACGAATAGAAAGGCATAGCACTTGGCTAGGGGGCGGGCTTGCCATTCTTCCAATTCAGGAAGGACAGCGTCAGTGATATCTGAAATCATTTCATGGGAAATATCAAAGCCATAAATATCTTCGACGGTTGCAGCAATATCTCGTTGACTCATTCCTCGTGCATACATGGAAAGAACCTTCCCTTCGATGTCGGAGACATCTCGTTTTCTCTTAGGAATTAACTCTGGTTCAAAGGAAGCTTCCCGGTCTCTAGGAACATCAATAGCTACTTCACCAAAACTGGTTTTAAGCGTTTTATTTCCATAGCCATTTCGACGATTATCGTGTTCCTTAGGCTCTTTAGAATGGGCATCATAACCTAAATAGTTATTCAATTCTCCTTGAAGCATCTTTTCAAAAAGGGGCCCAAACACCTCTTTCAAAGCATCTTGCATGTCATCGACAGATTCAGGTTGATAGGCATTCAGAATGGATTCAGCTAACTTTTCGGCATCAGAATTTCTTTTCTTTCTAGCCATCGTGTAATCACCTCTTGATCTTATTGTAGAAAAAGAAAAACCGCGAAGCAACCACTTGCCTAGGATTAATGGTTACTTACACGGTTTATATTACACTCTCTAAAAAAAATAAAGGCTCCTTGCCTTTCCATAGCCAGGTGGCTAATTTCTTTAAATTCATTGCAGCAAACACTAGCATCGTATGCGTCGCGACTTTTTCCAAGCCTCGATACTTGGTCCAACGCATCCCATGCTTTTCTTTTGCATCCGCAAATATTCGTTCAATCGTTTGTTTCCGTTTTTTGTAAATTGATTTATTCAGATCCGTTAGGCGAAGATGTTCCACTTCATCCATCAGATCTCCCCAAACATGTCTCGTGATGACTCGTTGATGATTTTTACTTTTGGTACATTGGTTTAGCAGAGGACAGTTCACACATTCTTTTGGATTGGATTTGTATTCTCGGTACCCTTCTCGATTAACCGTTGAAAAAGCGAGCATTTGATCTTGCGGACAAATGTAACAATCATAATACTCGTCATAGAGAAACTCGTTTTTTGATAATAACCCCTTTTTCCCTTTGGGCCTTGAATAAGGCAAACAAGGTCGAAGGTTCAAATGAGTCAAAAAGTGAACAAACTTAGGTGTCTTATACCCAGCATCAGCGACAACACAGTTGATTTCAGGAAAAAGTCTCTTCGATTGTTTGACGAGCTGAAAGGCGACTTGACTGTCATGAATATTTCCAGGAGTGATGATTGTGCTAAGAATAAATCCGTTGTCGTCGCATGAAGTATGGGCAGAATAAGCAAATTGTTTTTCTCGTTCGCCTTTGACGTAGTAGCCGCTTTCCGGATCAGCCTTACTTATTTTTCTTTCTTTCAGCTTCACTTCCTTTTCTAAGTCCAAAGTAAAAGGGCGTTTTCCGGCCTCTATTCGTTGACGATTGATCTCATCTTCTAATTCATCCTGATAGGCTTTCGCTTCATCATGGGTCATTTCTTTCGTAAACTTATGTTTATTGGCGTTAGCTTTGATGTGGGTAGAATCAAGATACAAATTATCCTCTGTTACAAAACCTGCTTTAACTGCTTGTTCTAAAATATAGGCAAAAATATCCTCAAACACCGTCGTTTCTCTAAATCGGCGGACATAATTCTTTCCAAAAGTTGAGAAATGGGGGATTTTCTCCTCGAAGGAATAGCCTAAAAATCAGCGGTAAGCGACATTGGTATCGACTTCCTTAATGGTTTGTCGCATGGAACGGATACCGAATAAATACTGAATAAACACCAATTTGATCAGAATCACTGGATCGATACTTGGGCGACCTAAATCGGAGTAAGTGGCTTCGACGATTGGATAAATAAATTCAAAATCAAGCGCGGCATCAATCTTTCGAACGAGATGATCTTGAGGAACTAGATCATCAATCGTAAGCATCGCAAATTGATTTCTACCATTCGTATTGTTTTTAGACATCATAACTATCACTCCTTGCATTCGTTTTCATAAATCTATTATAAAAGAAAAGACTGTAGACATCATCCATAAAATGGACTTTGTCTACAGTCTGAACACTTATAAGGTAATTACCTTATAAGTGTTTTTTCAGTGCGCTCCGCATGGGCGAAAACTGGGTGGTGAAAGTCCACTACAGGCTTATCAGTTGGAACTGTTAGCGAGAGACAAGGGGCACAGTCACGAGGCTGTAGCTGAAGGAAGTCCGATGCAAACTCATGAACTGACGAACAGAAACTGGATATAAGGCTGAATTAGATCGGATAAGGTTGCTGAACAAACTAAAGTCCAATACTGCTTAAAACCTATACAGTAAATCCAGCAGTTACATGGGAGGGAAGTTTTTTTCTTACTGGGGGAGGTCTCAAAAGGATGTTTTGTAAGTTAATTTATAACAAGCAGGCGCAACGGCAATGGCGACATTTCTGTGAATTGTGAGAAGTCAGCCGAGGTCAAGGTCATAGTAGTTGCCACTCTGATAGGCAACGAAGGACTGAACAATAATCAATCTTGGAAATCAGGGAGGTGTGAAAGATGCAACAAACGCAGAAAACAGAGAAATCTGACTACTGTCAGAAAGCTAGTATGGAACATGAAGGATATAACAGAGTGCATAGTGCCTTTCATGGTGAAACGAATAGACAAGATAGTGAAAATCTGTTTGAGCGTATCCTCGAACGAGGAAACCTCAATCGTGCATGCCGTCAAGTTGCTAGAAATAAAGGAGCAGCTTGATGACTTTGTACAAATCATTGACTTAATACTATATATATTGTAACTTTTATATTAATATAAAAGTTACAATAAGGAGTGGGGATAAATGAGCAATGAGGATAAATTGAGAAAGAAAAGTACCTATGATTTATTAGTCGAATTGTCCCAAAGAATTGAAGCAGATATAGAAGAAAATGGTACTAATTATGACGCACTTTACATAGTAATGCGCTCATGGGAGGAAGAGGCACAACGGCAAAAAGAAACTATTAATCGTTTAAGGGTAACTGCTGGTGATAATAAAGAGAAATTTGGGAAATTAAAAGAACACAATCGGAAAGCAAAAGAAAAAATAGAAAAGTTGAAAAGTGTATATTTAGAGTCAGAGAAAGAAAAACAAAATTTGAAGATAAAGTATGAAAGGGCAAAGAAGAGAATAAAAGAGTTGGAGAAAATAAGCAAAGAAGACTTAGAATACTATCGTAGAGATTTGGATTTAAATGATCAACTTAATAAGAAGAAAAAATATCTTGAGGAAAAAGAGCATGCTATTGATCAAAAAATTAGTCACTCTGCTCTTGTTTACAATAGAAAAATTAATAGGTTAAATATGGAGATAATTGATCTGAAGAACACTATTAAAGAGTTTAAAGAAATAAGACCATTTATTTACCAGAAAAGGCGGAAGAAAAAAGAGTTAACTTCGGAAATGAAGGAAAAAAAGCGAGAGGAATTACGTGGTAAACGAGGCGGAAGTCAATTAACGGATAAACAGATAGAACGGTTGTTACTTATTTATAAAAATAGAAAGCAGATTCCTGTATCTCAGGCAATTAGTAAGTTGGCCATTTCACGTAGAACCTATTATAGAGTAATCAATTTAGATTACACTTATGAGGAAACTAGAAATAGGGTTAGAAAAATTGCTGACAAACTGGAGATAGTTTTACCTGAAAACACTAGTGTTGCAAAGTTCTCTCAACCTTCCTGAGCCTTGATGTAAAGCTATCCAGACGTAAAAAAGTCTTTTATACTACTCTTGGATGACTTATCAAAGACTAATAAAAAGGACTCAAGCATGGATAAGTCTAACTCAAAAAACTTCATTTCATAAATGGATTTCCTCGATAAATTTGAATAATTTATCAGAAGAAGCCAAACGATTCATCAAAAACTTTGATTATTACAGAAAGAAATCGGATTTTCTAATGACTCTAAAAGCACTGCTTCACGTAGTTTATGAATAATTGCCAAGTTATCGTGAGATTGATCGTGCCTTTTAGACTCGCATCTCTGTAAAGAAATTGGGATTGATTCGCTTTGTCACAGCTCCTTGTCCCGCAAAGTTTCTAAGCAACTTCCAAGTTCATAAATATCCAAATAACTTAAGTCCATTATAGGGCTTAGGTTATTTGTGTGTGGGTACTTGGTGATTAGGTATTTACAAATAAAGCATAGAAAAACTATGAATTATTTGGTGTATTTGATAAGGAATATATAAATGAAGTCAGAAACTATTGACAGAGGAATTACCATAAAATAACAGATAGACGGAACAAGTAATGTTTAAGATAAATAAAAAGAAGTGAAAATCATTGTGTCACTTTTAGATTTAAATGGCGTACTTTTTCTATAGTAAGTGGGGTTACTATATCCCAATCACAAGCTATCTCTCGCTACAACATCTACAGTAATCGTATTGAGTTGATTAATTTCAAATATACAGTTGATTTGATCAAAGAGCCTGTGTGAATTTGTGTCAATAAAGTGGACTCATTTATCGAGAGTTTTTTGAAACAAATCCACTCCCGAGTTGTTTCATGGTTTCAGACAATCGTCAAACTAAAAACGTTTGCCCCTTCTCTGAAACCATGAAAAGAAATTCTCGTGGATTCGTTCAAAAAGTGGGAGTGGCTATTGCGCTTGCGGTTGTATCATCTTTCAATATATTGAAACAGTTCTAGCTGACTTCTTCATAGTAATGATAGGTTGCTGGATAGACTTCTTCCTTCTTTATTGCTGCGTGAAACGATTCAATACAGGAATTGTCGTAAGTTGTACCTTTGCGACTATAAGAGTGTGTCGTCTTGTTCTTGCATAGCGCCTTTTCAGAATCGGAGCTCGTATACTGCGAACCAAGATCTGTTTGGATGATCAGTACGTCTGTCGTCTGTTGATTTTGAATCGCTGAAACTAGCGCGCTCATCACGATTCCAGTGGTTATTATAGTCCTCTGTCAAAATGTGTCCACTAAATCATCCTAACACCACACACCACAAATTTACACGCTACTAACGAGCACGAAAATAAATAACACTTTGTTCTTGTTACAAATCCTTGGAACGACCAAGGAAAATTTATTCTTAATCGGGTTTAGTTTCGTGCGTTTCAAAACAGGTATTCAATAAAAATATTTCCAATTCTTATCTTGAATTATTACCATTAGACTTTTGAGAGAGGGTAATGAACATCTGAATCCGTTGAAGATATTTTACAGTGATAAAATCTATTTTATTTTAATATAATGTGCTTGATATTTGGTGGAATCAAATATGGTACATGTTTTATGTAGTGGTAATGTCTCATCTGTATAAGCAATATGAGTGACCTCTAACAAGGGAGAGTTTATTGGAACTTGCAAAATGTTGTGTAATTTCTCGTTAGCTAGAATGGCGTGAACGATTTGATGGGTGTAGGCCACATTATATTTCTTATCTTTCTCAATATATTTCATTTTCGATCCAGTAATATGAGCTATCGAAAAATCAGAAAACAAGCTGATTGGCATATAACCATATTCAAAGCAGTAAGGCTGATCATCGGCTAATAATGTACGCTCATAGTAGTATATTAAATCGTTTTCCTTAATCTCAAGTTCTTCAGAAAGAGATTTAGAGGATGTAGTCATTTCAAATTTGAGTACTTGTGCGGATGGATTCTTACCCAATCGTCGCATTTCGTCTGAGAAAGCTTTGATTTTGGATGAACGATCAATAGCTGTTTTTATTGGTTGAAAAATTACATGAGTTCCACTACCTTGTTTTTTTTGAACGTATCCGTCTTCCACTAACATTTGGATAGCTTGGCGAATAGTGACCCGAGAGACATTGTATTTTTTGGATAATTTGTTTTCTGTAGGTAAATAATCATCCTTTGAATAAAGGCCATCTTCAATCTTCTTTTTTAGCTCATAATAGATAGATTTATATAAAGGTTCCGATGTCATAAATATGATTCTCCTTAAATTTGTAATAATGAATTTCGAGGAATACACTTGTGTACATAGTGTGTTTCCAGTTTATTTGTATTAATATTTTATAATTTGTATTATACATAATCGATTTGTTGTGTCAATCTTATCCGAAGATATTGTTATCGCTTTCTATGAATGCTATATTACAAGAAAATTGAGAAGGAGAGAAAGTAAAATGAATATTATTTACATTCATACTCATGATTCTGGACGAATAATTAGTCCTTACGGGTATGGTGTGCATACTCCAAATTACCAGAAACTGTGTGAAGACTCTTTACTATTCCAAAATGCATTTAGCGTAGCTCCGACTTGTTCACCTAGCAGAGCTGGATTATTGACAGGAACATTTCCACATCAAAATGGCATGTTAGGACTTGCTCAACGTGGTTTTGAAATAAATAGAGAAATACATTTAGCCAAGTTACTTTTAGAAAATGGTTATCATACCGCATTGTGTGGTGTTCAACACGAGATTGGTTATTATACTGATCATGAGATGGCTATTGGTACTTTAGGTTACTTAGAAGATTTAACTACTGATAATTCACAATACAGTGAAGAGGAGCTAGTGGTTTGGGATGAAAAGAATGCTGATAAATTGTCAGATTGGTTAATTAGTTACAGCCAAGAAAAACCGTTCTTTGTTTCATATGGTATGCATGCAACACATCGAGCATTTCCTGATGAAATCCATCCAGGGGAAAATCCAAACTATGCACAGCCGCCGATTAATATACCTAATAACGAAATCACTAGAAAGGATTTTTCTCAATTTAAGACTAGTTTGCGCACAGCAGATGATAATGTCGGTATGATTATTTCTGCCTTGAAACAAGCAGGATTGTATGAGAACACAATTATCTTGCTGACCACTGATCACGGCTTAGCCTATCCTTTTGAAAAATGTACGCTTAATGATAGTGGCACAGGAGTTCTGATGTCAATGCGTGTTCCTAATGCAAAATTGAAAACGAAGAGTTTTGATGGACTAATCTCACATATTGATGTAATACCAACGTTGTGTGACTTAATTGGAATCCCTCAACCGGATTACTTAGAAGGTGAAAGTTTTGCGACGCTATTCCAAGGTGAAGAATACGAAGGAGATGAAGTAGTCTATGGGGAAATAAATTTTCATACTTCATACGAACCAGTCCGTTCAGTTAGAAGTAAACGGTTCAAATATATTCGTTTCTTTGATGAAGAATACCTAAAGATAAATAAATCAAATATTGATAACTCGCCAATTAAAGAATTTTATGCAGAGAATGATTTAGATAAAATTACAAAAGATAGCGAATGTCTGTATGATTTATATTACGATGTTTATGAAAAAAATAACTTAGTTCACAATGAAAATTATCAAAAAGAGTTAGCATATATGCGTGAAAAACTGGATAATTTTATGGAAAAAACCAATGATCCACTTTTGAATGGTCCTATTGAAATACGTTCAGAATGGAAAGTAAATAAGCGAGACTCATATTCTGCGGGATCTAAAAATTCTGATGATTATGACAGCATTGGTCAATAGAGAGGAAGAAAGTAAATGAAAGCAATCGTTTTTGTAGGGCATGGCGAGCTACCTTTGGGTATGAAGCAATCGGTAAGTATGATTGTTGGACAAATGGACAATATCTTTGCGGTCTCACTTTCACCCGATGATGGTAAAGAGCAGTTTCAAGAAAAACTTTCCATCTTAGATAAAGATTTAGAAAAATTTAGTTCAGTTTTATTTTTTGCTGACTTACTAGGTGGTTCTCCTTGTAATGGTGTGATTGAAAAGTGTTTTTCAGATGACCGTGTACAAATTATTACTGGGATGAACTTGCCAATGGTGATTACGGCGGTTATTGGGGAGGACTTATCCAATGAGATGATTATTGCTGAAGGGGTAAATGGGATTTCCGATGTGAAAAAGCCAGAAATTTTACCTACTAATAATTTAAATCAAACACCTAAAAAAACAGCTAAGCCAGACAGTCCTTATAAAATTAAAAATGTTAGAGTCGATGCTCGTGGAATACATGGACAAGTAGCAACTGCTTGGACACCAAAACTTGAAATCGACCGCATTTTGGTTATTGATGATATTTCTGTAAAAGATGAAATGCAAAAAATGGCCTTAAAAATGGCAAAACCAAACTCTGTTAAATTGTCAATCTTATCTACAGATAAGGCTGTAGAACGCTTGGAAAATCCAAATTCTTATCCAGGAGAGTCCTTATTAATAATTATACAACGTATTGAGACACTCAAAACTTTACAAGAAAAAGATTTCTGGTTCAAAGAAGTAAATATGGGAAATGTTCCTAATCGACCCGGCACCAAATCTTATCGAAAAACGATTCATTTAACAGACGAAGAGGTAGAAATAATTAAAGGATTGATTAATGAGGGGACACACTTTACAGCACAAATGGTGCCAAATGATGCTAAGACCGACTTTGATGCAATTATCAATAAATAATTTTTAGGAGGAATAAAAATGGCTTTATGGCAAGCGGTATTAATTGGATTATTTGCTTATTTAGGACGTAATCAAGTCCCGTGGTTATTTGGTACTACTGGTGGATGGTATGGAATTGGTAGACCATTGGTAGCCGGATTGATTTGTGGTCTAATTTTAGGAGATGTTAAAGCGGGTGTTCTTGCTGGGGTAGCAGTTCAGGCTATTTTTATTGGACAGATTACACCTGGAGGAGCAGTCCCTTCGGATTTAAATTTAGCAGGTTTTATCGGTATCCCCTTAGCAATTGCTGCAAGTGGTAGTGCGGAAACAGCTGTAGCTTTTGCAGTTCCGCTAGGAGCATTAGGTGTTGCCTTGCACAATTTTACGATGACGATACAAGCTGCATTTGCACATCGGGCTGATCGTTATGCAGAAAAAGCAGATGCTCGTGGAGTTAGAATCTCGAATATCATGGGAACATCGGTATCATTTGCTGAACGTTTTTTAATTGTTAGCTTAACTTGTTATTTTGGTGCACCGTTTGCAGAAAAATTATTAAATGCGCTACCTGACATTGTTCTCAATTTTTTACAGGTAGGTGGTCGCATGTTACCAGCATTAGGTTTTGCTATTTTATTGAAACAAATTATTGAAGAAAAATGGATGATTTTCTTGTTTATCTTTGGCTGGGTCTTTGCTTCATCTTTCCAAATTACTACTACGACATTAGTATTTATCGCAATAGCATTTTCATTAGTGTATGTTATGGCTCGTTACGGTAAAAATTATGGGAGTAAAGGCGCTGTGACTGAAAATAATGTATCAGAAACTGTGTATCAAGACGAGGAGGGAAATTATGAAGAATAATGTTAAATTAAATAAAAAAGACGTATCAAAAGCTTCATGGCGTTGGATGTTTTTTGCTTTAAGCTCTCATAATTACGAACGAATGATGGGAACAGGTTTTGCACATGCTTTATCTGGATCTTTAGAAAAATTATACAAAGATGATAAAGAGGGATTACGAGCTGCTTTAAAACGAAACTTATCCTTTTTTAATACAGAACCTCAATTAGGATCGATTATTCCAGGAATTTCACTGGCACTGGAAGAAACTTATGCAAATGATGAAACCTTTGATGTAGACATTTTAACTAGTACTAAAAATGCTCTAATGGGGCCTTTAGCAGGTATTGGAGACTCAATTTTAGTTGGTACTTTGAATCCAATTTTATTGAGTATAGGAATTGGTTTATCTACGAATGGTTCTGCGATAGGACCTTTGACCTTTTTAATTTCATGGTTAGCGATTGTTGTTACTATGAAATATTGGTTGTTCGTGAAAGGTTATTCTCTCGGATTAGATGCTGTGAAAGTTTTGACTAATGAAGAAATGAAGGTAAAAATTACCACAGCATTAACAATGATCGGGCTAATTGTTATAGGTGGAGTAGCTTCAAGTACCATTCAAGCTCCGATTTCTTTTAAATATGTTTCTGGTGATATGTCCATCAATATCCAAGAAATACTTGATAAGATTATGCCAAACCTTGTGCCATTAGTTGTAGCTTTAGTTAGCTATCTTTTGGTTGATAAAAAAGGATGGACAACAAATAAATTGCTGCTTGGAATTTTAGCATTTGCTGCAGTGATGGTTGGATTGGGGATTATGTAATTGAAAAGAGAAAAAATTGGAAAATATCAAGATTATATTACTGATTTGCATTTAAATTTACATCCAGATCAAATTGATTTGCTATCTAAGTGGTATCAACATAGTAAAAAAGTAGTGGATTTCTTCACCCTAGCTTACTATCCTTACCACATGATTGACTGCCCGGGAGGATTTAGAGCAGAGGAAGAAATTAGTCCAGAAGAAATGAATGAACAGTGGAAATATATTAAAGATTATCTTAGCCATCAAAATGAAACAGATGAATACATTAGTTTTATCGGTTATGAATGGCAAGGAACTGGCGAAGATGGTGACCACAATATTTATTTTAAAAATGATGACCAAGCTGATATTCAGCTTCTGCCTAGATACAAACAATTAGTACAGTATTTTAAAGATGAGTCTGTAATTGGGATTCCTCATCATCTAGCCTATTCATTAGGGAATCGTGGGAAAAATTGGGCTACCCATGATGAAGTTTTCTCGCCTTTTGTAGAGACTTACTCCCATCACGGAAGTTCTGAAAAAGACAGGACGAACCTAGCTATGGATCGGCATATTCATATGGGTCCTAGAGTAGATGCTACCTCAGTTATTTCTGGAATTAAACAAGGATATCACTTTGGAATCATTGCTTCTGGGGATAACCATGAGGTTCCCGCCATGGTTAAGTATGGACGTGCAGGGATTTGGGCAGATGGATATTCTAAAGAAAGTCTGTGGGATGCGTTTGTCAACAGAAGGGTTTATGGATTTACTGATTCAAAAATCAGTGTTTGGACAGAATGTGAAGCGGCTCCTATGGGAAGTCGAATTGAAACAACAAAAGAGCAGGTAACATTGGATACAAAAATTCATGCCAATAATGCAGTGGAACGAATAGAACTCTATCGAAACGGCGAGTTAGATGCGATTCATTTAGTGAAGAGTAAAAAGAATATTGAGCTGTCTAAACCCGTTAGAATGAAGTTCCGTATTGAATGTGGATGGGGTCCAAATATTAAATTTTTCCCTGAGTTTACTGAAAAAATTTGGAATGGATCTTTGAAAGTTGACGGGAAAGTTATTTCAGTTGAACCAGTTTACAGTACTTTTGACAATAGTTACGAACAAGTTTCTGATAATGAAGTGACCTTTACTGCAAAATCACAAAAAAATGGTGGCGACCATTGGATGCGTGATTCTGATATGCGTACAGAAGGATTCATTTTTGAAATTGAAGCTAAATTGGAATCAGAAGTTTGTTTAGAAATTGCTGATAAAGAGCAAGTCTATACTGTAGCCGAACTATTAAATGGGAGTCAATTGATTGTCTTTGAAGAAGAAGCAAAAGCTTTGATGAAAGACCGGGCTGGTCTAGAAGAGTACTATCGTAGCGATAGTTGGTATCATAATGCCTATAAAGTAAAAGTATACCAAGGTGCTAGTGAGGATGAATATGATATAGTTACTAGTTTTGAAATTAAACCTGAACCAGAAGAAGTCAGTTATTTTGTGAAAGCTATTCAAGGTGATGGACAGACTGCTTGGGGTTCACCAATTTGGGTAAAGCAAAAATAATTTGAAGTGGTGTTAAAATGAAACACATCTCAGTAATGATCAAACCGGCTTCAGCATTGTGTAATTTGAGATGTAAATATTGCTTTTATGCAAATGTAAGCTCATTGCGAGAAGTACGCTCTTATGGAAAAATGAAGCCGGAAGTAACAGAAAAAATGATCGATAATATTTTTATCGATCTTGAAGATGGTGACGAACTGACCTTTGCTTTCCAGGGAGGAGAACCGACATTAGCTGGTTTGTCATATTTTCAGCATTTTGTATCTTATGTAAAACAACAAGAAAAAGTTGTAACTGTACATTATGCTCTGCAGACTAATGGAATGTTAATCAATGAGATCTGGTCTCAGTTTTTATTGAAGAATGATTTTTTGGTTGGCCTGTCAATTGATGGGCATCCAGCAATTCATAATCAAAATCGACTAGACCATCGTCAAAGGGGTACTTTTCAAAAAGTATTGGAAACAAAGCATTTGTTTGATGATTATCAGATTGAATATAATATTCTTTGCGTTCTCACCGAACAACTCTCATTCGAAGCTCAAAAAGTGTATGATTTTATAGTTTCTGAAGAAGTGAATTACATTCAATTTATTCCTTGTTTAGATGATTTAGATGCTGTTGAAAGGGGAGAATACGCATTAACCCCTGAAAGCTTTGCTAATTTTTATCTGACATTACTACAACTATGGCTATCAGACTTAAAAAAAGGAAAGTATCGTAGCATTAAATTGTTTGATGATATTATCAACTTGTTAGTACGTCAACAATTAACAGCCTGCGGTATTATGGGGAATTGTAGGGTTCAGTATGTGATAGAAGCTGACGGTAGTGTTTATCCTTGTGACTTCTTTGTTTTAGATGAATATCGTATGGGCAATATTCAAGAAAATACTCTAAGAGAGATATTTGAAGCACCAATTACCTCAAGCTTTTTGTGTTCTAAAAATAATTTACCTGAAAAGTGTCTAACTTGTCCTTTTAAGGATATTTGTAATGGTGGTTGCAAACGAATGAACGATGCGATGTATATCAACAAACAAACAAACTTTTGCGGATATAAAAAGCTTCTCGAAGGATTTATCCCTGAAATGCCTGAAATTTTATCTCTACTACAGGGAGTGAAAGTATGATTGGTTTGATTTACTTTTTTGTGATTGTTATTGCCAATACCATTGGTGCCGTGTCTGGTATGGGTGGTGGTGTAATAATCAAACCTGTTTTTGATTTCATTGGTGCACATGATGTGGCCGCAATTTCCTTTTATTCTGCCACCGCGGTTTTTACGATGTCTGTTGTTTCTACTATGCGCCAATTAACTAGTGGCCGTAAATTTAATTGGCAAATTGTCAGTTGGGTATCTGTTGGTGCAGTACTAGGAGGAATTTTAGGAAATCTAGCATTTGAAGCTTGTCTAAATTGGTTTGGGAATAAAGATATCGTACAACTGATTCAAATCGTACTGACAGTGATTACCTTGATTTTTGCTTTTGTGTATACAAAGTACAACTGGAAGAATTTCAAATTAACCCATGTTATTTGGTATTTTATTTGTGGGTTAATGCTAGGATTTTTAGCTAGTTTATTAGGTATTGGCGGTGGACCAATAAATGTTTCATTACTTATGCTGTTGTTCTCATTACCTATTAAAGAAGCAACTGTTTATTCTATTTGTACGATTTTCTTTTCACAGTTTGCTAAATTGCTTACAATTGCTCTAACGACAGGATTTAGTCGTTATGACTTAACAATATTGTGGTTTGTGATTCCAGCAGCAGTTATTGGTGGATTGTTAGGAGCTAAATTCAGCAAGATATTATCACCAGAGAAGGTGACTATCGTTTTTCAAGGCGTAGTTCTTCTTGTGCTATTCATAAATCTTTATAATGGCTACTACTTATTATAGAAAGAAGGGAACAGGATGATTACTATTCCAAAAGGAACGTATCAAATCGGAACAAATCAACCAGATGGGTTTTCTACAGATAATGAGGGGCCGAAAATTACTATCCAACATCCTGCATTTATGATTGATGAAACAACGGTAACCAATAAAGAATTTGCTTCTTTCATTAAAGATACTGGCTATATTACCGAAGCAGAAAAGTTTGGATGGTCTTTTGTTTTTCATTATTTTTTGAGTGAAGAGACAAAGATGAAAAGTCAATTAGTTCCTAATATGGCGTGGTGGTATGCAGTGATTGGCGCTGATTGGTCTCATCCTGAAGGTCCAGATTCTTCAATTGATAATCGGTGGGATCACCCAGTTGTTCAAGTTTCTCGAAATGATGCTGTTGCTTATTGTCAATGGGCTGGAAAACGACTACCAACTGAAGCAGAGTGGGAAATTGCTGCTAAAGGGGGAACTGAGTTTGAAAAATATTTTTGGGGAAAGGAATTCTTAAAAGATGGTAAGTACCAATGTAATATCTGGCAAGGGGATTTTCCACTAATGAATACATTAGCAGATGGTTTTTCAAATACGGCGCCTGCAAAATGGTATGAAGCTAATGATTATGGAATGTATCAGCCTGTTGGCAATGTTTGGGAGTGGTGCAGTAACCCTGCCCGAATCGATTTGATGGAATTTAAGGAAAAAGGCAGTGCACATTACTGGTCACACCATCAAACAATTGATGATAAAATATATGCTACGCGCGGGGGATCTTTTCTATGTCATGAATCTTATTGCAAACGATATCGGATTTCTGCCCGAAATGGAAATACTGGAATGTCTGCAGCAAATAATTTAGGGTTTAGATGCGTAAAATAATTGGATGTTTAAATTGTTTTTTCTATAATCAACCTAATTAGAGCTATTCACAACCGAATTCTTCTAGCGAAGAGAATTCGGTTGTTTGACATTTTTCATTAATTTGTTCTCATGTATAGCTAGAGATGAACAAGAAGAAGGTATAGCTTAACATAAAAAGAATTACTGGTACTCCATACAAAGTGGCGAATGTTAGGAGTAAGTACAACATATGATTGTTTTAGTATAACTATCGTTCGTTTTATTTCTTTTTATAACAATGTAAAACTATTTTGATTGTTTCTAGAAAGTTTCTGAATACTCTAAATTAAACTTGTGTTGCGGTGATTTCCATTTAAAAAGTTTTCGTGGCCGTAAATTCATACTTTGAACAGCTTGATCGATTTTATTTTGAGAGATATTTTTAAAATCAGATGGTTTTGGGAAATATTCTCTAAGTAATCCATTATGGTTCTCATTTGATCCACGTTCATGTGGTGCACATGGATTGGCATAATAGATTTTTTCAATGAGTCCAATTTCAAACTGATTGACAAACTCACTTCCACGGTCGCATGTGATCGATTTCACACCATGTGGATACATTTCTACTAAACGTTTAATTGCTGTCATCATAGATCTACCCGTCTTGTTGGGTATCTTAATTGCTACATAAGGCCTTGTTTTACGCTCTATGAACGTTGCTAGACACACGCTGCGATACCTTGACACAACAGAGTATCTGCTTCCCAGTGGCCGAACTCCGTTCGTAACTGAACCTCTTCTGGTCGGTTGTCCAACGTGCGTCTATCAAAGAAAGCTCGATCGGTTCTCTTTAATCGCTTCCCAGTATTCTAGATTTTGTAGCGTTTTCCGTGACCGCGTAATTTCTTAATATCGAAAGGAACGATCTTTTTATAAATCCAGGTATAAATTGTTGATGTACAAACCTTTACATTACGAACTGCATTTGCTATGTGTTCCGGCGAATATTTCATATCAAGATACTTTATGATAGTTTTAGTGTTATGCACGGTGGCCTTAGTAGTTGTTCCGCAATTTTTCTTGCGAATACGCGCTAAATTACCAGCACTTGTTGCTTGATAAGAAAACTAGCAAGACTCTTCTTCTTTCTTTGCTCAGCCCCACGCTTGATTTCTCTAGAGATCGTTGATCTATGCCGATCCAATCGGCGAGCTATCTCAGCCTGAGAAATCCCTTCCCTCAGATACGCTTCTATTTGCCCACGCTCTTCAGCTGATAAATGGTTATACGACATTCCATGAACTCCTATCTAAAAAAATAAATCCAAAAGACCATTATTCTAGTAAATTACAAAGATTGCTACCCACAAATCCCTTAATGACAAGGTGTTAGTAGGTAGACCAATCTCATTTCACAATTCAGGTACTTTAAATCCTTGCTGCGACAATCACTTGAAATAATCCTTATAACGAAAATATAATTTGTATCACTAATCTTCTTCGTTTAATTTTTTATCCAAACGTTTTTTCCCGTATTCATCGATAAAATATAAAACGCCTATAGTGACATATACAAAAACGGTTGCGAATATAAAAGTAATTACTAAAACAGCTAAAAAATGTCTATCAGTTAGTCCATTATACTTATTTCCATACAATGAATAATTTTTTATCCCATTAGTAATTGCAATTATTAATCCGCTAATAATAGACAATGGTAAAACGAACTTTTTAGTATTTCCGAATGAATCTAAACCTACAAATGAGCTTCTAATACTGATATAAACCGTTGATAGTATTAGAAGTATTAATTCAGTGATGTAATTTGAAGTAGAAATATTCAGTACATATGACTTAATAAATATTGATAATCCTAATAGGCCCAGGAGCAATATAAATGCTTCACTTTGAATTTTATTATTTAACTGTAACACACGTTCATCTCTAATTTTTTTCATATTACTATTCCTCCCAAAATAAATCATTTAACGTTTTATTTAGTGTTTTACAGATAGCCAAACACAATTTTAAAGTCGGATTATATTTGCCTGCTTCAATCAATCCAATCGTCTGTCTTGTGACATTGATTCTGTTAGCTAATTCTTCTTGACTCATATTACATTCAAGTCTAGCAATTTTTAATCTAGTATTCTTCAAAATGGCAATCATCCTTTCCTGTTGTTTAATTGAACAAATCAATTGTAATCTATAAATTGCTTTGTGTAAATCATATATTGCTTTTTGTAATATATAAATTGCTACGTATTGGCTTATCTATTAGACAATAGGCACTTTATTTCTTTGATGATTAATAAAATATAGTATTGATAAATAACAAAAACACCCAACAGAGAATTGCTGGATGTTGCACTTTATTCTGGTATTCGGGACTCCATACAAAGTATTGGATACAATCTTTTTAGCTCTGTTAGAGCATCTGGTGTAGTAAATTGCCAATTGGCTTTGACCGATTCAATATTTTGATTAGTTTTCCAAGTTTTTACTTGTTTTTGAAAATTTTCTATGTCGAATCAATCAGCTGGAGATTGATCGTTTTTGAATTAGGCTGTCGTCTGGAAAATTTGGCGGCTAACTGCACAAAGATTTTCATTGAGATTTCTTGTTTCAATGCCGTGTGATTACGGGATAATGAGCTATGATAAATCTAGTCAGTTCTGACTTCCTTACAAAGATGCCGATCTAGAAAGGCAAGACCAATCTCACGATAACTTGATAATTCTTCATAAACCACTTGAAACAATACCTTTATGGCCGTTCTAAAATAGAGTTTCTTACTGTAGTAATCAAAATTTTTGATGTGTCTTTTTTGCTTTTTCCGATGAATGATCAAAATTTATTGAGTGAATCGGTTACACTAGACTAGACAGAAAAAATAAGGTGTATAGAATAAATGAAAACACACTGAAAGAAATTTTTATGTCAAGATGTCGACGTAGAAACTATATAATTTTTGTCATAAAAAGTGTTGCCATTCCAGAATGTTAATGATCTAAATAATGAGAATGATGTTTCAATTAGTCATTTGATTGGAGAGTCATTAATCAATGATATGAAAGGAAAATACTTTGATAGTCTATAAAGGTTTCAGTAACTGGAGCGATTGCATAGAAAACAGAGAACTGTGGCAAAGTCAGTCTAAATTACGTTGTTCGCTTTCTTAGTAGCTAAATTCATATTGATTAGGAAGTTGATAAGGAAAATAAAGCTAGCGATCTTAGTGATATATCCAGAACTAAAAATTAGAAGTAACGCAGAAAGAAAATTTAGTAAAGCAATGTATAGAAAAATATTATTCAATTTATTCATGTAATGTAGCTCCCTTCATGGATCAATTATACGCTTATTACTAATTTCTTAGAATAATATTTTAGTCAGTTAACGGAGGAATTAACTTAAATATGAGATAAAGCAATTCTGAAAAGAAGGAGGTTGTGTAATAAGATTCGAAGGCTTTGTACTGTGCGACGAATGCAATACTACCCTAGATAATGGACGCGCTATAACAGAAAAAGAGGTAATAAAATCTGCCAGAATAGCGTGATGGTCATGTGGGAAGAAAGACTTATGTCCTGAATGCAGGATCAGTCAGCCGAGTTATCGTAAATATGAACTGTGGAATGGCAACACTTTTTTGACAAAAATTATAAGGTGTCTTGGAATCTTGGTATTGTTGTTCCAATTGCCCAAGACATACAGCAGTCTCGGATCTGACGTTCTTCGGCAGAAACTAACTCAAAATAATTAAGCTGCCTCTTCAGCGGTATCACATCTGAGCTCATTATCAAAGGTTCGCTTCGCCAAGCTCTGATGTCGAAACGCATTCGGTGTCTCATACCCTAGTGTCCCGTGTAGTTGCAAATTGTTCCACCAGTGCACATAATCAAATAGCTCTAGTCGTAAGTGGGACAGTGTCTCGAATTGGTATTGATGAACAAATTCCACTTTGACTGATTTATAGGTAGATTCCGCAACTGCGTTATCATACGGACACCCTTTTTTACTCAACGAGCGCGTGATGTCAAAGGCGTCTAAAATCTCGTCAATTGTTTGGTTGTCGAATTCTTTTCCGCGATCCATGTGAAAAAGCTGTACATTTGTCATGGGATAAGGAATCCGACGAAACGCTTCTTTGACCAAAGCTGCGTCTTTCTTCTTTCCACAAGAGTATCCAATAATTTCTCGATTGAACAAATCAAGAATAAGACAGATGTAATGCCATTTTTTTTCGACGCGAACATAGGTGAGTTCGGTAACGATGGCTTCTAATTAAACGTTCGATCCAATACGTTGGCCGTTTCGGCTTCATTGCATGTAGAAGAATGCACGTTGAAGCGAGCGAGTGTATACGTTGATTGTAATCCTCGCTGTTTCATGATGTGCTCGATTCTGCGACGACTAACTTGGAATCCTAGCTTGGCTAAGCAGTTCTTCAATTTTCGTGTGCCGTAGGCTTTTCGATTACGAACCAATTCTTCTTAAATGAGTTATTCTAGCACAGCTTCGCTTTCGAACGCCTTTGCTGGATAATAATAAGTTTGACGAGAAATGGATAAAATTTTACACATCGCTGATACAGAATACTTGTGCCGATTAGTGTTGATTACCTGTCTTTTCGTCCGAATATCAGCGCCGCTTGCTTTAAAATGTCGTTCTCCATTTCAAGATGTTTATTTTTCTTCCGAAGCGCAATCAATTCTGCTTATTCTGGAGTCAGGTTATCTTTTTCCTTAAATGAGCCAGTGGTTTGAGCTTGTTTGACCCATTTATCGGAAGCAGAGGCAGCTAGTTCATAGTCTCGAATGATCTTAGCGCGTGGCTTACCTGCAAGATAAAGATAGACGACTTGTTGTTTGAATTCTTTTGAATAGGTTCTACGTTGACGTCTTGACATAAATATTTCCTCCAGTGTGTTTTCATTTATTCTACACACCTTATTTTTCTGTCTAGTCTAGTGTAGCCGATTCAAATATTATCTAAGAGAGTCGTAAAATCAATACAGATGTAGCGCCGTATACGAGACCCGTATGTACGGTGCAATGGTAAGGGCGGAACTTATTTTCCCTCTACCCTATTGGGTTCAATCATCTTTTTCTCGGACTAATCCAAACAAATAATTTGTAAAATTTAGTACGTTTAACTGGCTATAAAAGAAACAAAAGAGGTGCATCTGTAGAAGCACCTCATGACATGAATGGAATAAGTTATAGTTCTGCTTTTAGGATTTGTTTGGCGATGACATCTGTAGTGATTAAATCAGTAATCAGATGATTGATACAAGAATAATAAACACCGGACCATTTATCCTCATGATACGCCAATGCCACAACCTGCGGAATCTTCTTAAGATCCTCAATACTAATACCAATGACATTTGTGTTGGTGTCATGGTCGACCTCCATACCGTTCTTATCGAAAAAGCGGGAATTCATGTCACCAACAACGTGCAAATCCTCCAACTCCTTAATATCCGTTTTGGTAATATAGCCAATTTCTTCCATAGTGTTGATGTGGTAAGGCGAGGAGATACTGACAATTGCCATATCAACTTGCTTGGCCTCATCTAAAATTTCACGAATATATTCATTGTTTTCAAATTCAGAACGAATGGTGGGATTGCTTACTAGGGCAGGGGTGTATAAATATTTTGATGAGCTTCTTGTCTTACGTGCGAATTCGTAACACAGCTGATTGGAATGAATATCAAAATTATTTATCCCCATTCCTCCGATGAGTGGAATAAAAACCTTATCGGAATAGGATTCAAAAGGAAACTGAGTGACTAATGATTTGATTGATTTCCCCCAAGAGAGCCCGATTGATTGAACATTTTCAATCTTCCCCTTAATTGCCAGAGCGGCGGTTTGGCCCAAAACTTTTTCTATTTCTGAATCAGATAAATTATTCGTATCAATAACAGTTGCAGATTTCAAACCAAACTTTTCTTCTAGTTTATTTTCTAATTCAACAGAATACACTTCTTCACTATTAAAGAAAAACTCGATAAATCCTTGGTTTCTTGCAGCGACTAGCCATTTGGAAATGAGTGATCTAGAAACGCCTAATTTCTTTGATATTTGTACTTGTGTTAAGCCTTCTTTGTAATAAAGAGTGGCTACTTTGATTAAATTTCGTTCTTCAGATTTGTTCATTGTAAAACCTCCTTTTCAATAACACCGTTTAGTTCTCTATTTGATTTTATACTAAAATCGATTAAAAAAAAAGATAAAAATCCCAATTGACATCTTTTGTGTCACCTGCTATTATGGACTCGATCGTATCGGATGACACGGTTTGTGTCAAATGATATGAAATCGCGCGCGCGTATCAAATTCTACAACAGGAGGAAGGTTATGGATTTTTTAGTTAAGTTATCAGACGGTTTTATTGGGATGTTTCAAGCAGGTGCTGAAACGTTTGTTGGTTTTCTGACAGGAATCATTCCACTGCTGATTACATTGATTCTTTTTGTAAACGCTTTGATCAAGATTATCGGCGAGGAAAGAGTTTTCGGATTTATGCAGATGTGCACGAAGTTTTTTGTTCTAAGATATACATTAATTCCATTTTTAGCTTGTTTTTTCCTGACAAATCCGATGTGTTACACGTTCGGTCGATTTTTGAAGGAGGAGCATAAGGCTGCTTATTATGATTCAACGGTCTCCATGGTTCACCCGATTGTTGGACTATTTCCTCATGCGAATGCCGCTGAACTTTTTGTCTATTTAGGAGTCGCTCAGGGTTTTGCGAAAGTTGGTAGTCAAAGTGAACTAGGGCTGAGATATCTTCTGGCGGGCTTTGTAGTCATTCTTATTCGCGGTGTGATCACCGAACGAATTGTTGCCATTTTATCAAGTCGAGACAAGAAAAAAGCAGTCAATGCTTAGACCGAACGCGGAGGGGAAAAAATGAGTAAAAAAGTGATTGTTCATAAAGGAAAAGGTGGATGGGGCGGCCCATTAACTCTTACTCCTGACCACAAGAAACAATATGTGATCAGCGTTACAGGTGGAGGAATTCATCCGGTGGCTGAGAGAATTGCTGAATTAACGGGAACAACAGCCGTTGATGCTTTTAAAAATCCAGTTGAAAAGGAAGAAACGCTTGCGGCAGTGATTGATTGTGGCGGAACAGCCCGTTGCGGTACCTATCCGCGAATGAGGATTCCGACAGTCAATGTTAAATTACAAGCGCCTTCTGGACCGCTAGCGAAATTTATGACAGAGGATATCTTTGTCTCAGGAACGACCATCAATGATCTTGAGTTAGTCAATGGTGACGGTACTGAAGAAGTTGTTGTTGATGAAATCAAAATAGAACCGATGACTTCGACTGTGGAAGAAGTGCCTAAGGAACAGGCAACAACCGAATCCAATGGTAATGGAACTGAGAAGAAGGGCTTCATTGGGTTTATTGATAAAATCGGTCGAGCGGCCGGGAGCTTCATTAATATTATGTACCAAGCAGGTCGAGAAACGATTGATACAGTGATGACGAACATTCTACCGTTTATGGCATTTGTTGCTACTTTAATCGGAATCATTAATTATACTGGCATCGGTGACTTGATTGCGAAGGTCTTGTCACCATTAGCGGGAAGCTTGATCGGTTTAGTAATTCTGGGGCTGATTACTAGTTTGCCATTTCTATCACCATTGTTGGCTCCAGGAGCCGTCATTGCTTCGGTAATCGGACTTTTGATCGGGACAGAAATTGCCAACGGAACGATCCCGCCCCACTATGCGTTACCTGCGTTATTTGCGATCAACTCGCAGGTTGGTTGTGATTTCGCGCCTGTTGGAATGACTTTGGGAGAAGCTGATCCTGATACGATTTCTACCGGTGTTCCAGCAATTTTATTTTCACGTGTGATTACAGGTCCATTGGCGGTCGTTGTGGCCTATTTCATGTCATTTGGACTTTAAAAAAAATTAGAGGTGAGTAAATTGATTCCAGACAAAATCAAATTTGGATGTTTAATAGAAAAAGGTGTTGCAGAAGTAAAAGAAATGCCAATGCCAGAGCTTTTGGCAGATGAAATTCTAGTGAAGCAGGATGCGTGCAATATCTGTACAACAGATTATCAACAATGGCTGGGCTTGCGTGAACATCAAGGCTATCCCATGGCAGGCGGTCACGAATGTTCGGGAACGATCGTGGCTAAAGGTTCTGCGGTAGGCGACACCTATGCTGTTGGTGATCGTGTGAGTGTTGTTTACGATTATTGCGGGTATTGTGATGAATGCAAACATGGAGAAGTGACTGGGTGTGAAAATATCAAACAATTTGGTCATAACTACTCAGATGAATACTATGGAATCTTTGGCTTTGCCAATTATTTCGTCAGAAAAGCAAAAAGCTTTGTCAAAATGAATCCAGATTTGTCGCCGTCTGAAGCGGCTTTTGTAGAGCCGTTATCGTCTATTATTCAAAATATGAAAAAACTGCGTGTGAAATCTGGAACGGATACAGTTGTTGTTATCGGCGGAGGCACAATGGGATTATTAAATGCTGAAACAGCGCGTGCTTTTGGCGCAAGAGTCATCGTTTCTGAACTGATGGAGAAGAAGGTCGAGATTGCAAAATCAATGGGCTTTGAAGTAATCAATCCCAAAGAAGTTGATCCAGTCCAAAAGGTAAAAGAACTGACGAATGGCAAAGGAGCCGACATTGTGATTGTCGCAGTAGGAGCTACGCCGGCGAATAATCAAGCCCTGCAAATGGTCAAACCAAAAGACGGAAAAATATCCATGTACGCCGCAGGTTATCCTGCTCCTGAAATGGATGTTGATCCAAACAAGGTTCACTACATGCGGCTGGAACTGATTGGTACGTATGGTTCTACTTTAGAGGATTTTTCTGATGCTGCTGAGATGCTGAATAGCGGTAGGGTAAATGTTTCGAAGCTAGTAGAAACACAAATTCCATTAGACGAAATTCAAAAGGCATTTGAAACAGCAAGCACACCAGGAAACTATCGCGTTTCAGTAATCTTAAATTAAAGAATAGGAGAAGATTAGATGGCTAAATGTTTGGCAATTGCAGATTTATTCATTGATCAGAAAATGATGAGTGACGGGTTACTTTTATTGAAGGAAAAAGGTATTGAGGTTGAAGTGAAGGAGTGGCAGCACGCTGATTTAGAGGCACTCCAAAAGGACAACATTACATTAGAAAAACAGGGCAGTGAAGCAGTTAATTTGCCAGATTATCTAATGGAAGGAATCGAAGAATACGAATATATCATTACTCAGTTCGCACCGATCGGTAAAAATGTGATCGACAAAGCAACCAAGCTAAAATTTGTTGGAGTCTTAAGAGCCGGTATTGAAAATGTGAATAGAAACTACGCTGAAGAAAAAGGGATTACGGTTTTTAATACACCTGGACGAAGCGAAACGAGTGTTTCTGAATATGCGGTAGGCTTAATGCTTTCTGAGATTCGCAATATTGCTCGCGCGGATCGGAAATTACGTAATGGCGAATGGGAGAAGCACTATCCAAATGGTGTGTTAGCTCCTGAATTGAAGGAATCAACTGTTGGCTTGGTTGGTTATGGTGCGATTGGGCAAAAGGTAGCGAGTTTGGTCCGACCATTTGGCGGCAAAATCATTTTCTTTGATGATTATTTCACTGGAGAAACCGAAGATACGCAGGTTTCTTTGGATGAGTTGGTTGCTCAAGCCGATATTATTTCAATGCATTATCGTTTAACGCCTGAAACAAAAAATATGCTGAATAAAGAGCATTTCAAAAAAATGAAGTCGTCGGCAGTCGTGATTAATAGTGCCCGTTCAGGATTGATCAATGAAACAGATTTGATCGAAGCGTTACAGACAAAAGAAATCACGGGAGCTGCAGTCGATGTCTTCGAGCAAGAACCCTTGCCAGCGGACCATCCATATTTGACCTTAGAAAACGTAACGATTACTCCGCATATCGCGGGATCTACCATTGGGAACTTTGCGAATTCACCAAAAATTTTGGCGAAGCGCATCCTGAATGAATATCTATAAGAGATAGGAGAATAACGTATGGCTGAACTTCGCTTAGCATTGCTGGTGGTTCTGTTGCTGGCGCTCAATGTGTTCACATCAATGAGACATTCAAACTACTATAAAAAGACAGTCGACAATATCGTAAAAGAGAACAATCAAGGTTTTTTAGGGATTGGGATGTCTCAAAGCAGGTTCAAAGCAAGAAGTATTGTTTTGATGGTGGCGAATCCAGACGGCGTGATTGAAGAATGTCAAGTAATGACTGGATTGACGATCTTTGCGAAGTTCAAGCGCTATTCAGCTGTAGAAAAGCATCGCATTGATATGATTCCGGAAGCTGTTTTAAAGGTGAAACATGAAGAAGCGTTAAAACAATCAATCGATTTCATTAAAAATGAAATAAAAACAAAGAAAACATTGGAGGAAAGAACATGACTTTATATGGAAAATTGTTAGAAAGAGAACAAAATGGCGCGCCAATCAAGGTTGGAGTAATTGGTGCAGGGCAAATGGGTTACGGCATAGTTTCACAAATCTCGACGATTCCAGGTATGATCGTTGCAGGAATCAGCGACATTAATTTAGATGCAGCAAAAAGAGCGTCAGATGCTTACAATGCTAGTGCTGCTGAAAAGGTAAATATTTTGACGAGTACAGACTTCAAGGAAATTGTTCATTCACCAAATGTTGAAGTGATTGTCGATGCGACGGGTGTTCCAGAAGCAGGAGCGAAAATCTCATTGGAAACGCTGATTGCGAAGAAACATTTAGTGCTCTTAAATGTAGAAATCGATATTACTGTGGGACCTTTAATGAAGAAACTATACGATGCCGCTGATCTTATTTACACTGGTTCAGATGGCGATGAACCTGCTGCAACCGTTCAAATGTATGAATTTGCCAAAAGTATGGGGATGGAAGTCCTTGTAGCCGGCAAAGGAAAAAACAATGCCTTAAAAGTAAGCGCGAATCCAGATACTGCCCAGGCAGAAGCAGACTCCAAAGGGATGAACAGCCACATGCTGGCCGCATTCCAGGATGGGACTAAAACAATGGCTGAAATGAACCTCTTGTCTAATGCGATTGGCTACGTTCCAGATGTTGTGGGGATGCATGGAATCTCAGCGGACTTAGACGGAACAGTCGAAAAATTAAACTTGAAAGAAAACGGCGGCGTTTTAAATAGCTTTGGCGTTGTCGAATATGTTGATGGGATTGCTCCAGGAATCTTCTGTATCGTGAAAGGACAAAATGAAGGCGTTCAGCACGAGCTAAACTATTTATTGAAAAAAGGCGAGCGTGATCATCATATCTTATTCCGTCCGTATCACCTGTGCAGCTTGGAAACACCATTAACTATCGCGCGAGCAGTCTTAGAACATGATACAGCCATCGTTCCTTTAGGTGCACCAATTTCCGAAACTGTTGCAGTGGCAAAACGTGATATTAAAGCAGGTGAAAAAATCGATGGCATCGGCGGGTATTGTGTTCGCGGTGTGTTAGAAACACATGCTGATATGAAGAAAAACGGTAACGTGCCAATTGGTTTAGTCGGCGGGACTTCAGTTGCCAAACGTGACATTAAAGATGGCGCCTTTTTGACGATCGATGATATTGAGTTAGACGAATCAACGACTGTTTACAAATTGCGTAAATTACAAGATGAAACTTTTGCATAGAAATCTATTTTAAGACGAGTTAGGAGTCTGATTATGTACAAAACAAAAATCATAGAAATCGGTCCGATCGTTGAGGATTTCGCAGAAGAATTTCTATTAGTCTTATTCGGTCCGCAAGCAATGGCAGAACTGAGAGACATCTGTGTCATTCATGAAAGTTCGGAAGAACCGAAAGACGTAATCCAGAAGAACGGACGGTTGACTATTGGAGAACAGGAATATCGTATTCTTGATGTGGGTGAAGAGGCGAATCCAAATTTTGAGTCACTAGGACATATTTCTATCTATTTTAGAGATGGGGAAAATAATGAAATTCTGCCTGGTGCAATTTTAGTCGAACCAAAGGTATTTCCAGTATTAACTGTCGGAGATGAAATCTCATTTGAATAGTTCAAAATCAGTTAATCCATAGTAAAGGAAGGGAATTATGAATACTTTTGAAGAAAAAAATATTATAAAAATTGCTTGCTTATACTACGAGGATGGACTGACACAAGCTCAAATCGCTAAGATAATTGGCGTTTCCCGTTCTCTTGTTTCTAAGCTTTTACTGGATGCAAGGGAACAGGGGATTGTAGAAATTACGATCAACAGTAAAAATGAGTATACCTCCAAACTGGAACGCTCTTTGGAAGCAGTCTATGGATTGAAAACCGCCATGGTCATTGATTCTAAGGATCTCACGAATGAAGAGGTTGAAAAAGTAGCTGCCAACTATGGTGCTCATTATTTGAACAGTCGTTTGAAGTCAATTGATCGTATCGGAATCTCGTGGGGGAAAGGAATCCGCCGTATCGTTGATTCTATTATTCATAGCTCCAACATGGCAGTCTCTGTCGTGCCATTGATTGGTGGAATGGGCGATTCACATGTTAATATTCATTCCAATCAGCTGTGTCATGATCTTGCCAGAAAAATTCGAGGGCAATCAAAATACCTGTATACGCCTGCGATGCTACCAGATGAGCAATTGGCGGTCGCTTTAAGAAACAATCAAACGATAAAATCAGTTCTTGATGATGGTTCCAACGTTGATTTTGCGATTGTAGGTTTAGGAAATCCTTATGCGGGAAGTACAATGGAAGAGATTGGCTATCTGACTGGAAAAGATATTCAACAGTTGAAAAAAGATAAGGTTGTGGGGGATATCAATTCCAATTTTTTTGATGCTAATGGCCAGAAAGTTGATAACGAGATCAACAAAAGTATCGTGGGAGTTACGTTAGAAAATATCAGAAAAATGCCTCAAGTAATGACGATTGTGGATGACATCAGAAGAACGAATATTGCAAAAATCGCCATTGAGACAAATCTGATTAATATTCTTGTAACGACAGATAAAATTGCTCAGGCGTTGTTGGATGCAGCTGTGGAATAGAAATTTAATGATTTGAGAAGAGCATGATAAAATAGATACAAATACCTTGTAAACGATCAATTTCGAAAGTTTGTGAGGTATTTGTTTTTCTATTTAAAAAGAACAACAAACCTTGATCTTTAATGGGTATATCAAATGATCATGAACTAACGTGTTTTCCTGAGTATTTTACGATTAAATTCTTTTTTGAAAATGTCTTATTAAACAATAGTTTTATTTAATTTAATTCCTATTAATCATGTTTTCTATATTCACGAGTTGAAAATTTACCAATTTTGACACAGAAAATGAGTAGAAATTTATTCTGTACTACTATAGAGTAATTAGTAACAAGTTTTTTAGAATATGGAGGCTGAAGGAATGGAAAATAGAGATTGGTACCAAAAAAGAGAGGGACAAGCGGAGCATTTGGTTTATTTAGATAACGAAGGCAAGGAATTGGAAAAATTGATCAATGGTGAAAAAACCATGATTATTCGCGGGGCTGCTGGCAAGAAGAGTCCGCTGGGGGGACGCGCGAAAGAGAACGATATCTTATACTTTGTTGAAAAGGGCGGGAAAATGGAAATTACTCATCGTGGTGTGTTAACCAAAGTGATTGAGAAATACAAAATGACACCGGAAGAATCGACCGAATTTATCGAAGAGTTTGGACAGGAGCTAAATTTGTCTAAAAAGCAAAAAGCGCGATGGCATGGGAAAAAATGCATCGGACTCTATGAGGTTAGCTATCTAGAGAAGATTGAACCCTTCTATTATAATCGCGAAAAAAACATGGATGATTGGATTATTACAGACAATATCGAGGATATTAAATTGTAAAAAGGATAATTTGCAAATAAACACTCAATGGGCCATTACTTGTTCATTGGGTGTTTATTTGTTGTTGACGGAGAAGTGCACATATGAAATAATAAACATATGAATTTAAATTCATATGTAAAAGGAGGAATTCACATGCTAATACGTGTTAGTGCATTGCTGGGTTTAACAGCCTTCTATTTGATTTACCTTGGGAAGGCATGGGTGCTAAGAAAACAGGGAATCAAGGTTAACTTACTAGGTGACAAACAGAGTTCGCGTGAAAAGTATTTTGAAATTGTTTTACGAATCATGACTGGATTTGGTGCGCTTATTCAGTTTCTTGCGCCATTCCTATTCGCTGTTAATCAAACAGGCTGGCGATATGCTGGATTAGTTCTAACTTTTTTAGGAGTAATTTTATTCTTTATTGCGGTCAAAGCGATGGGATTGAATTGGCGAGCGGGCTTTAATGAACAACAACGAACAGAATTAGTGACTACTGGAATTTATCGATTTAGTCGAAATCCGGCTTTTGTGGCCTTTGATTTGTTGTATCTGGGTTTTGCGCTGATATTTCCGAATCTCCTTATGATTGTAATGGCGGTGTTGGCGTTGTTCCTGTTTGATTTGCAGATTCGCGGAGAGGAAAACTATTTGACCACTGTTTTCGGTGAGCGCTATCGGGACTATCAAAAAGCGGTGAGAAGATATTTGTAATGCAAAAATTTACAATGCATTTCCATTGAATCCAATTATTTTCCAATCGATTTCATTTTCGGTAGACTAAAGAGGTCGAGACAATTTCACGATTAAAGTCAAAATGATTTGTTATTGTGAAATGTGAGGGGATGAAGGAAATGGCATTTATCGGTGTTTTATGTTTGATTTTAATCAGTACAACAGTTGCGAGTCACTTTTTTAGAAGGTTCGGCATACCTGCGGTGATCGGCCAGCTGTTGGTGGGAATTTTGTTAGGAACGGCTGGCTTCAATTTGGTTCATCCGGATATTTTAGTAGAGGATTTTTCTGAGATAGGCGTAATTCTATTGATGTTTTTGGCTGGGATCGAAAGTGATTTGTCCTTGCTTAAGAAATATTTTCGTCCGGGGATGTATGTGGCCGTTTTGGGGATTCTTTTTCCGGTTTTGCTAGGAACGCTTGGCGGGATTGTTTTTCAGATTCAACTAAATGAGTCCTTTTTCTTAGGGCTGATCTTAGCGGCAACGTCTGTCAGTATTTCGGTTGAGGTTTTGAAGGAACTAAATGTGATCAATACTAAAGAAGGGTCGACGATTCTTGGTGCTTCTGTGGTGGATGATATTTTAGTCGTCTTGATCGTCAGCTTGAGTATGTCCTTTTTAGGGGCACAGGGCGGAAATGATCGGTCATTGGGAGTCATGCTGGTAGAACAGGTGCTATTTTTTGCCGGTGTATTCTTTTTGATTCGCTGGGGCGCGCCGTATCTGATGCGGCTGAGTAAAAAGCTTTTAGCGGAGTCTTCAGTGATCATTGTTTCGCTGATTCTGTGTTTGAGTATGTCCTATTTAGCCGATTTTATCGGTTTAAGCTCGGTGATCGGCGCATTTTTTACTGGCGTTGCAATTGGTCAGACAAAGGATTGGAAGGATGTCCAAATTAACGTGGAGGCAATCGGTTATGCGGTATTTATCCCAGTTTTCTTTGTAAGTATAGGATTAGAGGTTTCCTTTGCGGGAATCAGTAGACAATTGTTGTTCATATTACTTCTGACGATAATCGCGATTGCTTCAAAGCTTGCTGGCGGCTTCATTGGCGGAAAATTGGCTGGATTTGGCAATAACAGCAGCTTGATGGTAGGTTCAGGAATGGTCTCGCGAGGAGAGATGGCCTTGATCATTGTACAGCTAGGCTATCAAAGCGGATTGGTCACAGATCATTATTATTCAGCGTTTATTTTGATTATTCTGTTTACGACTTTGGCTTCACCTTTCTTATTAAAAAGCTTTACACGTAAAATTTATTGATTAAAAACGACTACCTAATTGGCGTATGCTGGTTAGGTAGTTTTGTAGTTATTAGCAATAAAAAACTGCCAGTAATTTTTACTGACAGGCGAAGCAGATTATGCTTATGAGAATGGAAAGATTGTCCTTTTGAATCTTATGCCTCAAGATTTAGGTAACAGTTAGGGCCACGATCTCGATTTCTTCTAACCCAAACAAGTTTTATTCTCGCCGCGCATAGGATTCAGTTAGACATACCTATCGCTATATTTTCCAATATTATAAGTCAATAAGTCAGAAGGATGCTCATCAGGCTCACTGTCTTTTATTGAAGAAGATCGTATAGGACTTGAGCGTTGTTCTCCGTTTCATTTTTTGCGCTGTAGACTAGGGTGATTGTTTTATGTTGCTTGATAATTACCTGTAATTGCTTCAGAGCTTCTTTTTGTGGACCGCTTTGTAATTCTTGGTGATACTTCTCACGGAACTCTGGATATTTTTCGGAATCGTGATTGAACCATTTACGTAACTCAGGACTGGGCGCGATTTCCTTCAGCCACAAATCAATTTTTTCCGTTTCTTTGGATTTTCCTCGCGGCCATAGGCGATCTACTAACACGCGGTAGCCATCAGTATCTTCTGCTGGTAGATAAGCTCTTTTCAGTTTTAACATGTTGAACACTTCCTTTGCTCTTTTATTTTAACAAAGACAGTGATAAAGAGTGAGTAAAGTAACTTTTGTGGAAGAGAGATTTTATGCTGATGCGAATATCTGATAAAATAGGGTAGCTGAATATATAACAGATCTGAAAGGCGGCTCTCATGGTTGCATTTTTATTATTATTTAGAAGCTTGTGGCACATCTTAAAAATTTTGTTTCGACAGGAAGAACAAAAGGCGATCATGTTGGCGCTGTTGTTTATTTTGCTGATTGGGACGGTTTTTTATCATAATGTCGAGGGGATGACCTATCTCGACGCATTGTATTTTTCCGTCATGACTTTAGCGACAGTCGGGTATGGGGATTTAGCGCCCCAGACAGCTTTAGGAAAACTGTTTACGATTATTTATGTGCTGATTGGTGTCGGAATCATCACGGGCGTGATCGCGAATTTCAGTCGGGCTTTGGCTGAGTATCATAAACAGAAAAAGCATCATGAGAAAAGCGCACCGGTAAATAAGGAGTAACGGTTTTTAACAGCCAAATAAGATGAAAGCAGGCAACGGATAAGTCATGCGTTGCCTGCTTTTACTAGGTTTCGTTGTTTAGTCATCGAGAGGGGAAGAAACAAGTATTTACTTTCTGCTTTTTTTCCGCCAAAATAACCATGAGGTGAATGCGATGGCAATTTATTTAGAAATGCCTGAATTAGATAAAGAGTTTCCTTTTCGAATATTGGTGAATGACGGCGATATTTTGACCACGCCTCACTGGCATCGCGAGGTTGAGCTGATTTATGTGATAAAAGGGACGATCTCATTGGGGATTGACGATGTTCCATATAAACTGAGTGAAGGTGAGATCGCCTTTATTGGAGGCGGGCTGATTCATTATGTTTTGGCTTCGCCTGGAAGTGAACGACTGGTTTATCAATTTGATTCGAATTACTTTACGGCAGGAAATAAAGAAAATTTAGATTTGCAGAAGCTGTTTTCAGAGCTGTTGCCGGTTAGTCCGCAGTGGGGAGAATCAGATGAGACAGCGATCAGAACTTTGCTGGAAGCAATGAATTATGAAATGAAGACGCAGCAAATTGGTTATCAATTTGCGCTAAAGGCTGGATTGTTTGAACTGATTCAACGACTGCTACGAGACATTCCCAAGCAAGTAAAGCAACCAAAGAAAATCAATAAGCTGGCGACTCAGGATGTGCTGGAAAAGCTGGACGAGATTTTTAATTTTGTCGAGGAACACTATCAAGAAGCGTTGACTTTACAGGATATCGCTGAAGTTGCCGGCTATAGCTCGTTTTATTTTACGAAGTTTTTTAAGAAAAATACGGGTAAAACATTTTTAACCTTTTTAAACGATTATCGGATTGATAAAGCTAAGTGGCTGCTGATCAATAGTGATTTACCAGTATCGGTAATCATTGCACAAACAGGCTTTGAAAGTAACAAAACCTTTTATCGTCTTTTTAAAGGTTCGATGGCGATGGCTCCCTTAGAATATCGGAATACGATGAAAATTGAATAACTACTTGAAAGGCAATTACTTATACGGTAATTGCCTTTCGACAATATTTGAGAATAATACAACAAAAATGGGCGAATAAAAAAATTTTTTCCTCGCTATAATAAAAGTATCAACACAGATGAAAACGGATACTGACCGAGAGGAAGAAAAGATAGATGAAAAGAGAAACGCAATTTTTATGGGGCGGAGCGATCTCCGCTGCCCAAAGTGAGGGGAATTATTTAGCAGATGGTCGGCAACCTTCAAACTTTGATTATTTACCGCTAGATGATCGTCGACTGAAAGCAGTATATAAGAATCAAGCAGATTCGATCTTAGCATCTACCGGAGATGAAATTTATCCTGGGAGAAACGGCAATGATTTTTATCATCATTATCGAGAGGATATTGGTTTATTAAAAGAGCTTGGTGTGAACAGTTTTCGTTTTTCCATTTCTTGGTCGCGAATCTTTCCGACAGGGGAAGAGGAGCAGCCCAACGAAGCAGGGCTAAAATTTTATGAGGATCTTTTGACCGAGCTTGAGAAGCAGCAGATGGAACCGATTGTCACATTGTCTCACTTTGAGATACCTGTCCATTTAGTCAAAAAATACAACGGTTGGGAGGATCGCAAGGTTATTGATTTCTTTCTTCATTACGGCAAAACAGTAATGACACGTTTCAAAGGGCGAATCAAGTATTGGATTCCCTTTAATGAAATGAATATGGTTCTGCATATTCCATTTATCGGCGGAGGCATCCTGTTTGAAGAGGGCAAAGACAATTTGTCGATGCAATACCAAGCGGGCCATCATCAATTATTGGCGAATGCGTTGATCATTCAAGCTGGAAAAGAAATTGATCCCGCAAACCAATTCGGTGCGATGTTAGCCGCTGGGAAAACCTATGCGTATACTTGTGATCCCAAAGATGTGTTCGCGGCACTTCAGCAGGAGAGAGAGAATTTGCTTTTCTCCGATGTGCAAGTCTTTGGAGAATATCCGAAATTCTTTGGTCATTATATTGTTGAAAAGAATTTGAAGCTGAGGATCGATCAAGAGGACGACGAAATACTTAAAAAGAATACCGTTGATTTTGTTTCCTTCAGCTATTATTCCAGTGCCTGCACCGCGGCTGAGGAGAGCGGAATTGATCGTGTCGCTACAAATGGCTACACAACGCTGCGAAATCCTTATTTACCAAAAGGCAAGAGTGTGTGGCAGGATGATCCGTTAGGTTTACGAATCACCTTAAATCAGCTGCAGGATCGATATCACAAACCGCTATTCATTGTGGAGAACGGGATCGGAACTCAGGATGAGTTCGCGGATGGAAAGGTGCAGGATGATTATCGTATCCATTATTTGCGAGAGCATATTAAAAATATGCTGTTAGCAGTAGAAGAGGATGGCATTGAGCTGATGGGCTATCTGATGTGGGGCATCATTGATCTGCCTAGTGTCAGCGAAGGAAAGATCAGTAAGCGCTATGGGGTCATTTATGTGGACCAGGATGATCAAAATAAGGGAACACATCAGCGTTACAAGAAAGACAGCTTTGCTTTTTATCAAAAAATTATTTTATCAAATGGAGTCGTTGTATTTGAATAGAAAGGGGTATAAAAAATGAAAAAGTATCAACCATTAGTAAAGGAAATCATTCAAGGACTTGGGGGAGTTGACAACATCAATTCAGCAGTCCATTGCGCGACCCGCTTACGTTTTGATTTAAAAAATCAAGCTGCGGCAAATCTGGAAGAGCTAAAGCAGATTGATGGCGTCGTGGGTGTAAATCCCACACCAACGCAGTTACAGGTAATTATTGGCAGTCATGTAGGCGATGTTTTTGAAGAAGTGATTCGTCAGGGAATAGCCAATGGCGATTCTGAAGTAAAAGAGGCATCTTCCGCAGCTTCAACCAAAGAAACGAGTATTTTAAATAGAGTTGTCGATACGATTACTGGCTGTATGACTCCGATGATCCCTGCCTTGACCGCTGCCGGGATGATCAAAGTAATTCTCTCGTTGTCGACGACTTTCCATTGGATGTCAAATGAATCAAGCACTTATCGTGTATTAGATTTTATTGGAGATGGTGCTTTCTATTTTATGCCAATTCTGTTAGCCGTCTTTGCGGCGAATAAATTTAAAGTCAATACATCAATCGCTATTATTGTTGTGGGTGTTTTCCTGCATCCTAATTTTAGTCAGTGGGTAGCTTCAGGCGATCCAATCTCTTTTCTGGGAATGCCGATTCAAGGGGTGATCTATGCGGCTTCGGTGATTCCGGCGCTTTTGACGATCTGGGCGATGTCTTATATCGAACGTGGCGTGGATAAAATCACTCCGCAATCCTTGAAGATTCTGTTGAATCCAACGCTGACTTTATTAATCACTGCACCGTTAGCTTTGATCGTGATTGGCCCATTGGGTAATTATGCTGGACAAGGCTTGGCTTGGGTGATCAACTTAATGCAAGGTCAATTAGGCTTTATCATGGTAGCGCTATTAGCAGCAGCAATGCCGTTTATCGTTATGACCGGAATGCACCATGCCTTGACACCAATCTTTGTGGCCTCTTTTGCCGCAACGGGCACTGAATCGTTGATTCTAGTCGCGCAAATCTGTGCCAACTTGGCACAAGGCGGAGCCACTTTGGCAGTTGCCTTTAAATCCAAACAAAAGAATGTCAAATCAATCGCTGCAGCGGCGGGAATATCGGCTATTATGGGAATCACCGAACCGGCCCTGTATGGGATCACGATGAAATATAAAAAGCCATTAGTGGCGGCTTGTATTAGTGCGGGTATTTCAGGCTGTTTTGCCGGATTGATGCATGTGACATTGTACGTACCACAAAATAGTTTGATGGCAATTCTAGGTTTCTCAGGTGATAAGGGCACAGCCAATGTCATCGCAGGATTATCCATGATGTTGATGTCGGTGGTTTTATCCTTTGTATTGACCTTCGTTCTGCAAAAGGACGAAAAAATTGAAGCCACACCGACTGAAAAATCTGCGGAAGGCTTGGCAGTAAATTCATAAAAAAGCTGAGTAGGGTAGAAGAATCTTCTATCCTGCTTTTTGGAGGATCACTTATGAAAATTTATTTAAATGATTACGAAACCGAAACCTTGGAAAAGGCGGAGAGTTTGCTGTTTAACGGCAATGGTTATATTGGTTTGCGGGGAAATCTGGAGGAGGACTACTACGATCATTTTTCTACCAACCGTGAGACCTATATCAATGGCTTTTACGAAACCAAAGAGCTGCACTATCCAGAGAAAATGTATGGCTTCACCCCGACAGGAGAAACCATGATCAGCGTGATCGACGGGCAAACAACCTTGATTACCATCGGTGGTGAACAGTTTTCCATTATGGAAGGAACAATCAGTGACAGTGAACGTTATTTGGATATGGAAAAGGGTATTACAGTTAGGAACTTAGTTTGGACTTCGCCGCAAGGCCGCCAAACAAAAATCACGATCTCGCGTTTAATCTCTTTCCATTATAAAAATCTTTTTTCACTGAAGATTGATTTCGAGCGTTTGAATCATCAAGAGGAAATTGAACTTACCACCCATTTAAATTTCTATCCAGTGCGCACGATTGATAAAAACGATCCGCGCATGAGCCATGACCTACAAAAGATTGTGATTAAGGAGATTGATTTAGCCAAAAAGAGCTGTGTATTCGGCACCGAGTATTCCCAATTGGAAGCGGAGTTAGTTTGGTCGATTGATAATCAGACAGTCGAACAAACGATTGAAGAGGACCGAATCGTGATTCGCACAAAGCTAGAGGGCGACAGCTATCAAAAAAATCTAAGCTATGCGTTTCAGCAGCAGAAGCACGAGAAAATTGAGTGCAGCTTTGCCAAACTAGTTCAGAAACAAATAGAATTTCTGAATGATTTTTGGCAAAGTGCGAAAGTAAACATCAAAAGTACAGATAACCTTGAAGAGAGTGTCAATTACAGTACCTTTGCTCTGCTTCAGTCACTTGGGACGAATCATACCACTAGCATTGCGGCTAAAGGTTTGAGCGGCAGCGGTTATGAAGGGCATTACTTTTGGGACGCGGAGATGTTTGTTTTTCCGGTCTTCTTGCATTTAAATCCACTGCTGGCGAAGCAATTGCTGACTTATCGCTATACTACTTTGGACAAAGCACGGGAGAATCGTCAGCTTTTCGGCTATCAAACAGGGGCACTCTATCCATGGCGAACGATCTCAGGCACTGAGTCTTCCCCATTTTTCGAAGGCGGGTCCGCGCAGCACCATATCAACGCAGATATTGCTTACGCGTTTATTCAATATTATCGTTATACGGACGATCTAGCCTTTATTGCGGACTGTGGATTTGAAGTTCTATTGGAAACGGCTCGTGTATTCAGCGAAATCGGCTACATGAAAAACGGCAAATTTCACATCGATAAAATTACCGGTCCAGACGAATACACGGTACTGGTTAATGACAACTATTACACCAATCAATTAGTTGCTTATCAATTCCAATGGCTCAATCGCTTCGCGAAATTATTGAGAGAGCATCATCCTGAAAGCTGGTCCGATTTGAACAAGAAGCTCCAGCTTCAAGAGTCAGAGTTACAGGATTTTGCGCAATTTTCAGCGGCGATGGCACTGCCTTTTGATGAAGAAAAAGGAATAATTGCTCAGGATCGGGATTTCTTGAATAAAAGCTTTTGGCCTTACTCTAAAGAAGAAACAAACTATCCTTTATTGCTCAATTATCATCCATTGACGATTTATCGTTATCAAATTTCTAAACAAGCGGATGCCGTACTAGCGTTGATGCTGTTTCCAGATTCCTTTGACAAGAAGACAACCGCTAAGAGTGTCGCTTACTACGATGAGGTAACGACTCATGATTCTTCTCTATCTTACTCGACATTTTCAACGGTATATAGTCGTTTGGGACAAGTAGAAAAAGGCTATGAATATTTTATCAAAAATGCCCGAACCGATCTAGATAACAGTCATAAAAATACGAAGGACGGTATCCATACCGCATCGATGGGCGGAACCTTCATGTCGATTGTTTATGGTTTTTGTAATCTTCAGATAGTGGAAGATAGGCTGACAATTGATCCCCATTTGCCGGCAGAGATCGACGAAATTGATTTTTATACCTATTTTAAAAATCAAAAGTATCGTGTTTACGTCAGTCATCAAGAGCATTGGATCGAAAAAGTCGCAAAGGAGCATCAATAAATGAAAGGTTTTGTATTTGATTTAGATGGTGTGATCACAGATACGGCAAAATACCATTATATTGCTTGGAAACAGCTAGCCGCTGAGATCGGGATTACGATCGATGAGGCCTTCAACGAACAGCTGAAGGGCATCAGTCGTCAGGATTCGCTGGCGCGGATTTTAGCCCAGGACGATAAACTGGATGTTTACTCCGACTTAGAATTAAATAGAATGGCAGAAAAAAAGAATCAGCACTACGTGGCATTGTTGGAGACGTTAGCGCCTGAAGACGTATTGCCAGGAGTCAGAGAATTCTTAGAGAATGCCCACGAGGTCGGAATTCCTTGCGCGATTGCCTCAGCATCAAAAAATGCCCCATATATTTTGGACAAATTGCAGATCAGCGACTATTTTTCCGGTATCGTTGATCCAACAACGTTGACAAAAGGCAAACCCGATCCAGAAATTTTTATCAAAGCTGCTGAATTAATAAATTTAAAGCCTGAAGAAGTGGTCGGCTTTGAAGACGCACAGGCAGGAATCGATGGAATCAAAGGTTGCGGGATGTATGCCGTCGGTATCGGGGCGGCGGAGCAGTTAAAAGGTGCTGATCGAGTAGTGAATGATTTTTCGGAATTGACTATCGAGGAATTGCTTTGCTTGTAGATAGTTAGAGACTACCAGAAATTTTGGTAGTCTTTTTTTCTGGAAAAAGGAGTGATTTGTTTATTTTCTTATTTTGATCTTATCACATCTCTTCTGATTTATTTAAAAAAATCGCGGTGAAGCAATTTTGCTTGGGTTACGTTCTATTTATTACGCGAAAAATCCTATTTTGCGAATTCAAAATTTTAAATTTTGTGAAGATTTTAAAATTGGTAGTGAGTTATTTAATGCGGTATCATTAACGCATACGAGAAAACAACAATGGTAAAAAGGAGAGGTCTAGCATGGAAATAAAGAAGCTTCAGCAAAGGCAATTGTTTTGTACTAAACGTGAAACTGTTGAGAAAAAAGTGGTTCAATATTTCGAAAAGACACAGGATGCAGATTCTGTCGTTGAATACGCGATTGCCCTCATGGTGCGTCACGCACTTGTTCTGGGAGATTTTTCATTGTTGTTTCAGGATGTGATTCGTGAGATTTATAGCCATGCTAGACCCAGCAATACACTGAAAAATTTTTGCCCTACTTCCAATCTTATTTCAACGATTCAGAGTGGCAGCAGATCATAAAGCGGTTATTTATCAGTGAGAAAAAATACAAAAAGGCGACAAAAAATACACGGATTCAAGCTAGTTATTTGAAGAATACGGGGAGTGCGGCCATTACGAAAGAATTTGGTAGTTATACTCTTGTGACGATTTATAAGGATGCCAGCGGGAAGAAGCATACTTGGAGATTAAGAGATGCTGACCCGAGGAATACTGTTGAAGAGACGGAACGGATACTTGAGATTTTGACTAATCTAACAATCTTTCAAAAGGATGGCGTGCGTCGCTTTGCCGAATACATTGATTATGATTGTGCAGGTACCACTATTGTCTCCAGTTCACGGGGAACAACAGAACAGACACAGGCGGCAATCTCACTCCAACATGACGATTCACTTGCTGAAGATGCGGACTTTTTGGAGGGGTATGATCTAAATACTCTTAGTAAAGAGTCGCTGATTGTATTAATAAAGCAGATATTTAAAGAAGCAAAAGCAGTAATGCTGGAGGAAGAATCGTTCTTTTCAAATGGGAAACTGTCGACATTTAATCAGTCATTTGGCGCTGAATCAGATTTAGATGATAGGATCAGTTCATTTGACAAGGAAACGAATTAACATCAGTCAGATAACGTATCCAGCGAAACCGATGGAGCAGATGAGAAGATTTCAGCCTTGGCTTTAGCAGATACCGCCATTGTGGAAGAAATTTTACCGGAAAAATCCGTGGTTAATAAAAAAACAAAAAGACCAAGTAAAGAGAAAAGAAAACTCTTAAAGAAGTTTCAGGATAATCATAAGCGCACTTGAGAAAAATTTTTTGTAACTGGATAGTACCGTAAACGGAGCTTCAAAAAAATAATCTTGATGCGGCAATCATAAAGTCAGTCTGCTTTCTCAGCAGTTCTCATTTTTCCGATGGACTTCCTAGTTGTAAACGAATACAATTGCATTAATACTAGCTTTTCAGTAGGCAATTGTGGAGGCGAAGAGATGGAATTTATTGGGGTTTTGTGTCTGATTTTAGTGAGCGTTACCGTAGCAAGTCACTTCTCAAGAAGAATAGGTATACCAGCGGTGATTGGACAATTACTCGTAGGGATTGTACTGGGAAACGGGGGATTAAAAATCGTTCATCCAGATATTCTGGTGACGGATTTTTCTGAGATCGGGGTCATTTTACTAATGTTTCTAGCAGGTATTGAAAGTAATTTGCCTCTGCTGCGAAAATATTTCCGCCCTGGAGTTTTTGTGGCTTTACTGGGAATTCTGTTTCCGCTGTTATTAGGGACAGGGAGTGGGAGTCTTTTTGGTGTTCCAATGAATCAGTCCTTTTTCTTCGGACTGGTTTTAGCCGCAACTTCTGTCAGTATTTCGGTGGAGGTCTTGAAGGAGCTGAAGGTAGTCAACACAAAAGAAGGCTCAACGATTCTCGGTGCTGCTGTGGTTGACGATATTTTGGTAGTATTGATCGTCAGCTTGTGCATGCCGCTTTTAGGCGTGGAGAATGGCAATGAAAAGCCGCTTGGTTTTATGCTGCTGGCACAGGTTTTGTTTTTCATAGCGGTCTTTTTCTTGATTCGGTGGGGCGCTCCGTACTTAATGAACTTGAGTAAAAAAATCTTTGCCCAGTCTTCAGTAATCATCGTGTCTTTGACCTTATGTTTAAGTATGTCCTACTTGGCTGATTTCATTGGATTAAGTTCAGTGATTGGTGCTTTTTCAACAGGAATTGCCATCGGTCAGACCAATGTTTGGAAGGATGTCCGCTACAATATTGAAGCGATCGGCTATGCGGTGTTCATTCCAGTCTTTTTCATCAGTATCGGCTTAGAAGTTACCTTTGAAAATTTATCGAAGCAATTGCTTTTTGTCCTTGTTTTTACTACTATTGCTATTTTTTCAAAACTGCTCGGCGGATATTTAGGGGGAAGATTTTCTGGATTTGATAATCAGAGCAGCTTGATGGTGGGCTCGGGAATGGTCTCTCGAGGTGAGATGGCCTTAATTATTGTTCAATTAGGGTTTCAGGCCCATTTGGTTGTAGGAAAATATTACTCAGCGATTATTCTAGTAATCCTATTTACGACATTATCCTCGCCTTTTTTACTAAAATACTTTACAAAAAAACTCTATGCATGAAAATTGGCAGCCTATCGAGTTATAAAGCGATAGGATGTTTTTCTTCATTAATTTTTTGCATAAGCGATCACTGGTGACAATAAAAGAAAACTAATAAGTGTTCCTTCTCGTACCATCAAAGTCAGATGGAAAAAATAAGTTAAAACTAATGCAATCAGGATACAAAATAGATCAATACTATAGCGATAAGATTTAAAACTGCGCTGAGTTCGTTCGGAAAGAAAGAGACAAAACGTCTCGATTGGAAATTTGAGTAATTGGTATTTCAAAACCTTTCCTGTCCCGATCCCCGCGATAATTGTTCCTAGAATAAATAGCAGGCATTTTAATAGATAGGAATGTAACGTAAAAAGCGGAAAAAGAAAATAAGTAAACAGATTGATGGTTGAGCCGAAAAACAGCAAGGCAATACTCATTATCAGATAATTTTTTATTCTTAGCTGTGGGTCCAGCAGCAGACAAGCAATCAAAAATAGAAAATTCAATCCAGCAGTGATTGTGCCGATCTTTATTTGGCTAAATTCGGCAAGTGTGGCATTTAGCGAGTTGAAGCTGCTGATGCCGATGCTGGCTTTTAAGGTCAAGCTGATGCCAAAAGCGCTGATCAGATAATACAGAAACGAGAGAGTTAATTTTTTTTGATTCATGATAGTTGTTCCTCCAATAACTAATTGATAGGATGAGTATGACGGAAATAAAAAGTTGTAACTAGGAGATATAGCCTAATGAGAAAAAAAGAAAAGTATACTGAGGCAACTTGTCAGCTAGATTTTCCTTTTTTATCGCCATCGATTTTAAGCCAAAGTTTTTTGATGGACTTTGATCGAAATGAAAAAATTGTTGATCAAATGCTAGAGCTGCGATATTTATTTATCATTTTGGAAGGAAAAGCACGGATTATTCAGCAAGAACCAAATGGGAAAAGTATCATTTTGCAGTTTCTGGAAGTAGGGGATCTGATTGGTGAGCTGACCTTAGTAAAAGCTGAAGAAGCACCTAAGGATGTAATCGCCATCGGAGCAGTTCGCTGTTTGGCTATTCCATTAAATGTAGTCGAGACTACTTTAATGAAGCGAGTAGAATTCCCTACATTTATCGCTCAATACATAGGAAAGAAATTATTACTGCGAATGGAACATTTTTCTCATGCTCAAACCTTTGAGCTGAAATATCGCCTAGCTTCATTATTGTTGGAAGTTGCGGTAAATGATCAATACACTGAAAACAATACGCAGATTGCTGATTATCTAGGCGTCAGCTATCGTCATCTGACCTATACATTTAAATTTTTGCGTGAAAATGGGTACATTGAAAGGAATAAGATGGGTTATTTGATCCATCCAGCAAAGCTGCGCAGATTGATCAAAGCAGGGAATGAAGCTTAAAAAACCAAGCAAACAAAACCTTATATTTCAATAAAAGGAAAAAAACTCCTGAATTTTAAAAAAAATTAGGAGTTTTTTGTTTTGGAAAAATTTTTTTTGGTATAGGTGAATAATTTTAATAACCAGATTGAAATTATTCTAAAATAGATTGTTATTTAATCTGCCTTTTTCCTCTTGTTCTATCCCGCGAACCAAACAAGATTTATAGGTTCAACTCTTGAAAATTGATTGAGGCTTGGAAGGTGAAGAGATTCCATTTCAATCGTGATAAAAGCTGATTGATTTGTAACTCAGACAGATTGAAAAAAATCTGATGTGAACAAGAATACTTCAAAAGGATGTCCTCTTTATCGCTGATACTTTTAGTTTACAAAGAACCAAATAGCACTAAAAGAACGCTCAGCCCTGTCAGTGTGAATAGCTATCTGAATTACGAAAAGCGACAAAACAACGTTTAGAGGAATTTGTATTTAATGTAACAAATCCACTTCAAAGAGGATAGAGCTAAATTCGTAATCTATTTGTAATGTAACATAGATTATTTATTTAACAAAAAATATACGTAATTCGCTTTGGTTTTGCTAAAAATAAATTGAAATTGAATTGGTTATAAGTTAATTCTAAATTTATTTAAAAATAATTATAAAAACTGGCTATTAAATGTGATAGGATTTTGATTGTGAAGGAGGTGAGAAAGAAATGAACCAGCGGAGAATAATTTTTTTCTTGTTACTAATTATTTTACTCCCAAATCTGAATGTCTTTTCTGCAGGTGCTGAAGAAATAACGAATTCTACCAGTTCATCTGAGAAACCGAACCAAAGTATAGAGGATAGCATGAAGCTCAACGAAATTGCAAATCCTGCTGAAACCGATACAAGCAAGGTGGATGAAACGACAGAGTCAACAGCGTCTTCAGAAGAAGCGAGAGAAGCAACAAAAGATTCTGAAACAGAAGAAAAAACGACGGAAAGTTCAGAAACAAAAGAGGATAGTGAAGAGGTCGAAAAGGCTGATTTGCGCCTTTTGGCAGCCAATGAGGCGGAAGTAAGTACATGGGCTGATTTTGTAAATGCTATTCGAGACGAAACCATCACCAAAATTATCCTTGCCGCAAGCTTCGATAATCCTAGTGCATCAGATACAAGGCTTTCTGCCTATGCCAGAAAAAATGATTTAGAGATTGACGGGCAGGGGCACCGAGTGAATTTTAAAGATTCGTCGATCTATTTAGCTTCACCACAAAATGCTATTGGGTCCTTCCACATGCATGATATTGTGTTAAATCAAACCTATGCTGGAGCCTATTCAGAAGATATCGTCGGAACTCGATTGATTACTGCGAACGGTGTCAAGTGGAAATATCGATTTGGGAATATCACCGCTGAGTCGGGGGTGCAGCGATTAGCCAGAGCCTCTCATTCAGAGGTGAGAGTATATGGCGATATGGATATTAATACACGAGCGGAAAATTTCTATTTAGGCAGTCTTATTATGGAGGATGGAACCCAATATAAAGGGAACGTAAACTACTATAATTTCTCTGTCTTTTGGTACAACGATGCAGCGAATGCTGGATCAACCGGAGCTTCCAGAGAGTTTACAATCGGGAAGAATTGTCGTGTCGACGTTGGACAAACGCAAACTGCGGGGCGTACATATCCTGCTGTTTATCATCATTATCTTGCTCTAACGGTTGGCGAAAACAGTGTGTACAACGTGGACATGCCAGGAAATGCGGTACGTTTTGATGATGCTGGTGCCGGAATGACAATCAAAAAAGGTGCTGTCGTGAATTTGACGAGTAAACAAGCATCTGGTTCAGTAGTGGCCTTTAGTAACAATAATACCTATCTGAATGCAGAACCTGGGAGCTATCTTTATGTCATTGGGACAAGTAGTCAGCCTTTGATCAATTTAGCGGCGGATGCTACAGGAATCGCGAGTGTCAATCGAACAGGGAATTCCTTAACATTAAACAGCCCTGCTCAATATGATTTGCGAAATTTACATGATAGTCGAACGGCGGTAAATGTTGCTTATGGGAATACTGCAAATAATAAATTCTCTATTCTTGATTCAGATATCGATTTATGGAAGGTCGGTGTTCCAGTTCTTGGACCATCTAATGAAACCTATGCTAAAGTTCCAAGTCTTGAGGTAGTTGGGAGCGGAAGCGGAGAAGTTGTAACGACATCGGTTGCTTCACTGAATCAATTCAAACAGGCAAACTACCGTCGAATTTCAGGAATGAATCAGAATCCAAAGATTGAATGGACGCCGGTTACAGATGCGGATAAAACAATTAAGGGTCGTGTGATTATTGGGGAAGTACCTGATAATAATGGTTTAGTCGCTGGAGAAATCAAATACATTCCGGTCTATGCCTCAGAGAATCAGGCGAAGCTCACTTTGACTGATACTTATGGGAATGTTCGAGACAATCTATTCACAGATGTAAATGGCTATGCTTCTTACTCAGATACAAATGACCCAATTCAATTTCAAAAAGCTGGTGAAAAAATTTCAGGTATCGCTGAACGGGGACCTTGGCTCACACCAGATCCAATTGAAACGACCGTTATTGATGCAACACCACCAGAACCCGCTAAAGTAGATCATTCGGACGCCATCCAAAGTACGACTACTAAGCTAACGGGAACTGGGGAGCCTAATAGCATTATAACATTAACCGTTAATGATCAGCCATCGGGGATTCCAGGACAGCTGGTCGGCGCGGATGGAAAATGGGAAATTGATATCTCTAGTTTGAATCTTGTGAAGGACGATGTTCTTCAATTCTTTTTACAAGACCAAAGTGGACCTATTACTGAACTTAGTGAAGCAGAACGTCCAAGCACAAATAACGCGATCGGTAATATCAATCCAAAAACTGATTTGAATTATCGTGATGCGACATTCAAGGCAGCGACAAAAGCCACCGTGGTAGGGTATCTATCTTTGGCCTCAGTGCCGGAAGGACTAGAGTTTGGAAACAATCAAGTGTCGAACAAGACACAAGAGTATCGTCCAACAGTCAATGGTGATCTGGTTGTTTCAGATACTCGCGGCGGAGCGAAAAAGCCTTGGCGCTTAACGTTAAGTCAATCAGAAGAGCTGACAAACGGCACGGTATCGCTTGGAGATACGCTTTATTACACCTCTCAATTAGGGGAAAAGCAAATTACGACAGCGACACAAATCGTTGAGTCGGGAACCTTTGCCTCTGATGGCTCAAAGAATATATCGGCTGATTGGCAAGGCAGCAACGGGTTCAAGCTGACGGTCCCGGTCGAAAAACAACGTGTCGGAGACTATTCAGGAAAATTGTCATGGAAACTAGAAGATGTCCCAGGAAATTAGGTGAGTAGATGAGACGATTAGTTATAAATAGTTTATTGATCATGCTGGCGCTCTTTACTACTGTGCCTGTCTTTGCGGCAGATGCTAACTATGATAGTAACGGGGTTACAGCGTTTTACGGAAAATATGAATACCCAAAAGATGAACCAGAAAAAGAACAGCCGTTGGAAAATGAAGAAGACAACCAAGCCTCCGTGAATGGAGAAACACGCGGAACAGCAGGTGAGACGACAAATCAATTAATAAGCAGATTGCCGTCTTATAAAGGAGAAGGCACCATCATTCCGGCGACGGGAGATACCTCAAATCTATTCGCTACATTGAGTGGTTTTTTCTTATTGTCACTCGTCTTTTTTAAACTGAAGGAGGAGGAGAATGGTGAAAAAAATTCAATTATTTAGTTTTCTTCTCCTGCTCTTTACAACCTCTGTTGGACAAAAAGCTGTACTGGCTGATACTACAGATACACATATGAAGTACCAAAGCGGTGGAGAGACAACGGTTAAGCCGCTTGATCCTTTGCTGCCGGACCCGTTAAAACCAGTGGTACCTGTTGATCCTACTAATCCAGCTGGTCCGATGGAAGGTACTGGCGGCAGTCTTTCCTTTGATTTTGCCTCTAGCTTTCAATTTGGAAGTCAGGCAATTTCGACTAAAGATCAAACATATTATGCGCTACCGCAGGAATACACTGATTTTGACGGAACGAAGAAAAAGGGCCCCAACTATGTTCAAGTAACGGATGTTCGCGGAACTGGCTCAGGTTGGCAATTGAGCGTGAAACAAAATGGTCAATTCCAAACCGCTGAAGCGCAAAAGCTTGCAGGTGCTGAACTATGGCTTAAAAATGGTGAAATGATCTCGACTCTTCCAGATTCTTATGCACCAAGCGCCAAGGAAACGATCGAAATGCCATTGGATTCGGAAGTCAATGTTATAACTGCGAACAATGAACAAGGAATTGGCACTTGGCTGTATCGGTTTGGCTCAGATGAAACCAGCGGCGGACGTTCGGTTCAGTTAAACGTTCCCGGCAGCTCGGTAAAATATGCAAAAAAATATCAAACTTCCCTAACATGGAGTTTAAAAGATGTACCTTAAGGAAACCTAAAAACTTTATTACGAGGAGAACATGACGATGAAAAACGTAAAATTAATGACAGTCGCAACATTAGCAGCGTTATCTTTATCAACTGTTGGCGGACTGATTACACAGGCGGACACAGTTGATTACGATTCAAACGGTGTAGTGGAATTTATTCCAAATACTGACCCGACAAAACCAGTTGACCCAACTGATCCAGACCCAACGAACCCAGTTGATCCAGTTGATCCGACTGATCCAACAGGTCCCAAGCCAGGAACAGACGGTCCGTTGTCGATTGATTATGCTTCATCATTAGACTTTGGGGTAAATAAAATTACCAATAAAGATGAAGTCTACTATGCAAGAGCTCAACAATACAAAGATGGACATGCGGCAACACCGAACTATGTTCAGGTTTCTGATAATCGCGGAAACAATGCCGGATGGACCTTGAAAGTAAAACAAAATGGCCAATTCAAAGCAACCGGTACATTGAACGATACATTGACAGGCTCTCAAGTAAAACTTGTTAGTCCGACCGTAAACAGCAACTCAACAGCTGTGTTTCCAACAGCAGCGGCAACGATCGAGCTTGATCCAGCTGGGACAGAAAGTTTAGTGATGTCAGCGAAAGTGAATCAAGGTGCTGGAACTTATTCTAACCATTGGGGAACAGTCGAAACGGTCAAAGAAAAAGATAAAGACGGAAATGAAGTAGATGCTGAAGTAACCAAGGCTGTCACGTTAGCAGTACCCGGCAGTACACCCAAAGATGCAGTGAAATACAGCACCTCATTAACATGGAGCTTATCAGACGTACCAGGCAACTAACACTAACTTAGGAGGATGACTACAAATGAAAAAATTTGGTTCTTTATTTTTAGCTACTGCTATCTTAGCAGGAATCACCTTAGCACCAGCTGTGAGTTTTGCGGCTGATGGCGGGGAATACGATACAAACGGTGTGATTACTTTCACCCCAAATAACGGAACTACTGATCCGGTTGATCCGGTGGACCCGACTAATCCGGTTAAGCCGGTTGATCCAACTGATCCAAGCGGGCCAAAACCAGGTACGGCTGGCCCATTGTCGATTGATTATGCGTCAAGTCTAGATTTTGGTTCACAAAAAATTACTTCTAAAGATGAGATCTATAAAGCAAAAGCGCAAAAATATCTTGATAAGGACAACGTAGAAAAAACGGGGCCTAACTTTGTACAAGTAACTGATAATCGTGGAACTGAAAAAGGCTGGACATTGCAGATGAAGCAAAACAGTCAATTTACGACAGCAGATGCCGACGAGTTGACAGGCGCAGAAATCACTTTCAAAAATGGGAATGTAGTAACTGCCTCCGATTCAGAAAAACCAACAGGACAGGCAACGATCGTCGCTGATCCATCTGGAGATTTGAAAAATGTTATGTCGGCGAAAGATGGTCAAGGTGCTGGAACATATTTACTTGATTGGGGTACAGATGCCGCAACCGCAGCTGAAAGTATTGAATTGAGCGTACCTGGCTCAACAACGAAATATGCGAAGAAATATTCAACAACATTTACTTGGGTTCTTAGTGACACACCAGGAAACTAATTAAAAAAGAAGAATGAAGAAGGGGTGTTTTCCAGCATCCCTTTCTTTCACTGAAAGGATAACGGTACGATGAAATTTAGAAAATTTGTGATGCTGGCAGTTGCCATTTTAAGTAGTTTGATGCTGACGACACCGGGAATCGCATCGGAGTTCAATTTTGCGGTGACTCCTAAAGCGTCAGAAAATCAAATCGACAAGCAAAAGACGTATTTTGATTTATTATTGGCTCCTAACCAAGAGGATACCCTGACTGTAGACCTGCGGAATGATACAGATAAAGAAGTCGTGATCGAAGCACAGATAAATAGTGCAACAACAAATGGCAATGGTGTCGTTGAGTACAGTAAGAATGAGATCAAGCCTGATGAAACATTAAAATACAATATAAAAGACTATGTAGAAGCGCCCGAAGAGATCACACTAAAACCGCAATCAGCGGCTGAATATAAAGTAAAAATACATATGCCAAATGAAAAATTTGCTGGTGTTATTGCCGGCGGGATCACGTTTAAGGAAAAAACAACGGATCAAACAAACATTTCTTCAGATAAAAATGATAAAGGCTTGGCAATCAAGAATGAATATTCTTATGTTGTAGCTTTATTAATGCGCCAAACAACTGAGAATGGTTCACCAGACTTGAAGCTGCAGCGCGTGATTCCTAATCAACGAAATGCTCGTAATGTCATTCAAGGGAATCTGCAAAATCCTAATGGGACCTACTTGAATCAATTAGCGACTAAGACGATTATCACAAAAAAAGGCAGCTCCGAAGCACTTTATACGGATGAACAATCCGATATGCAAATGGCGCCGAATTCCAATTTTAATTTATCAGTACCGCTAAAAGGGGACCGCTTAAAGGCTGGAAAATATACCATGAAAATTGAGGCGTACGGTCAACAGGATCAAAATGGCAGCTATTCGTTTCAAAAAGAAGGCAGCCAGAAAGAAGAAAACTATCGCTACCATTGGACGTTGGAAAAGGATTTCGAGATTAAAGCAGATGTGGCTAAAAAATTAAATGATTCAGATGTCACGATCAAGAAAGATTATACATGGTTGTATATTCTAATTGGAGTGATTCTGCTATTACTGATCGTCATATTCTTAGTATGGCGCAAGAAGAAAAATGACAAAAAAGATCCGGTTTAGCCTCATTTTGATCTACTGTACGGCAGTAACATTATTATTTCTGCCATTTATTAAGCAAACGCTGATCATCTATCGAACGCAAAATGTCATGATCAGCCAGAAAAAAACAGTCACGCCTGCTGAAGAAATCCCATTAGAGGCTGTTCAGCCGCCAGATTTATCAGCTGTTTTAGCCTTTAAAGAAAACCAAACATTTCAATCAGCTGGACAGCTCGTTATCCCAAAAGTCGAGATCGGTCTGCCGCTTTTTTCAGGAGTGACGAATGACCAGCTTTTGGTCGGTGCAGGGACATTATTTCCAGAGAGAAAAGCGGAAAACCAAAATATCGTTGTGATTGGCCATCACTTAGGACGAAATGAGTTATTGTTTGGCAAATTGTTGGAAATGACTGTCGGCGATACGGTTTATTTGGAATATCAGAACCAGTTTTATCAATACAAAGTCAGTCAGACGAAAATGATTCATCAAACCGAACTTCAGGTTTTAGAAGATAATGGTAAAGCCGAGCTAACATTAATTACCTGTGATAAGCCGACTCATACTGAGCAGCGTTTTGTGGTAAAAGCTGAGCTGGTTCAGCAACCAACAAAAGTGATTAAACAAAAGCTGATTGAACATAAAAACCGCATACAGCATAAAAACAATCGACAAAATCAAAGCTACTGTATAATTGTATGGATTCTTTTTCTAGTTAGTTTGGTGATTGGAACAAGAATGATCATTAAAATCAGCAGGTAGTCTCATGGAAGGAGTGATAAGATGAAAAAAATGATGGCAAAATCATTGGTGGTAGTCTTTGGAGCATCGATTTTTCTATATTCAGAGCATGTATTAGCCAATACTGTTATTTATGATCCGCTGAATCCGCACAATACGATCACTCCAATACCCAATGCTGACCCTGAGCCGAGTGAATACCTGATAGATGGCGAAATAACGATGGAATCTGCTGAGTCGACGCCATCGCAGGATCAAAAAGATAATACAAATGTGGAAAACACGCAAAATAATGAAGTTCAAAGCAGCACCGTTCAAGTCGTGAGTCAGTCAGTAGCCTTATTGCCGACAGACGAGCTGAAGCAGGAGGAGAAAACAGAAGATTTCTCAATACCAGATCCTTATCTGCCAAAAATGAAAAATCATCATAAAAATCAAGTCCTGATGTTAGACGATGATTTCTTTTCTTCCACGAAAAGTACAGCTTTGCCTCCTGATAGCGGCGGAGGCAAGGCTGGATCACTTAATAACTTTGCGGATATCGCACAAAGTGCCTACTTACTATCAGGTGTCGTCTTATACGGCGAAGCGAACGGAAAATTGGCAGCAAGGATGAGTGATTATTTTGCTGGATAGTTTATTAGCAAAGGAAGAGTGGCGGAAGTATCAGCTTTTACGGCAATTAGAGCGAAGTTCTTATTTTGCGTTGTCTAAAAAAGAGATCATGGATCATTTAGAGATTTCCAACTATGTGCTTAAAAGTACGATAGAGCAGTTGATCCAGGATCTTGAAAAATATGGTTTGGCTCAGGAAATTCATGTTTTTTTAGAGGAACCCTTTGTTCAATTAGAAATTACCGGAACGGCCAGTTCTGAGACACTTTTAGAAAAATATGTGGAAGAATCAATTGGCTTTAATATTTTATTGAGGGCTGTTTTAGGAAACTTCAAGTCATTGAATGAGTTTTCCGAAAAATCAATGATCAGTTATCCGATTGCATACAATAATTATAAGCTATTGAACAAGTATCTTGCTAAGTACGAGATGACCATCGATAAAAAATTCCGAGTAAGCGGTGAAAATGAAAAGAATATCCGTTTATTCTTAACCGAACTTTTTTCACGTGTATACAAAGGTCGCTGCCAAATTTTCGATCAATCGAAGGACGGTCATATTCAAGAAAAACAAATGACACTGGAAGATGGTAAGATGACTATTCATCAAAGAATCAGCTTGCAGCACTACCTTCACATAACGAATTTACGAATCAAGCAGCGAAAGTTTGTTGAGAGACGAACCGCTGATGTTTTATCCAGAGAAGCTATCAAACAAGCTATGGAAGAGTCATTTTTTGAACGGGTTCCAATCGAATCTCGCGAAGCAGAAGTGATTGCCTTTTTGAATTATTATTATTCTCGCTCAGAGGAATTGAGTAAAAATCTACGATTGAATGCGAATAAGCAAATTATGACATGGAGCAAAAATTTGCTGACAAGCCTTATTCAATATTTCCCTAAGTTAATTGAGAGTCCAGAAAAGTATGAATGTTTTCTGATGAGGAGTCATATTTTGCATTTTCAATTGAAGGAGGTCAGCCAAGCCAGTGAGACGCTGCAGCCAGAAATCAACATTGCTTACTTTCAGCAAAATTATCCAACAATATTAGAATTTTGCAGGGTATATGTGAAGCAGCTGCAAGAAAAAGATTCTGAATTGTATAAAAAGAAGAAGCAGGTTCTTTTTCAATATCTTTTTCTAATTTTAGATTCATTTCCAAAAGATGTTTTGGTTGAACCCATCAACGTATACGTCGATTTTTCCTTCGGCAGTCTGTATAATCAGTTTATTACGGAGAATCTCAATTTCTTTCATCTAGTTGGCGCAAAGATTATTACAGATGTTGAAGCTGCAGATATTCTATTGACTGATTCCAGAGATTTAGGAAACGCGTATCATATAGATTGTGTCGTTTGGCTTTCTCCTCCGCGCCCGCTAGATTGGGCGAATTTAGGGCAGAAAATCATTCAAAAAAGAACAGAAAAATCGAATATGACGTAGAAAGAGTATTTCTTTCTGCGTTTTTTTTGATTGATTTTTTGTTGTATTTGCAACGAAAACGACTTATGATACGTTTATAGGATAGGAGGTTGAAAAGGATAGAATTTCTTAGAGATATAGGAAAGATCGCCAGAGCCTTAGATTCCATCGCGAACATCGAGTTTAAGGAGTACCAACTTTCCAAAGGCCAGTATTTATATTTGATACGAATTTTCGAAAATCCCGGCATCATTCCAGATAGATTAGCCGAAATGATCAAGGTGGATCGCACGACGGCTGCGCGAGCGATTAAGAAGCTTGAGGAAAAAGGTTTTATTAGAAAAGAAGCAGATGACGTAAATAAAAAAATTCGACGGTTATTTGTAACAGAAGATGGCGCAAAGCTAGTTCCGATCATTCAACTAGAAAATCAATATTCCAATCAAATCGCTTTGCAAAACCTGTCAAAAAAGGAAATTGAAGCATTTTCCAAAGCATTAAAAATTGTGGCAGCAACGATTGACAAAGAGTGGACCTCCGTCAAAAAAGGCAATAAAAGACCCTATCTGGAGCAAATAAACGAATGAGGAGCAAACAAATGACAAACTTTATTGCAGATCCATCTTTTTGGGAGGTTTTCCCTGAAGCGCAAATCAATGTATTACTCGTAAAAGGAATCGGAGACAATCACTCGAAGGAAAATGATCCCTACTTGACCAAATTATTAGCAGAAGGAAAAGAAGCCGCCAAGCAATTTCTAACAGAGGAAACCTTTAGTCAAAACCTCGTCGTTGCCCAATGGCGCGGCGCCTTCAGTCAATTCAAAACAAAAAAGGGCGCTCGTTCGTCAATTGAAGCGTTACTGAAAAGAGTCAGTCAGGATCGTGAGTTTCGACCCATCAATCCGCTAGTCGATATTTACAATAGTATCTCATTGGAGTTCGCTGTGCCCTGCGGCGGGGAAGACCTGCAAAAAATTGTAGGCGATATTCATTTGGGTCAAGCAGCTGGCGGAGAAGCGTTTTTACCTTTAGGCGCTGAAGCTGATGCCCCCGCTTTACCGGAAGAGATCATCTATTATGACGAAAAAGGTGCAATTTGCCGCTGCTTGAATTGGCGAGAAGCCCAACGGACAATGCTGACAGAAGAAACTCAAGATGTCATTTTCTTTATGGAATCGGTCACTAGCGAACAAGCAACACGTGCCAATCAAGCGATGCAGGAATTGAAAAGACGGATCGCGGATTATTTTGGTGTTGAAGGAATCGATTTTGTTGTAGATTCCGAGCATAGAAAAGTGAAGGCATAACGATTAAAAGCAAGGTTTTGGGAGATTGAATTCCCAAACCTTGCTTTTGTTTATAAATATTTCTCCAATCCCGCTGCAATCCCATCCTCATCGCAAGAAAGTGTCACATCATCAGCGATTTCTTTTAGTGCATCTACCGCATTGCCCATCGCAACACCGATCCCCGCGTATTCGATAATGGAGCGGTCGTTGTGCCCGTCACCAAATGCGATGATGTTCTCTGAATGGATGCCCATTTCAGGAAATACCGTATTCAATGCCTTCGCCTTATCAATTCCTTTGTCAGTGAACTCAAAATAAAACGGTGCAGAGAAGGCGGCTGTAACGATTTCGTCAAAAGGAGCATGGAGTGCTGGTGCAATCTTCTGCAAATATTCTGGCTGTGCTGCGATCAAAATCTTGTTGATCGGGAAGGTCGCAAAGGCTGCCAGATCATCAATCTCACTGAGTTTGAAATTACCGCCGCGTGCTTCATATTCAATAATATTGAATGCGCCATCAGGTAAATCCAGCATGCCGCTGTAAACGTCATTTACATAAAGATAATCTTCTTTGTCAATCATCGGTATGACATCGAAATTTTTCAAGTGTTCTAGAATTGCTTGGCCCGTTTCGATACTCATGGCCTGATTGAAGAGCACCTCTTTTGTCAGACAATCAGTGACGCGCGCTCCGTTGTATGAAACGAGGAAGCCCTCATATTTGGTCATTTCCAATTGCTCTGCTAGCTCCAGCATGCCTGTCGTTGGGCGACCGGAAGCTAAAATGACTTTGATGCCTTTTTCTTGTGCCGCGATCAAGGCTTGTTTGGTTTTTTCCGAGATTATTTTTCCTGTGTTCAATAACGTACCATCAATATCTAGTACGATTGCTTTGATAATCATTCCATCACGTCCTAATCAACTTGTTACCTTAAGTCTACTATCGGCCAGATAAGGTGTAAATGGTTTCATTTGTAAATGACGGTGGAAAATCAACGAAAAAATCCTGCTCTTGCTTAGTAGAAGAGCAGGATTTAGTATTAATACGTCATTTAGTTTTTTTAACGTGGATGACAGGAATCGAACCTGCACCTCGTATCAAATGAAACAAACCGTCGTTTTAAGTCCCACTTCTGAGTCTAAACACCAAGTTCATCCACAAGAAGAGTGTATGACGGTTAGCTTATAGAAAGCTTAAACGGATGATAGAAAACAAAAAGAGCGAGAATCATTCATTAATTTTAGAATGTTCCTCGCTCTTTTCTTAATCTAAAAATGTCACAACTGAACTATAATGCTCTTTTACTTCGCTGAGAATTCCATCATCTGTGATCAACGCAGTTAATTGAGGAAGGTTAGCAAATGTCGCAATTGATTTTTTCTCGAATTTCGTGCTATCAATCAAAGCAATCGTTTGTGAAGCTAACTCTACCATTCGTTTTTTTAGTTCTACTTCATATAGATTGAAATCCGAAAGACCCTCTGTAGCAGAAATGGCGTAGGCGGAGGTAAACAAGGTATCGATGTTGACTTTTTTTAGAATTTCAATTCCTAAAACGCCTTCCACCGCATTCGAACTCCCTTTAACGACGCCACCGATTAATACAACTGTCAAATTTAGATTTTCTTTTAAAAGAGAGGCAGTACGCAATCCATTCGTTAACACGGTGATACGTAAATCAGATTGACTGATGAGTTTTGCTAACTCATAGCAAGTAGAGCTGGCGTCTAAAACAATACATTCACCATTTTCAATCAGCGGAAACGCCTTTTTGGCGATCTCGGCTTTCTTTTCAATATTCTTTTGTTTTCGAATGTCATAATTTTTATCGATTTTCAAGGTTTCGTCTTCTTTCGAACGAGTGGCACCACCATGTGTTCGGATCAACATGTTGTTATCGCTAAGGTAATTAAGGTCTGAGCGGATGGTTGCCTTTGAAACAGATAATAGTTCGGTCAAATCATTCACGGAGACAGAACCCCGTTCCTGTAGCAAAGCAAGAATTTTTTCTCTTCGTTGGTTTGTATACATAAGCAGTTCCTCCAAAATATCTAATTGAGTATAGTATAAAGCAAAAAAATAGAAAAAACAACAATATTCAACGATTTATTTTTCGTTTTAATCGAAAAGTCGCGTTTTTCTTTCGTTAATAATGAATAAAACGAAAATAAACGAAAATAATGATTGGCAAAACGAAAGCCAGCGCTTACTATGAGGGTACAAAGAGAAAAAGGAGAGAGAAAAATGAAAATTGGAATTGGATCAGATCATAATGCGTTTGAGATGAAACGTGAATTATTCGCATATATAGAAGCAAAGGGATTCGAAATAAAGGACTATGGGTGCTTTTCTCCAAACGAGGTTGACTATCCGGATATTGCCTTTAACGTTGCAAACGGGGTAGTAAATCAGGAAATTGATCGCGGGATTCTCTGCTGTGGAACGGGGATTGGCATGGCGATGGCAGCCAATAAAATTCCTGGAGTAAGAGCTGCACAAGTTCACGATACTTATTCTGCAGAACGAGCGCAACTAAGCAACAATGCACAGATTATCACGATGGGTTCAAAGGTCATTGGTTTAGAGGTTGCTAAAAAAATTGTGGACGAATATTTGTCAGTCACATTCGAAGGCGGCAATTCTGGCAGAAAGATTGATCAAATCATGGAAAAAGAAGCCGAGTATTCAAAATAGGAGGAAAAATGATGAAATTCTTTTTAGACACAGCGAATGTAGAGGAAATAAAACGAATCAATCAATTAGGATTGGTGGATGGTGTAACAACGAATCCCACGATCATTTCAAAGGAAGGTCGAGATTTTAAAGAAGTGATCACAGAAATCTGCGGTTTGGTCGATGGACCTGTAAGTGCAGAGGTGATCGCTCTTGATACCGAGAACATGGTAAAAGAGGCTCAAGATATTTCAACGTGGGCGGACAATATCGTCGTAAAAATTCCTATGACAGAAGATGGCCTGCGAGCAGTGAATATCTTATCTAAAGAAGGAATCAAGACCAATGTCACCTTAGTTTTTACAGTCGCACAAGGTTTAATGGCCGCTAAAGCAGGTGCAACGTTCGTTAGTCCATTTGTAGGGCGCTTGGATGATATCGCTACCGACAGCTTGGCGTTAATCAGCAATTTGAAAAAAGTGTTAACCCAATATGGTTATCAAACAGAAATCATCGCCGCGAGTATTCGCAGCTTAAAGCATGTGGAAGATGTTGCTGAGTTAGGTTCAGATATCGCAACGATTCCAGGTACTTTGTTCCCTAAACTTTGGTCACATCCACTGACCGATGCAGGAATTCAAGCCTTCCTGAAGGATTGGGAAGCCTTTAAAAAATAATTGTAGAAAAAATTTCTGAAAGGAGGAAATATCATGCGTAAACCAATTGTTGGTATCAGTTTAAAGCTATATCAAAATCAAATCGACGATGCTCGAAATTTTGCCCACGCTATTGTTGAAGAAGTGGGTGACGAGAAAAAGGTTGAACAATTCATGTGTCCAGGAATGGGTGTGCTATATCCGGTAGCTATGATTTTGAAGGATTCAGAAATCGGTTTAGGTTCGCAAAACATCGCACCTGTGCCAAACGGCGCCTACACAGGAGAATTCTCGATTGAATCTCTAAAGGAAATGAAGGGTGGCTATGCCGAGATTGGACACATCGAACGACGCACGCTTTTCAACGAAACGGACGATATGATCAATCAAAAGGTTCGTTTGGCTCTGGACTTTGATATTACACCGGTTCTATGTATCGGTGAAGTTACGAAAACAGAGGATTATCAAGAGATTAAAGCGCTAATGAAGAAACAACTATTTCTGGATTTATTCCTAATCGAGGGCAAGAAGGCAGAGAAAATCATTTTAGCTTATGAACCGGCTTGGGCAGTGGGGAAAACCTGCGCAGCCAGCGCGGTTCATGTGCAGCAGGTTCATGGATTGATTCGTGAATGCATCAAAGAATTGTACGATATCCAAACGGCAGAAAACATCCGCATCATATACGGTGGATCAGTTTCGCAGGAAAATACAAAGCTAATCGTTTCCGATGAAAATGTCGATGGTGTATTCGTTGGTCGTTTTGGGCATAATCCGAAACAGTACGCGTCAATTGTTGAAACAGTAAAAAAAGTAAAGGAGGGGTAAACATGTTTGGCATTATTTTAGTATCCCATAGTCAGAAAATTACTGATGGAACCAAAGAAATGATCGAAGAAATGACTGGTACCAACGATGCAGTGCGAATTATTTCTGCAGGCGGTACAGGTGATGGGCGGCTAGGCACCAACTCGATCATGATCATGGAGGCAATAGAAGAGAATGCGGACTGCCATCATATATTAATTTTCTGCGATATTGGAAGCGCTATTCTAAGCTCGGAAACAGCGATTGACTTGATTGATGATGAAGAGCTGGCGATGAAAACGGAAATCATGGATTGCCCGTTAGTTGAGGGGGCATTTGCGGCAGCTGTTCAGGCAACCGTTTGTCAGGAGAAGGAAACCATAATCCAAGAGTTAGCACAGCTGTAAAGCTTTGTTGAATAAAAAAAGTGAGGAGCGAAAGAAATGAAGTTTCTGAGAAGTATGGTAGGTTACACGATCGCTGGCACTATTGTAATGTCTGTTTGGAATGAGTTAGGCAGTTTTGGCATCTTTGGCGGTTACTTGGCAGCTGGAATTATTATTGGACCCATGTGGTTTATGAATCATTACTTGAATTTGACAGGCAACGAAGATGATGCAGCATTTGTTGATATGGGGCTTGCAATTGGTATTTGCGGAATTGCTCGAGATACGTTCATGCAGGGTTCATCTGTATTAACTGATGCATTACCAACAATCGCATTAGTCATCGTGGGTGCGGTTATTGGTGGGATCGTAGCTGCAGCTTTTGAAAAAAGTGTGGCAAAAGAAGAACAACGCGATGAAAAGGCACCTGAACCAGGAATGACAGAAAAAGAGTTAGATCGTTTAGTTGGCGAAGAATAATCCATTAAGAAACGGAGGAAAAATAATGTCTTTGGGCTTAGGACTTGCAACAGTATGCGGCGGATTTTTATTCCCATTTGTAATTCGCATGGCATGGGGGAAAATGGTAGATCACTGGGGGCCAATCGGAGGCTGGATGGCCGCACTCTTTATTGTTGGAACTGTTTGGTGTATCAATCACGGTATTTCAACACCGATGATCGCACAAACAGGCGCGTGGGTTGATCAAGGGCTGGCAGCCGGTGTCGGTGTCTGGGTCGCTTCCGCATTAGTTGGCGGCAATGTAAAAAAATCATTACCAAAAATCGCCGCAGCCGTTACGGGCGGATTATTAGGTGGATTGTTATTGTCTTTATTCTTATAAAAAAGTATCAAAAAAATATATTTTACAAGGAGAATGGGAATATGAAACGGTTAATCAATGATGGCTATGAAGTTGTAGAGGAAATGCTGGAAGGCTATGCAGCAGCGAACAAGCAATACGTAAACTTGGATTTAGAAAATCGGGTGGTTGTCAGTAAATTAATGAGTGAAGAACCACGTGTGCGAGTAATCGTCGGCGGCGGATCAGGTCATGAACCAATGTTCTTAGGCTACGTTGGGAAAGATTTCGCTGATGCGGCGGTTGTTGGAAACGTTAATACGTCGCCTGCGCCAGATGCTTGTTACGAAGCGGTGAAAGCGTTTGATAGCGGCAAAGGCTGTCTGTATCTTTATGGAAATTATGCTGGCGATGTGATGAACTTCGATATGGGTGCGGAAATGGCGCTTGAAGAAGACGGGATTCGTGTCGAAACAGTGACGACAACGGACGATGTTTATTCTGCAAAAGACAAGAAAGATCGTCGCGGTGTCGCGGGTGATTTGCCAGTCTTTAAGGTTGCTGGAAGTGCGGCGGCGAAGGGCTATGATTTGGATCAGGTCAAAGCAGTAACGGAAAAGGCCAACGACAATACGTACTCATTAGGTGTAGCCTTATCTTCTTCAACCTTGCCAGTTACTGGCGAAGTGATCTTCCAAATGGATGAAGGCGACATGGAGATCGGTATGGGATTGCACGGTGAACCAGGGATCGAACGTCGTAAGATCGAAAAAGCCGATGTGATTATTGATGAGATCATGGCGATCATTTTGGATGATGCAAAATTAGTAGCCGGTGATGAAGTTTACGTCTTAGTGAACGGTCTGGGCGCACTGCCATTATTGGACCAATATGTCTGCTACCGTCGTGTGGATCAAATCTTGAATGAAAAAGGCATCAAGATCCATCGGACAGATGTCGGCAACTTTGCGACTTCGATGGATATGGCGGGAATGTCTGTTACGTTAGTCAAATTGGATGACGAGGTCAAAGAATTGCTTGATGCCCCTTGTAATACACCGTATTATAAATTGTAAGAAAAGGGTTTCATTGCTTGTTTCCGATTCGTTCAATTGGTCGTTACTAAAGTAGGAATGAAGCTTTTTCCAAGTAAAAATAATATAAATGAGGTGCAATCATGGGTGAAATGGTATTAGATAAACAATTCTTTGCTAATAGTTTGGCAAAAATGGCAGAGCTTGCGGAAGAACATCGTGACTACTGGACCAAACTGGACTCAGATATTGGCGATGGCGATCACGGAATCAATTTAAGCATTGGCTTTCGCGCGGTGAATGCTAATCTGCAAGATAATTTAGAAAAAGCAGCAGATGTCACAGCATTATTGAAAAAATCAGGCATGCTGCTGTTGAGTAAAGTCGGCGGGGCTTCAGGTCCATTGTATGGCAGCTTCTTTATCAAAATGGGCAAGGACGATGCTGGCAAAGAAGCGGTTTCCTTCCCAGAATTTGCGGGTATGCTGAAAAACGGTGTGGCAGCTGTTCAGCAACGCGGCAAAGCAGAAATCGGTGACAAAACCATGATCGATGCACTGCAGCCGGGGATCGAGTATTTAGAGGCGCATAAAAATGACGACGATCCTGTGGCGGTAATGGAGGAAACGGTGTCAATTATGAAACAAGGAGCAGAGTCAACGATTCCATTGATCGCGAAAAAAGGGCGGGCGATGCGTTTAGGTGAACGTGCAGTCGGACACAAAGACCCTGGTTCGGAATCTTCTTGGATGCTGATGAATGTCTTCCTTGAGGAAATGAAAAAATAGATTGAATGGAAGATGAACATGACAAATTTAGCAGAAAAAGCCGTAGAATTGCGTGAATGGATCATTCGGGCGCTGGCTTCCGCAGGATCAGGGCATCCTGGAGGTTCTCTTTCAGCAATCGATATTCTAACGGTACTATACTATCAGGAAATGGAAATTACACTGGAAAACTATGATCAAAAGGACCGCGATCACTTTATTCTTTCGAAAGGCCATGCGGCACCAGCATTGTATACAGTTTTAGCTGACGAAGGCTTTTTTCATAAAGAAGAACTACTGGATTTACGAAAATTTGGCTGTCATTTGCAAGGACACCCAGATCGGATCAAAACGCGGGGTGTTGATACATCAAGCGGTTCGTTAGGACAAGGTTTGTCGATTGCAAATGGCTTAGCCTTGGCAAAACGACTGGATGGCATCGAAAAGAACGTCTATATTTTGCTTGGCGATGGCGAATTACAGGAAGGCCAAGTCTGGGAAGCCGCGATGACTGCCGCACATTACAAATTGAATAACGTGATCGCATTCGTTGATAACAATGGTTTGCAGATCGACGGCACAAATGATGAAGTCATGGGCGTGCAAGATATAGGAAAGAAGTTCGCTGCTTTCAATTGGAAGGTACTAACTGCGAATGGGCATGATTTTGACTCCTTGACGGCGGCAATCGGAAAAGCGAAAGCTTACGATGGAGGACCAACTGTCATTGTGTGCGAAACCCATAAAGGCAAAGGGGTCAGCTTTATGGAGGATCAAGTCGGTTGGCATGGGAAAGCACCTTCTCAGGAAGAAGCGGATCAGGCATTGGCAGAGTTGAAGGAGGCGTTTTAAAGTGAAAAAGGCAACAAGACAAGCTTACGGTGAAACGCTGATAAAATTCAAGGAACATCCCGATTTAGTTGTGCTAGATGCGGATCTGTCTGCGGCGACCAAAACCGATGTGTTTGCCAAAGTGGCACCGGATAAGTTTTTCAATATGGGCATCGCAGAAGCGGATATGATCGGCACGGCGGCGGGTTTAGCTTTGGGTGAAAAGCGGCCATTTGCCAGCAGCTTTGCTATCTTCGCAGCCGGCAGAGCTTATGAGCAGATTCGTAATGCGGTAGCTTATCAGAAATTGAATGTCACGATCGCGGCGACTCACGCGGGAATTACCGTTGGTGAAGACGGCGGATCACACCAAGCAATCGAAGACATCGCATTGATGCGAGCGATTCCGGGAATGACCATCATCAATCCTGTGGATGATCTGGAGACAGAAGCGGCAATCGAGGCGATCTTGGAACATGAAGGACCGGTTTATCTGCGCTTAGGACGCTTAGCAGTTGAAAGAGTTCACGAATCGAAGCAACTATTTACCATCGGAAAAGCGGAAACGCTAGTATCAGGAGCGGATGGAACGATTATCGCAACTGGCTTGATGGTTCAGGAAGCACTAGATGCAGCGAAACAGTTGGCGGAGCAAAACATTAATGTTCGAGTGTTGAACTTCTCTACGATCAAACCTTTAGATGAAGAGTTGGTTTTACAGGCGGCTAACGAGACACCTTGGATCATCACTGCGGAAGAACACAGTGTTGTGGGAGGACTGGGCAGTGCCGTTTCCGAATTCTTATCTGAAAATCAACCAACGAAAGTGGTAAAAATCGGAGTCCAAGACCAATTCGGTCAATCAGGAAATCCAGAATTGCTGAAAGAACATTATGGTCTGACAGCGAAGAATATCGTTGAAAAGGCTGTAGCATTAACTAAATAAGATCCACCAAACAGCGCTTGCGAGAATTTTCGCAGGTGCTGTTTTACTTTGCAAAGTAAAAGTTTGTTTATGATTTTGCCTTTGGTTGCTGTTTTTTGTTATTCTCCTAAAAATAAAGAATTATATGGTATGATGATACAAAAAGACAGAATAGTGGATAAGGAGAGCAAAATGAATTCAGAAGAACGTCGTGAGTTTATCATCAAAGAATTGGAAGAAAATCATGCGGTGAAAATATTGGATCTTAGCAAGCGTCTGAAGGTAACCAGAGAGACGATCAGGAAAGATTTATATCTCCTTGAGAAAAAAGGTTTGATCAAAAAAATCCATGGCGGTGCTGTTTTAGAAACAGTCAACAAAGAAACTGATTACGAAAAGCGCAAAAATGAATTTCATGCTGAAAAGACTGCGATCGCCAAAAAAGCAGCTTCATATATTGAAGAGGGCGATACCGTCTATCTCGATTACGGAACGACGACCTTAGAGTTGGCCAAAGAAATTTTGAAGATGAAAAACGTGACCGTGGTTACCAATACGATTCCTATCGTGAACCTTTTGTTGGCAAATGAGTCGATTGATTTGATCATTCCTGGTGGAATCGTTCGCAATAATGAATCTTCATTATATGGCCCCTTCGCGTCAAATAATATCAAGGATATCTTTGTAACGATCGGTTTTTACGGCTGCAGCGGAATTGACGCCGCCAGAGGAATTACTTCACATCATACCGGGGAGAACTTAGTCTCAAAAGAGATGATCGAGCACAGCCAGACAACGATCGTTTTGGCAGATCATAGCAAATTCGGCACAGTCGCCTTGAATAAAACGGCTACTTTTGATCAGATTGATATCGTCATCACCGATAGCCCAAGAAATAAAGAAGAATCTCAACAATATACACAGCAGGGGCTTGAACTGGTTTATAGCCTAAACGAACCCGAAGAATAAAAAGCAATAATAGTAAGCAGTGGGCAAAAATGTTCATTGCTTATTATTTTGCTTTAAAATTCGCTTATTATATAAATGCAAAATAAAATATTGCAAAAAGCAAAAAATGTGTTATCGTTATGTTGGCGATTACAACAGAAGGAAAGAAGGAAGAAAGATGAAAAAAGTGATTGTAGCTTGTGGCGGAGCCGTCGCAACATCGACAGTAGCAGCGAACAAGATTCGTGAATTGGCAAAAAGAGAAGGAATTCCTGTAGAAGTTAGTCAATGTCGGGTAAATGAATTGGATTCGAAAAAAGACGGGATTGATTTGATCGTGACAACGGCCAGAGTGCGAAAGGATTATGGTGTACCAGTGATCCATGGTGTGGCCTTTGTTTCTGGCGTGAATATTGCGGCGACAGAACAAAAGATCTTGGACTTTTTAAAGCAGTAAAAAGGACAGCTTGACTGTCCTTTTTTCGTATAAGTATAGGAGGAAGGAATGAATTCAATAGAACGAAAGGACTATATTTTAACTATTTTGGATACAAAACATTCCGTCAGGATCAACGAGCTCAGCAAGGAGTTGAAGGTGACCAGAGAAACGATTCGCAGAGATCTTTATACCCTAGAAGACGAAGGACGCATTAAGAAAATCCATGGCGGAGCGGTTTTGGAAAGTCCCTCTGGCGAGACTGATTATGAAAAAAGGAAAATCGAAAAGCGGCTTGAAAAAGAGCGGATCGCTAAGACTGCTGTGAGCTACATCGAGGAAGGCGACAGTATTTATTTGGATTATGGTACAACAACATTGGCCTTAGCACAGGAAATCGCTAAGCTAAAGAACATTACTGTCGTCACAAACACCATTCCAATCATCAATACATTGATAAAAAATAAAACGATCGACATTTTGATTCCCGGCGGTGTGGTGCGAAACAATGAATCATCACTATTTGGTCAATTTGCCCTGAATAATATTTGTGACATCTTCATCACGATCGGCTTTTTTGGCTGTAGCGGGATCGATCACAAAGCCGCCGTCACAAGTCATCATATGGGGGAAGTCCTGATTTCAAAGCAAATGATCCAGCAAAGCCAAACGACGATCCTGCTAGCGGATCAAAGTAAATTTGGCAATATTGCCTTCAATCGAACGGCCAATTTTGAGGAGATTGATATTGTAGTAACGGATCAGCTGCCTAATGACAGTTATGAACTTGATTATCTGAAGGAGCATGGAGTCGAGCTGATCGCTTCAAGCTGAAAAAGAACTAGTGCCTATCACGACACTAGTTCTTTTTTAGTATTTAGTTACTTCCAAGGATTCAAAAATCTCTGCTATTTGCTGGTTATCTAATTCCGGATACCAGCTCAACACATTCGCAGTCGAGTAGCTGATGGCTTTTTTCAATGTAAATTCAGGACTTTGACCGGTTGCCAGATTTTTAACGAGCCCTCCTAAGAAGAAATCCCCACAAGCAATTGGATTCTTTGCTTCTACTTTTTTGGCTTTGACATACAAAATTTGATTATTGATCTTGGCGATGATCCCTTTTTCGCCGAGTGTGATAATGAATACGGGAATATCTTCAACGGCTTCTGAGGCTAGGAGTGCTGCATAAGAGTCGATCGTCGTTAGAGCTGCTTCAGGGAAAATATCCAAAATTTCCTCATCATTGATCTTGATTGCGTAAGGTTTCGCTTGATAGGCCTCGCGCAATGCGTCTCCGCTTGTGTCTACAAAGATTTTCACCTTCTGCTCACGAAATTCCTCAATAAATGTCGCGATGTAGTTTGCCGGCATCCCTTTCATCAATGAACCGCTGAATACAATGTAGTCTCCCTCATGAATCGATTGCTTTAAGGTGTTGGTGTATTGCTTCAATAGGTCATCGTTCAACTGAAAGCTGTTTTCGTAAATCGGATAAGTATCGTGATTCTTAGTATCCATGATGATATTGCAAACTCGCGTATTGCTGTCAATTTTGGTAAATTTCACTGGGACCTTTTTCTGAATTGCCAACTCACCGAGATACTCACCATTTCTTCCACCAGCAATCGTATGAACACAAAATTCAACAGCAGGGTCCTCAAATCCAATAGCATAGGCGACATTAAATCCTTTACCTCCAGGAAATTCTTTTACTTCATAGGGGCGATTTGGCAGGCTTTTGACAAATCCATCAACTAACAGCGTCCTGTCAATCGCAGGATTTGGACAAACTAAGTGAATCATAGTAACATCTCCTCTTCTTTTTTCTCATAATAGCATCTTTGCCAAGCTATAACAATGTAAATATTTGCTTTTTAGTTGCAAAACACAAATAAAGCAAAATTTAGTGTTGCAAAAGCAAAATAATGTGCTATCATGATGTTAACGGTTACAGAGAAAAGCAAACGATTACATGGCGTTCGGATTTGCATTTCTCAAATCAAATTGCACTTGCAAAGAAATTGACTAAGAAATAGGAGGAAGAAAATGATTTCGCAGGATTTTATGTACTGTCAGTACACAGTCGACAACAAGGAGCAACTATTTGACCAATTGTCCGACACATTACAAGAAAAAGGAATCGTCAATGAAGGATTTGCCCAAGCGCTGAAGGATCGTGAAAAAGATTTCCCAACCGGTCTCCCAGTAAAACACGGCGTTGCTATCCCACATACAGATGGAAGTTTGGTTAACTCAGATCAGCTGATTTTTGCCACGTTAACAAATCCGGTTGTTTTTAATGAAATGGGTGGCGAAGACGATGATACGATCGATGTTTCGGTCATTGTCATGCTGGCAGTCAAGGATGGACCAAAGCATTTAGAGGTCTTACAGAAATTGATCGAATCGATCCAAAAAGAGGGCTTCGTGGACAGCTTGGTAAATGCAAAAGAATCCGCTGAAATGCTGGAAATCGTCAATCAATATTTATACCTATAAAGGAGGAAATTTAAAATGAAAAAAGTAATCGTAGCGTGTGGCGGAGCAGTGGCAACATCAACCGTTGCAGCCAACAAAATCAGAGAGTTAGCAAAAAGAGAAGGGATTCCAGTGGAAGTCACACAGTGTCGCGTGAATGAGCTAGATTCCAAAAAAGATGGCATTGATTTGATTGTTACCACAGCCAGAGTCAAAAAGGATTATGGCGTTCCAGTCATTCATGGAGTTGCATTTGTCTCTGGAGTGAACATTCAAGCGACCGAAGAAAAGATTTTAGACGTTTTAAAAAAATAAAGGATAGGGGCGAATAAAATGGGAGTTATTCAATATATTGTTGATCTAGGCGCAAGCGTAATGCTGCCAATCGTCATTTTCATTTTGGGCTTATTACTGAGACAGGGCATTGGAAAATCCTTACGCTCAGGGATCACCATCGGGATTGGTTTTGTTGGAATTAGTTTAGTAATTAGTTTATTGACGGAGAATTTGGGTGCGGCGGCAGAAGCGATGGCGGAAAACTTCAATCTTGGGTTGAATGTCGTTGACCTTGGTTGGCCGGGAACTTCACCAATGGCTTGGGCATCTGATTTAGGACTAGTAGCGATCCCCGTTGCTATTGCGGTAAATATCGTAATGCTTCTATTAAAAATGACGCGAGTTGTTAACGTCGATATTTGGAATATTTGGCATATGGCCTTTACAGGTGCGATCGTGCAAACAGCAACAGGCAATTTTTACTTAGGTATTTTAGGCGTTGTGGTTCACGCAGTTATTGCTTATAAGCTTGGGGATATGTTTGGCGATGTTACTGACGAGTATTTCGGATTGGAAGGAATCTCGATTCCTCACGGGTCCTCTGCTTACATGGGGATTTTCGCGAAACCGATCGATGATTTGATTGAGATGATTCCAGGAGTCAATAAAATCAACATTACGTCAGAAAAAATCGAACAACGTTTAGGTGTATTAGGACAGCCGACGATCGTTGGAGCGATTCTTGGGTTTGCGATCGGGATGCTGGCGCGCTATACAGTTGGCGACTCACTTCAACTAGCGATTCAAATGGCGGCTGTAATGGTCTTGATGCCAATGGTGGTTAAGCTGATTATGGAAGGTTTGATTCCAATCTCAGAAGCGGCCCGCGAATTACTAGACAAGCATTTCAAAGGCAGCGAATTGAAGATTGGTTTGGACCCGGCATTACTATTGGGGGATTCACAAGTAATCGCAGCGAGCTTGGTTTTCGTACCATTAACCATTTTGATCGCAGTCATTGTACCGGGAAATCAAGTTTTACCATTTGGTGACTTAGCAACGATTGGTTTCTTTATAGCGATGGCCGTTGCGATACACAAAGGGAACTTATTCAGAACATTGATCTCTGGTTCAGTCATCATGTTCATTACGATTTGGATCTCGAATCAAATGATCAGTTTACAAACGTTACTAGGTCAAAATGTTGGTTTGGTAGGTGCTGGCGAACGAGTTTCTTCTTTAGACCAAGCAGGTAGCCCAATTACTTACTTGTTGGCCAAAGGAATCACCTTTGAAATGGGGGCAGGCTTCTTTATCATCCTAGTCTTGTATATCGGCGCATTTGTTTACACATTCATTAAATACAAGAGAAGAACGTTATATGTAGAAACAGAAGAATTTGAAGGGACTGAAACTGGTGAAAGCATTAGTAGTAACTGATAAACACAAAATGGAATTACAAGATATTCCTAAGCCAGAAATCAAACCGGGAAAAGTTCTGATAAAAGTCGCTTATTGCGGGATTTGCGGGTCAGATCTTCCTCGCTATTTTGAAGGTGGGGTCCATGCCTTCCCACAGGTTTTAGGACATGAGTTTTCTGGAACGGTAGAAGCAATAGGTGAAGGGGTAAGTACTATCTCTGTTGGAGAAAAAGTTGCGGTAGCTCCTTTAGTTCCATGCGGGACTTGTGAGAATTGTCAAAAAGGCGAACCGGCAATGTGTACCCAATATAGTTTTATCGGTTCACGAGAACAAGGAGCGATGGCTGAGTATGTTGTCGTTCCTGAAAAGAACTGTGTCAAGGTTCCAGACACTCTTTCTTTAAAGGAAGCCGCTTTGTTAGAGCCATTGACAGTCGCGATCCACGGCATCGAGCGTGTGCGCGTTCCTGCTGGAGCTGAAGTATTGGTTCTTGGAGCCGGAACGATCGGTCTTCTGACTGTCTTAGCTTTACGAGCAATCGGCGTTGGTAAAATTATTGTTGTGGACTTAAATGATAAAAAATTGACTCTTGCCAAAAAAATTGGAGCAGATGAAGCAGTTAATCCAATTGCTGTGAAACTAGAGGATTACTATCAAAAAAATCCACTGCCTGAAGTCACGATCGAAACAGCCGGCAGTTCGATTACCCAGAAGCAAGCAGTCGAATTTGTCGCTAAGCGCGGGAAGGTCGTCTATGTCGGAACGAGTACCAGAGATGTGGTCTTTGACCCAGAAACATTTGAAAAAATCTTACGTGGTGAGCTAGAAGTAACTGGTTCGTGGATGTCTTATTCGGCACCTTTCCCAGGCTACGAATGGGAAACGGGACTGCGTTACATGTCCACGGGTGAAATCGATGTGAAGCCATTGATCACTGAGACCTTCAAATTGGAAGATGTTGCCATTCCTTTTGACAAAATGATCGAAAAGAATTCAGCCGCTGTCAAATTATTATATGCCATCAATGAGGAGAAATAGCAGAATGAAAATAGTATCTGAATCACAATATAAAGCATTGAAGAACACGAGTAATCATGAGGGGATCATCGGCGCGCTAGCGATCGATCAACGTGGTGCTCTGAAAAAAATGATCGCCAAATATAAGGATGAAGCGACTGACAAGGATATTGAAGACTTCAAGAAAATCGTTTCAGAAGAATTGACGCCCTATGCCAGCTCGATCTTATTAGATCCGGAATATGGACTGCCTGCGGCGAATGCGCGCGCGGAAAGTGCCGGTTTGCTGCTGGCTTATGAAAAAACTGGCTATGACGCGACAACTCCAGGACGTTTACCAGATTCATTGAACGTTTGGTCAGTGAAACGCCTGAAAGAAGCGGGGGCAGATGCCTGCAAATTCCTGCTCTATTACGATATCGACGAATCCGATGAGATCAATGATCAGAAGAAAGCTTACATGGAACGGATCGGTTCGGAATGTGTGGCGGAAGAAATTCCATTCTTTCTAGAATTAGTGTCTTACGACGCTAATATCGCTGATGCGTCATCAAAAGAATACGCGCAAGTAAAACCGCATAAAGTCAATGATATGATGAAGGTATTTTCTGATCCTCGCTATAATGTCGATGTGCTGAAAGTGGAAGTCCCAGTGAATATGAAATTCGTTGAAGGCTTCGGTGATGAGAGTGTTTATACAAAAGAAGAAGCGGCGAAATTATTTAAGGAACAAAGCGAAGCAACCGATCTGCCATTCATCTTCTTAAGTGCTGGAGTGAGTGCTTCCTTGTTCCAAGAAACGTTACGCTTTGCCAAAGAAGCCGGCTCAACCTTTAATGGTGTGTTGTGCGGTCGTGCTACTTGGGCCAATGGCGTGGAGCCTTATATCACAAAAGGTGAAGCTGCCGCAAGAGAATGGCTACAGACAGAAGGCCGCAAAAATATCGATGAGCTAAATGCTGTCTTACGCGAAACGGCAACATCTTGGCATGAGAAAATCCAGTGCCAGCAAGCAACTGCACGCTTTTCATAAAAATGTGAAGGTAGACTAGTTCTGCCTTCTTTGTGTTTAAGAAAGAGGGAGAAAAATGGATTATCAAGTATTGAAAAATGAAGATTTAATCGTCAAGGTATTAAACAAAGGTGCGGAGATCAGCAGCATTCGATCCAAAAAGGACGGTACCGAGTACATTTGGCAAGCCGATGGTAAATTTTGGAGCAGACATGCGCCGATTTTATTCCCAATCGTGGGCAAGTTGAAAGATGATCAGTATCAATTAGAAGGAAAAACCTATCCGATGTCTCAACATGGATTTGCTAGAGATCGAGAATTTCTGGTTGCGAATCATTCCTCCGACTCACTAGCAATGACATTGTCAGAGGATGAAGAAAGCTTGAAAGTCTATCCATTCAAGTTTGAATTAACAATCGAATACAAATTAATCGGTAACTGTCTGATCGTTCGCTATTTGGTAAAAAATGGAGACGAAGAGAAGCCGATGTATTTTGCCATCGGTGCCCATCCAGGGTTCAACCTGCCTTTAGATCAGCAAACAACCTTCACTGATTATTACTTGGAATTTTCACCAAAACAACCACGTAAGTTTATTCCAGTTACCGAAGAGGTCTTGCTGCAAACGGATAAAGCGGTCGAGCTGGCGGATTCCAGCTATCCGATCAATCGCGAACTGTTCAGTCAAGGCGTGCTGATCTGGGAGACCGCCGGAAATACGCGGATCGAACTAAAATCAGATAAAACTGAAAAAGCAGTTGTTTTCGATTATAGTAACATGCCTTATTTAGGAATCTGGTCGCCTTATCCGCAGGAAGCTCCATTTGTTTGCATTGAACCATGGTGCGGAATCGCTGATACCTTTGATACGAATGGAAATTATGCAGAAAAATTGGGGATCAACAAACTAGCACCGCAAGAGCAATTTCAGAGCTCTTATCAAATGACGTTTAAATAGATGGGAGAAATATGGAAGCAGTAATTTTTGATATGGATGGGGTGCTGATCAATTCAGAACCTGTTTCAAAACAAGCATTCGCCAAAGCTTTTGCTGTAGTGGATATTGAGTTTACAGAAGACATGTATCAAAAAATATTAGGTCGAAGTCTGAGGGATATCGAACAATTCCTTGCTGAATATTATCAGTCCGATCAGTTAGCCGCTAAAATCATTGAGATACGTGAAGAAGAGTTTGCTCAACACTATCGAGACCACCCTGTGGCTGTGAAAACAGGCGTCTTTGAGTTATTGGATTGTTTAGATAGCCGCAAGATGAAGAAAGCAGTGGCGACTTCTGCCAAACAAAGCATCGCTGAAGGACTGTTGAAGCAATCGGGATTATTGAACCGAATGGATGCTCATTGTTATGGCTCGGAAGTGAAAGAAGCCAAGCCGAATCCAGCGTTGTTTCTCAAGGCAGCTTCTCGCTTAGGCATCTCACCTGAACAGGCCTACGTTATCGAAGATTCACAGTCAGGGATCATCGCGGCCAATCGAGGAGGGTTTGTACCAATCTATGTCCCAGAAGAGCAGGATGAGTTTCCAGAAAACAACGTCTACAATTATTCTCTGTTCAAGAATTTAACCTAGTTTCACCAAGTATTGCGCTCAAAATCTTAGTTAATATATTTTTGTATTATCCCTTCCAACTATCTTTTATGATTGAAGATAGTTGGATTTTTTTGCTAGTTCAACGGAATGCGTTTTCTTGAAATCATTTTTTGTCCACATATTGTAGACAGAGCATGACGGAGAAAACGCATTCATTAGATATAGAATAAAGCCAAGAGGTGGAAGAAATGATTTTTAGTTCGAATGAAAATATGTTGATCAATATTTTGACTTACGAAGAGTATGTCTCAGCAAAGCATCTGGCCGAGACACTCTATGTATCTACTAAGACCGTCTATCGAATGATCAAAAAAGTAAACGAGCTGTTTATGGAAGAGAAAAATGAACCTCTGATTATCTCGGAAGCAGGAAAAGGGTACAAGTTAAGTTCTCATTTTCGGAATCGAGATATCCATTCAATGGTGGAGTTTGCTGAAGAAAATGATTTGAATGAAGTGTCTTTAGCCCTTTTGTTCAAATATCCCCATAAAATAAAACGGACTTTGATGGATACTCAATTTTTAAGCGACAGCTCGATTGAGCGAAGATTGCGAAAGCTCTCTGAAATCTTAAAAAAATACGACATCCAATTGCATTATAATCGTGAGTATTTATGGATAAAGGGCGAGGAAGTCAGCATTCGTAAGGCCATCAACCACATCTTTTTAGAAATGAATAAGCTAAATAGTCTCAGTGAGATCGGAATCAAAATAAATGTGATCGACAAACATTTTATTGACCAGCAGATTGCTTTGCTGGAGGAACGGTTAAATGAGTACATTAACTATCCATACGATATTACCATCTACACCCATATTTTTATGATCATCAAACGTTATCGTGAAGGAGAGGTACATTATCTAGGAAATCAAGAGCCCCTCGAAAAAGAAGAGCAGCAGCTGATGGAAGCAAACCCCAAAATGATGGAAGTAGCAGCTGAGATTATTCGCAATATTGAAAGCTACCTATCAGTGAAGATGGATAGTTTGGAAATCTATTTTGTTTTTCAAAATATTTATTCGATCAACAGCCAAAAAAGAGAAAGCAGCAATGTGGATAAAAAACTTGCCGAAGAGATTACTAAAAAATTCATCACCGATTACTTTTTGATCTCAGATGTAACCCTCTTACCAGCGAGTCGTTCTTTATATGAAGATTTGTATTTACATATCTTGCCAATGCTTAGTCGTTTACGTTTAGGGATCAAGGTCGAGAACAATCTGCTAGATAGCTTGCTGCTCGAATACCGAGCAACCTTTCTAAAAGTAAAAAAAATCGCAGAGGAAATCAATCATGAATTGATGTTCGATACCAAAATGAACGATGCCGAAATTGGTTATCTTACGTTGTACTTCGAGAAATACAAAATCCATCGTCAAGAAAATAAGAATGTCTTATTGATTTGTTCAACGGGTGTAGGGACTTCAGAGCTTTTGAAAGTTCGTATCCAGCAAAATTTTTCTAGTTTGAACATTATCGCCACAATGAGTCAGCGGCAAGTCAAAAAAAATCAGGCGTTTATCAAAGAAAATGTAGATTTGATATTTTCGACGATCCGTGTACCGCTAAAAATTGAAAAAATCCCTGTATTGCTCATAAGTCCATTATTGACGGACAAAGATATTCAAAACATCAATCATACAATGAAGGAGCTAGAAGAATGGAAAAAATTGAATTAAGTAAGGTGATCCATAAGGAGCTGCTTATGGTTGGCTCAAAAGCAACAACAAAAGCGGCGATTATCACTGAGTTAGCTAAAATGCTGGAAGAGCAAAATTTCATCAGTTCAGCCGAACACTTTATCACCGATGTTTATTTACGGGAAGAAGAAGGGGAAACAGGCATTGGTCAAGGTGTGGCAATCCCCCATGGAAAGTCAGCAGCAGTAAAAGAGACAACAGTCGCAATCGCGGTTTTAGATAAGGAAATTGAGTGGGAAACATTAGACGGAGAGGGGGTCAAAGTCGTCATTATGTTTGCAGTGAAAGATTCTGATGCAAATACCACTCACGTTTTACTCTTGCAACAGGTCGCGATCTTATTGGCAAACAACACATTTATTGAAGCAGTAAAAAATGTTGAGTCTGTCGATGCGTTGTATGATTTAATTTTGGAATTCCAATAAATGGCTATTATAAAGGAGAAGATAAGATGTTAGTAACTGGAAAAGAAATTTTGAGTGTCGCAAAAGAACAAGGATTTGCAGTCCCCGCTTTTAATGCAGGGTCAGGTCAATTATTAAACGCAGTAATGGAAGCGTGTGAAGAGGCGCAATCGCCAGTTATGATTGCGATTCATCCAGACGAATTAAGCTTTTTGACAGATAGTTTTGTTGCACAAGCCACCTATTTAGCGAATCATTCAAAAGTTCCAGTATGTATTCATTTAGATCATGGGGCAAGTTTTGAACAAGTGATTCACGCGATTAGTATTGGGTTTACCTCGGTCATGATTGATGCCTCTCATTTATCGTTTGAAGACAATGTCGCGATTTCTCAAAAAGTGGTTGAAGCAGCGCATGCAGCAGGTGTTTCGGTGGAAGCCGAACTAGGGACGATTGGCGATACTGGTAACACTGTTGAAGGCGGGGTTAGTGAAATTATTTACACCGATCCTAAAGTTGCGCAAGACTTTATTGAAAAAACAGGCGTGGATAGCTTGGCTGTCGCTATTGGAACTGCTCATGGAATTTATCCAAAAGATGTCGATCCAAAATTACGATTAGATATTTTAGAGGAGATCGAAGCATTGACGGATATTCCGCTAGTTCTTCATGGGGGCTCAAGTAATCCAGACGATGAAATCAGTAAAGCAGTCACGATGGGTGTCAATAAAATCAATATCTCTAGTGACATCAAAATTGTTTTCGCAAATAAATTGCGTGAGGTGCTGAATGCTGGAAACAACGAGATCAGAGAACCAAATGTGTTGTTCCCTGAATGTATGGAAGAAACGAAAAAAGTCGCGTTGGAGAAAATCCGTTTATTCAAATCAGATGACAAGGTTAAATACTATTAAAAATGAAAGGATGAAATCTATATGAAAATCGTTGGAATTGCAGCCTGCACGGCGGGAATCGCCCACACTTATATTGCTAAAGAAAAATTGATGCAGGCAGGTGTTGATCGTGGACATCAGATTCACATTGAAACGCAAGGCTTAGCTGGCACGCAAGATGCACTGACACAACAAGAAATCGATGAAGCAGATGTGGTGATTATTGCAGCTGATATCAAAGTCAATGGGCGAGACCGTTTCAAAAATAAAAAAGTGGTAGAAGTGCCAACAGGATTAGTTGTGAAGTCGCCAAACAAGCTAGTAGAGAAGTTGGAAGAAGTCAAAGTTTAGGGGGACAAAAATGGAAAAAATCAAGCAGATTGGATTTAAAAAACACTTAATGACAGCCATTTCGTTTTTCTTGCCAATTATTGTTGCTTCGGGTTTTTTGTTAGCGATCGGAAACATGATGGGTGGTGCATCGATTGAGAATTTCCGTGATGGCTTCAGCTTTGCGGATACTATGACAACAATGGGTGGTTACGGATTAGGATTCTTGCCGATGATCGTTTCAACTGCTATTGCTTATTCTATTGGGGATAAACCGGGGATTGCTCCTGGTTTGATTGTTGGATTCGTGGCTCATGGTATCGGAACTGGTTTCTTGGGCGGTGTTGTTGGTGGCTACGTTGCCGGGTACACGGTCGCTTTATTGATGGCGGTCATCAAGGTTCCAAAATGGATGGAAGGACTTCTACCCACATTAGTCTTACCATTTCTGAGTGCTTTCATTGCTGGCATGGTGATGTATTACGTTGTTGGCACGCCAATCATTTGGTTTACTGATCTGATCACCGCTTATCTTGGGAATCTGAATACTTCTTCACTATTCCTATACGGCGCGATCATTGGGGTGCTGGCTTCCATTGATTACGGTGGAGCAATCAATAAAGTTGTCTTTGCGTTTGTTTTCGCCTTATTCTCAGAAGGCATCTATGAACCGATCACGGTATTAATCTTAGTATCAATGACAACGCCATTTGGCTTAACGATGGCTTACTTCATTGGAAAAGTCATCAAGAAGAACATCTTCAACCGTCAGGAAATTGAAACATTAAAAACCGCTTTTCCTATGGGGATTTGTCAAATCACTGAAGGCTGTTTCCCAATCGTGCTGAATGATTTAGTTCGTAATGTGATCGCCACAGGTGTGGGCGGAGCTATTGGTGGAGGTCTAAGTATGCTTTGGGGAGCCGACAGTCATATTCCAGCTTCAGGAATGTTTGCAATTCCGACAATGACTCGTCCTTGGGCTTTCGTAGCGGCCTTATTTATCGGTTCTCTAGCGACGGCAATCACTATTTTATTGTTGAAAAAACGAGTAGATCCAAACGCAGAAGTCATCGTAGAAGAAAAAGAAGAAGAGGATATTTCTTGGGATGATTTGACGATCAATTAGGGGGAAAGAAGCATTTATGGATTATTACGAACGTATTAAAAGAATGTTTACTGATTCAGGGATTATTTTTACTAATGAAGAGTTAGCAGCCATTGATTATGCCGATTTTGGTTTAGGAAGAATTGAATCAGAAGGCTTAAACTTGATCGTTTATGAAAATAATGACCGCTATTGTGCAAAGGAAATGGTTTTGCTTCCTGGACAGACTTGCCCTGAACATCGCCATCCCCCTCGTAATGGGGAAGAAGGGAAGCGTGAAACCTTCCGTTGCCGTAAAGGAAAAGTCTATCTATATGTCGAGGGTGAAGCGGTGAAGTCAATTCAAAGTAAGATCCCTGAGGGGCAAGAAAAATACTATACTGTCAAACATGAAATTGTTTTAAACGCAGGGGAACAGTATACGATTGAACCTGACATTAAGCATTGGTTTCAAGCTGGGACAGAGGGAGCTGTAATCTCAGAATTCTCCTCTCCAAGTGATGATGCGAGTGACATTTTTACAAATCCTGAGATCCAACGAGTTGCTGAATAAAATAATAAGAATCAGACTAGGTGTTTTCCATGCCTAGTCTGTTTTTTGAAAGGATAAAGAGATGAAAAAGTATCAATTAGAAAATGAAAACGTGTTGATCGAGTTTTTGAGCTATGGTGGTATCTTAACAAAAATGGTGAATAAAAAAACAAATCAAAATTATCTGTTAGCATATGAAAAAGAAGAGGACTATTTAACCAATCCGTACTTCTTCGGTGCTACGATTGGTCGGAATGCAGGAAGAACGTATCCGCCCTTTTATATCAATCATCAGGGAGAAAAAGTGGAGTTGGATACCAATGAAGGAAAGGTGCATTTGCATGGTGGAAAAAATGGACTCCATCAAGTTGAATGGCAGGTAGAAAAAATAAATTCGACTGGCTATCTCCTTACTTTCGAAGATGATGCGTCACTTTATGAACCGATGAAATTAGAATTGGTCTACACGTTGAAAGATAATTGCTTCAAAATTGAAATGAAGGGCTCTGCAAACGACCCGACGATTTGTAATCTGACAAATCACAGCTATTTTAATTTAAGTCAAGAGGAGACGATCAACGAGCACTTTCTTAAAACAGCACCAGCGACCATTCAGTTAATTGATCAACAGTTTGTTCCGACAGAAGAATATTCAAGGATGCAAGAAGTCGAATATCGCTCGTTCGATTTTTCTCAAGAAAAAAAGCTCCAAACGGCGCTAAAGCAAAACACTGATTTGTCGAAACTATGTGCGGAGGGGATAGATTTGGCCTATTACTTTAATCAAAAAGAGTGTAACACGGCCAAAATTGAATTATCAGATGCTGAAAGAAAAAATAGGCTGACGATCTATTCCGATCAAGGGGCTTGTGTTATCTACACGTTGAATAAGCTTTCTACTGAAGAAAATACAAATAAAGGAACGAAGGTAAAAAAATTTGGTGGTATAACGTTTGAAATGCAACGTAAACCTAACTATGTGCACACGGAAAAAAATTATTTAACCAATGATTATCATAGTTGCACTGTATACGAAATAGAATAGGAGGAACTAAGATGAGATTTTTTTTAGGTGTTGATTTAGGCACAAGCTCATTAAAAATAATTTTAGGGAATGAGAAAGGAAGGATTTTAGGAAGTACTAGCAGCTCATTTTCAATTTCTTCACCTCGCGAAGGATACAGTGAAGAGAATCCACAAGAATGGGTTGCTGCGTTTGAAATCGCGTTAATGGAGTTGATTCATAGATTTCCTGAAATAAAAGACGCGCCACTAACGATGGGATTTTCCGGTCAAATGCACTCATTAGTCCTGATCGACAAAGCAGGTAATGTACTCAGACCAGCGATATTATGGAATGATGGACGAACAACTGAAGAAGTGAAAGAACTCCAGCAGCTAGTTGGCGAACATTTGTTGAAGGTAGAGAAAAACATTCCGTTAGAAGGCTTCACGCTGCCTAAAATTTTATGGGTTCAAAAGCATCAACCTGAATTGTGGGAGAAAACCTGGAAGTTCTTACTCCCCAAAGATTACTTGGTCTATTATTTGACAGGTAAAGCATTGACTGAGCCTTCAGATGCAGCAGGAACAATCATGCTAGACATTGAAAAACAAAGCTGGGACACAGAACTGCTGAAAGGGTTATCGATACCATTAGATAAATGTCCGGAAATTTGTCCTTCGACAGAAATAATTGGAGAAATGACCTCTGACTTAAAAAAGAATTTTGGATTAACAGGCACAGTATCATTAGTACTAGGTGGAGCCGATAATGCGTGTGGCGCCTTTGGTAATATTTCAAATCCTAAGATTCAAGGGCTTATTTCTGTAGGGACGTCCGGTGTAGTTTTGGTTTACGAAACTGAAAATAATACGGATAATTTAGGGAAGTATCATTATTTCACGTCCGTCCTTAACGACATAAATTATAAAATGGGTGTTACATTAGCAGCCGGGTATTCTTTGGATTGGATCAAGAGATTATTAGGATCAGAAGATTCTTTCGTGACCTTCACAAAATACGCAGAAGAAAGTCCAATTGGAAGTTTAGGTGTGACATATCTCCCTTACTTGTTTGGTGAGCGGAGCCCCTACTTCGATCCTTCATTAAGTGGGGGGCTCTTTGGATTAAAAGCTCATCATCAGCAGAGTGACATTATTCGAGCAGTTATGGAGGGAATTGCTTTTTCACTTAGGAATGTTTATGAAAGCATGGAAATCGAGAAAAATAAAATTGAAAAATTTCGCATTACTGGTGGAGTGGTAAAGAATCCATTCTGGCTCCAAATGTTTGCAGACATCTTTGAAGCAGAGATCGAGGTGTTAAGCTTTGATGAAGGTCCTGCATATGGAGCGATGCTTTGTGCAGTCGCAGGAATACAGGAAGATGATTTACTTATTAAATGGCAGCAAGCAAACAAAGTAAAAGCAATATATAAACCAACCAAACAAGCGTCTTTATATGAACAAGCCTATGAAAAATTTGTTGGACTGAGTATATCCCAAATAGAAAACACCTTTCCTTCTATAAAGAGAAAAGAGATAATAAGTAAGTAAGATGTTATCTGTTAGTAGGAGGTAGAAAAGATGTATCTACTAGGTATTGATATTGGTACTTCATCTTGTAAGGTAGCTGTATTTACTGAGAATGGAGAGGCTGTGGCTCAAGCAACCAAAACCTATCCTGTTTTTCATCTGCAAGAGGGATGGGTCGAGCAAGACCCTGATGATTGGTGGCAAGGGGTCTGTCAATCAATAAAGGAGCTATTGGACAAGTCAAAAATTCAACCAGAAAAAATCGTCGGCATCGGGGTCGACGGACAAAGCTGGTCAGCGATTCCCATTTCAAATGATGGGACGCTTTTGCGTAATACCCCAATCTGGATGGACACACGAGCGCAGGAAATATGTGAAAATTTGAAGTGTACGATCGGAGAAGAAACACTATTCAATCTCAGCGGAAATCCGCTTCAACCTTCTTATACATTGCCAAAGGTTCTATGGTATCGTGATCATTTGCCTGAGCTATACCAACAAACCGCAAAGATTTTACAATCCAACAGCTATATCGTATATAAATTGACTGGAGAAATCACCCAAGATATCTCTCAAGGTTATGGCTATCAATGTTTTGATATGAAAAAAGGAGCTTGGGATAGAGAGCTATGTAAAGAAATGAATTTACGCGAGGATATCTTGCCAGAAATCGCTGCCTGCCATGAAATCGTTGGTAGAGTCACCAAGGAAGCCGCGCAACAAAGTGGCTTGCCAGCGGGAATTCCTGTGGTTGCTGGCGGTTTGGATTCTGCTTGCGGAACGCTTGGTGTCGGTGTGATCGCTAATGGAGAAACGCAAGAGCAGGGTGGTCAAGCAGGCGGGATGAGCATCTGTACGGACAAGTATCGTGCCGACAAACGCTTGATTCTGAGCTACCATGTCACTTCTAAAAACTGGCTGCTGCAAGGCGGAACAGTCGGAGGAGGCGGTGTTCTGAAATGGGTTGAAGAACAATTTGGGCAAACAGAACGGATCAACGCTGAAAAAAATGGAACGACTAGTTTTGAAGAAATGAATCTATTAGCTGAAAACATTAAAGCTGGGTCTGAAGGACTTGTTTTTCTGCCTTACATGGCGGGAGAACGATCGCCTATTTGGAATCCCAAAGCCAAAGGCGTTTACTACGGATTAGATTACAGCAAAACAAAAGATCATATGATTCGCGCAAGTATGGAAGGTGTCGCCTTTTCATTGAAGCATAATTTGGATGTCGCTGAGCAAGCGGGTACTGAAGTGAGTCGTTTGCGGGCGATGGGCGGCTCAGCCAATAGCCAGCTTTGGACTCAGATCAAGAGCGATGTGACCAATAAACCAATTGATGTACTTAATTCCGATACAGCGACTACTCTTGGCGCGGCGATGCTAGCGGGTGTGGCGGTGGGTGTTTATAAAGATTTTGAAGATGCTGTCGCAAAAACAGTACAAGTCAGAAGAAGCCATACCCCCAATTCCAATAATTCAGAAATTTATCGGAAGAATTATGAGTTATATCTGAAGCTGTATGAGCAGTTAAAGGGTGTCATGAAGTAATCGAAAAGAAGCAAACTGTAAACGCAGTTTGCTTCTTTTTTGTGGGTAATCAGTAATGCCATTCACAGTGTTCCTTGTATAAATAAAAGATTAATTTTTCATTAAATTTCCCTGAGTACACGCTTATCTATCGGTTAGAATAATAGTTAAGTAATGAATTGAAAGAGGCATTTATAGGCTGGAATTGGCTTCTTTTGAAAAGGCGAGGAGGACAGAGGTGGATGAGTTATGGTCAAACAATGGTGCCGAATAGTTTAATGGAGATTCGCGAAAATGAGTATAATTTGCAATTTAGTATAGGAGATAGAATTGATTTTCTTTTTAATGAAGATCGCTTCTTTTTATCTGGCACGATCATCAAGAAATATACGAATAGCTGTCTCGTTGATATCAGCAAGACGGTTGTGCTGTCGGAGAAGGAATTGGAATTTTATAATGGAAAAGTCGTGATCAATTACAAGAAAATCGAAGGAGTTAAATGGAATGAAAGAGCTTAGCTTTGAGGAATTAGAGTTACAGGTCCAAACGCTCTCATTTCAGATTGAAAGCTTGAAGAAGAATAGTGGGGTAAATAAAAAAACACTAAACGTTTTAGAAGCGGACTATCGACAGTATAAGAGCTTGTATGATGAAGCCGTGGGTAATCTAGCAGAAACGGTTTATCAAAATAACAGTTTTGGGGATTGGTAATGATCAACAATTTGCTGGTAAAGTCTTTTTGAATAATACTTAACGAACGTAAAGCCAAAAGACCATTTTACTTTCAAAATTGATAGTAAATAGTCATTTGGCTTTATTTTTGGATATATCAGTAACTAATCATACTGTTCAATCTCTGCTGTTTTCTGTTCAAAATCGATAAACAACTGGAATCCACGATCATCCTCATCCTGATCCCAGATCTCAACGAGTTTTGGCACGACTTCGATCAGGATTTCACTGTCTTTATGAGGATAAGCGTTGTAGCTTTTTTCCCAATATTTTTGATACAACGCTCGAAAGGAGTCATCCTCCTGATCAGCGACTAATCCATGATTAACCGCGATGCCTTCGATCTGAACACCCCAGTAGCAAATCGCCACCTGTGGATTCTCGATGAGTTGTTTGGTTTTACGAAAATTCTGATCGGTTTTAAACAAGATTTTGCCTTCATGAATAATGACACTGACGTTTCGTACCATGACGTGATCATTCAAACTGGTTGCTAAGGCCATAATCTTTTTTCGACCAAGTTTTTGATAAAATTGTTCAACAGCTGCTTGAAATTCCATTTATAAATACTCCCGTCTAAGAAAAATCGCACGCAAACGGTCTAGTGAGAAGTAGACGATTGCGGTCGTAACTCCGTATTTGAACAAGTTGAAGGGAACGATCCCGATAATTACAAGCTTCCAAACACTATCCACCATCGGATTGACTGCTTGCGTCATCGCGATGATCGCTTCCATCGACATCCCGTAAAGTTTGGTGTAAAAAGGAATGATGAAATACACATTTGAGAGGCACGCCACAAAGGTCACTAAGGCTGTTCCGGCCAGCATCCCTTTTAGAGCTGTTTTCTTGTTGGTCGACCGTTGATAAATCAAGCTGGCAGGCAAAATAAAACTAAGACTCAAAATAAAGTTTTGAATCTCGCCGGTGAACATTGAAGCAGTTCCGACTGTCGCCAGCTTGATCAAGAGCTTGATCAGCACGATAAAGATCCCCGAAACAGGCCCTAACAAAAATGTTCCTAACAATTCTGGAATACCTGCCAAATCAAAATCCATAAAGGGCGGCATAAACGGCAGCGGGAACTTGAAGAGCATCAGTACATAAGAGAGAGCACCAAAAATTGCGATCATGACTAGTTTTCTTGCAGTAAATTTCATTTCAACACACCTTTCTTAAAACATAAAAAAGAACCTTACAACAACATTTGCAAGGCACAGTCAAAGTAGAAAAAGGTGTAGTTGATTGATTCAAATAGGGTTTGTCATCTGAAGGATCAACAAACACACGCTTTTCTTCTTCCATCCAGACTGTACTGTCGGTCCCAGAATTGCACTGAGTCAGCCAAAAGGCTCGCGGACTATCACCGCCGGTCGGGAATTAAACCCTGCCCTGAAGAACTTATTGTGTTTATTTTCACATGGTTTCAGTGGAAATGCAAGCCTTTTTTTGGAATTCAAAGTAACTAGCTGAAGCCTGCATTACATAAGTTTTAGAAAAGTATCATACAAGAACGGATCTAAATCATTGATATATCATGTTCCAATAAGCATCTGGCACATTTATTTCTCGAACTTTTTTCCAGCCTTCCTTTTCATAAAAAGCCAATGCGGAAGTGTTCCGTGACAAACATTTCAGTTTCATTGGTAACTCTAAGTGGTGCTTCGCTTCTTCCAAAAGCAGATGACCAGCTCCTTGTCCTTTGTAGTGGACATCAACAAATAGGCAATGAATGAAGTTATCTGGAACATATAAAGAAATAAAGCCAATGACTGTTTCTTCGACTTCTGCAACGAAGACAAGTTCAGCCTCCGTGTCACGATCGAAATCTTCTAAATGCATCAACTCGGGATCATCCCAATAAAAGGTTGTACGCCGACTTTCTAGATATAATTGTCTAAGTCTTGGCTTATCTTGAAGGGTCATTTCACGAATGTGAATCAAGTACATCATCCTTTCTATAAACTATCTTGAAAATAAGAAATTCCCAAACTTACTTTAGCATATTATAGTGGAAAGTTTGAATGATTTTGGTCTCTAATTGCTGATAAATAGAAGAACTAGAAAAACTCCGACCAAATAACTAGATGAAAAATACACCTTTCGCCCTATGACGAATCAAAGAAGATTGAGCATAATATAGACATAAGATAAAAACACATCGCGAGTGGGAAAAACAAAATACATTCAAATCGGGTTCCAAAAAAGTGTTTTTGGGAAAAGGAGAAAATTAAAATGGAAAAATTGACGAAATCACAAAACAATCGAGTATTAACAGGGACGTTAGCCGGAATTGCGGACTATTTTGGAATTGATCCTACGACTGTACGTGTCATCTTTGTCTTCCTAAGCTTTTTCTTAGAAGGCGCACCAATTCTACTTTATCTATTGCTTATGCTGCTTGTTCCTAAAGCAGAAACTGAGAGCCGAGCGTACCAACAACCCTATGAATCTTCAACTGGTAATCAAGCCAAACAAGCCGAAACAGTTGCAGACGATACATGGAGCGATTTCTAATTAGAAAAACAACGCTTAAATCTTAAGCTTAAAATATAAATCCGAAGAGTGAACTGACAAAAACAGTTCACTCTTTTTGTCAGTCCGACTTTTCGCAGTTTATTAGGTGTAAAAAAGGATCAAGAATTTTATTCTAAAACGTTTGAAAATGTGTAGTCGGAGGATATGCGAAGCGAAAATATCCTCATTTTTCTGGTTTTTAGAAAAATGAAGTCACTAAAATGAGCTAGCTGCGAGTCAAACTTTTGCAGTTTGTTTGGTTCAAGTGAAGAACAGACATCTCACTTGAATTATTGATTGAGTAATATAGTTTGAACGTATGCGTGACGAGAATAAAATGAATTTTTTCAATTGAAACGAATTAGCTACGAGTCAAATTTTTTGCAATTTCTACTTTTTAGAAAACGAACTAACAGCAATAATGAAAATTATTCTTTGAAATATAGTCCTTTCGACCCATGACGTGGTGACGAGGGTTGTGCATAATAGACTCATAGAACATTTCGTCGAGGAGAGATTATCATGAACGAACGACAAAAAATTTTAGAATCTATCAAAAAAGGAATATTATCGCCAGAGGAAGGCTTGGATTTATTAGAGAGTCTTGGTTTAAATGAAGAAACAACATCAGAAACAGCATCAAAGACTGAAGAAAAACCAATAGTTGAAGAGTCATCAGAAACTGAAATATTAGAAGAACCCGTAAATAAACCAGAACACGAAGAAACATTCCAGCAAGAGATTGAGCCTGAACCAGAACTCGAATCAGACGGCTTTATGGAATCTGTTGAAGATGAAAAAAACACAGAGATGGAAGAGAACTCAGAATTCGAGAACGAAGAAACAATTAATGAAGGATCTGAACGGGAGCTAACAGACGACGAATATCTGGATCAGTCAGCATTCGAAGAGCTAGCAGAGGCCGAAACGGAATTGGAGCTAGAACTAGAACCAGAAACACCAGATGTAGAAATATCAGAAAAGCCGCAGCCTTCTGACAGTGTATCCAGCATGATTGATGAATGGGAAAATAAGGAGCCAGAACCAAAAGAAAAAGATCCAGTACGATCAAAAATTGATGAGTTCGATGAAGCGTTGCAGACAAAAATAGAAGCATTGCGGGAGAAAAAAGAAGAATTTAGAGAACTGAATCTTGAAGCTGAGCTGGGGATCATTTCAGCAGAAAATGAAGTGATCTATAATCAAATGAAGATCGAGCTGAAGGAACTGGAAGAAGAAATCGAATTATTGAAGCATGAGCGTCGAGCGATTGACGCAGATATGTTTACTTCACCGGAAGGGCCTTATGTATCGGATGGATTTTTTGAAGTTCCGGATGATTTTGAAGAACAAAAATATCGTCCAATGGATCGTCCCCATGAAGAACCCACTGATTTGGCCAGCCGTATCGCCCGGATGGTAACAAGAACAACCGAGAGAGTTTCGGACAAGGTAGCAAATGATTTCGACTGGAAAAAGATGAATCCAAAATTTTATGGAACAGCAAAAACACATTTCAGTCATCAATTTACCTTTGAAGACATAGACGCCAAAACTATCGATATCAAGTTGGCGAAGGGAAAAGTAATTTTGAAAACTTGGGAAGACGAGACGATCAATGATATAAAGGTTGAGGCAACAGTCGCTCTTCTAGGTAATATGGATGAGCCAGATCCAATCGACGCCTTTCTAGAACGCAGCCATATTGATATTAATAACTATCAAATACTTTTTCATGTACCAAATAAACGGGTTGACGCCAAATTGACCTTCTATTTACCAAAACGTCAATACAATCATCTTTCTGTTCGATTACTGACAGGTGACTTGATGATTGAAGAACTTGTAGCTAAGAATGCTTCGATTAAAGCAACGAATGGAACAATGTTGATTAAAGAACTTGATGCGTCGATGTTGGAATTTGAAGGAACCAATAATGATGTAGAAATTCGCGAAGGTAAGATTACGAACGCGTTGATCGAGACAGTGACTGGCACGATCATTTCAAAAGCAGCTGTTGTGCGGTCAGAATATTCCTTGATCAATGGAGATATCAAAATAACCGCAGGCAATGAGAATTTGAAAAAAATCGAAGCCCAATCCGTCAATGGCAATGTCAAAGTATCATTGCCGCAAACTGTGGGTATCGAGGGTGTAGCGAAAACAGGAATTGGTACGATTAATTATCGTTTCGCCAATTGTGAAACTGTACAGAAAAGAAATGGAAATACCCAGAAAGTATTGCATTTTCAACGAGCTGCAGGAGAGACGGCCGAAATAGAGGTTTCTTCAAAAGCTGGTAATATCTTCCTGAAGGACTATGACAACTAGAGGAGAAAACTTATATGAGAAAAAGAATGACAAAATCACAGACAAACCGAATGCTCACTGGAACAATCGGAGGGATTGCTGAATATTTTGGGATTGATCCGACCATTGCACGGGTAATCTTTGTTTTTATCAGTGTAATCCTGGTAGGTGCACCAGTATTTCTCTATATACTACTGGCATTAATCATTCCAAGAGCTGACAGTAGCAGAGGAAATAATTACCAACAATACAATTATGAACGTCCGAAACAGTCGAAAAAGCAGCGTAAAAAAGCTGAAGTAGTCGATGAAGAAAATTGGAGTGACTTTTAGTCGCTAAAAAAAAAATTACTTGATCCAACAAGACATTTCTTGATTTTTGAGAAATGTCTTTTTTTGACGTCACAATTAGATATCCGCTGTTATTTTATCGCTGTTTTATAGGTGGCTATAGTATTAAGAGCTGAGATGTGAGAGAAAAATCCTTTTTTATTGTAATCTGATAAAAATGGTCAAAAATACTACATCCATTCGTTGAAAAAGAGTAAAATAAAAAGAGCAAAATTTTAAAATCAAAAAACGTTATTTAATTTAAAATTTTTGAATTCACGCTTTAGGATTGTTAGAAGTATGATACCGTACAAAAGTATCATTGTTAACGAAGTTGGAGGAGATAGGATGGATTTTCGACAGGTTTTAGGAACAAGCAACAGACGTCGATTAGAACTAATCGAACTGTTGTATTATAACCGACAAGGGGTGTCGAGCGATGCAATTCTCAACGAATTAGATTGTTCGTTACCGATTTTATTGAATGATATTAGTCTCATCAATGACTTGCAGGACGATTTTATTGTTGAGAAGTCTAAAGGATTGCATCGGGTGAAGCTTAAGGAAGGGATCAGCATTGGAAAACTATATGCTGAGGCATTGACCCATTCTCTTGAATTCAAGATTCTTGAACATTTGTTATACGAGAGCAGTGATAACATCGAAGGATTATCAAAACACTTATATTTGAGTTCTTCCAATACTCAACGTTACTTAAAAAAAATAGAGAACGATTTAAAACGTGTAGGTATTCAACTATGCTATCGCCCCTTGCGTATTGTGGGGAAAGAAAGTGTGATTCGGCATTTTTACTACCGTTATTTTATTGAGAAACACTATACGTTAAAGACAGTCTTGCCAGATTTGAGTGAGGGCCATCTGAAAACGATCAAAAATTTCGTTTTAGAGTTTATTAAGACAAATGATATGAAAAATCAACATATTTTTCAAAAGCGCTTGGCTTATAATTTTTTTATCAGTTTGTGGCGAATAAAAAATAAACATCATTATCCTCAAGAAGAACTCCGAACGAAACCTTTAGTATTGCCAGAAGGAAAAACAGTGGAAGAACTCAGCTTAATGATTAAGGAAGTTTTTCAGTTATCTATATCAGATGAACTGTTGCGGGATTGCTTATGGTTGTCTTTCACGGATTCACTTATTTTCAGCGAGAAGCATAGAAAGGCAGCGTTAAAGGACAATCCTAGATATAAACAGCTTTTTAAAATGCACATGGAGTTGACAGAAGAGTTTGCAAAGTTGCTGGGAGGCACATTGGACAAAGAACGAAAAATTGAGTTAACCACTGTTCTGTTGAATGCCACGTATCTTCTTGACGAAAAAGGCGACTTTCTATCCATTTTACGAAAAAATCGCACCATTTTTCTAGATATGGTCACTATTATGCATCAGCATGCGGTAGAGAAGGTAACGGACATTGTGGAAGCTTTTGTCAATAAGTACGCTATTTATCAGACGCAAGATTTTATTACAACTTACGTCTATCTTTTACTGACAGAGGAAGAAAAAAGTCTGGAGCTGCTGGCTTCTCAGGATGAGCCGCATCATCTATTATTAGTTTCCGATCTTACGCCAACAGAAGAAAAGTTTATTTCACGGGTGATTACCCAAATCGTTTACGGAAATTTTGAAATACACCATTTGGACGAATTATGGGATAGCCATGATGAGATGGTCGAGAAGGTCCTGTCTTATGACGGACTGATCACAACGGGGCCAAGAGAAGGCCTCCCCGAGGATTTTCCCTTCGTTTCAATGGACCCTTACGTAACACCGCAAGCAATTGTGGCAATTCAAAATCTCGTCAATGATTTATCCGAAAGAAAGCGACATGTTCAACTTTCTGGAAATAGTATCAATGAATAGTAAAAATCAGGTATCACTCAAAAAAAGGGGTACCTGAATTTTTTTATAGAAAGAATCTGTTTTTGAGAAGCTAGTCGCATTGAAGAAGGGCAAGCCAATATTTTTTATACGGATTCAGATTCTATTTATCAGTTCTATTGTCATCTTGGATTCGAAATTTTAGACAAAAAGCTATTTGTATGGCGATAAACAAAAGAGAAATCACATTGACCAGTTTTTGTCGTATAAGAAACTGCAATCTAGAATAGATTAGTTTTAAAATAACGATTAATTTTTTTAATCGATTCATTTTGGAAGTCTTTTACTGATTTTTATAGTTAAATGAATAACTAAAAAATTTTCACAATGAACCTTCATTTTCCGTTACTTTTCGCTTGAAAAATTAGTTATCGTGAGTAAAATTATAAGTGAAGGAAGATAAAAAAAAGAAAGGAATGGTCAAAATGGCTAACAACATGATTCCTCGTCGCTCTGATTTATTCGACATGACACCTTTCAATTTTTTTGAGGACTTTGGACGGAATTTTTTTGAAGGGTTCAAGGGCAATATGGTCAAGACGGATATCCACGAAACAGACACTGAGTATTTGTTGGAGGCAGAATTACCTGGAATTCCTAAGGAAAACATTCAAATCAATTATGAAAATGGTGTGTTGACGATTGAAGGAAAACACCAAACAGATACTCAAACAGAAGATGACAAAGGAAATTTGGTTAGAAGCGAACGAAGCTTCAGCAGTGTTCGCCGACAATTTGCGATTAGAAATGTGAGAGAAGAAGATATTAAAGCTGAGTATAAGGACGGTATTTTGAAAGTTACTTTGCCAAAATCAGCGGAAAAATTGGAGCGGAAGACCGCTATTCCAATTGAGTAGAATGATGAATAGCCTTCAGATTCCAGTTATCGGAATCTGAGGGCTATTTTACTACTTATGCTTAATCCTGTTTGAACGATATTCACATCAATCAAAAAAGTATCATCAGATTTTTTCTCAGCCGGTTGAGTAATGTGAGTCAACTGGCAGATTTAATTGCGTAAAAGGCTTCTAGTGAAGCAACTGGAACGGTTCTTAACTAAATATTGCATTGATAAAATCTGCAAAGATCTCGAATGGAATGTAGGCAAATGAAATGATCATGTCAATAAAACCGGTGATCATATCTATAAAAAATTGAAAGAAAGCATCGAGCATAGTATTCTCCTCCTTTAGAAAATCATATCAGAAAAGAAGCGAGAATATAGCGATCTGACAATACTGTTAGTCAACTGTAAGAAGCGGTAAGAAGGCCTCAATTAAAAAGTGCTCCAGCAAATTTGCTGATTTAAATATGGAAGAGCATCAGTATATGGTTGGAAAACGAGAAGCATATCACATTCATCATTGATAAGAATTTCGTTATCGACATCCTTAAATAAATAACTAGTGACAGCATAGCTGCCATTCTCAAGCTCAATTTTGAACTGAGCACAATCCTGATCAGGGATAAACTCATCTGAAAATTGAGCAGCCATCGTTAGATTTGTATAATCGATCAAATAAAGTGAGCCATCTGTAACCGTGATGTAATTCACGGTTTTCTTTAGATACTTTTTGACAGTAACAGAATCATGAGTGATAGCGATTCTCCAATCAGCTTCGATTCCTTCACCAGTCATTTGATACATCAAGATATTCCCTTTTTGCTGTTGCGTGATGACATGAGGAATTAAATCGGAAATTAAATCCCAGTCTTCATCAATAAAGCTCTCATAAGATTGAGCATTGACTAGACTGATAAAATTCGTATCTCCAATAGTAAAATCAAAATTTTGCATATTTCCGACTCCTTTTCATTAATTGTGACGGCCAGTATTGGTCATGATTTACTCATGCCTTCTATTTTTCATTCCTTTGTTTAATAAGATATAAAAACTGATAAGACTTAGAATCATACAGATTGCCACAATTATTTTCCCAAAATTACTTATCAAAAATCCCTGAGAAAAAGGGATTCTGTAGAGAATACCAATTATCGCTGCCGTAAGCAGAACAGGAATAAAAGGAATTAAGTCTTTTTTGTCTGTTTGGCGGAGAAAGAAAACACCACAGATCACAGTAATAACACTGATTATTGTGATTCCGACTAGACCTTCAGTGTTGAAGGTCAGACTGGTATCTAGAAAGATTGATAGACTGATTCCAAGAATCGCAAAAAAAATCGTTAGAAAGATTGCCAGATATTTCTTGAAGGTTCGTTTAGTCGTATACGCATCATTTCCGATTTGCCATACAATTATTATTGCAAGGATAGTCCAATAGATGCCGCCGATCACTAATTTTCCCACATCAAATAATGCATCTGGAGAAGCAAGTGTCGGAATCACAGTAATAAGAGCGTAAACAAATAAAACAGCGACAACCAAGTGAACCCCATCTTTAATACTGGTGGGGACTTCTTTTAGCAGATCATCAGCGATTTCTTTAGGCTGCTTGCCGAAATAATCTTCAGCCGTTTCTCCATTTTCCTGAGCATCGAGAATATCCTGAAGGATTTCTAATAGTGCTTCTTCTAATACGTTTTCGTCTTTGAGAAAGGATCTGCTTCTAACGTAGAGCAATAAGTTTCCATAATAGTCGTCATTGACTGGATTTAAAAATTCTTGTAATTTCGCGTTTTCTTTTATAGGCGATGACTTTTTCATTTTATTCATTCTCCTCTAATAGCTTTGCAACGTTCCCCGACAAAAATACCCACTGCTTGATAAACGATTCCTTTTCGTTGAGACCATTTTCTGTCAAATGGTAATACTTTCTTTGCGGCCCCTCGTCAGAAGCACGCATTTCACCGACAATTAATCCTTTTTTATCCATATTCATTAATAGGGGATAGATGGTTCCTTTAGGGATACTGTCAAATCCGAAGTGTTGCAGCTCTTCACTAATTTTGTAGCCATATAACTCCTTTTTGGACAGAATAATCAAAATACAGCCCATCAAAATTCCTTTAAGCATTTGAGATGAAACCTGTTGATTCATGCGTGTCCCTCTTTCTACTAGTTTGCTTAACAATATAGTAAAGTATTTTCAACTATATTGCAATGCAAACTAGCAGAATAATCTTTACGTTCAGGACAGAAAAATAACCGTTTAGGATAGTTTGAACTTATTGCATCGAAATTCCTTTATAGTGTTAGCTATAGGAGAAGGCGTATTTTAGAAAGAAGGGAAGAGATCTTTTGGTAAGGGAAACAAGTAGAATAAAGCAGCTAAATCATAAAGTATTGCGGAGTTTGCAAAATCTTACAAAGAAACGGAAACGTTTGCTATTTTGTCTGCTGATTTTATGTGTATTCTGTTTATTTGGCTTTCTCAATGCCTATGCTGTCAATAACCCGACTTGGTTAGAAGGAACTTGGTCAAATCAGTCGGTGAAATATTCAATCAAAGCAAAAAGTAATGACCACAGATGTTGGAATATCAGACAAAATGGTTACATTCTAATGAAAGATGCGAAAATCACAGCAAACTCTTCAAAGAGAAATATTATCCTAACCAGAGAAGATAGCCAAACAGAATACCATATCGTCAAGCTGGAAAAAGACCGATTAGAATTGCAAATTTTTAACAATCAAAAGAAAATTAAAGCAATCAAGCTGAAAAAAGTTAAATGATATTTTTACTTTATTAAAATTATGGGATAAAAATATTGCATTCTATCTTTTCTTTTCTTCAAATTTGTTTACAATAAAGAATGTGAGAATGAAACTGCCTCTTAACATCTAAACTCTCTTTCTAACCCGGTAGTTTTATTTTTATAGGTAGTTTTTTTGAGGTATTTGAGAAATGCTGGACTTGCAATAAGCAGTCTCCAACAAAATGACACCTTGCCCTACGAAGAGCAGTGAGGAGCCATTTACTTCTCGCTACGAAGTCGATTGATTCGTCACTCTCTAGTAAGACAAAAGTATAAGCTATTCACAGCCTTGGACTTTCAAATAAGAAAGTCCAAGGTTTTTACTATTAAGCGAAGAAATATGTCTGGCTAACAGAAAAAAATTGCAAGTTGTTCGGACATATATAGTAATCCTTGATCCTTTCTGTTAATCTGTATACAAAGACTAACGGAAAAGAAAGGAGAAACTATGAATCAATCAAAATATCAAACAATCGCCGATGAATTGAAATCAAAAATTCTTTCAGGCGAATATCCAGAAAATACAACAATCCCTCCCGAACTACAATTGCAAAAGGATTATCAGGTCAGCCGACATACGATTCGGCAAGCAATTGCCTTATTAGCGAATGAAGGCTTTCTTAGAAAGGAGAAGGGTTCAGGAACCTATGTAGACGTGAAATATAGGCGTGGGGAAAATACAAACTCCGCTCACAAGACCATCGGCGTGGTCACCACCTACTTATCAGATTACATATTTCCTTCGATCATTCGTGGTATCGAAAAAACATTACGGGAAAAAGGTTATTCGTTATTATTAGCCAGCACCAACAATGATTTTCAGCAGGAGAAGGAATGTATTGAGAAGATGATTACCCAAGGAGTGGAAGGGTTGATTGTTGAACCAACAAAAAGTAATCAATACAATCCAAATTTGGCTTTGTATGTTCGATTAAAGGAACAGGGAATTCCAATGGTGATGATCAATGCGGTCTATGAAGAAATCAGCGCGCCATATATTTGTGTCAATGATGTCGCCAGCGGGTATCTAGCAACAGAGTACCTAATTAAAAAGAATCATAAAAAACTGTTGCTAATAACGAAGATCGATGACCTACAAGGGAAATATAGGATGAAAGGATTTATCAAAGCCTGCGAAGAGTACGGCATCCAATTTTCTCCAGAGGATATTATTACCTATGAGACCGAAACGAGAAAGGACGTCTATGAGCAGGTAATAGCACGTCTAGAGTCAGAATTACTTACAGGCATTGTGTGTTATAACGACCAGATCGCTAGTGGATTAGTAGATCAGCTAACCGCAGCTAAGTTCAAGATTCCAGAGGAGCTATCGATTGTCGGGAATGATGATTCAGCTTTAAGCAAGCTCGGAAATGTTAAGCTGACTACATTGAATCATCCGAAAGACCAAATGGGACATGATGCGGCAAACTGGATCATTGAGGCGATTGAAGAAGGACACGATCCAGAGAATATTCTATATGAACCTACATTGATCGAACGTGATTCAGTGAAACAATTATAATAAGTTGGGAAAAACAGCTCATTTCGGTGAGTTGTTTTTTTGTTGACCGGAATATTTGTACGAACAAAACATAAGATTTTAATTGACGTGTACGTACACAAAATGTATGATAACGGTAACAAAAGAGAAAAAAGGAGGAGATTCCTATCGATACGAAGGAAATGATTGCAAAAACCAAGCTGGATATTATGGATGGCCGGACAGCTTTAGGGATTGAGTTTGGTTCAACTAGAATCAAAGCAGTCTTAATCGGTTCCGATTTGGTTCCGATTGCTGCTGGGGGCTTCGAATGGGAAAATACGCTGGAGAACGGAATTTGGACTTATTCACTTGAAGACATTTGGAAGGGCTTACGAGTAAGCTATCGCAAAATGGCGACCGAAGTATTTGAGAAGTACGGTGAAACCCTAACAACAATCGGTTCAATCGGCTTTAGTGCAATGATGCATGGTTACATGGCGTTTGATAAAAATGATGAGTTGCTAGTGCCTTTTAGAACGTGGCGGAATTCGATTACAGAAGAGGCAGAAAAGCAGTTAACGGAAATTTTCCAGTATAATATCCCGCAACGCTGGAGCATCGCTCATTTGTATCAAGCGATTTTGAACAAAGAGGAGCACGTAAGTGAAGTTCGATTTTTGACTACTTTGGCAGGTTATATTCATTGGCAGATGACCGGACAAAAGGTTTTGGGTGTAGGTGATGCGTCTGGAATGTTCCCAATCGAGACTGAAACAAAGAATTATGATCAAAAGATGCTGAAGCAATTTAGCGACTTGACTAAAGGTACCGCCTTCAAGCAAGAGCTGAATCAAGTGCTGCCGAAGGTCTTACTAGCTGGGGAATCAGCTGGCAACTTGACGAAAGAAGGAGCATATTTACTCGATCCGACAGGTACTTTGCAGGAGGGAATTCCTCTTTGTCCGCCAGAGGGCGATGCGGGGGCCGGCATGGTGGCAACCAACAGTGTCCGCCAAAGAACTGGGAATGTGTCGGCTGGAACCTCAGCTTTTGCCATGATCGTTCTTGAAGAAAAACTCAAACAGGTTCATCCGGAAATCGATTTGGTCACTACACCCGTAGGCGATTTAGTAGCAATGGTTCATACAAATAATTGTTCTTCAGAAATCAACGCCTGGGTCAATTTGTTCAAGGAATTTTCTGACGCACTAGGTTTAGAAATCAGTGGAGACAAACTGTATCATACGCTATTTGAAAAAGCATTGGAAGGCACATCTGATTGCGGCGGGATGCTTTCTTACGGTTACTATTCAGGCGAAAATATCACCGGAATGAATGAAGGACGTCCATTATTTGTCCGAACACTTGAAAGTAAGTTTGATTTAGCCAACTTTATGCGTCTGCATTTATCTAGTGCCTTTGGTGCAATGCGCATCGGAATGGAGATTTTGAAAAAGGAAAATATCAAGATCGATAAGCTCGTCGGGCATGGCGGAATTTTCAAGACACCTGTAGTGGGCCAAAGAATCTTGGCTTCAGCGATGGAAGCTCCGGTGACGGTAATGGAGACAGCGGGTGAGGGGGGCGCTTGGGGCATCGCTTTACTTGCTGCTTACCAATTAGAAGAAAATCTTTCTCTGTCAGATTTTCTAGAACAAAAAGTATTTGCGACGAGTGAAGGAGTGACCATCGAACCGACGACAGAAGATCTACAAGGATATAGTCAATTTATTGATCGCTACGAGAAAGGTTTATCGATCGAAGCCGAAGCGATCACTTCATTAAAATAAGGATTTCAGTTTGTCGTACATACATGACAAAAAAGAACCATTTGCCTAATCATGCAGCAACTGCATGATTAGGCAAGAGAAAAAATGAATATTTTAATACGAATTACGAAACGAATGAGGAGCGAAGTTGAAATGTTAGAGCATTTAAAGGAAGAGGTTTTTCAGGCCAATTTGGAATTACCCAAGCAAGGCTTGATTAAATATACTTGGGGAAATGTCAGTGCATTTGACAAAGAGACCGGCTATTTTGTCATCAAACCAAGCGGCGTAAGCTATGAACAAATGCAAGCATCCGATATGGTCGTTGTCGATTTAGACAACAATATAATTGAGGGGGATTTGAATCCTTCTTCAGATACACCGACACATGCGGTGTTGTACAAAGCCTTTCCTGAAATCGGCGGGATTTGCCACACCCATTCCACTTGGGCAACCATTTGGGCACAGGCCGGACTGGATTTACCGGCAATGGGGACGACCCATGCAGATACTTTCTATGGCAAAGTTCCATGTGCAAGATTTTTAACTCAAGAAGAGATTGACGTTGGCTATGAGCACGAAACAGGAAATGTCATCATTGAAACTTTTAAAGAATGCGGGATTGATGTTATGGAGATACCTGGTGTGCTATTACATGGACATGGACCATTTACTTGGGGAAAAGATGCAGATAGCGCCGTCATGAACGCGGTGGTTTTAGATGAGGTTGCCAAAATGAATCTTTTTGCACGTCAATTGAACAGTTTTGCCGAAGAATTGCCACAGCGTATTTTAGATAAGCATTATTTAAGAAAACACGGAAAAAATGCCTATTATGGGCAAGGTAAATAAAACATCAATGTTAAAAAGGAGCGAATAGCTATGTTAGAAGTGAGCAAAAAAGAATTTTGGTTTGTCGTAGGATCGCAGCATTTATATGGAGAAGAAGCGCTGAAAAGTGTAAAAGCTGATGCAGAAGCGATCGTAAAAGGACTGAATGATAGCGGAAAAATGAACTATCCCATCGTGTTAAAGGAATTAGCGGTAACTTCTGATACGATTACAAAAATTATGAAGGAAGTCAATTATCGTGATGAGGTGGCAGGTGTAATCACCTGGATGCACACCTTCTCACCAGCAAAAATGTGGATTCGTGGGACCAAATTATTACAAAAACCCTTGCTGCATTTAGCGACACAGTTCAATGAAAGTATTCCTTGGGAAACTATCGACATGGACTTTATGAATTTGAATCAATCGGCTCATGGGGACCGTGAGTATGGCTTTATTAATGCCCGCTTGAAAAAGCAAAATCAAATCGTTGTTGGCTATTGGCAAACAGAAAGCGTCCAAAAACAAATTGCTGACTGGATGGACGTTGCAGTAGCATATAATGAAAGCTTTAACATCAAGGTGGCTCGTTTTGGTGATAATATGCGCAATGTTGCCGTGACAGAAGGTGATAAGGTTGAAGCGCAGATTCAGTTCGGCTGGGTCGTTGATTACTTCGGTATTGGTGATTTGGTGCAGTATGTTGATGCAGTCAAGGATGAAGAAGTGGATGCTCTGTTTGCCGAATACAAAGAATTATATGATTTTGATTATGGCGATTATGATCGGGCGACTTGGGAAGCCCACGTTAAGGTGCAAGCGAAACAAGAAATCGGCATTCGCCGTTTCTTAGAAGCAGGTGATTACAATGCCTTTACTTCAAACTTTGAAGACCTTTATGGTATGCAGCAATTACCTGGACTAGCGGTGCAACGCTTGATGGCAGAAGGATATGGTTTTGCTGGAGAAGGCGACTGGAAAACAGCCGCTTTGGATCGTTTGATGAAAGTCATGGCGCATAATCAAAACACTGGATTTATGGAAGATTACACGTATGAATTAGCTGCTGGAAAAGAAGCCATCCTGCAATCCCATATGATGGAAGTTGATCCAACATTGGCTGTTAATAAACCTAAGATTGTTGTCTCACCATTATCAATGGGCGACCGTGAAGATCCGGCTCGTTTGGTATTTGATGGAAAAGCTGGTGACGGCGTGGTAGTCTCAATGGCAGACTTTGGAACGCATTATAAATTATTAATCAATGAGGTTGAAGCGTTTGAACCAACAGAAGAAGCACCAAAATTACCAGTGGCTCGTGTGCTTTGGAAGGTAAAACCAAACTTCCATGAAGGGGTAGGTAAATGGATCGAAGTCGGCGGCGGACACCATACGGTTGTATCTTTGAATCTTACGACTGAACAAATCATTACATGGGCGAAGTTGGTTGATTTAGAATATGTGACAATCAAGTAGAAGATAAAATATTGGCTTGGAAATGATCAAGTCAATATTTTATTAAACCAATAAAAGTAAAAAATACTATTAATTTGAGCGTAAAGGTTTACTTTTAAGCTAATTAAAGGTATATTGTACTAAAATAATAAAAGTAAAAAAAACTATAAAGGGGTTCTCATTGTATGAACAGCAATTATGATTCAAAGGAATATATTGAAAAGGTAGATGCATGGTGGCGTGCAGCAAACTATATTTCCGTTGCGCAAATGTATTTGAAGGACAATCCTTTGTTAAGAAAGCCATTGAAAAAAGAAGATGTTAAGACGCATCCGATCGGCCACTGGGGAACGATTGCAGGTCAAAACTTTCTCTATGCTCATTTAAATCGGGTAATCAATAAATATGATTTAAATATGTTTTATATTGAAGGTCCCGGTCATGGTGGTCAAGTCATGGTGTCAAATTCCTATATCGATGGCAGCTACAGTGAAATTTATCCAGAAGTCACTGAAGATGAAGCTGGATTGAAAAAATTATTTAAGATGTTCTCATTCCCAGGCGGAATCGCCTCACATGCGGCACCAGAAACACCTGGCTCTATCCACGAAGGCGGAGAGCTTGGCTACTCACTCTCGCATGCGACAGGTGCAATCTTAGACAATCCAGATGTGATTGCCGCAACTGTTGTAGGTGATGGCGAAGCGGAAACCGGTCCTTTAGCTGGCGGTTGGTTCTCAAATGTGTTTATCAATCCAGTGAATGATGGTGCAGTATTACCGATTGTTTATTTAAATGGCGGAAAAATTTCAAATCCAACAATTCTTTCTCGCAAGAGCGATGAAGATTTGCAAAAATATTTCGAAGGTCTTGGCTGGAAGCCTTATTTTGTGGAAGGGACTGATCCTGAAAAAGTTCATCCAGTAATGGCCGAAACATTGGATAAAGTAATCACAGAAATCAAAACGATTCAATCAGAGGCTCGTAAAGGTAAAGCAGAAGATGCTGCGATGCCGCAATGGCCAGTCATCTTATTCCGTACACCAAAAGGCTGGACTGGTCCGCAAACTTGGGATGGCGAACAATTAGAAGGAACCTTCCGTGCGCATCAAGTGCCAATCCCAGTAAGTTCAGAAGATATGGAACATGCTGATAAATTAGTAGATTGGTTGAAATCGTATCGTCCAGAAGAATTATTTGATGAAAACGGAAAAATCGTCGATGAATTGAAAGAAATCTCACCAAAAGGCGATCGTCGGATGTCTACCAATCCAATCACCAATGGCGGAATTGATCCAAAACCAATGACTATGCCAAATTGGAAACAATATGCGATTGATACGACAACACCAGGTGCGGTAATGGCACAAGACATGATCGTCTTTGGTCAACAAGCTCGGGATATGATCACTGAAAATCCAACCAATTTCCGCATCTTTGGACCAGATGAAACGAAATCTAACCGTTTGAACAAAGTCTTTGATGTGACGAATCGTCAATGGATGGAACCAAAAAACAGTACCGACGAATGGCAATCATCGGTTGGTCGTGTGATTGATGGTCAATTATCAGAACATCAAGCAGAAGGATTTTTAGAAGGTTATGTATTAACTGGTCGGCATGGTTTCTTTGCCAGCTACGAATCATTCTTGCGTGTGGTTGACTCGATGTTAACGCAACATTTCAAATGGATGCGTAAAGCCAGCGCGCATGCTTGGCGCAAAGAATATCCAGCGTTAAATCTGATTGCAACTTCTACGGTCTTCCAGCAAGATCATAATGGATATACCCATCAAGACCCAGGTGTATTGACCCATTTAGCTGAGAAGAAACCAGAATTTATTCGTGAATATCTGCCTGCAGACGCAAACAGCCTAATGGCAGTTATGGATAAAGCGATGCAAGACAAACAAGTGATTAACTTGATCGTTTCAAGTAAACACCCACGTCCACAATTCTATTCTGCGAAGGAAGCAGAAGAATTGGTCGAAAAAGGCTTGAAGGTCATTGATTGGGCAAGTACTGATAATGGGGATGAACCAGATGTTGTGATTGCGGCAGCCGGAACAGAACCTAACTTGGAAGCTTTAGCGGCTGTATCGATTCTGAATGAACAGTTTTCTGATTTGAAGATTCGTTTTGTCAATGTCGTGGATATCTTGAAACTACGTCATCCTGATATTGATCCTCGTGGATTGACTGACGAAGAGTTCGATGAAATCTTTACTACGGATAAACCAATCGTCTTTGCTTTCCATGGATACGAAGGTATGGTTCGTGACATCTTCTTTGATCGTCACAATCATAATCTGCATATTCATGGTTATCGTGAAAATGGTGATATTACAACGCCATTTGATATGCGTGTCTTCAGTGAGTTGGACCGCTTCCATTTAGCTCAAGAAGCAGCGAATGCAGTTTATGCAGAAGATGCAAAAGACTTCTCAGTACAAATGGATGAAACATTGGCAAAACATCATGACTTTATTCGAACAGAAGGTCGTGATCTTCCGGAAGTAGAAAACTGGAAATGGCAAGAACTGAAGAGAAAAGGGTATCATTTTAGTTAAGACTGTGTGGCGCTAAGAAACTGAATCACCTAAATAAAGACCTGTAAACAGAGCCAATTATGGCATGTTTACAGGTCTTTTTATGAATTAGCTGAGAACACTCGCGACTTTAGTCGTGAGTGTTCTCGGCTACGGTCGTGGCATGGCTTTAGCTATGTTAAACGACCAACATATCAACTTTCAGGGATCAAAACCAAGAAAATTACTTTCTGGGTCTTTGTCAATATGGGCATGATGGCCGCTTTAGCGGGCTTAATCTTGGCCGCTCGTCTGAATGCGGCGACACCACAAGCTGGAACTTCTTTAGAATTAGATGCGATGGCTTCTGTATACTTCGGTGGCGCTTCTACTTCAGGTGGTATCGGAACCATTACTGGAGCGATCGTCGGTGGCTTGGTTATGGGGGTCTTGAACAATGGGATGTCGATTCTTGGTGTCGGTGTTGACTGGCAGCAGGCAATCAAAGGTCTGATCTTACTTTTGGCAGTCGTATTAGATATCTATAATAAGAAACGTAAAATCTCGTAAGGTGGTAGACAATATGACAGAAGAAAACGAAAAACGTATTTTGCTGATTTGTACAGCTGGTATCACCTCCGGCTTATTAGTAAAAAACATCCAAACAGCAGCAGACGAGCAGAACATTCCCATTCGCGTGTATTCTGCTCCAGCAATTATCGCAGAACAGGCCATCCAAAATCAACAAATCGATGGTCTGATGATCGGTCCCCAATCAGAATACGAAGTGAACCGTTTGAAGGATTTTTTGAACTACAAAGCGGTGAGCTACAAGATGATCAAGAAAGAAGATTACGAAACGTTAGATGGAGAGGCGGTGCTTAAGGAAATACTCGCGAGCTTTATGTAATTAATACATGGAAAATACCATTTGATAGACATGTTCAAGTAACAAATGGAATAGTTTCAATAATAATTAAGATTAAGGCACTGTCTGCATATGGACAGTGCCTTAAATGGCGCTATAATTTCTAGGACTGATAGAAAATCATTCTATCGGTCCTTTTGAGTATAAAAAAACAAAACATACAGAAGCTCCGTTAGAATTGAATCACCACAACACAATCAAAGGAGCGTTCTGTATGTCTGACCTTCATCTTATCAAACTATTACTAGGAATCAAAGATGAAAACATTCAAATCACTCATGTCGAGAAGAAAAAAATACATTCAATCAACAGTATCGTTGTTTCTGCCACGCTTATTAAAACGATTCAGCGCTGTCCTCAGTGTAAACAGGTGAATCAACATGGGCTGATCGTTAAGAACGGAAAGAAAAAATCGCTGGTTCTTCTCAATAAGTGTGCGAATCAACGGACTTATCTTGCTTTGGCAAAGCAACGGTACCTCTGTCGTGGCTGTCACACCTATTTTACGGCGAATACCTACATTGTTGAAAAAAACTGTTTTATCGCCAAACAAGTACATTATAAAATATTGGAGGAATTGACTGAAAAACAAGCAATGACGACGATTTCTAAACATTGCGGCGTTTCTTGGTCAACCGTTTCGCGAACACTCGCTTCTCTGCTCCCCATGACAAACGTGAAAAGGAATTGGTTGCCTCGCTGTTTATTGGTGGATGAATTTCGTTCATTGAAAAATCAAGTCGGTCCCTATTCTTTTTCTTGTATGGATGGCGATACTGGGAAATTACTGGATATTCTTCCTTCACGTAAGAAGAAAGACTTGGTTTCTTATTTTATGCAATTTGAACGACGTGCACGTTTAAACGTAAAAATACTCGTAACGGATATGAACGCTTCTTATGCTTCGTTGATAAAAGAGTGCTTTCCTCATGCCAAACTCGTTGTGGATCGCTAGCACCTCATTCGCAGTTTTGAGGATATTCGACTACGAGTCATGAAAAGCTTCGACCGAAACGATCCAATACAAGCCAAACACTATCGACAAGTGAAGGCTTTATCTCGACTTCTGATTAAACGACAGGACATGCTTGTTTATGATAAATGGACAAAATGGCGTAATTATGGTTGGGCCTATCTAACCGAAAGTGAAGTCGTAGAACGTCTGCTTTCTACTTCTGATGAACTACGAATAGCTTATGCTTACTATCAAGAAATTCTTCAAGCTTTTCATGACAAAGAAGCGGACATCTTCTTTCAGCTTGTAAAAACAATGCCCAAGTCGGTTCCAAGAGAACTGCATCATATAAAAAAAGCGTTTATAAACTATGAATCAGGCATTCGTTTAGCCTTAGAGTTGCCTTACTCAAATGCCAAAATAGAGAATCTGCATACCCACATCAAAGCATTGAAACGAATAGCTTACGGGTTTAGAAGCTTTCGTAGGATGAGAACCAGAATTTTCTTAATCAATCATCTGATCACTTACTAAACATAAAAAAACATCTAAAGTAGAAAATCAATTCTACCTTAGATGTTCTTATATCACTCTATCAGTCCTATTTGACAAAGAGCCCCTTAAATGTATTATTTATCTTATTCAACATCAACCGCTTGACGTTGTATCTCTTTAACAACGAATGATGCATCACCCAAAGCATAGATGCCCTGCACATCTCCTGTATTTAGGGCAGCGATGGCTTCATTAGAAAAATGCAGCGAGCTAGTTTCAAAGCTTAGAACTTTTTTACCGTCAGTGACGATGAATGTCTTCGTTGCTGGTTGATTGATCAGTTCAAACTTCGTTGGCAATGACTCAAGGCTTCCCAAATCTTCCTCAACAGTTAAATCTTCTACTTTTTGAGAACGAGATACAATAAATTTTCCTTTTTCTTCTCGAACTAAAAGAGCAGCAAAATGGGTATCGTTGATCATGCTGGTGATACCGATCTTTCCATGATTGCAAGTAGTGGATTTTTCGACTGTAACAGTGAATGTTTCTGATTTTTCAGTTTGTCTGACTCCGAGAAATGAGGGGGTTGTGCCTTGTTCAATTGTTGTTGAGCAGCCTTTTAAAGTTAAGGTAGAGTTTTGCAAAAGAATATTTTCCTTAAGGCTATCCCGTAAGCTAAGCCACTCAGGATTTAAAGTGGGCTGATTAAATTCATCAACAAAAGGCACTATTTTTTGTTCATTTACAAGTACCTTTTGATGTTTCGGAAACTGCTTCATATCGACCACTTCACTAGGGATTCCCTGATTAACTTCCGGCCATTCTTTCTCCCAATTGACTGGATAGAGCAGGGTTTCTCGTCCCATATTGGTAATTTGCTTGAAATCAATTGTAGATGGGCGCGTTCCTAAACAGATCAACCACCAATTTCCTTTTGTATCTTGGAAGAGATCGGCGTGACCAATATTTTGTAAAGGTTCATTTGCGCGATCACGATTTGTAAAAATTGGATTGGCGGTCGAGTGATCCTCAAAAGGTCCCCAAAGATTGTCCGACTTGAACATCGTAATCATATGTCCCACACCCGTTCCGCCTTCAGCAGCCAGTAGGTAATAAGTGTTATCTCGCTTAATTATGTGAGGACCTTCAACATCGCGACCACCTGTTCCGAGACTGATTACTTCTGGCCCGCGTAAAATGGCTCCAGTTGTAAGCTCAATTTCCGCTTGTTGAATGGCTTTGGTTCCCTTATCATCGATATAGCCTGTGAAGGTGACATAGGTACGTCCATTTTCATGGTAAAGATCCGGATCAATTCCCATAATGTCGATTTCTAACCGTTGTTGTTCCCAAAGAATTTCTCCATTCTCATTCAATTTGCCTTTGATAATAAAGTTTTTGAACTCCGCAAAATTAGTAGTGATCACATAGAAATGATCATTGAAAAAGCGAATACAAACCGCGAAGATTCCTTCATTAGATTTCGCCTTTGATAGGTCCGCTTGTTCCGTTGTTACGACGATTCCAGGAAGTTTTGTCCAGTTTAATAAATCTGTACTTTTACTTAAGGCGATCCCCGGGTAGTACTCAAAAGTACTGTTGACCATATAATAAGTATCTTTTACCAAAACGATGCTCGGATCAGGATACATACCGCGTAGAATTGGATTTTGATAAGATTCCACCATATAATTCACTCCTTTTCTATTGATGATAGGCTGTACGAACAGCAGCAAACGTTAGTTCAGCGGTAGTTGAAAGGTGAAGATCCGCTGTCTTCAGATCACTATTTGTTCCTATTGCTACAGAGAAAGCGCCACTTTCTTTAATGGCTTTAAGTCCAGCAATCGAATCTTCAATACCGATGCATTCTAAAGGCTGAAGATTCAATGACTGAGCCGCAGCGATGAAAATATCTGGTGCCGGTTTGCCATTTTCCACTTTACTTGGATCGACGATGGTGTCAAATGTCTCTGCCAATGTTAACTTTTCTAAAATAAGCGGTCCGTTTAAGCTAGAAGAGGCTAAAGCAAGCTTCACCTTCTGCTGTTTCAGTTCAGAGATGAATGTTGCAACCCCTGGCAAGATATTGTCAGGGGATAGCTGCTTAAGCGACTCCTTATACTGTTCATTTTTTTCAAACAAAAGCTGTTGAAACATATTCTCAGAGACAGAAACCTCTAAATAGTTTAAAATCACCTTCAAAGATTCCGCTCGACTCACGCCCTTTGTCTTTTCTTCCAAGTCACTGGGAAGTTTCGCAGCAAAGTAATTGTCTGTAAGTTTTTTCCAAGCTTCAAAATGCAGGGTAGAGGTGTCGGCGATGACCCCATCTAAATCAAATAATGCACCTTTAAACAAATGAGATTTCCTCCCGTTCACTTAGAATAGGCGTTGATGCTAGTGCGTCATTGATTTTTGCCAGATTCTCTGATGTGATTTGAATAAAAGGCAATAGTGTATTCAATTTGCTCAAGGACATAGTTCCTAAACCGCCCTTAATGGCTGCTGGATCTGCTCTGAAAAAATCTAACACAGGATCAATCGCATCAATTTTTTGAACTAACAGTTCATCTGCCATAATTTCGGCTGCAGGTGTTTCGCTATTATAGTGTTCTACGTAATTTTCGCTGGGAACATAGGCGATTTCATAGGTGCCGCAGGTAAGTGAGAAGCGACCGTTATTTTTTTCCTGATTGTTGACTGTTACCGGACCATTTTCTCCTCGTGGTAAATCGACATGTACGGTCGTTCCAAAAGGCACAGTCAAGTTGAGCTTAATGGTGTGCTCGCTGTCCGCTTCGATTTGATAACTTACAGCGAAAGTTCCGTATGGTGTATCGAAATGTCCATTAACTTGTTTTAAGCGATAATCAAATAGCGGCGAAAAGTTGATTTCCTGATAGCCAGGGTGAGCTGGTTTAATTCCTAGAAGATAGCTATAGGCCCATTCCATAATTGCACCAAAGCTATAATGATTTAATGAATTCATTCCTTCTGGGTTCATGGAACCATCAGGAAGAACAGAGTTCCAGCGTTCCCAGACAGTTGTTGCGCCAAGATTTACTGCATAGAGCCAGCTTGGAAAATCTTCTAAAAGGAAAATTTTCGTGGCTAGTTTATGATAGCCATAATTAGATAAAACCTGACAGATGAAGGGAGTACCGACAAATCCGGTTTTAAGATGGTCATTGTCCTTTTTCAAGCGGGTTACTAAATCCTTAGCGACTCGCGAACGTTGTGATTGAGGAACCAATTCAAAATATAGCGCGATTGCATAAGCCGTCTGAGTATCAATTGCTAAACGGCCATTTGCAGTAATATATTCCTTAACAATAGCCTCTTTGATCCGTTGAGCTTGTTCACGATAATAAGTTGCATCGTTAGCAAAATTCAAAATTTCAGCTGTTTTAGCAATGATGTCATTAGAATAATAGTAGTAGACAGAGGCAATAAAATCTTCTTCAGTTTTTCCAGTTGGTAACGCGGGATTTTCTCCATCAAGAGCGAGCCAATCGCCAAATTGAAAGGTTCCAGTCCATAAATCACTGCTCTTACTGTTTTTTTGAATCCATGCTACCCAATCCTTCATTGCTGTGTAGTTTTGACGTAAAATCGCTGAATCACCATAAATCTGATACATGTTCCATGGGATGATCGTTGCTGCATCGCCCCAAACCGCAGCACCGCCATCAGAATTCCCCATTGCAGGAGCATACATTGGAACCATACCATCATGCAATTGTTGCTCGATAGCGATGTCTTTTCCATATTTTTTAAAGAATGGAAAAACGTTCATATTTAAAGCAGCTGTTTTAGAAAAGACTTCAGCATCGCCTGTCCAGCCAAGTCGTTCGTCCCGCTGCGGGCAATCAGTCGGAATATCTAAGAAGTTACTTTTTTGTCCCCACAGAATATTTTGAAAAAGCCGATTAACCTTTGAATTAGTGGTTTTGATTTCGCCTGTGGTTGCCATTTCAGAATAAAGGACCGCCGCTTGATAATCTTCTTTTCTCAGTGCTTGAGTGTTTCCTTCGACTTTTACATAACGATAGCCGTAGAAAGTGAAATGGGGGCGAACCCATTTTTCTTCACCGTCAGAAATATAGACAAAAGAGGCTCTTGCTTCACGTAAATTTTCGCGATAAAAGTTACCCTCCTGTAGGATTTCTCCCATTTGAAAAACAAGTTTTGTGCCTTTGGGTTCGCGGTTGTAAAATTCCATCCAACCAGTCTGATTTTGACCAAAATCAAGGACCTGTTCACCTGCCGGAGTTTCAAGGATTTCTTGAATAGGCAATCGTTCCATAATTTTTATCGGCAGACTCAATCGGTCTTGAAGTAGTGCCTTATTCTGATCTAGTAAGATCACGGACTGCCAATCGGAAGGGGTTAATGTATCATTCAAGTCTTCTCCATAATAAATCTCTGATTTAGTTACTTTTCCGCTGGTTGTTACCCATGAGCTATCAGTGGAAATGATCTCTGTTTGACCATCTTCATACGTCACGTGGAATTCTCCAATGACACATTGCTGGTCGCCGTAAATGTTTTTCATTCCGCCATCGAAGCCTAAAGTTCCTTTATACCAGCCGTCACCAGTAGTGAAGAGCAGCTCATGATCCGCTGCTTTTTGGAAGGCTGCTGTGACATCGTAGGTTTGGACTTGGATCCATTGATCGTATGCCGTAACCCCTGGCGTTAAATACTCATCACCAACTTTTTCACCATTAATATATGCTTCATAAATCCCCAATCCAGTAGCGTATAAACGCGCTTTTGCTACTTGGGACTTCACGCTGATCTTTTTTTGAAAAAGTGTATTTTGAATAGCTTTATCTGGATGAGCAATCCAATCTGCTTGGAAAGGTTCATCCATTTTACCAGTTTCAAAAAAGCTTTCTTTGGTAAGAAGTTCATGATTGGTGTCTCGAATCGCAATTTCTACGTGGTAACGAGTACGTGGAATCAGTGTCAACGGAACATCAAAATAGTTAGTTTCAAATGGTTCCTGCTTGCTTTGGTAAACGGGGGCTTCATAATTATCTGTCCAGATGGTTAATTGCTTCGTTATTTCTGTGAATTGTTCTGCTTCCACTGTAAACTCAATTCGCAGATCATCTAACTGAAAGCCAATAGGTTCTGTCATATGATTGATCAAAATTTTTGAAATTCTCATTTTTTGTACACTCCTAATTTTATAGTTTAGCGGAAAAGTCACCGCAAAATGGATCGACCGGATTAACCCCTTCAAAGGCTTCTTTACCAGTCATTTTTCTAAGTACTGCGTCAATGCTTTCCTTATTCCCAGTATACGTATTGATGTAGGTAGATACTGCTGGGATATCAAATAAATGATAGGGATTTGCTGTTGAGATAAAGATCGTCGGAATAGCCTTCATAAACCAAGGAGCGTCCGCCGCCATTAAATGAATCCAATCGAGGCGAGTGGTGGTTTGATTGCTAGCTGTTTCGATATTTGCAATATAGAGTGCTAGATCAAATTTTTCCTTCATTTCAGCTATGCCTTCTTCAAAAATCTCATGAAAATCTAGCCGCTTTCGGTCAAACAGAGTCACCTGAAAGCCCAGTATCTCCAGCTGTTTTTGGAAAAGGTCGGAAACTTGGCCGCCCTCTTTAAAACCTCCGTCATCTGAGTCACCTAAAACAACCAATCGAATTCGTGGATAACGTTCGACTGTCAAAGGCAAAAGGTGATCCCGATCCTTGACTAAAGTAACGGCCTTTTTAGCTGCCGCGGCTGCTTTTTTTGCATGTTCAGCAGTATTTAAATTCAACGTTTCTGGCATCGTCGCTTCAAATAAACCATGTACCATTTTTGTCGCGAGAATTCGTAAAACAGCTTCATTGATTCGTGCCAGCTTCAATGTGCCATTTTCAACCGCTTTTTTGATAAACATATAATCCTCATCAATGTTTTTATTAAAAAGAATCATATCGATTCCGGCATTAATTGTTGCAGGTAACAGTTCTTCTCGCGGAAGAATCGAATTGTAACCAATCATTGGTGTAGCATCGGTAATCGTCAAGCCGTTAAATCCAAGTTCGTCACGTAATAGCCCATCAATTAGCCGTTTTGAAGCCGAGGCAGGTCTCAATTCTGAATCCTTTATATCCGGCGACAGCTGTTTCTCCCAAGCCGGTAGCATGATATGTCCGATCATGATACTGCTAATTCCCTGATCAATAAAGGTTTGGTAGATTTTTCCATAAGAGTTTATCCAATCATCAACCGATAAGGAATTGACCGTGCTTAACAGGTGCTGATCTCGTTCGTCGACGCCGTCACCCGGAAAGTGCTTGATAACAGGCAAGATGCTGTTCTTTTCCAACCCCTTAATTTGAGCCGATGCCATTTGGATCACACGCTTTGGATCGCTGCCGAAGGTTCGAGTGTTGGTGATCGGATTCCGAAAATTCAGATCGATATCAACAATTGGGGAAAAGGACATGTTGCAGCCTACTTGAGCGGCTTCATTTCCAGCGACATTTCCTAATTCGTAAGCTTGTTCAGGATCATCTGTCGCAGCTATTTGCAGCGGCATTCCGAACCAGGTTCCTTCTGTAATAATCCCATTTCCGCCAGATTCCAAATTCGCCGAAAAGAATAGAGGGATATCGCTGGCTGCCTGAGCAGTTGTTAATTGTCGTTTGATCTTTTCCGCTGAGGCGGGACGATACATCATACCGCCAGGGCGATAAGTTTTGATAAACTCTTTAATGTCTACTTGATCCTCGTCCTGTCCAATAACAAAAAAGAGCTGGCCAATTTTTTCATCCAAAGTCATAGTTTGGACTTTGCTTTGCAGCTGTTGAATTTGTTCATCTGCTAAGTAATAAGGTTTTTTTGATAAATCTAACATGCTTTTTGCGCCTCCAATGATTTAAAGATACTTGTTCACGCTTTCATTTTAGTCTGGAGAAATTGTATAAACCATTGCGAAAAAACAGCTTAAGTGTGTCCATTTCATTGCTCCTTTCATTTATCTAAAATTGAGTCTTGCTTGAATGATTTATTCATGAGATAGTTTAGGCGAAGTAATGAAAGAATATCATTCAAAAAAACAACTTAAAGATTAAAATCCTATAATTACTCGACTTATTACACAGATAGTAGCTTTTTTGAGGGGAGCTGAAGGAATGGAAGAAGAAGTTTTAACCATATTACAGGAGAAAAATCATCCTCGTAATTGGAATGAGTTGGGTTCAGAAATGAGACCAAAACAAACAGGTGTGTTGAAAAACGAGCCTATTTATGAATTTTTTCATACGTTGGACGACTCATTAGAGGTAAATCCGCAATCAATCGCCATTTCGTTACAGCCAGTGAGCTCCTTCATTCCATTTCATGTCCATAATTATGTGGAGATAATCGTACCTCTGGTAGGTGAATGTACCGTTATTACGAAAAACGATGAGTTAAAGCTGAAGCAAAATGACTTGATCATCATTGGCAACCATACGATTCACCGTGTAGAACCAATTGAAACCGATGCTATCGTAGTCAATCTGACCCTAAAGGACACAGCTTTCAATTTAAACGATTATCATTTTATGTATGAGGATCGAGCAACCAAAAAAGTCTCCTCCTTGCTTTTTTCACTGCTCTCAAATGAAACGCAGGGGGAGAATATCTATCGCTTGTTTCGGACGCATCAAGATACAAAGATTCATTTTCTGTTAGAGGACATTATCCAGGAATACTATTATCCAGACACCCAATCGAATCAGATCATCCGATTAGAATTATTAACACTCTTCGGTCGGTTGATTCGTTCAGCTGCTAATGAACAAACAGTGATTGCTGGAGAAGATGATGGCTCAGTTAATTTATTATCGTTACTTTTATATATTGAAAAGAATTATGCGCACATTACGTTAGAGGAAATGGCTCAGCACTTTGGCTTCAATCCGAATTATTTATCTTCTTATTTGAAAAAACACACCGGATTAACCTTTATCAAATTGGTTCATCTGCAACGGGTGAATGTTGCAGCAGAGTACTTAACGTATACCAATGCGCCGATTGAACAGATTGCCCTAAAGGTAGGGTATGAAAATCCCTCCTATTTTTATAAAATGTTTCGAAAACATTTAAAGATTTTACCAACTGAATATCGTGAAAAGCATTCTTTCAATGCTAAAAAAACCGATTGAGTCTCAATCGGTTTTTTTAACTATGAAGAAAGTATAAAATTTTCACATGAATAAATCGTTTTACAACAGGCATATCCATGTCCGGCTTCACGAACTAGCTTTTTCGGCAATAAGCAAAAATATTTCGAAATTTGAGAAGCAATTTAGAAATATTTTGGTCTTATTGCTCAAAAGCTGAGCGAGTTCGCGAAGCCTTTCTTAGAGCTTAAATTTTTGTCGATACTGATTGGGTGAACATCCAGTTTGCTTTTTAAAGAAATGATAGAAATATGCCTCACTAGAAAAGCCTAGTCGTTCTGCAATAAGCTGAATGGTCAAATCAGTCGTATTTAATAGCTGTTGAGCTTTCTGAGTTCGAATCATTTGAGCATAATTGGCCAGAGTCATTTTTGTTTGCCGTTTTAAGAGTCGATTCAGGTATTCAGGATTGTAGTGCAGTGTGGCTTCGATTTCTTTTCGAGAAATATTACCAAAGCGGCTTTCAATCAGATGAATCACGCGATTAACAAGATAATCTTCTTTGGATAAATCCAGATCAATCCGCTGAAGTGAAAATTGGTTGGTGTTTTCCAATGCATCCAACAGGCGTAAAATCAATCCTCGTTGAAAATAAGCACGACCGATTTTGGAGGTAGCTACCTCCAGCTGCAAAGAATCAATAATGACATGAAAGCCTTCGCTTTGATAAGGCAAGCAGGGAGTAAACTCAATATAGCTGCGTTTCCACTGCGCATCAGATTGAAGATTTTGCTGTAAAAATTGAAAGATCGGACCTTCGCCAGAATCAATAGACAGTAATTCCTGAAGCAGCGCAGGCGATAAATTTAGAAAGACGACATTGCAGCCATCTGAAAGAATCTCCCGATGCAGAATCTGTGTATTCAATAGACAGCCTTCTCCTGCTTGAAAAGTGTATTCCTTCTCCTCAATATAATTTGTTAGTTCTCCCTTTAAAACATACATTAATTCAAAGTTTTGATTTTTATGCAACGCTTGATATTCTTCATTTTCAAAGGCGATGATTTTACCATCCTGCACTTTGGTATAAAGAATTTTTTCACCGATTTTTTGTTTATAGAAGATGGCGATTGGTGAATGGGTTCTGATTTGCGGAATGTCGGCATCGCCAGAATGGAGCTCAGAAAAAGGATCTTTTGCCATAAAGTACCTCCGAAAGGTCGGGAAATTGTAGTAAACGGTTTCTTGAAGTCGGTATTTTTCATTATATCACAGAGACAAACGAACTAGAATAATGGATATCAGAGGAGGAAAGGCAGATGCGAGAAAAGAAAAAAATAAATCAGCAATGGCTGTTTCATTATGGAGAAATCGGTATGCCTAAAAAAACAGCTAAAAAAGCCCACGCTTTAGGTGGATTGACCGCACCGCTAATAGAAGAGGCTGGAGAATCTGTAACATACGGTGCAGGAGGTGAGCATTTTTTAAAACTGATTGCTAGAGGAGATGAGATTCAAGGATTAAAAAATTTAGCCGGAACCGATTTTGATTCTGGATTGGATCAAGAATGGCAAACTATTACGATTCCCCACGACTGGAAAATCAGCCAACCCTATAAACAAGCTCCAGAATTACTTATGTCTGGATCAAAGGAAGATGGAGTTGGTTATTATCGGAAAACATTTTCTTTAAACGATGAGCTGATGAATCAAAAGCGCGTTATTCTACATTTCGATGGAGTGATGAGTTCAGCAGATGTTTGGCTAAATGGTGCCTATCTAGGTCAGAACACTAGTGGATACACAAGTTTTTCTTATGATATCTCTGAGATGGCTAGATATGGCAATGAAGGAACTAATGTATTGCTGGTAAGAGTGGATACAACGACAGGAGCAGAAGGCTGGTGGTATGAAGGCGCTGGAATTTATCGTGACGTTTGGTTAGAGTTTGTACCATTGATTGCTTTTGATAGAGAAAATGCTTACGTCTATACACAGGAGCTTCAAGAAACACAAGCAGTTATGGGAGCTGAGGTTTGTATCGAGAATTACTCACAGGAGATAGTCGAGGTCTCGCCAGTAATCAGAATCAGTGAACAGCTGATCACGTTAGAAAAACAAACGTTACAGCCTTTTGAAAAGCGTGTTCTTAAAGAAACATTTATTTTTCCTGCTCCAATACCCTGGTCACCTGAAAATCCTCATTTGTATGAAGCAGTTTTTCAAATGGAAACGGATGAGTGCCGTAAAAGTTTTGGCATTCGAACGTTCGCTTATGATTCACAAGGTTTTTATTTAAATGGGAATTTGTATGAACTGCGAGGTGTTTGCGAGCATCAAGATTTTGCTGGAGTAGGTGTAGCACTGAATCAGGATATCGTTGATTATAAAATTAAAACGATGAAGGAAATGGGTGTCAATGCCTGGCGCAGTGCTCATCATTATGCTTCTGAGGAACTTATGGAGGCTTGCGATCGTTTTGGCATTCTTTTAATGAATGAGAATCGGTTGTTAGAGAGCACACCTTGGCGAATTGCTGATTTGGAAAAAATGGTTCGAAAAAGCAGGATGCATGCTTCGATTGCGTTTTGGTCAGTAGCGAATGAGGAGGTCATCGGGAATACCAATCTCGGGAGCCGCATCGCTTATAAATTAGTTCGGTGTATCAAACAAAATAACTATGAATGTCTAGTTGTTTCAGCAGAACTACTAAATCCTGATGGTATAGTTAATGAAAGCTATCTAGCAAATTATGACGTGCTTGGAGTAAACTATCCAGAAGCGGATGCAATGGGACCTGGTGCGATTAAAATCAAAGAGCAGTATCCAGAGCTTGCGATCATGAGTACGGAAAGTGCCTCTTATTTTTCAACACGAGGAATTTACAAAGATAATGAAGAAAATTGTCAGTGCTCCAATTTTGGTTCGTTATTTTCAATGATTTTACCTGGAAAGCGTCAACCTGGTGATCCCGGAGCAGGAGGTACCGCAACACCTGAAAAAGTTTTAAATTATTTGACTAAGCACCAGTATATGGGGGGAGTTTTTCTTTGGACAGCGTTTGATTACTATGGCGAACCTTCTCCTTTTGGTTGGCCAGCTATTTCTTCTCAATTCGGTATCGCTGATTTGTGCGGCTTTCCTAAGGATTATTATTACTATTATCAAGCGAATTGGAAAAAAGAACCTGTACTTCATATCCTGCCTCATTGGAATGAAGAAGGCCTCGAAATCAATACGGATGGGATGATTGCTGTTCGTGTCTTCAGTAATGCCGATGAAGTTGAGATTTTTGTCAATGGAATAAGTTTTGGTAAGAAAATTATTATTGGTTGTATCGCTAATTGGGAAATTCCGTATCAAGCTGGGGAATTAAAGGCTGTAGCCTATGATGGAAACCAAATCATTACCGAAGCCAAGCATCAAACCAGTTCAACGATTCACGCGATTCGAAGTAAAAGAATTTTTGAAGGAAAAGAATACAGTCTTTTTGCCCTAGAAGCAGTCGATGATCATCAACGATTTGTTCCTACGGCAAATAATCAGGTAACAATTTCTGTCGAAAATGGAGAAATCGTTGGATTAGCAAATGGAAATCCAACGAATCAAGCTGCGTACAGTCTAGATCATGTTCGATTGTTCCAAGGAAAAGCATTGGCTATCGTTCGAACAAGTGAAGCAAGTGTTCAAATCAAAGTGATCATTCAAAAATAAAGTCAAGGCAGAAAAAGTATCTATGAAAAGACCACAAAGCGCATGAATTTTGCATATGGCTGTAGTACTTTTTCTAGCCTATACTTTAACTATCATTTGAAAGCGGAAACAAAAAATATAAAGGAGCGCAATTATTATGAATAAGAAAAAATTATCTCTAGCCTTAGGTATTTTAAGTATGAATCTTTTGTTGATGTCAGGCTCGGTTGTGGGTGCAGCAATTGCCGCAATTTCAAAATCATTCCCTCAAGAACCTATTTCTAAGGTACAAATGCTTAGTTCCATTCCTCAGCTTGGTCAGCTGATAGCCACGTTACTTTTTACTTGGTTAACCTATAAAATGACCAGAAAAAATATTGGGGTCGTTTCAGTAGCTATCGTAGCAATCAGCGGTTTACTGCCAGTTTTTTATAACAGCAGTCTGAATATTATTTTAGCATGTATGATCGCTCTAGGTTTTGGGTTAGGATTAATCAGTAATGTTGGACCAGTTTTACTGCAAGAACATTTTGATGGTGAAGAGCGTGCGGCGGTCATGGGTTGGGCGGTAGGCTTTAACAATTTAGGAATGATGGGCTTTACTGCGATCGGCGGTGTGTTAGGCAGTACGAATTGGCAAAATCTATTCTGGGTTTATGGGGCAGCGATTCTTATTTTAGTCGTTGTGTTAGTTTTAGTGCCCAAAGATCGAAAATTATCTGAAGAGGAAGTCTCTAACCAACGTTCAATCAGTTTTGGTAAAACGGTAAAAAGCTTGAATGGCTATGTTTATGTGATGCTGATCGTGACTTTTGTGACTTCGCTTTGCTTAATGATCTTTATGGCAAATCAATCAATTCTGCTAGCTTCAAAAGGGAACGGTACAGCGTATACGGCAATGGTCACAGCATTAGGAAATGTCGGAGGAATTTGTACCGCTTTTGGATTGAAATATATCCGCAAAATTACTAAAACAGATACGATGGCCTGGGGCTTTGTGGCTTTCGCTTTATCTTATATTTGTATCGTCTTTTTCAATAATCCTGCGTTGCATATTGCTGGAAATATGTTCTCAGGAATGGGGATTGTTATGGTCAATGCGACGATTCCATTTGAATTATCCATTTTAGCTAATCATCAACAATTTCCGGTCGCTATTGCGATGAATACACTGATTTCTTCTTTAGCCGGTTTCGCAGCACCGATGCTGCTTGCGGCAACCAAGATTTCAGCAGGGGCAAACTCTTATCTGGCTGGGATTGCCATCAGCGGCTTGATGGCTATCGTATTATTGATTACTCGCTTAGGAAACCGCATCGAAAAAAAGTCCGGTGAGGCAACAGTAAGCAATGTACAAAATGAAGGGGTGCAAGAAGCTTAAAAATATTTGTTCTCAAAATAAGTATAAGAATAAACAGACTTTATTCGTAAGAAGAGGTCTGTTTTTTTAGTGTCTAAAATACTGATCAAAATCCAAGAAAGAGCGCAAAACAGATTTTTTAAAAAATATAGGCTCTCTTTTTGTGGTACCATCAAAAGAAAGGGCTATCAATAAAGCTATTGTTCTTAAAAACGACTATAAGGAGGGATGTTGTTATGGGAAAAATAATCAATTATCTGGATACGCAAAGTGATATTCAGTTGGTGACTACTTTGCACTTTTTTAATAATGATTTGAGAACAATTGAACTGTTTTTCTTGCTTAAAGGAAAGGCAGAGGTTCGAATAGATGACCAATCATACATAATGAAAAGAGACGATATTCTTGTTGTTAATAAGCATGAATGCTGTTTTATCGAAACAACAGGAAATGAAGACTTGCTTTTTCATTTTTCAATTTCTGATTTTTTACTATCTCAGGCACTCGAGGCTGAATATGTTGGATTTAATTGCAATTCAGTTGCGAATCCGAATATGAATTATAGTCCACTTCGGCAAATTATTATTGAGATTATTGATTTATTTTTATTTGAAAATGCTAAAACGAACTTTTTACAGATAAGCAAAGTCTATCAACTATTAAACGAACTGAGCAGTTTTTATCTTGAGCAGAGTGCACAAATGAGGAATCAGGATGAACGAATCCGAGACATTACAAGAGAAATAAAAGAACGCTATTATGAAAATATCACATTGTCAGAAATGGCGGATTTGGTTCATATGGATACGGCTTATTTTTCCAAATTTTTTAAAAAGAATTTAGGGATGAATTTTAAAGACTATTTAAGTGAGATAAGAATGAACCACGCAATCCGTGATCTGTTGACTTCAGACAAAACGATTACAAGAATCGCGGTGGATAATGGTTTCTTTAATACGAATAGTTTCAATAAAAAATTCAAAGAGAATTATGCTATGACACCATCAGTGTATCGAAAACAAAATAGTATGGAGAAAACTGAAAGGAATAGCCAGTCGACTTCTCACGTGAAAGCTACCTTTACGAAATATAAGGAGAATCAATCGGAACAAGAGGTATCAAAAAGGACTTCTCTTCAAATAGATGTAAGTAAAAAAGAAGTGATCCCAATCAAGGAAACTTGGAATGCAATATTAAATGTCGGAGAAGCTGAGATTGTTTTGAACAATAATCTCAGGCAGCACCTTACCTATTTGCAAGAAAACCTTGATTTTAAGTATGGCAGGATTTGGGGAGTCTTTACGAAAGGAATTCTCGAGGACTCTTTGATGGAATACGAAGCAATAGATGAAATTCTTGATTTTCTGTTGGAGATAGGTGTGCTTCCATGGATTAGTGTGAATAAGCTGATTGGTAAATTTAAGGAAAGTCATTATTCCATAGAGGATTGGGAAAAAATTATTGAAGGCTTTTGTCGCCATATTTTAAATCGGTACGGAAAACAAAATGTGGAGCAGTGGAAGATCGAGCTTGTCGCAAATGATCTAAAAGATTCTGAGCTGGTTACTAGATACATCACTTTTTACAAATCTACTTATGCGATCTTGAAGCGAATGATTCCCAATATTTCAGTTGGTGGTGGGAACTTTGTGGTTACAAATGAAATGGATCTGGCATCCTTTTTTCACAACGAACTTGCTGAATGTAAGTTTGATTTCTATTCCTTTGTTCTGTTTCCTTATTCTGATCGATTAGTTCGAGAAAAGCGAAATTTTCAACGTGTGACTGACGCGCATTTTTTAATAAATCAATTAAAAAATATAAAAAAAATCGGTATTTCAAAGCCTTTATACATTTCTGAATGGAGTAATACAGTTTCGCGAAGCAATCTCCTAAATGACACGTTGTACAAAGGAGCGTTTATTATAAAAAGTTTGAAGGATCTTTTTGACCAAGTAGATGGATTAGGATATTGGTTAGGAACGGATCTTTCGCAAAAAGGCCCGAAGCATCACGCATTTTTGAGTGGGGGAAATGGGCTGATCAACAAAAACGGTTTGTCGAAGCCGGCCATGCATGCGATGAAGTTTTTTAATCAATTAAAAGGATTGGACATGCTCTTTAAAGATGAGCGGCACCTCGTTGCTTTTTCAACGAATGATGAATTTTTTATCTTGGGTCATCAGTATGTACATCCGAATAGTCTTTATTTTTTAAAAGATGAAGCACATTTAAAATTAGTAGAGGTGGATAATTTTTTTGAAGAGCATGACTCTGAAGAACAACTGATTCTTTCTGGAATTTCTAACGGTGATTACGAGTTGAGAGTATTTTCTTGTTTGGAGGGCTATGGCGATCTCTTTAACGAATGGAAAAAGTTCTTTTTCACAAAGCATCTTCGTGATTCAGATTTAGTTTATTTAAATAAACGGAATACACCGCTCCAAAATTTGGAGGAAATCCATGTCTCCAATCATCAGCTTAAGATCAAGAAGAAGCTGACAACAAACGAATTCTATGTGATAAACATTAAAAAAAGGCAGTAATAATTCTATCGGAAGACAAAAATGAACTTATCATTTTTGTCTTTTTTTGTTTGGTAATTTCTAAACAGCAAAAAGAGACAGAGAAGTTCACAAATATTTGAAGTTTTATTTTCAGAAAGCGCTTTATACTGCAAGTGTAGATAAAAGAAATAGAGGTGGAATCATGAAACTAGGAATTGTTAGTGCAATTTTGGATCAAAGCGATTTTAAAGAAATGATCGATATCGTCGCAGATAACGGGTTAGATTGCGTGGAAGTGGCATGTTGGCCAAAGGAAAAAGCGGCTCGCAGATATGCGGGAGTTTCCCATATTGATGTAAACAATCTAAACCAAGAAAGTGCGCAAGAAATTCTTTCCTATGCAGCGAGCAAACAAATTGAGATTTCCGCACTGGCGTATTATCCGAATCCATTAGATGAGGATTTGGAAAAAAGAGAAAAAGCTATTAAGCATTTGTATCGGCTGATTGATGCTGCCAAATTATTGAAGGTGAATCTAGTAACCACTTTTATTGGACGGATGCAGACAAAATCTCTTTCAGAAAATCTCGAGGAGATGGAAATTGTCTGGAAACCGATTTTAGCCTATGCGGAAGAAGCTGGTGTAAGGATTGGGATTGAAAATTGTCCCATGCTATTTACCGATGATGAATGGCCCGGCGGTCAAAATCTAATGACTACTCCTGCTGTTTGGCGAGAAGTTTTCAAACGCTTAGACAGTAAAGCGCTAGGGTTGAATTATGATCCTTCTCATTTTGTCTGGCAGCAGATTGATTACATCAGTCCACTTTACGAATTTAAAGACAAAATTTTTCATGTTCATTATAAGGACATCAAGTTGTATCCAGAAAAGCTGAAGGACGTAGGAGTAATGGCTACACCTTTGCAATATATGTCGCCTAAACTTCCAGGTCTAGGAGATGTTGATTGGAGTAAATACGTTTCTGCTTTGACCGACATTGGGTTTGGGGGATATAGCTGCATCGAAGTAGAAGATAAATCTTTTGAAGAAACATACGAAGACGTAAAAAAATCAGTGAGTTTAAGTACCAGATATTTGAGAAATTACGTTATTTAGGTGAAGGAGAAAAAGAAAATGTTTGCAATGCGAATGAAGCTCAACGACCAAATAATTAAAAAAGATTCTATTAAAGAGATCTACATCAATGGGAAAAAGAACGGTTTTAGCTTTGAGGTTCAACTGGCTTATTATCGTGGCCATTATTTGTCTGATATTGACTTGCTTGAAGTCTATGTAGATGGCGAGAAAATTTCTGATGAATCAGTGACCTTTGAGTTACATGGAAAAGAGCTGCCGATTTACAAATTGAAACATGCGATCACAGAATTTTGGAGTCAAGTTGATTTAGCAAAAGTCCATGTGTTGAAGCCAGGTGGTTTAATCGGAGAGCATGAGGTTGAGTTGAAATTATTGCTTCGCATTCCTTACATGCAGATCGGACCGGAACATGACTTTATGCCGTTGGATTCAGGTGAGAAAGTTACAATCAGCTTTGGAGGAGAGTAAGATGGGCAACTTAAAATTAGGCGCAACATTATTTTGTTACGGAACGGAATATGCACGGTATCAGTATGATTTTGAGGAGTGTGTGAAGCAGGCATACTTAGCTGGAGCTGAAGGATATGAGATTGTCGGTACTCAAATGATTCCGTCATATCCTAACGTCAGTGATGATTTTCTAGGATTGATTCAGCGATTAAAAGCCAAATATGGGATTGGACCTGTTGGGTATGGGGCTAACAACGACAAAGGGATGATGCATGATCGAAATCTATCCGACAATGAGATGCTGGCAGACGCCGTCATTGATTTAAAAGCAGCTCATAAATTGGGCTGTAAGGTTATGCGTGTTCAATATATGCTATCACCGGCTGCATTTGAAAAACTCGCATTCTATGCAGAACTTTTCGATATCAAAGTTGGCATTGAGATCCATAATCCAGAGTCACCCGCGTCACCGTTGATGCAAGATTATCTGGAAGTAATTAAAAAGACTGGTTCAAAACATCTTGGATTTATTCCCGATTTTGGCTGTTTCGCAATTGCTCCGAATAAACCCCATTGGATGAAAGCTTTAAAGGCAGGAGTAGAGGAAAGTCATTTAGAATTGGCGGCGCATTTGCGCAGACAAGGAGTTCCATTGGAAAAAGCACGTGAAGAATTATTGAGCTTAGGTGCTCATCCAGCGATCAATGCTACTTTGCAAGGAATGTATGGCTTTGTTCAATTTAAATCAAAAGATGAGTTGCCGAAAATGTTGGAAGAATTGAAAACGATTCTGCCTTATTGCTTCGAATTTCATGGGAAGTTCCATTATTTAGATGAGGATCTAGTGGAGCCTAGTATTCCATATGCGGAAATATTATCAATTATTAAAAATTCAGATTTCGATGGTTACTTAATTAGTGAATATGAAGATGAATTGTATTGCGGCGGTACAGAATTTACTCGAAGACAGCTCCAAATGACTAAGCAGCTACTAGGGAAAGAATAGAAGGGAAAACAATGGCTATTACCAAACAACAGATAGTTGATTTCTATGAGGGATTTTTTAATCAGCAGCAGTTAGAAAGAGCAAATCAATTAATCGCAGTTGATTATTGTCAACACAATCCTGGCGTTGAGCAGGGGAGAAACGGATTGGTGAAAGCCTTTTCTGCAAAATTCTCTTCGGATGAGTATTTTCGATTAGCTGTTGATCGCGTCGTTCTAGATGAAGAATACGCAGTAGTCTTTTCACGAAGCATTGATAGCAAAGAAGAAACAAAGGCTCATGTTGTTGATTTGTATCGGATAAAGGATGAACAATTTGTAGAGCATTGGGATTATTTTGATAGGAGGAAACTAGGATGAGCAAGAAATTAACTATTGGAATTCTTGGGTTCGGCTTTATGGGTCAGACCCATGCAGAAACCATCAAGAAACTTGATTATGCGCAGTTAGCAGCAGTTTGTGATGTGAATGAAGCGCAATTGAAATACGCTCCGCAAGGGGTCAGCACATACCTAATAGCCGAGGAGCTATTAGCAGATACTTCGATTGATACGGTTATTATCGCGGTTCCAAATCAACTTCATTTGGAAATGGTAACTAAAGCAGCCGAAGCAAAGAAGGATATTATCTGTGAGAAGCCTCTTGCTATGAACGCCGCTGAAGTAGAGCAGATGTTAGAAATCGTAGAAAAAGAACAGGTTCGTTTTACCGTCCATCATCAACGTCGTTGGGATCACGACTATCGTGTAGCCAAGGAAGTCTATGATCAAAAACTGATAGGAGAGATGTATACCATCAAAAGCTCTCTTTACGGCTTTAATGGAAATATGCATGATTGGCATATTTATCCGGAATTTGGCGGTGGAATGCTTTATGACTGGGGTGTTCATTTGATTGACCAGATTCTGTGGATGGTATCCTCACCATTAAAAACTGTTTATGCCAATGTGCGTAACGTCATTAACGAGCAGGTGGATGATTATTTTAACATCCAGCTGTATTTTGAAAATGGTGTAAACGCTCAGATTGAATTAGGAACGTATTTTTTAAATAGTTCAGAAAACTGGTTTGAGCGTCATTGGTTTATTGGTGGCAATCAAGGAAGTGCCAAAATAGACGGTTTCAATCCTAAAGGCGAAATCACCAGAACATCGGCCTTGTTGAGCAATGTGCCAGGGCAGATCACAATGACTCATGCCGGACCGACGCGCAGTTTTGGACCGGCTCCAGAAGGCAGAATTTTGAAGGAAGAATTACCTGAGGTTTCTGTCAACCATCAAATGTTTTTCGATAACTACTATCAATATGTTCAAGGAAAAGCGGAATTAGTGGTTCAGCCGGAGCAAATTTTCGACTTGATGAAGGTCTTAGATGCCATCCGTATTTCAGCGAGATATCACCAAAGTGTCAACTTGGATATTGATTATTCAAGTAACTAATAGAAAGAAATGGAGAGGAAGAACAGACATGAAAAAAGTAAGAATCGGAATTATCGGGTGCGGTGGGATTGCGAACAATAAACATTTTCCAGCACTAAAAAGTCAAAGTGATAAATGCGAGATTGTCGCATTTTGTGACACTAAGATAGATCGGGCAAAAAAAGCGGCGGAAGAGTTCGGCTCTGCTGATGCAAAATATTATGAAGATTACAATGAGCTGTTGAAAGACGGATCAATCGATATCGTACATGTTTGTACCCCAAATGTCAGTCACAGTCCTATTACTGTAGCAGCTTTTGAAGCTGGTAAGCACGTGCTTTGTGAAAAACCAATGGCTCATACACCAGAAGCCGCACAATTAATGATGGATGCCTGGAAAAAATCCGGCAAGAAATTTACCATCGGCTATCAAAATCGTTTTAGAAGTGAAGTTACAGCCCTTCACGAAGCCTGTGCAAATGGCGAACTAGGAGAAATCTATTTTGCCAAAGCCCATGCGATCAGACGAAAAGCAGTTCCTACTTGGGGTGTTTTCCCAGATAAGTCACAGCAGGGCGGTGGTCCATTAATTGATATCGGGACTCATGCGCTAGATATTACCTTGTGGATGATGGACAACTATGAGGTTGAATCGGTAACTGGTTCTGTCTTCAATAAATTAGGAAACCTTCCTGGCGCAGAGGCAGGGAACTTGTTTGGACCTTGGGATACTGAAAGCTTTGAAGTAGAAGATTCGGCTTTTGGGTTCATTAAGATGAAGGACGGTTCGACAATTTTCCTAGAAGCCTCTTGGGCATTAAATGTCTTGGAATCAAAGGAAGCGGCAACAACCTTATGCGGAACCAAAGCCGGTGCACAAATCGACGCGGGTATGAGTTATCCAGTTAATCAATTGACCTACAATCGTTCGAAAAATGGCTTGTTGACGGAAGAAAATATCAGTACTGCCGGCAACATCGCATTCTTTGAAGGCGGCGACTCTGATCCAGAAAAAATCGAAGCCAAACAATGGTTGGAGGCGGTCATCAATGATACTGAACCATTGGTAAAACCGGAACAAGCATTTAAAGTAACGCAGATTTTAGATGCCATCTATAAAGCTGCTGAAACAGGCAACGAAGTAAAACTATAAATCAAATGTCCTGCTGTAAGACCAATTTACGGCAGGACTTATAAAGGAGGCAAAAGAATGTTTGAAAAATATTTAGTGAATCCTGAAGGGTTTCGAAACGTGCGCGAGAATAATCAAATCACCGGGTACGAGGTTCAATTAAGAGTTCCTTATTACCGAGGGATTCCCATGAGTTGTGTGGAAGTTTTGGATCTAACAGTTGATGATGAAAAAGTCGCTAACGAAGATATGCTGATTACAGTAAAAGGTGAAACCTTTACATTTGAAGAATTGCCGACGGTCATCAATCATCGTTGGGAAATGATTGAGACGATCACTGTTTTTGTGAAAAAGCCCGGTGGTTTATCGGAGGGCGAGCACAAGGTACATGCCTTTGTAAGTTTGAGGATTTCTTACTTACCATTTAATAATACCGGCGATGATGAAAAAGTATTGGTGCTAGAAGCATAGAGGAGATGAAATGATGAGTACAATCAAACGCGGAGTATCACTTTACAGTTACCAAGATGAGTTTTATACCGGCAAAATGACCCTTGAGGATTGTATCCGGGAAGCCGCAAAAACAGGTGCTACAGGAATTGAATTTTTGCCAGAACAAATGCTGCCGACTTTCCCGAATATTTCTGATGATTTTGTCAAACAATGGCACGAATGGCTTGAAAAGTACGGAGTAGAGCCGGTCGCCTATGATGCTTTTTTAGATAATAAATTATTTGCCAATCGGATGTTGACGACTTCGGAAAATGTTGACATGATGAAGAGAGACTTAAAAATTGCGAATCGTTTAGGCTGTAAAATACTAAGAACCTTAGTATCAACTCCTTTAGAAGTGGTAAAACAAAGCTTGCCTTATGCAGAGGAAGCCAATGTCAAGATTGCCTTAGAGGTTCACGCACCCTTTACCTTTGGCACTCCTTGGTTTGAAGAACGCTTGGATTACATTAAGGAAAGCGGAACGAAATGGTTCAGCATTATGCCGGACTTTGGCATCTTCACGAAACGGATCGGATCGATTTTCCAAGATGCTTATATTCGTAAAGGCGGGACACCAGAAATTATCAAATTAGTGAGCGATAACTATGAAAAAGGTATTAATCGCGATGAAACTTTTGAAAGCGTATCAAAAATGAAAAATGCGACGGAAGCTGACAAAGCCTTCGCAGAGTTCTGCCGACACTTTGTATATACAGACCCAGAAATTCTAGTGAACAATATGCCATATATTTCTCACATTCACGGAAAATTCTACGATATTACAGAGGACCTTCAAGAAACTAGCATTCCTTACCATGACGTAATTACTACATTGAAAAATGCCGGGTATAACGGCTATATCTGCAGCGAGTATGAAGGCAATCGTCACATTCAGGATTACATGGAAGTGGACAGTATCGAACAGGTCAAAAGACATCAAGCATTATTAAAGAATGTGATCGGATAGCAGGTGAGAAGATGATTAAACTGATCGCATCTGATATGGATGGCACACTGGTCAGCAACGATCACGCTATTTCTGAAGCTAATTCTAAAGCAATCAAAATGGCTCAGAATAAAGGGATCGAGTTCATCATCACTACAGGAAGGTCCTACGAGGATGCGCATTCGCAAGTAGCAGAGGCAGGAATTGAGTGCAACTACCTGGTGATGAACGGTAGCGAGTTGCGAAATGCTCAAGGAGAAATCGTTCAGAGCTTGTATCTTGATAATTTCGTCGTAAAACAGATTGTTGAAGAATTGATGAGTAATGGATTATTTGTCGAATTATACACAACAGGCGGCTCTTTTTCCTTAAGTGATGAAGAAATATGTAAAGATGCAGTAGCGACAAAAATCATTAATTTTCATCCTGAGATTTCCTATGAAGAAGCTTATGCAAGTGCAGAGGATCATTTCCTATACAAAGAAATAAAACGTATTGAATCAGTAGATGATTTAATTGAGAAAAACTACAAGGTTGGAAAAATCATCAGTTTTTCAACGGAGAGAGAACTCATTGCAGACCTGCGGATGAAGCTGGGAAAAAAATATCCAGTGAATGCTACCGGTTCTTTTGATATTAATCTGGAGATTACTAATCCACTAGCTGACAAGGGAAAAGCAATTATGCAGTATGCCACTAGTAAGGGAATCAATTTGGATGAAGTGATGACAATCGGAGATAGCTACAATGATTTGGGAATGTTGAGTGATTCGTTTGGCTATACAGTTGCAATGGGGAACGCGATTGAAGCAGTAAAGGCACAAGCGAAATATATGACAGACACGAATGACGCAAATGGTGTTGGGAAGGCAATCGTACGCTTTGTATAGGACAAACTAAATGAAAAGGAGACTTGATTATGAGTTTTATCGACAACCTTGGGAAATTACAGTTGGCAGCTGAAAAGGTTTCTGATAATCGCTATTTGAAAGCAGTAAGTAAAGGGATGGTTATGACAATCCCTGCAAGTATCACTGGCGCAATGTGCACACTAATCGCTAATTTACCCTTTGCTGGGTATCAAAGCTTCATTGAAGGTAATGGATTGAAGACATTGTTGTTACTACCGGGAGTATTCACAAGCAATATCATGGGGTTAATCGTCGTTTACTTTATTGCTTACAATTTGGCGAAATCCTACGATATTGAGGGCATGTTTCCAGGAGTATTAGGAATCATCTCATTCCTATTGTTGACTCCGCTTTCGACAATTGAGCAGCAGGTTCATGATACTGTTCGTCCCGTTGATTTTATTAGTTTCGATTATATTGGTTCCAAGGGAATGTTTGTTGGGATTATTGTTGGGCTGCTAGTAGCGAAAATTTATAGTTGGTTTATTAAAAATAATATCACTATTCATATGCCGGACAGTGTTCCTAGCTTTGTAGAAAAATCTTTTAGTTCTATTATTCCATTTTTTGTTATTACTTTTATTATGTCATTGATTTCATGGGGCTTTACCTTCACTAGTTTTGGTAGCGTTCATAATTTAGTTTATAGTGTTCTCCAGGTACCGATCCAACAAATCGGCGGTTCTGTTGGAGGAGTCATGCTGGCATATGCCTTGATCGGTTTATTCTGGTGGTTCGGTATCCACGGCAAGGCGATCATTTTCGGAGTGTATGCACCAATCCTTCAGACAATGACGATTGAGAATATGAATGCCGCAGCAGCGGGAACAACACCGCCTAATTTGGTTGATTTTGGTTTTACTTCTGTCTTTTTAGAAATTGGTGGGGGCGGCTGCGTCTTAGGACTCGCTATCTGCTTTATCTTTTTCGCTAAGAGCGATCAGTACAAGAATATTGGTCGAATTACAAGTGTACCGACCTTTTTTGGAATCAATGAGCCAATTACTTTTGGAACGCCGATTTGTTTGAATCCAACTTTCTTGATTCCAACAGTTGTGACACCTTTGGTTACAGGATTAATAGGTTATTTAGCGATTACAACTGGATTTGTTCCACGCATGATTGGCGCGCAGCTACCAACGGGAACACCGACTTTTGTTAACGCAATTATTGCAGGTGGTTGGCGTATGATGCTGGCGCAACTTCTGTGTGTCGTTGTAGCCACAGGTATTTATTTCCCATTCTTCAAAATGGCTGACAATCTTGAATATAAACGCGAACAAGAAACGCTTCAAGCCAAAGAAGAGCATGTAGAAGAAATCGATATCGAGAACCAAACTTCGATTGTAGAATAGTGTAAAGGAGAACGAATAATGAAGAAAATCAATATTCTGTTAGTTTGTAATGCTGGAATGAGTACAAGTCTTCTAATTGAAAAAATTGAAAAGGCCGGTGCTGAGCAAGCAATCGAAGCAACCGTGGATGCGCGACCTGTAGATGATCTGAAAAATCATCTAGCAGACAAAGATGTGGTTTTATTAGGTCCTCAAGTCCGTTTCAAGGAAAAGCAGGTGAAAGAAATGGTTGAGGGGAAAATTCCTGTTTCCATTATTGATATGTCGGCTTATGGAACAATGAACGGTGTGAAAGTGCTGCAGCAGGCAATTTCATTAGTGGAAAATTAAGTAAAGCGGCGACTGGATCAGTCGTCGTTTTTATAAACGTATTTTTTAGTAAGCTATCTTTCAAATAGATGTTTTACTGATTTTTAGAAATGGAGAAAAAAATGAAACAACAGAAATTAACAGCAAAAGTCGTTGGTGCTGTCATCTCTACAGGAATTTTATCCTTTTGCGGGGTTTTGGTAGAAACTGCAATGAATGTGTCGTTTCCAACATTAAGTCGAGAGTTCAACGTAAATACTGCGACAGTTCAATGGATGATTACTATTTACTTATTAGTTCTTGCTATCGTCATTCCCTTATCTGGATTTTTGAAGCGCTCCTTCAAAAATAGAACTTTATTTTTAATGGCCCTTTGCTTTTTTACGGTTGGGATAATCATTGATGCGGCAGCACCAACTTTCTCAGTATTGCTGATCGGACGTGTGCTGCAAGGAATTGGTACAGGAATCGGCTTACCATTAATGTTCAATATTATTTTGGAGCAAGTTCCAGCTTCAAGAATGGGCACGATGATGGGCGTAGGCACGATGATTCCGGCAATTGCACCAGCGATTGGCCCTACGTTTGGCGGTTTAGTCGTTACAGGACTAGGTTGGCGATTTATTTTTATCCTGATCATTCCCGTTATGATTCTCACTCTTATTGTAGGAATAATGACAATCGAACAAAAAAGCGAAGTCAGACGATCTTCTTTTGATTTTTTCAGTTTGATCGCGATTGCAGTCTTCTTTATCGGTTCAATTCTCGGTTTTAGCAATATGGGAAATTACAGCTTCTTAACTATTCAAGTTATCGGAGCCTTCATTATGAGTATTTGCGGCTTAACTGGTTTAATTATACGCTCGAGAAAAATTACGAATCCGATTTTGGATTTTAGTTTACTTAATAATCTGTCTTATTCTATGCATGTCATCTGTTTTTTCATTATGCAATTAGTATTGATGGGCTTAGTCTTTATTTTGCCTAATTATATACAAGTGGTAAATGGAAGTAGTGCACAGGTTTCCGGCTTTGTTGTTTTTCCAGGAGCGATCCTAGGTTCATTATTCACCCCTTTAGGCGGACGCCTTTTAGACAGATTCGGGCCAAAAAAACCAATTTTATTTGGATGTATCATTATTACTTTGTCTTTGATACTCTTTACAGTTCTTTGTGACTCGCTGAGTAATTTGGCAATCGGCGGACTTTATTTTCTTTTTACGATCGGAATTGGCTTTTCATTTGGCAATCTGATGACAAATGGGCTGAGACAGTTAAGTGATGATTATCAAGCAAATGGCAATGCCATCATTATGACGTTTCAACAATTTGCCGGAGCCGCAGGAACTTCGATTATTGCTGCGATTATCTCAAAAAGTCAATCTCAATATTCTGATGATATTGTCCGAGCAGTAATAAATGGATCGAAATCCGGGTTCATTTTCTTGTTGGCTCTATTTTTAGTCGAAATGGTCTTGATCACACGGTTGTTTTTGTTCAACCGGAAGACAGAAGCTGATTACAAAATCAGTAACGAAATTGATTCATAAAAAAGATATAGGAGGATGTCCCATGCCGAATAAAATAATTGGTATTGATATTGGTGGAACAGCAATAAAATTAGCTTTATTGGATATGGCAGGAGTTCTAATTGAAAAATGGTCGATTTCCACGAATATTAGTGATAACGGTAGTCATATTCCTTATGAAATAGTGAATAGTATAAAAGGTAAGTTCAGCCAAGCAGGAGAATCACTTGAAAATCTCATGGGGATTGGTATAGGTGTTCCTGGCCCAGTAGATGATGTTCATGTAAAACGCGCGGTAAATTTAGGCTGGAGCAATTTTCCGCTAAAAAACATCATTGAACAAGCGTTACATGTACCTGTCGTTTTACTGAATGATGCGAATGCGGCCGCACTAGGAGAATTTTGGAAAGGCACAGATGTGCCATTGAATGATATCGTATTTATCACGATTGGAACAGGGGTTGGTGGCGGGATTATAGTTAATGGGCAAATCATCAATGGTCATCACTCTTCTGGAGGTGAAATCGGGCATATTCCAGTTGTTTCCACTGAAAAAAGAGTTTGCGGGTGCGGAAATGTCAACTGTCTCGAGTGCTATGGGTCAGCCAATGGTATGGTAAAAACCTTCAATCAATTAGCAAATAGAACAATTGTTAGCAACGCAAAGGAAATTTTTGAATTGCTTGAAACAGGAGATCAATTTGCTCAAGAAACACTGAAAATAACAATCAATTATTTAGCTAAAGCTATTTCAGGTATCGTAAATACGTTGGACCCAGAAGAAATAGTAATTGGAGGCGGTGTTTCTGAAGCAGATCAGCTCTTTATTGTTCCTTTAAGAGAAGCCCTTGAGAAATCTGTTTTTCCTCAGATCAGAGAGTCCATTCAGATTAGAAAGGCGAGTCTAGGAAATGATGCAGGGATATATGGTGCAGCTTATCAAGTAATCGAAGTATTAAAAATGATGACAGTTTGACAGCTCTTACCGATATTGTCTAAATGAAATAATGGATGGAGGAAAAACAAAATGAACAACCAGGAGCAATTGGAAACGGTAATGAACTTAATTATTCATAGCGGGAATGCCAAAAGTGATGCGATGGAAGCGATCCAAGCAGCAAAAGCAGGGAATATGAGTCAAGCAGAGTCAAAGATTCACGATGCCGAGCAAGCCATCGTTGAAGCGCATCATTCTCAAACAGACATGTTAACGAAAGAAGCTCAAGGAGAAAAAACAGAGATCACATTGTTGACTGTACATAGTCAGGATCATTTAATGACCTCTATTGCTTTTTGTGATTTGGCTAAAGAGGTTATTGGACTGTATGATTATTTGCAAAGAAGCTAAAAATGAGTAATTTAGTAAACGATTTTTGAAGCTAAGGAAATAGTTTAAAAAAACAGGGAACTGAGTCAGAAGTCTTTAAACTTTTGACTCAGTTCCCTTTTCATGAATAAACGACGACTCTCATAAATAGCTAAGAGTTTCTTCTAAAGGAGTAATGATACAGATTGATATAGGCACTTGTTATCTCTTTTAACTGGACGTGGAGTAAGTCACTTCCAATTATAGTTATTGTTCTAGAAAGCAATTTTGTCCTATTTAGTATTACTTATTTGTTTTGTCTTCAAATAGCAGTTATAGATTGTCCCAATAGTGTTTATTTTATAGGAGAAATCTGTTATTTTGAATATAGAAGACAATGCTTTTTTATTTGTTCAGAATGGTTTTTTAGTATTTTTTAATGCTTGGGAAATAAATTTGATAAGCAGCCATGAAGAATCAATTAAAAAGAATAATCGACTTTTAAAACTTAATATCCTTCAATCAACAACTAGGAAAAAGGTGAAATTCCTTTACAGTCCCTTTCTACTGTAATGCGCAATGCAAAGTCAGACACTAGTGTGGATTGATTCGAACAAGCAATATCAGGGTCGTTTGTTTCATTTGTTTTTTTGGACACCCATGCTTTCCGGGTGTCTTTTTATTTAATAAAGTCAAGGGGGATATGGAAATGAAGAAAAGAAATTTATTTTTTGCACTTTTTGTAAGTTTAATGCTGTTTAGCGGATGTACAACGAAACAAGCAGAGTCTACAGATAGCAGTGTGGCGGAAGAAAAAGTGTCAAGCAGCGAAAGATCAGAAGCAAAAGCAAGTATCACTTTATTAGATGGTGACAAAGAATTATCTAAAAAGGACGTTTCATTCAAGGAGGGTCAAAGCTTATTTGACGTCTTAAAAGAGAATTACTCAGTAGAAGATGATGATGGGATGATTACTTCACTTGACGGACATTCACAGGATGCTAAAAATAATAAGTATTGGGTTTTTACAATTAATGATGAACAAGTAAATTCAGGAGCAAAGGACGTTACGCTGAAAAAAGACGATCGAGTGGTGTTCAAGCTTGAACAATTCTAGTCGAACTGTTTACTCCGTATTTTCACTAGGGGTAAAGGAATTAAGCCTGCTATCTATGCTTGTCGCATTGTGTGTCGTCAGTCGTACTTTTTTTCAATTCATTGTCAATGTACAGCCAGTCACGGCGATATTATTAATTATCACTATTTATTGGGGAACCTATCAAGGATTATTAGTCAGCTTGCTTTCTATTCTCATTACAAATTTTTATATGGGGATGGGGGTATGGACAATTGCTCAAGTAGTGACCTACTTTTTAATTATTTTATTGACAGGTTTACTAAAAAAAGTTCCTCAATTTAAAAAGAGCATTTTATTACAAGCAGTTTATGCAGGAATCACAGGAATACTGTTTGGTTTTTTCATATCGGCAGTTCAAGCGCCATTTTTAGGCATTTCAGCGTTTTTACCTTATTATTTAGCTGGAATTCCGGTTGATACAATGCATGCTGTTGGAAATGTTGTTTTCTATGTACTACTAACACCTATTTTGAAAAAATTATTAACACAAACGATTCAAAAATGGCATAGAGTGAATAACAAATGAATGAGATAACTACAAAAGGATAAATCTATGATGATTCATCAGCATAGATTTATCCTTTTTGCACTTTAGAGACTTGCAAGATCCTTACTGTATAATCGTGAGCTAAATGATGTCTTTATCTATAGAGAGTGAGCTACAATGTAAGTGTATCAAATAAATTATACAGGAGGGATTTTTGATGAAGGTTATTGTTTTAGGATCTTCACACGGCGGCTATGAAGCAGTCGAAGAGTTACTGTTGACTCATCCCAAAGCGGAAGTGCAATGGTACGAAAAAGGTGACTTTATCTCATTTATGGGCTGAGGCACACAAATGTATCTCGAAGGAGTCGTGAAAGACGTAAATTCAATTCGTTACATGACAGCCGAAGAGATGGAACAACGCGGGGTTCGCGTTTTTACCAATACTGAAATTACCAAAGTAATACCTGACAAGCATGAAGTTGAAGTGTTGGATCACGTTAGCGGTCAAACACGTAAGGAAACCTATGATAAATTGATTTTAAGCCCGGGGGCAAATCCATTTATTTTGCCGGTTCCTGGTCATGAGTTGCAGAATATAGAAACCATGCGCGGTCGTCAAGATACGATTGATTTGAAGCTTCATTCTGTTGATCCCGATATTCAAAATGTCGTGGTTGTCGGTGGCGGATATATCGGAATAGAAGCGGCAGAAGCCTTTGTGAAGGCTGGAAAAAATGTAACGCTGGTGGATATTATCACTCGACCATTAGGACTCTATCTTGATCAAGAATTTACCGATATTTTAGAAAAAGAAATGACGAATAATGGTATGAATTTAGCAATGGAAGAAAAGGTCGTTGAATTTGTCGGTAAGGATGGAAAAGTCAGCAAAGTTGTGACCGATAAGGGAGAATACCCAGCTGAGTTAGTTGTAATGTCTGCAGGTGTTAGACCGAATACCGCTTGGTTACAAGGGGCTGTGGATATGCATTCAAATGGCATGATCAAAACCGATGAGTACATGCGAACAAGCGCTGAGGATGTTTTTGCGGTGGGAGATGCGACTTTGATTCAGTACAATCCAGGTCAAACAACAGTCAATATTGCTCTTGCAACCAATGCGCGTCGTCAAGGTCGCTATGCAGTGAAAAACTTAGAGGAAGCAAACTATCCATTCCCTGGTGTGCAGGGCTCATCGGCCTTGCGTGTATTTGATTACAAGTTCGCATCAACTGGATTGAATGATCAAATGGCGGATCGCCTGAAGATCGAGACGAAATCTGTCTTACTAGATCAAGACACCCTGATGGACTTTGTGCCAGCAAATATGAAAGACCGGATGCTGTTTAAATTGGTTTATGATCCAAAGACGCATGCGATTCTAGGTGCACAAATTATGTCTAAAAAAGACTTAACTGCAAACATCAATGCGATTTCGATCGCAATCCAAACAAAATTTACGATCGAGCAGTTAGCTTATGCGGATTTCTTCTTCCAACCAGAGTTTGATACGCCTTGGAACTTACTTAATATGGCGGGCTTAAAAGCTCTTCATCAGGAAAATGAATCGTAATGTACAGGTATTTTTTTAAATAGATATCCTATAAAATAGGTCACTGAAAAGATGGGAAATCATTTTTTCAGTGGCTTTTTTTCTGTACAAGAGAGAATTTCTTCAACTGTTTATAACTATTGCTCGGTAACCAAGCAAGAAAATTTATGTGCAGATGGATCAAAACAAAAAACAAATGAGAGTTCGAAAAGCATATTATCATATTTTGCTTTTAAGAAGAAATAAATGATTTAACCTTCGAGTGCGAATTACTTGTGTTTTTTAAACAGATGATTTTTTGGTTGAATAAATCAAACAAACAATGAGGATTACTAGGGTTTTATAGACGAATCCTAATAATAATTATTCTATTTTAGAGTTATTATATGTGGTTTTTTTGAATATTACAAAGTCATATTTTTAAGCACTTTTAAAAATTATATTAACAACAAATGATATGTCCTGTATCGTAATAGGTGTAGATAACAGTGGATAGAAAATATTTTTCAGAAAGGTGTTTATAATATGATTAAATTATTTAGCTCATCTAGTTGTGCTTCTTGTAGAAAAGCAAAGACTTGGTTGAAGAATCAAGGATTGGAGTTTGAAGAGAGGAATATCTTGACTGAACCATTAACGAGAGATGAAATCAAAGAAATTTTATCTCTAACAGAAACGGGTACAGAAGACATTATTTCGACACGTTCAAAAGTTTATTCAAAATTAGATATTGATTTTGATACTATCACCTTTAATGAGTTGGTAGCAATCGTTGAGAAACATCCTAGTTTATTAAGACGTCCAATTATCACGGATGGCTTGAGGCTGCAAATCGGCTTCAATGAAGATGAAATTCATCAGTTTATTCCACGCGAAGTTCGAAGAGTCGCATCGAGAAGAATGACTGAGACCTTAATTCAGATGGATTTAGAAAACAAACGTTACGCATAGACAACTGTTTTTCATAAATGAGTCAACTTAACTGGCACCTGCGACTGTAATTGTTGTGGGTGTTATCATTTCATTCTTATCTTATTTGAACTTGAGATTTCTGAATTCAGTGTAGTTTTAACTAAATGAGAATAATAAGAAGCTGATTATAAAGTGATAAAATAATTTTTCCAATGTAGGGGAGGGTAGAGATGACTACAAATTTTGAAGAAAAGGCGATTAATCGTATGTTGAAAGCTGGAATTAGTTTACAGCACATCCAATTGCAAAAGAGAAATTTCTTTCAAGATACGGAAATAGAAAATTATTACGATAAAGTAGAAAATAGTGAGAACTTAAGCAAAAATATTCCCGTACAAAAAATTGTCGCGATAAAATCAAATTGGACCATCGAAGGAACATCCGTTTATGATTTTTTTATGGGAATAGCGACTGAGGGTAGAGAAAGTGAGAAGATTGAGGAGAACTTACGATCTTTAGAAGAACATGGGCTCGAATCCCAACAAGCTTTTTATTCTGGACAAGTTAATCTTGAGGGCACTGATCGTATAAAATTTAACCATTATCAGGAAGATGATTGTTATATTCTCCAAAATGATGGGATTCATCGAGTAGTCTCTGCTAAGATGTTTAACGCTCCGATTATGTCAGGGATTGTTACCACCTATAAGTTGAATGAAGAAAAGAAAAAATTGTATGACGAGTATAATTCTTTAAAAGATATCCTGCGACTTACAGATATTAAAGGATTTACCCTCGATTTATTTCAAGAAAAAAAGAATCCTAAAAAGAAAAATGAATGAAGAAGCCGATCTTACCATTAGAACAATGGCGAGATCGGCTTTTTTACATATAACCCTCGGCTTCTTTTCGTGTCAGCCAAAAATGAATGCCGCCAGTGGAATCAGCCCAGCGATTGGGGTTGAAATTTTCAGCAACTACGTACTCTCCAACTCGATAAACAAAATTTCCATCCACATATGAGACAGCTTCATCATAATCTTCGTTCGTATACATATCCTTAATTGTCAGCACCTTAGCCTTATCGCAGCGGCAGCAGGTATTTGTCGCAGAGGTCCTGCGGGCATCAGCGGGGATCAGTAATTGAACGATCCGAAAATCAAAGCACTTTTTGTAGCCGATGAATGGTCCTTCTGCGGGACAATAAAGGTCAAAAAATTTTGTCCGTTTATCATGAATGATACCAGTCAAATCTGCGTGCTCCAACATCGCAAAGTAGAGATTCGCACCAGAAATATCCGCTTCGCATAAACGGCTGTTTTGAAAATCGGTTCCTTGTAAAGACGCATCTTTCAGAATGGCTTCTGAAAAATCACAATCAATGCATAAACAGTTGCTCAAATTTGCGCCAGTCAGATCTGCGTTTGAAAAATCTACTTGTTCAAAGGTCATGTCATGAAAATTAGCCTGTTGCAGCTTACGAAATGAGTAATCATGATTTTTCAGCGTAGCATTCATGAAAATCCCGTCCTTTCTCAGCGGTCGTGTCTATCACTATTCTAGCATCTCCTCAGATTGGAGACTATCGATTCAAACCGATTCTTTTATAAATTGATCCAATATACTTGGATTTCTTTTCCATCATCGTGAATAAATTCTCTCTCCAAAACACCGCCATTTTTTCGAATGGTTTTGGCTGAAGGGGTATTCTCTTTGTAGCAGGCGATCATCACTTTTTCAAGTCCTAATATTTTGCAGTATTTTAACCCTAGGCGCAAAATTTCTGTAGCATAGCCTTTTCCACGTTCGGTAGGTCGTACACCAAAGCCGATATGTCCGCCAAATTCGCGTAGAAATTCATTTAGTTCATGACGAATATCGATCGTTCCTATGATTTTTTGATCATTTTCTCGTATGGCAATCAAGGTAGTCGAGACAACCCAATCGGAAGTAACCGTAGCTTTGTCGGATTGCTTAGCTAAATGAGTTAACCAGGCACTATAACTTTCCATTTCTGTTAGCAATGACGAACCATGTAGTGAATCTTCGCCAACCGAAAGATGTTCTTCTACATATTTTTGAATAGCTGTTTCATGCTCTTTTTGTGGTTGGATCAACTTAATTTTTTCCATGAACTTCACCTCTTTAGCTTTGTTGCTTGTGGTTAGTGTAGCATGATTCAGCGGTCTGAAATAGTCCATTTTATAATGAAAATCACTTGACCTTCACCTGAAGTTGAATGTTAGGATGATATAAAAGGAGGGAGCGGCATGTGGACGATTAAGGAATTTTCAAAACTGACTGGAGTTTCACCAGTTGCACTGCGTTATTATGACAAAAAAGGAATTTTGTCCTCTCGACGTATGGAGAATGGGTATCGTTATTACGATCAAGAGGATTTGCTGATCGTAAAAAATTTAGTTTTACTGAAGTTTGCAGATTTTTCATTAGAGGATATCCGAATAGTCACTTCCTTATATAACGAACCTGAAGGGCAAGAGTGCAATGATAAGGCGAATGAGGTGTTGCAACGCAATTTGAAAGAAATGAAGGAACGAATCAGACTGACTCACCAAATTATCGAAATCTTGGAGGATGTTATGCCGCTTTTCGAAAATCACGAACTGTATAAACTAAATCAAGCAGTGCTCAATCAAAGAATTGAACTGATTTTTGAACAAATCCAGACTAGGAAATAAGGAGAGGGAGCCAATGTCAAAGAAGGTGAGAATGATACTGTTGATAGGTTTAGTCGTACTTGTGCTAGTAGGCGGGTTTGGTATATTCTATTACAAGCGATTTCTTGATTATAAGCAGGCTATACAAGCAATCACCATCCGTGAACCTGATCTGACTCAGCTTGAGGACGGCGAGTACGTCGGAATACACGATGTAGATTTTATTCGCGCCAAGGTTAAAGTCGAAGTGAAGGATCATCGTTTTCAAACGATAAAGATCCTGGAGCATTACAATGACCGTGGAAAAAAGGCAGATGTATTACCAGAAAAAATAGTGGAACAGCAGAGGGTCACAATCGATGCTGTTTCTGGAGCGACCAACTCGAGCAAAGTCATTCAGAAGGCAGTTGAAAAAGCATTAAACAATAACTAAAAAGATCGAATCCAGGCGGATTCGATCTTTCAGACTGTAGACAAAATCCATTTTATGGATGCTGTCTATACAGTCTTTTCTTTTATAATTTAATCAATATTGAAGCCTACGACATTGTACCAATGACGATCATCATAATCTATATGATAGCGGTCATAGGAAAATCCGGATAACGCATAGCCTAGCATCATTAATATAATACCGGCACCTATCAGATAAGTAGCAAGCTTTGGAATTAAGTGCTTAGATTTCATACTTGGACCACCTTTCTTTGGAAAATGTTGCGGCGAATGATCCGCATTAAGCTGCGATGCATGTTCATGAACACAGCACTAAATTTGTAGGTCAACCACATGCACAATAGACCAAAGCCAAATAGGAACATTCCTGCACCAAGCTGAGTAACACCCATAAAGAATGAATCGAAAAGAACAAATGGACTAGTGAAAGCCGCAGCGACACCACCAATGATCGTTCCGCCTGCTAAACAAGCTCCTGTAAAGGGAATACACCAGATAACGATATCGATACTTAAAAGTATAAGAAATGCTGCGAGTGCCAAACTGCCCCATAATGGAAATCCCAGGACTAACAAAGTGATCCATAGCCAATTAAATTTACGAGGAACGTGAACTTCTGTCGGAATACCGGCCGCTTCGTAAGCTAGTTGCTTAGGATCGCCCAATTTTTTGACAGCGGCTCGTTCAGAGTACCCATCCTCCATTAAATCCAAAATCATTTCATCGTAATATTCAATCAAGCGATGGACTTCGCTAGGTCTGACTTCATAAGCTAAATGATTGCTCAATTCCTTTATAAATTCCACTCGATTCATTCTTCAACACTCCTTTTAATATAGTTGTGAACGGCTTCTACGTCGTTCCATTCCTGTAAAAATTTCTGAATACTAGCAAAACCTAGATCTGTTAAGTGGTAATACTTTCTCAAACGTCCATTATGGACTTTTGAATAAGTCGATACTTTTTTATTCGTTTCCAGCCTTTTCAAGATTGGGTAAAGCGTCGATTCGGTAATCTCAAGCTGTGGATGGATCTCCTTAACGATTTGATAGCCGTAGGAATCAATCTCCACTAATGAGGCCAAAACACAATACTCAATCAAACCTTTTTTCAATTGACTATCCATCAACAACACCTCTCTATACGTTATACTATACATTACATAGTATAGAGGGACTATAGGACTTTAGGCGTATTTTGTAAAAAATTAATACAAAAAATTGAAATGCTAGGTTAAATGAAAGTCTCATGGGAATAGAGGTTTTAACGTTCAGCCGCCATCAAAATCAAATGAACCGCAGCGATGATTCCGGCTAAGTTAATTATTACTAATGACCAAAAGCCAGTCAGCTGATTATTCGGGTGCCTCCTAAAAATGAAATGTATAAAAAGGTGGCAAATGACGAAAATATCAACAACATACAGAATAGTTATATTATTTAATAGAAGAAAAAAGAGTACGAGTGCATACAGCAGAATGTGGGGCAAGGTAAAGACCAAATAGGCAGTATTTTCAGGAAGATCTTTTAAAAAGATAAACATTTCCCATTCTTTATGACGAATGGCATCCATTTCATGGGTTAGCAACAAACCTAGTTCAAGTGCAAAAAAACCATTTATTAAGTTTGTCATGATTTTACCTCGTTTTCATTTCTTATACTTTGTCTTTATCACTATAGCATAAAGGTGACCGGGAAAAAGAAAGAAAATAAATCCAAGTTATAGCTCTTCCAAGTATTTAAGGTAAAATAAATGAAACGAAAGAGCATTTAGCTTCACTTATTTCCGAGGCTGTTAGAAAGGGATGTTCAAATGACACATTTATTTTTAGTTGAAGATGATCAGGCAATCGCCAAAAATTTAATGATTCTGCTGCAGATGGAAGGATTTATTGTGACTCATGCTGTAAATAAAAGAGAAGCATTCACTTTGTTGAGTAAAAATAAGTTTGACGTAGCCTTAGTGGATATTTCATTACCAGATGGCAATGGGTTTACTGTTTGTACAGAAATCAAATCGAAGCAAGCAATACCCGTCATATTTTTAACGGCTTCAGACGATGAAGCTAGTGTGGTGACTGGATTGGATATGGGGGCAGACGATTACGTTATCAAACCGTTTCGTCCGAGGGAATTATTAGCACGCATAAGAAATGCGCTGAGAAAAAGCGGGCATGGGCAAACCACTTTTGAGGTTTCAGGACTTTATGTAGATATCGCAGGTGGAGTGGTACGCAAGAACGGCAAAGAAGTTTTTCTGTCGGCTTTAGAATACCGTCTTTTGCTGGTATTTGTGAACAATCCTAAAAACATTCTCACTCGAGAACGCTTGTTGGATGAACTATGGGATGCGGCAGGAGAATTTGTAAATGATAATACTCTGACCGTTTATATCAAACGTTTACGAGAAAAAATAGAGGAAGATCCGACACATCCAGAGATGATTTTAACAGTTCGAGGCATAGGTTACCGATTAGGAGGCAGTAATGTTTAGAAATCCAGAATTTCGTAGGCCTTCTTGGCTTTTTTCAGCAGTCACGGTCATTTTGACAGTTGTTGGCTTCAGCTTGAGCCAGACATCAGGTATATTAGTCTTCCTTTCTGCAATAATTTTTGCTGGAATTTTCTATTTTTCTACAAAGGTTCGTTATCAGAAAATTGCACAACTAACTGATCAAATTGACTTGGTTTTGCATAATGAGGAGCATCTGATTATTGAGGAGCTGGAGGAAGGCGAGTTGTCGATCTTGCAAAGTGAGATCGCTAAAATGACTTTACGTATTCGTGAACAAAATGTAGCTTTGAAAAAGGAAAAAGAGAATCTGGCGGATTCATTAGCGGATATTGCTCATCAGCTGCGAACTCCCTTGACTTCAGTCAATCTGCTTCTTTCACTAGCAAAAGCAACACCAGATGAAAAGGAGTGTAAGAAAAATTTACGAGAAATAGAGGAGATGCTTCAGCAGATGGACAGCCTAATTACGGCCCTATTGAAATTATCACGTCTAGATGCTGGAGTCGTAGATTTTAAAAATGTTCCGATCAGCGTTGAAGAACTGATAGCTACTTCCCTACGGCCATTCTCGATATCTTTGGAGTTACATGATATTCAGGTAGAAACAACTATTTCTCCAAGTACAACGATCCAAGGCGATAGAATTTGGCTTTCAGAAGCTCTGCAAAATATTCTAAGAAATTGTATCGAGAGCATTGGTGAAAAAGGGAAAATCGAGGTTCAAGGAGAGGACAATCCTTTGTTCACGGAAATAACTATTCATGATAGTGGGAAGGGATTTGAAGAGACAGAGCTTCCTCGGTTGTTTGAACGGTTTTATCGGGGGATAAATAGTAGTACGACGGGTTTTGGGATTGGAATGTCATTGAGTCAATCAATCATTCACCGTCAAGGGGGAACAATTGTAGCCAGAAATCATCCAAATGGGGGCGCATTATTTGTTATTCGTTTTCCAAAGTGACGAATCTCTCACTTAGAAGTCACCGAGCTGAAAGGTAAAGCTTCTATTATAGAGGTGAACCATTAGGAAGGGGGCTCATATAATGGAGCTGTTGAAAATCGAGCATCTTAGTAAGGTTTATGGAAAAGGAGAGAATAAGGTCGTTGCTCTAAATGATGTGTCGTTGACGATTGAAAAAGGCGAATTTACGGCGATTATTGGGGCGTCTGGCTCAGGAAAATCAACTCTTCTGCATATGATCGGCGGTGTGGATGTGCCTACGAGTGGAAAAGTGTATTTAGATGGGCAGGATGTGTATGCTCAAAATAATGAGAAGTTGGCAATTTTTCGCCGGCGTCAGGTCGGGCTGATTTATCAATTTCACAATTTGATTCCGACATTGAATGTAGTGGAAAACATCACACTGCCGGTTTTGATGGATAAGCGCAAGGTTAACCAAGAGTGGTTGAGTGAATTGTTAGAGCTTTTAGGACTGAACCAGCGAAAAAATCATTTACCAAATCAATTGTCCGGTGGTCAACAGCAGCGGGTCTCAGTTGGGCGAGCCTTAATGAATGCTCCAGCAGTTTTGTTGGCGGATGAGCCAACGGGTAGTTTAGATAGTAAAAATGGACATGAAATCATCAAACTGTTGAAAATGAGCAATCGCAAATATGGACAAACGTTGATTGTCGTGACCCATGATGAGGATATTGCTTTGCAAGCGGATCGGATCATTGGTATTTCTGATGGGCGTGTGACTCGTGATGAGAGGATGATTCAATCATGAACATCTTCCATAAAGTAACAATGCAAAATATGTTGAAAAATCGTACACGAACACTAGTTACAATTATTGGCGTCATTTTGTCGACTGCGATGATTATGGCGGTCGCAACCTTTGCTATTTCGTTGCAAAATTTTATGGTGAAAGGCTCTGAACAAAAATATGGGGATTGGCATGTTGCAGTTTTGGATGCCCCTTCTGGTTTTGCTGAAAAACAAAGCAAGAATAAGGATGTATCAGAAACGACTAAATTTTCCAATATTGGTTACGGAAGGTTATCTGGTGGGAAGAATCCTAATAAACCTTATCTTTTTGTTGCTGGCTTCAACCAAAAGACCTTTGAAACATTACCGGTCAAGCTGCTTTCTGGGAGATTGCCGAAAAATAGTCATGAGGTCGTCATTCCTGCACACATTGCTGCAAATGGCGGAGTAAAGTATACGATTGGCGAGACGCTTTCATTATCGCTGGGTGAACGAATGCAGGGAAGGAAGCAGCTTAATCAACATGACGGTTATGATCACACACAGAATAATCAAGAAAGTTTAACTGAGGAAAAGAAAAAAAGCTATACGATTGTTGGGATTTGTGAGCGCCCAGGTTTTGAAGAGCAAAGCTCTCCGGGCTACACCTTGATAACATGTGCTGATAACACTGAAAAAATAAATACCTTCAGTGTCTTTGTTACACTAAAAAATCCAAGAAAGGCGAGAAGCTATGCCAATGACATAGCAAAAAATCGATCATATAGCTTAAATGACGATGTCTTACGTTTTCTGGGAGCATCTGATGATAAGGTATTTAATCTGTTATTGTATTCGATAGGGACGATTTTGGTTGCCTTGATCATGTTGGGATCGATCTTCTTAATTTACAATTCCTTTACGATTTCATTGAATGAACGAATGCAACAATTTGGAATTCTTTCATCTGTGGGAGCGACACCGAAGCAGTTGAAAAATTCTGTTTTGTTTGAAGGCTTATGTATCGGGGTGTTGGGTATTCCGTTCGGGATCTTGTTGGGGATTGGAAGTATCAAACTCATCATTGCAATTGTGGCAAAAAACTTCAGCAATCTTCTTTATGGAAATACTCCGTTAGTTTTAGTGTTTTCTCTACCGGTGATGTTTGCTGCCATAATGATTAGTTTAATCACGATTTTGATCTCAGCTTCAATTCCAGCGAAAAAAGCGGCTAATACACCAGTGATGGAAAGTATTCGTCAATCGAATGAGATTAAAATTGTCTCAAAGGATGTGCGAATAACGCAATTTTCTAAACGAATTTATGGCTTGGAAGGGACATTGGCTTTAAAAAATTTTAAACGGAATAAGAAGCGTTATCGGACAATCATTTTTTCGCTGGCTTTAAGCGTGGTTTTGTTCGTCTCGGCACGTGCATTTGGCAGCTATTTGCAGGATATAGCAAAACAATCGGTGGTTGATACGGATTATGACATCGTTTTTTCTAGCTCAGAAATGGGTGAGGATGAGTTATTCCGACTTTACGAGAGGTTTCAAAAGGTTGAGGGCATTACCAGTAGCTCTTACCAAGCAATTATCCAGTATGCCACCCAAGTGAGAATAAATGATTTTTCTTCTCACTATCAGAAGCTGTTAAGTCCGAAATCCACTAAGAAACAACTATTTATGGATATCCAATTTATTGAGGATAAAGAATACTTGAAATTTATCAAAAGTCTGAATTTGCCGGTCGAGGAATATACGGGCGAAAACGGTAAACTGATCGCAGTGGCAAAACAGCGAGTTAAGAAGGTAGATGGGAAAAAAGAGCTGATTGATTTGTTTGCTAAGGATGATTTGACATTGACTGCTGCACCAGAAATTTCTGGAAAACCTGCTTGGGATCAGCAGCGAAATATTAAGGTAACTTTTGCAGATACTTATCCAATGGACACCTTGCCTAGACAATCATCCGAAACGAAATCTTACGTTTTTATGCTGGTTGCACCCTATCAAATGAAAAGCCGATTTTCTACAAAGGGGATTACTCAAGACCTCGGTTTAACTTTTCTGTCTAAAAAATCTACACGGTCAACCACTGAAATGAAAGAAATCATTGAACAGGAGGGAATTACCACCCAATATGATCTTTATAACGTCAATGAAATCTTTGAACAGAACCGTAATACTATTTTTGTAGTGAATATTTTTAGCTATGTTTTTATAGCAATGATTTCATTAATCGCAATCGCAAATGTTTTTAATACCATTTCGACAAATATTAAACTGCGAAGAAGAGAACTAGCGATGCTACGCTCAGTAGGAATGACAGATCGAGAATTTAATAAAATGATGATTTTTGAGTGTATCTTTTATGGCTCACGTTCATTGCTACTAGGAATTCCAATAGCGAGCATTCTTTCATGGCTAATCTATCAAGGTATGACGAAAGGCGGGGCGGAAATTGCTTTTTATTTTCCCTGGGGAAGCCTGTGGATCAGTATCTTGGGTGTATTTCTGATCGTTGTAATTACGATGTTTTACGCTATCGAGAAAATAAAAAAAGAAAATATAATCGAAGCATTACGAGATGACCTAACCTAAGAGCATCAGAATTTGATACACTTATAAAAAAGGAGTGTGCCTAGATGACAATAAGTAATTCTTTTGAAACATTTGCCAAAGAAGCAACAGAATATCAAAAAGCTTTTAATGAAATGATCCATTCATGGGGCGAAATCAGTGTATTAGATGATAAAACACAGCATTTATCGTATCTCGCAGTTTTAGCAGCGACAGGGAAAACTAGTGGATTGCCGTTTCATGTCATGCTTGCCAAAAAAGCAGGAGCATCACGAGAAGAAATAATCAGTGCAATTATGGTTGGCTTACCAGCAGTAGGAAATGAAGTGATCAATGCTTTGCCCGCAGCACTGGAAGCATTTGACAAAAATTAGAAAAACTGGGATGGCAAATGCCTTCCCAGTTTTTTATCGAGGATCAATTTCCTTTAATGCTTTTTCTGGAACCTGATCACGGCGCACTTCTTCATAGGTTTCAACATGAGCGCCTTTATTGGTCAATTTCAAGTAGCGATTTATTTTTAACTCGGAGATTCCATTAAATTGAATCGTTCGTGTTTTTCCGTTTTTGTCCGCTGCGAGTTGTTCATAGCTGGCTGTTCCATAATCATTGACAGAGTGAGGTTTTGTTGTTTTCACATAAAGCTCACTTTTAGGAACTAAAGGATTTAACTGGTCAAGGGTACCAGCAACTTCGCTGGAAGAATTCTTTGAGTAAAGCATCGCCCCAAATAAAAGAATGAAGATTCCTATAATAATTCCAAGTAATTTTTTTATCATAAATTGATTGATCGTCCTTTCAAACTTGATACATTTAGCTTATCAAGTTTTTCAGATACAAAAATCAGACGAGGGACCTATCTGGAACTAACAAAATTGTCACAACAGTCGAAGATTGAAGAAGTTCGATTGAGTGAGTATACTTAAGTAAAGAAGAAATGTCGGTAAAAGTTCAAGTGCTGTTGCGATGGAATACACAATTAATTAGGAGGATAAGATGAAGTTTTTTCTAGACACAGCGAATATTGAAGAGATTGAACGGATCAATCAGCTCGGCTTGGTAGACGGTGTCACAACGAATCCCACGATCATTGCAAAAGAGGGGAAAGATTTCGAAACGGTCATCAAAGAAATTTGCAAAATTGTCAGCGGACCAGTCAGCGCAGAAGTTACCTCGTTGGATAGCGAAGGAATGATTAACGAAGCATGTGAAATCCATCAATGGGCAGAAAACATTGTTGTAAAAATTCCAATGACAGAAGCTGGACTAAAGGCTGTTCACACGATTTCGCAGGAAGGGATTAAAACCAACGTTACCCTGATCTTCTCAGCGGCTCAAGGATTGATAGCTGCCAAAGCAGGCGCTACCTATGTTAGTCCTTTCATCGGTCGGTTAGATGATATTGCTTCTGACGGCATTCAGCTAGTGAGTGATTTAAGAGAAATTTTTGATAATTATGATTTTGATACGGAGATCATCGCAGCCAGCGTTCGAAATCTTGGACACGTTGAAGCGGCTGCCTTAGCAGGCTCAGACATTGCGACGATTCCTGGAAATCTGTTTCCAAAGTTATGGAGCCATCCATTAACAACGAATGGGATTGCACAGTTTGAAGCTGATTGGCAAGCGTATCAGGAAAAACAAAATTAAAAAAATCAGTGAGCGGAAGAATGTTGAATTTCTCGCTCACTGATTTTTTATTATTTTTTACGATTGCGGCGAATCATGATAAACGCGATGATTACCAAGATGATGACACCGGCTACAGTAAGCCAGGTCCTTCTTTCTTCACCAGTTTTTGGTAAGAAACCGCCCTTATCGTCTTTTTTGTCGTTATCGTTTTTTGCTGGGGCGTTGTTTTCAGCACTTTGCGTTGTTGAAGTAGTTGTTGAACTCTCTGTCGTTGATGTTTCAGTTGTACTAGAGCTGGTTGCCCCATTACGCACATCATCTTTTTCTGCATATCGACTGATCCAAGCGATGATACCTGGGAAGAAGTCGCCTTCAGTACCGATCATTTTTTCTTGGATTGGTGAAATGTATTTTAAGACATTCGTCAATTCCTGATTGCTCATTTGGCGAATCGGCATGAAAGAACTATTGCTAGGATACAATGCTGCTAAATAGGCTTGCAGACTGTCAATCTGATCGATCATTTCAAGAGCATTCGTGTAATTACTCGGATTGTAATTCATAATATTTTCGATTTTATCCCAAGACAGGCTTTTATCCTTATACAAAGCTTGCAGGATACGTGCATAGCCACCAACATCTAACCCGTAAGTATCGGTACCAATTCGATCACAAAGTGTCATGGCATTCAATAGCTGCTGATCGGTGTAACCATCTACTTCACTAGATGAGATGATGCTTTTCATTGATTCACCTTTTAACATTTCACGAATCTTATTAGTATCGTGCTCGCTGCCAATCGGATCACTGCTTTTCTTTACGCCCGTTTCTTTTTCAATTTGGTCAATCGTATCATCTTTCGCTTGCTGAATATCTTTTACCTCACTGTTTTCAGTGGCACTAGCCGAAGTTGATTCTGTAGCATTTTCAGAGTCGACCGTTGCACTATTTTCAGCGGGAGTTGTTTGCTCAGTTGCAGCTGCTGGGGTGTTGTCCGCTGCAGTAGTACTTTCAGTTTCGGTATTTGCACTAATGGGGAAGAGAATGAATAACGATAAAGCAAAAAAAAGTTTTTTCAAAGTGATCACTCCTAATAATTTGTCTATATTTCGTAATATTATTGTAACATAAGAAATATATCTGTAAAGAAAAAGTTCGGAACTTTGGCAAATTTATTTTGCAGGGCGATAACCTGCCTTTTTCGCTTCTTCGATGGTTTTAAACCAAGCTCGTGGATTGGTTGTATTGTCATAATATTTACTGCCAGGTAGGTGATAGACACCACTTTTCGAACCTTTGATCAGGCCTTTTCCATTTTTATCGACATATTCCTTAGCGGTAGAGACGCTTGTTGATGTTGAGGATTGTGATTTTCCTTCTATGGTACTGGTTCCGTCTGCGTAATTTAGAGATACACCATTTTGTACATTAAAAATATAAACATTGAAGCGCACCTCATCGCTACCGATTGATTGAGCCATCATGTGAACGCCGCGGGCTAAAAGTTCATCACCGCGAAAAACGGGAATGACGGAATAGCGGATATAATTCTTGTTGCTTTTTTCTAAATAGTATTTGATATCCATCTCGAAACGCAGCATTTCCGGGCTGTTCAATTGGCGCGTTCCGGTAATCAAATTTTTCCAGTTGGCATTTTGTCCAGTCAGTTGATAACCGATTAAATGTGACCGATTGAATAGGTATTGACCATTGATTTTTTTGTTATGCCAACCGGTGGGTGTTACACTGGAGATTTCACCGCGTTTCTCCGTTGGCATCAGTTTCTTGTTTAGTAATGCCTCAGCATCTGTTGCACGATTTAAATGATCTAAGTCGCCATATCTTTCCCATGGTCCATTTTCGATCGAGAGCTCCTCTTTAGAAAAGGTTGGATTATTTTGATTGATCTCGATTGTCTGAGTGCCTTCATAATTAAGCTGAGCCAAATCCTGCTGAGGCGGAACAACTTGAGTTTGCTTTTGTGTTGTTTGTGGGGGATTCGATGTTGGTTGTTGAAGCTGTTCTTTTGCGCTGTACACAGCGAAACTAGCTGCCGCAATCACGATCGCAGCAACTAGTTTAGTTTTCTTTGACAAGGGAATTGCTCCTATTCTTTCTGTAAATTAAGTAATGTAGCTTTGCTTATTCAGGTGCACCGATGATTTTAATGTATTCATCCGGATTCATAATCTCAAAATGTTTGGCAACAAGTTGATTCCGTTTATTGCGGCGGCCTTCAATGTGGATCATATATTTATTTTCCGGTAAACGAAAAACGTAACTGGATAGATAACGATCTTTGATTAAAACTTCCGTCTTGTTTTCACCATCGCTCATAATCAATAAGGACATCATGATCGGCTTTTCTTGCAGTAAAATCGTCTTTTCTAATAAGCCACGATATTCTTCCAAAAAATCACTTCCTTTTTATTTAATTGGATAATCTGATTTTAGCATTTTTAAGCAATTAATGCTTTGATAACGAAATGATTAAAAGTGAAGAGAGTCAAAAGCTTTTTTAGTTCACTCCAGAACAGTTTGCTTCAAAAATTCTGAAGTGAACTGTTCTTTTTCATGATGCTTGTGATACCTTATACTAAATTTAGGAGGAATACTTATGGATAATCGATTATCAAATTTATATTCTTTGCTGGCAAAACAAGGAAAAACTTTTGAAATCCCCTATTTGGCCAAAAGATTTCAAGTGAGTACCCGAACAATCTACAACGATATAAAAAAACTGAATGAAACACTCATGGCGGCCTCTGAAGAGATAATCGCCATTGAAAAGGGGCGTGTCTATTATAGCGTTGATAATCCTGTAGAGATTGAAAAATTATTGCTCAAAAATAGTGATTTTATTAGTGGTGATAAAAGCATCAGAAGAGTTCGTCTATTAGAGACAATTTTATTGTTACCTGATTATTTCAGTTCAGAAGAGCTATTACGAAAAACACTAGTTTCAAAAAATACTTTATTGAGTGATCTGCAAGAAGTGCGCAAAATTCTACAGAAAAATAAAATTACGCTAGAATCTTTACCATTTCGCGGTTATCGAGTGATCGGAGATGAAATAGATATTCGTAATTTATTAGCCGCTACACTTGAACAGGACCCATTATTATTTGAGACGGAGCATTATGAAATGGAACAGCCGTTATTAGCAGAAATCGAGTCATTCATTGAAAAAATCTGTGGGCAGTTGGGGATTCAATTGAGTGATGAATCCTTCCAAAAGGTAATATTGCACTTTTGGATCACTAAAAAAAGGAGCGCATTAGGAAAGACACTTGCTGCTTCAAATAAAGAGGATATTTTGAGCAAAGAGGAAAAAGCTCTACATGAGCGGTGTAGAGAATTGACTGAATTATTCAGACAGTCAATTAACTTGGCGGAACAATTATACTTGGCAAATAAAATATCTGAGGCGTCTATTACTAAATACCAAGAATTACTTTCAGATAAATGGGTAACTTTTAACTTAGTTATTGAAAGATTTATTTCAGCGGTGAATATGCAACTTCCAGAATTGGATTTTAAAGGGGACAAAAAGCTATATGAAGGATTAATCAATCATTTACGACCAGCATATAAACGAGCTTTAGCGAATGAGACGTTGGAAAACCCTATGTATGAGCATGTTTTAGAGCATTATCGTGAGTTGCATTTGATTGTTCAGAAACAAATTTCGGTGATTGAAAGAATGCTTGAGATTGAATTTACTGATCATGAAACAAGTTTTTTCACACTTTTCTTTGCAGCTTCAGTGGAACGAAGTAAGTTTTATGTTCCCCATAAAGCAAAAGTTGTTATTATATGCAATGCAGGAATTAGCACTTCTGAAATTTTAAAAAGTAAAATAAAAAGCATTTTTAGTGTAGATGTTATCGGAACCTTTGGAGCTAGAGAAGGTGTTCGTTGGATAGCAGAGCATAAAGTAGATTTAGTAATCACTACAATACCCTTAGATTTAAAGCGAGTACCGTTTGTTCAAGTAAATCCATATTTATCAGAAGAAGACATTCAAATTATTAGTGAATTCATTAAACCAGTTTTCCATGAAATTAATGTAGATGACTTGTTGCGAATGGTAAATAAGTATGTGAAGTTATCTACGCAGCAAATTCACAACTTAACAGAAGAATTTAAAGAGTATTTGAATATTAGATCGAGTGAAAATTTAAAAAGGGAGTATCAGCCTATGCTTAAGGAAATATTATCAGAAGATTTAATTGATCTTCACTATCATGCTGAAAATCGTGATGAAGCCGTTAAACGTAGTGGGGAACTATTAGTAAATAAAGGTCTAGCTTCAGCGAATTATATTGAGGGGATGATTAGGAATGTTGAGATTAATGGAACTTATATTGTGATTGCACCTGGAATCGCTATGCCACATGCACGCCCTGAAGAAGGTGCTTTGGCTATTGGTTTCAGCATTGTTACTTTAGAAGAACCCGTTGTATTCGGTCATCCTAAGAATGATCCGGTAAATATTGTTATCGGGTTATGTGCGGTGGATCATCAAACCCATTTAAAGGCATTAGCCGAATTAGTAGAAATACTTTCTCATGAACAAAATGTAGAAAATTTTTTGAAGGCCACAAATGCTTCGGAAATATTAGCAATGGTAAAAGGAGGAAATGAATCATGTTAAAAATTGTAACGGTTTGCGGTGCAGGGGTTGGTAGCAGCATGATGATGCGATTATTCACACAACAAATTTTGGATGATGAGCACATTGAAGCAACTGTTGATGCGGCGGATATTGGTTCTGTTGATCCAAATAGTTTTGACATTTTAATCACAACATCAGATTTTGCCGATACACTGCGTGATTCATCAGCTAAGATTATTCGGATTGACAATATGATGGATAAAGAATATTTGAAAGAACAACTATTAAAGACAATCAATGAATAGGAGGCAAAAACATGGCAATCTTTTTATATATTGTAAATAATGTACTGAGCCAGGCAGTATTTATTATTGGAATGGTAGTCGTTGTTGGGATGGTTGCTCAAAAGAAAAGCTGGGATCAAATTTTGCCTAGTACACTTAAAACAATGATTGGTTTTACTATGATCAATGTTGGTGGTCAAACATTAGGTGGAGCTTTATTGCCGCTTCAACAAATGATCTCTAAAATATTTGATATGAAGGCATTTTCTTCAGATATTGGAGCTGCTCAGGCTGAAAGCTTTGCAGATATTGGAACAGAAATGGCGTTGATTTTTGCTTTTGGTTTTTTAATTAATTTGTTGTTAGCACGTTTTACCCGCTTTAAATATGTTCATTTATCGGCGCATGTTTCATTTTTCTTCGCAGGATTGATCGCTGCATTACTAAAGTTCAATACAACATTGCCCTTTACAGGGATTGTTACGGTGGGTTCCATTATGTTAGGGCTATATATGACGCTTAGTTGTGCTTATGTAGCAGTATGCATAAAAGGAGTTAAAGGAGGCGAAGGATTTACTTTAGCACACTCCAGTTCTTCGGGATTATTGGTAGCGACACTGTTAGCAAAAGTATTTGGAAATAAAGAACATGATCTTGAGAATATGGAGATTCCTAAGAAATTGAATTTTCTTAGAGAAATGACGATCGCATTGACTTTGGTGATGACTGTTCTATTTTTACTAGTGAGTCTTTTTGCGACACCTAGTTGGACAATGGAGAATATTACTGGTGGTCAGGATATTATCGTCTTTTCACTATTACGAGGTGTTGAGTTCGGAATGTGGATCACAGTAATTATCACCGGCGTGCGCATGATGCTGTCAGAGATCATACCAGCATTTCATGGGATTGCAAATAAAATTATTCCTAATTCGAAACCTGGTTTGGATATCCCGTTACTATTTCCAAATTATCCTACTTCAGTGATCGTCGGTTTCCTATGTAGTTTAGTCGCTGGTTTAGCAGGTATGCTGATTCTTGGTGCGTTAAATTATCCAGTTGTTGTTTTTCCAGCATTAATTCCGACTTTCTTCACTGGAGCTGCTACTGCTATTTTCGGTAATGCACATGGTGGGCGTAGAGGAGCAATATTGGGATCATTGACAAATGGTTTTCTATTGATTTTTGGTCAAGCATTATTGCTTCCAATGGTTGGAAGCTATGCTCCTATTATGCGAATCCTAAGTGAAACAGATTATACCGTATACGGTCCCATTTTAGGTTGGATTTTACAATTACTTGGAGGTGCTTAATGAAAAATCTAGTTCTGTATTTGACTATCAACTATCCAACAAGAGAAAAATTTTTTGAGATCTTAGATATTGTCGAAGAATTTCAAATAGGGTACGTTGAAATTGGTATTCCAGTTTCTGATCCATATATTGATGGTTCAATAGTTAGAGAATCACAAGAAAAAGTTTTTTCAACACTGAGTATCAAGGAAATTGATTCTGTCCTGCAAGAGATACGCGAACGGTACACCTTTAAAGTGATCCTGATGACTTATAATGAGGGTGTTGAAGAATTTAAATTAGGACAGCTTTCCAAAACGCGTTATGATGCCATTTTGTGTGTTGATAAAAAATTGCCTGAAGATAACTTCTCTGGTCTTGTTCATACATTTACGAAAAATATGGATAAGGAAGCGATAAACAATCAATTAGCCAAAAGTTCTCAGTTTGTTTATTTGGTTTCTGGGGAAGGAAAAACAGGTGAGTTTATACAACTTCCTAAAGATTATGTAGATATTGTTCCTTATTTGAAAGCTAATACGCAGCTGCCAGTTTTTGTTGGTTTTGGAGTTAAAAATTCAACTGATATTGCCAGCATTTTAGCAAATGGTGCGGATGGAGCTATTATTGGTTCTGAATTTATCAAAAGATTTAATGAGGGAGGAATTTCTAGCATCAAAGAGTATTTATCAAAAATCCGTTCGGTTTACTAAAACAGGATTCGCTTCATTCATTCGTGAAGCGAATCCTGTTTTTATTTTTATAACGAAATAGCTCGCATTACCCTCAGCAAATTTGATAAGATAAAAGAAAAAAGCAGGTGAATAAATGGGGATGTGGAATCCGTGGCGTGGCTGTCGTCGTGTCAGCGAGGGTTGTAAATATTGCTTTATTCATGAGGGGGATAAAAAGCGAGCAGTAGATACAAGCAAGATTGAAAAGACAGCTCAATTTGACGCGCCTATTAAAAAAACAAAGAATGGTTATAAAATGAAGGGCGGACAGCTCGTCTTTGTTTGTTTTTCTAGTGATTTTTTAATTGAAGAGGCAGATTCTTGGCGCGCTGAGTGCTGGCAAATGATCAAAGAGCGCAGTGATTTGCATTTTATGTTCTTAACTAAGCGGATCGAGCGTTTAATGGATTGTGTGCCCGAGGATTGGGGCGACGGGTACGATAATGTTACGATTGGTGTTTCAGTTGAAAATCAGGTCCGAGCGGATCAACGATTATCGTTATTACAAGCGTTACCAATCAAGCATAAAAAAATTGCTTGTCAGCCACTAATTGAAGAAATTTCCATTGCTGAGTATCTGACGGACATCGAGTCAGTTGTTGCGGGTGGGGAATACCATAAAAATGCGCGCCCGTTAAATTATGAATGGATCTTGAAGCTGCGGGAAGAAGCAATCTCGCAAGGAGTTGCATTTGAATTTCGTCAATGTGGGACGCATTTTATTAAGGATCAGCAGGAGTATCAATTGAGTTACCGCCAATTATTTTCACAAGCAAAAAAAGCGGGGATCAATTGGTATCCAAGTAAATAAAGAAGCAGAAATCACTCGGATTTCTGCTTCTTTATTTATTCGGATAAATCTTCATTTAGTTCTTTCGCAGCAAGTGCCACACGCTTATTCCCTTGATGCAGTTCAACGATTGTCCAGACTAACAAAGCAAGAACAGCAACAATCAAAACATAAGCGATACTATCGGCTGTTGTGATTTCCCATGCAGAAGGACTGTCTCCAAAGAAGCCTTCGATTTGACTAGGCAAACCAATTAAGTTCAAATAAGTCAGACCAATAACTGAGATCCAACCCAACAGTTGAATGATTCGTTTATTTTTGAATCGTTCCCCCATTTCTGCGCTGCTATTTGTCATCATTAATAAGGGAAGCATAGAAAATGGTAAGGCAAAGGCCAAGAAAACTTGCGAATTATTCATCAAATTATTTAATGCTTCATGTTCTTCAACGACTGTATCGCCGCGCGTTAGCAGGACGCAAATCAATACTGGAACAACCGAAATCAACCGAGTGACTAGACGACGCAACCAGATCGGCATCCGCATGTGAACAAAGCCCTCCATAATTACTTGCCCAGTCAAAGTACCAGTAATTGTAGAGTTTTGACCAGAAGCTAGAAGCGCTACAGCGAATAAGGTTGATAGAGCACCAGTTTTTGCGACATTCATCAGGATTCCGTTGCTCATCGTAGCTGGATTTGATAAGGCTTCATACAGTCCAAAGAAGGATGGGTCTTTGACAGTGCCTGTTTTAAAGACGGCAACACCCATAATCAAAAGTAGTGCATTAACAAGAAAGGCTAATGACAATTGAATATTTGAATCCCAAGTTGTAAAGCGGACGGCATTTGCGACATCCTCTTCATCATCATGATCAACTTCGCGAGTTTGAGAAACCGCAGAATGAAGGTAAAGATTATGCGGCATTACCGTTGCACCAATGATTCCAAGCGCACCAGTCAGCGGTGTTTGACCACCAATGGCAGGACTATTTGCGAACGTTTCGCTAGTTGGAACAAATCCTTTTAAAACGTCACCCCAATTAGGATCGGACAAAGCAACTTGGTAAATAAAGACGAAGAGAATCACAAAAATTAAACAAACAACAATGGCTTCGATTTTACGGAATCCGACTTTGGTTAATAATAATAGTAGAAAGACATCGAATACAGTAATGAAAACAGCGATAACCAAGGGAATATTAAACAATAGATACAAAGCGATGGCTGCACCGATGACTTCCGCAATATCGGTTGCCATGATGGCTAATTCAGTCAAGATCCAAAGGACGATCCCCAAGGATTTACTTGTCCTAGCACGAATAGCTTGTGCCAAATCCATTCGAGTAACAATTCCCAGCTTTGCTGCCATATATTGTAAAAGCATAGCTACTAAGCTGGAAATTAAGATGATGGACATTAATAAATATTGGAAATTTTGTCCGCCAGTGATGGAGGTCGACCAGTTTCCTGGGTCCATATATCCGACAGCGACTAATGCTCCCGGACCTGAATAGGCGAGGAGTGTTCGCCAGAAGCTTTTTCCTTTTGGTACTTTAATCGTACCGTTGACTTCCTCTAAAGAAAGTCCATTTGTATGTTCTAAAATGGGATGTTTATTCGTACTCAAGAAGCTTCCACCTTTCTGTAAACTTTTCTACGATGCAATCATACACCTAAAATCAGGAAATGAAAAGAAAAAGATTCGGTATGCCTAAAATTTTCAAAAAGCATATTTCTTTGGCATAATTCGAATTTGTTTTACACTAAATAGAAGAAAATGAGGTGAGCGTATGGTCGATTGGTACACACAATTAGATGGTACGTGGGAAATCAAAGGAACGAATTTTCCAATGTGGTTGACAGATAAAAGAAAAAATCCCCGAATTACCTATAAGAGAACAGAGAAAAATGCTGTGGAATTACTCGATTTGGTAGAATATGAAGCAAACGGCAAAACCAAGCAAATCAGAGGAATGGACCGTTTAGTCGGTGGACAGTTTATCTGGCGAGGAATAGGAATAATGAAAATTTTGAGTAGTCGTTGGCAGGTAGTGACAATCAAAGGGGATGTATTAGTGATTCGTTTTGAAAAAACCTTCGTCACACCAGCTGGGGTAGATATTTTAATAAGAAGGGGATCTCGGAGTCCTAATTTGCGCGAACGTGTCTTAGAACATTACAAAAGTTTTGGTTTGACGGATAAAGAAAGAGATACACTTCAATGGAAGTAGAGCCATCAAGTAAAGCTAAAAATATTTTATAAAAGAAAAGCCAAATGGGCACTTGCTTTCTTGATGCAAAGCAGCTAACCAGTTGGCTTTTTTAGTGTTTTTCGTTTATTGACTAATCTCAATTACTCGATCAGTCCAGTCTTGATAAAAGCTCTCTTCGTGAGAAACGACGATGACAGTTCCAGCGAAATTAGCTAAACTTTCACGTAAGCTGTCTTTTGTTGCCTGATCGATGTGATTTGTTGGTTCATCGAGAATCAGCAAATTTCCCTTTTGCATTGTCATTTGACAAAGCTTAACTTTGGTTTGCTCACCACCACTTAAGGTACTAAGTGGTTCTTGAGCTAATTGATTCGGCAACCCTGCTTTAGCGAGATGTTTCCGCAGCTCCTTAACAGTTTCTTTCGGAAAATGTTCACTCAAATACTGTAGGGGAGTCTGATAGGGATTTTCCCATTGCAGATCTTGCTCGAAATAATTAATTTTCGTATTTGCAGGAAAGTGAAATTCACCTGCAATTTTAGGAATCGCCTCGATCAAGGTCTTCAGTAAGGTTGATTTACCGATGCCGTTGAACCCACGAATAGCGACTTTTTCGCCATATCGTAATGTGATATTGATTGGCGGAAGCAGTGGTCGTTGATAACCAATTTCCAAATCTGTTGTCTCCATTGCTAACGTTGTAACGATCGGTGCATATGGGAACTCAAAGTGAGCGACCGCATTAGAAGAAGGCGGCGTTAAGCGTTCTACTTTGTCTAGCTGCTTTTGACGGCTTTTCGCCATAGTCGAACGTGAGCCTGCTTTGTATTTACGAATGTAGGCTTCTGTTTTCTCAATCTGACGTTTTTGAGCAGCATATTGCTTCATATATGTTTCCTGGAATTGTTCCTTTTGTTTCAAGGCCTTTGTCAAATTACCAGTATACTTGGTCAATTTCCCAAACTCGATATCAGCGATGTGGGTGGTAATTTGGTTCAAGAAATCGCGATCATGAGAAATGACTACGAAAGTGCCGGAAAAATCCTGCAAAAATTGACTCAACCAGGCTACGTGTTCATCATCCAAATGATTCGTCGGTTCATCCAAAATCAGCACGTCCGGTTTTTCTAATAATAATTTTGCCAAAATTAATTTTGAACGCTGGCCACCGCTTAAATCCTCCAATGGCGTATCCATACCCAAAACATCTAATCCCAAACCACTGCTCATTTCAGCAATTAACGTATCAATCTGATAAAAATCACCTTGATCTAATTCTGTCTGTAGCTTTCCAGCCTTATCTAGCAATTTATCATCCATCGATTCACTGTATTCCATATACAGTTCGCCAATTTTCGCTTCTTTAACAAAATCTGCGGCATAGGCAGTTTTTAGAAAATCTTTGATAGATAAGGTTGGATCGACTTCGACATACTGATCCAAATAGCCCACGTGGATATTCTTCTGCCAAGCAATCGTGCCTTCATCCGGTAATTGTTCGCCGGTGATAATTTTTATTAGGGTACTTTTTCCAGCGCCATTTTGTCCGATCAGGCCTAGGTGTTCCCCTTTGTTCAAATGTAATTCTAAATCTTCATACAGGATTTTATCGCCAAATTGTTGCGCGATTCCTGTTAAATCTAAGATACTCATGTTTCTCCTACTTTCTTACTCAAATTCCCATCATCTAACAAAAGAAGCGGATAGTCAAGAAAAAAAGAGCCCTTTTTCAGGACTCTTCAATTTATTATAGTTGAGCAGAGAACAAATAAAGAACAATGTCAGCAATCACATCAATGACCTGACAGAACAAATCTGTTAGATTTTTAAAGAATTGTATGATTATTTCAAGCATATTTTACCTCCGCTTAGTTAAATAAACCGGACAACCAGTCGATTGGATAAAGAGACAGATGTAAGGTGATATGGGCTAGCAAATAACTTATTGCGAAGAATGGAAATAACACTTTTTTCATAAAACTTCTACCTCCATATTTTTCGTTTCTTCAGTATAACGTAAAATTCATAGAGGAAGACATGGATTTACCTTATCTTTAACGAACAAATATGTAAGCTGAGTATATAAAAAAGCCTCTGCTTTCTAATTCTAAGCAGAGGCTTTTAATTATAGGCTTCATTCATTGAGATACACGCTCCTTAGGCAGATTTTTTGAAGTCGTAGATCGCTTGTTCAATGGTGATTCCAGTTCCTTGTTGACCAGTGATTGTTGAGTAAACAACAAAAACATTTTGTTCTAAATCAAAAGTCACACGATAAGGTTTTTCTTGATCATAAAAAGTCATTCTATTTCCTCCTTTCATTTAATAACATCATTGTAAATAAAAGTATAACACATTAAAACAAAATAATAAAACAATTTTGCATTCATAAAGTATTCTAATTATTTAAAATTTGGAGTATGAAGATTTTCTCTTGTTATACCTAAGAAAATAAACTTCCGGGAGGAATAAAAAAAGAATCATCAAGCAATTTGTTAAAGCTATTAATCAGCAAAATTTACCAAAGATTATCCAAATGATGTCAGAGGATTTCCAGTTCATTGATACGTATGGCAACTGTGAAAATAAAGAAGCGATGAAGACTGGTTGGCAGGGGTATTTTGATTGGTTTCCTGATTATTTTGTTGAAGTTGAAGAATGGATTGGAAATGATGATTTTACGATGATTATTGGCAAAGTAAGTGGATCTTATTTAGGAAAAATGGACAAGCATTGGGAAATTCCAGCTGCTTGGAAAGTAGTTGTCGGGTAAGGTCGGCAGATAGCGATTTGGCAGGTTTTCTGCAATTCAAAAAAGCAGCTAGATTCATTGAAATAGCGATTCTACAAAATATAGACCTTAATATAGAGGGATTCTACAATGTTTAGGTAGAAAAATCATTTCTTTCATTTATGATGAAATTAAAAGGAGGACGTAAAGTGGAGATCGGAAAGCAAATCAAAGAACACCGAAAAAGAATGGAATGGACACAAAAGGGACTAGCAGCAAAGCTCAATGTTTCTGACAAAACAATATCGAGTTGGGAAACAGGCAGAACCTATCCGGAATTGTCGCTTCTGGTGGAATTAAGCGAACTGTTTAACACATCGCTGGATGAGCTTTTAAAAGGAGATGAAGAGGTTGTGAAACGGATCGATAAAGATGTCAAATTGAAAAAGGTATATAAATATGGATTGATCGCGACTTTACTAATCGTTTTCTCCGGAATCATCTTTCTTACCCAATACCAGAACCAAAATCAATGGGTGGATCGTTTCAATCCATTTATGGAAATGAAGATCGGCTACGCGACACTACCAACTTCGGTTACTTATAATGATGGAAAAAAATACAAAGAGGATGGGAAGAAAGAACAGTATCCTGATCCATATAAGAATATTTGGGTAGCAGATGATCCATTTGGAGAGGGGATGCTGCTGGATTTTCAAGGTGGACAGGCTCCAGAAGGCAAGAATTATGCGTTGGTGCAGCACAAAGGCACCTATGTAAGAAGAATCTCATTCATTTCATGGAAATCCATTCCAGGGGGTTATCGTGATATTATGAGTAAAGACTATTTTGAAGTACCATCAATGAAAGAATAAAAGAGAGATCAACAAATCAATTGATTTGTTGGTCTCTCTTTTATAAGCTTTCGCCCCTGCCAAGGACGTTTATTATAGCACAACTTAAGCGGGTTGATTATGAAAAATTATCTGCATTGCATGTCTTAGTGGAAAATAGACCAGGCTGACGATCAAAATTGTTGAAAAAATATTGATTACCGTTGCGGGCATTGTAGCTAAAGCCGCGAAGAAAGCGGGTTTCAATTGAGCACCAGCGATCATTGACATAACGGTTGCTTTGATTACAGACATAATAAACTTGGCAATGCCAGCACAGATTCCGATAATGATGATTTGACGAATCCGAGTTGGCTTGCGCTTGAAAAATGAGAAGGCGAGATAGGCAGCGGCACCCACAATAAAGCTTTCGACTAAAAAGTAGGGGGCTTCAGCAGCAAAGCCATTTAGGATGTCAAAAATAAAGAAGCCAATTCCACCAGCTAAGGCTCCTTGCCAATAACCAATCAACAGCACTGCTAGAAGAACCACCGCATTTCCAAAATGTAGAAAGGCACCGGTTGGCAAAGGGATCTTGATCATTGTTCCCATTAAGGTAAGTGCTGCAAATAAGGCAATTAATACCAGGTTTTGAATTCGTTTATTACTTTTCATCTGAATACTCCAATCGTTTTTCTCCGTGGGTGTAGGCACCGTGCCAGACATGACCAACATACGGGTTGATTTGTTCTCCCATAGAAATGGCTGCCTGAACAAAATCAATCGCTAATTTGATAGCTTGTTCCACCGGATAATTTTTTGCCACTGCCGCAGTAATGGCTGCTGCAAAGGTGCATCCGGCCCCATGATTGTAAGGAGTATCAATTACAGGATGCGGATAGCTTTGGAAGCTTTTTCCATCATAATGAAGGTCGAGTGTCTCTTTCGTATCTAACCGTGCGCCGCCTTTGATGACTACATGTTTCACACCTAGCAGAGCGATCTTTTTAGCAGCTTCCTGCATTTGCTTTTTAGAAGTCAGTTCTCCTAGTTCAGATAAAATACCCGCTTCTCGTAGATTCGGTGTTACGATCATCGCGCGAGGAATTAATTTTTCTCGCAAGTCTCGAACTTGATTGCTTTTGATGAAATCTTGGGTTCCTTTGCCACCAATCACTGGGTCAACGATCAGCGGAATCCCTTTAGGAATTAGTGTACTAACCAATTCGATCATTTCTTGAGAAGGTAACAATCCTGTTTTTAAGGCATCGATTGTTCCTGCGAAGATTGACACAAGTTGTTCCTGCAGTATTTCCAAAGGAAGTATCCGTAAATGGTGAGAGCCATTATTCGGATCTAAATTAACGATCGAAGTAATTGCGGCAAACCCAAACGTTCCGAATTCTTGAAAGGTTTTCAAATCAGCTTCTAATCCACCGCCGCCAGTCGCATCTGAACCGGCGATTGTTGCAACTTTTTTCATATAGTAATGCTCCATTTGTTTTTTATTAGCATATCTTTTTGTCTTACCTATGAAAACAGCCAATTGGATTTGTTTTCCCTCATCCAATTTTTATTTGGAGATTGAATACTCAGGCTCTTTTTGTCAAGCTTTCCAGCCAGCTTAAATATTCCTCCTCGCGATGAATCGCATGCATCAGGATAAGGTAATGGCCATAGTTTTCTTTAATCTTTTTATCAGGAAAAACGGCTATTTTTCTGTCTTCTAGATGCTCCAATTTTTTTTGATGCAAGTCGATTTGCTGTTGAATCATTTCCGGTAGGCGCTCATCATCAATACTTTTTATAAAATATAATTTCAAAACAAACTCGTCTTTATTGGTTGGTAATTCTGTTAAGGGTTCATTAATCCATTCGAGTAAGGCCATTCTTCCTGTTTTTGTCAAGGAGTAAACTTTCTTTTCAAGTTTTGTTCCCACAATCTCAGTTTGAAAATCAATCCAGCCTTTTTTTGTAAGCTTAGATAACTCAGGATAAATTTGACTGTGCTTCGCTTGCCAAAATTCACCAATTTCTGTAGTAAACGCCGTTTTTATATCGTATCCAGTTTTTTTATCGTCTTGCAGCATTCCTAGAATAATGTATTGTAATGTATTTTTTTGTGCGATGTTAAACATCTCCCTTGACAATTGAATAAAATCATTTTATCATAATCACGTAATCTAAAACATGTAAATAATTACATGTTGTCAATTGACTGTTTGGAGGGATTAATTTGAAACAATTTAAAACATTGGAAGATTTTGTCGGCACACACTTTATTTATACGTATGATAATGGTTGGGAATACGAATGGTACGCTAAAAATGACCACACTGTGGATTATCGGATTCATGGAGGAATGGTCGCAGGACGCTGGGTGAAAGATCAAGAGGTGCAAATGGATCTTTTAACTGAAGGTGTTTATAAAATTACTTGGACAGAACCAACTGGAACTGACGTAGCGCTTGATTTTGTGCCAAACGAAAAGAAACTTCATGGTACCATTTTCTTCCCAAAATGGGTAGAGGAACATCCAGAAATCACTGTTACATTCCAAAATGAACACATCGATGAAATGCTGGAAGCTAGAGAGAAATATGAAACCTATCCTAAGCTAGTTGTTCCAGAATTTGCGAACATTACTTATATTGGTGAGGCAGGGGAAGACAACGAAGATGTGATCAGTGAAACGCCTTATGAAGGAATGCCAGATGATATCCGAAATGGCAAATATTTTGATGAAAACTATCACCGAATCAATAAATAGCAAAAAAAGTTCAACATTCTAAAAGAGTGTTGAACTTTTTTGCTATTTTGTTAATGACTTTAGTCAGTTTCGTTCGCGGAGCGTACGAAACAAGAAAACCGCGCGCTTCTACGCGTGGATGGAATAGCTTTAGCGATAAAAACTCCTTTCGATATACTAATAAGTGGCTACCAACCGCTTATTTTATCGAAAGGAGTTTTTCTATGTCTAAAGACGACAAAAGTTTATCACATACTAGATGGAATTGTAAGTATCACATAGTCTTCACCCCAAAATATAGAAGAAAAGTAATCTATGGGGAATTAAGAAAAGATATTGGAAGAATTTTGAGGAAGCTTTGCGAGATGAAAGAGGTAGAAATAATCGAAGCACACGCAATGCCAGATCATATTCACATGTTGGTAAAAGTACCACCAAAAATAAGTATCTCGCAGTTCATGGGCTACTTGAAAGGAAGAAGTGCGACGCTTATCCATGAGCAGCATGGAAACTTAGTCTATAAATATGGAAATAAAAGTTTCTGGTCAAAGGGGTATTACGTGAGCACAGTCGGTCTGAACCAGAAAACAATTGAAAAATATATACGAGAGCAAGAATCAGATGATCGAATCCGAGATAGTATAAGTAAACGAGAATACGTTGATCCATTCAAAATGAAGAAAAAGAAATAAAGTAGCGAGCGAAGAGCGGTTGGTGGTCTTTTAGAAAGCTCCATTTATGGAGTAGGCGAGTAGTGACCTCTTCTAGAGGTGTTAAAAAGCCACCCGTTCTCACGGGTGGATGTGTTACTTTCATCCATTGGTCGCGAATTTCATCGGTCAAGCGGATGATTCGTTTTCCAACTTCGGGGTATTGATTCGTGGCTAGGTTAGCTAAGGAAACGCGTACCGCCCACTCGCCGCTGCCAAAGGCGTTAGCCTTCAGTAACATCAATTGTTCTTTTTCAGCTAGAGAAGTTAGAACTTTTGTGACTGTCCACTTATTTTTTAGATAATCAGCAAAGGCATTACCGTACCGCTTACGGGTCCAATCTTCGTAATTGATCTCGCAGTAATAAGCAGTGTCTAGATCTTCAAGTGGTTCCTGCAGACCTAAAGTATTGAAGAGCAGCTTTTCCCGTTGGCGGCAAATATCCATTACTTCGGCTTTATAAGCTTTTCCTTCATCTAATAAGCTGTACAAACTGAACATCACCATCATCACTTGTTGTGGAGCGGACAAACCAGCAGCATGATTTAAAGCAACGTCACGGCTGTCAGCTACAATTCGATCAATAAAGGTGATTGTTGTCGGATCAGCGGTCAGTGAAGCGTAACGTTCATTTAATTTTTCAAGCTTTTCTTGTGGCAAGTTAGCAATCAGTTCGTCAAATAAATTATGTTTAGCAACGGCGATTGTTCCTACACGCCAGCCTGTTGCGCCAAAATATTTCGAATAAGAATAAATGCAGGCTGTATTGTATGGAATCTCCGAAAACAGGGAAGTGAAGACAGGGACGAATGTGCCATACACATCATCAGTTAAAATCATTAATTCAGGATTATCGGTTGCAACAATTTCTTTCAGCAAATCAATAGTCGGTTGAGCTAGGGCATTTGCTGTCGGGTTGCTTGGATTTACTACAAAGACTGCTTTGATATCGGAATCACGCAGTTTATTGATTTCTTCATCTGGATATTGATACGTCATTTTGCCATCAATCATCGTTTGTTTGGCTTGAACTTTAACAATCTCAAACGCATATTTTGGCAATTCGGGAATTTCTAAATAAGGTGCGAAAGTTGGTAACATCAATGCGATCTTATCACCATGATTCAATAAAAAATTATTAAACAAAGTATCAAAAATATAACAGATCCCCGCAGTTCCACCTTCCACAGCGAAAATATCAAAGGGAATGGTGCTGTCAGAAAATAGCTCTTGATTTAGGTAAGCTTTGATCGGACCTTCGCAGGCACTTAAACAGCGTACTGGATTTGGGTAGTTATCTCCGATGATATGATCCAACATATCCGTTAACCAAGCTTCTTTTGGCATTCCTAAATAATTGTTGTCAGAAAACCAGATTTTTTTTAAGAAGTTGGCTCCTTTTCCCGGATGAGATTCTAAGAAATTAGTAAACCGTTGTCCACGTCCAGTATCTGATTGGATCATTCCCGCGGTTAATTCACCAGTACCATAAAGTGTTTCCTGTGTGGCAAATTGACCAAGTAAAAAGAAGGCTTCCCGCGGAGTAGGAGCGGTCCAGTTAGGATTTCCGCGTCCAGCATTCAGTAGGTTGGTAACATTTTTATTTTCATGAATCTTTTGTTCCAAAAAGAGACTTAATTCAAAGGGACTTAATTCTTCTAAGGCTTGTTCAGTAATTGTTGACACAAATACGACTCCTTCTACACTGTATTTTGATTCTATAGTAACGAGAATTGTTTTTAAAACAGCGTAAATACGCTTAGAGTTTATGAGAAAGTTTCTGTTAAAACACAAAGAAATAAAGTATGTTTTTTCTTCGAATTATCTTTTAAGGCTGGTATAATAGATAAGTTAACGCTTACGAAAATATTGGGATAATTTTCACGGTTTTCCCGATCAGATATCAGTCTTTCGCCCCATGTAAAACGGTAAAAAAAGAGGCATACTATTCCTATAAGTTAATTGTCGTGCAAATTGATGGATAATGAAGTATATATAAAGAGATTAAGGAGGGATCAGAGATGGATCAATTAATAGCTATTGCGTTCATCGCATTATTGGTTTTCTTTGTCGTAAAGGTGGGGTCAATCTTGTGGCGTATCGCTGGCGTATTGTTTTTACTATTTATCATTTACATGTATAAAGACCAAGTCATCACGCAAGTTCAGAATTTTATTGCTGACCCCAATTTTGGTGGATTATGGCAGAGTGTTTCAAGTTTCTTCGGAGATTTGTTTGATAAAGTCGCAGGATTTGTAAGTACAGTAATTGAATAGACTGAAAGAAGTTCTCAAGGTGAGGGCTTCTTTTTATTTTGGATTTAAATTTTTTAAAGATCGGATGGATCGAATCGAAAAAAATATTTGAAATTTTAAATCAGCTAAACAAGCTAGAACGAGTCTCTGCTTCCTAATGAAAGTAGAGACTCGTTCTAGCTTATTTTCTATCCACGTGAATTAAATACTTTTGACATCTTCGATAACTTGCTAAAACATTTTCGGGTACCTCGACATGAGGAATAAAATTCGTACCATTCGGACCGTAACCATGCTCATCATCATTTAATCGACGAATCTCACCAATGACTAGAGATAAGAAATAATCTGGCTTCCACCATGTGTCCATTAGCGGATTTTCGAAATGGGGGTAAGTATCAAAGTCTATCAGTTTTGGTTGCTCAAAGAAAAGCGGTTGAATCGCAGACAATTGTAGCTCCCATTCCTTACAAAAGGTAACATGGCTGCGCTTTTGTACCATAGGGTCTTGTACTAGCCAAAAGCTTTTCGGAGCATTCTGTTTAAATAGGTCACGAGAAAAGCGAGCATTTTCACCAGTATTTGTTGATTTCTTTTCTAATAGCAGCTCTAAATCACGTGAACAATAATGTAAGAAAATTTCTTGAGTGATCTCTGCTTCAGACAGATGTCGCCATTCTGGACGAACAAATTCTGGATACATTTTTTTGCAATTTTCAATCAAGGGTGCGGTACCGTGACCGATCCCGCCTACAAAAACGACACGTTGAATTGCAAGTTCCTCTTCACAAAACTTCGCAGCGGAAACAATCAAATGGGGCAAACTATTGCCGGCGATAATGAGAGTATCAGATTCAAAACGCGGATTATCTTGGATTGTTGTGAGAAAATTTACGAGTGTAGCAAAATCAGACATGGTGTCCTCCTTAATATTTCGTTGAATAATAGCTTATATAATAGTAGCAAAAAATTAGACAGAAAAAAACTGTTGGTGAATTTTACCAACAGCGAATAGCTAAAATAGATAGCGGATGAAAAAGAAAATACATAAAGCAAACAGGATGACGGATAAGGTCAACCATGATTTTTGCTTGATCCAAAGAAATTTTCCGTAACAAAATGACGCTGCAGCTCCTGTGACAAGACTGACTAGGTCCATTATTTCACTATCTTCGATAATACGGGCCATTAGTAAAATACTAAAAAGTATCATGCTAAATATCCCTGCCGTCGCTAGAGCTAAATCTGTACTCGTTTGTTTTCGATTTTTTTCCATCCGTTTCCCTCCAATCTATGGGGTTCATCTATCAAATTAATTTATTCGTTATTTTCGAGTTGAAATCATAGTTTATATAAGCTTTTTTAGGTCTAAATAAAGTGTAACTGAGGCGAAATGATGAGTATTGTTCTTTTTATTATAATTGAAGCCGATTACAATGTCACGTGTTTAAGAATTTACTATTTGATAAAAGAGCTGTTTTTTGATTTTATTGACGACGAATAAGTTTTTTGGTATCAAATACTGTATAGTAGTGTATACTTGATGGGTGAAATAGAACTAGATATATTAATGGAGAGTTATTAATGAATGGGGTGTGAACGCGTGACAACTTTTTATTTTGTAAGACATGGGAAAACTGAAAACAATGCGGAAGGACTTTTTAACGGGGGAACCGTTGATTCGCCCTTGATTCCGTCTGGAGTAGAAGCGACAAAGCGAATGGGGAAGCATTTAAAAACTGTTCAGTTTGATGTGGCGTTGTCCTCTCCGCAAAAACGTGCACAGACAACAGCGAAGCTTATTCTTGAGGAAAATCAAAATCCACCAGAGATGAAGATTATTGAGGATTTGCGAGAAATGCGTTTGGGAGATTGGGATGGCAAAAAGATTGATAAAATTACTGCTGCCTATCCTGAGGATTTGAAAAATTATCGCACCCGACCTGATTTGTTCGATGCGAAAAAATTTCATGCAGAATCTTATATTGATTTGATTGCGCGAAGTACAAGGGTAATCGAAGATGCAAAAAATGCGTTGCCTGATGGAAATGTTTTAGTAGTAAGTCATGGGATTTTATTGATGGCTTTACTAAATACGTTAAAAGGGGTACCTTTAGCAAAAATCCGCGAAAGTGGAATCGTAGATAACTCCAGCTTGACCATTCTAAATTATACGAATAACAACGTTCTTTTTGAGTTGTGGGGCCAATCATTTTAAATGAACAAATAATGAATAAGTAGCTTAGCAAAATCATTTCTAGCTTGCTATATACATTTTTTCAATATTTTGTTTATATGGAATATTTTCTGAGTAGAATTTGTTAATTGTTGATAGATGTGTTCGTTAAAAGTCTAAATGATAAAAACAGTTATTTGTGGCTTTTTTAATTGACATAAAATATGAGAAAATAACAGGGGTTTTTCAGGGATTTTCGAGATAAAACACTTAGTTTTTACTTATAAGTGATCACGTTAAGTATATTTTAGTAAAAAAATAGTTTGGACTCTCTCGTATTGAAGTATGAACATTAAAAATAACTTTTAAAAAACTCTTTAGCGTTCTATGCTAGAGTGTTTTTTTAATTTCAGTAGGAGTCATTCTTTTGTGGGTAAAAAAATGTTCTGTTAAACCTCGAGGAATTAAAAATATCAGAAAGAAAACCAAAAATCCCTTCGAAATTTTATTCGAAAGGATTCTCATTTAATTTTAATGTATAGAGTTTAATTAGTTAATAGGTCTTTTCGTTTTAGACGATAAGTCAACTCGATCATCGTTTCCTGGTCTTCCAACGGAACAGAAGCATCGGTCAAAAAGTACTCATAACTACGGAAGGTAAAGATGCCGTTTTCCTGCTTAATCGCTTCGATCAATTCTTTATAGGAATCTGTCAGATCGTCGTAGTCTCCCACATACAATGTACGAACGGCCTGATAGCTAGGTAATTCGTAGCTTTGAAATTTTTCAGTAGAGGGAATTTCCTTATTTATTGGAAAGCCGATTTCTACATCTAGCAGTTCGTCCTTCGGCTGTCCATCACTGTCGAGATTCAAATAGGAGATAAACGGTGTGCCTACCAGTTCGGCCCCATTTTTTTTGATGTATTCTAATAAATCTACAAAAGAAGTTCCGATGTAATTTGGCAAGTGCTCATGCGAAATGTGTGTAGACATCGAAACGATTGTTTTTGCTGGTTTGGTAATCTTCTCAATTTGCATTTTTATCCCCCGTTTCATAACACTTACGATGATTGTAACAAGGATTGAAATCGAATACAAATGGGAACTATCTATTTTACGCTTCAAAACCCAAAACTTGTCCGTGTTGATTTAAATAATTAAAGAAAATAGGGAACAGGTCTACATCCGCCTTTTCTAACCGTTCTTTAGAAGCAAGACGTTGCCAGGTTTTCTTTGAAATATCTTTTTCCAATCTTTTTTTCGCTTGTTGAAAGGTCGGTTTACGGTGATAGACCACTCGATTCAACAACTCTCCTTTAGCGTAGAGATAACAATAATAGACGCCATCTTCTTGTAGTATCCCAACAAACGTCTGATTTTGCATAATCTGGATCAGCTGCTTATTACGTCGCAAAAAGCGTTGTACAGTTAGATAATAATTCCACCATTGAGCAGAGGCTTCATAATCCTGTCGTTCACTCGCCGCTTGTACTCGCTGATCAATGCGGGTCAGTAAAGCAGTAGATTGACCTAAAAGAGTCTGTTTGATCTCCTGAATACGCAATTCAAATTCCGCCTCTGGTGTCATATCATCGTAGTTTTTAACGATTCCCGCTACGTATTTTAATGGGCCATCTAAACGATAGGTACTATTAATAATTTGCTTCAATTCTTGGATTTTGCTTTGTTTAAAAAAAGGACCGATGACTAAGCCATCTTCAGACCATTCACTTAAGACTTTCAGATACGGAGCTTTATCAATAAATTGAAAGTAGCCGTAACCTTCATAGTAATTCATCATTCGATTATAACGAGGGCGAATTTGATGAATTAAATGGCATTCTAATAAGAGAGCATCAAATTCTGTATCGACCGTTTTGTAATCAAAATCATCGATCCAACGAATCATTTCTAAAACTTTTCGTGAGTGCTGCCTATTTTGAATAAAGTAAGAATTGACTCGTTGTTTCAAATTTTTTGCTTTTCCCACATAGATAATATCTCCGTGCGTGTTTTTCATCTTATAAATTCCAGGTGATTTTGGTAAATTCTTAATTTTCTCTTTTAGCATCGTTTCACTCCGTTTGTTCGATTTGACAAAAAGACTTTTAATAAATCGTTTAAAAGACTATTCCAGAATCAATTTTTTAAGAAATTTGAAAATAATTGAAAAGTAGGCGTTTTTGGTCTATTCTCTGAAAAAATAATCTAAAATATCAAAAAATGCAGTTGTTAAACAATGACCATCCATTTCTATTGTGTTATAATTAATTACGTTAAGAAAGCAATGAGAGAGAGAAATGGAGAGATGTTAAATGTCAAATAAGGTTTTGACCAGACGTGAATTGCGTCAACAAAAGCGACAGAAGACCATCAATTACCGTAACATTAAAAAAGGTTCTGCTGTAGTAGGTACGGCACTAGTAGCGGTTTCAGTAGCGGCACCACTACTAAACACTAACGAAGTAGAAGCTGTTGAAGGAAAAACAACCGCCACCACGTCAAATGTTGATAAGAAGGCTTTCATTAATGAGATTTCAAATGAAATCAAACCGTTAGCCGAAAAACATGACCTGTATGCTTCAATTATGATCGCTCAAGCCATCGTTGAAAGTGATTGGGGACAAAATGAATTTGCGAAAGCCCCTTATTACAATCTCTTTGGTTTAGAAGGTCAATACAAAGGTCAATCTGCAATGTTGGATAAAACGAACCAAGAAACTGGTGCTACTGAAAAGAAAGAAATGAAGCACTACGGTTCTTATAAAGAAGCAATCCAAGATTATATTGAGATCATTAAGACAACTTCACGCGATGGCAACGAAAATTATTTCAGCGGCACATGGCGCAGTAACGCTAAAGATTATCAAACAGCTGCTGAAGCACTAAAGGGACGTTTTAATGACGATGAAAGTTATGTTCAAAAATTGGTTTCAGTGATTCAAGAAAATGATTTAACTAGCTATGACGCAACTGAACCAGTGACACCGCCAGTAGCACAGCCTGCTATGGAAACTCCGGCACAACCACAAGAGTATACAGTTCAAACTGGTGACACGATTAATTCTATCACGGATCAATTCGGAATTGGTGTTGATGAGTTTACTGAATGGAACAAGATTGATAATAACATCATTTATGAAGGACAAAGAGTGGTCGTTGGCAATGGAACAGCAAGTGAAGAAACAGCTCCGGTTGTTTCAACTACTCCTGTAGAAACAGCAACACCAGTCGAAAACACCACTCCAGTAGTTAATGAACCGATTATTGATAATACACCGGTACTAGAAAATACACAAGTACAAGAGGAAACAAATAAAGTACCAGAAGCATCAGTTGTAACACCAGATGCAGTACAGCCAACGCCAGAAACGCCAGTTCAAGAAGAACAAGCACCGGCTGAAGTACAAACACCAGAGCAACAACCTGAACAAACGCAACCTGAACAAGTACAGCCAGAACAAACAACACCTGAACAACAACCAGCACCAGAAACACCGGCAACTTCAGGTGAGCAGCAACAAACAGCTCCAGAACAAACAACTGATTCTCGGGGTCAGCAAATTGTTAATGAAGCGGAAAAATATATTGGCACACCTTACGTATGGGGTGGAAAAGATACTAGCGGCTTTGACTGCTCAGGTCTTACTCAATATGTTTATAAGCAAGTAACGGGGAAAGATATCGGTGTTTGGACTGTGGCACAAGAATCATCAGGCACAACAATTGATGTTAGCCAAGCACAACAAGGTGACCTATTATTCTGGGGTGACCAAGGATCAAGTTATCATGTGGCAATCTCAGCAGGAGGCGATCAGTACATTCATGCTCCTCAACCAGGTGAAAACGTGAAGTATGGTTCGACTCAATATTACGCACCAGATTTCGGAGTTCGCGTATACTAAAATTAACTTAAAAATAATATCCAAGCAGGCTTAATTCACATTAATCTGCTTGGATATTTTTTGATTGATTAATAGAAATAATATCCGCTAAATTAAGTGACGACATTTTTGAAAATGATAGGAGAGTAACTTGCGAGAAAAACTATTGAAAACAGAGCGTCTTTACTTTTCGTTTTGGTCAGAAATCGACATAGCTTTAGCAGAACAATTATGGGAGAACAAAAAGGTAACGCATTTTATTGCTAAGAACGGCTGCCTTACAAAAGATCAGGTGATTCAACGATTATCTTTAGAAATTCAGAGTCAAGAGGAGTTTGGTTTTCAGTATTGGCCGCTCTTTTTTAAGCAAAACGATAAGTTTGTTGGTTGTTGTGGGTTGCATCATTACGATTTAGAAAACCGAATTTCCGAACTTGGCTTTCATTTAGTTCCTGAAGCATGGGGAAAAGGCTTGGCTGCTGAAGCTGCTAGAGCAGTAATTTCTTATGCGGAGGCTCAAACAGATTTGAAGGCATTATTTGCGGGACATCATCCGGAGAATCATGCCTCTAAGAAGTTATTGCAAAAATTAGGGTTCGAATTTCAAAGGAAGGAATATTATGAACCAACTGGATTGGAGCATCCATCATATTTGTTGAAATTAACTTTGAAGGAATAGCTGATGAGATCTAGGAATCTTGTCAGCTTTTTTTTGCTTCCCCTTATTGAAAATGGTTCGAATGTAGTAAAAAAAATGATTATGTTTTCTTTTGGGATATCCCTCGATCTGGAAATCTTTAAGTACGTGGCTAGTTTGGTCAAATAATTTATCAAAATGTTGGATCGACAATATTTGGCTGATGAAATAGAGTTAGAAGAACCGGAAGCATCGGTTGGCATAGAAAAAAATCTGTAAGTGTAAAGCATAATACTTTAGTTTGCTTCTAATTAAAATGGTTGGTCATTTAGTTGACTGACCTTTTTTTGATTTTCTATTGACTGGACTAAATAGGCGTGCTATAGTTTAATCAAGGATTAATCATGATTAAACCATGGTTAATGAATCGTCAGGAGGTATAAAAAATGGAACAATCAGATGCACAGAAAAAGATCTTAGATACTGTTGTTACAGCGATGCAGGAAAATCAAAATATTGAAAAATTGACGAACCGTCAAATCGCAGAAAGAGCTGGAGTGAATAGTGCATTAATCAATTACTATTTCAAGTCAAAGGAAAATCTTTTACTGGAAGCAGTCAATATCTGTATGGGGAATCTATTTGAAGATATTATCCAAAGAACTTCTACAGAAGCAGATCCGTTACGTCGACTGAAGGAAATGATCCAAGGAATCGTCAGCTTAGGCTACCAACATTATCCCTTAGTCAAAATTTCTATTCTGAATGAAATGAATGATGGCGGAATTGGCACAAACAAAATGATTCAGCCAATTTTGAAGGAGATTTTTCAAGCAGAAAAATCAGAATACGAGCTTAAACTTATTGCGGCTCAGCTGCTACTGCCATTGCAGGTGATATTTTTAAACGCAGACAGCTATCAAAACTATTTGCAGAAGGATTTAAAATCAGTCGAAGAAGAGCAGGAAATGTTGGTGGAGACGATTTTCAAAAATTTATCACTAGTCCAGTAATTTGAGAAAGGGTGTAACAAAATGAAGAAGGTTGCAGTTGTTTATAGTTCCAAATCAGGTACGACAAAAATTTGTGCAGAGTACATCGCTGCACAGATCGTTGGTAGTCAGTTAATCAATTTAAACGAGGTAATACCGGATATTTCAGCATATGATGCGGTGCTAATCGGGTCAGGCATTCGCATGGCGAAAATGTATAAACCGGTCAAGAAATTTCTAGCAAAGAATTCACAGCTATTAAATTCTAAAAAAACGATTCTGTTCCTCAGCAACTTTTATCCGGAAACGATCGATAAAACACTTGAAAAGAATCTCCCTAAAAATCTCGTAGATCAACTAGATGTAGTAGAGTGCGGAGGGTTGGCACCGTTCACTAAAGTAACAGATTGTGCGTGGCTAAAATCTGAGGAGATCGATGCGTCACTGGCAAAGCATGGATTGATTTAAAAATGAAAGGGTGAATTAAGATGTTTTATCGAGCAGAATATAAACTGGTCGCCAAAGAACGTTTGCAGGGTAGTTGGAAATATATGGCTGGAATCTATGGGATCATCTTTGGATTGATTCTATTTTATGGACTATTCAGTCATGTTCCGATTTTAGGGATCAGTCTCAGTGTAGTTTGCGGAAGTTGTTTATTATTTAGCAGTATCCGGATGAATCGAAAACTGCACCATGATGAGAAAGTGCAGCTTGCTGATTTACTCAGTGGATTTAGTCATTGTTTTAAATGTGTCGGGTTGTCTTTATGGATTGGAATTTGGGTCACTTTATGGTCTTGCTTATTGGTTATTCCTGGGATCGTTAAATTATACAGCTATAGCATGGCCTTCTATTTTTTAGAAGAAAATCCGAGGATCAGCATTCGAGAAGCATTAAATAGAAGTAAAAAACTCACCAATGGAAGAAAGTCTCATCTATTCGTTTTACAGTTGTCTTGGTTAGGTTGGATCACACTGTCGATTTTGACCTTTGGTCTCTCTTTACTGTGGTTGATGCCATACATGGGTGTGACAGAGTACGCGGCGTTTGCAGATATGCAGAGTCAAGAATCTCATGTTTTTGAAGGATAGTTTCTCTGCTTTCCAAAAGAATAGTCACTAATTAATTCCATAAATAGAATATTCGCTGACCGAGAAAAGTCAATCCTATATGTCGATTTTTCAGCATATTTGTGAATGGTTGGGAGCCTTTCACAAGGTCGATAATGATAAAACACTAGTGAGCTTCTCATCGATTGGAAGAAGTTCGCTAGCGTTTTAGTTTGTCATAAAGCGACAGAGTAAATTTTGATTTTTGGGTCTTTCAACCATAAGGGATAATTCAAAAGCCTATTGAGTCGATTCGATAGCAGAAAATGAATTTATTTTTCTGATCTAGTCTTTATCGCAAATTATCTTTTTTGTTCAGCCTTATTCACTTATTTTACAAAATTACTCGAAACATTTTCTCGTGCTCGTTTAATTCAACAAAGGAAATTTTGCCCCCGTGCTTCTCAACGATCTTCTTGCTGATTGCTAGACCTAAGCCACTGCCATTTTTTGTGGTGCGAGAACTGTCTCCGCTGACAAAGGGTTCAAATAAATGTTCTTGTAATTCTTTTGGAATGGGATTGCCATTATCCTTAATCTCTAAAATCACTTGATGATTTAATGGATAGAGTCGAATTTGAACAGTCGTATTCGCTGAATTATGCTGGATACTATTACCAATCAGGTTGTCAAATACACGACGTAGTTCAATTGGATCGCCAAAGATTTCCAATGGATCATCTGTCAGATCAATAATCATGTCAATCTGATTTTTTTCAGCTAAATCTAGATGTTCCAATAATACTTCGCGAAGTAGCTCAGATAGATCAATTTTTTGTTGCTGAAGGTGATAGTCAGGACTTTCGAGTTTTGAGAAAACCAATAAGCGATTAACAAGTTCATTCATGTGATTTGTCTTCGTAATAATCGTTTCCATTGTTTGATTCAATTTATCTTCGCTAACTAATCCATCTGCTACAGCTTTAGCAGAACCATGAATAGTGGTGATGGGGGTTCGCAAGTCATGAGCCATGTTCGCAAATAGCAGTTGCCGTTCTTTTTCATAGAGGACTCGTTGTTGTTCAGCTTCTTCCAATTGCCTTGCCATATGATTGAAGGAATCTTCAATTTCCACGTACTCATATTCTGCGTTCATATGAATCTTTTTTGAGTAATCGCCATTTTTTATTGTACGTAATCCATTAATTAGAACAGTGTTCGGAGCGATGAGATGCTCTTTGACTGATTTAGAGTAGCGTTTCAAACAGAAGATGAAAATTAATAATAATGGAATAAGTAGAAGTACAATATTTTTTAAATTAGCTGATGCGGTTGCTGAGTAAAGTCGATTAAAGACCAACATAAAGTTTCCACGAATCGTTTTTTGTGGCATCTTAGTTATACAAACGTACTCATGACCGTCTACTCCTTTGAAGGGAGCAAAGGTAGCCATATATTTTGTTTGTTGATCGTTAAACTTAAATGAAATAATACCAATTTGATAGAGCTTTTGATTGATTATGGATTGTAGCGCGTCCATTTCTAATAATTCATTTTGTGAGTAGTGTATTTTTTTTTCTGCTACTTTTCCTTTGGTGTATATGACATTATTCTCTTCATCTAGGATTTCTAACCATCCATCCAGATCTTTTAAGGTAGAAATATCGATTTTTTTATAATCTGGACGGACGATAGTTTGAGCACATAAGTTCTTAATCATCTCATTGGTACTAGAAATAAAAAACTGAGCCATCGTACCAAATAATGAAACCAATACTAATAATAGAAGCGAAGTCGTAATATATTTTTTAGTCAAAAAACGTCCAAGTGTTTTAGGCTTCTTCTTCATGGCAGTATCTTATATCCCAATCCGCGGATTGTTTGGATATAGGATTCCTCCTCTCTGGTTCCCAATTTTTCTCTAAGACGGCTGATATAGACCATGATATTATTGTCATCAACGATATAAGTGTCTTCCCAGACAGCTTCATAAATCTGCTTTTTAGTGAAAACACGGCCAGGGGAGCTCATTAGTAACCGTAAGATTTTGAATTCAATCGAGGTTAATGCGATTTGTTCATTTCCTTTGAAAAGGAGGCATTGTTCAAGATCGAGAGTCAGATCATGTAGGTCGATTTTTTTCGGACTGTTTATCTCTTGGGCACCTAAAGAATAGAAGCGGCGAAGCTGAGCGCTGACGCGCGCTACCAATTCTAAAGGATCGAAAGGTTTCGTTACATAATCGTCTGCACCAATATCCAGTCCTAAGACTTTATCTGCACTCGCGTCTTTCGCAGTTAAGAAAATGATCGGTATATTTTTTTCTGCTCGAATTTTTTTGATCAATTGATAGCCATTCATTTTTGGCATCATGATATCTAAAATCGCCAGATCAATTTTTTCTTGCTGAATATGTGCCCATGCATCTTCCCCATCTGTTGCGGTAAAAACGGTGTAGCCGTCTTTTTCTAAATATAAAGTGACGAAATCAATGATTCCTTGCTCGTCATCTGCTACTAAAATTGAGAATCCCATTGAACAACACTCCTTTGCTCATCTATTATTCTCTATTATACCGTTCAAGAAGCTATTTTATATCTACTCTTTTAAAAAGCAGGGAGGTTGATATCAAAATACAAGCGATGATTAAGATGGAAGATAAAAGTGCAGGAATTAGATTTTCCGCTTCTCCACTAATCAAATGATTGCTGACCGACAACGCTGAATATTTCGCAAACTCAAATGCATTGCTGTTAATTAAATAATTGACCGCAAACAAACTAACTAATGAAAGGATAAAGGCGATAAAAGGAGATAGAAATAATCCCGCAAGTAAAGCAATTGCCATAAATAATGCTAGGTGTAAAAGGATAAACCCAATCATTGCTACTAAGTTAGGAAAATCAATCGTCGCAGAAGAGAAGCTCGCATTTCCGATAGAGGAATTGGCAACAAAGAGATAGTAACTACCAACCGCAGTGAGTGTAAACAGGACAAAAGCTCCAATTGCTGCAGTTGTAAGAGCAAAAAATTTCGCGATGATGATTGGACCTCGTTTACCAATTCGTAGCAAGGTCATTTTGATTTGTCCGCTAGTAATCTCGCCAGAAAACTGAAAAGCTGTGACTAAAATCAGTAAAATCCCCCAAATTCCCAGCGTACTGAAAAATCCCCACATTGCTGTAACAAAGTCAAGACAAGCAAACGTTCCATCACTAGATATCCCTTCACCAGTAAACGTTAATCCGCCTGTCGAAATACCAAATGCCATGATTACGATCAAAATTGATGGGATCAACAGAATTAAACTATTTTTTCGTTTCAATGTTTTGATTATTTCCATTTTATAAATATTCCATATTTCCATGATGATTCCTCCTATTTCATTTGCTCAATTAATTGAGCCTGCTGGTTTTCAACGTGCGTGTTCTGATCAGAATAGCTGATAACTCCGTTGCTTAATACCAAAATATTGTCAGTCAAATCGCAAACCTCCTGCATTTGATGGCTGGAGAAAAGAATCGCTGTACCATGCTCTCGACAGAGTTTTTGTAACAATTCTTTAACTTCTTCCACACCAATTGGGTCCAAACCCACAAATGGTTCATCTAAAATCAATAGCTCTGGTTTTGTAATCAATGATAGGGCCAAAGCCAAACGTTGCTTCATACCGAAAGAAAAATTTTTGACCTTTTTCTTGGATGCGTTGCTCAGTTCCACAAACTCTAAACTTTCCATAATCATCTGTTTTCTTTTTTTTCGAGGAATCGAGTCAATTAATCGAATCGAAAGCATCAAATTATCATAAGCATTCAAGTCTTCATAAAATTGAACATCCACTAATGAACCAATTTTCATTTTCGTTTGTGTATCTGTTGTGTTTAAGTATTGTCCGTTAAAAGTCATCTCCCCTTGATAGTTTGCCGTTAATCCCAAGATACATTTCATCAAGGTTGTTTTTCCAGCACCATTTCGTCCCAACAAACCAGTAATTTTCCCTGGCAGCAGTTGCAAATTAATCCCTTTTAAGATCTCGTTTTGTCCATAGCTTTTCCGTAAATTATTAATTTCTAAAATGGTTGTTGTTACCATGATTCTTTCCTCCTCATTGTTTTTAAAATAGGTTGAGCATATATTACTCAATCAAAATATTTAAGCAAATCTTCTGTTCCTCATGACTACAGTATAGAGAGGAAAACTTGCATAGAACTGGACTTAACCTTAAAGTAACCTTACAAATAAAATAAAACGAAATAGTTGGAGCTTTAGAGATAATCAGTTAGTATTTATTAATTTTTATCATATTTTGGTATAATTAATTTGATATAATCGGATGATTTTTGGTGAATGAAAAAAGGGATATGGGGTGAAGAAGATGGCAAAGTCTTTCCAATATTTGAAGTCATTTCTTAATAATTGCGGTATACCAACGAAGAAGGCAGAGGCTGACGCAATTTTATATGAACTGATTGTTTCAATAAAAGTAGATCCCGCACCGAATTTCATTCAACATGAAAAGATAAAGGACGCTGTGGATTGGGAAATTTATGGTGAGGGTGTGTATAAGGGAAGAACTCATTTAACAAAAGAAGAAATAAAAAAGCTGCTAACAAAGGAGTTGTGTTTAGTAGAAGAGAATGTGCTTGTAATTGATGTGACAAATACTATTGTAAACGCAAAAAGTAAATAGAAAGAGGAAAATCTGCAGGCAGATCTCCTCTTTTTAACTGCTTGTATTATTGAAAAAAAAGCCACGAGCCAATGGCGATAAAAGATAATGCAATGAGATAGACGAGGACACTGGTACAAAGGATGATTAATTTACCATTTTCATTAAGAATATTGACTTTGAAAACAGGTAAAAATAAATCATATTTGTGAAAAAGGAAGACGCGACCGGCAACAATCCCAGCAACAATTCCGAATAATAGCAGAAAAAGCGAAAGGCTGATGGTGGACGTAACCTTCAGAAAAATGGAAGACGTTAACATGACAGCATAGACATATTTTTCCAAATTGATCACCTGATTCCTTTAATTATTTAGTTTCTCCCTTTATTATACGAAAATGAAATGTGAAACTGCTGCGGATTCTGTATATTTTACTGTCGTTTTTTTTACTCATCATAAAAAAAACGGGAAAAAGAAACAGCAATAAGTGTAATCAGCTTGAAAGACATCAAGTAAAAACCGAACGAGCATAAGCTTCTTTAATTGAACCGACCCCCAAAAGTTAGACCAAAAATCTAACTTTTTGGAGGTCGGTATTTTTATGACTGAATATGGCTTTGAAATCAAGCTGAAAGTTGTTCAAGATTATTTAGATGGAAAAGGTGGCTATCGCTATCTAGCGAAAAAGTATGGAGTTAAGAACGCGGATCAAGTAAGAAGCTGGATTAATTCCTATCAACAATTTGGTGAGGAAGGACTCTTTCGAAAACATTATGATAATACTTACTCTGTTCAATTCAAGATGGATGCGATAGAGTTATATCAAACGAGTGAGTTGTCCTATCGTGAAGTTGCCAATAGACTCGGTATGAGGAATCATGCTCTGATTGCCAGTTGGATGCGGAGTTTTCGAGATGATGGTATCAAGGGACTCTCAAAACCGAAAGGACGTCCACCTACCGTGCCTAAGAAAAAAGAAAAGCCAAAGAAAGATTTTGTTAAAGTAACATCGGAAGAACGCGACCGTATTAAAGAATTAGAAAAACAAGTCCGTTCACTTCAGATAGAAAATGCCTTTTTAAAAGAACTGAGGAAGCTGCGAAATCAGGAAGCCCAACAAAGACGAACGAATCAATCGCACGAATCATCCACAGCCTCCGAGGATCCTTCAAATTAGTTGAGCTTCTTGAGACCTTGGACTTTCCTAAAGCAACGTTTATGTACTGGCAAAAACGATTTGACAGAGAAAACCCTGATCAAGAAATTGAAGCCGAAATGCTTCGTATTCGTAAAGAACATAAAAATTATGGCTGTTTACGAATGACGAACGAACTAAAGAATCGTGGATTCCATGTTAATAAAAAGAAAGTCCAACGTTTGATTCGAAAACTAGGAATCGAAGTGCGTTCATACACGCGGAAATCACGGCGCTACAGTTCTTACCGAGGAAAAGTCGGGAAAGTGGCGAAACACCGGATTCGTCGTCACTTTTATACGACTATTTGTCACCAAAAAATTACGACAGATACAACAGAGTTCAAATATCTTGAAGTGGACACCAAAGGCGTGATCCGTCAGAGAAAGTTATATCTGGACCCGTTTATGGATATGTATAATAGCGAGATTCTTTCGTACCGCATCTCGGAAAAGCCAAATGCCTTGGCAATCATGGAAGGCTTAGAAGAAGCCATCGCGATCACGAATGATTGCCCGTATCGTCGCACTTTCCACTCGGATCAAGGCTGGGCCTATCAGATGAAAGCCTACCGTCGAAAACTAAAGAAACAGAAAATTTTTCAAAGTATGTCTCGTAAAGGAAATTGTTTAGATAATTCCATCATGGAGAATTTCTTCAGTCTTATAAAACAAGAAATTTTTCATGGAGAAACCTATCACAGTTTTGATGAACTAAAAACGGCGATTGATGATTTTATCTATTACTACAACAATCACCGGATGAAACAGAAATTGAACTGGAAAAGCCCTGTTCAGTTTCGAGAAACAGCACAGAAGGCGGCATAATCGCTTAGCTTAAGAAACAAAAAACGGAGTAGATTTCTCTACTCCGAAAAAAGTCTAACATTTGGGGGTCACTTCAAATAGAAGGATTATGCTCGTTCGGTTTCTTTTTAGAATGGAGCGACTAATGAAGATTTTTAGTCTGTCTTCAAATATCGCCACAATGATGTTCGGCTGATCCCTAGTTGTTCCGCGGTTTTTGTTTGGTTGCCATTGTTTTGCTCTAACACGTTTAAGATGATTTCTTTTGAATAATCAAAAAGCGTCGGATTTTCAACTTTTGTTTGTAAGGTAAAGCTTCCCAGATGCGAGTCTGAGAAATGTTGAATCAACCGTTCTTTTTTTAACAACTGAATCACTTGATGCTCAGAAATGTAATGAGTGGTTGCATTGATGACTAATTCCTTAAGAGCGGATTGTAGCTGATTGAAATTTCCTGGCCATTCGAAGGCTAGAAATTCTTTTAAGGCATTTGGTTCAAAACCAAGTACATCTTTATTGCATTCGATGTTTATTTTATTCAACAATAATGTAGTGATCACACTCAATTCATGTTTTCGTTCCTTGAGAGGCGGGGCGTAGATACTGGCGCAATTTAATTCAAATAATAAACGATTATAGATTTTCTCTTCACTAGCATTATTGGTATTATAGGTGAACAACAAATTATTTCTTTGCAGGAGCTTGGTGTTTTTAACGATTGTAATCAGCTGTTCCGCGTCTCTTACTGAAAGTTGTTCGATGTTTTGAAAGAGCAGGGTATTATGCTCATCAACCAATGGACCATTGGTGGGATTTACGAGAAATTTCCACATTTTTTCATTCATCAGCTTGGCATCAATTGAGATTAGTTGATTATTATGCATTTCTTGATTCAAAAAGGTCTGATAGGCAATACTGGATTTGGCGGTTCCGGTCTCGCCGACGATAATGATAGAATTGTAGAAATTTTTGATTCGTTGCAGATTTCTTTTTGTTTCCTCTTGAATAAATTGAGTAAATAAAAGCTTTGTTGTAAAAATTTCTTCCACCTCAGAGCGCTTTTGGTAAAAAATGCCAAAGCGATTATTTATGATAGGCGGGGTCGAAATTTTTAGAATACAGCTATAGTAGGTTCGCTCATCAACTATTATTTTTTTTACATTAAGCATATAGACCCTGTTTTTAAAGGTATGATAGTATTGGTTTTCGTCTGTCATATCTTTTTTTGTGTTTAAAAATTTGGCGATCGAGCTGGATAAATCATTCGACGTATTTGCATAATACACCTGAAAGGCCTCATCAATGATGATAAAATCCTGTTTTTGCTGGTGAAGACTTTCTTCCAAGACTGATTTCTCATGAATGACTCTTTTTAATTGTTTGGCAATCGTCAAAGCCTCCTGGTAAGCATGCTTGATACTTTCAAACCCCGAAGTGATCAAAATAGTATTAATTGATTTCGTCAGTGCGAGCCGATTCGTGATGGCGTCGCACAGAATCATTTCGTATTGCTCCTCGATTAAGATATCCAAGGTCATACTCGTATCCGTTGATTCATCTAATGTGATGATTTTAATCGTGTATCCTAAAATATCACAAAGCAAATGAGCCGTTTCAGTAATACTGGCGTAGCCGACAATTGCGAAATTTTCTGTATAGTTTTTAGCTAAACGTATGGTTCCAAGAATATCGTAAATGGAAATTGAGACATCAATCACTGGAATTGAGACTACCTGACGAATTAAATCAGCAGTTCCTCCACGAGAAATGATCGCATCATAGTCATTTTCAAACAGCTCTGAGGCAATTTTTTGTCCTTCTTTCAAATCAGCTGTATAGATGTCGGATTCTACATCAGTAAATTGTTTACTGACGATACTCATGGAATTATTTAGTTCTTCATAAGGAGCAATTCCTAAAATTTTGATTTTTGCTGACATGCTTTTTCACCTCTTGTTTCATATTGGAACAATTATACATCTTTTTATTTAAGGAAAACATCAAAACAAAGAAAATGTTTCAATAATAAACGATTTTTTCTTTTTTTAAATATCCAAGGGCAAGGATGCAAGCTAAAATGAAACCATGAAATCTAAGGTGGTGAACGGATGATAAAGCTATTAGTTATCGCAGATGATTTTACCGGAGCGTTAGATACAGGTGTTCAATTTTCTAAACGAGGAATTCCAACGATGGTTTCGACTGATACAACATTTAACTTCAATGAAATGAATGAAGAAGTCGATGTATTAGTAATTGATACAGAAAGTCGTTACTTAAGATTTGAAGAGGCATACAGCTTAATTCATCGGATAATTGTAAGCGCTAAAAGTGCGGATGTGCCTTTCATTTACAAAAAAGTTGATTCTGCTTTGCGAGGGAATATCAGTGCTGAGATTAAAGCTGTGTTAGATGCTAGTCGAGCAACTGCGGTACCGTTTTTACCAGCTTATCCTGAAATGAATCGTGTATTAATAGATGGGAATTTATACATTGATCAAATATTAGTTTCTGAGAGTGTCTTTGGAAAAGATCCCTATGAGCCAGTGAATGAAAGTAACGTATTGCGACGATTAAAAAAAGAAGCGAATATTGATGGCCTCTTAATAAAAGAAACATTTCCGCAAAGCTTCAACGGTGTTTTACTATTTGATGCTAAAACGAATGAGGATATGGAGCAGCATGTCGAAAGGCTGCAACAGAAGAATTTGCTGTCAATGACGGTAGGATGTGCTGGGTTTGCGAAGATATTAGCAACAAAACTATTTCCCGAATATGAACCTAAAAATTATTCCTTAAAAAAACCTCTTGTGGTGATATGCGGAAGTGTCAACCCAATCACAAAAAAACAGGTCGATTATGTAGAGCAGAGGAACTATCCTAGAATTTCCTTGACCCATCACCAATTGTTACGCTCAAATTATTGGTTCGATTCAGAAGGAAAAAAGAAGGTGGATCATTATTTATCGTTAATGGAGAAGCATCCGCTGATTCTCTTTGAAACATTAAGTAAAGAAACTAGCATAGGAATTGAAAGCTACAAACAAGAACAAGGCTTAGATATTTCAGATTTTCGTTTTAAAATTGGTCGGTCATTAGGAGAACTAACGCAAGCTATTTGGTCGAAGGACTCTGAAAACACCTTCCTATTCACAGGCGGTGATACCTTGTTTCAGTCAATGAGTGTGTTAGGGATCAATCAGATAAAACCGCTGGTAGAAATTAGTGCCGGTGTGGTTCTTTCCTCAATTATATGGAAGAATCGAGAAATTCAGGTGATTACTAAGTCTGGTGGCTTTGGAAATGTTGAACTTTTTGAAGAAATCAGCCAATTAACAGAATAGATAAGAAAATGGAGGAAATAAAAATGCTTGCAGATTACAGCTTAAAAATGCCAAAGAATATTATTGCCGGCGAACATGCAATTGAGCAACTTTCAGATATCCTTGCAAAAGGTGTTCAAAAGATCGTGATTTTTACCGATAAAGGAATTTTAGGCGCAGGGCTATTGGATTTACCTAAATCAATGATTGAAAAGGCTGGTGTAGAATACACGATCATATCGGAGATTCCGGCAGAACCGAATTATCATGAAGCCCAAGCGATGGTGGAGGAATTTAAGAAGGAAAAAGCAGATTTTATTATTGCAATCGGCGGCGGAAGTGTGATGGATGTTGCCAAACTAGCGTCAATCTTAGCGACAGATAGTTACACGGTTAAGGATTTATTGGACAATCCATTATTGGCTAAGAAGCAAATTACTAGCTTAATGATTCCAACTACCGCTGGAACAGGTTCAGAAGCGACTCCTAACAGCATCGTTGGAGTTCCGGAAAAGGAATTAAAAATTGGAATCGTCAATCCTGAAATGATCGCCGACTACGTGATTTTAGACAGTCGAATGATCAAAAATTTACCAAAACCGATCGCAGCAGCGACTGGAGTGGACGCGTTATGTCACGCAATTGAATGCTTCACTTCTACAAAGGCAAATCCAATCAGTAATACCTTCGCGTTAGAAGCATTGGACTTGATTATGAACAACATTATTGAAGCTTGCACCAATCCAGAGGCATTAGACGCAAAAAGTAACATGCTTTTAGGCTCCTTCTATGCTGGAGTAGCGATCACCTCATCAGGAACAACTGCCGTTCATGCACTTTCATATCCATTAGGTGGGAAATACCACATTGCTCACGGTGTTTCTAATGCGATGCTATTGACACCGGTGATGAAATTTAATGAACCAGCGATCAAAGAATTACTGGCGGTGGCATACGACCGAGTAGTAAAAAATGGCGATAAAAATTTAACAGTGGATCAGAAATCTAGTTACATGATCAATCAGCTAGAAGAAATCGTCAAAGTATTGGAAATTCCTACTAGCTTGAAAACTTTTGATGTACCAGCCGAAGACTTGGACGGTTTAGTAGCTGCAGGGATGGAAGTAACACGCTTGTTAGTCAACAATAAGCGCGAAGTGACACCTGAAGATGCAAGAAGCATCTATTTAGAAATTTTATAAAAAGGAATGGGGCAGAATAATATGGTAGAAATCAAAGGAATCATTTCTCCAATTTTAACACCAATGAAAAACGATGAGAGTGTTAATTATGAAGAGCTTCGTGTGCAAATCAATCGACTAATTGATGGTGGTATCCATGGAATCTTTGTTTTTGGGACCAACGGCGAAGGCTATATTCTTTCAGAAGAAGAAAAAATTGAAATCATGAAGGTGGCAGTTGAAGAGGTAAACGGTCGCGTACCTGTTTATGCTTCAACAGGACTTGTAGGAACAAAAGATACGATTCGTTTGTCACAAAAGGCGAAGGAGGTTGGTGTGGATGTACTTTCAATCATTACCCCTTCGTTTGCGGCAGCATCACAAGAGGAGTTGTATACCCACTTTAAAACAGTGGCTGAAAACGTGGATATGCCAATCGTTCTATACAATATCCCAGCGCGAACCGGCAATGCCATTGCTCCAGCTACCGTTGGTAAATTAAGTACGATTGACAATATTATTGGTGTGAAAGACAGCAGCGGAAATTTTGATAATATTTTGCAATACATTGAACAGACTCGTGAGCAGAAGGATTTCGCTGTTCTTTCCGGTAATGATTCATTGATTTTGTGGACGCTTCTAGCAGGTGGACAAGGCGGAATTGCGGGATGTTCGAACATCTATCCATTTGTTATGGCTCAGATTTATGAACAATTTTTAGAAGGAAATATTGAAAAAGCAAGAGCTTATCAAGATTCGATTCGTTCATTTAGAGATTGCTTCAAATTTGGTAATCCGAATACAATTGTCAAGCATACAGTAGGACTGTTAGGCTACCCAGTCGGGAAATGTCGTGCACCGTTCAATCAAGTTTCCCCACAGGCAACAGAAGCGTTGAAAAAAGTAATTGCAGAAAATCAAGAAAAAGGCATGAAATAGGATGGAGGAAGCGAAGTGAAAAAAATCGTTGGAATCACCATGGGCGATCCAGCTGGAATTGGTCCTGAGATCGCGATTAAAACCTTGAACAAACAAGCGTTATATGATCGGTGTCGTCCGCTATTAATCGGTGATGAAAGTGTTTTGAAATACTACTTAGAAAAGCATCCGGAATTAGCTCTAGCTATCAATGTAGTGAAAAAGCCAAATGAAGGAAAATTCACGTTTGGAACAATTGATTTGATTGATTTAGCTGTTGTAAACATGAAAGATTTGCCAATTGGGGAGGTCTCTAAAGTTGGCGGAAATGCCGCCTTTCAATATGTAAAAAAAGTGATCGAACTAGCGATGGCTAAAGAAGTTGACGCCACTGTTACAAATCCACTGAATAAAGAAGCAATGAATGCGGCTGGTCATCATTATGCTGGACATACTGAAATTTATGCAGATTTAACTGGAACTGAAAAATATACGATGATGCTGGCAGACGGGAATTTGCGGGTTGTGCATGTTTCGACTCATGTTTCCTTAAGAGAAGCCTGCGATCGTGCCACAAAAGAACGGGTTTTAGATGTGATTCGAATTGCGAATCAAGCCTGCAAAAATTTAGGAATCGCTGAACCGCGAATCGCAGTGGCGGGCTTGAATCCTCACTGTGGTGAAAATGGTTTGTTCGGTCAAGAAGAAATCAATGAGATCAATCCAGCCGTAGAAACTGCTAAGGCAGAAGGCATCAAAGCGTATGGTTCTTTACCAGCGGATACCGTGTTTTCCAAGGCGAACGGCGGGATGTATGACATCGTTGTTGCAATGTATCACGATCAAGGGCACATTCCGTTGAAAACATTAGGCTTTGTCTATGATCAGAAAGCAGGTGCTTGGGAAGCGGTCAAAGGAGTAAACATTACTCTTGGTCTGCCGATTATTCGAACTTCTGTGGATCATGGTACCGCATTTGACCAAGCCGGGAAATGGACGGCAAGTGAATTCAGTCTTGAAAATGCTATCGACTATGCGATTCGTTTAGCCGAGAATTCTTAGGAGGTTGAGAAATGATTATTGATGCAGTAGCAAATTTGAAACATTATACGAAATTATTTCCCAATATTCCTGATGCGCTTGAAGCAATGAATAGGATTGAGCAACAGGAATTTGGCAAAAAGTATTTCTTCGAGGGTGGTTTCTTCTTCTTTCAAGAAGGAGCGACCAAACCCATTGAAGAGACACAATTCGAAGCGCATCGAAACTTCGTAGATCTTCAGATTGTCTTGGAAGGGGAAGAATATATCGCTTGGAACAAAATTGACGATTTAACCGAAGCGATCCCCTACAACGCAGAAAAAGATGTTCAAAAGTTTACGGGTAAAGATACACATAAGATGAAAATATCTGAGGGCATGGCATACCTTTGCTTTCCTTGGGATGGTCATAAAGCGGTTTTTCACGTCGATCAGCCGCTGCGCTTTAAGAAAGCAGTCATTAAGTTAGCACTTAATTAAAAAGGAAGCACTCTGGAAAAATAAGTGAGCGACTGCCGGTGAAACCTAGTTGGATGGGATGCGACATGAATCGTTTACTTAGTTTTTCTAGAAGAAAAAATAAACACATTAATAGGAAGAATAAGGAGGAAAAAGTATGACAGAGTTACCGAAAGTACGACAATCTGAACCAAATGGCGTGGTTTATCGGGATGATTTTATGAATATAGATTTTGGATTGATTCCCACTGGCGGAAAAGCAACTGCTCATGCACCCGCATTAATTGAAACGAAGGATGGTGGGATGTTGTGTGCGTGGTTTGCTGGAAGTTTTGAAGGAAGCGGAGATATTTCCATCGCTGTTTCCAAGTTAGACCCTAAAACACAGGTTTGGTCAGAGGCAAAGATTGTTTCTAAGGGTGAAGATCGCAGTGAACAGAATCCAGCCTTTTTCAGAGCACCGGATGGCGAGATTTGGTTAATTTATACGTCTCAATTGAGCCGTCAAGAAGGCAAAGATAACATGCAGTTTACTTCTATTATTATGGTTCAAAAATCTGAGGATGAGGGAGAGACTTGGAAAGAACCAGAGGTATTGTTCGATAATGAAGGGACCTTCTCTAGACAAGCAATTCAAGTTTTAAGTAACGGCCGTTGGATTTTTAGTACATGGCTATGTGAAGATTCACCAGATGGATTGACCAATGATCCAACGGAATTTCAAGTTTCAGACGACCAAGGAAAAACGTGGAAAGCGGTTCGGATGCCTGATAGTAATGGGCGAGTACATGCAAATCTAATTGAAGTAGAAGAAGGACATTTAGTTGCCTTTATGCGTAGTCGATTTGCGGATCATGTTTATAAGAGTGAATCGCATGATTTCGGTGATACTTGGTCAGTTCCAGAAGCGACCATGCTACCGAATAATAATGCGAGTGTCAGTGCAATTAAGCTGCAATCGGGTGAAATCGCTTTAGCTTATAATGTGAACGCTGCCAATCGTGCGGAATTCGGAAAAGTGGCATGGCCTGGCTTACGAAATCCAGTTGCTGTTTCAGTTACAGAAGATCATGGTAAAACTTGGCCAATCGGCAGAGTCTTTGAACCCGCTGAAGGCTATATTGGAATCGAAAATAAAACGAATAACTCGCAGCACGAATATCCGACACTTTATCAAGACAGCAATGGGGTGTTGCATTTGGTTTATGCCTACAAGAATCGTTTGTGCGTGAAGTACGTTCGTTTTACAGTGGAAGATTTATTTGGCGAAAAAAGAGAAGCAGAGGGTGTCTATAATCCAACTTCGGGTGAAGGCGTCTAACCGAAAAAAATAACTATTTGAAGTTTCCAGCATCAGTGTGTTGCGCTGCAGAGCGACCACTGCTCAGGACTTAGAATTACATTTACTGCTGATACATAGGGCGTTGATCTTCCTTATGTATCAACAGAAAGTAAAAAATTATTTCATTTTAACAAAAAAGGAGAATACAAAAATGACAATAGAAATGATTCTCGCCCTGGGTATTTTGGTTTTCATGATCGTTTTGATCATGTCTGACAAATTGGCCTTTGGCGCTCCACCTTTGTTGGCCTGCTTGTTATTGGTTGTTACTGGTTTATCAACAGTTCAAGAGGCTTTTGCAGGATTTGTAAATTCAAGTGTAATTATGGTAGCAGGATTTATGGTTGTAATGGCAGGTTTAATGAAGACCAGTTTGATTGGCAGAGTCCAATCCACGATGATTTCTTTGGTTAATCGTGGCGGCTATAAAAGTTATGTGTTACTGCTGATCGTGGTGATGCTTGGTGCAAGTCTGACAGGTTCTGGATCTACTGGGTATTATGTTCTTATTTTATCGTTAGTATCGATGATTCCTTATAATAAAAAAATGCCTACATCAAAATTAATGATGCCTTTAGGTTTTGCGACGAACCATCCGTTACTGCCCTTTAACTGCGCGTTATTTTATGGCGTAACTGTCAGTGTGTTAGAAACGGCGGGGTATAAAGAGACGATCTCAATGCCGAAATTTGCAATCGTTAACTTCATTTTAGCAATGGGTTTCCTAGTTTGGAGTTTGATTGCTTATCGTTTATTACCAGATCATCCAATTACAGAACCAGGAGAAGAGGATAAAAAAGAAGAAGCTGAAGCAGTAGTATTGCCGGCGTGGAAAGAAAATCTTACGATTGCTTTATTCATGTTAAGTGTTGCTGGCATGATGATGATGAATACATTAGGTGATGCTTCTTATGTGATTCCGGGATTAGCAGGTGCTATCCTCTTAGTAATCAATGTGTTAGATTTCAAAGAAGTGCGTGACAGTATGGGAGCACCAGTAATCTTGATGATGGCTGGTGTTATCGGAGTGGCAGATGCCTTAGCAAATACTGGATTTACAGCGATGATCGGTGATTTAGTGGCAGATACGATCGGAACGAATTTCCATCCATTCTTCTTAGTGTTGATCTTCGCTTTATTAACTAGTACTTGTGCAACATTTACGGGTTCAAACATGGGATCTGTTTATATTTTCGCTCCAATCGCGATAGCGACAACGATTAGTTTAGGTTTAAGCCCTGTTGCAGCGGCAACAGCAGTTGTGATCTCTGGTTGGAATGGAGGGTATATGCCTGTAGATGGAATGCCAGCCATGATCATGGGGATGGGAAAATACAAGCTGCCGGAGTTCTGGAAATATTCAGTGCCTATGTATCTGATTCGAATCGTTGCACTGACAATCGGATCAGTCGTAGTCTTTCCATTTTAAATGAAGTAATTGTTTTGTTTGGATTGACCGTTCTACATTAGAATTTTAATTTCCACATAAGGGAGTAACCAGCAGTGTAACAGCTGTGACAGTATCACCAATAACGAAAAAATTTTTCTGGTGCTGTCTTGAATGGTGAGACTTGTGTATGCCTTTTTAGACATACACAAGTCTCTTTTTTTAAGAAAAATTAGGAGGAAGTTATGACAGAAACGAATAAGAAACAAAGTACAACAGCATTTTATGCGGAAGCTACAGAACTTGTTTTGACTGAAATGCAGACATCAAGCGATGGATTAAGTAATAACGAGGCAAAAAAACGTTTAGCAGCATATGGAAAAAATGAACTGGCTGAAGGTAAGAAAAAGAGTCTATTGATGAAATTTGCGGAACAGTTCAAGGATTTTATGATTCTGGTTTTACTTGCTGCTGCAATCATCTCAGCAATTGTATCTCATGAAGTTGTTGATTCAATCATCATTTTACTCGTTGTGATCATTAATGCGATCATGGGTGTTTTTCAAGAAGCCAAAGCGGAGCAGGCGATTGAAGCGTTGAAGCAAATGTCGACACCAAATGCTACTGTCTTGAGGGACGGGCATACCTTATCAATCAAAAGTGATGAGCTAGTTCCTGGGGATATTGTATTACTAGAAGCGGGAGATGTTGTTCCAGCAGATATTCGATTATTAGAAGCGGCTTCATTAAAAATTGAAGAAGCGGCCTTGACGGGTGAATCGGTACCAGTGGAAAAAGAAACGGGCGTATTACCAGCTGGTGATATTGGTATTGGGGATCGTGTAAACATGGCTTTTTCAAATAGCAATGTAACCTATGGCCGGGGTAAAGGTGTTGTAGTGAACACTGGAATGAGTACCGAAGTCGGAAAAATCGCTGATATGTTGGCTCAAGCGGACGAAACAGAAACGCCGCTGAAGAATAATTTGAATGATCTGGGTAAATTCTTGACTATAGCGATAATTGCCATCGCAGTGATTATGTTTATCGTTGGAACATTGATCAATGGGACTTCTTTCGTAGACATGCTGTTGACTTCGATTTCCTTAGCCGTTGCAGCAATTCCTGAAGGATTACCAGCAATTGTGACAATCATTTTAGCTTTAGGAACCCAAGTAATGGCAAGACGTAATTCTGTTATTCGCAAATTACCAGCTGTGGAAACGTTAGGAAGCACGGACATCATTGCTTCGGATAAAACAGGAACTTTGACACTGAATCAAATGACTGTAGAAAAATTGTATGATGAGTTTCAGCAAAAATCGGCTAAATCTACTATTGGAACAGACGACTTAGCGATAAAAATCATGAATTACGCTAATGATACAAAATTTGCTCAAGATGGAACATTGATTGGTGATCCCACGGAAACGGCTTTAGTTCAATTTGGGATTGATCAGAATTTTGATATTCACCAAAGTCTGAAAAAAGAGCCTCGTGTCGGAGAGCTCCCTTTTGATTCAGATCGGAAACTCATGAGCACGGTTCATCAACTTGCTGACGGAAGATATCTAGTTGCGGTAAAGGGAGCTCCAGATGTCTTAATTCAACGAACAAAACGTGTATTTGTAGCTGGCCAAGAACATTCCATGACGGAAAAACAAAAGAATGAAATTCTGTTTAACAATGCTGATATGGCGAAGCAAGCACTACGGGTGTTGGCGATGGGCTTCAAGTATTTAGACGAACTCCCACAAGAATTGACGTCAGAAATACTTGAAAATGATTTATGCTTTGCTGGATTAGTCGGGATGATTGATCCCGAAAGAGAAGAAGCTGCCGAAGCGGTGAGAATGGCAAAAGAAGCTGGGATTCGACCTATTATGATCACAGGAGATCACAAAGATACTGCTGAAGCCATCGCGGTTCGTCTAGGAATTATTCATGATGGAAATTCCAACGCTGTCTTAACCGGTGCAGAGCTGAACGAGCTGAGTGATGAAGAGTTTGCTAAAAAAGTGTACAACTATTCTGTGTATGCGCGCGTATCGCCAGAGCATAAGGTCCGGATCGTAAAGGCCTGGCAGCAAGAAGGAAAAGTAGTAGCGATGACCGGCGATGGTGTCAATGATGCTCCCTCATTAAAACAAGCCGATATCGGAATTGGTATGGGGATTACTGGTACAGAAGTTTCTAAAGGCGCCTCCGATATGGTACTGGCTGATGATAATTTTGCTACGATCGTCGTTGCAGTCGAAGAAGGTCGGAAAGTATTTTCGAATATTCAAAAGACTGTTCAATACTTGTTAGCAGCGAATTTAGGTGAAGTATTGACTTTATTTATTGCGACCTTGTTTGCTTGGGATACTTTGTTGCCGATTCACTTATTATGGATCAATTTAGTAACTGATACATTTCCAGCAATCGCATTAGGAATGGAACCAGCTGAAAAAGATTTAATGAGTCATAAACCAAGAGGGCGCAGTTCAAATCTATTCTCTGGTGGAGTGTTCAGCAGTATTATTTATCAAGGAATTTTAGAAGGCGGGATTACGTTGTTTGTTTATTGGTTTGCGATTCAAAATCCAGCGCATACAGCGTTAAATATGCCGGAATTATCCACTCAGGCACTTTATAATTTGCAACATGCAGATGCCTTGACGATGTGCTTTGCGACACTTGGATTTATGCAGCTATTCCACGCCTTTAACGTGAAGTCTGTGAAGCAATCAATTTTCAAAGTAGGGCTGTTCCGTAACAAAACCTTCAACTGGGCGATTTTGCTTTCCTTTGCTCTGATGGGTGTAATTATTTTGGTACCGGGACTAAACGATATTTTTCGTGTAGCTTCTTTAAATGGTATCCAATGGAGTGTAGTTGCTGGAGCGTCCTTCTCAATTATTCCGATTGTTGAATTTGTAAAGTTTTTTCAGCGAAAAGTTTCTGCTGAAAAAGTTGAAGAAGCAGTAATCGAGTAAAAAAACAGGCAGTGTGTCAGAATTTAGATACGCTGCCTGCTTTTTATGCACTAAGCTATTTTTTGGGACAGACATATTTCATTGTCATAGTCCCGACAATTATCGTATTTACATAGATTTGTTCGATGATTCCTGTTACTTTTTCTCCATGGCAGTCTACGGTAGTAATTTCATTACCAATAACATATTCCATTAATCATCCATCCCTTTCACCTGACATCCTACCACTGATTAAGGAATCATTCTCTTCAATTATTTATTATGAAACGAAATTATTAATAGTGCGTATCATTTGTTATTTTACTTTTTTAGATGATTCATCCGAAACTAAAATCTAGTAAAGAAAAATACAATTACACACCTCCTTAGTCATTGACTGATTGGTATACTCAGAGTGTAACTAAATGAAAGAGTGATTTAAGAATGAGGCGCATCTGAGGATTGTTACTCATTTAGAAAGCAATGAAGCTAAAGACTTTTGAGAAATCCTTCACCCGATTTGACGATACACGCTATAATGGGTTTAATAAAAGAATGATTAACAGGATGAGAGGTGATTCCATGAAATCAGAAAAAGAGACGACAAATTCGTTGATTGAAAATCGAGCAGCTTCCCTGCAAACTACCTCAAAGGTTGTGCTGCCACCATCTCTAGCTGAACGAATAGAACGTTATCCAGAAAATAAACGGCGGCCCGTTAATAAAACGGTTTTTAAAAATGATTATTTTCAATTGACCTACAATACAAGAAATCAATCTATGGCAATTTCCTCAAAAGGCGATTTAGTCTATTCAGCGATTCCTTATGATACAGCTCGAAACTATATCCAACGTGCCGCGATCCAATACTTGCTTCATCCAGAAGAAATTCGACGCTATATCGAGCTTCATCAGACAACAATAGAGAAATATTTGATGTTGAGCATTTTTCAGGTGTCTGGAAATCGTGTGGATGATAAATCATTTGAAGTAAAGCAGGCTTATAAAGCGATCCTGCAAAATCCGTTATTAGAAATTCAGGTTGCTGGACGATTGATGCAACACGATGAAACCGGACCGTTATCAGCGAATCTGGCCGGAAAATTTCTTTTTAGTGAAAATATAAAAACCGGAATTGCAGGCTATATTTCTGAGTATTTGAATTTCGTTGTTCAGCTGGCTAATTCATTGCCATTGATGATCGATGGAAAAGATGTTCAGTTGTTAGATGCAGTGGAGCAAGATCAACTGCTGATCGACAAAGGACTGACGATATATTCGGATATTGAATCGGCACTTTCCTTATTGCCTCAAGAAGTGAAGCATGATGTTGAACAGGCTCTAGCTGTTACTGATTCAGCTCAAATGGTCAATACTCAACCGCTTCTACGCTCTCAATATGGGGAAGAACTCTCCCGAACGCGGGAAAACTATGTTGCTCACAGTGTCCATCCCGATGAAGCAGAGAAGTATTTCAAAAACGTCCATTCCACTGAAAATCGTAATCTGATCAATGTGGTTTCAGATATCCATGCGCAGGATGGAAAGTTGCCATTTGTTAATCGACATTTTAATGTGCTGGTCGGTGATGTGTCGGATTCTCATGTTCAAGATGAAGAAATTGAAGGGATCTATGTGATAGGAGGACATGAACTAATGGATGTTCTACCTGAAACGACCGATGTATCTGATGAGCAATGGGATAAGTGGCGACCGTTTTTCAACTATGAATGGTTTAAGGAACTAATGCAAGAAACGGATGAAGCGTGGTATTTATTACCGACTGGTGAGCATGATTTTTATGAAGTGGTCAAAACGGAAATCACTAGTCGCTTTCCAAAAATGAAGCTTTTGAATAATGAGTATCTTATTTATGAAGGTATTCGTTATGTCGGTTTGACAATTCCTGTTGCGTTAGTGAGACGAAAAGAAGCGCTGCAACGATTCATTTTAAACGCGCTGGAAAAAATCTTAGGCGAGGACGTGGATACACCCACTGTAATTGTTTCTCACGCACCATTGTTCAATGAACTGAGCCTACTGCCAGAAACAAGCGATGCATATAATAAAGATTATGTTTGTTCAGAACCACAGATAGAAAAGCTATTTGAAAGATACAATATTATCGGCGCTATTCATGGACATCATCATATCCCGGCATCTTCAAGACGCTTCAAAAATGTTGAATTTGCTGGAAAACGGATGTTTGTTGTGTGCTCGATTTATTCAAAAGTAAATACCGGGTTTGAATTAATGAGCTTATTAGAATGCGGAAAATAAGTGACAGAGGAGAAGAAAGATTTTCGCCTCTGTTGATTTTTACGATTATTCAAAGATAATATATTTGTTCGTATATAGCTTTATCCGAATATGAAAGAATGTATGGAGGAAATCTATCAGAGTCGTAATCTCAGGCAATATCACTTTTCAAGAGTAATATAGAAATTTATTAACAGAACTTGCTAACGCTGGATTTGACGTAATTGACTATTCACGAGAAACTCAAAACTTAGCAGAGGAGTATCCGCAAATTTTGATGGGATTTTATAAAAAGATAGAGATCACTGATATTTTTTCCTTATTTAATCAAGATAAGAGAGGATTTTCGTCGAAAGATCGCTGTACTTCAAATGAGTCGACGGATTTAGAAACAAGTAATGAGCTGTGACGAAATTTTTGTCACAGCTCTTTTTTTGATTTTTATAAAAAATCTTGAATCAGCTTCTTATTTTCCGGTCTTTTATCAATTTCCAGTTTGGCGATTTTGTGGATTAACATATCAAGCGTAATCTCATTCATTTCTTCTTCTACTTTTTTCTGCAGCGCATCGTATTTTTCGCTAAGCACTTCTTGAATATTTGCGCCAACGATACAATTCGGATTTGTTTTAGGATCTACTTGAATCAAGTTCGTATTTCCCTCAATACTTTTATAAATTTCTAATAGCGTGATATTTTCCGGTCGTTTTGCGAGAGTGGGGTTTGGTTTTCCGATTTGTGTGAGGATCAGCCTAGATTTTTTTAGTTGGCTCATGATTTTTCGAACATTTGCTGGATTCGTTTCCACACTTTTAGCAATCATTTCACTAGATAGCGCATCAGTTCCTTTGCAGATTTCAATATAAGCAAGGATGTGGATGGCATCACTGAATTGTATCGAGTATTTCATGACCTCAGCTCCTTTTGTAATTTTCTTTCTTGACATATCTTATCATACTACTTATGATTATAGATGTAAATTATAAATGTACAGCAAAAGAAAAGGAGCGGATCATATGAATTATTTAGTAACAGGTGCAACTGGAGGATTCGGAAATCATGCATTGGACTTCTTGAAAAAAAGTATTTCAACCTCGGAGATTTTTGCTTTGGTTCGAAGTGAAGCAAAAGCTGAAGCTTTAAAAAGGGCTGGTATACATGTTCGAATCGGTGATTATGGGGATAAGGAGGCTATGGAAAGAGTATTTGAAGGAATTGATCGTGTGCTGTTTGTGTCTGGTGCTCCAGGCAATCGACAGAAGGAGCACGCAAATGTGGTTGAAGCAGCAATAAAAGCAGGAGTATCTTACATTGCTTATACAAGTTTTGCTGAAGCGGACAAAGCAACTAGTCCTTTAGCTGAGGATCATCTTTTTACAGAACGATTGATTGAAAAAGCAGGCATCTCGCATACATTTTTGCGTAATAATTGGTATTTAGAGAATGAATTGCCGTTAGTCGAAGCGGCTATGAATAGTGGGAAATTTGTTTATGCGGCTGGAAATGGAAAAACAGGTTGGGCGATGAAAAGAGAATACGCAGAGGTGGCTGCAAAGGCTCTACTAGGAGCTGACTATCCAGCCATTTTAGAACTTTCTGGAAAACCAGTAAACTATAACACTTTGGCGAACGCGCTAAAAAAAGCGACAGGAAAAGAGTTTGAAGTAATAAGTTCAGATGATTCAGGTTTTATTAATCATTTGGTTGCCAACGGAATGCCTCAATCGGTCGCAGAACTATTTTTATCTTTCCAATATGATATTAAAAATAATCAACTAGATGTTACTTCTACGGATTTCGAAAAAGCATTAGGCAGACCACTAATGAGTTTGGAAGCAGGATTTAAAGAGCTTTTGCATTGATGGATACACAGACTTTTTTGTCTAAGCATTATAAAACAGCTAGATAAGCCTAAAATGACTATTCCTTCTTTGGAATAGTCATTTTTAGTAAATGAAAAACTTGTATGGAGATACTAATCAGAAATGATTTCATACATAATGGCAAGATCTTCCGCCGCCATTCGAACCTTTGATTTTTCAATCAAAATATTTTTACCAGTCATGATGTAAGAGGGCATGATTCGGATATTTTGATAGTAAAGTTCAGTGTTTCGCAATTTATAGGTGGAGATAGCTGGGACAATATTTCTTTTTGTAGACTTTTTGGTGATCCGATTAAAGCATTTTTTTGCGACATCGCCCATCAACATAATTACTTGAACATTTGGAAAAAGGTTCAATTCCTTTTCTAAATAAGGCAAACTTTTTTCGATGCTGTCATTAGAGATTGTCGTTTCTGATTTTGGAATTTTTATCGCGTTAGTTAGATAAATACCGTAAGACAATATGTCTTGAATGTTTGTAACCTCGATACCGGCTTTTTGAAATAATGGTATTGTAGTTTCCATGTAAGCAGCATCTTCTAAACCGTAGAAATCATTGTTTGGATCAGCAGGAACCACTTCGTTAATCATAATCGCCTTTATTAATTTTGGATCGATATCAATATCGTTTAAATAAATCTGGTCATTTTCATCTACGTATTTCTCAATTTCTTGTTTGATATTCATTTTGTGACCTCCTTTAGTTTAGTATACAAAAGAAATCTTGACAGTGAGTGTCCAGTTTAGATTGATTGCCAAAATAATTGAGCGATGCTGGATTTTGATGACAATGAACTTATCAGCTGCTAAGCAGATTATTTTCCTTCATAAAATAATCGTGTTAGGGTAATTTTATCAACTGATAAGTGGAGGTCTTTTTATGTTTTTAGCGATTAATGAAATCAAACATTCGAAATTGCGTTACACGTTAGTAATGGGAGTCATGTTTTTGATTGCCTATCTGGTATTTTTTTTAACGGGGTTGGCTTATGGGCTGGCGCAAGATAATCGAACAGCAGTAGATAAATGGAATGCAGATTCCATTCTTTTAACAGAGGAAGCGAATAATAATCTCAATATGTCAATGATACCGCTGAAAACTTTTGATGATGTAAAGGCAGATGAAAAAGCCTATCTTGCTCAAACAGCGGGAGTAATCAAAAGTGATGGGGGAGAAAAAATCGATGTCAGCTTTTTTGGTATCGATAAGGATCAATTTCTGGCTCCAAAGCTGACTAGCGGAAAGATGTTTTCTTCTGATAATGAAGCAGTAGCGGACCGTTCGCTAAAGGATGAATACAATCTGAAGCTCGGTGAAACTGTTAAAATGGCAGGAAACGATAAAACATTAAAAATCGTTGGGTTCACGGATAATGCAAAATTCAATGTAGCACCAGTATTGTATACAACGATTGGTGCGTATCAGGAAATTCGCTTTGAAACACAAGGAACTAGTGAAAACACTCGAATCAACGCGATCATTACTAGAGGAGATGTTCAATCTGTTCCAAATGATTTAGAGGAGACGGACATCAAGAGTTTTATCAATGATCTACCAGGTTACAGTGCACAGGTCTTGACCTTTGGATTTATGATCGGTTTCTTGATCGTAATTGCTGCAATCGTCATAGGAATTTTCATCTATGTGTTAACGATGCAAAAGGCAGAAATATTTGGTGTGATGAAGGCTCAGGGAATTTCAAGTCGCTATATTTCAAATTCTGTAATTGCGCAAACATTCCTATTAGCGACTGTTGGGGTAGTGATTGGATTAGCAGCTACGTTAGGAACAGCTCTGATATTACCAGATGCAGTGCCATTTCAGGTTAATATGCTGTTCTTTGGCGGAATCAGCATATTGATGATCTTAGTTGCTTTAATTGGTGCGTTCTTCTCAGTGCGAACCATTGTAAAAATTGATCCATTGAAGACAATCGGATAGGGGGAAGAAAAATGAGTGCAATTGAATTTAAACGAGTAGAAAAATCATTTAAAGATGGCGATTCAACGATTGAAGCGTTGAAGGAAACAAATTTTTCAGTGGAAAAAGGGGAGTTCGTTGCCATTATTGGTCCGTCTGGTTCGGGAAAGAGTACATTTCTGACGATTGCAGGCGGTTTACAGGCTCCTTCGGAAGGAGAAGTTCTGATCAACGATGATGATTTCAGCGAAAAGAAGGAAAAAGAACGGGCAAAATTACGCTTCAAGGAAATTGGTTTTATTCTGCAGGCATCAAACCTAGTCCCGTTTTTAACCGTCAAAAAGCAATTAAAGCTAGTCGACAAAGTTAGTAAAAGTGATAATTCGGAAATGGCGGAAAAATTATTCGAGCAATTGGATATCGCCAGTTTAGAAAATAAATATCCTGAAGAGCTTTCTGGCGGGGAACGTCAACGAGTCGCGATCGCTCGGGCGTTGTATCATGACCCAACGATTATTTTAGCCGATGAACCGACAGCCAGTCTGGACTCTGAGAAGGCTTATGAAGTTGTAAAAATTTTAGCCAAGGAAACCAAAGAAAAAAATAAGGCGACAATCATGGTCACTCATGATACTCGGCTGGTGAAATTCTGTGACCGAATTTTAGAGATGAAGGATGGAGAATTAACAGAAAAAGACATTTCAGAAGCGAACGAATAACCTTATCGCGTATAATGATGGTATCAAATAAAAAAGAGGCGATTGGATGTATGAAGAGATTTTAGATGTTGCTGAAGAATTATTTATGAAGCAAGGCTATAATGACACATCTACTAGGCAAATCGCGAAAATACTTGAGATTACGCAACCAAATATTTATTACCATTTCAAAAATAAAGAAGAAATCTATTTTCAAGTAATGCAGCGATTGGCAAATGAAGTTGGGAAAAACCTATCAGAGCTTTCAGCTCAAGATATTAGTTTTGAAGAAAAAATCTTGGCAATGGCTTTCTATTTACAACAAAGGCATCCTTTCAGCCTTTTTATGATGATGCATGATATTCAGCATACGCTGAGTCCTGAAACAGCTCAAAAGTTATTTGTACTTTGGCAGAGCTCTTATAAACATCCTTTTCTTAAGGTATTTAACAATGAATCTCAAATAAGGGAGACGGTTGATCCGAATTTTGCTGTGAGTCAATTGTTTATCTTGATATCCGCTTACTTGGATTCACCTGTGAATGTGCGGCAAGAAAATCTGGAGAAAGCAATTCAACTTTTTTTCCATGGTGTATTAAAATAACGAAAAAAATCCCACTGTCATCTTCGACAGTGGGATTTTGCTTAAGCTAAGACAGCTGCGATCATGTCTGGCAATTCTTTTTTCATGACACGTTTGGTATTTAGTGCATCTGTATAAGTAACAGTTTGATCTGCTGCGATAGTTGCCAATAATTGACGGTCTTTCTTCGGTGGGTTATAAAATACCTCGATCGCTTTATCAGCATCAGACCATTCAGCAGAGTAATTTGCTTTTGATTTTAAAGATTGATTCAATGCTTCTGCTTGGTCTGCGGTTACATCAGCACTAACAGGTTCCTTGACTACATCAGCCAAGATATCTTGAGCAAGCTCCGCTGCTTTGTCAGTATCCTCACTTTCAACAACAGGTTCTGATGTTTTAAAACTTTCTGACCATAAATTATAGATGCTGTTGGTCAATTGATTTAAGGTATTTGTTTGTGGTTTTTGAATATGAGCATTGACTAATTCTCTAAAGGAATGGTCATGCTCAGCACTTTGAATATGGCGAGTTTTTCCATCAGGAGTTGTCTCATCAAGGTGGATTTGATGTGTGTTCACTTTATCAAAATAGATTTTTACATCACTGTGGATGTGCTCACTCAGTGTTTTTTCCACTTGAGCAAAAGTTTTGTTGATTTGTTTGTTACGAATTTTGAGTGATTTTTTGATACTTTTTAAATTCACGAGTATAATTCAGTCGCTTTCTTTTAAGAGTTGTACTAATCCGTTAGTATTATAGCATACTTCGTGAAAAATGCAGTAGGAATACGATAAAATAGGTTATTTGATTCAAAAAAAGCGACTTTCAAATAAAATATTGAGTAATTCAATTTAAAAATGCTTAATTTTTTAGCATACGATGACTGTTAGTGTGGAAAAAGGGAAAGAACGGAGGTTAAAAAAAATCTCAGCTGCTTTTACCTGAAGACAGCTGAGATTTCTTACTTATCTTAAATCATCTAAAAATTCAGTTTTACCAGGATCGATTTCATCCTTCATCTTGATGATCTTGGCAGGGGTGCCAGCGACAACGGCTCCAGCTGGAACGTCTTTGGTAACGACAGCACCGGCTGCAACAACGGCATCTTTTCCAATATGGACTCCCTCTAAAACAACGGCATTAGCTCCGACTAAAACATTGTCTTCTACGACAACAGGTGAAGCACTAGGCGGCTCAAGTACGCCAGCCAACACCGCTCCTGCACCAATATGGGCATGTTTCCCAACAGTTGCACGTGCACCTAAAATAGCTCCCATGTCGATCATCGTGCTTTCACCGATGGAAGCACCGATATTGATAATGGCCCCCATCATGATGACTGCTTTATCACCAATCTCAACACGATCACGAATCAATGCACCAGGCTCAATGCGAGCGTTAACTGATGAGATATCCAGCATTGGAATTGCCGAATTTCTGCGATCGCTTTCTACATGTACATCACTGATCTTTCCTTGATGCTCGTTTATTACTTCTTGTACCGCTTGACTTTCACCAATCAAGATCCAGGTTTGTTCTTGACCGAAAAATTGAACTTTTTCTTTGGTGATTCCCGCTAAGTTTCCTTGAACATAGGCTTTCACAGGAGTCGTTTTTTCGGCATTTTTAATAAATTTAGCAATTTCATAAGGATCGGTTAAAGTCATTGAATCTGCTCCTATCTCATACTAAGGTAATTATTTTTCAAAAGGCGAAAAATAAGTTTGATTTTCGCCACGTATATCATCCAACTAAAGATTTAGAATTAAAATAGACAATGATTTATGTCTTAATAGCAATTCAAGTATAACTGCCAAAAGTTGGACTGACATCCTATCTCATACTAAGGTAATTATTTTGTCTCGTTTGTTATTTCTCATCAATCAATTTTTCCATATCGTACAAACCAGTCGCTTTATCACTGATATATTTTGCGGCTTTAACTGCGCCACTAGCAAAGATATTTCGGGATAAAGCCAAGTGGTTCAACTCGATCACTTCATCAGGACCGGCATAGATTACGGTGTGTTCACCAGGAATCGTACCGCCGCGAACGGCGTGAATACCTAATTCTGATAACGGATTTTCTAAATCATTGCCATGGCGGCCATAAATATAAGTTTTCTTTTCCTCTACCGCGTCATTTACCGCATCAGCTAATAATAACGCAGTTCCGCTAGGAGAATCCTTTTTCTGATTGTGGTGTTTTTCCACGATTTCAATATTGAATTCTTCCTCTAAGACGGGTGTGATTTCGCGAATCGCTTTTGCTAAGAGATTGATCCCTAGAGACATATTGGCTGAGAAGAAGACGGCCGTTTGTTCTGCCGTTTTAGCTATTTGTTCTTTTACTTCATCAGTCAGACCGGTTGTGGCTACAACAACAGGGATTTTCTTTTCTGCACAATAATCCAAAACAGCAGGGACTGCGGTATAGTGAGAAAAATCAATGACTACATCTGCATTTACCTGACAATCGTTGATTGCTTGAAAAGTAGGAAAGTCCGCTTCGAAGGCTTCACGATCAATTCCGGCAACGACTTGCATATTGGATTGATGCGCGATCATTGTCTGTAGAACCTGGCCCATGCGGCCATTGGCACCATTTAAGATAATATCGATCATTTAGCAACCTCCAATCCATAAGCAGCCATTTCCTTTTTCAATCCTTCAACGGTTTCGTCTTTCGCTGCAGAAAGTGGGAGACGGAAGTTTGGTTCGATTTTTCCTAATAAACTCACACCTGTTTTGACTGGAATAGGATTTACTTCGCAGAAGATCGCATGAATCAATGGAATTTGTGCTAACTGAAGTTCTTTGGCTTTTGAAAAGTCGCCATCTAATAAGGCTTGTGTTAATTCATGGGTTTGCCGTGGGGCAATATTGGCGATTGTTGAAATAGAGCCTTTTCCACCAAGGGCCATGATCGGTAAGACTTGATCATCATTTCCAGAATAGATCGTAAAATCGTCTGGCATGATTCGTGCAATATCAGCAATTTGTGAGATATTCCCACTGGCTTCCTTGATTGCTACCACATTAGGAATTTCGCCTAGGCGTTTCACCATTTGTGGTGTGATATTCATATTAGTACGTGAAGCAACAGAATATAAAATAATCGGTAATTTCACGCTTTCAGCAATTTTTTGATAATGTAAAAAGAGGCCTTCATCTGATGCTTTATTATAATAAGGAGTCACGATCAATAGAGCATCGGCGCCAACTTTCTCAGCACCAGTCGATAATTCGATGGCATGCTGGGTATCGTTTACACCAGTTCCGGCAATAACTGGAATTCGTCCGTTCACCTTTTTGACGACTGTCTCGATTACAGCAATATGTTCGTCATTGGCTAAAGTGGAAGCTTCGCCAGTAGTTCCGCAAGCGATGATTGCATCGGTTCCTTCACTGATCTGCCACTCGACTAGCTCCTCTAACTTCTTGTAATCAACAGCACCATCGGCTTTCATGGGCGTAACTAGAGCAACACCAGATCCTTCAAATATTCTCAAGGGAAACAACTCCTTCTTCATTTTTTTCAAAGCCTTTGTAAAAAGGTCTTTAATAGTAGAATTATATCTTAATTATGAGTGCCTGCCAACGAAAATCTCATGAAATTTTTAATCAAAGAAAGTCAAAAAAACAAGGACGTCTAATGTCCTTGTAAGTTTAGTTGATACATTAGCCATAGATCAAGACTAGCAATCACTAGATAAGACGTACCAATCTTGGTACCGAAGAGGAAAAAATAGGTAAGGCTACCAAGAAAATAAACGATCAGTTCTAAGCAAAGTTTCCCGTTGCCAGTCAGAACAGTTGGGGATTTTGGCGCACCATATCTCGCCCAAACTAGTGTGATAGTAATTGTTAAAACAGCGAAGAGAATTCGTTGTAAAATACCTTTTTTGATAAAGATACCATTAAAAAGCCCGCCAGCTGTTGCGATTTCAAGTAAAAATCGGATACCCAATACAATACTAGCCAAAAACGTGCACCTCCACAAAAATTTCTATCATTATAAGTAGTAGAAAATTCTAAAACATCAGGAAAAAACAATCAATGTATGGACGTTTTAAAGAATAAATGCGATCGCTACAAAAAGATAAGTCCAGCGAATATCTTTTTGGCAGAGAAGATAGATACATCCGGCAACTACTGAAAAAAAGATCGTATACAATCCGCCACTGAACCCTTGAAGAAGAAAATGAATTAGGCCCCAAGTGATCGCAAGTAGTAATCCTCCACTAGGAAATCGCTCAGACAATCCAAATTGAGATTCGAAAAATTTCTGACCAAACGCGATGACTAATACAATCAAACTACATTCTGCAAAATAATAGAATAGACGAAAAATAAAGGCAATAATACTTTTCTTCAGTTCCCCATTAAACTCGACGACTGGTTTGAATCCGCCAAAGCCGATTGTAGAAACTACGATCACAGAAAATACTAAGCAAATAATTAGTATAAGTTTTTTATTTTCCAGAGGCCGAGAAATGCTAAAAACATCAAAATTAAAGCGGCTCTTCGCATAATGAATTAAGAAAATAGAAACAACTGACCATAAAATTGCCGTCAATCCGGCATTTACAGCTAGACTCAAACCACTGCTAACCAACCCAAGAAGCAATTCCAAACTAAACCCTGCAAAAGCATAAAGTGCCAACCATAAAAAGTCGACAGGCATAATCTTTTTTTCTTTTTCCAATTTTGTTCCTCCAAATTTCTTTTTACTAAGTGTACCAAGTAATTAAGGGATAGGTACTAAAAAATTGAGTAAGGCTCAAGAGAACAATGAGAGGAGATCAAATGAATTGTAAATTTTTAGAATTTAAAATCACAATTACTCGTTTAAACGAAAGAGAATCATGTATTAATTTTGAAAAATTTCAAAAACAAATTAATGACCGCTGATGCAATCTGTACTATAATATGAGAAACTATCAATGATTTTCTAATCAAAAAATAGGATTATGAGAATTTTTATGGAAATGAGTGAGACGATGATCGATACGGAAGTCAAAGAGTTAGAAGAGTTAGTCACTACTATGCGCCGCGAATTGCACCAAATCCCCGAATTAGGATTGGAGGAAAAGCAAACGGCAGCGTATATTCGAAAGAAGTTGGCATCCTTTGGTGTCACAGAGACTTATGAAGTCATTGAGACAGGTACGATCGCGGTCTTACACGGCACCAAACCAGGTAAAACGTTAGCCTTTCGTTCAGACATTGATGCGTTGCCTGTAGAAGAACAAACGGGCTATGATTTTGCTTCAAAAACACCTGGAAAAATGCATGCCTGCGGTCACGACGGACATATGGCAACGCTGCTAGGTTTCATTGCCTATTTACACAAGTATCCAGAAAAAATTCAAGGAACGCTTGTCTTTGTCTTTCAGCCGGCGGAAGAAGGACCAGGTGGTGCGGAATTAATTATGAAGTCCGGTATTTTACAAAAGCTAGGTGTAGAAGAAATCGTGGGATTGCATGTCTTTCCAGATCTTCCAGCAGGAAAAATTTCTTGTCGACCAGGGCCAATGATGGCGCGTAATGCTGAGGTGACGATCACAATCAAGGGCGTCAGCACACATGGCGCACAGCCGCAGCTCGGAGAAGATGCAATTGTTGCTGCTGGCGGTGTGATTACTGGTTTGAATAGTATTTTAGCACGAAATATCGGACCATTGGATAACGTGGTGTTGACCTTTGGAACAATTCACGGTGGCGAGGCGATGAATATTGTCGCTAAGGAAGTTGTTTTACACGGAACAATGCGGGCCTTTGATGATGCCGTATATGAGGAAGTCGTTCGAAGGACGGAATTAGTAGCCGGGGAAATTGCTAAAGGCTATGGCTGTGAGGCAGTGGTTGATTTCAATCATATGTATCGAGTCGTTGATAACGATCCGGAAATGGTGAAGAAATTGGAAAAGGTTGCGGCTGATTATTACGTGGAAACTCCACCATATTTAATCGCGGAAGATTTTTCTTGGTATCAGCAGGAGATTCCTGGGATGTTTTTCTTCTTAGGGATTCGTGATGAAGAAAAGGGCTATACGTATCCGCTGCATAGTGGAAAAATGAAATTTGATGAGGTAAATCTGTTACTAGGGATTCAAACCTATGTAAACTTAATTGCTGGATTGAACGAGAATTAATTGAGGGGGCTTACGATGGAATTTGAAACTAAAAATGGTCATTTAATGTGGGATGGTTGCGATACTGTTGCTTTAGCAGAGAAATTTGGAACTCCGTTATATGTGTTTTCGCAAACCATGATTGAAGAGAAGTGCCAAGAACTGCAGCGAGATTTTGTCGAAAAATATGAGAATGTTCGTGTGGCTTTTGCCAGCAAAGCTTTCTCAACGCTTGCGATGCTAAAAATTATTGAAAAGCAAGGCTTTTCTTTAGATGTTGTTTCTGATGGTGAATTGTACACGGCGATCAAAGCTGATTTTCCCGCGGAGCATATTGAAATGAACGGCAACAATAAATCAATCGAAGAACTAGAAATGGCGATTGATTATGGCGTTGGTCGAATCATCATCGACAGTCTGCAGGAGGTTGATCTGATTGCGGCAATCGCCAAAGAAAAACAAAAAGTAGTGGATGTTTTGTTCCGTATCACACCTGAAGTCAATGTTCAAACTCATTCATTTATTTCGACAGGACAAAAGGATTCAAAATTTGGGATTCCGATCGATGAGGCGATCTTGTTCCCGCAAATCGAACATGCGATTGAAACACCAGAAGTGAATTTTTTAGGTTTTCATTTCCATGTAGGTAGTCAATTATTTGATAATCATGCCCATCTTGCAGCGGTAGAAATTGCTTTAGATTTGGTTAAAATGGTAAAAGACCGTTTTGACTATACAATCAAGGAATTGAACTTTGGCGGCGGTTTCGGTGTTCGCTACACAGATGCAGATCAGCCAAAGCCTTTTAGTTATTTTACAGATCCTATGATGGAAAAAGTATTGGCTTTTTGCGAAACAGAAAACTTTCCGCAGCCTGCAGTTGTGATTGAGCCAGGCCGGAGTATCGTTGCTGAAGCAGGGATCAGCCTACACAAAATCGGAGCAATCAAAGAGCTTCCTGGATTGCGAAAATATGTCAGTATCGATGGTGGGATGACCGATAATATTCGTCCGGGACTTTATGAAGCGGAGTATACAGGGATTTTAGCCAACAAAGCAGATGTTAAAGCAACGGAAAAAGTGACGGTTTCAGGTAAGGCCTGTGAAAGTACGGATATTTTGGTCAAAGATATTGAGCTGCCAGTGGTTGAAGCTGGCGATATTTTTGCTACTTTTTCAACGGGAGCTTATGGCTATTCTATGGCAAGCAATTACAACAAATTAGCGATTCCAGCCGTTGTGTTAACAAAAGCAGGACAAGCCGAAATTATCGTAAAAAGACAGACCTTGGATCAGATGATTCAAAATGAAGAAATTCCTGAATTTTTGAAATAAAGACTCTTGAAATGAGGTGGATGAATGAACATTCCTTTTTATAAACTACAAGGTGCAGGCAATGATTTTATTTTGATCGACAATCAAGAACTGAACTTTGCCAGTGAACAATTGACCAAATTTGCGGCTCGTGTTTCTACTCGTCGTGTCTCCGTTGGAGCAGATACTTTGATCGCGGTAGAGGCAGCCCGCGGATCCGGTGATTTTTATGCTCGCTTTTTCAATGCAGACGGTTCTGAAGCAGAAATGTGCGGAAATGGTGCTCGCTGTGTGGCGCGCTGGGCCTTTGAGACAGGGATAGCTAAAGAAAAAATGATCATTGAAACGATCGCAGGTGATGTGCCAGCAGAACGTTTGGGCAAGAGGACCTATCGCGTACAGTTGAACTCACCAACCGTTTTTGAAGCAGACAAACTTCTTCAGGTTGATGGGAAAGAGGTAACCGTGGATTATGTTGAATTGGGAAATCCAGGGATTCCTCATTTAGTTGTTCACGTACCGGATTTAGCTATGACTGAATTAGAAACGATTCTTGATTTTGCAAGAAAATTGAGAATTCATCCCGCCTTTGAAAAGGGCGCTAATGTGAATTTCTATGATATATTGTCTGATCAAACGGTGGTAGAGCGCACCTATGAACGAGGTGTGGAAGATTTCACTTTGGCCTGCGGTACCGGAACCGGCTCAACGGCATATGCATTGACTAAAAAAGGTCTGGTCAAAAGTGATCCAGTTGTGATCGAAGTCTTAGGCGGACAGCTTCAAGTGAATGTTGTCGAGAATGACCTTTATTTAATCGGTGATACGAATATGGTTGTCAAAGGAACAATTTTAGATGAAGATTTAGCGTAAAAGAAGGTGACCGAGCGTGGTCATCTTTTTTTGGTTCCTACGTATAAATAGTCTTAGACGGGGCTTTTTTGATGATAGCGGTTTAAATCTTGCTTATTGACGCAGAAATTTGTAGGACGTATCATGAGATGAATAGAGTTACTTAGGAGGCCGACATGGAGAAATTTAAAAAAATGGTGGCGATCGAGCCAACCAAATTATTACCTGAATGGGATGAAAAACTCAAGGATCTAGCAGAAGAAACTTTTTTTTATGAGGATATTCCGACGGATGCAGCGACAATTATCGATCGAATAGGTGACGCAGATTGTGTGATGTTGAGTTTTACCAGCTTTATTGATAAGGAAGTCTTAGATGCTTGCCCGAATATTCGTTATATTGGAATTTGTGCTAGCTTGTATGCGCCAGAAAATGCGAACGTAGATATTCTCCATGCAGAGAAAAAAGGGATCGTGGTAACAGGCGTTCGTGATTATGGCGATGAAGGTGTGAAGGAATATGCCATCAGTGAATTGGTTCGTTTATTACAAGGGCGCGGACCTGCGATGTGGAAGGATGAGCCAATGGAATTGACCGATGTCAAAGTCGGCATTGTGGGCATGGGAACAGTCGGCAGCTTATTGGCGAAAACGATGAAGTTCTTTGGTATGAACGTCAATTATTATAGTCGAACGCGCAAACCTGAAATTGAAAAAGAATTGAATATGACTTATTTGTCCTTAGATGAGCTGTTAGAGAAGGTAGATATCTTAATTACTTGTCTGAATAAAAATGTTGTCCTATTAGATGAAGTAGCTTTTAATCAGTTTGGCAATGGGAAAATTTTGATGAATGTTTCGATTGCGCCGTCTCATGAAGTGCCAGCGCTAAAAAAATGGTTGGCAGAACCTGGGAACTATGCGTTTAGTGATACTGAAGCAGGATTAGGCGAAGAAGTGATAGGGTTACCGAATGTTTTTGCCGGAAAAACCAACGCCGGTCTAACTTCGATGGCAAAAGTTCGTTTGGCTCAAAAAGTCATTGCAAATATTAAGGAATTTCAAGCAAATCATTAATGGAGATTTTATGAAGATTCAAGCGTAATGTCGTTTGAATCTTTTTTAATGTCCAAGCGTATGTAAAGAAATATTACGTGAAATGTTGCTTTTTTCAAATTATTTTTATCTCATGTCATATAATATTACATTGGTTATTGAAATTCCCTTGAAAACTCGCTATGATAATACAAATGATGGTTGCGTGTTTTGAAAAGAAATGGGGAAAAGATATGGAATATCAATACTTAGTTCAGGTAGAAACGATTGTCGGAGAAATGACCGAGGAAACATTCAATACTCGTCGAGAAGCGCTGTGCTATGCAACAAATTATGCAAAAGTTAAGATGAGCAAAGTATTCAGATCAGGCGAGATATTACATGAGTTCAATTATTAAGCATTGAGACCATAGGATTATTGAAGTTTGTATAGTGTTTAGAAAAAGGCTTTGTCTCTATGGACGAAGCCCTTTTTTTCGTACTTGAATCAAATTTCCGGCAACAAAAATCAGAATACCTAACCAAATAAAGGCAAAGGCAATGAATTGCGGCAAGGCATATGGTTCATGGAATAGGAAGATTGCCATCACTAGCATGATGGTCGGATTCACATACTGGAGAAAACCGAGCGTTATATAAGATAGCTTCTTCACAGCAGTTGCAAAAAGTAGCAAAGGAATTGCCGTTACCACACCGGCCCCCATTAACAATACATTCGTACTCATTGAATAATTCATGAATCCAGTCGGTGAAATAAAAAACAAATAGATTAGACCGATTGGCGCAATAATCAATGTTTCCAAGGTGATGCTTGTTGCAGAACTCAACTGCAACTGTTTTTTTGTTAATCCATACAAACAAAAACTAGTTGCTAAAAAAAGCGAATTGAAGGGGAAAACACCGGTTTGGAGCGTCAACAATATCACTCCAGTTAGTGCCGAAAGACTAGCCAGCTTGGCTTGCTTCGTTAGCGGCTCTTTTAAATAGAGAGCACCAGCCAGTACATTTAGTAATGGATTAATATAATAGCCTAAACTAGCTTGTTGAACTTGTCCAATTGACACCGTATAAATAAAGATTCCCCAGTTTAATGAGACGAAAATCGCCGCTATAATAACAGCGAGAACCTTTTTTCGATTTTTTAAAAGTACTTTGACCTCTTGAATAAAAGTCGGCATCTTTCGTAATGCAATCATGTAAAGCAACATAAAAATCAGAGACCAAATAATTCGATAAAACAAAATATCAATAGAGCTGACACCACCTAGCAGTTTCCAGTAAAGCGGCAGGATGCCCCAAAGAATATATGCACCAAAACCATAAACTAACCCAGAATCTTTTTTCATCAGAACCTCCTTGTTTGAATCGTATTTTACCATTTTAACATAAACAATTGAGAGATAATTTGAAAAAAAGGGATTTGATGATTATAAATAATATGTGATTACGAAAATTGGATTAACGATTTTGAGCTTCTTTGATTGATTTGAAGGCATTGATACCAAATGAAATTAGAAAAAAGAAGCTTGCTAGTTTTAAGACCGCACCCGATTGAAAGGCGAAGAAAAGTGAGACGAAAAAATAGGAAATAGCGATATAGGTATACATATTATTGAATTTTTTCAGGTTCAAAAGGATCACCTCTTTAAAGAAAGTATATGCTTTTGAGGAAACCGCGTCAAAATGGAGGTTTTGAAAAAATCGTATTCAGAAATTTTGTAATATAGAAGTTAAGAAATCTTTATAGCTCAGCTTAGGAATAGAATTGTAGGACTTCTATTAAGAAACCCAAAATGAAAAAAGAAGAGAAATGGTCGTTGAATGAAAGATTAGCCGAAAAATTTCACTTTTTACAAGTTACAGTGATTTTAGTCGTGAGAGGATCAAAGAATCCACTCCATCAAAAATTCTTCTTCAGTTGTTTCATAATCTGTTGTTTCCTTTAGAATCGTGAAACCTTGTTTTAAGTAAAACTGAACAGCACGTTCATTTTTTTGATAAACGCTTAATAATAATTTTGAATGCTTCTCTTTTATTCTTGCCAATAATTGCCCACCAATTCCTAATGATCTGTATTCCTGCAATACAAAGATTCCAGCAATATACTCGTCAATCAAGCCAAGAAAGCCGATGATTTTCTCGTTATGATAGTAGGCATAAAGATCAGCGGTAGTGAGGGACGCCTTAACTGTTTGATAATTTTTGAGCCAATAATTCCGGTCAATAAAAGCATGAGACTCCAAATTGCTCCTTAACCAAATAGATGCAATGGTTTCTAAATCTGCGTCAGTAATTGTTTCAATCCGTCTAATCATCATAAGCTCCAAATTTTTTAGTTTAATATAGTTAAAGTTCAGTCTTTATCTATCGATTGAAAAAATGGTTCTTCAGCGTTTGAGTAATAGTCTTTATTTAGTTTATCCTCAGATTTTACTCCTAATAAAGAAACGAGCATCGGACTGAATCCTAAAACACCGAGTAAAATTGCTAAGGGAATATAAACCCGTTTCTTTTCTAAGATGGATCGTTTGCTCGACATGGGAAAGACTCCTTTTCCATAATTGTAGACGAAAGATAGTTTGAAGGCAAAATTCTTTGATAACAAAAAACGCTCTCTACCCAAAACGATGGATAGAGGCGTTCATTACTTTAAGGTTTAACCGATCTTTGTTGTTCCACTGCCGATATGTGCGACATAGAAATCTGGCGCGTAACCAACAATTTCCATGTATTTGTCGTAGACTTTGTTTTTGAAGGTTGGAATATTTTCTTCTTTGACAACAGCAATCGCACATCCACCAAAGCCGGCACCTGTCATTCGAGCACCTAAGACACCGCTTTGAGCTTGAGCCGCATCGACTAAGGTGTCCAGCTCAATTCCTGTTACTTCATAGTCATGGCGAAGTGAATAGTGAGAGGCATTCAACAATTTTCCAAAGGCTTCCAAATTGCCTTTTTCTAATTCTGCCTTTGCTTCTAAAGTTCGTTGATTTTCGGTTACAGCATGGCGTGCGCGACGAATCAAGGTGTCGTCGCCAATCAAATCAATATTTGCTTCAAAAGTGGCTTCATCTAGATCGCCTAATGCTTGAATGTCCAGTTTCTTTTGCAGACGAGCAAGTGCTTCCTCACATTCGCTGCGACGTTCATTGTATTTGGAATCTGCCAATTCACGGCGTTTGTTGGTGTTCATGATCACCACTGCGTAACCGTCAAGCTTTACTGGAACCATTTCGTATTTTAACGTGTTGGTATCCAGCAGAATCGCTTGATCGATATCGCCAAAGCCAATGGCAAATTGATCCATAATCCCTGAATTGACACCGATAAATTCATTTTCGACTTTTTTTCCTGTTTTTACTAGCTCAAGACGATCGGTCTTCAAATCAAATAAATCTTCTAAAACAACTCCAACTAATAATTCTAAGGAAGCACTGCTGGACAGCCCAGCACCATTTGGAATCGTCCCTTCTACTAATAGCTCGAAGCCATGATCAATTTTATGACCGGCATCCTTCAGTTTTAAGACCATGCCTTTTGCATAGTTGGCCCAGTTGTCTTTTTTATCGTAGTCCAATTGATCGACGTCAAAGGTGATGACACCAATATCTTCAAAGTTAGTGGAATAAACCAAAACTTTCTTATCTTCGCGAGGAGCCGCTATACCATAGGTTCCATAAGTGATGGAAGCAGGGAAGACGTGACCACCATTATAATCGGTATGTTCACCGATCAGATTAATCCGTCCGGGTGAAAAGTATTGGGTCGTTTCTTTGGGACCAAAAATTTCAGCAAATTTTGTGTTTAATTCGCGTTTAATTTCCATGTGTATTCGCTTCTTTCAAGTTTATTTTATATTCAGTAATCGTTTCAAATGGTGTGTTCGCAGGCAGTTTAATGGAGCCGAATTCAGGAAATTGTTCTGCTCCTGGTGCGACCTGTGTTTCAAAAGTGATGCCGCCGTGATGAGCGAGTTGTTTTCCTTGCATCATCGGTCCATCTTCACCAAAGTTGGCGGTAAAGATGACAACACTAGAAGAATCTGTTGAGACAGTTAGTTCAACTGTTCCATCAGGGCTAGTCAGTTTTGCTGCGGGTTTGTTCAAATCGCTTTCCTTTAAGAAGAAAGGATGATCCAAGCCGTTACATAGATTTTTTTGTTCAAAGTCACTAGTAAACATATCAGCCAAAGCTGTTTCTGTTTGGAAATCAAAAGGTGTTCCAGTTACATTCATGATTTCGCCCGTAGGAATGGTATCTGGTCGCAGAACAGCAACAGAGTCACTATTTAGCCAGAGCTTGTGTTCATCGATTGCTTGAGTAGGATCGCCTGTCAGGTTGAAATATACATGATTGGTAGGGTTGAACAAGGTAGTCTGATCGCTGGTAGCTTTAGTGGTCACACGCCAAACATTTTCCTGTGTCAGGGTGTGTCGAACCTCCACCTTCAAGTTTCCTGGAAAACCATGCTCGCCATCAGGGCTAGTCAGTGTGAAAATAATGGATGCTTCCTGATCACCATTTTCGATTGCATAATCCCATTTTTTCGTTTCAAAGCCTGGTTTGCCGCCGTGAAGAGAATGACCAGTTTCTGGATCAATCGCTACTTGATAGTCTTTACCATCAAGTGTGAAGCGTCCATTTTCGATTCGACCAGCGGTTCGACCGATTGAAGCCCCGATAAAAGCATCCCTTTCTAGATATTCTTCGGCTGAATCAAAGTTTAGTACCAGTTCTTTGTCGTGCCCTAGACTGACGATTCGTGCTCCTAAATCAGTTACCGATAAGTGGAAACCGGATTCATTTTCAATGCTAATTAAGTGATAACCTTGACCAAAATCTTTTTCTGTAATTTGCATATAAAAAAACCTCGCTTTTTTTGTGTAATGGAAAATTTCTCGTGTCTTAATAAGTTTAGCGATTTCTTGATTAAGTGACAAGTTCTAAGAAAAGCATCATCATTCCCTGAAATCAATTTATCAAGAAATCGTTTTCTTTTAAACGTCTTTCTGTGACGACTATTTAACTTTTTGTTGCATTTTTTCTCAAAAACAGAAGAAGATCTTCTACAAATGAGCGGGTCTTCTAAAATAATGGCTAAGATAAAAAAGAAGTAAGCCAGAAAAACCAATTACAAAGGAAAAGTTGCCAATATAATCATAAACAAGTAAATCATACCTTCCCAATGGTGTTACTAGAACAATACAAATCAAAGAACACACTGCTGCTGCAATGGTTTGGATTAAAAAGTTCTTATCGCCAGAATAGGTGAGAATCCAAGCGTAACAATTTGTAAGTATTAGCCATAAGACGAGTAAAATTAATGCATGGGAACTTCTTTCGATCAGGCGACCAGATAAAATAGTCATAAATAAAATGACAAAAACCGCAAGAGCGATCAATGGCACAATTACTGTGAGTTTTGTAAGAAACATGCCGATTTTCTTTGTTCTCGCTGAGCTGGTTAAAGTGCCGGATTTTCTTGCCAAATAGAAATAATAAAAACCTAATAAAATAAAAATACCTGAAATCAATTGTTAAACCTTCCTTATTCATAAGATAGAAATATCCTTAGTATACAATACTCAATTCATACTGCAACATGCAATCAAAGCTCACCATGTGCTTCGATAAATTTTCAGCGTTCAAGTGAGTAAAAAGGGTATCGTGACAATCAAGAATAACAAAAAAGTAATCATTCTTTTGTGCTTTTCCCTTAGCAGCAAACCGGAAGTAGCTGGATGTGATTCAATAGTTGTGAATACTATCAAAAAATACACTATTTTCATGTATACTTTAGAGTGAAGATTAGGATGGAGGTACTGGTGATGGAACAGGCAATTTTTTTAAAAAAGGAACAGCGTCAGTTGAAAACCGATCTGCATTTTGATTATTGCGGAATTTCAAAAACGCTGCCCTTTCACGCTTTTGGACCTGCGATTCGGCAAAATTATACACTGCATATCGTAATGGAGGGTAAGGGAACCTATCAAGTGAAAAATCAACAGTATCATTTAAAAAAAGGTGATTTGTTTTTGATTCGTCCTGGTGACTCAACCTTCTATTTGGCGGATGGGGAAGATCCGTGGATGTATGGTTGGCTTTCTTTTGGCGGAGCCGCAGCAGACGAAATCATTCACCATTCACAGTTTAAAAAGGATCAATACACGATGGTATCTTCAGATACGCAAAAATATATCAATACTATCCTAGCTTGTTTACCATTTGTGGAGGAAACACTCACGAATGAGCTGCATTTAAATGAATTGACCTATCGTTTTTTAGCAATTCTCTTAGAAGATGGTGGCAAGAGTCATTTAGGTAATAAAAAGGTCTATTCACCTTTGGCGGTAGCGACTGTCGAATACATTGAAGCTCATTACGCAGAGCATGTGACTGTTGAGGAAATCGCCCGGCGGTTAGCGGTTAATCGCAGTCATCTATCACGAGTCTTTCGTAATCACATGGATATTAGTATCAGAGATTATTTACTGGGGGTACGAATCAATCGAGCTGCTTTTTTACTTTCTATGACAGATGAGTCCGTCGAGAATATTGCTGAGCAGGTTGGTTTCAATAGTCTTGTGGTTTTTAGCCGAATGTTTAAAAAATTGACTGGAGAAACAGCAACAGCTTATCGCAAACGAATGAAAAATGAAGATTTTAAAAATGTATCGTTAGATGATTTAAAAAATCAATTAAAAAAACAAGCGGTGGTAAATAGAGCAACATAGCTAAGTGAGCGTTTACAAAGCCTTGAGGTTATCCTATACTTATTTTATAAGTATAGTTTTTTTACATAAAATGCCTAAGCTGTCTTTTTGGGGAAGATACCTATTTTTTAATTATCCAAAAGTATGGCAGATATGGTGAAAATAAACGGGAGGGATCCAACCATGAAAAAAGCGAGTGAAATGACCGTTGAGGAACTGGGTGCGTATATTGATCAGTCCGTATTGAAGCCGGATTTTACGGAAGCAGAGATTCGACAATACATTCAAGAGGGCATTGATTATCATTGCGCAACGGTTTGTGTAAACCCATCTTCTTTGGATATCGCAGCGGAGATGACAGAAGGAACCGATACCAAGATTTGTGTCGTTTGTGATTTTCCATTTGGGACGAGTACGACTGCCTCCAAAGTGTTGCAGGCAGAGACGTATTGTCAGCGAGGGGATATTTATGAGTTAGATATTGTCGCGAATTTTGGTTGGATTCGTAGTGGAAAATATGATGAAGTAACCAAAGAGCTGAAGATTATCGTGGAGACGTGTCATGCTCATGGGACAGCAGTGAAGGTTATTTTTGAAACGGATACATTAAATGAAGAACAAATTCGTCAAGCCTGCGAATGTGCGATTGCGGCGAATGCTGATTTTGTTAAAACAAGTACCGGCTTTATCACGGGTTATGAGAGTAAAGGAGCAACTAATGAAGTGATCCAGATCATGATGGACCAGTGCAAAGGTCGAATCAAAATCAAAGGAAGCGGTGGTATTCGTACGCGGGAGCATTTCTTAGAACTAATTGATATGGGGATTGACCGAATGGGTATCGGCTTCAAATCCACACCAGTCGTTTTAGGAATGGATAATTAATATGGAGAATAACTTACTTTTTGAAAAACGAGAAGACTTTCGAACGTGGCTCACGGAAAATGCGACAACCAGCGGCGGTGTATGGCTGATTTTTGGTAAGACAAAGCAAGTCAAAAGTCTAAAAGCTGGGGAAGCATTGGAAGAAGCGCTATGCTTTGGCTGGATAGATGGGGTGATGAAAAAGGTTGATGAACACTCTTATCTGAAATATTTTGCTACACGACGTAAAAATAGTAAATGGTCTGAAAAAAATAAAAAAATCGTGGATAAGCTGGAGCAGCAAGGCTTAATGACAGATTTAGGTCGAGAAAAAATCGCAGAAGCAAAGCAAAATGGCCAGTGGGCGAATGCGACGATGCCATCAGCGATTATAGATGAACAAATTGCGGAAGTAGCAGCGTTGTTGAAGAAAAATGCCGAGGCTTCAAAGAACTTTGAAAATATGTCGCCTTCGGTTAAGAAAACCTATACCCGAGCCTACTTAGATGCTAAAACTGAGGCTGGAAGAACCAAACGACTAGCCTGGATGATTGATCGATTAGAGAAAAACTTAAGACCAATGTAACGAAACGCTGGAATCTTAGTCTGATTCCGGCGTTTCTTTGCGCTGAATATAAGTTGACAATTCTTTTTGGTAAACTTGCCAGTTCGCTTCACCTGTATTCAAATAGTGAGCCAATAAATAGCCAATATACGGACCAGTCGTCAACCCAGAGGAGCCAAGCCCGCTAGCAAGCAATAAATGATCATCCAATTGACCAAAAAAGGGGGCATAATCAGACGTATATGCGCGTGTCCCAACTCGATAATGAAAGGGTATAGTTAATAATTTCTCGGGTTCCATGAGGAAATCCCGTGCACTATTTGTGAGTTGTTCAAAAGCTTCTGGTGTTTCTGACAAATCCCAAGCCGCTTCATTTTCATGTGTTGCGCCCAGTAAAATTTTTCCATTTAAGAAGGGGATCAAATCTGCTTCGCCATCTAACATGGCTACCGGGAAATTTCCGCTAGAGTTAAAAGTCGTTTCAAATACTAAGAGCTGCCCCTTTTGTGGACGTAAATCGACTTGGTAGTTTAAAGGAGCTAATAATCCTTTTAAATGAGGGCCGACAGTTAAAATAATTTGATCAAAAGCTGCTTGGTTATCGCCATAGGTGAGGGACTGTATATTTGCTAACTGAACACGTTGAGAAATAAACTTAACGCCGCTTTCTTGCGCTAATTTACGCATTCGAATCAAATAGGCCTTTCCATCTAAGCGACCGCCACCGCTAATTTTAAGAGCTGGCAAGGGCTTTAGTAAGGGTAATTCTTGCTGTGTCTGTTCGCCAGTCAGCTGCTTGATCGTACCGATTTCTGGTGCGCTTTTTTTTCGTTCTTCTGCCAATGCTCGTAGCTCTGCTATTTGCTTTTCGGGACGTAAAAGCAATGTTCCAGATTGCTGATAGATTGTATGATCTAGCTGGAAATCTTGGATCAATTTTGGAAAGAAAGCCGCACCATCTTTGGCTAATCGATACCACTGCTTATTTCGGCGTTTGGACAGCCAAGGAGAGATAATCCCTGCACTGGCTTTTGTTGCTTGTCCAGTAGGATCATCAAAAAGCGTTACTTGATATTTTTTTGGATCTAAATAATTTGCCAGTGTCATCCCAATGATGCCGCCGCCAATGATTGCGATTTTTTGCATAAGTTTCAATTCCTTTTTTTCTTAAAATTTATATAGTCAGTAAGATCATATCACTAGATTGAAAAAAATGCTTTTTAGATCATTGCTGGAAGAATAGTGATAGTTTAACGCTTTCATTGATTAATTTTACTATTTTGAAAATATTTTTCGGAAATTCAAAAATATTTTACTTTACCTGTCGTAGTAATTAGCGTACAATGATTACAACGACAGATGAAGTAATTTCAGGAGGTGGCAAAATGATTTCTAGCGATGGGATTCGCGGATACAATGATGTCATCATTTTGTCCGTACTTAAGGATGGCGATTCCTACGGGTATGCTGTTTCCCAGAAAATTAGAGATGTAAGCGAAGAAATCTATGTCATCAAGGAGACGACACTGTATTCGGCGTTCAATCGTTTGGAGAAAAATGGCTATATCCATTCTTATCCTGGAGAAATTACCCATGGTAAAAAACGAACGTATTATCAGATTACAGATAAAGGACTGGCTTTTTTGGAAGAAAAGCGGGATGAATGGAAGCAAACCAAAAAAGTTGTGAACCGATTTATGAAAGAAGGGTAAAAAATGGATACGATCAAAAATTATGTAGAGACATTATTTCTTGAATTTCCAAAAACAAAAGAAGTCTTGCGAGCAAAACAAGAGATTTTAACAATAATGGAAGATCACTATTTAGCGTTAATAGATGAAGGAAAGAGCGAGCACGAAGCGATTGGTCAGGTAATCAGTGAGTTTGGCTCCGTTGATGAATTACGTGAAGAATTAGAATTTGCTTCTCGTGAAAAAGAACCGGAAAATGGAATCAACGAAGACGAGATGTATCAGTATTTGACCGAACGTAAGAAAGATGCAATGGGTTTAAGCTTAGGGATCAGTGGTTGCCTGCTTGCGGTTGGAGCATTGATTGGATTGGGCATCCGTGGTTCTGAGATGATGGGATTTTTATTGTTTTTTGTTATGATCGCTATCAGTGTTGGGATTATTATTTATAATGGGATGCAGTTTTCAAAAAATAATTCAGAATTAAATGATCGTTATATCCCGATTGACACGAATAAAGAGGCTCAAAAGTTGAAAAAGGGGTATCAAAAAAGCTTTCAAGTCAGCTTAGTATTTGGGATTTGTCTGTGTGTATTAAGTATCTCGCCGATTTTCTTTTTCCAAATGTTTACCTACGCGGAATACGGAATTCCCGTGATGTTCTTCTTTTTGGCAATTGGGGTGTTTCTAATTATTTACGGCAGTATCAATTACAATAGCTTTGATAAATTTATTAAGGAAAAATACTTTATCGCTGATGAAGATGAATTAGGCCCCAATGCGATGCAGGCAAAATATGGTGACTCAGCACGTACGAAGCATTTGCTTGAGAGAGTCTATTGGCCAATTGTTGTGATGATCTACTTAGGCTGGTCGTTTTTGAGCGGGGCATGGGGTATGAGCTGGATGATTTTTGTGATGGCTGGCATTTTCTACAGTGTTTTGGAGGTCATTTTTGTAAAAAAGTAGTATAAGATTTATACGTTGAAAGACGTTTTAGGCATGATTAAGATGCTTAGAACGTCTTTTTTATCTGTTTTATCAGTCAAAATCCTTTGGAAAATTTCTTATTAAATCTTCATAGGTTAACGATTGACAAAAATTCAGAATAAATTTAAACTTAAAGCGAACGTATGTTTGCTTTTTTGAGGAGGTGGTTTTGATGAATGTGTACGAAGGGGAGCCTGTCAGAGATGTTTTCTGTATGGACTCGAAAAGTTTTTATGCCAGTGTGGAGTGTATTGAGCATGACTTAGATCCGTTGAATGATCTGCTAGTTGTAATGAGTGGGGATCGCGAGAATGAGGGGTTGGTTTTAGCAGCAAGCCCGATGGCGAAAAAAGTTTTAGGCATCAGTAATGTTAGTCGGGGATTTGAAATTCCTAATCATCCCAAACTTCACATTGTACCGCCGCGGATGACACTCTATATTCAATATCACATGCGTATCCAAGAGATTTTTCGTTCGTATATGGCAGAAGAAGACATTCATACCTACAGCATTGATGAACAATTTGGGGATTTGACCCATAGCTGGAAATTATTTGGTAAAAGTTCGGCGGAAGTTGGAAAAATGATTCAAAACGAAATTATTAAAAAAGTTGGTATTTATACTTCGTTAGGGATGGGAGACAATCCTTTATTAGCGAAAATCGCGATGGATAATGAGGCCAAGCTTACTAAAGAGCGGTTTGCTCAATGGCATTATCAAGATGTGCCTGAGAAAATTTGGCCGCTTCGCTTAAGCGAATTTTGCGGAATCGGCAATCGGATGGAGCGTCGCTACCAAATGATGGGTATGTATACCATGGGTGATTTGGCTCATACCGACCCCTTTGTCTTGAAAAATCATTTTGGTGTGATGGGGATGCAGCATTATATGCATGCTTGGGGGATTGATCGTTCTGTTCTCTCGCAAAAGGATTTGTATCCTACTAAGGAAAAATCGATTGGCAACTCACAGGTTTTACCAAAAAATTATGCTCATAAAGGTGATATTCTAACTGTTATCGCTGAAATCTGCGAACAGGTCGCACAACGATTACGAAAGAACGATGTATTAGGCGGTACACTGCATCTAGGAATTGCCTATGCGTATTTTGGCAGCGGAAAACGCGGAGGGTTTCATCATCAATTAAAAATTCCACCGACCTATCAAGCGCGCGAACTAACAAAAGTAGCTTTTGCGTTGTTTGAAAAATACTGGGATCATTCTGAAGTCCGTAATATTTCTATCACAGTTTCCTCTTTGCGACCAGCAGGGAATCTACAGTTAAATTTGTTCGAAGATCCGCAGCAAACGATCAAAGAAGAAAAAATTGATGAAGTTATCGCTCAAATACGCAGTCGTTATAAATTCAGCTCGATTGTGCGGGCACATTCGTTAAATGAAGGAGCTACAGCAATCAAACGAGCCGGTTTGGTTGGCGGTCATGCCGGTGGAATGGAAGGAATGGATTAGGGATGATTTATGATGATGAAAGTGCCGAAAGGTTATTTATGGAGGCAAAGCAGGTTTATCAGGATCGCGGAATGATAAAATGGATCGGTTTTTATCTTTCTGATCATACCGCCGTACTGAATAAAGAGTCGAAAGAACGGAACCACATCAATAGTGAAAAAGAACCAATGTCTTTAGAAGAAATCGGGGAAGTTTTGCAGCAGGCATATTTGCAAAATAAACGAATTGCTATCCAGCTGGAGGCTCTAGATGATGAAGGAAACTATTTAGATGATTTGGTAGGTAGGCTTATTGGACAAAGAGAAGAACAAATTTATTTAAATGAAGAGGAACGAGGCGCAATTCATTTGACGATTGAGCAAATTCATCATGTTGAGATTTTAGGTCCGAAAAAAATTCTTAATCAGAAGATTACAAAGTAAGAAGTAAAGCCATGACGAGAAATCGTCATGGCTTTTTCGACATTAAAGGAAGTATAACATTTTAAGCGGTCAAAGGATTGATACATCAATCTTTTGACCGCTTTTCATCTGGTCTTTTTCCTATTAAACTGGAGATATGAAACCCAATATTTTACACGCCATTTTCTTTGATGAATATCAAAACTGGGAGAAATTCAATCAAAGGTACACGAGAAGGATTCGATCCGTTGTGAAAAGAGAAGTGAAGAAGTTTCGCGATTGTGGTGACCTTAAAAAAGGTTATCGTCTATTTGTCTGTGAAGGATGCCATGATGTAAAGAAAGTGGCTTTTCGTTGTAAAGGGAAATTTTGTCCAACTTGTGCAACTGGGGAAAGTCAACGGTGGGCAGAGGTTGCGGCGAATGATCTGTTTACAGTGACGCATCGACACGTCATCTTCACGATCGATGAAGGTTTACGTGAGATTTTTCTTAAGGAGAAGTATCGTAAGGAGCTTTTAAAAGGATTAATGGATGAAGCTGCACGGATACTATTAGATTTTTTTAGAAAGCATCATATACAAGCTGGGGTTGTGGCAACACTCCACACCTTCGGTTCTCAGCTAGAATACAATCCGCATGTTCATTTAGTCGTCACCATGGGTGGACTGACGAAGGATGGAAAATGGAAGGACTATGACTATTTTCCGTTCGCAATGTTGAGGAAATATTGGCAGAATGCGGTCCTAAAGCTCATTCGAAGAACCTTATCCCAATGGGATAAGGCACGAGTCCAGCCGCTTTTACAAGCGGCGTACACGAAAAATGCAGAGGGTTTTTACGTACATGCACCCAAAAGGAGCCGAACTTCTCTCAAAAAGATATTAGAATATATCAGTCGTTATATGAAACGTGGTCCCATTGCTTTAAATCGTATCCTTTTGTACGATGGGAAAATAGTGATGTTTCAGTATCATGATAAACGAACTAACACGGATAAGATAAAGACGATGTCGGCAGAGGAATTTATTGGTGCACTGATTCGTCATATTCCAGAGAACCAGTTCAAAACAATTCGTAGATACGGCATTTATAGTCGGCGGATCAAGACAATCATGAAAAAAGTATTAAGTAATTACCAGAAAGAGATTCAACGAATGCTTGTGAATGTGAAGAAAGCACTTAAACCAAAATCATGGTGTGAACGAATAGCCGAAGAATTCGGAGTAAATCCATTGGAATGTACTAGATGTGGCGAATATTATGAATTTAGTGGAGTTAGTGTGTCTAAAAATGGACGACTTTTAGTGAAATATGCGAAGAATAAAGAATCGGAACGATTCATGCGAGAGGAGAATAAAAAAATTGGGGAAGAAGCATCGAAACGTAAGTATGAAAAAGAAAAAGAAACAGCTTTTAAAAAACTTCGATTCCAATGGAGTGGTTCATTACATTTGTCTTGAATGTGGGATAAAGGAAAAAATTCCAAAGGAAGTAGTTCAATTTTTGGATGCAGGAGATGTTGCATTTGATCCTGAGAACGCTCCGCAATTTGATTGCGAAAAATGTGGTGGAGAGATGTATCCAGAATACTATAAGAACGTACTTGGATACGAATTTAGAATCAGTGATCGACAATAAAATGATTTATCTAAACAAAAAGTCCTCAGGAGCGGTTTTCTCCTGAGGTTTTCTTAGAAAATAGTTAGAATAATTTGATTTCGTTTAACGGCCAGAAACGTACAACCACTTTTCCTTGGATCAAGGATTTGTCAACGAAGCCGAAAATTCGGCTGTCTTTAGAAATCAAGCGATTGTCTCCTAAAACGAAATACTGATTCTTTGGAACAGTTACTTCAAAATCGTTGGTAAAACTCTCAGCATTAGCTGCTTGTTCCTGAAACGCAGTATTATAGGAATATTCCTCATTAAGCTTGTCCTTTTTGAACTTTTCCTTAAATTCATCAAGATACGGTTCGGCGTATTCTTTGCCGTTGATTGTAAGTACATTGTTTTTCATCTGCACATGATCTCCAGGTAAGCCGATGATTCGCTTTACTACATACATATTTTGATTGTCTGGTTCCTTCGTAGTGATGATATCCTGTCGATCTAGATTAGATATTTTTGATGTGACTAGACGCTGCTTGTCGTGAAGCGTTGGGTCCATCGAATGTCCTTCAACCTTTACCGGAGAGAAAACAAACATCCTGGCTAAAAATATCAATGCTATGATAATGACTACAGGAAGCCATTCCTTGATTATTTTATTCAATAGATTCACCTCATTGCTAAATTTTATCATTCTTCAAAACAAAAAGCTCTTATTTGCTTCTAATAAAAGAAAAAGGGCGATTGAGGGTAGAGATTTTTGTATGAATGTGGGAAACTGTAAGCAGTCCTGAATGAGGACAGATGTAGCTGTAAATTTTTAGCATTAGAAGAATGATCTATGGTGTAATTCCATTACTTTAAAATGAACAAGGATGTCAGTTCTGCTTTTTGCAGTGTCTAAGAATGCAAGAGAAAAACGTGCTTCTGAGGATGATCACAAATGAGCGGTTTAGCAGAATGATATACGGCGAGAAACTGAAATTAATTTTTGATAAAAAATTAATACTTTAAATTGAACAAGGAGCAAGGCAATGAAAAAGAATTATCCTGCACCACCGATTTTACCGAAAAATTTCTCTGAGGATTTTTACTTGGAAGATGAAGCAACCATTGAGGATGTCCATGGCACGGATTTTGATTATAGTTATTTAACCTGTGAAAATTTAGTGTTACGTCGTTCGATTTTAGAGAAAATCACGATGCAGCGGACTAAATTATATCGATTTGAAGCGAGTAATGTAATTTTTAAGAATTGTGATTTCTCAAATCTGGAATGGATCGGTGGCAGCTTTCATCAGGTTATTTTTGAAAGCTGTAAATTGACTGGTTGTAATTTCGCAGAGAGTTATTTAAGGGATTGTCAGTTCAAGGATTGTGTGATTAACTTCGGCTCATATAGTGCGACGAATTTAAAAAATGTCGCCTTTGAAAATTGTCAAATGACGGACAGCGAATTCTTTGAAGTAACTTGGAAGCATTTATTCTTGTCCAATAACGAATTGGATAATAGCAACTGGATGCGGACAAAACTATCTGGATTGGATCTTACTACGAATCAATTTAGCAAGATAGCTTTTTCGATGGAGCATCTAAAAGGATTGAAAGTGAATTCTTATCAAGCTATGACCATTGCGGCTGGATTAGGTTTACAAATTGAGGAGGCTTAAATGAAAAGAGAAAAAAAGAATATCAAAAAGATTCCTGTTATTTGTTGGGGAGAACCAAGCGATGAGATAATCTTAGCATTTCACGGCGATCAATCTCATAAGGAAGATACCGTCATTCAATTGTTGGCTGAGATTGCCACACAAAATGGATATCAAGTTTGGAGCTTTGATCTGCCAGAACACGGCGACCGAAAGGGAGTTGACTATGCGTTAAACCCGCAAAATGTTGTAGCCGATGTGAATAAAATTTTGCATGAACTGGAAGAGCAAACAAAAACATTTTCGTTATTTGGCTGCAGTATAGGGGCCTATTTTGGTATGTTAGCGTGTCAAAATAAACCGATCGAACACAGTCTCTTCCTATCACCAATCGTTGATATGCAGGAATTGATCGAAAATATGCTGCTTTGGTCGGGATTAACCAAAGCCGATCTGCAACGGGAAAAGATTATCGAAACGCCGATCAAGACACTGGAATGGGACTACTATAAGTATGTTGTTGAGCATCCGATTAATTGGACAGCTCCAACAAAAATTCTTTATGGCAGCAAAGATAATCTGACCTCAAGAGCAACGATTGAAAAGTTCTCTGAAACACCCAATAGTTCATTAACTGTTTTTAACGAAGGAGAGCATTTCTTCCATACGACAAAGCAGTTGCAGGTTTATCAGGAATGGTTGAAAAAGAGTATTTAAAAGAAGTATCCTAGTTAATTTTAGCTAGGATACTTTTTTTCGATTTGAATATCATAAAAAGAATATTTTTCCTAGTAAATTTTTAGTAAAGGATTTCATAAGCGATTTTAAAGATGACGTAAGGTATGACGATTTTTTTTGCTATTTACGTATAAAAAAAGTAGTATTCTTTGTGAAAGTAAATATAAGTAAACTTGTTAGGTGAGGCTCCTAAACAAATATAAGCTATTGCGCAGAAACGTCGAAAGACGCCAATGTGTAAAACAGGAATTGTCGGATTAAGGCTTTTCATAAAATAGCTAAGAAGGAATTCTTTACGTTGTTTAGTGCTAAAACTCAGACGATGAGATTGATTGTGTGAGACACCAGACTTGTTAGTTTTTTTGCTAACGTTTGGTGTTTTTTTTAGGTTATTTACTGTGGACTCTCTCGTCTCAAACAATTACTTGATGAAGGGAGAGCTATACATGATAAAAAAAAGAAAGATCGATTGGCTATTGTTGCTACCTTATTTGGGAGTTAGTCTAATCGGTCTTTTAATTGTCTTCAGTGCGAGCTCCTATCGCCTGATGGCTGAAGGAGAAAACCCGTTAACATTATTTAGCAAGCAAGCGATTTTTATTGGGCTGAGTTGGTTACTTATTGCGTTCATTTTTCATGTGAAAAGCAATGTTTTGACAAAGGGAATACTAGCAAAAGGATTGCTAGTGATCGGGTTGGTTAGTCTGCTGCTGGCAAAAATAGCGGGCGTCAGCATTAATGGTGCACAGAGATGGGTGTCTATATTAGGAATCCAATTCCAGCCATCGGAAGTGACAAATGTTGCATTAATTCTTTATTTAGCTTACTTTTTCCGAGTGAAACGGACACGACATGAAATGTTGGTTCCTTGTGGCCTTGTCTTACTTAGTGGATTATTGATTTTGCTCCAGCCAAAGGTAACGGGTGCAATTATTATTTGGGGGATCGCATTAATAATCATAACTACTGCGCAATTACCATATCAGTTGTCGGTGATTCTCTTTCTAACGATTTTTATGGGGATTGTTTTGACAGGCGGCATGATTCTTTTTCTGGGTAGTCATCATCTATTGCCTGAATTGTTCGCTCATACTTATGATCGTATTCGATTAGTCAGAGATCCATTTTTAGATCCTTATGGAAAAGGATTTCAAATGAGCAATTCCTATTATGCTCTTTATAATGGCGGCTTCTTTGGTCGAGGTCTAGGAAATAGTATCACCAAAAAGGGCTATCTTCCAGTTGCCGAAACGGATTTTGTGTATTCGATTTTGGTTGAAGAGTTAGGCGTGATTGTTGGGTTATTCGTATTGGCGTTGCTTTTTTTGATTGCGCTTCGTCTATTTGTATTGGCATCGAAGGAAGGCAACCAGCAAGTTAGTTTGATTTATTTCGGTGTGGGAAGTTTGTTATTGTTCCAAACAAGCATCAATATCGCAAGTATTTTAGGCTTGATACCCATGACGGGTGTGCCTCTGCCTTTTATTAGTTATGGCGGAACTAGCTATTTGATTCTTTCTGCAGCTCTTGGTATCTGCTTAAAATTATCTTCGGAGGTCCAAACACATGATGAAACGTTTGAGCAACGAATTTAATTATTCTCTATTTTTACCGCTTTTCTTGTTTTATCTAATTAGTATCGGTATTCAATCATTGGCAGCTGAGCTGGATGGTATCGATGTGAAAAGTGTAATGATGAAACAGATTCTTTTTTGCTTGCTTTCATTAGCGGCAATGGGGATAGTGAGTCGCATTACAACGTCTCATTTATTGAAATATGCCCCGCTTTTTTATGTTCTTTCATTGGGCTTGATGGCTCTTTTATATTGGTTTCATGACCCGGCTATGTTTGCGGTGACAAATACGAAACGGTGGCTGCGAATCGGTGGATTTTCTTTTCAGCCTTCAGAATTAATGAAGCTTAGTTTTATTCTTTTTATGGTTCGACTAACATTGATCGACGAAATGAACCAGCCGCAACGAAGCTTGAGAAATGATCTTGGCTATATAGGGAAAATCTTACTATATAGTTTACCGACGTTTTTACTGATGTTTATGCAGCGAGATTTTGGCACAAGTTTGGTCTTTATTGCGATCTTAGGGGCGTTATTTGTTATTTCTGGTGTTCACTGGAAAATTCTTGTTACGATCACTGGCGCAGCTGCAGCTTTAGGAAGTACGTTACTGATTTTAGTATTTAGCGAGTGGGGAAATAAACTGCTTTATTGGCTGCATTTTAAGACGTATCAATTAGACCGGGTTCGAGCGTGGGTCGATCCCTTTCAATATCGCGATTCCATCGCGTATCAACAAGTACAGAGTCTTTATGCGATTGGCTCTGGCGGATTATTTGGACGAGGGGAAGGACAAGCGTCAGTTTATGTTCCTGTTCGGGAATCGGATATGATTTTTACAGTCGTTGGAGAGAGCTTCGGCTTTATTGGAGGAACCTTGGTTATTTTTCTCTATTTCTATTTGTTTTATCAAATCCTTTACGCAGCAATCAATACGAATAATAAAGCGAACTTATATATTGCCGCCGCTTTTGTTTTTAGTTTACTGTTCCAAATTTTTGAAAATATCGGAGCGGCAATCGGCATACTGCCGTTAACGGGTATCCCATTGCCGATTTTGAGTCAAGGGGGAACATCCTTAATTGTTCTAGGTATAGGTTTTGGGATCATGATGGGGTTTAAGAAAAATTGAATGGAGAGACAAACATGAATATGCGAAAAACCTTTTTGCTAAGTAGCGTGAGTGCGTTGCTCATAGTATTTCTTTTTACCATGGCAGTTGTACTGAATGCGCAATGGCTGACTCATTTAGATCAGCTATTCATTCAATATCGATTGCCTGATATTTTGGCAGTAACAACTTTTGTGGGTGTGATTGCTAAATTCGCTACGATTGGTCCAATGCTTGTAGTTTTTAGCCTCATTAGTATTTTTTTACTGCGAAGCAATTTTAAAGCGTTGACTATTTGGTGTCTTGGAAATCTGATCCTTATAAGTGGAATAGGATACTTGCTGAAACAGCTCATCCAACGATCGCGGCCTGATCAGATACAATATATCTCACGCTCTTCGTATAGTTTTCCTAGTGGGCATTCGCTTTTGGTCATGACGTTCGTGTGTTCCGTATTACTGAATTATTTTTTTATAGAAAAGAAGCCGCCGTTAATAATAAAATCGTTATTAATCTTTTTACTGATAACTATTACAGGCGGCAGAATTTATTTAGGCGTACATTTCTTTAGCGATATTATTGCTGGACTCTTTCTTGGTGGAGGAATTACTTTTGGCACAGCCAGTCTTTTTTACCCCTATTTACGACAAAATAGTTCAGTGGATCACAAATCTAAATTTTTACCATGGCAAAAGGTGCTGTTAAGCATCTTGGCAATGTTAGTTGTACTTGCTGCGGGTGTAAGTGTTTTTGCTTTAAAAGTTTACCAGGGTTCACAAAAAATGGCGGATTCAATGTATTCTCCGATTGAACGAGAGAAAAAGCAAAAGTCACCAGCAGCTTCCGAGCCGATGAGTATTTTAATTTTAGGAATTGCCAACGATGCGAAGAGAAAGACAGATTTTCGAGCGAACACAATCATGGTAGCTACTCTGAACAATCAACTGAATAAAGCAACGCTTATAAGTATTCCGCGAGATTCCTTTGTTGAAATTGTGGGAGCGGACTATGAGGACAAAATCAATCATGCGCATTCGATTGGAGGACCAGAAATGATAATGGATACAGTAGAAAAATTTTTGGACATTCCGATTCATCATTATGTCTCGGTAAATATGGATGGTCTGCAGACATTAGTAGACGCAGTCGGAGGTGTTACTGTAGATAATGATTTTGCTTTTTCAGCTGAGGGAATTGACTATCCCAAAGGAAAACAACATTTGAACGGTTGGGAAGCCTTGCAGTATTCACGGATGCGATACGAAGACCCAACCGGAGATTATGGTCGTCAAGGAAGGCAACGCGAAGTGATGGAATTATTGATCAATAAGCTGCTTTCGGCGAAAAGTATTTTTAGTTATCAGAAAATTTTAGATGGAATTGGAGAAAACGGAAAGACGGATCTAACCTTTCATCAAATGCAGACTATTTTGACTGGTTATCATTCTTGTCTGACGGAGATTGATAGTCAGCAGATACAAGGAGAAGGCTTTATCGGTGATGGATTCACAGGTGAAGAGGGTATTTCTTATCAAAAGATTCCACAAGAAGAATCGGATCGGGTAAAGAAGCTCTTGCATAAGCAATTAGCTTTAGAAGAAAGTAAACAATGATTCATTTTAGTGATTTCATCTATTTGAATTTTAAATTTATTGATCTAAATTTTCTAATTAAAAAATAATTTGCGCTATAATAGCAACAGGAAGGCGGGAAATTATGCTTAGTCAAATAGGTTTATTACTTGTAGTTGGAATGTTGGCAGGAATATTAGGGTCAATCTTGGGAATCGGCGGAGGAATTATTTTAACGCCTTTTTTGACGTTAGTGATGGGCTTGGACATTCAGTATGCGATCGCTGCTAGCATTGTCTGTGTGATTGCAACAAGTTCTGGTGCAACGATCGCTTATCTGAAGGATGACATGCTGAATTTACGAGTCGCGATGTTTTTAGAGATTGCGACAACGATCGGAGCCATTGTTGGCGCCTTGCTTTCGGGAGTGGTTCCGACGGGGTTTCTATTTATTTTGTTTGGTGGCTTTTTATTGTTTTCCGTATTGAATATGATTCAAAAATTACGCGGTAAAACAGATAAAACGATCAATAAAACGGCAGGCGATTCGCTGGCTGAAAAGTTAAAGCTGAATGGTTCATACTATGATAAGGTGCTGGATAAACAAATTAATTATCAAGTAGAGAAGGTGCCAGGAGGCTTTGCTATGATGTTTGGAGCTGGAATTGCTTCAGGATTATTGGGTATCGGAAGCGGTGTTTTTAAGGTAACGGCAATGGATACCATCATGAAAATGCCCTTAAAGCCATCAAGTGCCACCAGTAATTTGATGATGGGTGTGACAGCGGCGGCTTCTGCGATGGTTTATTTTTTCAGTGGGGCCATCTTGCCACAAATTGCGGCGCCGTTAGCCTTGGGTGTGTTAGTTGGAGCAACGGTAGGCTCTAGGATTATGACACGACTTAAACCAATTGTGATTCGAATGATTTTTATCCCAATTCTATTGTTTATGGGACTTCAAATGGTTCTGCGAGGATTCGGGGTGATTCTGTAATGGAAAACAAAGAGGAAATGTTGAAAATCGAACGTTCTATCGGTTATATTCTGAGAATTGGAGTAATTGTTTCTGCTACGATTATTCTGATTGGCATGATTTTATTATTCTTTCAACCAGCTACCGGTCAAGTGCCACTGAATAGTTTGACACTGATTATGCATGAATTGGTTCAATTAAACGGAGAAGCGTTTGTTATGTTGGGGCTTTTTTGCTTGATTTTAACACCCGTCTTACGAGTAGTGGTATCAATCTTTGCATTTGCGAAGGAAAAGGATTATTTGTATGTTTTCATTACGATCATTGTGCTGATTGTCTTAATTATCGGTATGAGTTTTGGTTTAGTCGAAAAATAAATAGTAAAAAATCCGACGAACAATACATGTTGGTCGGATTTTGGTTCTATAATATTTAGTGTTGTTACTCTTTCTGAGTGAGAACACCAAGTATTTTTTTATACAAAAAGACATTTGGTTGTCCTATAATTAAATCGCTGAACCCAATCATAGGAGGCGAACCAAATGTCCAGTATTAAGAATATCAAATATAAAGATAATTGCCTAGACAAAACTATCAAACAAATCCTAAATATTCATGATTCCAATATTACTTTTCCTAAAGACGCCGTCTCAAAAGAAAAAGTCCATAACAGAATGGCCACCGTCTTTACTGGTCGACTGAGCTATCCGTCTCCTCGGTGTGAGTGTTGCGGATACGACTCCGTCATCCATCATGGCTACAAAGATAGCTGGATTCAATTACTCCCTTATCAAGAGGTGTCTACCTATCTTCATCTCTATAAACAACGGTTTTATTGTAAACAGTGTCACCATACCTTTTCAGCTAAAACCTATTATGTCGCAGAAAACTGTTATCTCTCCCAAGCGCTCAAGTTTGCGATCGCTGTTGATTTAAAGAAGAAAATTTCGATGAAAGATATCGCTCAACGTTACTTGGTTTCCGCTAAAACGGTCGAGCGGGTCTTGGATTCTTTTTTTGAAGAACCACGACTGAAGCCCAATTACTTACCCAAACATCTCTTGATTGATGAATTCAAAGGAACTAAGGACTGTCAGGGCGCCATGTGTTTTATTCTCAGTGACGCGGATACGGGGAAAATCTTTGATATTTTAGAGGATCGAAGAAGCTTCAAGCTGATCGCCTATTTCATGCGCTTTACTTATCACGCACGGAAAAACGTTTCTCATGTCGTGATGGATATGAATGCGGGCTATGATTCTGTGACAAAGGTCGTTTTCCCAAATGCTCGGATCTCTATTGATCGGTTCCATGTAATCCAACAACTCAATCGTGCGTTTAACAAACAACGGATAAAAACCATGAATCACTTGAAAAAGAGCGACCCGCAAGCCATGAAAAAGTATCGCAAGCTTAAGAAATATTGGCGAACCATTCTGAAGAAAAATAGAAAAATCAATTATTCTTCGCTCAAACAATACCCGCTTTTCCAACGGAAATACCTGACGGAATCGGAAGTATTGGACTATTTATTATTGATTGACGAGCACTTACGGACAAGCTATGATGTGTATCAAAATTTGTTGGATGCCTTTGATGCTAAAGATTATAAAGACTTTTACGAACGCATTGATCACTTACCTCCGATGCTTGATCCAGCATTTAAAAAAGCGATTCTTTACTTAAATAAACACAAACAAGCGATTATCAATGCGTTAAAATACCCCTATTCGAACGGAAAACTTGAAGGGAAGAATAACTTGATTAAAGTGATCAAGAGAGTGGCATTCGGTTTTAGAACCTTTCGCCACCTTCGTATGCGAATTCTGATTCAACAGAATCTTTGCGACATTATTTGAACAAAAAGAAAAAAGGAAACGCCGAAGCATTTCCTTTCAGTGATTTAATGAAAACAACACGATTTGACTTAGAGCCCGGATTTTTACTAGCTTTTCCGTGATAAAATTTGGCTGGTCAGACGTTCTAATTTTTCTTTTGTGTTGAAATAGTTGTCTGGTAGTTTTCGGATATCCTTTAGTGCTTGTTCAGTATACTCGGTTGCCAGCTGCTGTGCGTAGTCTACGCCACCTAATTCTTGAACCAAACGCTGTACCTGCAAGGTATCTTCAACAGTCATCTGCTTTTGTTTTTCTAAGTAAGGACGTAATTGACTGTTATCTTGATTGAGCGCATAAATCAACGGCAGGGAATAAACGCCTTGACGTACATCTTCTAGGACGGGTTTACCTAATGTGGCAGCGTCTGCTTGATAGTCCAATAAATCGTCCATAATTTGAAAGGCGATTCCGATGTTATGACCAATCATGCCAGCCTTTTTAGCAAAGCGTTCACTATTGCCGCTTTCAAAGGCACCAACTGAACAGCTTAAGGCAAAAAGCTCTGCTGTTTTTCCTGAAATATTCTCCAAATACTCTTCAACAGTTTGATCAAGTTTGTAGCGATCATCCATTTGTCCTAACTCGCCATCGAGAATTTTTTCCATACTGCGAGAGTTCAGCTGCAGACTCTTTAGTGAGGTTGAGTAGTCGGATAATAATTTAAAACAGCAGATAAATAAATAATCTCCAGCGTAAACGGCGGTATCGTTACCAAAGGTGGAACGAATCGTCGGTAATCCGCGGCGTAATTCAGATTCATCCACGATATCGTCATGAATCAGGGTGGCCGTATGGAGCATTTCGATGGAAGCCGCTAAAGAGGTGGCTTTCTTTTCATCTTGTTCTGGACCAAATTGAGCAAACAGCAGCTGGTAAGCAGGGCGCAAAAGCTTGCCACCAGCATGGATCATATCCAACACAGCCGATTCGACTTTTTTATTTTTTAATTTCACCACATCCTCCATTAATTGGAGGGTCGTGGTTAACTGCTTAGCAAGATCAGGATAATCTTGCCACATGGGATGAAGTTTCATTTTGGCTATCCTTCTAATCCTTTTTCAGATTTTTTTTCGATTCATAATCTAATTGGAATTTTTGCAATGCACGTACGTGAACTAACAAATAATTACCGGCGATACCAATGACGATACCGGCAAGAATGCCAAGTAGGGACATAACTGGCAAATAAAGCATAACGGTCCAAGATTGCGCGATCCAGCTGGCGACGAAGAGCTGGCCAACGTTATGGAGAAAACCGCCGGCAGCGCTGATTCCGATGATGCTAACACGTTTAGGTCCAAGACTCTTCACTAGAAGCATACCGAAGTAGCTCAACAATGATCCGCTCATGCTATATAAAAAGGTTGAGATGGTTCCGCCTAAAAGGGTTGTTAGAATCAGACGCATCCAAATCAAACGAAAACTGTCTCTTTTGGGCATCGTAAAAATCGCAACGATGGTGATTAAATTGGCGAGTCCTAGTTTTGCCCCAGGTGCGAAGGCGAAGGGGGAAGGAAACATATTTTCAATCAACCCCAAGATGACACCCTGGGCTACTAGGAGTGCTATGTAAATTAATTTTTGTGTTTTATTCATAGTAAAAGCAGCTAATAGATGACACTGCCGGGTTCCCCTCCGTCTGAGGATTTGATTTCAATTAATAATTTGTGAGGCAAACAAACAATCGTTTCACCTGATTGGTCGATCCAGCCGCGACGTACACAGATTTGGTCACCGCAGTTCGCCTCTTTAATCCGAATTCGACCTTCTTTGATTTCAATCAAATTATAGTCGCCATCCTTATCTTCGTAGCGATAAGTGTAGCTCTGTGACTTATCTGAAAGATCAAAGGTCTTGATTTCTTGTCCATCAACAGAAAGAACCGCCTCTTGCATTGGACTGGCAGTGCGATTGAGACTAAAGACCACAACGGGAGCAAAAGAGAGCACGACTAGAATGAGAACGATGATGCCATCCCAAGGCCGCAGCAAACTATTTTTTGCAAAATCCTTCAGCTTCAAATTATACACCTCATTTATCCTCACTTGAGCATTTCATACTAATGTTTGGTTCTTTTTCTTATCATAACATAAAGAAAGTTCTAAAGAGAAAATCAAGCCCTTTAGAACTTTCCTTCACTATTCGTCAAATAAATTTGACTTATTTTTTTCCGTAGATTGATCTTGGTGTTCCATACCACCATTTTCCGACAGTTCGTTGAATCCAAGGAATCACCCAGCGATCAAGACCAAGCGCTCGACCAGATCCGTTCATCAAAGCAAACGCTACGAAGATAAACCAAATGTTTACCCAGAAGAACATACCAGATAGACAGAAAACTACGGTTAAACCAATCGTTGCAGCACTTGCTAACCAAGTGAATAGTCCGAAGATTAAGGCTAATGCAATACCAATCTCAACAAAAGTCATAAATTTTTGCATAAATAATGCGACGTCTCTATTTGGCATCATGAATTCCATGATATTTGAAAACCAGTGAGGCATTTTTTCAAAAACCGGCATTGGATTTTCACCAAAAGCATAACTGAAACCAAAATGTGTCGCAGCAGTAGCAGCCGCGTCAGTCGCGCCGCCAGCCGCTCCAGTTGCTGCGGTCGTTGCTTCAGCTGCGTGTGATCCAGCTGCGGATGCGCCCGTTGTTACTTGCTCTTGCAACCAAGGGAAGGGGAAGACAACATTGTCAGTAAACCATGAGCCGCTTCCAAACCAAGAGCTTGGATTCAAATAGCTGCCGTCGCCGACAACTTTTTTTGAGGCTTCGATTAGCCACATAGAGCCATAGAAGACCCGTAATGGAACACTCCACAATACGTTTCCGTAACGAGAAGAATGTCCGCGAGTTACGTTGCGGTCGTTCTTGATGTGGAAAAATTCGTGCATCATGTATTGGAACATGTAGTAGCCTGAACGAATCGTAAAGAAGTACAGCAGATTGACTAAATGTTTAACCACGATCGCTAAGAAGCCTGATAGATGGATTTTATCCATCAAATTAGCAACGCCCCATTTAGATCCAATTGAAACCATAAATCCTTGATAATTACTCTTAAATTCGTGTTTCGGTGTGTTCTTGATTTTCGCTACAATATTAGCAGCTGCTGTATGTCCAGTTTGTTCAGCAGCTTGAACTATTTGCGGGGTTGGCTTGCCATCGTTGTTTTCTTCGTAATGAACCAAGTCACCGATGATATAGATATCTTTGTCCTCATAACCCTTTGCCTGCATGTATTCATTGGCGTACAAGCGTTGACCGCGGGCAGCTTCCAAACCGAAATCCGCCGCATCGGAGGTTCCTTTGACACCAGCAGTCCAAATCAAAGTGTTTGTTGGAATTTGCGAACCATCTTTTAGGACGATGTAATCAGCAGTTACCTCAGTAATTGGAGCACCTTTCTTCAGTTGAATACCTTTTTTCATCATGAAACGCTCTGCTTTTTCCGCGTCTTTACGGTCTAGCATATTTAGGATAGTAGGAAGGGCTTCAACAACCATTAGAGTAAACTCTTCAGGGCGTAATTTGTGTTCCTTAGCTAAAACAGTCTTCCATTCCATTAATTCGCCGATCATTTCGATTCCGGTAAAACCAGAACCACAAACCACAAAAGTGAGCATAGCACGGCGAGTAGCTTCATCGGGCTCCAAGGCAGCTTTTGCTACGGTATCTTCAATGTGTTTTCTGATCTTAATTGCATCTTCCATTGACCATAAGGTAAAGCCGTGTTCTTTAACACCAGGTGTACCAAAATCATTTGGTTCGCCGCCCATACCGATGATTAATTGATCAAAAGGGTATTTGCCTAATTTGGTTTTGACGATTTTTTTCTCTTTATCGATACCAATAACAGTATCTGTAACTAATGAAACATTTTTCTGACGAGCAAATAACCGCTGTAAATCGTATTGGACTGCGTCTGGTTCTACGCGTCCGCCAGCTACTTCATGTAATTCGGTCATCATTGTATGGTAAGAGTGACGATCGATCAAGGTGATCTCAACATCATCTTTTTTTAGCTTTTTGGCCATGAACTTCGTTGCTGAAACACCTGCATACCCTGCACCCACAACAACAATTTTCTGTTTTGCCATTGATAATCCGCTCCTTCTAAATGATAATGACTGCACAATTATAATAAATTGATAATACCTGAACAATCGACTACATTATACATATAGTTCATTTTTTTGTCTATGAGAACTATTCTAAAGTAATATTAACGGTTTTCTGATAATATGATTAAAAAACAATAGTTATATATAGTATTTGATGTACAAAAACGTAGGGATGTTTTAGAATGATTTTGTTTAAAGAATCACAAAAAAATAAAAAGGTGGAGTTTAATCATGAAAATGAAAAAAATCGTATCTGGATTTGCAGTGGTAGCTTTTTCTACACTAGCGTTAGCTGCTTGTGGCGGAAATGATGATAAAGATACAGCAGCTAGTTCTTCAACAAGCTCTTCTGAGGCAGTTAAACCAGCGGAAAAAGTAGCAGGTGGGGATTTAAAAGATGGTACCTACAAGCTTGAAGAAAAAAATTATGCAAACGGCTACCGTGTTGTTTTTGATATGACCGTTAAGGATGGAAAGATCACGAAATCTAACTACGATTATCTAAATGAAGACGGGAAATCTAAAAAAGATGACGCGGATTACGAAAAGAACATGAAAGAAAAAACAAAAACAGGTCCTAAGGAATACATTCCAGAATTGAACAAATCTTTAGAACAAACACAAAATCCAGATGCAGTTGAAGTAGTAACAGGTGCCACTCATTCAAGTGAAAACTTCAAAAACTATTCTCAACAATTAGTCCAAGCAGCTCAATCTGGCGATACGAAAACAATTGAAATCGACAATGGCGCTGATCTGAAAGATGGCACTTACAAGTTAGAAGAAAAGAATTACTCAAATGGCTACCGTACAATCTTCAGCATGACTGTAGCTGGCGGAAAAATTACTGAATCTAACTTTGATATGGTAGACAAAGACGGCAAATCTAAAAAAGATGATGCGGACTACGAAAAGAATATGAAAGCTAAAAGCGGTGTTGGTCCAAAAGAATATATCGAACAATTAAACAAAGGTTTAGTTGAAAAAGGTGCTCCTGCAGATGTTGAAGTGGTAACAGGCGCGACACATTCTTCACACGCATTCCAAACATACGCTGCACAATTAGTAAACGCAGCTGAAAAAGGCGACACAACTGCAATTCAAGTTGATAACATCGTCACTAAATAATAATTCCTTTATTTTAGGGAATCTTAGAAGAGCTGGGGTTTCCCCAGCTCTTTTTTTCAGTCCAACTTTTCGCAGTTATAAATCAATAGTAGATTGAAAAAATCTTTATTCTTTAAAGTAATAGTACAGTGTAGTTGGATGATATGTCAGCGAACTTAAAAATAAATTTTGTCAAAAATTTATTTCCTAAGATAAGAGATGACTTGCTAGTTTTGTTTTTGGCAGTTTATGTGAATCAAGGTCAGGTTAACAGAGGATAGTAAAAAAACGGTTGAACTGTTTAGCAAAATAGTATGCGTGCCGAAAATCCGACTCATTTTTCAAGGGTTTGGAAAAATGATTTCATTCAAATGAGGCAGCTTTCAGTCCAACTTTTCGCAGTTATTCATAAATAATCGATAGTAATCAGGAATTTAGCTGTTTTTAAATAAATCAACATAGAAAATTTGTCTTAAACACGCTATGATAAGGTGACAAAATTTTGAATACAAAGGAAGTAGCGAAGTGAAGAAAAGAATAGTGATCATGACTTTCGGGTTATTGATGGTTCTGCTGACAGCTTGCGGCAGCAACAAACCAAAAATAAATGAAAAGCCATATGAAGATAAGCAATTTTTAATGGGTACATATGTCCAAATGCGTATTTATGATGATGGAAAGGAAGCTGCTCTGAAACCGGCTTTCAAGCGAGTGAAGGAGCTGGCAGATAAGATTACGGTTAATCAAGAGGGGTCAGAGATTGACGCAGTCAATAAAGAGGCTGGGGTAAAGCCAGTCAAAGTGACAGATGACATGTTCTTTCTATTAAAGGAAGCTTATAAATATAGCCAAGATTCAAAAGGCGGATTCGACATGGCGATTGGTCCAATTACATCGATGTGGCGGATTGGTTTCCCCGATGCGCGTAAGCCGGCTCAAAATGAGATTGATCAAGCCTTGAAGCTGGTTAATTATCATGAGGTCGAATTCAACGATGAGAATAAGACTGTCTTTTTGAAAGAAAAAGGTATGAAATTAGACTTAGGGGCAATTGCAAAAGGCTATATCACCGATGAAGTCGTCAAGGTTTTGAAAGAAAACGACGTAACGACGGCGATTATTGATCTTGGAGGCAATGTTTATGTTATGGGTCATAGTCCGCGGGGAAATCAAAAAGAAGATTGGACAGTCGGAATTCAAGATCCGAATCAAGCACGGAATGTTGTATTAGGAAGTGTGCCAGAAAGTAATATGTCACTGGTAACATCTGGGATATATGAACGCTATCTAGAGGCGGATGGGAAAACTTATCATCATTTGTTCAATCCAAAGACTGGCTATCCTTTTGACAACGATATCGCCGGTGTAACTATTGTTTCGAAAAAATCAATCGATGGCGATGGCTTATCTACTGCGGTCTTTTCGATGGGGGTCAAAGAAGGCCTGAAATATGTAGAGGGCTTAAAGGATACAGAAGCGATCTTTGTTACGCGAGACGATAAGGTTTATGTCACAGCTGGATTGAAGGATATTTTTGAATTAAATAAAGAGGCTGGCTATAAAATGGGCAATGATAAGGATCTGAAATAATATGACAAGAAAGATTTTTTTTGATCTAGTAGAAATTCGAACGAAATTGGCAAGCTTCTTTCCTTTTTTAATTGCTGTGCTGTTTACGAATACGTATTTCCATTCGTTTCATTGGGGGAAGACGCTCTTTTTCTTCTTTGGCATGATTGCTTTTGATATGGCGACGACGGCGATTAATAACTATATGGATTTCCGCAAAGCCCATTCGGAAGAGTATAAATATCAAGAAAATATTATCGGAAAAGCTCAACTTTCGGAGCGAACGGTTGTAATGATTATTTTTGGATTGATTGGGTTTTCAGCCATTGTTGGGATCACATTAGCGATTCAAACTGGCTGGCTGTTGCTGGTGATGGGCTGTGCCTGCTGTTTTATCGGAGTCTTTTATACCTTTGGTCCGATCCCGTTGTCTCGCATGCCGCTGGGCGAAGTCTTTAGCGGTGTGACGATGGGGCTGGGAATCTTTGCTATCACGGTTTATTTGAACACGTATGATAAGAAGCTTTTTTTCATGGAGCTGGATTTGCAACATTTTGCGATTACTGGGAGTACAACGGCGGCGTTGGCGGTTGTCTGGGCGTCAATTCCATTAATAGCCACAATCGCAAACATTATGTTGGCGAACAATCTTTGTGATCTGGAACAGGATATTGAAAATCATCGCTATACATTATCTTTTTATTTAGGTAAAAAGAATGCGGTGATCTTGTTTAATCTCTTAATGTATGGTTCTTATCTGGCGATCGTGATCGGTCTAATCACAGGTATCTATCAATGGCCGATTCTGATAACGTTCTTGAGTTTGCTAAAGGTCTATCCACAAACCAAAGCGTTTACTAAAGAGCAAATTAAACACAAGACCTTTGCAATGTCGATTAAAAATTTAGTCGCCTTTAATGGCAGCTATGCATTAGGACTATTAGTCACATTGTTTTGGCAGCTTATCTGATAAATCGGATGTCCCGCCCCTATAATTATGAGGCGGGTCTGCTTGTTGAAAAATAATGAACGAGGGATTATTTATGGATAGTACGAAGAAGGTAAAAGCTACGCAGCAAAAAATGACCAAAGAACATTTCTTTGAACTTGTGCAAATTCGTACAAAGTTTGCCGGAATCTTTCCTTTTGTGATTGCTGTTTTATTTACTAACACGTATTTTCATTCCTTTCATCCGGGAAAAACCTTTTTTTCTTTTTCGAGATGTTTGCGTTTGACTTGGCAATCACTGCAATCAATAATTATATGGATTTTAAAAAGGCTCATTCGGAGATTTACAAATATGAAGAAAATCTGATTGGACGAGAAAATTTGTCGGAAAAACAGATACAGCGTTTGATTATAGGACTAGTGGGTTTCGCGGCAATTGTTGGATTGATCTTAGTCGTTCAAACTGGCTGGATGCTGTTGCCAATGGGAGCAGCGTGTTTTTTTGTCGGCGTGTTTTATACGTATGGTCCGATCCCGCTTTCGCGCATGCCTTTAGGTGAGATTTTTAGCGGAGTTACTGAAGGGTTGGGAATTTTTGCTATTACGATTTATCTAAATACCTATGATCAACGCCTTTTTTACATGGAACTGGATTTCAATCATTTTGCGATCACTGGCAATACTATGGCGGTACTGGCAGTGATTTGGGCAGCATTACCGCTAATCTTGACAATCGCCAATATCATGCTGGCAAATAATATCAGTGATCTAGCGCAGGATATCGAAAATCATCGGTATACATTGCCCTTTTATATTGGGCGAGAGTGGAGTGTGAGGCTGTTCAATATTTTGATGTACAGCTGCTACGGAGCAATCCTTGTTGGTTTGATCATTGGTATTTATCAATGGCCGATTCTGCTGACATTTATCAGTCTGTTTAAAGTAGTACCACAAACTCAAATTTTTACTAAGGAACAAATCAAGCACAAAACATTTCCGATGGCGGTGGAAAATCTGATCGTATTTAATAGCTGTTACGCGTTGGGACTATTAGTAACCATGATTTTACAATTTATATAGAAAAAAAAACCGGTGATCCGAAATCACCGGTTTATTTTTATCCTAATTGAATCAGAAAAACGATTAAACTAATCAGACCTAACCCTGTCACGATTGCAAAAAGCAGCTTATCTCGTTTGGTGGTAAAAACTGGTCGATGATAGGTATGACTGTTCCACAGCCAAAAGACCATGCCTAAGGCGTAAATGCCAATACAGTAAAGCAGGTTTAGCGCTCCTGAGGAATACAGCATATAAATTCCGTAAATGATCCCGCCAATGGCTAGAAATTGCTGCCCTTTATGTTTTTTTCCTTTGGCAATTTGCCATAAGAAAGCAGCAGATAAGACGTAAGGGACGAGTACCATCGTTGTGGCTGTGTCTGTCACAGCCTGGAAGGCATCCATTGCCCAACGAGAGATCATGAAGACGATCTGCATGATAACACCATTTAATACTAAGGCGTTAACTGGCGCATTTTGTTTGTTGGCTTTTCCAAGGAAAGCTGGGAACATTTTGTCCTGTGCTGCATCAAAGGAAATCTCTGCAGCCAAAATTGTCCAAGAAATCCATGCGCCTAAAACGGAAATAATGACACCAATATCAATCATACTAGCTGCCCAAGCACCAGAAGAGGCTCGAAGGACACCGCTTAAAGAGGGACTTGGAAGATTAGCCAATTGCTCCTGCGGTAATGATCCAAAGCTTAGCATTACGATTAATACGTAGATTGCTAAGGTTGTTGCATACCCAATCAAGGTTGCTCGTCCGACATCCCGTGCACGTTTTGCTCGCCCAGATAATACTACCGCGCCTTCGATCCCAACGAAAACCCACATAGTTTGCAGCATCGCATGTCGAACTTGGGTTGGGACAGAGCCTAATTGTTTACCGTTCAGCATCATATTTTTAGCAAAGACATCGATTGAAAAGGTTTGATACTTAAAATGAACGAACAAAAGAAAAATCGCCATTAAAATCGGAATAACTTTTGCACTGGTAGCGATCGTATTCAAAATGCTGGCAGTCCGAATTCCGCGAGCGACTAAAAAGATTACACCCCAAATCATGAAGGTTCCTAAAAGCAATCCGATTTGTCCACCAGAGCCGCCGATGGAGGGGATGAATTTGCTTAACGCATCTAAAAATAAAATGACAAAGGAAACATTTCCGATAATATTGCTTAGCCAATAGCCCCAAGCGGAGTTAAAGCCAATATAATCGCCAAATCCGTCTTTGGCGTAATAGTAGATTCCGCCGATAATTTCAGGCTCTTCCTTTGAAAGGGTCTGAAAAACCTTAGCGATGAAGAAAACACCGACACCGGTAATCAGCCATGCAAGCAAAGATGCAACAACGCCAGCGGATTGTGAAATACTGCTAGGTAGATTGAAGACGCCGCCGCCAAGCATTGAACCGATAACGATCATACTTAAGCCCAATAAACTTAATTCTTTCGTATGCTTATCAGGTGGTTGATTCTGTTCCATAAATTTACCTCTGTTTTAGATTCATGTTTTTTATCTCAATAAAAATATTTTCGCTAAATGTTTCAAGAAAGGGGAAAGCCGAAATTGAATTTTTTGAGACACACTTCTTCTATCTAAGCATACTCAGTTGAAAATAACCATTAGGAGGGAATAAAACTAACGGTTAAAAGATTAAAGAATTGACATTTATTTTTAATCTAAATCGAGGATAAACACGGCGGAAAACAGTCTGGTAGAACAAATTGCCGTTACTAGAGAAACTAGCTATGTTATTGTTAACAGTTTTTTATGATGCTCGAATGAAGTAAATGATTCATATAGGCGCAAGTTACTACAGAAACAGGAAGGATAATACCTGTCTAGCGGTAATTTTTATAGAGAGACTAACTATATAGAGTCAAGTAAAAATTAGCCAAATCAAAAAATATTTTATAACAGATAATTCCGAAAAAAGGGTACAACAAATAAGCTTCTTACCATTAGTTTTTTTGAATGTTCAATAGCTAATCAGAAACAATTATATAAGGCTCGTTTTTAGTCAAAATAGCATGAATCACGTAACAAAGCTTACGAGAAACCGCACCTAAGGCAGTTAGATGATGTTTTCCTTCGGAAACTTTTTTCTGGTAAAACGCACTAAAAACAGGATCACATTGAGAAGCTACTAAAGCCGCCGAAAACAAGGCTTTTCGCAAATATGGAGACCCTCGTTTACTCATAACATTATGCGTTGCCTCATATTGCCCTGATTGTGTCACGGAAGCGTCTATCCCAGCGTAAGCAACGAGTTTTTTCGGGTTAGAAAATTTTTGAATATCTCCGATCTCACCAAGAATAGTCGCACCGTTTATAGGACCAATTCCAGGAATTGTGAGAATAACAGAATTTAAAGTGTCCATTATGTGCTTGATTTCTCTTTCCGTTTCCTTTATTTGGCTTTCAATGAATTTTAATTGTTCAATCATTGAACGTAGTTGGAAGGTGAACGCTTCTTGAGCAAATTTTACTCCAAAGGAGTTAGAAGCTGCTTGCTTCAATTGGTCCGCTTTTTCTGCCTTGATTCGGTTCCTGCTTAACTCAGCTAAGTATTGGGCCAAAGTTTCTGAGGAAATGTTTTCTAAGTCGATCGGGGCACTAAACGCCAGCAATAACTCTTTAGAAGCTTTTCCGAAAACGCCCTGCTTGGTAAAAATCGTCGCGTATTCTGGAAAGACTTGATCCAATACGGCTATAATTTTTCTTTTGAAGTCGCTCGCTGTACCTACTAAATAAGTTCGGTAACGAGAAAGTTGTTTCAAAGAAAAAACATTTTCATCGGATAAGACCGTTTCGACAAATGAGCCATAGCGCATTAAGTCAGCAATCAAAACAGAATCAATAATATCGTTTTTTCGTTTCCGTATTTCTGTACCTTTACGCCATCCGTCTGTTTGAAGGGGATTCACAACGTGAATCAAATAATCTGATTCGTGAAGGTATGAAAAGATGGACAGCCAATAGTGCCCCGTGGCTTCCATCCCTATAACAAAGTCACTGGGTGCTCCGGAATAGTCGACCATTCGCTCAATTAATGACTCTGCTCCTTCAGTGGTGTTAGGAAATGAAAAACCTTTTAGTAATACCTTTCCTTCCTCGTTCATGATAGAAGCAACGTGAGTGCGTTTACCGATATCAATGCCTAAAAAGTACATGTATATCTGACCTTTCAAAAAAAGAATTTTGGATTGAAATCCACTCAACTGAAAAGCGTCACTACCTTGTACGAGATACGGAGTAAAGTAAGGACTTTCAACATCTAACTCATACGCAATCCACTTATCAGAGAGAGGAGCCAGTCTCTCGAGTGCGGGTTCAATGACCCAAGGGGGGAACGGCTTAGCCTCTCAATCCAATAAATATATTATCTCAAAAGAAATGAGTTAATACCAAATTAAAATAACGATGGTTCATAGGGTTATCCAATCAAAACCGGAAGGTTAAAACCCTAACTCTAATATACAAGGGTGTTTTTTTATTTATCAGAGTGATAGAATTGAACCAGCGAGGAGGTCTAGGATGATTGAAATTCGAGTAGCAACACCAGCAGACGCAACAGCAGTAGCAGCAATTTATGCGCCCTACGTGAAGGAAACAACGATCACATTTGATTATGCTGTCCCCAGTGAGGAAGATTTTGCCCAGCGAATAGCGGAAACGGTGACTACATATCCGTACTTTGTAGCCGAAGACAACGGCGTAATCTTAGGCTACGCTTATGCCCATGCGTATAAAGAACGCGCTGCCTATGATTGGGCAGTAGAGGTAAGTGTCTATGTTGATCGGCAAAAACGCGGTAACGGAGCGGGAAAGCTTTTGTACCGCTCATTAGAACAAACCTTGAAAAAGCAGAATGTCGCGATTTTAACAGCGTGTATTACTGGCGGCAATCAAGCCAGTATCGATTTTCATAAGAAGCTTGGCTACCAGCAAGTGGCTAATTTCCCTAAAATCGGGTATAAATTTGATCAATGGCTGGATGTCATTTGGCTGCAAAAATTTTTAACGGAGGTAAAAGGGGAAATGCCGCCTTTTATCCCTTTCTCTAAATTATGAGCAGAAAGAACCAATTCACACTGAATACACTAGCAAAAGGAAGACTATTTGCCTTTCTCATTATTGTTGCTATAATCGTGCGTGTTGTGTTAGCCGTGGAAATGCCAGTCAAAATTTATATGCAGGCAGGGTATGACGATGCACTTTCTATCAATCAAGCATTAACTATTTTAGCGGGAAAATGGTTAGGCCCTTATGGCACGGGGACTTTGACTAAGGGATTATCTTTTACTTTCTTCCTTATTGTGAATCATTTTTCAAAATTGTCTTATCCGCTGTTTTTGTGTTTAGTGAATATGGCAGCGTCCTTTGCGATTGTGAAGGCATTGGCGCCGTTGATCAAGAATCGATACTTAAGCGGACTGGGCTTTCTATTTTTCAGCTATTCACCGGCTACATTTACCTCAGATTTTTCATTAAGGGTTTATCGAAATAGTTTGGTTTTTGCGGTTGTGTTATTCGTATTAGCCGGAATACTTGGTCATTTCTTACGAAGAAAAGAAGCACTCAGAAAACGTCTCCCATGGGCCGTCATACTGATGGCGGCTTTTCCTTTCTTTTGGTTTTTGCGTGAGGATTCTATTTGGCTAGTGCCCTTATATGCTGTCGCGACCGTTTGTACGTTATTTGGAATTATTGTAAAGCATTCCTCGCTTGGCTCATCATTCAAAGAGGGCTTTAGAAATTTTTGGATGCTGCTTAAAGAAACGAGTAAAACGAGATTAATTGGAAATATCCTACTTTTACTAGCACCTGTGCTGTTAACCGCAGGCGAATCTTTGGTCATTTCAAAAATCAATTATGAGCATTATGGAATCTTTACCACCAATGATCGGACAAAGACCTCATTTGCCAGAATGACAGAAAATCTGATTCAAATTGACAATAGCAGCTTTGATTCTGAAGTGGTTGCTGAAGACAGCGGAATTTGGGTGTCAAAAAAGACGTTTGATAAGGCACAAAAAGTGTCCCCAACATTTGCCAAATACAAAAAGGGAATCAATTGGATCTATAGTGAATCAATTTGGCCGGATTCTTGGCCAGTAAAAAATGGTGAGCTGCCTGGTGATATGTTTGTTTGGGGCTTACGTGAAATGTTTCAGAGAGAAGGTCTCTACAAGGACGGCAAAGCAAATGAAAAAGTCTTTAAAAAAATCTCCCAGGAGCTGGAAGAGGGTTTTGAGTCAGGCAAGTTGAATAGGAAAAATATGTTCTTTGTCTCGAAACAAAGCAATGGGAAAAAGCTTGAAGATATGCGAAAGGTATGTAACTATATTGGGGCAGGTGTTATTGAAACCACATTTTATCGAAGCTATCAAACGAGCTATGGCGGATCAATCTTTGTAGAAAATCAACCAGCTGAAGTTGTTCTAGACTTAATCAATGTCAAATCTGTTTCTACTTTAAAAGAGGGAATGGAGGCAGAGGAGCGGCGAACAAAACCGTTTGTATTTGTGATAAACGGGATTATCTGGATTTATCGGATTATTTCACCAATACTATTGCTTGCGAGCTTAGGCGCTATCTTGTTGTTCACAATTGCTTACTTTAAAAAGAAAAGAAATCGGCCGGTTTTAGCGGATTATTTGATTATTTTCCTTGGTGTATTGTTGACCTATACCGTGTATCTATTTGGCGTTTCATGGTTTGCGACCTGGGCACCCGGCGGAAGAGGCTTATTTATGTTTTTCTACACAGGTGCAGGGGTACCGCTGATGCAAGTAATTGAACTACTAAGCGTAACGTTGATTTTCAGAAACGCAAAAGGAAAATTGTTCGAAAATAAAGTCGAATCGGATTAGGTTTCGTTAATGATATTCTAATGAAATTCATTATGAATTGTTACGCGCCTATACCAATGGTTTGCTATCCTTGCATTGTAAAAATAAGGAGGCCCCTAATAGCGCAATGAAACGAGAGAAGAACACTTCGAAAAACGAAGTAAAAACCACCGACTTTCTACTAGAGATGTTGGCGTTGTTCATCCTGATTTCCTTAACTATTTATGCTATACGAACGGGAAAGATATTTTAATAAGGATATTTCGGCAAGTATTGATAAAAGACATTCTAAACGACCAGATGAGTCGTTTAGAATGTCTTTTTTGTCTATGCTTTGATCGATGTTTTAACTTGCAGTAGATTTTATTTAGCTGCTGGTTAACGTCTCTAATTCTTTCATTTTGCGAATAATTCGTTCTGGTGTGATTGTTTCTTTCATTAGATGAATCATTTCGCCAGGAGTGCTGGCCCGTTCAGCTACAGCTTGATAGTCCTTCTCGGTTAATTGTAGATGCATATCGGTTAAGCTTGTCGGAAGAGCTAATTGACGATAAAAAGGAAGCAAACGTTCAATCTCCGTTAGATTATTTTCAATCATCAGCTGTACTAGAATGCCATAGGCGACTTTGTTTCCGTGAAGCTGCTGATGACTGTCCGGTAGTACCGTCAGTGCATCATGAATCGAATGGGCACCAGCTGTTCGTCCATATTCATCACCAAAACCACCCACCATTCCAGCTAATAAAATATTGGCTTCAACTACATCGACAAAAGCTTGATTGAGTCGCTTCTGATCCATCGATGCTAATGCCTCCATGCTCTTTGTTAAAAGAATTTCACGACATTTCTGCGCCGCAAACTCAGCCACTTGGACTTCAACAGGTTTGATTGTTAATTGTGAAATAATCGCGTGGGATTCATACCATTTCGCTAACGTATCCCCAATACCGGCGATCATCAATTCACGGGGAGAGTGTAAGATAATCTCTGGATCAATCAATACTAGATCGCTGGCTTTAGGAAAAATATCGTAGCGCAGCATCACACCTTCTTCATTATAGACCACACTTAACGGGGTATAGGCAGCACAGGTTGCGGCTAGGGTTGGCAAAATAATAATCGGCAGATTCACCTTATATGCCACGAATTTGCCTAGATCGGCGACCTTTCCACCACCAACAGCGATAATCCCGTCAAATTGTTCCTTTTTGCATAAAGACGCAAAATCCTCAGCAGCTGAATCAGTACATTGTCCGCCATAATATTGGAAAGTTTTTGTTATTGATAAATCTGGGAAATAGTCTTTTACAGCCTGCCAGGATACTTTGCCGTGGAGAATCAAGACATTCTCAATGTTTCTTCTATTGAGATGAGATTCAAGTGAATCCCAAGCATTTTCTTTCAGTTCATATTCTTGCGGGGCGCCTCGCACGATCAATTGTTTTGTCATAGAAAAACTTCTTTCATCATTTTTTTAGATTAATCTTTTTTTATTATAATAGTTATGGTAGTATGAGAGCAAGTTATTTTTGAATATTTATTCTCTTATTATTCATATACTTATATTATTATTCAAAAGGAGCGAAATGGATGAAAAAGAAAGTTGGAGCATTACTCACAGTGCTATTAATGCTGCTGAATTTATTACCGGCAAAAGCACAAGGAGCAGAGAAGGATGAAATCTATGAACGAATTCAACAAAGCGGGGAGTTAGTTGTTGGATTATCCGCAGATTATGCACCCTATGAGTTCCATGCGGATGTGGATGGCAAGGATAAAATTGTTGGTTTTGATGTCTCGATTGCTGAAAAAATCGCAAAGGATATGGGCGTCAAATTAAAAATTGAAGAGCTTGGTTTTGACGCACTATTAGGAGCATTGAAAACCGGCAAGATTGATTTAGTTATTTCTGGTATGTCTATTACTGAGGAACGCCTAAAAGAAGTAGATTTTTCTGATCCGTACTTTGTCGTACAACAAAAAGTACTGGTTCGTAAAGATGACAAGAATAAATTTAAAACGACTGCTGATTTTGATGGTTTAGCAGTTGGTGCACAAAAACAAACGACGCAAGAAGATCTAGTGAAAAATGAAATGACTGGTGCCGAACCGACTTCACTTCAGAAGGTTCCTGACTTGATCAATAATTTATTGAATAAAAAAGTCGAAGCGGTAGTGCTGGAGCAGCCTGTCGCGGAGGCTTATGTCCAGCAAAGCGACAATGTAGCTTTAGCTCCTGTCAAGTTTGAACAGGGTGAAAAGGTCACTGCCATTGCGATGTCGAAAAATACACCAGAATTGAAAAAGCATGTCAACGAATCCATCAAAACAATCAATGACAAGGATCTGTTGAAGGGCTATCAAAAGGAAGCCAATGAATTGATGTTCCAAGATGAGCAATCCTTCCTGCAAAAGTATGGCCCTTATTATCTAAATGGCGCCAAATATACGATCTTATTAGCTTTTGTAGGTGTCTTGTTCGGTTTGATTTTTGGTAGCTTGCTGGCGTTGATGAAGCTAAGCAAGAGCAAGCTTTTAAAGGCTCTTGCAGTGGTTTACATCGAGTACGTCCGCGGCACCCCGCTATTGGTTCAAATTTTTATCGTGTACTTCGGTACTGGTGTTTTAGGCTTAGATTTGTCGAAATTACTAGCTGGTTGTATCGCTGTATCTTTGAATAGCGCGGCTTATGTTGCTGAGATTGTCCGAGCTGGGATCAATGCGGTCAATAAAGGACAGATGGAGGCAGCACGTTCTTTAGGAATGAATCAAAAAGAAGCGATGCGCTTCATCATCTTCCCGCAGGCGATCAAGAATATTTTGCCAGCATTGGGAAATGAGTTCGTTACGATCATCAAGGAATCCTCTGTCGTTTCCGTTATCGGAGTGTCGGAGCTGATCTTCCAAACAGGTGTAGTACAAGGTGCCAGCTTCAAGCCATTCCTGCCATATGTGCTGGTTTCGCTGATTTATTTTGTATTGACCTTCTGCACTTCTCGTCTATTAGGTTTTGCTGAAAGGAGAATGGGTCTGAATGATTAATGTAAAGCAACTGTCAAAAAGCTTTGGCGATAACGAGGTATTAAAGTCGATTGATCTGACGGTCAAAGAAGGCGAAGTGGTGGTCATCATCGGGCCTTCAGGAAGCGGGAAGAGTACGATCCTGCGTTGTTTGAACTTGCTGGAGGAGCCGACTTCTGGTGAGATCTTTTTTGAGGGGCAAAATATCACGGCTCCCGACAGCAATATTGATCAGATTCGTCAGAAAATGGGGATGGTGTTCCAAAGCTTTAATCTCTTTCCCCATATGAGTGTGTTAGAAAATTTAACGATTACACCAGTAAAAATAAAAAAAGAAGACCCTGAAAAAGCCAAAGAACAAGCTTTAGCCTTGTTAGATCAAGTTGGTTTGAAGGAAAAGGCTACTAGTTATCCTGCTAGTTTATCTGGCGGGCAGCAGCAACGGGTGGCGATCGCTCGTGCATTGGCGATGAGTCCTGATGTGATGCTCTTTGATGAACCAACTTCAGCGCTTGATCCGGAAATGGTCGGCGAGGTGCTGTCAGTTATGCAGGATTTGGCTAAAAAAGGCATGACCATGGTAGTGGTAACTCACGAAATGGGCTTTGCCAAGGAAGTGGCGGATCGTGTGATCTTCATGGCAGACGGCATCATTCAAGAAGAGGGTACCCCTGAGGAGATCTTTGAGCGCCCGCAAAACAGTCGGACACAAGATTTCTTAAATAAAGTATTGTAAACAGAAGCGGAGGACACAGGATGGACAAAAGTAAACTCGCGCGACGCTTCCAGCAGCCGGCAGAAAATTTGCTGATGAAGATCGCCGTTTTAGCTAAAGAAAAGGAAAACATTATTGATTTGTCAATTGGCGATCCGGATTTGATTACTGATCCGGCAATTATCGAAGCAGCTTATGCTGACGTGAAAAAGGGGGCAACTAACTACACAGCACCAGATGGCAGCAAAGAATTTCTGATGACGGTCGTTGATTTTTATCAAAAAAAATACGGGATGCACGTTCAACTCAATCAAGTTCGGGCGACTGTTGGCGCATTGCATGCCATGTATTTAGTCATGCAGGTGCTCCTTGATCCTGGTGATGAAGTGATTATTCATGAACCCTATTTTTCACCTTATCGTGAACAGGTTGTATTATCAGGAGGTAAACCTGTTTTTGTTCCTACCTATGAAGAAAATGGCTTCCAGTTAGACGTTGAGGACTTAAAGGCGGCTATCACTGATCGGACCAAGGCGATTATTATTAATTCACCAAACAATCCAACGGGAGCGGTTTTTTCAGAGAATACCTTAAAACAAATCGCTGAAGTTGCGATTGAAAAGGAGCTCTTTATTATTTCAGATGAAATCTACGAGGATTTTGCTTTCAAAGAAAAATTCGTACCCATGGCTCGTCTGGCTCCAGAAAACACCATCACTATCAGCGGTGTATCGAAGGGCTTTGCGATGACGGGTTGGCGCTTAGGCTATATGATCGCACCAGCATACATCAATCAAATAGCTGGAATGATCAATGAGAGTATTACTTATTCTGCACCGACAGCTTCACAGCGCGGCGCGATCTACGCGTTGAATCATTATGAGGAACTCGTACCGCCAACCGTCGAAGTGTTCAAGGAACGTTTGGCTTATATTGAAAAAAGAGTTGCTGAAATTCCTTATTTATCCTTGCCTTCTGTTGCTGGAAGTATGTATGCTTTTATTAATATCAGTAAAAGCGGCCTAGATTCAGTGACGTTCGTTGAACAGGTCTTGGAAAAAAGCGGTGTGCTCTTCGTACCGGGAAGAGCCTTTGGAGAAACCGTTGGCGACAATTATATCCGATTGGCCGCAACTCAGCCGATGGAAGTTTTAGCCGAAGCCTTTGATCGCTTAGAAAAATTAAACTTTTAGCTCGCAAAAGCGGGCACGTTCTAAGAGGTATTCCTTTACTGGTCAGACTATAGTAGAAACAGGAGGAAGATGGATGGAATGGTTAGATCATTTCAATAATAGTATTGCTTATGTGGAGGAGAATTTAGCTGCTGAGATCAACTTGGACAGAGCAGCACAATTAGCTCAATGCTCCAGCTATCACTATCAGCGGATGTTTTCTTATATTGCTGGTGTAACGTTGGGAGAATACATTCGCCGCCGGAGGATGAGTCTGGCAGGAGTAGATTTGCAGCGAGGTGAAAAAGTCATTGATGTTGCTGCGAAATATGGCTACGATTCTCCAACTTCCTTTAATCGTGTGTTTAAAGGCGTGCACGGAATCACACCTAAGGAAGCCAAGCAATCAGGCGTAAAATTGACTAGCTATCCAATGTTGACCTTCAAATTGACCGTAAAGGGTGTGCAAGCGATGGAATATCAATTAATCGACAAAGAAGCATTTCATGTGATAGGGTTTGGTTTGAAAATCGAGCAGGACATGGAGGTAGCGCAAAAGCGTATTCCGGAATTTTGGAATGAAGTCAGTGCTAGCGGAGATCTGCAAAAGCTGCTACCGCTGATGGATCAAGAAACACCAGGCGTTTTAGGTGTAAGCTTGATGACCTCGGAGGTTCAGGACGCTTGGGAATATGTGATTGGCGTTGTCAGTGAAGAAGCGACCGAGAAATTCGCGCAATATGAAATTTCGGCTGCAAAATGGGCGGTTTTCTCAGGAACTGGACCAATGCCAGGAGCGATTCAAGAGTTGCAGCAGCAAGTATTTCAAGAATGGCTGCCAACTTCTGGGTTCGAATACGATGAGTTGCCGGATATTGAATTGTATTTGGATGCCAATCCAGAAAATGCGCAATTTCAGGTTTGGCTGCCGGTTCGACCAAAATAGAATGTAATAAAGGGCTGTGGCTAATTGTAGTCACAGCTTTTTACTTGTTATAATTAGTTGAATGACTATGGAAGGAAGAGGAAAATGAAAGAAATCATTGAGACAATCAAAGCATATGAACCATATACAGAGGAAGAAGCAGCGGACAAAAAGCTGTTTATGGAAAAACTGCAATTTCAAGAGCAGTTGCTGACGCGGGAAAATCCAGACTATCATTTTTCCTCTTCAGCTTGGGTAGTTAATCCGACTTATGACAAAGTATTGATGGTCTATCATAATATTTACCAATCTTATTCTTGGACAGGCGGACATGCGGATGGTTGCGCAGATCTGTTGTTGGTAGCTCAAAAGGAATTAGAAGAGGAGACTGGAATCAAGGAGTACCATTTACTGCACGATGGCTTGTTCGCCTTTAATATCTTACCAGTTCCGGCGCATTATAAAAATGGTCAGTATATTAAGGAGCATAATCATATTAATACGACCTATCTATTTATGGCGCAGGAGGATCAAACCTTCAAAAGCAAAGAAGATGAAAACAGTGATGTGAAATGGATCGCTGTTACAGATATTGACCAGAAAGTTACTGAAGAGGCGATGAAGGTTTATTATCATCAGATGATGGCAAAGGCTCTATCGCTCAAAAAATAATCCTTTTACCCAGCCATTTGGCATAGGTGATTGTCTGCGTTAAAATATTCCTGAATGGAATGGAGTGACGAAATGGATCAGCAAAAATTAACGCTCTTTTTTGATTTAACTGAGACCTTGAACTATACGGAAACAGCAGAGCGCAATTTTATGACACAGGGCAATGTCTCAAAAAAGATCAACGCATTGGAAAAGGAATTGGGAATCCAGCTTTTTGATCGCAGCAATCGCCAGATTAAGCTGACAGAAGACGGACAATTGATCTTGGAGGATGTCAAAAGAATCGTGACTGATTATCAGATTTTAGAAGCGAATTTAACTAAACATCGAGAGAAAAAGGAGCGAGTCTTAACGGTTCACACAATTCCGACGATGCCGAACTATTTGGGCTTTGATCTATTAACGAGCTTTTTGCGGCAGCATCCCGAGGTTCACTTGAACTTGCAGGAATCTGAAGCAATGGCGATGGATCGTATCCCGCTGGAAGAAAAGAATAGTGTGTATTTCTTTCGTTCATTAGATAAATTAAATGCTCAGAACTACATCACCACAGAAGAGGATCATTTTGTGGCGGTCTTACCGAAAGCACACCCTTTAGCAAAAAATTCGACAATCACTCTTTCTGATTTGCAGGCTGAAAACTTTTTGCTGCTGGGTCAAGCATCTAAAGCTTATTATTCGGTGATGGAGTTGTGTCACAGCGTCGGGTTTGAACCGCAAGTTACTTATCAGGGAACACGGATCGATTTAATTTTGAAAATGATCGAGCAAGGATTGGGCATCTCCTTAATCATGGAAAAATCATTAGGCAATTCGCTGTCAGATCAATTAGTTCTACGCGAAATCGCACCTACGCAGGAAAGTTACCTGTATTTTTACCTCTCAGAAGAAGCCGATGCTCCGGCACCTAAATTATTTTTAAGGTATTTGCAAGATAAATATTCCAATGTGGAATAATAAAACCGAAAAGCTGAATTGTATTGTGTCTTTGATGAGCCTAAACTTAGCTTATTGAATCAAACAATACAAGGAGGCTTTTTTATGTCGACACCTTATGATTTACGAAAGGTTTTAGCTGAATTACAGGAAATGCCAGGAGAGTATCACGAAACGAATGTAGAGGTCGATCCTCATGCAGAGCTTTCCGGGGTTTATCGTTATATCGGAGCGGGCGGCACGGTCAAACGCCCGACGCAAGAAGGACCAACCATGATGTTCAACAATGTCAAGGGGTTCCCAGATACCCGAGTGTTGATCGGCATTATCGCCAGCCGCGACCGTGTCGGTAAGATCCTGCATCACGATCCGAAACATCTAGGGCGTTTGTTGAAGGATTCTGTTCAAAATCCAGTTAAGCCAGTAAAAGTGACTAAAGCTGAAGCGCCGGCTCAAGAAGTTGTACATTTAGCCAGTGATGAAGGCTTTGACATTCGCAAAATTTTAGCAGCACCCACCAATACGGAATATGATGCTGGACCCTACATTACAATGGGCGTTGTTTTTGGCTCTGATCCGGATAAAAGTATGAGCGATGTCACGATTCATCGTATGGTGTTGGAGGATGAAGATACGATCGGGATGTATATCATGCCCGGCGGCCGCCACATCGGACATTTTCAAAAACAGTATGAAGCATTGAACAAACCGATGCCGATCACGATCAATATTGGGTTGGACCCGGCAATTTCCATCGGCACGACCTTCGAGCCGCCAACCACACCGCTGGGCTACAACGAATTGTGGATCGCCGGGGCTTTGCGTCAAGAGCCTGTTCAGTTAGTTGATGGCGTTGCAGTGGATGAAGTTGGGATCGCCCGTTCGGAATTTATTATCGAAGCAGAGATTTTACCTCACGAAAGGATCCAAGAGGATATCAATACGAATACTGGCAAGGCGATGCCGGAATTTCCTGGTTATAACGGCGATGCCAATCCAGCTGTCAATGTTGTAAAAGTCAAAGCGATCACGCATCGCAAAGATCGTCCGATCATGCAGACGACGATTGGACCATCCGAAGAACACGTATCAATGGCGGGGATTCCTACTGAAGCCAGCATTTTGGATTTAGTTGACAAGGCGATTCCCGGGAAAGTAACGAACGTCTATAATCCTCCAGCAGGCGGCGGAAAGCTAATGTCGATTTTACAGATCCATAAAGAAACAGAAGCTGATGAAGGAATCCAACGCCAAGCGGCGATATTGGCACTTTCCGCTTTTAAAGAATTAAAAACCGTCATTTTGGTTGATGGCGATGTCGATATTTTCGACATGAATGATGTGATGTGGACCTTGAATACCCGCTTCCAAGGTGACAAGGATATCATCGTGCTGCCGGGAATGCGTAATCATCCATTAGATCCGTCTGAACGGCCAGAGTATAATCCGGCATCGATTCGTTTCCGCGGGATGAGCAGTAAAACGATCTTGGACGGTACGGTGCCATTTGATTTGAAGAATGATTTTATTCGGGCGGAATTTAAAGAAGTTGCGGATTGGAAAAAATATTTGGAGTAGGTGAAGCAGATGAAAAAAAGAATCGTGATTGGAATTACCGGCGCATCTGGTATCATCTACGCGATTGATTTGATCAAACGTCTAAAAGCTGATCCAACGATCGAGACTCATGGGATCATTAGTGATTGGGCGAAGCAGAATTTGAAGCTGGAATCCGATGTTAGCTTGAAAGAATTAGAAGAGATGCTGGATTATCATTACAGCAATCGTGATTTAGGTGCTGCGGTCGCCAGTGGCTCCTTTTTAACGGATGGAATGGTGATCGTGCCAGCCAGTATGAAAACTGTCGCAGGTATTTCGATGGGGTTTGGCGATAATTTGATCTCGCGAGCTGCTGACGTGACGTTGAAGGAACAAAGAAAATTGGTCATAGTGCCGCGAGAAACACCGCTGAATGCGATCCATCTTGAAAACCTGACCAAATTAGCCCGATTAGGAGTTCAAATCATCCCGGCAATCCCAGCATTTTACAGCCAGCCAAAAACAATCGATGATCTCGTGGCCCATCAATCAATGAAGCTGATGGACGCTTTAGGCATTGAGAACCACGTCTCGAGGCGGTGGAAAGACAGTGAGTAAACTCTTTACTATCAAAAAAGCCGACTACGAAATCACACTTAAAGCCGAATGGATTGGGAATGATCTGCTGCTGTGTCTTTATGGCGGTGATACGCCGCATATCGGTACGGTAACGACTTTTTCAGGCGATACACAGATTCAGCGTTTTCCCAGTCATGATGGCCGATTTCACAAAGATGATGTTCTGACGAAGATATTATTGGGAAGGATTCAATCAATAATTCCGGGAAATTGTGTCATTACAGCAGGCGTACATGTGGATCATATCTCAAAAGAACAGATCGAAGCATCGTTTCCGATGACAGAAGAACTTGCGGACGAACTCGTTCTTTGGATCAGTGACCACGAGCTAACCAAAGAACCGTTATATAAATAAGCTCAAACTGCCTAGCTGTTGTTAGGCAGTTTTTTGCGTGGTCTGCTTTTCCCAGTTTATTAGGCTTGAGCTCTAATTATTGATTTTCCTGAATATAGTGAACAGACTCTTCAGCAGAATCGTATGCGTGATTTTTCTGGATTTAAAAAAAGATCTCCATCAAATTTAAAAAATCCTGCAAAATGTGACATATGTCCTAATTGGTTTCCGCCAAAAGCCATAAAATAAGGGTATAGGAGGTGCTGAAAATGATAATTCTTATACTATTGATCCTTATTGCTGCTGGGCTTATGGCTGTTAGAAAGCAACAAAAAGCCCGAGCAAAAGTAAACTATTGGGCACATATCAATGAACTTGAAGCACAACGAAAAGAACAAATCTTAGCGACTGCCATCAAAATGCAGCAACAAGAAAATACTGACTCTAAAGCTGATTGCAAATGGAAGCAGGCTAGTTAACACTACCTAGCCTGTATTCCTTCAGCCGAGCGAGCTTTCAATTGCGTCATATCAATAATCTGAAAGCCGCCATTTTCCTTTTTTAAAATGTTATCCTCAGCCAATTTTTTTAATAAACGCATTAAATGCCGATAACTGATTCCCACCGTCGCGGCAACATCTGTTAATCGATCAAAGAAAAAAATCCTTATAAGCCCCTTGAGCAATATAGGAGCATAGTCGCTGCTCGCCGCTAAATAAAACATTCGAAGTAAAGTTGTAGGAATCTCGGATCATATTCAACGCTAAATCCTCGGTCATTCTCGTCATGAAGGTCAGATTTTTAAAGAGATTGTCCTGTTTACTCTGAAAAGGGATCAGGATACATTCAAAAGGCGAGAGCGTCATGACGGAAGCGGTCGCATACTTCGTTCTAGTCATTAATTCCGCGTGTCCGATCAACCCTCTAGAAAGATAATGAGCTAAAATCAAGTCTTTGCCATTCGGAGCACTGACGCAAACTTTGGCTTTTCCTGAAACTACGATCATCAAATGCTTGTATTCCACACCTTGACTATATATTTCTTCTCCCGTATCAAAATGCCGAATTTCACAAATCGATTCATGCTCCAATAAACCATAATAATCGAGTATTTCGCGGTGCAGCTTTTCCACTTTTCCTACCATTTCCTCACCCTTTTTTTCTATAATGGTCTTCACTTAATATTTTACTATGAATCAAGTTTGAAAGGCGCTTTAAGATCTATTTTTAACTTTTCGCGATTTCATTTCTCGGATCTTTCAGTTAAACTAATTGAAAACGATTAAAGGATTGTCGTGATATGATCAAGTATAAGCTAAAAGAATTAGCGTCCTTTTCTGTTACTGGACTAGAACTGGAGCTGACAAATCAAAAAAGCAAGAATCTTGAACGCAGTCTATCATTTTGGCCGCGTTTTAATTATCAGCTTAAAAGCAATGGATTGAACCAACAAACTGGAAATTGGACTAAGTATGCGTTTATGGAACGGCGAGATGGGCAGCTTTATTATTATTGTGCGATCCCAAAAATGAAGGCGTATCCAACGAAATTCATTTTGAAGGATATTCCTGCGGGAAAATATTTGGTTGTGGAGCATCAAGGTGCGATGGACCAAATCTACGCTACATATGAAGAGATTTACCATAAGCTGATTCCCAAGCTTGGTTTGAACTTGGAACAAACGAACTTTTTACATTTTGAAAAATATGACGAAAGATTTCATTGGAATCGAAGCAGTTCTATTATTGAGCTTTGGATTCCATTAAAAGACTAAAGGGTCTAATTAAAGCTGTTTTTATAAATATTCATTTTTTATCTGTATTTGGATATGATATACTTTAACTATTCATAACTGATCGTTAGGAGGAAGCATTGTGAATAAAAATGAGATTTTGGATTATCTTAGCAAAAAGGATATTTGGTTTGAAGTGACGGAACATCAGGCTGTATACAACATGGAGGAACTTTCCGAGATTGCATTACCATATCCAGAGGCCGATGCAAAAAACCTTTTTGTCCGTGATGATAAAAAAAGAAATTTTTATCTAATTACTGTTAAGGGCGATAAAAGGGTCGATCTTAAAGAATTCAAAAAGGAAAACAACACGCGACGATTATCTTTTTCATCGGAGAATGATTTAATGGAAGTGATGGGATTAATTCCAGGCGCGGTGAGCCCTTTTGGAATTTTAAATGATTCAGAACACAAAGTACACTTCTTTATTGATGCCGATTTCTTTGAAGAACCAGGACTTATTGGTGTTCATCCGAACGATAATACAGCAACCGTATGGTTAAAAACAGAGGATTTAGTCGCGATTGTTAAAGAGCATGAAAATCAAGTAACGGTTGTTCACCTTTAGATTTCATATCCTTCATAGTAACGTGACTCAAATGAACTTGGGTGTTTTAAAATTAGCTTCTCAGATTTTTTTGCGTTAAATTACGTATAGATGTATCTATTTTTGAAAGATATTAGGTCGCAGCTTAAAGCACTCTTTTGAGTGTTTTTTTCTTTTCGTTTATTGTCATGGCGAAGCTTTTCTCGTATAGTGAATGAATAAGGGGGCGACAAAATGATTGAATTAAAAGGTGTAACAAAAATATATGATCAGAAAAAAGCGTTAGATAATTTAAGCTTAACGATTAAGGCCGGTGAGATTTTCGGCTTTTTAGGCCATAATGGGGCAGGAAAATCGACAACGATCAAAAGTTTAGTGAGTATTATTGAGCCTACGAGTGGTGAGATTTTGTTTGATGGAAAGAATTTGAAGACGGATCGATTAGCAATTAAGAAGAAGATCGCCTATGTACCGGATTCGCCAGATATGTTTTTACAATTAACAGCCAATGAGTATTGGGATTTAATCTCGGCGGCTTATGATCTGAAGGGGCAGGAGCATCGCCGACAAGAGCTGATCGATTTATTTGATTTAGTTGGTCACGAAGATGAAACATTGGAAAGCTTTTCTCACGGCATGCGGCAAAAAACGATCATTATTGGAGCCTTACTGCCAGATCCCGATATTTGGATCTTAGATGAACCGTTGCAGGGCTTAGACCCGCAGGCGGCATTTGATTTGAAGGAAATGATTAAACGCCATGCCGAAAAGGGCAACACAGTGATTTTTTCGACGCATGTCTTAGACACCGCACAGCAATTGTGCGACGAACTGGCAATTTTGAAAAAAGGTGAGCTGATCTATAACGGTTCCGTGGACAATTTATTGCAGGATTATCCAAATGAATCACTAGAAAGTGTCTACCTCAAAATGGCTGGACGCCAAGCTGATGGGGACTTGATTACTGAAATTGAGGAGCCTGCCCATGAATAGTCAAATCATCAAACGCTTGATTGCAGTCAACATGCTGTATGTCAATCCATCTTCCACCAATCAAATTCGAAAAAAAGGGCATAAGGGCAAGAAAGTCATTCGTAGTATCGTTCAACAGTATTTAATGTCTGGAGTAATCTTTCTGTTGATTTATGGAGCAACTATGGTGATGATTGATTTTTCAAAATTGCCTGGCTTTTTTACTTATTATATGATGCTGTTTGCTTTGATTGGTTTCTCCCAATCACTTTCAGCGATTTTTAATGTCTTTTTTGAAAGTAAAGATTTGCAGGATTATTTGCCTTTGCCAATCAAGCAAGGGGAGGTCTTTGTCGCCAAGTTTTTGGCAGTTGGGATGACAATTGTACCGTTTCTATTGCCGTTGTTAATTTTATTTTTCCTAACGTCCTATAAAAGCGGCTATTCCATCGTAATCGCGGTAGTGGGAGCTATTCTGCTATTCATTATTTTCTTTACATTATTATTTAGTCTATGTAGCTTAATTGTTTTTGGAATGACAAAAACCAAGCTGTTTCGGCGACATAAAAAGCTATTTACCAGCTTAATGCTGGGCTTTTCCATGATTGTTTCTGTTGGCGGGGTTTTAGCAATCAATTTCACCCAAAATTCTGTCGATCATTCCAGCACGGGTATAGCCGATAGACATGCGTTTTCGGTTTTTCTACCGTTCTACCGGGTTATGCACGAGCTGTTTTCGGTAACTGGGCTTATTACTTTGCTTGTATTGTTGGCTGTGACGGGATTACTTTTGCTGGCATTGAAATTTTTCGTAATTCCTAGCTTATACGAACAATTCAGCGATGAAGCTTCCCATACTGCGGCAACAAAACGCAAAAGAAAAACCGATCAATCATTGAAGCAACTGTTGGCAAGCTACAATCGTCAATTACTGAAAAATCCTAACTTGATTATGCAGGTCTTGACCTCATCATTAATTATGCCAATTGTGATGATTGGGACAATAGTAACTACGAGTCCGATCAATTTACAAACCTTAACGCCAAAGTTTATGGGAGTATTCTTTGTGGCGGGGATTGTTTTTGCGATGATTATGCTTAATCAAACCTCTTTTGTCAGTAATCTAATCTCATTGGATCGTGAGAATTTTTCTTTTATTCAATCTCTTCCGTTGTCGCTAGAGAAATATCTTCGTCAAAAATTCTGGGTTGGCTGTAAAATCCAGATGCTGATTGCTGGCGGAGTAGGTATATTGATAGCTGTTGTGTTGCGGTTTCCGATATTCTTATCACTGCCTTTTATAGCAGGGATATTATGGGGAACATATCTGTTATCACTTCACTTTTTTAGCCGAGATTATCGTTTGTTGAATGTGACATGGACCAATATCAGCCAACTTTTTATACGAGGGGTGGGGAACTATGGTCTGATGATTTGGATGTTTGGCTCGCTTTTTGTTGGTGCAATTCTGATCGTTTTATATGTAGTCGCTGTCATGATGAACGTTAATCCTGTGTTGCTAAATGGCGGTGTCATGATTTGGTTGGCGATCCTGTCCGTGGCATGGCTATTAATCAACCGAAATAATTTTTGGAAGAAGTTAAATGACTGATTATAAAGGTAAAGAAAGGACCTTAACGCAAGGTTCTTTTTTTATGGATAAAAGTTTACATAAATAAATTATCGAAATAGAAATGCGGATTTAAAATTAAAGTATCTTTAGGTTTAGACGGATTAACGCTGAGTATAAAATGGTAGTTAGATAAAATAATTCAAATCTAATTATCATAAAAAGACGATGGAAATAATCGTTTCAAAATTAATCCTCATTTAAATAAGGATTCAGAAGAGAGTACACAAACCTTTAGCTGTATTTTTTTAATTTTAAATAAAAATTTACAGACTAATAGGTAGCGCTTTCTAATTTTTAAATATTGATATTAAGTTTGATATAACGTGCTTTAGCAGGAAAAGTAAAATACAATAAAAAAACAAGTTGAAATCACTCATTTCAAATGTTCTTAATCTAGTTATTTTATCATTTAATTTGTTGCGTAGATTTTCAGCTTTCCTAATTGTTTTGATGCAATTTGTCAGAATATTCAATGACTTTCTCCATTCTTGCACTCTGTCTTTTTTCATTGTAAAGTATCATTTAGGGATTTCTTATATTTACAGTGTTCTTGTTCAATTAATAACTAATTTCAAGATCGAAGCACAAACGTAATAAAGACCCTAGAAAAATTGAATAGGAGTGGTTTCAATGGCCAAATCAGAGAAAGGCATGACATTGGTTGCGTTAGTCATGATGATCTTTACCTCGGTATTTGGGTTTGCTAACGGACCAGTAGCCTTTTACTTAATGGGCTATGGATCAATCGTCTTTTACGTTATCGCAGCAATTCTATTTTTTATTCCATTTGCATTGATGATGGCGGAATTCGGTTCAACGATCAAAGGCGAAAATAGTGGGATGTACAAATGGCTGGAGGTCAGCGTAGGACCACGTTTTGCATTTATCGGAACGTTTATGTGGTTTGCTTCTTACGTTGTCTGGATGGTTTCTACATCATCTAAAGTTTGGATTCCTTTTACCACAGCATTTGCTGGGAGTGACCAAACGCAAAAATTACATATGTTGGGTATGAACTCGACTCAAGTAGTTGGTTTGCTGGCATGTGTTTGGATGATCATCGTAACATTGGTCTCAATTAAAGGGGTCAAGGGAATCGTTAAAATCACTAGCTTAGGTGGGATTGCGGTAACAAGTTTAAACGTTGTTTTAATCGTAATTTCTGGTATTATTTTGGTATTAAATGGGGGGCATTTAGCGCAACCATTTAACCACATTTTACATTCACCAAATCCTAGCTATCAAAGCCCAATCGGCTTGTTAGGATTCGCGGTATTCGCAATCTTTGCTTATGGTGGTTTGGAAGCTGTTGGGGGCATGGTTGATAAAACTAAGAACCCTGAAAAAACTTTCCCTAAAGGTGTCGTACTTTCTGCATTGATCATCTCTGTTGGTTATGCATTAGGGATCTTCTTATGGGGTGTAAGTACCAATTGGCAAGATGTTTTATCTGGTGATTCAACCAACTTAGGAAATATTTCTTATGTAATGATGAACAACTTAGGTTACGTTTTAGGTGATGCGATGGGTCTAGGACACGGCGCTGCCATCAGTATGGGTAATTGGTTTGCTCGTTATACTGGTCTAGGTATGTTCTTAGCATATAGCGGTGCGTTCTTTACATTGACGTATTCACCATTGAAGACGTTGATTATGGGAACACCGAAAAAATTATGGCCTAAGAAATTTACTGAATTGAATGAAAATGGAATGCCAAGCTTTGCTATGTGGGTTCAATGTGCGATCGTTGTTGCGATTATTTTGATCGCTTCATTCGCTACACCAGATCCATCAGCATTCTACAATATTTTGACATTGATGGCGAACGTTTCAATGACATTGCCTTACTTGTTCTTGATTTATGCGTTCCCTAAATTCAAGCAAAAACAAGGTTTGGATCGTCCGTTTGAAGTGTACAAGTCTAAGAGCATGACAATGATCATCAGTGTTGTCGTCTTCTTATTAGTATTGGGTGCGAATGTCTTCACGATTTTCCAACCAATCATCGAAGGTGCTGGCGCTCGCGATACATTATGGATGATCGCAGGTCCAGTTGGATTTACTGTAGTTGGTATTATCCTTTACCAAAACTATGTACGCCGTTCAAAAGCTGAATAAAATAAAAATCTCCTAGCGTAAAATGATACGCTAGGAGATTTTTTTATTCGGCTGGTTTCAAAGCGGTAGCAAAATCGATTCGATTGATTCGGCGATTTAAATACAGTTGAACCAACAACATACAGATAAATAAGACAAGACTAGCAATCATCATACTTTGAAATGTAATATGCGGCAAGTACTGCTGCTGGTCAGTCGAAACCATTGCTACATAAGCATTGAGAAACAGCCGTCCGGCAGGGACACCTAACAACCAGCCCAATAGTGTTAATAAGGAGGTCTCTAAAAACGACAATGAAAGGATTTCCTGTTTTGTAAAGCCTAACACTTTTAGCGTAGCAAATTCAATAAAACGTTCGGAAAAAATCAGCAAATGACAGTTCATCATAATCGTAATTCCTAAGGTCAATGCTGCTAAAATCAATAAAGAAACAATCATAAGAATGCCGTCAATCAGCTTTTGAGAGTCCTTGAATTGTTGAAGCTTTTCGTTTCTGCTGGTAATCAAAGGGGATTCGATCACCGTTTTGTTCTTCGGCAGTAAAAGGCTTTGAGGTTCGAAGGGCTGCTGCAAATTTTCCCAGGTTTTTTGAGAAAAAAATAGTCCTTGTGGCGATGAAATGGGTATCAATCTTTTGATAAACACTGGAATAATCTGCTGCTGCAATTTGATATAAATTGTCGCTTTTGCTTGAATATTCAGCCTTTTTGCTAATGCTTCAGAAAGAAAAACCTGGTTGCCCGTCAAATCCTTCAAATCAACTTCAGGTAAGTACAGCTGGTTGCCGTTGGAAACAATCGTAGCTTGTACGGTCTGTTCTTTTGACTCATTCAATAGCTTTACTGACTGCTTTTCTAGCCATTGATAATCGGTTGAGAGAGACTGAACTGTCGATTTTCTTTCTTGAACAGTAAAAGGCTTTTTGAAACTGACTTTTTCCTCGTAGTGATAAGTATCATTAAAAACAGAGTCTAGAGAGAAATTAATGGAGTCCTTGATTCCAAAAGCGGCAATAAGTAAAAGCATACAGCCCAGTGCACCAAAAACCCCTAATACGGCCCGGCGAATATTTCTTTGAATATCTCGCAGCGTCCATTGCAGAGAAAAAGGCAGGTAAGACCAAACATTGGTTTGTTCCAGCCAAACCCGTTTAAATCGTTGATTTGACTGCTTTTGCATAATGAACGCCGGAAGCTGTCTTACAAGCGGCAAAACGGGAATTAAGGTAATCAGTATGCTAAGCAAAGTAATCAGTGCAATGCCTGCATAACCCAAAGTTGTTTGTACCTCTAACCAGTCAGGGACAGAGAATTGATTGCCAATTGCGGATAATAAAACAGGCGAGAGCAGCTTTGGTCCCAAACAACAGCCGATGCTTGACCCTAATAAAGTTACGATCACACCAAAGGATAAATAATGAAACAGAATTGTCCAGCGACTAAAGCCCTGAGCCTTCAAAACGGCGATTTGTAATTGCTGCTGTTTAACGAACCGTCGCATTGTCGCTTCTACAGTGATTAGCGTCAATAATAAAAACAGACTTGAAAAAAGAAAAGCTAAACGTTGAATCTGAGTCACACGGTCAAAAAAGATGGAAAGACCGGTCCCGTCATGTGTCTGGTTCAATTGCTGGTAATTATTTCCCCAAATATCTGATAGCTCATTTTCCAGCCAAGGGGTGTTGTTGTCTCCAGTTGTTTTCAATAAAAGCTGACGGGTAGGAATTATTTGCAAGTGATTAAAACTTTGTTCCGACAAATACGCATACCCACTCTTTTTATGATTTGGTAGCGGCTGGTCCTCATTCTCCGTGTGATAGATAAATTCAGGCTGCCGAATGGTTCCTAATATTTTGTACTGCTGCTTTTCAATTGAGAAATCATCACCAAGCTGGTAATTATTCGCTTGGAAAAAGTCCTCGTCCAACCAAATCCCAGTCCGCTGCGAAAGCTTTGCTCCGCGAATCACCTGTGGTTTGCTGATGGAAGAGTGATTGAAGGTTAGGATAGATAAGGAAAAATGATTGTTTTGATAGTATCCGATTGATCTGCGGGTCACTTGCGAAACATTGGTCAATTTCTTCGTTTGTTGTTCCTTTGGATTGCTGAAACTTGTAATGGTTAATGCACTGTCAGCTAAATGACTATTTTTTGAGAACTGCTTTCCAGTTGCGTCCATTTGCTGACTCAGATGGAAAATACCCGTAAAAATGAATAGACAAATAAAGCTCATTAAAAAGACGGAGAGAAAGCTGATCCAGTTTTTGCGAAGATCACGTAAGGTTTTACGAACCATTACCACTTCACCTCATCAATCTCTAGCGGATGTTCTTGACGAGTATTTTGAATGATCTTGCCATCCTTTAAATGGATGATGCGATCTGCAATTTGTGCGATCGAGGCATTATGGGTGACCACGATAATGGTGTGACCATGCTTGACGGCCATTTCCTTTAGTAAATGCAGGACTTGCTTTCCTGTTTCACTATCTAATGCACCCGTGGGCTCATCGCACAAAATCAACTGAGGATTTTTACAGACAGCACGCGCGATTGAGACACGCTGCTGCTCACCTCCAGAAAGCTCTTGCGGAAAGTTCGTTAATCGATGGGAGAGCTGAACCTTTTCCAAGATATCCTTTGCCTGAAAGGAGTCTTTGGCAAGTTTTTGAGCGATAGCGACATTCTCTAATGCCGTTAACGTGGGAATCAGATTATAAAATTGAAAAATAAATCCGACATTTTTCCGCCGGTAATTTGATAGTTCTTTTTCCATGTAACGATGAATCGGCTCCTGCTGAATGAATAATTCACCGCTGGTGGGCTGATCCATCCCGCCTAAAATATTCAATAAAGTAGTTTTACCAGAACCGCTGGGCCCCAGAATAACTGTAAAATCGCCTTTATCGAGCGAAAAGGAAAGATCTATCAATGCGGGAATTTCTGCTGTCGCTGTTTGATAGTTCTTTTTTAGCTTTACTGCTTGAATATAATTCATAAGAATCCTCCTAATTGAACACTGTGTTGATTTTTCTTGACTCATAGTTTAAGCTGAAATAAGGTGTTGGACAATGAACAATAAAGAAAGGTATGTTCAAAAGTTAATCACCTTTTGAATTAGTGTTCAAAAATTCAACAAATCAAGTCAAATTGTTGGGAGAAAACATGTCGAATAAAACGGATAGAACGAAGTTACACATCATCGAGACTTTCTTTTCAATGATGGATGAAATCGGCTTTGAAAAAATCACTGTAGCGAATCTGTCAAAACAAGCCAAAATCAATCGCGGAACGTTTTATCATCATTTTCCAGACAAGTATGCGGTTTTGGAAGAAGTGGAAGAGGAGATCTACGCCAATTTTGCACAGGTACTAAATGACCACGTTGGTTGGGCGGTGACAGAAAAAATCGATGTTTATGGACGGATGCACGTAGAGCGATTTTTCAAGGAAGCGTGTCTGGTTGTGATGAATTTCTTATACGAACGAAAAGAGACGGCTCAAACCTTGCTTGGAGAGCATGGGCGTCCACATTTTATTGAAAAATTGGAAGAAGCCTATATTTCCGCTGTTCAGAAAAAAATTCGCTTAAATCCTCATGAATTTACAGAATTGGAAAAACTACAGCAGGAGTTTATTTATCATGGAGCGATTGCGATTGTTAAACGCTGGATAAGAAATGGTGCGAAAGAATCCCCAGAGGAAATCGCTCAAGTGATCTCTAAATGCATGGTTACACCACCGATTACAATTTTTGAATCCATCGAACGTGGTGAAGATAAGTTCTCATAAGAAGGAATCTTAATTGAATGATGATTTTTAATATGAGGATGAAATAGTTGTATTCAACATGGATAAAGGTTGAATACCTCATCATAATGATTATTGATCGTTTACTGTTGTGCTGCTGCTTTAGTAAGTTTTCAATTACTAAGACTTGGTATCAAGCAGCTTTGCTTTCTGTTTGTGCCACCAACAGATTTCTCGGATCGACTAATTTCCATGAGCGCCTTGGCTCTTTTGACGGGACTCTTTCTAGTACTTTTTAGAATCAGAAAGATTGATCTGAGTATTTTTCTAACTAATTTCAGCCGATCTTATCTTGTAGGAAGTCTAGTCTTCTGTCTTTTGTTTTTAACAGCACCATCAAATTTCACGGAAGGATTTCGGGCAATTATTCTTTTAGTTTATAGCAGCATTATTACCCCGATTTTTGAAGAGTTGATCTTCCGCGGTTATGTTTGGGAACAGTTATCTGTTATTTTTAACCGAGAATCAGCGGTTTATTTAGTGTCGTCAGTATTATTTGGAATCTGGCATTTAGGCTATTTTGATTCTATTGCTTTGCGGGTGGATTCGAATTTAGTAGAGGCATTATTCTGGAAAGTCACTACCGGGTTATGCTACGGATTGATTTAGGATTGCTACGCTGGCGAACGAAAAATTGCTATTCAACCATGCTACTGCATGGTGCGATGAATATCTTTGGACGGTAAGTTTTTTAAGCCTAAATACTGTTAAATAAGGGATTATAAGAGTGATAAAGACTTTTGACAAGGGAAAAAGGGCCTATGATAAAGAGTTTTGCTAGTGGGAAACCACAATAGGTCTTATGGTGAGGATGAAGGAGCGGATGAGATGAATTTAAGCAAACAGATTAAACGATTGAGGGAAGAAGCAGGATTTTCCCAAGAAGAATTATCAGAGAAAATTTACGTTTCTCGTCAAACAATTTCAAATTGGGAAAATGAACGAAGCTATCCAGATATTCATAATCTGTTATTGCTGAGTGTTCTTTTTGACGTAACTTTAGATGAACTTGTCAAAGGAGACGTGGAAACTATGAAAAATGTGATTAAAAAAGATGAGATGAACAGGTATAGCTATATCATGTTGGGAACAATTGGGGCAGCAGCGATTTTATTCGGACCTGTTTGGAAGTTATTTGGGAATATAGGACTTTTGATCCCGTTCGTATTGTGGCTAGTTGGTATGTGGGCGGCGCTTAAAATCGAGAAAATAAAAAAAGAGAAGAATATCAAAACTTATAAAGAGATTGTCGCTTATATGGAATGTGAAGATGTAGAGGAGAAAAGAAAAGAGCGAAGCTTCGGAAAAGATTTTCTTTCTAAAACAGTGATCGTTATTGTATTTACAATAACTGTAATGGCAGTAGTATTAGCTAGTTTGTGGCTTAGTGGGATGTTTTAAGCAAATCAAAAGTAGTGTCTGAAGCTTGATTTTATCAGGTTTCGGGCACTTTTTTTATACCTTTTGCTTGATTGTATCGTTTAAAAAAAAATAAAAATTACGGATTGGGATTTTTTATCAAAAAGCGGTAAAATTTTTATGTAAACAGACAATCGGAATGGATGAAGAGGAGCGTGCAAGCATGACTGTAAAATCAACTATTAAGCCATTAGGAAAACGCCAAATTTTTACCATGAAAAGGGCAAGCCTAGAAAAAAGGGTCAATGAATACTATAACAACACCCATGATGCAACGAACATTATAGAAAGTATTGTAGCGATTTTAGTTAGGAATGCGCTGGTCTTTAGTGATTTTTCTTTTATCTGCCAGGAATTAGTGACAAATATTTATTTAACCGCCGAGCCAAATGATGTATTGCGTCGATTCAGTAGTCTGTTTAAGCCTTATTTCAAAAAAAGTGGTGATTGGGATGCCGTAGTTCATCGCTTATTTAATAATAAAAAAGAGTACCATCAATCCAGTGAGTGTTATCGTTCAGCCGTTAAATACTTATATGCCGTAACTACATCGCAAGCTGAGGATTGTCTAGACAGCTACAATCTGATCTCGATTTTTAAAGATGCAAACGGAAGAAAGCATAAATGGACATTGAAGGATGTAGATCCGCAAAGGAAAGAGGAGGAAATAGCCGTTTTGCTCAAGCTATTGACTGAACTGACTATCTTCAAAAATAAAGAAGTCCGTCAATTTTCCCAATTTATGACCTTTGACTGCTTTAAAACGACAAATATCAAACATTATGAAGAACCACAGAATGAGAAGCTAGAAGAACCAGTGGAACAAAGTACTGAAGTAGGCAGAGAAGAACTGAAAATTATGGTACCACATGGATTCGATCCGCGAACTTTAAGTGAGACAGAATTAGTGGTTTTAGTTCAAGCATACTTGCCAAAGGGTAAAACTATCGAGGATGTCCATGTCTTATTTGTTGAGCGTTCGGCTGAAGCACAAGAAATGATAGATGCTCAAGTATCTCAGCAAAATACGTCCAATGATTACTTAGAAGATTCCACTGGACCGGGACTGTTGACTAAAAATCTAGCGGTGGAAGAAAAAGCTGTTTTGCAAGAAAAAATACCCAGAAAGAAATCCTCAAACAACATTGGACACTTGAGCGGGCAGCAATTGTCAGCAATGAGTTTGATAAACCGATTCAAAAATAGACAAACTCAAACTACAAGTGTAGGTAAGAGTAGCAAAAAAACTAAATCGGCCACCGGCAATAACAAGCGAAAAAAGAAAAGAAAATAGACTTTTCGTTTCATTAGGATAGTCTTATTTGTCATGCCCTCAAGTGTTTAAAATAGAAATTTCAAACAGGGTTATCCTCGCTTTCGCTTCGATTTGATTGGGTGGCTAGTTTTTTCAGGCTGGTTTCTCTAAGAATACCGATATAAGGTGGAAAACCATATTGCAGACTTCCATTAAAATATTTTCTCCTGTGTATTATAGCCGTTCGCGTTACGCAGATTCTTCAATTTATTTCCTATTTTCAAAAAATCCCACCTTCCTTTAACCTCCTTTACGATAAAGTTAGTGTACAAGATTTTCTTTCAGGCCTCATAAAGCTACTTTTTGTAGCAACTGTCAGTTTACAGTTTGTGACAATATGTTGCACAAAGAACAAATAGAAGCTTTTGCTCTACGTAGATTCCAGAGTGAGAGCTTTTTTAATATACTATTTTTGGTGAACGTTTCATTTTCTTCAAGTCTTTCTGTAAGCAAACCTCATGTAAAGAAACGTGGGAATTTCTGAAAATCAATCAAATTACAGTGTAATTAATTTAAAATTAGGCTTTTATCATTTAGTGACATCTGTTATAATTGTCATCACATCTTAAAGCAAGTTATCATTGTGACTTTAGGCTTTAAAGGTCAATGGTAAAGGGCTGATGGATAAATATTTTTCATAATAGGAAAAAGGAGAGAATAAGTATGACGATTTACAATTTTTCTGCAGGTCCCGCGGTACTACCAAAAGCTGTGTTGGAGATCGCACAGTCCGAAATGCTTGATTACAAAAATAGCGGCATGTCGGTGATGGAGCTGAGTCATCGTTCCTCCTTATTTGAAGAGATCATCCAAGAGGCTGAAACCTTATTGAGAGAACTCGTGGCGATTCCAAAAAACTATAAAGTTCTGTTCTTACAAGGCGGTGCGAGCTTGCAATTTACTATGCTGCCGTTGAATCTGGCACAAGGAAAGAAAGCTTTATACGTAAATACAGGTTCATGGTCGAAAAAAGCTATTAGTGCTGCAAAAGCACTGGATAATGTTGAGGTAGAAGTAATTGCTTCAAGTGAAGACAAGAATTTTACCTACATTCCTGAACTGCCAGAAACGGTGGATCAAGACGCCGCTTATGTGCATATTACAACAAATAATACGATAGAAGGAACAGCGTTTGCGCAGATTCCGAATTTTGGCAAAGTCCCAGTAGTTGCGGACATGTCTTCAAATATTTTAGCCAACGATTATAAAGTCGAAGATTTCGGTGTCATTTATGCAGGTGCACAGAAAAATATTGGTCCAGCTGGGCTTACGGTCGTGATCATTCGTGAAGACCTGCTCAATCAAGAAGCAATTTTCGCACCAATGTTGGACTATGCGCTGCAAGCAAAGAATAACTCTCTTTATAATACACCGCCGACTTATGCTATCTATATCGCGAAGCTTGTTTTTGAATGGGTGAAGGAGCAAGGAGGCGTTGCTGGAATTACAGCGAAGGATCAAGCAAAAGCACAATTACTATACACCGCGATTGAACAATCAAGTTTGTTTAAAAGTCCAGTGGAAAAAGACAGCCGCTCAATCACTAATATTCCATTTGTGACAGGGGATGAAGCGTTGGACAAAGCCTTCAATAAGGCCGCTTTGGCTCAAGGTTTTGAAAACTTAAAGGGCCACCGTTCTGTTGGCGGAATGCGTGCGAGTCTTTATAACGCCTTTCCAATCGAAGGAGTGGAAGCCTTGGTTGCGTTCATGGCAGAGTTTGAGAAGGAAAATGGAGGGAAATAGATGTTTCAGATTAAAACATTCAACGCGATTGCTCCGGAAGGAATGGCGCGGTTAGATAATGAAAATTACCGTATTAATGAAAGCGAAGAACCAGATGGTATTATTTTACGCAGTCAAAAACTGCATGATTATGATTTTCCTGAATCAGTTTTAGCAGTGGCTCGTGCAGGGGCTGGTACAAATAACATTCCTGTAAAAGAATGTACGGAAAAAGGAATCGTGGTGTTTAATACACCGGGGGCGAATGCTAATGCGGTAAAAGAATTGGTGATCGCGAGCTTATTATTATCTGTCCGGCCAATGGTTCAAGGGATCAGTTGGGTACAGACACTAGAAGGAGCCAATGTTGACGAACAAGCAGAGGCTCAAAAATCGCAGTTTGCTGGAACGGAATTAGAAGGCAAGAAGCTTGGTGTTATCGGTCTTGGATCGATCGGAGCGATGGTAGCCAATGATGCTTATCGTTTGGGAATGGAAGTTACAGGTTACGATCCTTATGTATCAGTGGATACAGCGTGGAGTATTTCTCGCCGAGTAAAACGGGCAAAAGATTTGAAGGAAGTTTTGACCAATTGTGATTTCGTCACGATTCATGTTCCGTTGACTGAGCAAACACATCATTTAATCAGCACGGAAGAGTTGATGCAAATGAAACAAACCGCTCGCTTATTAAATTTCGCACGGGGAGAGATCGTCGATACGGATGCAGTTGTAAAAGCAGTCAATGAAGATCGTATCGCTGGTTTTACCACTGACTTTGCGGAAGAAAAATTACTTCATAACGATAAGATTACTGTTTTGCCGCATTTAGGCGCATCAACTGAAGAAGCAGAAGTCAACTGTGCCAAAATGGCTGCTCGCGGTTTAAAGCGTTTCTTAGAAACAGGAGTCATTAAGCGTTCGGTTAATTTTCCAAATGTTGAAATGGCCTTTGAATCACCTTATCGAATCACGATTATCAATCGTAATGTACCGAATATGCTGGGGTTGATTGCTTCTGAAATTGCCTCTTTAGATGTTAATATTGATAATATGGTGAATCGCGGAAAAGATGACCACGCGTATACTTTAGTAGATGTTTCAGAGACAAATCCTGATAAAATCGCGGCGATTGTAGAGCAATTAAGTAAAAATGAAGGCATTGTTCGTGTTCGCGCAATCAAACGGGATGAGGAGAGTGAATTTTAATGGTTCAGGTTCATCCTTTTAAAGGCGTACGTCCAGCAACAGACTTGGCTGATAAAGTAGCTGCCTTGCCCTATGATGTTGTTAATTCACAGGAAGCCAGAGACTTAGCAGCGGATAATCCCTACAGCTATTTTCATATCGATAAAGCGGAAATTGATCTGCCAACAGAGCTTTCCCCCTATGATGAAAAGGTCTATCAAAAAGCAGCAGCAAATTTGGCGGAGTTTTTGGAAAAGGGCTGGCTATACAAAGAGTCAGATGACTGTTTTTATCTCTATGAATTAGTAATGAATGGTCGCAGTCAAACTGGGATTGTTGCGTGTACTTCAATTAGTGATTACATTGATGAAAAAATTAAAAAACACGAATTTACTCGTCATGAGAAAGAAATTGACCGTATGAACCATATACGTACTTGTGATGCCAATACGAGCCCGATTTTCTTAAGTTATCGTCCACAGTCGGAAATCCAAACGATCATTAAAACCTGGCAAAAAGATCACCAGCCGGTATATGATTTTACCAGCTATCATGAGGTGACGCATCGTGTTTGGGTAATTGATCAAATTGAAACGATTGATCAATTGACGGAGCTATTTTCAGAAGTAGACGCCTTGTATATCGCTGACGGCCATCACCGGACGGAATCGGCAGTAAAAATCGGCTTAGAGAAACGTCAATCTGGCGAACAAAATCCTGAAACTGAGCAATTCCTGTCGATTATCTTTCCTGAGAACGAATTAGCCATCTGGGAATACAACCGTGTACTAAAGGTAGCCCCACCATCCGATTTCATGGATCGTTTAGCAGAAAATTATCAAGTAACTAAAACGGGGATCAAAAAGCCTGAAAGAGCCGGCGAATGCCAGTTATATGATGGAACAGCTTGGTATACCTTAAGAATCAAACCGGAAAAAGTTCCGACTGATCCAGTAGAAAAATTAGATGTGGCCTTGCTGCAGAAATTTGTGTTGGAAGAGATTTTCGGGATTATGGATATTCGTACCGATAAACGAATTGATTTTGTTGGTGGGATTCGCGGGACGGAAGAGCTTGAAAAGCTTGTGGATTCAGGCGACTGGAAATTAGCCTTTTCAATGTACCCAACACAAATGACCGATCTTTTAGCGGTGGCAGATGCGAAAAAAATTATGCCGCCGAAGTCAACATGGTTCGAACCGAAGCTGTTGAGCGGATTGTTCTTACATGAGTTAGAAACTAAATAAGCGTGAACTCTCGAAAGTGATTTTTCGAGAGTTTTTTCTGTTTTACGACATTATTTTATTGACTATAATGTGTGTGGCACAGTATAATAAATGTGAAGAGGTGATCATATGCCGGATAAGGATATTGTTCAGAACTATGTGACAGAATTAAAAAGAGGAAATCTCGTTTTGGCTGTATTAGGCAGCTTGGACACGCCTCACTATGGATATGCACTTTTGCAGACATTGCAGGAGCGAGGAATGGAGATTGAGGCCAATACGCTTTATCCATTGTTGAGAAGGCTGGAAAAGCAGGAGCTGCTGGAAAGTGATTGGGATACCACTAAAAGCAGACCGCGGAAGTATTATACGATCAGCAAAAAAGGTCAAATGGTTAAGGATAAGTTGTTTGAAGCATGGAAGGAAATGCAAAAAAGTCTAATGGACATCTACTCGGGGGAGTGACTATGGAAAATTTAATTGAGCGCTATATCGCGGCGGTTGTTCAGCAATTGCCGGAAAAGGAACGGGCAGAGGTCGCCCAAGAATTACGCAGCAATATTTATGATATGCTGTCAGATCAGCCAAATGATGCTGAGATCAAAGAGGTGCTGCAATCGATGGGTTCTCCGACAAAGTTAGCTGAACAATATCGTCAAAACTCTCGTTATCTTATTTCTCCGCAGGTGTATGATGAGTACATTCGTTTACTGAAGCTGTTGGTTCCGATTGTCGGGATTATTACAGTTATCGTTGGGGCAGTGACTGGGGTTTTTGAGACGTTGCAGCAAAATAGCAATCAGGTTAGCCGCATTCTTCAGGTGATGTTTCAATCTGGAATTCAAAGCGGTGTATCTGGAGTAATGCAGACACTTGTATGGACGACAGTGGGATTTGTGATCGCCGAGCGGACAGGTGCTTTAAATAGCAGGAAAAAGGATGATTGGAAGGTGACGGATTTGCCGCCGTTGACTACAGAAAAACTGATTCCTTTATCTGATCCAATAGCAGAAATTATTGCCGTCATTGTTTTTAGTGTCATTTTCATATTTGTATCGGTAAGTGGATTCTCTCACGTTTTCACCGAGTCAGGGAATGTTAGTTTTAATGTTCCATTATTCAGTAACAGCTTTACAATGTTTTTGATTCCGGTGTTAATTATAGGAACCCTACTGACATTAATTGTTGGTGTGGTGAAATTGATTGATCGCCGTTGGACGAATCGTGTGTGTGTTTGGTCTATTATTGACACTGCTGTTTCGGCAGTTATGTGGGTCTTTTTATTGATGCACAATAATATTTTTAGCCAGGAATTAGTTGAGCTGCTTCAGGAACAAACCTGGTCTAGAGGAGATGTCTTGCATTACATTTCTACAGGAAATACAGCTTCAATTCGTTTGATCATTAGCCTTATTATTGTTATCGTTTCTGTGATTCAAATTATTTCAGTTCTCTATAACCGAAGTAAACGAAGCCACTATTCAGGTTATGTGAATCAAGAACAAGCATGATGAAAAGATTGTTTAGACTCTCTATTTGAGGGTCTATTTTTTTTCTGGATACACTTTTTTGTTTTACTCATGAGCTCGCTGTCCTTGGTTTTGCTTTTCGTAGTTTATGAGTTAGCCGAGAACACTCGCGACTTTATTCATGCAGATGAATCGGATTCGGTCGTGGCATAGCTTTAGCTATGTTAAACGACCGACATATTCAAATTTAGTATATACCTATGTTAAAATGATGGAAACGGATTCAATGCGAAAAAATTTCGACAGATTGAGGTGAATGCTATGCTGCGACACAAAGCCTATAAATTCAGAATCTACCCCAACGCCGACCAAGAGGTTTTGATCATTAAAACGATTGGGTGTGTTCGTTTTGTCTATAACTATTTCTTGGCTCTTTGGAACGAAGAATATTCTAAAAATGGCAAAGGTTTAACCTATAATTCCTGTTCTGCCATGTTGCCTCAGATGAAAAAGAATGAAGCAACGAGTTGGCTAAAAGAAGTCGATAGTATTGCGCTTCAATCCTCGGTAAAAAATCTTTCCGATTCATTTTCTCGATTTTTTAAAAAACAAAATAGGCGACCACAGTTTAAAAGCAAAAAGAATCCCGTCCAAAGCTATACCACGAAAAACGTCAATAAGAGCATTACGATTATTGAAAACATCATCAAATTACCTAAATTAGGGCAAGTGAAATTTGCGAAAAGTCGAGAGCTCAATGGACGGATTTTAAATGCAACCATTCGGAAAAATCCAAGTGGGAAATTTTTTGTCTCAATCCTTTGTGAAGAAGAAGTCCCAGAATTGCCTAAAACGGGCTTAGAAATTGGAATTGATTTAGGCATCACTGATTTTGCGATTCTTTCTAATGGTCAAAAAATCGATAATAATCGATTCACGTCCAAAATGGAGAAAATACTCAAACGGGAACAACGTAAATTGTCTCGCCGTGCGTTACTCGCTAAAAAAGCGGGGAAAGAACTTTTTGAGGCTAGAAACTATCAAAAACAAAAGAAAAAAGTCGCCCGATTGCACGAAAAAGTAATCAATCAACGCACGGACTTTCTGAATAAGTTGAGTACAGAGATTGTCAAAAATCACGATAGTATCTGTATCGAAGACTTAAATACGAAAGGTATGTTGCGTAATCATAAGCTAGCCAAAAGTATTTCGGATGTCTCTTGGTTTAGTTTTGTGAGTAAATTACAGTACAAAGCTGAATGGTACGGTCGTGAGATCATCAAAGTAGATAAATGGTTTCCGTCTAGTCAGCTTTGTTCAAAATGTGGACACAAGGACGGCAAGAAGTCACTCGAAATTAGAGAATGGACTTGTCCTGTTTGTCATGCGCATCATGATCGCGACATCAATGCGAGTAAAAATATTTTGGCTGAGGGTCTACAAATACAAGTAATAGTCTAGATACCTTAACCGTAGGAACTACGGGGATAGCTTGGTCAATAAGAGACACCGCTGCGGGCAAAGAAATCCGTTCGCAAGTCTGCTCTATTCCCAAGAATCTCGTGACTTTAGTCATGAGAGGTTCAAAATAGTTTGAGATCTAGTTCGATGGAATATAATAGAAAGTTGCTGTGCAACGATTGAATTTTAGAGTGTTTAACTGCCAGCAGCTTTTAAAAATGAGAGAAGATGAGCAAGTATGAATCGAATAATAGGGTATTTCAAAGCGAATCTCTTAATGAGTATTTCATTAGTCTTAGCTATTATCAGCTGTTTGATCGGCCGTTTTTCAAGTACATTTATTGACTATAAAGTAATTTTTAGTTTATTTGGTTTGATGTTGCTGATTCAAGGCTTTGAAGAAGTGGGGCTTTTGCGTTATATTGCCCAAAAGCTGCTGCATTTTTCCAAGAATAGTCGTCAATTAGTCCAATTGATGATTGTACTATCTTTAATAGGATCGATGTTTCTGACAAACGATGTGGCGATTTTGACTTTACTACCGATTTATTTAAAGCTATTGTCTATACTGCCGAAATTTAAAGGACGCTTTCTAGGCAGCGTGTTGATCATTGTTGCGGCTAATCTAGGAAGTAGTTTTTTTCCGTTTGGCAATCCGCAAAATTTATTTTTGTATGATTATTATCATGTACCGCTCGTTCAATTTTTGTCTTGGATGTCGCTAGTCCTTTTGGTTAGTGTGATCTCTCTGGGATTTTTGACTCTGCTGGTAGCGAAGGATTCCTTAGACGAAATTCAGCTAAAAGAAAATCAGATTAATCGAAAAGAAAGTCTGCTGCTGACAGGATTGATGCTGCTAATGATTTTTGTAGTTCTGGATATTCTACTATATCAGTGGGTGATTCCTTTAGTAGCGCTAATCATTCTGCTTTACCGACGTGAATTGTACAAAAAGGTGGATTATGGATTATTAGTAACCTTTGTCAGTTTTTTTATCATCGTTGGTAATATTGGAGATGCTGAGTTTATCAATACTTTTTTGAAGACTTTGAACGGAAAAGAAATTTATTTGGCAGGATTAGGATTAAGCCAAGTCATTTCTAATGTACCGGCTGCCTTCTTGATTGCGCCGTTTACATCCAATCAACAGGCGGTCATTTTAGGCGTAAATATCGGCGGGTTAGGGACATTGATTGCCTCATTGGCTAATTTAATCGGCTACAATTTATTCCGAGTTTATTATCCTAGAAAGACGAAAAGGTTCCTTGGTTTGTTCTGTATGGTCAATTTTAGTTTGCTCCTGCTGTTGGGAACATTCTTCTATTTCATCATCCATTAGAAAGCGCCAAGAATTCCTGAAAATCGGCTAAGTTTCTTATGGGAATTCTTCCAAAAAACATGAAAACGCTTCGAACAGTGTTAAGCTAAACTTGTGAGAAATGAGTAGGGAGGATTTTGAGATGAACGATAAGACAAAAATGATTCATGGATACCATGCATTTGATGGAGAAACCGGCGCTTCTTCAATACCAATTTACCAATGTTCGACTTTTAAGCAAGACTCTATTAAGGAAGGACAGCCGTACACTTATTCCCGGTTTGGAAATCCTACACGTACATCTTTAGAAGAGGCAGTCGCTGCATTGGAAAACGGGAAATATGCGACAGCATTCGCATCTGGAATGGGCGCGATATCGGCGGTTTTGCTGAGCTTTAATCAAGGGGATCATTTAGTCATGTGCAAGAGTATTTATGGCGGCACCTTTCAATTAGTGAATGAAGTGATGAATCGTTTTGGGATTGAGGTGACCTTTGTCGATGAAACCAACCTAGACGAATGGGAGCATGCGATCCGTCCTAATACAAGAGGACTTTACTTAGAAACACCATCTAATCCATTATTATCAGTGACAGATATTGCTGGCGTTGTAGCGATCGCCAAGGCGCATCATCTAGTGACAATGATCGATAATACGTTTATGACACCGCAATTTCAAAAACCATTGGCTCTAGGAGTCGATATTGTGATCCACAGTGCAACTAAGTTTATCAATGGGCATAGTGATGTGGTGGCAGGTTTAGTGATTACGAATGATGAAAAATGGCACGATCAAATCAAACTGCAGCAAAAGGTTCTTGGCGGGATTTTAGGAGTCGAAGATTGCTGGTTGACGATGCGAGGATTAAAAACGATGGCTTTGCGAATGGAGCAAAGTGCTCGCAGCGCTGAAAAAATCAGTCAAATGCTGGAGAATCATCCAGCTATACAGAAGGTTCACTATCCGGGCTTATCTAATCATCCCGGATATGACATTCACAAACGCCAGGCAACCTCTGGAGGAGCGGTCCTATCCTTTGAGTTAGTTAACCAAGAAGCGGTTTACACCTTCGCAGAGGCGTTGCAGATACCGATTGCGGCTGTTAGCCTTGGTGGTGTGGAATCGATCTTATCCTATCCAGTAACGATGAGCCACGCTTGTGTTCCAAGAGTAGAAAGAGAAAAGCAAGGGATAACAGATGGCTTGCTGCGTTTGTCTGTAGGAATCGAAGACACAGAAGACTTGCTAGCAGATTTGGAACAGGCATTGGCTAAGGTTCGTGTAACAGTAAAATAGTTAGAATCAACGCGTCGGGAATTTTCCCGACGTGTATTTTTATGTTTCAATATGCAAAAAAATAGTTGTCATTTTTCTTTTTTTAAGAAAAATGATCCCTTACTATGAACTAGTTCGGTATAATGGTATCATCTCTTGGAGGAAGTGAAAGTCATGCTTGAAAATTTTTTACGTCCAGAAGTCTTGCTTTCAAACGTCATTGTTTGTCTAGCAACTTTTTTGATTACGCGATGGGCGCTAAAACGAAAGAAAAAGCCGCAGTACCAAAAAGAAACTGTTCAGATACCGAAGCAAACGGCAGACGGAGTAGCTGTCTTAGAGGCTTCATTGACAACGCTGCGATCGTATAAGAACAATCTCAACCAATACGGCTATGCGTACTTTCAAGAAACGACACCAATTGTAATCGAACAATTGAAGGCAGAGGCGAACAGCTTGATCCTTTCTGAAGGGACTCAGACAATTCACGATCTGCTGCAAAAAAATTACGAGAGGCTAATATCGTTTCAGCAACAGGAAGTCGCAGATACGAAAAAATTGGAATTAGAAGTATTGAACCATGTCAATAAAACGATCATTGATTGGCGCAATCTTCTGAAGCACAGCAAATAAATGCTAAGTATAAGCTCAAGGAAGCCTCATTTTTTAGCACATAAAAACACACCCCCGCTGCAGGATACTGATATACAGCAGGGGTGTGTTTTTTAAAGACGTAATCGGCGGCGAATACCATTTACACGTGAGCCTAACAATTTGTCGGCCATTCGTGTTTTTAAGGCTAAAACCATGTAGGTAAATCCACCAAAGGCAGCTACGATGAGAATAATGATCATTGATTGTATCTTAGAATCCGCGCTTAAGATGACTTCGCAGCCGAACTTAACGATATAAGCGACAATGCCCATAACAATGGACATTACTGTGACTTTAGCGATAGAAATCATTGTTTCTTTAAATGGAAACTGCGAAATGACATGAATGCGATCCAACAAAAACATATTTGCCACTAAGAATCCTACAAAGGATGCAATAAGCGGCCCATACGCCTCGAACATAAAGATTAAAGGGAATTGCGCGACGATTTTTACAAATATCCCAATACATAAGAACCATACGGCCTGCATATTGCCATCAAGCCCCTGCAGCATTGTTGAACAGACCATGAATAAGCCCATCATGATCCCCACCACGCAGGAGGCTGCTAATAATTCTGAGCCAAGGGCATTCGGCCAGTAGAATAGAGTATTTAACGGATAAGCAAGGACAATCATTCCGACAGTTGCCGGCATCATCACAAAGAAAAGCAATTGGATATTATTCGTCACTAATTTTGCCAAGCCCTCGTGATCCTTTTTCGTAAAGCGCTCCGTAATCAACGGCAGACCAGCTGTAGCCATAGCGGTTCCTAGTGCGATCACGACCATTGTTAATTTATCTGGATTAGCAGAGATTAATGTAAAGAGATCAGCATTTTTCGCCGCAGAGTAATCTGTTACGATCGACATGATTTTTTCAAAGGAATATTGATCAATCAGTTTAAAAATACTAATGGCGCTCCCGACAATAATAAAAGGAATCGCCTGTTGAATCATTTGAAGAACGAGTTGTCCTCCAGAGAAGGTAATCTGGTTATTACTCTCTCGAATCAGCTCACGAAAGGCTGAGCGTTCCTTAAGTAATGAAAAGAGCAGCACACCCATCGCAAAAGCCACACCAATGAAAGCCGCAAAGGTTGAGTGAACCACGGCAGTCTTATAGCTGCCATTGTTGATCTGCATGATAATGAAGGCCGAAGCCAGCATGTAGCAAACCCGCGCGATTTGTTCGATGATTTGAGACAATGCGTAGGGCTTCATGTTGTTGTTCCCTTGGAAGAAACCCCGAATCACACTCATCGCTGGAAAGATCAGCAACACAACACTTAAAGAGCGCATAACAGGAACTAAATCAGCGTTTCCTTGAGATAGGTATGGCGCACCTAGATACATGATAGCTGCACAAAGGATTCCTCCGATGGTCATCAGCCGCATCGTATAAAATAGTAATTTTTTACTTAATCCATATTCATTCATGGAATTATAGCGGGCGGTTTGTTTTGCCACTGCTGCAGGAATTCCTGCAGTAGAGATCATTAAAAACAACGCGTATACATTGTAGCCCTTCGTATATAAATAATTCGCTTCTAGACCGTGGGGTTGCATCCAGGCGATCCACGGAATTACATAGACAGCACCCAGCAGACGAGAGAAAATATTACCGATTGTCAGCCATGCTGTACTTTGAACCATTTTTTCCTGAGCGTTTGTCTGCTTGTTCGAAGCGGCAGATGGTGCTACAGTCGGTTCCTTCTCAGTAGCTTGAGGAGTCTTTTTTTTATATTCGTTCTTTTGCGGCGCAGCCGCTTCGCTATGATAACGAGCCACCCGTGAAGGCGTTTGATTCAGCCCGCCATCTTTTCTTGTATTTTCAGTCATATAAACCAGCTTTCTGCAACAGTATCCCCCATATTTTACCTGTTATTTCTCCTTGTTACAATGCTGAGAGTGAATCTTTAAGATTTAGGGATAAAGGGATCAATATGATTGGCGAAGCTTTCAAGGTTTCGTGTTTGGATATAAACAGTTCCACGGCCATGAAACTCATTCACGACGCCTTCGCCAGTCTTGAAACCAAAAGTGCCAGAAGCAACACGAATGTTGTAATCTAACGAATTTGTCCAAGCAATCACGTGCTGATTGTCGATAATGACTGGAGAGTGTCCATCTAATTCGATTTTTTCTACATCACCAAAAGCAGAAACCAAAATCTGTCCACGTCCAGTTGTTTCCATCACAAAAAGTCCTCCCGTACCGCCTAAAAGAGCACCTGAAAGCTTTTGTCTTTGCATTTGGTAGCTGACATTCTCCTCACTGGCAAGAAAAGCCCCCGTGTTCAAACGCCAATGTTCAGCTCCGACATCTAAGGCGAAGATTTTTCCAGGTACGGCAGGTGCGATAGCAATCATCGCTTCATTGGAGCGAGCAGTAGCTGTACTGATAAAGAAGCTTTCACCACTTGTTACTGAACGACCTAAAGCACTTAAGGCGCCACCAAGTCCTTTTTTTCCGTTTGTATTCATATGTCCCTCAAGCTCGATATCTCCCAGCTGGTAAACCATCGCGCCTGGTTCAATTCTTAATTTTTCTCCTCGTTGTAAATGAACCTTCGCAGTAGGAGCGAAGGTACTGGCTGATAATTCATAGTTCATAGGTAAAACTCCCTTCTAAGTCATTTGATAAATTATATCATTTTACGTATCTTTTCTGTGAGATTTTGATAAGATTGTTAAAAGGGATAAGATGGAGGAAGAAATATGGAAATTTTAGCTTTTGAACAGGTTCAGTTTATTCGTCAACAAAATGCTTTGCTGCAGGATATTGATTGGCGTATCAAAGCTGGCGAAGATTGGGCGGTTTTAGGGTTGAACGGTGCAGGAAAGAGTTTACTGCTGAATATGATTTCAGGCAGCTTATGGCCCACTTCTGGTAAATTAACCGTTTTAGGTCAGCGGTTCGGAGAAACATCTATTCCTGATCTAACGAAACGAATCGGCTGGGTAAGTCAATCACTGCAGGAACGAATTCATCGCGAGGAGCAGGCGGAGGCCATCGTATTGTCAGGAAAATTTGCCAGTATTGGGATTTATCAAAAATACTCGGAGGCTGATATGGAGGAGGCAAAGCAGCTTTTACTATCACTTGGGGCGAAAAAATTAATCGGCAAAGTCTATCAGGTTTTGTCGCAAGGGGAGAAGCAAATCGTTCTGATCGCGCGTGCACTCATGGCAAAACCAGAATTATTGATTCTCGATGAGCCATGTAATGGTCTTGATTTATTTGCTCGAGAAGATTTGCTGGCACGAATTAAGCAGATGAAACAGACTGCAGATGCACCGAGCTTGCTGTATGTCACGCACCATACGGAAGAAATCCTGCCGCTGTTTAATCAGGTTTTAATGATTCGCGAAGGTAAAATCTTCAACCAAGGACCACGGACCGAACTGTTAAAAGAAAAAGTATTGAATGATTTTTACCAACGACCGATCGCGCTTCATCAAATGAGTGGGGATCGGATGATGGTGATTCCTAAATAAATCCTAGAATTCCTCTCTATGCAGAGGGATTTTTTTTTGCGAATTCTGCTTTTCTCAGTTTGTTAGGCTTGAGCTATAATTATTAACTTTCTTGAATATAGCGAACAGACTCCTTAGCAGAATCGTATAACTGAGCTATCTGCAGTAATTAACGAAGTAAAAATATCGCATAAGAAATATATGTGCATTCCCCCCAAAAAAATCACAACAGTCAACACAATCGTCCAATTTTAGATTTTTCATTTGTCATAAAAATTGCCATGAAAGCAATAAGAAAACCTCAGGAGTAATCTGCTCCTAAGGTTTTCTTATCTCAGCGTAATTCCGTTTCCGAAATGTGTGACAAGTAATCATCGACTGCTGTTAAAAGACGGCTCATCTTTTCCTGATCAAAAGGTGAGGCAAGGTGACCTAACTGGACTGTTTCCAAAAAGGTTTTACTTCCGCCGATACGACAAATCGCAAGATAATCCTGCCAAGTAGATGGATCATTTTCAACAATCTGTCGTTGCCAAAATTGTAAGGCGCATACCTGGGCTAAAGTATAATCGATGTAATAGAAGGGAACTTCAAAAATATGACCTTGACGATACCAATAAATTCCTCGTTCTAAAGCTTCGGAGGCCTGGTAATTCCGTTCCGGACAATAACTGTGCTCCAGTTCACGCCAGCAGGCTTTTCGCTCATGCGCTGTCCATTCAGGATGCAGATACACTTCCTCTTGAAAATGATCAACTAAAGCACCATAAGGTAAAAACTGCAGTGCGCTGCTTAGATGGGCAAATTGATATTTTCTGCTATCGGTTCCGAAGAAGTTCTCCATCCAAGGCCAAGTTAGAAATTCCATACTCATAGAATGGATTTCGGCGGTGTCCGAAGTTGGAAAAACCAGCTCAGGCTCTTTGATCCAGCGAGACAGATAGCTTTGGAAGGCGTGTCCTGTCTCATGAGTCAGGACATCAACATCATCTGACGTACCATTAAAATTTGCGAAAATGAAGGGCATTTGAATAGCATCGATGAATTCACAATAGCCGCCGCTTTGTTTTCCTGAACGACTGGCTAGATCCATGAATTTTTGTTGCGCCATCAAGTCAAAAAAATCGCCAGTCTCATCGGAAAGTTCCTGATACATCGCTTGGGCTTTTTGAATTAATGCTTCTCCTTGGCTTTGCGGACGAGGATTGCCATCTGGATAAACGAGGGGCAGGTCATAATGTAAGAGTGCTTCAAGCCCCAAGCGATCAGCCTGTCGTTGATAGAGCTTTTGATTGATTGGTACGACCTTTTCCAGAATAAATTGGCGGAAATCCTGTAGCTGACTACGATCATAGCTCCAGCGATTCATTAAATGATCTCCGTACTCGACATAATTCTCAAAGCCTAGTTTTTCTGCCTGCTGATGGCGCAGCTGGACTAAGCGATCATAGATCTCATCAAATTCTTCTTCGTGGGCGACAAAAAAGCTGTCGTAAAGTTTTTGAGCAGACTCTCGGATTTCTCGGTTTGGATCAGTAAAGAAGGCAGATAACTCTGACAGTGTCCGTTTCTTACCGTTAAAGTCCAATTCAGCTGAAGCGATCAATTGAGTGTATTGGCTAATTCCTTCATTTTCCTGCTGTTTTAAAGCAATAACCGAGTCATCTAATAGACGTAGTTGATCCTGTGCATAAAGAAATAGTGTTGTCGGGAAATCCTTTTCTAATTGTTCCAGATAAGAAGAGGATAGCAGGCTTTTGTAAAAATGATTGTGGATTTGATCAACTATAGGAGCATGTTGATCCCAAAAGTCATTTTCCTCACGATAGAAGCTGTCCTTTGTATCGATTGAGTGGCGAATGTAGGCCAATTTCATGTTTTTAGCCATCTCAGCACGTAATTGATTTAGCTTTTCTAGAGCTGCCTTTGCGGCTGGGTAATTTGGAGCTTCGGAAAATTGTTGAGTAACTTGATGAAAGAGCGTTTCATATTGTGTTAAATCAGGTCGCTGATACAGAATTTCAGAAAAAAGCATGATGAACCTCCTAAAATATAAGAACCTTCTTCATTATAGCAAAAAACCTGCCAGCATCACGCTGACAGGCTCTTCCTGTTTTATGAATTCATCATTAATTCTTCGTTTAATACCTCGTCAATTGAAGTATATTCCATGTTTAAGTCTTTAGCTACTGGCTCAATTGTCAGCTTGCCATTGTAAGTGTTGACTCCACGTCGAAGGGCTAAGTTATTCTTCAAGATTTCTTCTAATGGGTTATTTGCTAACAGATTTGCATACGCCATCGTGCTGTTGCTCAAGGCATATGTCGCTGTTTGTGGAACGGCACCCGGCATGTTTGCTACTGCATAGTGAACCACACCTTCAGTCACGTAGGTTGGATCATCATGAGTCGTCACGCGGTCTTCTGTTTCGAAGATTCCACCTTGGTCGATCGCGACATCCACGATTACTCCATGATCAGGCATTTGAGCAACCATTTCTTTGGTAACCAATGTTGGTGCTTTGTGTCCTGGGATCAATACGGCACCGATAACCAAATCAGCCGTTTTCAAACATTCTTGAATGTTGTAGCTATTTGACATCATAGTTTGTACGCTGTTGCCGAAAATAATATCCAATTCCTTCAAGCGAGGAACGCTGACATCTAGCAAGGTTACATTAGCACCTAGACCTAATGCTAATTTAGCGGCGTTCAATCCAACAACACCACCGCCGATTACGACTACATTTCCGCGACGCACACCAGGAACACCAGATAGTAGAATACCTTTTCCACCGTTGACACGTTCTAAATAATTCGCGCCGATTTGTGCCGCCATACGTCCTGCGATTTCACTCATTGGAGCAAGTAACGGTAAGGTATTGTCAGCTGGCTGGACATTTTCATAAGCAATCGCATTGACACCACTATTAACTAATGCTTCAGTCAATGGTTTGTTTGCTGCTAAATGCAAATAGGTAAATAGTAGCAACCCTTTGCGGAAATATTGATATTCTTCAGGTAGAGGTTCTTTGACCTTCATCACCATTTCAGCCGCCCAAACATCTGCGGCACTGTCGATAATGGTTGCACCTGCTGCCGCATACTCTTCGTCCGTAATGGCAGAACCTTTACCAGCGTCCTTTTCAACTAATACTTGATGACCACGATTGGTTAAATCAAATACACCAGATGGGGGAAGGGCAACACGATTTTCATTGTTCTTGATTTCTTTGGGAATTCCAATAATCATTTGACACACTCCTTCTTAACGATTCGTATACGAAGTGGATTCGCTTACAAAACAATTGTACAGGAATTTCGAACAATTTCAAATAAGAATTTGCAAAGTTTTTATACAATTTGAACGATTGCGACCAAATGAAATCCTTTACACTTTTTAATCTTCCGCGTTAAATGCTTAGAATGTTCTTATTGATCAGGGCTGCCTGATAAAAATTATTATTTTTATAATTGAGAAATAAAATATTTGCGAAAATGGAAATTACTGGTAATAATAGATTAAGGAGATGAAGGAGCGAAGTTACTATGCCAGATATACAACGAATCAATCAATTAAAAGAGCAGGTCAGCTTTTTAGAAGCGCGCCTGACTCGTTATGAAGAATTATTACACGGCTCGGTACTAAAGCGGATCATCTTTGGGGGTGGGCGGCGAGCAAAGCTTAGTATTCTCGAAATCGTGATCGGTTTGATTGTTTTATTATATACACTATTTAGAATGGAATTAAGCGTTATCTCATTGGTGATTATTGCTTTAGCGTTGATTATGATTCTTTTTTCTGTGATTCAGTTGAATGTGTTTCGGAAAAAGAACGGCACTGAGAAGTATCAGCGAATGATCAACAGCTTAACAGCAGAAAAGGCATCAATGGAAAAAGAGCTGACCCGTTTAGTCGATGAAAAAAATGGACTTGAGTGAACGTACTCAAGTCCATTTTTTAGGTTCGCAGCAACTGATTGTTGGTTTTGTTGATTTCATCTACCATTATCTGAATTTTATTTAAAGAGTGCACGCTGGGACAAAGTTCAACGGCGATGATGGGTGTTTGACAGTTCGGTACATCGAATGTGGAGGTGCTGATGACAATATCGTGTTCTTCAAAAAGCTCCGAATAGCTTCGATTATGCAGTTGCGAAGCATTTATTTGATGAATCGTATAGTTTCCTCGAAGTGATAAACGCAAAAGCTCCGTCAATAAGCTTTCCTGCATAATAGAATCAGTAGACACGACCAAAAGTTTAACGGGCTTTTCTGATCGCCTCATTCCATTTAAGCAGTTTGGAACAGTAGCTATGATTTGATAGATATAATTATCAATAAATTCATCTGAATTAAAGAGATGATACTCCTCAGTAAATTCGAGTATGAGCTTACGCAGCTGATAGACGCAATGAGCATGAAAAGTCTCTAGCAACCGCAAGCAATCCTTTTTCCGATCCTGGAGAATACTGATCATTTCCTTTGTTTTTGCGTGGAAAAGATGCTGATTAATCAAGATTGTCGCTACTTGATCCTTTTGTTTTGCAGTTAGTGGAACGATCAGCATTCTACTGAGTTTTTCTGCTAACTCAAGGTGTATTTCATAATGATAGGCTAAAGAATAATTATTCTCCATGACCTTTTTCTTTTGTTTATCTCCTAATAAGAATAAATCGGAATAAAGCAGCCAAAAACTATCCTTCACGATGTCTTCGGAACAAAGAATTCCCAGCTCTCTCCGCAGGTAGGGCTCAAACCTGTTGACTGTGTATGGATTAGGTGCGCTGATCGCAGTTGATCGTAATCGTTTCGGAACAATACGATGTCCTCTTGAGATTCGTACTAGACTGATAAAAAAAGTAATTGATAGACGGTTATACTGAGCCAGCGATAATGATAGCTCATTTTCTCTAACTATCGAGCGAACAATTTTTTCGCCAAAATGAAAAAATTCCGAACTGAAACGTGTGTTTTCACGGGCTTCTTTTTTCTCAGAAAAATATAAAAAATATAAATGCCGAATAGCTGTCTCATCACCCGTTAAACGAAAAGGGCGACGCTGGATAGACATTTTCCAGCGCCCTAATGTTTCTTGCAGGTCCTTCATTGATGCTTGAACTGTACTCAGACTGCAGAATAGTTTTTTCGAAAGCTCTAATAGTGTATAAGATTCTTCATAAAAGATCGCTTCTAGCAGTTTAAAAGCAATTGAGTTTCTAATTAACGTTGAATATAAAATATCAATTGTGGCATTATCTTTGAGTTCTAAATGATATAGACTATTTTCTCGCACTATCTTGTAATACTCGCTTTGATTGTTGATGGCGCGAATATCATTTAGAAATGCAGGTATCGTACATTGAATGATTGACGATAATTCCTCACTCGAACGTGGATGTTGAGAGTAATAGAGTGTTTCAACTAACTGTAATTGTCGCTGACTATCTCGTTTCAGTAGACGGCGTAAGTTCATGATGTAGTTCCTTTCGTGATAAAAGTGGGTCAAATTGATTAATAAACTGTTGAATTCGATCAAAATCTTTTGCCGTTGGAAAAGCGTTGATCGCAATCAAAGGACAAGCAGGTACTAGATCCTTCATCGTAACATTCGTAACAATCAGATCGTATTGCTGTGTTAAGTCAGTCAGTTGATCCTGCTTGATGAAGGGCGTCTCAAAGTGTTCATACGTGACTGCACCCTTGATGAAATCAGGAAAAACAGAATGCCAAAAGCGTTCATGAGTGGTGGAAGTATCTGACAGGAGAAGAACCTTGATAGGTCTGTCAGAATTAATTAAACGCTGCAGCAGATTATCTATCGTTGTTATCAAAAAACTGATATACAGCGGAACAAATTCCTCCTGATGAAGCGGCGATAAAAAGTTGCTGACAACATTCTCAAGCTTTTTGATTTCTCGATAGTATTTTTTATCAATTAAATGCAACATAATTTTTTCTGATTCGTGCAAAATTTCGATTGAATGCTTTTCTGGATAGTAGCAAAATAATTCATTGCCGAGCAACCGAGCAGCGTCGACCATTTCATTTTGTGAAAGTGGTGTACTCAATAGATCGCTGACCGCTTCCAGCAATAAATAGTGTGTATGGTAGAAATTTGCTAGGCGTCTATTTCTTTTGTGAACCAGTGCTTGCTGTTTACGATTCAGAAGCAGTTGATGTGAAAACAACGGCCATAAGCACTCTTTTAGACAAGCATTGGTAAACTCTAAAGATGTTTCCCGCTTGATCAAACGTACTAATGATTCAAGCTGCTTCACATTAGGTATAATTAACCCGCTGTAGCGGTAAATTCGCTTCATTTTATGCCCATGCTTTTGACGTTGCAGCCCAATCAAAAAGCTATGCATTAATTGGAAATGAATGTTCATATTATTCGTAATTTGATTTTCTTCTAGAATACGACGAATTAACTCATCCACAGAATTCAATAGACGCTGAGAAAATCCGTAATCAGCAAACTCCATACGCGACTCTTTAAAGAAGAGATAAAACAAATGCCGAATTGCTCCTTCATCGCCAACCATTTGTAACGGTCGATGTGTAACCGTGATATCCCATTTGATCACTTCCTTCTTGATGCTGATTAAGTAACGCTGCATATTTGAAAAGCTGCAGTTCAATCGATCAGCAGCAGGTTGGATGCCGCGACTTTTTTCAAAAAGTAGACTGTTAATGACCTGATATTCTAAACTAGTGCGTAAAATATACGCATAAACTGCATCAATCGTTGCATATGAATCAAAGTCGATCGTATAGAGTCCTTTGATTTTCGTAATTTTAAACGGCAAATTTTCTCCATTAAGAAAACGAACATCGGTGATTAATGCTGGGAGTGAACAATTTAATGATTCCATTAATTGTTCCGATGTCAGGAGTTCCTTTGCATAATATAATTCTTCAACCAACTGCAAACGACGAGATGTCTCCTTCTTCATTAACCCTCTCATATTCATAAATAAAACCCCTTAAAATGTTTTTTTATTTAATATAATCTTAAAAACCTGATAAAACAAGCGTACCAGCCTTATTTATTTGTTATATTTGTTATTTAACTAATTATCAATATAAAATATTATAATTTAGAATACCAATTTAATAAGGAAATGTACAAATTATTTTAAAAAAATTTGAATAATTTTTTTATTTTTTAATTTCTAATAAATAAAAAAATAAAAAATCCAAAAAAAGAGAAAAAGGAGTGTTAACTGTTGCCTTTCCCCGCAAGAACGAATAGAATTGTCTTTGGAATACATTAAAAAAGATAGTGGAGGCTATACATTATGATCAATAAGCAAAGTTTAGTTGAACAAGTAGCAGAGAAAACAGGATTGACCAAAAAGGACGCAACAGCAGCCGTAGATGCTTTATTTGACGGAATTCAAACTTCATTAAAAGATGGAGAAAAGGTTCAAGTAATCGGCTTTGGAAACTTCGAAGTACGTGAACGCGCAGCTCGCAAAGGCCGTAACCCTCAAACAGGCGAAGAAATCACTATCGCAGCCAGCAAATCACCAGCTTTTAAAGCCGGAAAACAATTAAAAGATGCTGTAAAATAGTATCGTCATCAAACCTGTTGGGGCTGTAAGGCTCTAGCAGGTTTTTGTTTTGTGCTAAGGTCAAAAGGGGCAAAAAAGGGGCAAAAAGAAAAAGAATGATTATAAACCATTCTCTTCTAGTTGGCTGATTAAATCAGTCTTCATTTTGTCGGTGATGTGCGTATAGATTTTATTTGTGACGTCGGCATCTTCGTGACCTACTCGATCCATAATAGCCTTCAGAGGTGTATTTTGTTCGGCGAGTAGCGATACATGGGTATGTCTAAGAATATGAGATGTTAACCGTTTGTGGATCCCACTTTTTTTACCTGCAGCAGCAAAAGAACGATTGAATGAACTATTTTGCATCGGCGTACCTGATCGGGTCACAAAAACGAACCCATCATTACTAAAATCAGATTCGGATACCAAATCTAGTTTATTTTCTTCAAAAGTACGTTTTACGAGATCAACCGTTCGCCGAGTCAATTGGACATCTCTATTCGATTTCTGGGTCTTAGTTGGTCCTATCGCTTTTTGTTTGTAACCTTTGCTGTAGTCGATTGTACCTCTAATGTGAACGATATTATTATCCAAGTCAAAATTTCCTTCTCTTAATGCGACTGCTTCGCCAAAGCGAACTCCTGTTAAATACATAAATTCAGCTAATCGACCGACACGAAAGGTTGACCGACTTTTATAAAGTTGATCTAGGATCAATTTTACTTCATTTTTTTCAAGGTACTTATCCTCAATACGTTCTATATCTTCTAGGGTTTTCGCTTTAGGGATAATCTCTACGTTTTCAACAGGGTTTTTATCAACGTAGCCGAGTTTAATCGCATATTTGAATACTAAGTTAAGATTCGACTTGATATGGGCGATATAAGTCTGAGAATAGTCGAGAGAGGCAAAGAAGTTTTGCAACAATCTTGTATCAATATTTGAAATCAGAATGTCTTCGTTTATATTCTTGAAAATAATTTTTCGAATGGCTACATACGTGTTCTTTGAGTTAGGTCTCAAAGATTTAAAATAATTATTTTCCCATTCAGTATAAACTTGCTGGAAGGGGACTTTCTCGATTTTCTTTTTAGCCAGTTCATTTTCTATTTTATCATTCAGGATACTTAGCGCTTTATTCCATGCTTGTTTTGATTGGCTATTTAGTACCACTGATTTTTTCCGAGTCTTTTCAGTATACGGGTCTTTGTAGCGTTCAATAAACTTGAAACGCCCATCTTTCAATGGTTCTACCCACATTGTCATTTTCTCCTATCATTTGGTATAATAGGCACAACTAAAGAAGCCTATGCCTATAGGCGCTTTATTTTTGCACGATCATACTCTTGCCGGGGTGGGATGTGTTTTTTGTCTAAGCATTTTAGAAAAAAAGTATTGAAATTTATGCTAAAATGAATTTAAATAAAAGTATTCAATATTTATAAAAAAAAGAAAGATAGTAGGTGGTCGTTATGAGAAAAAGAATTACAAATTTTAGTGTTGCAATTACAATTTTTCTTGTTGCTTTGTTCCCTACTTTGCTTCTTTTTGAAAAAGTTGGAGTTAATGATTACATAGGTATTTTAGTAGCTATTCTGATAGCAGCTATTTTCAAGCATAATGTCAAATTTGAGGCATACTAGTTTTTATTCCTCGATAGAGTTATCTTCAATTTCCGAATTCTCAGATTGATTGCTAAACTCTTCTTCGAGTTGCTCATCCAGTATCTTGATGAGATCCTTGGGTAACTTTACTCCTAATTGAGAAATGGGTACTTTTAGTTCTCTAGCCAAGTTCATCGCTTGCCTAATGATTTCAAGCTGTTTTTCGTCTGCCTTAAGTTTCTTTTCTTTAGATTTACGATGCCCTGATATGATACCAGGAATATCTAAGGATTGACCAAAAAACTTTAGCTTTCCTCCATAAGGTAAGGCAAGTACTACTGATAGTACGGCAAATATTGTTAATCCGTGTTTTACTAAAGGTGTGATTATTTCAAAAATACCTTCGGACTGAATATTTACTTTAGCATCGACTCTGTCTTCTGGGTAAATGGTTGTAGACATTTGAGAATATTGATAAATCAACTGTCCTAAATAAATACTATCAATATCTTGTGGTTGAGTAACTTGAAGGGTCAGGTGAAATTTATTATCCTCAATGTAATATGGAAACATAGCACGATTAATATATGGTTTATAGTCATTGATATTAGTTAATGTGGCATGTGAATAAATCATTTTATATAATGCGCTGTCTGCATCATTCCTTCTGAAATATCCCCACCAATCAACTGGCCAACGTTTCTTGAAATCTGATTTTTTATAGTTTTTTGACAATTCCTGTTTGTTTAGATCGTCATCTGTTAATTCATAAATATCTCCCGTAATTCTTCCCACTAAAAAAAACTCTGATTTCTCAGATGGAACAACTACAACGTCATTTTTCTTTAAATTATTAACAAACCGGAGCAATTGACCGGCCCAAGTTCCAATCTGGCTTTCAGTTTTGTCATTTTGTGGAGTTTCCTTTGTTTCTGCGTCTACTGGTGCCTCATCTGTATTCTGAGAATCAGTTAAAGTTTGTGGGTTCAATTTCATTTTAAGTATTGGCTTTAACATTTCTGATGAGTTGTTTGTTGATTCTATATCAGCTAATGATATTTCATTCCAACCAATCCCTACATAGTTATTGATGTTGAAGTCCGTATAGAATTTCCCTGATTGAGCTCTAACTAACCAGTAATCAATTGATGAATCAAGTGTCGGGATATCCTTAATAGAGTTATCAATTGCATTAGAAAATTCTTCTGTCAAAAATAATTGTTCCATTTGCTCCATAATTTCACTCCTATGATGTAATAATCAAATTATTTTGCTGTCCTTTATTTGATCACGATCATACTCTTGCCGGAGTGGGATCGTGTTTTTTTTATTTATTTTAGGACTGTTAATCTTTATCTTGGTATCTTTTAGGAAAGTTACTGTAGTCATAAATTGGATCTTTTAAATAATTCATTTCTTTAAGGATGCTATCCCAGAAGGGCTTACCTTGAAGTTTATCAACATAAGCTCTTTGCATCTGTAAAAGTTTTATTGTTTTCTCTTGATTTTTTCTTTCGTGTTGTGAAAGCTTAACTTTATGTGCAATAAGATTTCGAGTATATGAATCATCTTTTCTAAATTTCCAGACATAATTTAACGCTAGGTAGTAAGGTAGTTTTAATATATGATCAAAATAATTTAGTAGTCGGTTATGCATAGCAGGCTCACTCATACCGGTATTTCGGCACATGTCTTTAAAAGTATATTTTTTGGCCAGCATGTATTCAAGACGTTCTTCAGGGCAGAAAAGAATTGATCCAATAATATTTGCTTCGTTTTCAAAAGGAATTAGTTCATCTGAGTATTGACCTTCAATTTGATCATTAGTTAGAGAAATGAAGGCTCGTTTCTTATCTTTATCTCTTATGTGAAAATAAAAATGACATAGTTCATGCAAAATTGTAAAAATGATTCTGGGATAAACACGATCCTGATTAATTAAGATAAGAGTACGGTTACCTTCAGGAATAGTGACACCTGAAATTCGATCTACAATTTCTGAATCTAAAAAGCAGAAGTCAGCACCTTGAATCGTATCTTTATATTTAATCCAAGAAGAATCAGGCTGAGTTTTCGGCCATCCTTCGTCACCATATAATTCTGTTGGATCTGCTTCAAAAAAAGCGAAGTGTACATTAAAATTGATTCGAAAATAATTGATTATATCATCGTAACGAAGCTTATCAACAGATTTGTTAAATTGCATTGATATGTCAAAAAGTAGTTGGTTTGCTTTTTCTAGGTACTCATTATATTCATCTGAAAAGACATGCTGGTATTCGAATTTGGTCATAAGCTGTCACCACGATTATTCCTTCCATTTAGAATCATCATCCAGTAATCCGCGAGCTACCTTCATCATGCCTTTTAGAGAATTGTTGAATTTCTTTTTCTGTTCTTCTGACATATCTTCACTCTCAAGACGGAAGGCTGCTAGTAAATCACTTTCATCACTATCTAAGAATGACTCCTTCATACTAGGGTTATCAGTTTTACCGAGCAGATAATCTGTGGTAGTGTTCAATTTTTCAGCGACTTTATCAAGATACTCCATTTTTGGAGATTGAGTTTTCCATTTGTAAATAGTACTTTCTCCAAATCCAATTTCTCTTGATAGCTGCTTTACGCTTTTTCCTTGTTTTTTTGCCAAAGTTTGTATTCTCTCAAACACTGTCATAAAGGCATTCTCCTTGTTATTACAAAAGAAAGTTTACTAAAAGATACTTTTTTACTTGAAAAAAGTTTCCGATAGGGTTATACTCCTCTTGTAAGTTAATTTGATATACAACAAACCAAAAACACACCTTCTTTGCATAAGTTTATCGACCGAAAGCAAAATTAAAAGGCATTGTTGTGGCTTATTTTCTGTACCTTCATAGTATACGAACGGGTCAATTAAGTCAATGGTTATTTATACTTTTCTGTTCTATTAACTTACAAATCATTTTAGAAAGGGGGAGACTAGTATGCCGGATACAGCAGTAAGTAGACAAAAAATTCGTGATTATTTTGAATCGAAGGGTATATCGTTGATCAGTGTAGCAACTTATTTTAACTTGCCAAGACAAGATTTAAACGATTACTTATCTGGGAAGAATCAAAGTAAAAAAGCTCACGAAACCCTTTTGGCTATTATCGACTTCTACAAAATCAGATAGGAGGTAATCAAATGAAAACAGAAATTTGGAACGGACATACAATCAGATTTGTCAACATTAATGGCGAATGGTGGGCGGTGGCGAAAGATGTGACTAATGCGTTAGCTATTAGAAATAATCGTGACGCAATTAAAAAGTTAGATTCTGACGAAAAGGGGGTAGCTACTATCGACACCCTTGGAGGGAAACAAGAATTTACCATTATTGCAGAAACTGGAATTTATGAATTGATTTTTAAGTCTCGCAAACAAGAGGCAAAAGCATTCAAAAAATGGATCAAATCAGTCATCAAAGAACTACGCCAATCAACAGGTTTTGAAGGCTTCCAAGTATTTCGCATGTTGGATAAGGAACATCAGAAAGTAGCTATGCAAAATCTAAAAAAGTCATTACGGAAACCTGTACGAATTGATTTCATCAAAGCGAATGTGATTGCTAACAAGGCAGTATCTAATTTACATGGCTTTCCGAAAATGGTTAAGAAAGCAGAAATGACGCCAGAAATGCTTATCGATCGGCAAGAAATACTTGATGAAACAACTGAACTGATGGGAATAAAAGATAAATTTAATCTTGATTTTTCTGTCAGCGAAAAAATCTATAACCGAAACAATCGTCAACAAGCTGTATAGGAGGTGTTGATATTGAAGAAGCCAACACTAGCAGAACTAATCGAATCCGCAGAAAAAAATGTAAAACCAGATGACTGGTATCGACAAGGTTTGATCTTAGAAATGTTTCATGGAATGTCGAAGACGACACTGGTTGAATATTGTAAAGAGATGGAAGGCATCGACGAATTCAAAGATGGAATCCTTAGACCGGGGCATTCGACAACTTTCATTCATGTCCATACATTCATTTGGTTTCTACGATGGAAAGATGAGAACAAATACAGGACTAAGAAAGTATCTCCTAATGACATTTTGAAAGAGGCCAGTTGATGAAAATGAATGAAATTGAATTATCAAATGACATTAATATAATTACGGCACAAATTAAATCCTTTGAAGAAGCTGGAAATTATCTTATTTGGGAGATTGGCAGAAGATTAGTACATGTAAAAAACAATAAATTAAATCACGGAGATTTTGGTGACTGGTTAAATGAACTGAATATGAATCATGATTTAGCGAACAGATATATGAAAATCGTAAAAGAGCTTGATGGAAAATACGACTCGAATCGGAATTTGGGACTTCAAAATTTATATGCTATTGCCACACTTCCCGAAGAAGAACGAACCAAAGAACATGTCACTACTAAAGGTGAAACCAAAACCCCAGATGAAATGACAGTTCGCGAATTGCAAGAATTAAAAAAGCAACTCAAGAAAAAGGACGCTCTGCTAAGTAAGAAGGACAAGCAGCTTAAGGAGCATGAAGAACGAATCGAGGAGTTGGAACTTATCGGTCCCGAAGTCATCGAGAAAAAAATTGAAGTGGAGAAGGTACCTGAAGATTATCAAGCCGCTAAAACTGAAAATGAAAGCCTGAAAAAACAATTATCTTCTATTCAAAGTGATTTAAGGCTATTGAAAATTGAACACGATCTACTTGAAAAAAATACTGCAGAGGCCAAGCGATTGGAAGCGAATATTCAAACTTTACGAAAACAAGAACGGTCCATTGACAAGAAAGTAAAAGCTTTATTCGATTTTAATGACCGAATAATAAACATTAATCGATTCTTTGATACCGAAATGGCAAGTTTACGATTTAAACCTCTAATTAATGAGTTGCAAGATACGTATGCAACAAATCAGCTAATCAGTGTAGTAGATATGGTTCAAGCGTGGGTAGAAGAGATGCAGGCAATCCTGCCTGACAAAAATAGAAAAATTATAGAAGGAGAGATTATTGATGATTGAGAATTTACAGCTTAGCAGTAATGGAGCTATCGACAAAGGATTAGAAGCTATTAGTTTTACAATGCAACGCCAAGATGAACAAAGTAAAGCAATCCAGCAAATGATTGGTGAAATTTACAATACACGAAATGAAGTAAAAGAAATCGAAACCAATTTGAAAAAGGACATTCAGAAAATGAACGATCGAATTTTCTTAGATGAATCTGAAGTACTTGAGGTTAAAAGTGAAGTGTATAAGAAAGCTACAATCCTCACTAAGGGTTACTTTAAAAGAGCCAACAATGGTGTTGAACTGCGAGTCAGTTCAAATCTGTTGTTAAGCAAGATGGGCCAAATACGAGGGAGAGTGTGGGATAAGCTAAAAAAGGAGTTTCATGTTCGCAAATACGTAAATATTCGACACAAGGATTTTGAGAATGCTCTTGAGTTTGTGAAAGAATTGGATCTATCAGACTTTAAATATTATGAAATGAGAATGACACCAAAACAGTTAGAAATTATCGAATTAGAGAAAGGAAATAAAAATCATGAATAAACAAGATGAGCTATGGGAGCAACAGGACAAACTTATTGGAGACATCGATTTTATTTTGAGAGCATTTCAAGAAGAAACACCTATCTATAACGTTGTGACAGACAATTATCCGGCCATTGAAAGCTTTATCGGGAACTCTGCATTGGAAACCTCAAATGGAAATGCCGGTTATATCATGCACGGAGAAAATGATGAGATCATTTTCGCACAGTTCTTTTCTGATAATAAAAAGATTCATACGTATATGAAGGACGGAAAAATCATTAGTCAACAATTTCTAGTGCTTGATCCTGAAATGAAAGGCTCTTTAAATAAGTTAGATTGCCTGGTTAAGAAAGCCGAAGAGCTTCGAGTGATCCAAAACGAATTAGATGAACTAGAAGAGGAACAGATCGATGAATAAGAAAGTAAATTTAGTCTTAGCATCCATCTTGTTTGGAGGCGTGGCCACAGTGCTGCCAACACTACTTAAAATTTGTTTGTTTGTGGCGATCGCGTTGATTCTTTTTATTCAGTATGACGAGTGGGAATATGAACAGAGAGTAAAAGGAGGTATGAAAAATGAGTAACACGGAAACACCTTATTTAACTTACGGTCTAGGTTATGCAGAAGATGAACGATTAGCAGATAAAGATCCATATCATGAAGATGTGCTTGATCTAGCGGATTATTTAATTAAGAAATATCCGAAAGAACGGTGGAGCATTATGCATAAAATGTTTTCTATTGGCTTTTACTGTGGTGAACGATCAACCATCGGTTGTGCTCTTAGCGATGCTGAATTACTCCAACATGCTGCAGAGCTAACTTCGGTCTCTAATCAGATTCGAATTATCAATCGATTATTAGAAAATGTAGAGTATTCAAGAGCTTCAGGAGACGAATTTGCAGTACATCACCAAGTCCAATCGGGATTGCTTGATGATATTGGTGATAGTCTTTCTGAGTTAATAGATGTAATCCAAAACATTTCAAATGTAATTTGTCCAGATTAGAGAGGTTAATTTATATGAAAAAGAAAATAAAACAAGAGCCTACTTCGTCCGCCAACGAAGTAAGCGAAGAAAAATAAAGCTAGTATTTCGTAAATATTACCATGACAACAGCAAGTAATGCAACAAATGAAATAGAAAGTAAGCAGGTGAAGGCATGGATAAAAATAATTTTAAACAAGAGGACTTACTCTCATTAGGATACGGGATGATTCCAAAGCTAGTGATGAAAGATCGTGGCTTAACGGTTGAGGCTAAGGCTATATACGCATATTTATGTTCTTATTGCGGAGCCGGAGATACGGCTTTTCCATCCATAAAACTAATGTGTCACGACTTAGGAATAAGTGAAAGACGGTTCCACAGACACATGAAGCAACTAAGAGATTCCAATTATGTTCTGGCAACACGTGAACGGACAGATAATGGCTTCAGCAATAATATCTATACTTTGCCAAAATTCGTTCAGGAACAAATTGTAACCGATGAGAATGTACACGTACAAAACGTACGGTTACGTGGTGTACCCACTAATATTAACAGTTCTAATATTAACAGTATTAAAAGTAACAGTAATAATAAAAACCATATGTCGAGCAAGCCCGACTCGATCCCTTATTCGGACATTATCAAGTATCTAAACAAAAAAGCTAACAGGTCCTTCAAGGTCACAAATAAGTGGAAAGATTTGATAAAAGCACGATGGAACGAGGGTCAAAGATATGATGATTTCATCAAGGTTATTGATATCAAAACATCCCAATGGCTAGATAACCCTAAAATGAGTAATTATCTTAGACCAGAAACGTTGTTCAGCAATAAGTTTGATAGTTATTTGAACGAACAATTGAAACCTAAGAGGGAATCAAATTCCAATAGCCCGGTGGTGTTTTAGATGGATTTTCCGTTGTTGGATGAATTAAAAGAGACTGATGAAACCTGTTCAATACATGGCTGCCTATTGGTTCAGTTGAGAGATATGGAACCATTTTGCATTGAGTGCCGAAAAGAACAGCTGGCTGAATCAGAACAAAAGGAAATAGACAGTGCTCTATCTGAACACCAGAAACGTCGAACAATCGAAGTGTTGAAAAAAGACTCGATCGTAGGTGATCCGAGTTTATGGAATGCATCTTTCAGTAACTATGACCCAGAAGGTGAAGAATCGAAACAAGCTTTGCTGATGGCCAGGAAATCTGCTGGAACCTATATGACAAATCTTGAAGCAGAAAAGAGATGCTTGAAAATTATTGCTGATGAAGACAAAACGGACGAAGAACGTGAGAAGGCGAGAAAAGATCTGAAAATGATACCTAGCTTCAATACTCTTTTTACAGGAGTTCCTGGGGTCGGTAAATCACATCTAGCTATGGCGATGTTACAGGCAGTCAATCAGCATTCGAAAGAAATGGTAAGTTGCCTGTTTATCTCAATGAATGACATGTTCCGATTGATTAAGGCAAGCTTTGGCAATCGCGAGAGCAAATACACCGAATTGAATATGACTGACTTGCTTTCGAAAGTCGATTTATTGGTGTTGGATGATTTGGGCTCTGAATCGTCGTTTAAGCGCGAGAACCGAGAAGCGGGAGAATATATCCAAAATGTAATTTTCGGCGTGTTAAACGCACGCCAACATACGATAATCACCACTAATTTGAATAACGAACAATTGGAAGAAATCTACAATCCCAAAATCACTAGTCGAATTTATAAAGGTGTTGATGGACACATTATTAAATTTACTAAAAAAACTCAAGATAAACGTAGTAAACCAAGGTTTTAAGAATGGAGGTATCACATGATTTCAATGGTTGATAATAAAAAGAATTTGGTTTCGAACCTAGAAACATTAGTCGGGGATATCAAAAATCAAATTGATGAGGGTGTAAAAGATCCGGAATTATTACAACAAGATTTGATTATGGTTGTTGGAAATGCCGCTCAGTTATCTGATGAATTAGCAAAAGAGTTTTGTCCAATGTGCCACGGTGAGAAAGTAGTCGTTGATGAACAATCATCCATAGCTAAGTGGATGCCGTGTCCGAAGTGCAACAAGTGTGAATAGAAATAGTGGTTATTACTGTATGGCCACTTTATAAATCAATAAAACATATATTTGGGGGAATAGAAATGATTGATATCGAAAATATTAAAAAAAGAATCGCTCTATCGATGGTAACAAGTCACTTTAAAACTTATCGCGAGACAGATAGTTTCAAGAGTCTTAAATCAAGCGATCTCCCTGCCCAGGAGAAAAAAGAGTGTATGGTCCTTGATATCTACAAGCAAATTAAACTCTCGCTATTAGAGATTGAGATAGAGACTATGACGAATATGAACAACATTAGCTTAGTAACAAAAAAAGTTATTGATTTGACACAAGATAACATCGGATTTCAGACAGAATTTTACAGCTTGCTTCAAAAAGAAATGCATCATGAAAAGAGCGATGATTCAATCATGAGTATTTATTACAGCATTATGCGTGAAAAAAACATTGTTCTTTTCGAAGTGATTGAAGAAGTAGTTGATGTTGCAATAGCACAATAAAATAACAGGGTGAAAAGAGTCCGGTTGTGAAAAAAGCCCATTTCTCGTATCAAAGTTGTAAAAAATAGAAAAAGGCTCTATATCAACATTTATGTGTCGTTGCAACCAAATTACAAGATTAGAGTGGTTTTTGCAACCGGAGGGGGCATAAAGTTTATGAATGATTACAAAAGGCAAGCATTCTTTGAATTAAAACAAGGAAACTATGAACGGTATCACTATTTCATAAAAATGAATCGAATAGCTCGAAAGAAAAAGAATGATACAACAAAATATCCTATCTGAAAAAAAGTGACAAAAAAATTTAATGTTTCGGAAAAAGTTGTAAGAGTAATTGGGAATCGCCTCGTAAGGTCAAGAAGAAACCTTCAAAAAGAAAAAAACGTGATTGATGGCTAGAACTTACCAGCTGTTGTCAGAGACGATAAAGACGCCCTCAGAGATGCGATAGGCGATTCGGTCATAACATTACTCAATCTAGCTTTGCAGAACGATATGAGCCTGTATGAGTGCGTGATGCACGCATATGGTGAGATACAAGGTCGAGACGGGAAAATGATCAACGGCATGTTTGTTAAGTCTGAGGACTTGAAGATTGGATAGTTCCGCTTAGAAGGGATTTAATACTTTTTAAATATTATATGGGGGTTACTACCCATTAGTTTTCTGTTGTTCGGCGGGAAGTGGAGTATTGGTAATTTTATTGAGCTAAACATGTCATCGTTTCTATGGAATAGTAAGAGAGCATACAAGGAGGACGGCGAATGAAAGATCAAGTCTCAATTCCAGAGGTGAGAGAGGCTATTAAAAGAGTCAAAGATATTACACCAGTGATGAATAGAACTGAATTTCTTCAATTGATTGCATTATACAAACGTGTTTTAGAACGATATGAAAAAGAGGAATATCTAAACGGGTTGCCAGAAGAATAATAGTTCCGGTAACCACGCCTATCATATAAAAATAGAGGCAGAAGCCTCTATTTTAAAACGCATATGCGATAAGAGAAATTCCAATCATCATTAAATAAAAACCAACTAAGAATGCTAATGTAAATGCTGAAACAATTGGATTAAATAAGAGCATAATTCCTACAATTATCCCAATAATATTTACTATCAGAATAAACCAATAGTAACTTGATCCATTGACCTTGTAAATATCTGCTCCTACAAGCCCCATAATTGAATCTACAATAAACCAAATAGCAAAAATATAAGGTAGGGCTAGTAAACCTGCATTAGTATTGAAGAGTAAAAATACACCAATTAGCAGGTCAAATATACCGAGAATCATTAGTAGGGTTGATTTTTGATTAGTGAATTCATGAAGTTTACGTCTAAAAAACAGTTCAAAAATTCCCTTTAAAACTGCAGCAATGGCAAAAACGTAGACAACTGCTTTTAAACTACTATCTGGATTATTAAATGATACTAAAGAAGCTATAACAAAAAGTAATCCAATTAAAAAATATTCCCAACTAAATCCAATTTTTCTTACCATGCTTATCACCTCCTTATGATAAATAATAGTATAACCTTATGAATAAAATAATGAAAATAAAACGTAAATAATACGCTAATTCAGCCTATCAAGTAAGAAAAGAGGTATGAAATGGAAATACGAGAAGTTATAGAGAAAATAAAGCAAGAAAAATATGATTTTTCAAAACCGTGGACGTCACTGGACAGATCGGATTATAAGGAAGGATACAATGATGCCTCCGATGACATTATCGGAATTGTTAATCAACTAGACGAACCGACGAAAGTGATTGCTCATTTGGCCGAAAAATGGCACGAAGACATTGGTCCTGTTCTCTGGTGGGATTTCCCAGTCGAAGAACCACCATATTGCGGCACGCCACTAGATGACGATTTTCCAAAGTATAAGACACATTTTACTGAACTTCATATTCCAGACGAGGTCGAGGAAGAGCCGAAGTGGATAGTTTGTTATAGCACTATGTATCTAAAGAGTCCATTAGAAACAGGACAAATTGAGACAGTAGAAATTACGCCCAAAAAAGAACTAGCATGTCATTTCAAAAGCTATAAAGAAGCAAAACAACAGACGTCATTAATAGGTGGCGCAGTCGAGAAAGTGGAGGAGTGAGAATGAGTGAAGTAGTGATTGATCCACAGGAGTATTACGTGTGGCTTGCATGTGAAAACGGATGGAATCGAGCAGTTGGCTTCAAAGCAAAAATAGCTGGTATAGATTGTTCCGTCGTCATGGTGCCGATTGATCCTATCGAGATAGTTTTTAGTGATCTCAACTCGGGATCAAGGATATTATCATTACCAATTTCGATACTTGATATGATCATGTGTGATACAAAAGAAAAAATGCTCGTATTGATGAAGGAGAATGCAGGTTTAGCAGCGAAAAAGATTGAGTATAGCGGAATAGACTTAGTACGTGAAGAATCAAGAAAAGCCAAAGGTTCGTTTGAAAAGAAGTTTGGTCCAATGCCGGACTTTGAGAAAACTTCTGTTTGCTAAGATTCGGTAACTGAAGCCATAGTAAAAAAGACTGCCGCGGTATGAAACGGCAGTCAATGAACTATGGGTAGCTGATTAGAATAGTTCAAAGGTATTTTACACCTAAAACAAAAATAAAAAAAGACAGCCGACCACTGGCTGCCTTGGAAAAGAACTCTCGTCTAGTTTCCGCTAGACAAAATAATTTGTAACAAAAAAAGACCGCTGGGGATTGGTCAGCGGCCATGAGCTGATTGAAATATGCTTTTAACCCGATTAAAAAGGAGGGGCCAGCTCATCACTATTGTACACCTAGTAGCGCAATAAAAAAAGACCGCTAGGCAGTCAGTTAGCGGTCAATGAGCCGATTGCGAAAGTTGTTTGTAGTCAACAAAAGAAAATATCAGCTCTTCATAATTGTATCATAAAAAGGACCGCTTTTTCATATGGCAGTCCCTAAGCTAGTGTAGTATTCTTGGATTATTTATGGATTTTTCTAGCTCAAATATATTGTACACCTATGTGAATCAAAGTGAAATAACAAAAAAATAAATTAAGAAGCCTAGGTTTTATGAATTTGAAAGGTATAATTCCTGGTTTTCGTTAGACAAAATAGTTTTATCACAAAAATAGACCACTAAAAAAGCGGTCTACGAGCTAGATGAAATAGGTTTTGACGTTAACGAAAATTAGAAAGGAAAGAACTAGCTCATTTAGATGATACCATAGAAAAAGACCACTGAACAGTTATATCAGCGGTCCCTGAGTTAGGTCGTTGTGCTTATAATAAGTGGGTTATATTTTTATTTAACCTAACTCATTGGGCTAGTGCAGTGTCAAAATTGTCGGTCTCAAACTTCAAGAAAATTACTAGCCCTAGTCTTATTTTACACGGAGATAAGTAAGAAAAAAAGACCGCTGAGTAAAAAAACAGCGGCTTGTGAACTAGAAAAATTCGGGTAATATGGAAAAATTAGAAACCAGCTCACACTAAAAGTTTATCAAATTCATTTTTCCGTTTCAAGATCGTACAAAAAAACGCTGGGAAAGTTCCCAACGCCTCTTTATGAATAAAAACTGACAAGATAATTATACCATAAGGAGTGGCGATTGTGAGATTTCAATGGTTAAAGGATTATCAAGATTTGGAAGAACAGTTACTCTACTTAAAGTGGAATCTGAATAAAAGTAAACTTGAATTGATTCGGTGGACAACTGGTGATTTATCGAAAGTACGTATAGAAAAAAACTCTCGATCGTCATTGCTCGAGGAGAATATTACTCAAATTGAAAATGAGATTGAATTGTTAGAAGAACAACAAAAGGAAATGTTGGTCATTATTCAATCTTTCAAAGGAGTCGAAAATGAAATTGTTCGTATGAAGTACATTGAGGGATTAACTTTGGAAGAAATAGTGGAAGAAACCGGATATAGCGATTCTTACATAAGAAAAAAGCATGCGGAAATCAGAAGTAAGCTTCAATTTATTGATGATTACGAGGCTCGCCATTTAGATAGAAAAGCAAAAAAAGAAGAGCTTGAATACTACGATGAAAAAAGGAGAAAAACTCAGCAACTTTCCCTTTTTTGAAAATTTCAACATTCACTAAATGTGCACTCATTTTGTGTATGGAAGTATTGAAATAGGCATGATATTTTATTAGCATAGAAAATTTTGAAAGGAGGAAGCTCCTCTTCGTTTCAATTTTTTCGATCGTTTGCAAGACGATAAATACTAGACGGCACAAAAAATAAATAATGAATGGAGTTGAAAAGTTTCATTTCCGTTGAAAGTTCGCTGTGCTGTCTATTGTTATCAAATAATTTTTATTAAAATTTATAGATTTCGAATATGTTCTTTTGTATAATATTTAACGTAGAGAAGTTAAGATGAGTAGCTCCATTTTTATGACTCTGCGCAAGTTAAAAAAAAAATGATATACCTTGAGAATGATTTTTTAAACGATTTAAAAAAAGATCTTACTCATCTTAACAACTCTACAGGGCGTGCATACAGCACGTTCTTTTTTGCTGTTAAATTAAAACATACTAGCATGATTATTAGTCTTTTTGTATAATATTTGCGTAGAAAAGTGAAAAGATGGTGGCTAATCTCTTGAATAAAGGGGTGATGCCTATGGTTCATAGCTTTATCCCTAGAAGGGAGTAGGCATGTCTGTTTATCAAGCATTGTCACTGATGATCGCATTTGCGACGTTAGTGTTGCTGATTACAGATCACAAGAACAAAAAATAACCATCTAACACTTTGGCGAGGATAGATGGTTTAACAAAAAAACTATTCATTTAAGCCACCGTCTTTTTAACGGTTCTACATGGGGCGTGTTACCAGCACGTCCTTTTTCTATGTCTATTATAGCATGGGAAAATAGAAAATCAATTGAGATCGCTTCGGCGGTCTTTTTATTTTGAGGAGGAATGAGAATGCTACAAGAAGCTATTATCAAGGGTGAAACAGCATATTTGAAAAACTTGACTCGAAGAAAAGATGTCTCAGTTGAAGAAATCGTTGAGGCTAAAGAATCATTGAACAATAAAGTTAGGGGAATGAAATTAGATCGTGCAGTTGAAATGATTGCCGACCCAGAAGGAACGTACAGAATCTAGCAGTCTCCTCGTGAGGCTGTTTTATTTTGCTCACAAAAATAGACCACTACCGGGTAATAGTGGTCAGGAATTAAATGAAAAAGATGTTAAAGGGTTGTTAGACAAGTATAACATCATAGCGTTTACATAGCAATACAAAAAAGAGCCACTGTTTCCGCAGCAGCCCTTTAGTGTAACAAGTAACTATAAATATATCATCCTTGGCCATGTATTTCAACACACAAAAATAGACCGCTGTTTCCGCAGCGATCTATCTGTGAAACGTAAACAATTTATACATAAAGCATACAATAATAACGCTTACATTGCAACGCAGAAAGGGATAGAGCAATGAAAACTTACTGGTACGTGTCATTAAACAATAAATATCCGAAGCCAATGAAAGGACAACATAAACGTGTTGTGATGTCTGTTCAAATGAAGGCGAAGTATTCAATTGTCGAAATGACCAGAGAGGCAACGCCAGTAGAGATTGATCATTGCAAGCTAGTTTATTGTGGGTATGGGCGTTGGAAAGATGCTCATATACAAGAAAACATCAGAAAATACGTTTAGTTTGTTTTAGTTTGGAGGTGATTTTATGAAACTTACTAATAGGCATAATAAGGCTATAGAATTGCTGTTCGAAGGCTCTTTAAAGCGGATTGAAATCGCTGAAGAACTAAAGATAAGCGAACAGACACTTTACAATTGGTTAAAAGACGAAGATTTCACTCATGCTTATGATGAATATGTAAAAACTATTATGGGTAAGTCATCAGGTAAAGCGTTGAATACAATGTTGAAGCTTTTAGCAGCCAGATCAGAAATGGTTCGTTTTAACGCAGCTAAAGATATTCTTGATCGTGGAGGATTCGCTCCTGTTGATAAGAAGGAGATTACTTCAATTGAGCCTCCTGTATTTAAGGATGACATCAGTGGTGAGCCAGATGGTTAAACTATCTGAGTATTTGCCAAAAGCTTTTCATAGTACGTGGAAAGCAGCGATTAATCCAGAAATTCTACACATTGTAGAAAAAGGGGGACGTGGTTCCGGCAAATCTTCTGATATAGCTCATATCATCATTCAATTGGTCATGCGTTATCCCGTGAATGCAGTGGCGATTCGTTTTATCGACAATACGATTGAATTATCTGTTTTTGAACAATTGAGGTGGGCAATCGAAGAGCAAGGCGTAACGAGCTATTTTAAGGTCAATAAAAGTCCCATGAAAATTACATATCTGCCTAGAGGTAACTACATTACTTTTCGAGGTGCTCAGAATCCAGAACGGATCAAATCTTTAAAAGATAGCAAGTTTCCTTTCACAATAGCTTGGATAGAAGAATTAGCAGAGTTTAAAACAGAAGAAGATGTAACGACCATTACAAACTCCCTTTTACGTGGAGAGCTTGCAGATGGTCTTTTTTATAAGTTTTTTTACACTTACAACCCGCCGAAGAGAAAACAAAGTTGGGTGAATAAAAAATATGAGACTAGCTTCCAGCCCAAAAATACATATGTTCACCATACAACATATAAAGACAATCCCTTTATAGCTAAAGCCTTTATAGAAGAGGCAGAAGCAACAAAAGAACGTAATTCGAGGCGTTATGATTGGGAGTATTTAGGCAAAGCCATCGGTTCAGGTGTTGTTCCGTTCGATAATCTTCAAGTAGAACCAGGAAGTATTACGGATGAGATGGTAGCGAACTTTGACAACATCAGGAATGGTCTCGATTTTGGTTATGCAACAGATCCGCTAGCATTCGTTCGTTGGCATTATGACAAAAAGAAAAATGGGATTTACGCTATAGATGAAATCTATGGTGTAAAAATGAGCAATCGAGAGTTCTCAAATCAAGCAAAAGCAAGAGGGTATCAATCGGATGAAATATTTGCTGATTCCGCTGAGCCTAAATCAATTGCTGAACTTCAAAGTGAGCATGAGATTCGGAGAATTAGAGGAGTAAAAAAAGGACCTGATTCAGTCGAATACGGGGAAGAATGGTTAGACGACTTAGATTTTATCTGTATTGACCCGCTGAGAACACCAAATATTGCAAGAGAATTTGAAAATATAGATTACCAAGTGGATAAGGATGGGAATCCAAAGCCAAGACTTGAAGATAAAGACAACCATACGATTGATGCAACTCGATATGCTTTTAGTGAAGATATGAGAAATAATACAGCAGTAATCGGCAATAGAGCGAAAATCGGACTATAAAGGAGGGATAAAGTTAAATGGCGATTGTAGTAAATAGAGAAATAGCAGGAGATTTGAAAAATCCTTCTGCAGAACTATTAAATTACTGCTTGCAAGAACATCAGAAACAATTAGAGCGGTTAGAAAGACTTTCAAATTATTATGATGGAAAGCACGATATCTTGCTTAGAAAAAAAGAGAACGAATCGGCTCCGAATAATAAAGTTCTTATCAATCATGCGAAGTATGTAGTTGATATGAATGTTGGTTTTATGGTTGGCAATCCTGTTGCTTATTCAGGAACTGGAGAAGTTGATTTGTCGCCTATTCTTGACGAGTATGATCGTATTGATATTGTTTCACATGACACGGAATTAGAAAAAGATTTATCGACCTTTGGAATAGGTTATGAATTAATTTATTTGAAAGATGAGGCAGAATTATCTATAAAATGTATTGATCCACGAGGGATTTTTTTAGTTACTGATGACACTATCGACAAAAATCCGCTATTTGCGATTCACTATCAACCAGTATTCACTTTGCAAGGTGGCATTAGCCATTATATTGTTAAGTATTACAGTGATGATCGGATACTTACGTATAGAACTGAATCGAGAGGATTTGGCTCCTATCAGTTAGTTAAAGCTTTACCACACTATTTTGGAAGAGTTCCTGTAATTGAGTACAGAAACAATGAAGAAAAGCAGGGGGACTTTGAGCAAGCAATCTCATTAATTGACGCATATAACTTATTACAATCGGATCGACTGAACGACAAAGAAGCGTTCGTTGATGCGATTCTTTTTATTCAGGGGTTTGTTCTCCAAGACGGTGATGGTGAAAAGCTTCAGAAAGAAAAAATGCTCCAAGCTCCAGGTTCAAAATCTGATACAGCTGCAAGCTATCTAACAAAAGCATTAGATGAATCAAGTGTGACTTTGTTGCGTGATGCAATCCTAGATGACATTCATAAAGTAACGTATGTTCCAAATATGAATGATGAGAAGTTCGCGGGAAACGTTTCGGGTGAGGCAATGAAATATAAATTGTTTGGTTTGTTGCAATTAATGTCTGTGAAGTCTCGATACATGATTAAGGGATTAAGGCAACGCTTAGAAATATTTTCAACAGTGTTGAGGTACACAGAGCCAGAGATAGATATTTCAGGAGTGAAAATTAAGTTAAAACCTAATCTCCCAATTAACACGAGCGACATAATCAATCAGATTGTGACTGCTTATAACGCAGGGATTTTGCCACTAAAAATTTTATTGTCGTGGTTGCCCGATATTGATGATGTCGATGAAGTAATTGAACAATTGAATCTAGAAAAGGAAGAAAAAATTGAGCTACAGAAGAAAGTGATGGGCGTTCAAGCAGAAGACAGTCATTCGGATTTAGATGAACCACCTGAGGAGGAAGACGATGATCAAAGCAACGTTCATAAAGAGTAACGGCTCGTATATTAGTTATGAGATTACTGGTCATGCTCACTACGCTGAACCGGGCAAAGATATCGTTTGCGCTGGTGTGTCTACTCTTTTTATCACGATTACTAATCAATTACTTTGTAAATCGTACGTGAAGTTGCAAGACAAGAAAGTTTCCATTCTTAATCCGGATGAGATTGATAATGCGTTAGTCGAAGCGTTATTATGCGGTTTGTATGATATTCAACAAAACTATCCTAATTATGTTTCTGTTGAAGTATCTAAAAAATGGACAGCAAACATGAAGTATGCTGTCCATGGGTATTCAAAAACTTTTCATTCTAGAGATGAAGCAATCAAGTTTGCAGAGTCTGTTTCAGTTTCTCGTAGTCGGGTTTTGATGATTTGTCCACCGGGACTGCTACAGAAAAACTTTGATAGGGGGAAGTTAGTTGCCGAAAAAACAAGATGATTCCTACTGGCTCGATCGAGGGATTAAGCAAGAGAAAAAAATTAATGACGCTGCGAAACAAGTCGAACAAAAGATAATTGTAGCTTATCGACAGGCTCAAAGTTATTTGACGAGGCAAGTTAGAAAACTATTTAGTCGAGCGAAACAACGTTCTGGAATGGATGAGGGAGAAACAAGAGCGTTACTTAATCAAACTGTTCAACCTGATGAGTTAGTAGAATTGAGAAAGCTTGCTGATGATGTTTCTCATCCTGAACTTCAAGAGTCCGCAAGAAAACGATTGAATGGATTGGCATTTAAAGAGCGAATAACACGAGCTGAAGACTTGAAAGCCAAGTCTTTTTTAGTTTCCAAACAGATTGCTTCTGTGCAACTAGATAAATCGACTGAATTTTATATTGATGTTATTCACGATTCGTATAATGAGACAACTGCCGAAACAATCATAAGGCAAGTTGAGCAAACAAAATCTGATCAGATCATCAGTGTTCGGAATGGAAAAAAGCATGGTTCAAAAATAGAAGCATCTAAACAGACGCAAAAACGTGACGTACCGATTGAGGTGTGGAATGATCCTGATATTCGATCGACTGATTACGAATTCAAGGAGCTTTCAACTAAGTACACCAAGAATATTCTTGATTCTCATTGGCATGGTTCAAATTATTCAAAACGTATCTGGAAAGATACTGAAGCATTGGCCAAACGTCTTGAAGAGTTATTTACTGTTGAGTCTATGACAGGGATGTCCGAGTTTGAAATGGCTAAAGCGATAGCGACTGAATTTGACCGCTCAATTGGTGTTGCTCAGCGTTTAATACGAACCGAGGCCAATTATATGGCAAATCAAGCAAAGCTCAAAGCATGGCGAGACAGAGGTGTAAAAGAGTATCGTTTGATTGCTGTATTAGATTTAAGAACATCTGAAATTTGCCAGAAGAAAGACGGAAAGATTTATCTTGTTTCCGAAGCTGTTGTTAATGGGGAAGCCGGAACGTATCCACCGTTTCATCCTTGGTGTCGAACTGTTGCTGTTGCTATTATTGGCAAACGATCACTAACAGGCAAACGAATAGCCCATGATCCGATCAGCGGAAAAACAATTACCATGGAACAAAGAGAAACATATGATGATTGGATGAATAAGTTAAAACAACGATATTCTAAAAAAGAAATTGAGCTTCAGAAAAAGAAGCTTCGGAATTACAGAAAAAAATAATTAACTGCCCTGAATATGGCGTTAAACTGTTCGAAAATATCAAACATACTGATTGGGTCTATCAATCAAAAATCAAGTGGACTGGTTAAACTGGGCTGCTTTTTTTGCGTGCGCTAGGACTGATTGGGATAGGAGAGATTGAATTGAAAAATTTACTAATGAAATTAGACCTGCAACTTTTTGCTGAAGAACAACCCTCAGATCAGAATTCCGAACAAATCAGGAATCCATATGAAGCTGGAAATCCTGAGTTTGATGCTGCAGTTTCTAAAGCAGTCAATACGGCTTTGGAAAATAATGACAAAAAATGGCAATCGAAACTTGATGAGAAATTGGAAAAGGTTCGGCAAGATGCGAAAACAGAAGCTGAAAAAATGGCGCAAATGAATGCTGAACAAAAAGCGGATTATGATCGCCAACAGCGTGAAGCGGCATTAGATCAGCGAGAATTGGAACTAAATATGCGTGAATTACGAGCGCAGTCAATTACGCAGTTAACAGAGGATAATTTACCTGTTGAATTAGTTGATCTTTTAGATTTGTCAGATGCAGATAAATGTCAAACTGCATATAACAAATTGAAAACAACGTGGGAAAAAGCTGTGGGAACTTGGGAAAAATCCTTACAAAAGAAAGTGAAAGAAGAACTAAAAAATAGTGTTGATAATCCTTTGGGGGATGCAACAAATCCAGAAGTTAACCCTTGGAAAAAGGAAACACTCAACCTTACAAAACAAGGTCAGATTTTGAAAGAAGATCCAGAGCGGGCAAAAGTGCTAATGGCTCAAGCCAATAAATAAGAAAGAAGGATAAAATCGTGGATAAATTAAAAATGAATTTACAGTTTTTCGCTAAAAAAACAAAAATTGAAGATGTTATTGTTCCAGAAGTTTTTAATAAGTATGTAATCGAGCGTACAGCTGAATTATCAGCTTTATACCAATCGGGTATTGTAAGCCATAATCCGGAGCTAGATGCTCTAGCTAGTGCCGGTGGTAAACTAATCAACATGCCTTTTTGGGCTGATTTAACTGGTGAAGACGAAGTCTTATCTGATACGAATCCATTAGAAACGGATAAAATCACCGCGAATCAAGATCAGGCGGTTCTATTGATGCGTGGTAAAGCTTGGAAAGCGAACGATTTAGCAAAAGCACTTTCTGGTGATGATCCTATGCGAGCAATTGGTGATTTAGTTGCCGCTTATTGGGCGCGTCGTCAACAAGTAACTTTGCTTTCTATATTGAAAGGTGTGTTCGGAGGAACATCAACTAAAATGGCTGGAAATAGTCTAGATATTTCCGCTGAAACTGGAAATGATGCAGCATTTACAGGGGAAACATTTATCAATGCTTCTTACAAACTGGGAGATGCAGAAGAAAAATTAACAGCATTAGCTGTTCATTCTTCAGTATACGCTAATTTACGAAAACAAAACTTAATTGAATTCTTGTTAGCTTCTGACAATACTAAAATTCCAACTTATATGGGGAAACGTGTCATTGTTGATGATGGTATGCCGTTAGATGGAGATGTGTTCACTTCTTATATTTTCGGAGAAGGAGCAATCGGTTTAGGAAACGGCGCGGCTCCTGTGCCAACGGAAACTGATCGTGATGCTTTAGCAGGAGATGATATTTTGATTAATCGCCAACACTTCTTGTTACATCCAAGAGGGGTGAAATTTACTAATAAATCTGTCGCAGGTTCTTCTCCTACGAATGCCGAATTGGCAACGGCAAGTAATTGGGAACGTGTATATGAGCCAAAAAATATTCGTATTGTTCAATTCAAACATAAGCTTTATGTTCCTAATGTCACGGCTTCTGGTAGAACTGGAACAGGTAAGTAAAGAAGGTAAAGGAAAATGAATGATGAGTTACTGGAAAAACACACGGATGTGTTGATGGAACGTCTCGACGATGTTGAGGAAAAGGAAAGACCTAAAATTAAAGGCATGTTAGAGGACGCGATTACTCTCATTCTTGATTATACCGCTCGAACAACCGAACAGATGAACGATAGCCTTTATTACTATGCGCGACAATTAGTTGTGATTGCTTGGAATCAGGAAGGAAATGAGGGAGATGCTGCTCGTTCTGAAGGCGGCGTCTCCCATACCTTTATTACAGATATTCCGCCTAAATTAAAATCGGGCTTAAATAATCACAGGCTGGGAAAGGTCGTGAGTTTTCATGCGCCTAAGGAAACGTGACCTTTCAACCGTTTATTTAAAAGAGCGGTTAACTGGGCAAGATGATGAAGGAAACTTTCAAGAAGGTTTTTCAGATGAATCAACAGAGATTCAAATGAATATTCAATCCGCAGGAGGACAAGTAATGGCTTCTGTCTATGGTCAAAGTCTTCCATACATCAAATCTTGCAAGTATCAAGGTGACAAAATCAAAGAAGGAAAGAATGAGAAAGATGGTATTTGTCTTTATGTGAGCAAAGATAAAGAACCAGACTATGAAATTGTTGCCATTCAAACATTTTCTGCTCATTGTAATGTGACCTTGAAGAAACTAGGTGATGAAGATGGGCGTTGAGTTCAGAGGTGCTGACCGACTGATGTCAAAAATACGAGCGATTCCTAAAGTGATGGAAGACGCTGTTTTTGAAGCGACATTCGATATTGTAGATGAAACTGTGGCAAGAGCAACAAGTCACCTGCAATCGTCAATTAAGTATGGATCAGGTGAATTAAGTGGTTCTCCAAAGCAGGAAGTCGTGATCGATGGTAAAGGTAAAATAATAGGGCGTGTGTGGTCAGACAAGATGGAAGCATTGTTTCGAGAGTTTGGTACAGGTCCAGTCGGAGCAGAGTCACCAAAAGATCTGCCGCCTGGAGTTAATCCTGTTTATTCTACTGAACGGTGGTTTATTCCTGTACACAAAACACCTGTTGACCTTGAGATGGTATACGGTATTCCAAGAGTGACTATCAAGGGACAAGATTTCTTTATGACTCGTGGGCAGCCGGCAAGACCTTGGCTATATCCGTCAATGAAAGAAGTGGTTGAAATGGCCGAAGACATTTATAAAGATCGTGTGAAGGAAGGACTGAGGAAACTATGACAGAGCGTTATAACATAAAGTCTGATATTGTTACTCAGTTGAAAAAAGTCGCTGAGCTGAAGCTCGTATCTGCGGAGTATCCTAACACATGGTCGAATATGCCCGCTGCAATTTATTCGACAAAGGCAAAGCCGCACAAGAAAGATATATCCGACAAAGAAGCACTAACTGAATGGACAGTAAAAATCGATTTATACGGAAACAAATCTCTATCTACAATACAGAGTGAAATAATTAAAGTATTGAAAGAGATTGGATTTAAGAATACAGCCAGTGATGATGGCAATCAAGATGCATTGAAGCGTTCGATTCTAACATTCCGAGGAGTGGTAGATAATCGAACGCTTTTTGTATACCAATAACAAGGAGGAAATACCATGAAGAAAACAAAAATTTTACCGATGAACTTACAATTATTTGCCGGTTTACTAACTAAGGGCACGGCGTTATCAATGAAATCAGGCTCCGAGTCTGGCTTTACTGAAATTGAAGGATTACAAGCTGTTCCTGAAATCGGTGGAGATCCAGAACAAGTTGATGTTACGACGCTAAAAGACGCAAATAAAAAATATATTTCGGGTATTCAAGATATGGATTCATTAGAGTTCACTTTCTTATATGACAAAGCTGTATTTACAAAGTTAAAGGCAGTGCAAACGTCAGGAAAAGAAGCAAAATTTGAATTGTCTTATCCTGACGGTGCGAAATGCACATTTACTGGCGGCGTGACTGTGAAAATGGGTTCTGGTGAAGTAAACGGAGCCTATCAATTTACGCTGTCTGTAACTGTTTCAGATGGACCGGATTGGGCATAAACGTTTAACGAAAACTATATGGGCTAGAGATAACCCTCTGGCCCTATTTAAATCTTAGGAGGAAAAACAATATGAAACCAATGAAAGTAGAATTTGGAACTAAAACTCTATCCCTTGTATTAGATGGAAGTGCAACGGTAGACATTGAGAAGAAATTAGGTAAATCGTTATTTGGAATTATGATGACTGGCAACGGTGGAATGAAAATGCCGCGATTAGGTGAAATGCTAACTATCTTGCATTCTGCGAACCAAACAGCAAACATCAAGTCTGCCGATATGACGAAACTTTATGATGAATATATTTCTAAAGGCGGATCGATGATGAAGCTTTTCGAAGTCATTCAAGAATTGATGGAGAAGGCAGGTTTTTTCGAGTCGGAAACGACGGACGAAGAAGACCTAGTTGGGGAAGAGAAAAACGAGGAAGAGAGTCTAGTGTAGGCTTCTCTTCCTTTTCTGATTTGCTGCAGGAGATGTATCCAAAAGCAGTAGAAGCAGGAATACCCGCAGAAAAATACTGGTCAATGACCTATGAAGAAATAGTCATACAAGCTGAAGCAAATGTTGCGATTAGAAAACAACAGCTAGAAGAAAAAGCCATGATGGATTACAAAGCTGCACAATTAAATGCTTATGGTTTTAATGATCCGAAGAAAATGCCTAAACCAGATCAACACTATCCATTCTTGAAAACGGAAGATAAGCAGGAACAATCAAATCGGCCGCAAGATTGGGAAATTATGAAGGCTCGGATGATTGAACGAACGGAATTGATTAAAGCTACACGAGAGCGGAAAAATAAACAGGAAAAGGAGGGATAGATCATGGAGCTGGATAGACTTGAAGTCGTTTTTGATGGTGACTTGAACCCCATTGAGGAAAAGGTCGCACGATTTGAACAAAAGATGGATTCTATGATGAGCCGAGTCAAGAGTTCATCTGGTCAAGGGATGGACGCTGTAGAAAAAAACTTATCTGATTCAAAAGGGTTCGATAAATTTACCAAACAATTCGAGAAAATGAATTCAAATTTTGATTCTATGCTGAAGAGAATGAATCAATCGGCGGCAAAAAATGGCGAAGAAGTTGGGAAGTCACTTTCTGCTGGAGTATCCAAAGGCGCTGTTAAAATGACAAAAGATGTTCAAACCGCAGTTGATAAAGTGAACACGCAAATGCAGCAAGCCAAAGCAGCACAACAACGAATTGCCAACTTGCAGGCTAATAAAAATGGTGCGCGGTTGTCTGGGGATACTAAAAGTGAATCGAGAATAGGCGAACAAATTTCAAAAGCTCAAATTCAGATGAACAAGTCGCAACAACAAGCACAAGCGATTGTGCGCGGATTAAAATCCGAATATGATGCTATCCCTAATTCTCTGTCTAACATTTCAGCTAAGATGGAAGGCAATGAGCGGCAGATTGAAGCTATGAGAGCTAAAGTTAAGGCTCTGAAAAATGAAATGAAGATGCAGCAAACAGAAACAGGAAGTTTCGCATCTGGAAAGTGGAAATCTACAGGGATACAAGATACACCACAATCAACCAAAACCGCTGAAGCTATTTCTAAACAATCAGCAAAAATGGAAAAATTGATTGCAGACAATGATGCTTTGCAACGTTCATATGCTCAGTTGGAAGATCGTTCTGGTGTTCTAAAGACAGCGTTGTCTAGTGTAAATACGGAACTTGGCGAGCAACCTGTAAAAGCTCGTATGGCAGCAAATGGAATGAGGAATCTGTCGGGTTCCACGAAACAATCAGAAGGACTCTTTTCACGTTTCAAAAATATGATGAGTAATTCTATTGGTAGATTTGGAAGTTTATTTGACAGACAATCGAAACAAGTCACTAGCGGAACATCTAGAATGGCTCAAGGCATGGGTGGTTTTGGACGCTCCATGAAGATGCTATGGTCGCAGTTATTCTTGTTCACGTTCTTATACCAAGGAATCATGACTCTAGCTGGCGGGCTTTTTAAAGCGTTACAGACTAACGCACAGTTTTCAGCTAGTTTAAATCAAATTAAGGTCAATTTACTAACTGCATTTTATCCAATTTACCAAGCAGCTTTGCCAGCGATAAATGCTTTGATGTCGGCCTTAGCTAAAGTTACTGGCTATATTGCTGGATTTATATCCACACTTTTCGGAATGAACATCGGTGATGCATTCAACGGTGCTCAGGGACTAATGAACAATGTCCAAGCTTTAGATGATACTGGAAGTGCTGCATCTGATGCATCAGATGGATACGATGAGATGGCTCAATCCATTAAGGATTCAAATAAGCAACTTAAAGATCAGCATGATAGAACAGAAGCAGCTCGAAAAAAAGCAAAAGAATATAAACGTCTTTTAGCTGGGTTTGATGAATTAAACATTTTGGATTTCAGTGATGACTCTGACGACGAATCAAATGAGTTCATTCCTCAGGAAATTCCAACAAGACCGAAGAATCCGAATGGATCTGGTTCTGATCCATGGGCTGACTTTGGATCAGCAGCAGTTCCAGAAACTCCGAAATGGTTAACGGATTTTGCCAAGAAATTTAAAGACATCATGTCAAAACTCTTTGATCCAATAAAGAAAGCTTGGGACGCTCAAGGAAAACGTGTTATGGATGCGTTCAAGTATTCATTATCTGAAATTGGAAAATTGATTAAGGCAATTGGTAAATCATTCTTGGAGGTATGGACTAATGGAACCGGACAAAAGTTTGTAGAAAATCTTTTAGTATTATTGGGCGATGTTCTTTATATCATTGGTGATATTGCAAGGGCTTTTAGAATTGCTTGGGAAGAAAACGGCCGAGGCACTAAATTGATTCAGCAAATATTTAATGCTTTAAATCAGTGGTTAGAAGTCTTGCATGATATCGCGGAGTCATTCCGAGAAGTTTGGAATAATGGCACTGGGGTAGAGCTTGCAAGACAATTGATAGAATTCTATACTAAGCTATTTCATTTAATAGAAACTATAGGTAAAGCATTTCAAAATGCTTGGAACGACAACGGTCGAGGGACGGCGATCATTCAAGCTATCTTTAACGCGTTATCAGAAGTTCTTAAGCTAATCAATTCAATCATGACAGCATTTGACAAGGCTTTTGCTTCGGGAATTGGCGAAAGTATTCTAGCTAATATCATGGAGATCATTACGAATATTTTCAATACTGTTGGAAATCTGGCAAAAAGCTTTCGAGAGGCATGGGATGAAAATAACCGAGGTCAAACAATCTTCGAAGGGATTATGAAGATAATTGACACAGTCCTTGGGACAATCAAACGAATGACAGGAGCGACTGCAGAGTGGGCTAAGACTCTTGACTTCCGTCCACTCCTTAATTCTATTAATGGGTTACTTAAATCAATACAATCATTGACAAAAAACATTGGAGATGGCTTGGAATGGTTTTATAAGAACGTCTTACTTCCTTTAGCTAAATACACAATTCAAGATTTAATTCCAGCATTCCTTAAAGCATTAAGTGGTGCTCTAGATGGACTAAATGGAATTATTAATGGATGTAAACCAGCATTTGATTTCTTTTGGAACTCCATTCTAAAACCTATTGCTGAATGGACCGGTGGAGTAATCGTTGATGTATTGAAAAAACTAGGTGACGCTCTTTCGGGTATTGGGAATTGGATATCTGAACATCAAGAAGGATTTTCTACATTTGTAACTGTTTTCGGAACTTTTGCAGGGGTTCTTTTAGCTATTAGTAAATTAGCTGGTTTGGCAGAAGTTCTTGTAGGAGTTTTTAACTTTATTACTTCAATAAAAAGTCTAGCCGGAGCATTGTCTTTAGTTAAATTTGGACTTGAAGCGTTCATGACTGCTCTTGGAGGACCTTGGGCCATTGCGATAGGTGCAGCCATTGCCGTTGGTGTTTTGTTATGGCAAAATTGGGATACCATCAAAGAGAAAGCTAGCCAGTTGAAAGACTGGATCGGTGAAAAATGGGAAGGTATCAAAAATGCTACTTCAACTGCTTGGGATAATGTAAAAAATTGGACCTCGGAAAAATGGAATGCTGCGAAAGACGCTGTGACCAGTAAAGCAAGTGAAATCTATAATGCTGCAAAAGATAAATTTACGAATGTCGCTAACACAGTTAAAGAAAAAGCTGGGAATGCGAAGGATTGGGCATCAGAAAAATGGAATGACTTAAAAAGTGCAACGTCTAGCAAATTTGAAGAAGTTCGGAATGCAGCAAGTTCAAAAATGTCGAGTGCAGCCGAAGCCGTCCGTTCAGGAGCCGAGTCTGCAAAAAGTAAAGCAGTCTCAGCGTTTGGTAGCTTGAAAGAGGGCGTTTCTTCTAAACTGAATGACGTGAAGAGCGTAGCCTCGGATGTTTTTAGCAATATAGGAAACTGGGCCAAAGATTTACCAGGAAAGATTGCGAACGGTCTATCAAATGGTGTTCAGGCGATTGGCAATGCCATTGGAAACATTGCGAATACGATTGCTAGACCAATTGGTGATGCGGTCAATTCCGCTATTGGCGCGATCAACTGGGTTCTAGGTGCCGTGAACGCGGGATGGTCATTGAACAAATGGTCAATCCCTACATACAAAACAGGTACGGATTACCATCCTGGAGGACCGGCGCTAGTCAATGATGCACCAGGATCTAGCTACCAAGAAATGTTCAAATTACCGGGTGGCCGCATGGGTATGTTCCCAAGACAACGGAATATGTTGGTTGATCTTCCAAGAGGTGCGCAAGTCTTGCCAGGAAGTCTGGTTCCTCACTACGCTGGGGGAATATTCGGAAGCTTTAAAGATTTCTTTACAAATGGATTTGATAAAGCGAAAGGGGTCGCAGAGGATGTATGGAATGTTATATCTAACCCTTCTGCGTTGGTCTCTGAAGCAATCAGCAAATTTGTTGATATCTCAGGTATTCAAGATCCGATGTTGTCAGTTGCTTCAGGCTTTCTGAAATATGCAAAAGACGCCGTGACAAATATGATTGTCGAAATGATCAATAATTTCACAGGTTTCGCAGATGGTGGATTGGTGGATCGTTTTGGTTGGTATCAATTGGCTGAGGGGAATAATCCGGAGATGATCGTCCCATTGAGTAATTCGGAACTAGCTTTCCAACGAATCAATGAAGCGTTAGATTTTATGGGCTATGATAGTCTCCCAGATTTGACCATGCCTGATGTGTTTAGTGATTCTTCTGAAGGCTACTCCGGTAGCGGTAAAAAGGGAACATCGACAATGGCTATTTCTGGAAATGGAATGGAAGGATTGTCCACTAATTTACTGGCAAGTCTTGGGGAATCCATCGCAACTGCGATTGTACAAGCACTGTCTAGTCTAAAACTAAAAGGCGGAGACCAACCGATAGAAGTTATTCTTGAAGTAGATTCCACGAGATTAGGTCAAGTGACTGTAAAAGGAATCAATCAGTACCATGAACAGATAGGAGCCCTAGAGCTTAACTTGTAAGGAGGATAAAACATGGATTTTTTAATAGCAGGATCAAAAGTGGCAACACCAAAAGAACTCACAGTGAGTATCCAAACCTTAGATAGCGGCTCTAGTGGACGGAATGCGAACGGAGACATGGTAAGGGATATCTTAGGTAGAAAAACAAAGTTGGATGCAAAATGGGGGCCTCTGAATACATCAGAGGTCTCTTTAATTTTACGTTTAATTGATGCGGCATTTTTCACCGTTAGATACCTCGATCCACAAGAAGGCGGGCTAATCACTAAATCGTTTTATTGTGGCGATCGCTCAACTCCCGTTTATTCGTGGAACGCTAAATTTTCAAAGATGATGTGGCAAGGGTTATCTGTGCCATTCATTGAAATGTAGGTGATGACATGTTGAGCGTGACAGAAGAATTTCATAAAGCCTTCAAAGAATCGGAACGTGAAGTTTTCGCAAAAGTAACAATCAATGGAACAACCTATCTGAAAGATAAAATCAAAACGATCAATTATTCAGCAGGGGTATTTGGTGGGGAGAACTATCAAATAGGCTCCACTCAATCGGCGACAGTAAAAATTATCTTTACTGAAATCATTGAAGGATTAAAAGAATTAGATGAAGTGAAAATTGAATTAGGAATAAAAATTCGTGGTTCTGGTCTACCTTCGGATATCAATAATGTTTCGAGAATCGGTCGAGCAAAAATAGGAAAGGCAAGAATAGTGAGCTATATTCCGGATCGGTATGAGTTTGTCCCATTGGGGACATTTTATATCAGCGATCGTGTGGATCCGAACCGAAACGAGAACACCACGACCATTGAAGCCAGAGATGGCTTTATTTTTATGGAGTCTGATTATCAATCGAAGCTGTCTTATCCAATCGAACTTCCATATGTCGCCTTAGAAATCGCAAACTTGAGCGGCTCTGAAATTGATCCCGTTTCATTTAACCATTTAAATGAATATGTCATCAATGAGCCAGTAGGATATACCTATCGACAAGCGATTGGATTGATTGGCCAATTTCAATCTGGTTTCGTGTTCTTCGATCGGTATGGACGATTAGCGATTCGAAATTTAGAAGACCCGCGCTTCCGCATTGATCCGAATGAATATTTCTTAAAAGGACTTACCAAAAGCGAACTCATGTACCAACCTAAAGGGATTTCGTGTAAAGTAGTTACGCCTAAAGGAGAGTCAAGTAACGAAACGAACGTATTACAAGCAGGATCGACTGCAGGCGCTCAAATCAGTATAGAGAATAATGTAATGACACAGCCGCTGCTGAATTTGATTTTCCAACAAGTGAAGGGAATAAATTATTATCCCATAAACTTAAAATGGCGCGGAAATCCAGCTTTAGAGGTTGGCGATTGGGTCACGATGATCGATCGTAAAGGGAAACAGTTCAAGTCTCCTGTGTTAAACTATACGATTGTTTTCGACGGTGGGCTAAACTCAACGATTAGCGCAGATACAAAAGCCTATTCATCAAATGTTTCGACCTTCAAAGGACCACTTCAACAAAAATTGGACGAACTTGATCATCGAGTGGATGCCGCAGGGAAGAATAATGTCTACGATGGCACCGAAGAACCGAAACATCCGAAAGAAGGCGATATTTGGTTCAAGAAGAATGGTCCTGATGATGAAATTTGGGTATACAAACAGATTTCTCCTGGAGTTTTTGAGTGGGTGATGACTACTTCAACGACAATGGATCAGGATATTAAGGATCAGATTGAAAATTCTACACCTAAAGATGACATCATCAAAACGATCAATTTAAGCTCCGAAATGGATGGCAAAGAATGGTTGAAAATCGAGGGAGCAAAAATCTGGCTGACAAAAGAAACTAAGATTGACAGAGCTATAATCACATCCGCAATGATTGGATCAGTCGACGCAGGTACAATAAACGCAGGAACCTTAGATGCAAGTAAAATCACGGTAACGAATTTGAATGCAAAAGCAATCTCTACTGGAATCGCTACTGGAAAGAATTTAAGTATCAATTTCGATACCGGACAAGTCAATTTTCAATCGGGGAATATTACCAACGCTTTAGGAAAAATTAATATTAATCTGGATAAAAGTCTGATGTATTTTAAAAAAAATACAACGAATTCAAGTGTGATCGGGGATAACGGATTTGTTGTATACAACGGAACGCCGACATCGTCAAATATTGATATTTATGACAATAAGATTATTGTAGCCGTTGGGAAGTTCAGCGGAACTCCTGGACTTATTGGCAACCGTGGGCTAGAAGTAGCTAGTTACAAGTATAAAAAACTTTCAAATGGTTCAGTCGAGTATCAAAGGGTTGCTGGATTCGAGGTGCTGTCAAATGGGGATGCTTATCTTTTTTCTGAAGAGAACAAAACCCTTCAAATCGGTTATGCCAACACTAAGACGTTACTTATGTCATACACCAATGATATAAGAGGAAATCTTACTGTCGGAAATCTAAACGCGACACAGGGGCAAAAAACGCTATTCATGTGACTAGAGACGGCGTGAGAGCGACACCCGCTTACGAAACGACAGAGAGCTATTTGGGAGATATCGGTAGAAACGTGACAAATGAAGAATGCGAGGTATGGGTGCCGATTGATGCGATCTTTAGTGATACGGTCAATTTGGATATACCTTACGAAGTGTTTTTACAAGTTTACGATGATGCAAGAGTCTGGGTATCTGATTTTCGATCAGATGCTTTTTTAGTTTGTTCAGATAGACCGATGATTCGGTTTGCTTGGGAAATCAAAGCCAAACGTACAGGATATGAAAAAGATCGTTTGGTTCTGCAAGAATTTACCAACCAAGAAATAGAAGAAAGATGGAGGGAAGACCTGTGAATGTAGATGCTGAAAAAGTGATTGAACAATTGTTGCAACGTATTGCAAATTTAGAGCTAGAAAACGCAAAATTGACCGTTGCATTAAATTCAACTACCGCAGAAGAAAACGATAAAGTCTAGTGGTAATAAGTCAAGATAATTTTTCAAAAGATTTTTAAAGGTAGTTAATTTTTGAAGCGCACTGAACTAAACCCGACCAAAATTAAAAATTTTTTCGGGTACTTCCAAGGATTAGCGTCAATAACATACTGTTATTTATCTATCACGCTCCTTGGTGGCATATAGAGTTGATGGTTACGTAGTAGCGTATCCACCAGACGCGTAAATTTTCTTGTGGTTAGTACGATGGCTCGTTTGTGTTTATGCTTGGGTGTTTCAGCGTATTTTTTCTTATAATACGCATGGTACTCAGGCTCGTATCTCCTTACGGAGTTGGTGGCTTCAACTAGATAATAACGGAGATAACGATTGCCTCGTTTGGCCATAGGAGTATTTTCATACTCAGAGTTACCTGATTGGTTCTGTCGCCAATATAAACCGGCATATTTAGCCAATTTGCTTTCATCTGAAAAGCGATTGATAGGGCCAATTTCAGCGAGTATACCCGCAGCATAAACAGGACCGATTCCTGGAATACTGGTTAAACATTGATATTCAGGTAGCACAACGACTAAATCGTCAATGGCTTTGTCTAAGTCTTTAATTAACTTTTCAAGACTACGAATTTCTTTGGCTAGAACACCTAAAACAATATCTACAGAGTCCTGATGGACTTTTCCTAACCGGTAGGAACTACGTATGGCTTTAGAAATTGCCTTTGCAATTCCTTCGGGATTTTTAAAACGATACTTCCCTAGTTTTTGAATTAGGTTCGCAAACTCTTCTAATGACAGTTCGGCAAGTTGGTCCATTGTGTAATCTTCCGTCATTAGAGTTACTAATGTGGCACTTAAAACGGATCCACCTTCTGCTTTTAGTTCTTTAGAAAGCGTGTTGCATTTATAATAAATGTTTTCGATAAAGTGTTGCTTTGTACGAACCAGCTGTTTAATTAGCTGATAACGCGTTCTAGTTAAGTGTTGGAGGGCAAGGTATTCTTCCTCTTTAATGATGGAGTTGACTTGCCTTTGGATGCGAAAATAGTCAGCGATATAAAAAGCATCAATTTGATCGTTTTTGTTTTCTTCAAAAATATCACGATACTTTTTAATTTTATTTGGTTGTTCAACTGAAACCATAAGGTTCAATTGATTTAACTCAAGATCTTCTTTAAAAAACATAGCTGGATGAAAGCTATATAAAGATGTGGCCTCCATTCCAATCACTAAGCTCTCTATCTCAAATTTTTGAGAAAATTCGAGAATGTATTCTTTGATCTGGCTTGCGCCAAGTTGACTATTTCCATAAGATGCTTCTTTTAAAACAGAGCAAGTTGAATCGTCTGTCATAAAGCAAGCATCTAATTTTTCAGAACTAACGTCTAAACCGACAAATAGTTTCATGTGGAAGGACCTCCTTTCATTGATTATTCGGAAATTGCTTGGGTACTGTGGGATATCCCAGAATCACGTTGTCTAACGACAGCCTCGCATAATAGAGTTTCATTCATTAAACCTCTAAGCCACCCAATCTCTACTAGGATTGGTAGAGGTCAATGGACTCAGCTAGTGTGTTGGAGGTTATACCAACGGTTCGGGTCACAGACTTTCTGTCGCAGTAAAACTGCAGAAGGTGATAGCGTCTTCCCGTAAGTCCTTTCCAAGACTTATTATTCAGGAATATCCTACAGTATCCAAGTAGTAATCGTTATTTTATTTAAACATATTAGGAATAGCCCCTAAGGGCGATTGAAGGAATGAAAGTTTCTTCAAAATATATATTACGAGAAGGTGAGTAAATGGCTTATGAAAAACAAACTTGGATTCCTTATGATGACAATAAAACAGAGGAACAAAATATTCAGGCGGGAGCAGTAGTTACTGCTGAAAGAATCAATCATTTAGAGGACGGATTGGATGAACATGATAAAGATACGACTAATCCGCACAAGGTAACAAAAGCCCAAGTTGGCTTAGGAAACGTGACCAATGTTGAACAAGCGCCTAAAACTGATCTTACCTCCCATACATCAAATAAAACCAATCCTCATGGAGTTACCAAAAGCCAAGTTGGACTAGGAAACGTATCAAATGTGGAGCAAGCCAGTAAAACGGAGTTCAATAGTCATGTTGCTGATAAAACGAATCCGCATTCCGTAACGAAGGCTCAAGTTAACCTCGGTAATGTCGACAACTACGCTACGGCTAATCAGACTGATGCGGAGCTGGGGATTGCTGGTAATAAATTTATGACGCCAATTGGTGTAAAGCAACACGTTGATTCTCGTATGGCGACGCAGGAAGAAGTAGACGAAGGGGAAGCAAGGGATAAAATTGTTAGTCCTAAGACGCTTGATAAAAAGTTAGATGATTTAAATGTATCAGGTGGTTTTGGTGCATTTAACATGAGTGTTTTCAATGGGGAGCAAGGACAAATAACTGGTAGTGGAATTCATGGGAAAGAGGTCAAATCAGGAACTCAAGTGCTACACATGCGGCCAGATGACCCAGTGGCAGAGAGAGCGTCCAATGGTCGGATTAAAATCCAAAAAGCTGGAACGTATTTATTTATCATTCACACGTGGTATCAAATAGGCACACAAACAAATGGTTACCTGTATTTCAATTTGTTAAAGAATGGCTCTCGTGCCGGCAACAATGATCGAGTGACTGGTCAAGGGGTAGATGCACTCAAGAATAGATGGGACGGCACAGGGCAGTGTGTAAACACAGCGAATGCAGGAGATGAGTTTTCTGTAGGTATTGAAACCAATATTACCGGCAGTTTCACGAGTGTTGGCACAAAAACTATTACAGTTATCAAATTAGCATAGATAAATAAGCAACGATTTAGCACACTTTCGAGTGTGCTTTTTCAATTATTGAAAGGAAGGCGGAAAGCATGTGTTAGAAAAATTTCTGGAAATTAACAGTTTCTTGATGGCAATTGGATTAGGGGGATTCTTAAAGATTTTCCACAATATTTATAAAGCGGTCAAGGGAAATAAGGATCAAACGGAAAATAGATTCAAACGTTTGGAATATGCGAATGTAGCCATTCTGCATGACAAAATTTATAAGCAATGCTCCGAATTTTTGGAGCAGGGTTGGATTTCTATAGATGATCTAGAAAATTTAGAGTACTTGTGGCGTGGATATCGGGAACTTGGCGGTAACGGAACTGGAGAAACACTGTATAAAAAAGTGTTGGATTTGCCGAATAAACTAAAGGAGGAAAAATAGTTATGGATTTATCATTTATTACAGAAAATTTTGTACCAGTTATTGTAGTTGCCTGTTTAATAGTTGGGTATGTAATCAAGGTTACGCCGCTATTTAATAAAGTAGCGAACGCTTATATCCCTTTGATTGTAGCAGCGTTAGGAGCGATTTTGGGCGGTGTTATGAACGGTATAGGCGTGGAGTCAATTGTTTATGGCGCAGTGAGTGGTTTAGCTTCTACAGGCTTGCATCAAATGTTTTCAAAATTATTGAATTTAGGAGGGAATGAGTAACATGGACATGAAAAAAGCGAAGGAACTTTACGAAAAATCGAATGATAAAAACGTAGGGTTGCAACCTCAACCAAAAGAAATCGAAAACATTAAAGAAGAAAAAGAGGAGAAAAAATAATGGCTATTAATATCGAAAAAGGATTAGCCGTCGTTCAAAAATTTGTAAATAATTGCTACTACAGCATGTATGGTTCTCGCTACTATACGGATGGTACATGCGACTGTTCAGGCTCTGTTTATCGTATTTTGCGCGAATCTGGTGGTTTTAACTATGGATATATTCCTAGCACTGAAACACTACATGACTATCTTTTAAAGCTAGGGTATGAAAAGATCGCAGAAAATACAGACTTTCCAATGCAACGCGGCGATGTAATTATTTGGGGGAAAAAGGGTTACTCTGCAGGGGCAGGCGGTCATACAGGCGTAGCACTAGATAATCAAAACTGGATTGAATGCACTGGTTGGAAAATGACTACGATCATTGCTAATCACGATCAACGATGGGTGATGGCCGGATGTCCTTATTTTTATGCGTACCGTTTAAAAACTGGAGCATCTAGCTCAACATCGTCGAATACAGCGACAACAACAACTGCAACTGGAAATAAAAACGGTATCGCGATTGACAACGTGTCGAAAGATCAAGCGGTTAAAATGGTGCAACGCATTCAAACACGATATGCATGGACTTTATTGCGCGATCAAGTAAAACGAGTGTTGCAACCAAATAAAGTTTATACTCTAGTTATTTCTTGTGACAGCAAATGGAAATATGAAAATGCAGTAAATCGCTTGAAACAAGAACTAAAGTCATACTATCCAACTTATATGCAGCAAAATATTGCGATTGTTGATGGAGATAAACCTATCATTAAAATTGAAGCTAGGAATCTTAATGATGAACAAAGCAAAAAAATAGAAGGGCATATGCGCAACTTCCTGAAAGATGTATTGTTGGATAGACAAACGTACGCAGAAGCTAATAGCTACGGAACTTACGATGTACGCGTCAAAGGTGAAGGATTTAACGATCACGACGCACCAATCGTCTTGAAAGAAATTCAGGAGATGGGTAAAGCAAATGACGTGAAGATTGACCCGAGCCATATTAAAGGATTTAAGTATTAAAAAATATTGACTCCGATGGAGTGTGTATGATAGTTTTATAGGATCGAAGGTAGCACCTCGATATACCGTAATGACTGACCGATACTAGCTTCTCGGTCAGTCTTTTCATTTTTGAAGCTAAATAGTTGCTCTAAAACTAGTATACGAATACTATCTAAATAGGGATTCCTGATACAGTATCATTGATAGTAATTTAAGAGACTGTGGGGAAGTTCAGGAATCCCTAGTTTATATTCTAACGCTTTGTATGCGTTTGCACAAATAATTCCTTGTACCTTTAGCTCAGTTGGTCAGAGCAGACGGCTCATAACCGTCCGGTCGTAGGTTCGAGTCCTATGGGGTACATAATATTGTCAATTTATAAAAAACGAAAACGTTTTTTTGTATGCGATGTGCTTTTCTTTTGATATACGAAATTATTAGGAGTAATATGGGGTTAAATGAACTATTATTTAGGGGGAATAACTTATGTGTACGTCCATCACTTATGTTACAAATGATCATTATTTTGGAAGGAATTTTGATTATGAAATATCTTACAATGAAGTAGTCACTGTTACTCCAAGAAATTATAAATTAGTTTTTCGAAAGGTAAATAATTTGGATAAGCATTATGCAATGATTGGTATTGCCGCAGGTATAAGTGACTATCCTCTTTATTATGATGGTACCAATGAAAAGGGTTTGAGTATGGCTGGATTAAATTTTTCTGGGTATGCTGATTATAAAGAAATACAAGAAGGAAAAGATAATGTATCTCCTTTTGAATTTATTCCTTGGATTTTAGGACAATGTGCAACAGTAGATGAAGCTAAAGATTTATTAATGAATATCAATTTAGCAAACATCAATTATAGTGAAGAACTTCCACTATCTCCTTTACACTGGCTATTAGCTGATAAAGAAAAGTCTATTGTGATAGAAAGTATGAAAGATGGGCTTCATATATATGATAATCCTGTAGGAGTCCTTACAAATAACCCTTCATTTGATTATCAATTATTTAATTTAAACAATTATCGTGTATTGTCGAGTGAAACACCTAATAATAATTTTTCAGATCAAATTAGTTTGAACGCTTATAGTCGTGGGATGGGAGGAATAGGTTTGCCTGGAGATTTATCTTCTGTTTCTCGTTTTGTTAAAGCGACATTTACTAAACTAAACTCATTATCAGGAGATTCAGAATCAGAAAGTATTAGCCAGTTTTTCCATATCTTAGGTTCAGTAGAACAACAAAAAGGTTTATGTGATGTTGGTGACGGAAAATACGAATATACTATTTATTCTTCTTGTTGTAATGTAGATAAAGGAATTTATTATTATCGTACGTATGAAGATAGTCAAATCACAGCCATAGATATGAATAAAGAAGATTTAAATGGTGAGGAATTAATTAGATATCCGATAATGAAAAAACAACAAATAAAATATGCTAATTAATTATTTGGGTATTTTTATTAAAAAGCCGAGAATACTTGTGACTTCAGTCTTGAGAGGTTCAATAAAATGTACTATTAACTAATTAATTGTAAAAGCTGATGAATCATTTCCTCAATATTTTTACACCCTTAAACAACGGAGCTCCTCTGGGAGCTTCTTTTTTACACTATGATTTTCCCGCGATTAACACGGTAGCTATATATTGCGATCTTTCGATTATTCCAGCAGAATTTCTGCTTATTCTTATGAAGAAGCAAAATAGAGAATAAGGTTTTAATGCTCATTGGAGCCTTTCTGTTCTGGCGAAAAAATATTAGGTTTCCTTCGTCATCAGGCTTAGCAGTAGTCAGTGGAATAAGGGTACTGCCCATTTGTGTATATATTTCCTTTGTATTCCTCATGAAAAGGATTCGCAGTTAATCGTTGCAGTAATTCGTCTGCTTTCATTTCATACCTTCTTCCGTTGGAATCTACTTGATTCAAATTCTAGCATGATACTTGTCTTGCCGACAACTGAATATCTTCTTACAATATCAGTTCCTGAATTTTAAACACGATTTAATTATAGTATGCAGGCTTATATGAAAATTTAATTATAAATAAACAATGTTATTGAGAAACAATAGATAAAACGTTAATATATAAAAGTTGCAATGTCGCTTTTATATATGAAAGGAGAAAATTGAATAATGAAAAGGAAAAAATATGTAGTCGTAACACTCATCATTGTAATAGCTTTTATTGGTTTAGCCGGTAAAAATTATGCAGACAGTATTTTAAACTGGGGTGGGGAACAGAATATTTCTACCATCAATGATAACTTAGATAAGTTGAATGATTCATTATCAGATAAAGAACAGAAAATCATACAATTATCCAATAAATCAGCAAGTACAGAGGGCCAATTAACTCAATTTCAAAAAGATATTGATAGTTACAAGCAACAGTTAGAAGCTTTGAAAAATGAAAAAAATCAATTAGCTGGAGAAAAAACTAGTTTAGAATCTCAATTAAATAGTAAAAATGGAGAACTTCAATCTAAACAGCAAGAAATCGCAGATAAATTAAAGGAAATTGAGCAGAAAAACCAAGAGATCAATCAGAAAAACCAAGAATTTAATACTAAATTGCAGGATGCACAAAATAAAGCTAATGATTTACAAAATACCATTAATTCACTAAATAACCAGATTAACACTTTAAACAGTGAAAAAAATTCTTTGCAAGCAGAACTGGATTCTACTAAACAACAATTAGCAAGTGCAAACAAAGAAAATTCTAATTTAAAAGCTTATATTGATAAATTAAACAAGGCTAAACAAGATGTAAAAGATACAGCTAACAAGTCTCAACAAATAGTTGATCAACATCAATAAAAGAGAAAAGATTTCTAGCCCACGATAAGTTATTTTCCCATTGCACATGAAACCGTTTCATTGTATACTATTCATATCCTAAAAACATTTTTTTCATTACTTCAGAACGCTCGAACGACCGGGCGTTCTATTTTTTTGAGTAAATCTATCTTGTCAAATGTAACCGCTCGCTGTATACTTTAGTCACCAACAACCCTAAAACACTTTTTCATAATCCTTGGAGCCCTGGACTAATCGGGAGCTCCTTTTTTTTGTTGTTTTATGTTGGTAAATTAAAAAGCCCGAAAAATCAGGCTTTTACCATATCAAATTCCATCATAATTTTTGTTTTTCCGATCACAGCGTACTTTTTTACAATGAATTGTTTTCTCTTATTATAATCGCCAGCCACTACAACATTCATGCCATCTTCTACGTCAGCTAGAAAATTCAAAGAGTGACCAGCAATCAAGCAACTAACATCATCTAACTTAAAGAAGACAAGGGGACATTCCGACATCTTTAAAATTTTAATTTTGATAACTGTTCCTGTTATTGACTGCATGCGATCACTCTATTCTAAATTGATAAACTTATTATACGAATGTACGTTCGTATTTTCGAGCGAACAAAAGATTAAGAATGAAAGGGGCAGAAAAGGGGCAAAAAATCCTAACTAGTTCGTTCTAGCTCGTTTTTTATCGTAATTTAATCGTTGTTAAACGTTGATTTCAATCGTTTTTTGACCAGTTTGAACAAGCGATAAAACAGCCATAATAAAAGATGCTGTAAAATAGTTTGTGCATGCCCGCTCTTTTGAGTGGGCTTTTTTTAATACCCAAAAGTAAAAAATCTATAAAAAAAGCGTAAAAAAAAGTTTGTGAATTGAAAAAATCTTGTGTCTTTTGCCGAAAAAGAGTATATCTTAGAACAGCGAAAAATTTGGAGGCGTCACATGTTTAATTTTCTACCACATTCGGTTCTGCAAATGAGCACAATTTTTTTGTCAATCGTCATTGAAGCGATTCCTTTTGTTCTATTGGGATGTCTCATTTCCGGAGCGCTGCAGGTATATTTAACCCCTGAACGAGTGCAAAAAATTCTGCCTAACAATAAGTTTCTAGCAATTCTAGTAGGTTCTTTTTTAGGCTTCTTTTTTCCATCCTGTGAATGCGGCATCGTGCCGATCGTCACACAGTTTATGCGAAAGGGAGTCCCTGAGCATACGGCATTTGCCTTTATGGTAACCGCACCGATTATTAATCCGATCGTTCTATTTTCAACCTATATTGCTTTTGGCAACAGTATGAAGTTTGCGTTTCTGCGAGCTCTTGGAAGCTTCATTGTCGCCTTGATCATAGGCTCATGGATCGCCTATTTTAATCGTTCTCCAATCTTAAAAGCCGAATTATACGGGCATTCTGATCATCACGTCGAAAATAAAATTAGAAAAAACTTAAAAAACAACATTTGGTCAGTGCTTATTCACGGAATTGATGAATTTTTCGATACTGGACGATATCTAATCATTGGTGCCTTGATTGCCAGCGGAATGCAGGTCTTTCTTCCGACACAATTCATGCTGCAGCTGACCTCTTCAAAAATCGTCGGCATTCTAGTGATGTTGGTCTTAGCCTTTACCATGTCACTTTGTTCAGAAGCGGATGCTTTTGTGGGCTCTTCTTTACTAAGCTTATTCGGTACGAATGCGATTGTTGCCTTCCTAGTCTTTGGTCCAATGGTTGATATTAAGAATTTAATGATGATGAAACGCAGTTTTCATGGGAAATTTATCCTACAGCTGATCGCATTGATCAGTGTGGTTGTAACGATTTACGCGCTAGTGATATAGAAGGAGGAAGAGGGAATGATACGTTTTTTGATTTTGTCGGGCTATTTTGAATTAATGATGTATTTGCAGGTTTCCGGCAGACTAGATCAATATATTAATGTTCACTATCGTTATCTCATCTTTCTGACGATGGCACTGTCGCTGATACTCGCTTTGGTCCAATTGAAAATCTGGGCCGCTGGAGAGAATGAGAAAAATGACGAGCATCATCATCACGGGCATGATCACGGCTTGAACAAATCCTATCAGCGAGGAATTGCTTATTTGCTGCTGGCTTTGCCGCTAGTAGTGGGGACGCTATTTCCAACGATCAGCTTGGATACGACGATTGTTGAAGCGAAGGGCTTCAGCTTTCCAGTAAGCAAAGAATCGGTGGGCGACCCTGAGATGAACACCCAATATTTGAAGCCTGATACGAGTATCTATTACAATAAAAGCGACTATAATGAACAAATGACACAGCTGATGAAGAAATACGAGACCGATCAAAAATTGGAGATCACGGATGAGAATTATTTAGAAGTGATGGAATTAATCTACAATTACCCAAATTCCTTTGTTGGAAAAACGATTTCTTTTAACGGCTTTGTTTACGAGGCGAACAAGAACAATCAGAAATACGATTTTCTTTTCCGATTCGGGATTATTCATTGCGTGGCTGATTCCGGAGTATTTGGATTGATGACCAAGCTGCCAGCTGATTTAACAGTGAAAAACAATCAATGGCTGCATGTAGAAGGGACTATAACTTTAGATTTCTTCGAACCTTTTGATCGTCAGATCCCATCTGTGACAGTCAACAATGCACAAATGGTGAGTGCTCCAAAAAATCAATATGTTTATCGTGCGTTCTAAGCATGCAATTTATCCGTAGACACCATCTTTTTTAGATGAGGTCTACGGTTTTTTGTTGGCATTTAGTCTCTAAATTTTTATTTTACGGTGTATAGGTAAATAAAATATTTCTCGAAATCAAGATAAACTCAGAAATTCTACAAATTTCTAGTATAATAAAAAGAAAAAGTAGAAGGAACTATAATGACGAATAAAATTTTTCTTGTAGAAGACGACGCGACGATTGTTTCTGTGATTCAACAGCATTTAACTCAGTGGGGGCTGGATTGTGAAATAGCAAATGACTTTCAACATGTTTTCGAAGAGTATCAAGCGATTCAGCCTGACCTAGTAATTTTGGATATTTCTTTGCCATATTTTAATGGCTTTTATTGGTGCCAGGAAATACGTAAGGTTTCAGAGGTGCCGATTATTTTTCTGTCCTCAGCCAAAGACCAGATGAATCAGGTTATGGCTTTGAATATGGGCGCTGATGAATTTATCGAAAAGCCTTTCGAACTGACGATTTTACTAGCGAAGATTCAAGCGCTGCTGCGCCGCAGTTATAAATATGGTCAGCAACTAAGCTATTCCTTTGGGGAGTATCAATTTGTTCCAGCAATCAATCAGATTCAATCAACAAATGATCATCTGCCATTGACTCCAAATGAATCACGTATTTTAAGCGTTCTATTTGCCACACAAGGGCAGATTGTACCAAGAGAACAAATCATTGAGACATTGTGGCAAAGCGATGATTTTATTGATAACAATACCCTGGCAGTTAATTTGACACGCTTACGAAAAAAATTGAAGGACTTTGGTATTGACAGTTTGATTCAAACGGTTAAAAACAAAGGCTATTTAATCGAGGAAAAATAATGAAACTACTAATCCATTTTCTATTTGAAAGACGAATGATTTACGGGATGTACTTCGCATTTTGGGGACTGATTTTTCTGACGTTTTATCTCTATGAACTCAGCTTGATACCTTTTTGGGATAGCTTCTTATTTACATTTTTTGTGCTGATTACCTATTCTTTTGTTTCTTTTTATCGATATTTCCGTAAGCAAAAGCAATTAAGGCTATTAGCAACAAAAGATCTGCAATTGAATAGTTTAATCTTTCTGCCTAAAGCTGCAACCTTGTCTGAGCAGACCTATCAGAATGCCTTGCGATTAGTCTTAGAAACGAAAAATCAGCAGCAAGAAGCTCTGCAGCAAAGACAAAAAGATATGCTAGATGACTTCGGCTTGTGGCTGCATCAAATCAAGACACCAGTGGCTGCTTTAGATCTTTTAATTCAATCAGGTCAGTTAGAGCCACGAACAATGAAAAATGAACTCTTCAAGATTAATGAATATTTGCAGATGATTTTAAACTATATGCGGCAAAATCTCGATCAAACAGATCTTGTTTTTCAGCAAATTTCAATTGATAAGGTGATTAAAACCGTTGTAAAGAAATATGCGACTTTTTTCTCTCAAAAGAATTTAAGTCTGCAGCTTGAAAATTTGACTGGAAAGGTCTACTCAGACCAAAAATGGTTAATTTTTATTCTAGAACAGATCATTTTTAACGCAATCAAATATACAGAAAATGGCACGATCAGCATAGCCTTTGAGAAGAATCGGCTGATTATTCGAGACACTGGTATGGGGATTCGAGCGGAGGATCTGCCGCGCGTTTTCGAAAAGGGATACACTGGAATGAATGGCCGCGAGCAGCAAAGAGCTAGTGGACTGGGCCTCTATCTTAGTCAACAGGCCGCCAACAAATTAGGTTGTCAATTGTATATTGAATCTCAAGTGAAAAAGGGAACAGAGGTCGTAATTGTTTTCCCAGAAGAGATTGCCGCATATGAATAAATCCAAACTTTCATAATTGTAAGTTTGGATTTATTTTCGTAAGTAGTGTTTTTACAGGCAAGGTTCTATGATGTAGTAGAGAGCTAGCCAGTGACAATCGGCTAACGAAACTACAAAAAATGAACTAGGAGGAATTCACAATGAATGAACTATTAAAAGTTGAGAATATCAAAAAGATTTATCAAACCCAGTTCAAGGGGATGCCTGTTGAAGCATTAAGAAGTATTGATCTATCTGTTGACAAGGGCGATTACGTAGCGATTATGGGCGAATCCGGGTCTGGTAAAAGCACCTTATTGAACTTAATCGCAACCTTGGATAAGCCTTCTTCTGGAACGATCTTATTGGACGGGATGGATCTGAATACCATCAAGGAAAAAAATGCGGCCGCTTTTCGCCGAGATCATTTAGGCTTTGTGTTTCAAGATTTTAATTTACTAGACACATTTTCAGTCAAAGATAACATTTTATTGCCGTTAGTTTTGTCTCGCATGCCAGTTAAGCAACTGATGGGGGAACTTAAACCAGTAGTTAAGGCCTTAGGCATCGAAAAATTATTAGAAAAGTATCCTTATGAGCTTTCAGGCGGTCAAAAGCAGCGAGTTGCAGTGGCTAGAGCGATCATTACCAATCCAGATTTATTGTTAGCGGATGAACCAACAGGGGCATTAGATTCTAAAACCTCTGAACAGCTGCTGCAAATTTTCCAACGTTTGAATTTCAATGGTCAGACGATTTTAATGGTAACTCACAGTTCGATTGCGGCCAGCCATGCCAAACGCGTCCTCTTTATCAAAGATGGACAGGTCTATCATCAACTTTATCGTGGGAACAAGGATAATTATGAGTTTTTAGAAACAATCAATGAAACGCTGACAGCCTTGTTATCGAAGGAGGCTTAAATATGTTTTATCTAAAATTAGCCTCTACAAATTTAAAGAAGAATCATCGCGGATATCTGCCTTTTCTTATTTCAATGCTGTTTCTAGTCGCTATTAATACAATGACACAGGTAATTGTAAATAATGAAGGGATGCGCGCGCTGCCTGGCGGCGGTTCTGCTAGTTCGATGTTTGGATTAGGTCATATCGTTATTATGATTTTTACTGTGATCTTTTCATTTTATACGAATAGTTTTTTACTCAAGCAGCGAAAAAAAGAACTAGGCCTCTACAATATTCTCGGCTTAGGAAAACGCGAACTGTATCAGCTAATGATTTGGGAAAGCTTCCTCAGCTTTTTCATTGTGCTGATCACTGGTTTAATTACCGGAGTTGTTTTATCAAAGCTAGCTTTTCTAGTCTTGCGTCGACTGATCAGCGTCGGGAATGAGTTTGTTTTTCAGCTGTTACCTGAGAGCCTTGGATTTGTTTTCCTGCTGTTTCTTGGAATTTTCTTCTTGCTGCTGCTAATCAATTGCTGGCAAATCAAAAAGACCAACCCTATTTCGCTTCTGCATGGAAGCAAAAAGGGAGAACAGGAACCAAAAGCACGTTGGATCATCGCTATTTTGGGTTTGGTCTTTTTAGGAAGCGGCTATGGGATCGCGGTTACAATTGATTCTCCGATAAGTGCCTTAACGCTGTTTTTTGTTGCCATTATTTTGGTAATTCTTGGAACCTACTGCTTATTTATGGCAGGAAGTATTGCTTTATTGAAGCTGCTAAAAAGGAATGAACGATTCTATTATAAGACGAATCATTTCATTTCAATCTCAAGTATGATGCATCGAATGAAGCAAAATGCAGCGGGCTTAGCCAGCATTTGTATTCTATCAACAATGGTTCTAGTAACAGCAGCGACTACTGGCAGTCTGTTCTTTGGACAAAAGGATGTTGAAAATACACGCTATCCACGTGACGTGATGATTTCAACAGTTCAGCAGCCAGAGAAAGTGAAAGCTGCAATCGAAGCAGTTAGTGCTGAAAAACAAGCGCCGATTACTAAACAGGTCTACCTGACTTCGACCAAAAGTATCATGTTTCAACCAAAAAATGGCAACTATCAGCTGACACCATTGGAGGATTTTTACAACTCAAAATCAGCAACGATCGCTTTAATTAGTTTTATGACTGCTCAAGAGTATGCAAAGCACACAGATGAAACAGTGAATTTGAAGGATGACGAAATTTATTTCTATCCAGTTAGCGGTGATGTTGACGGAAATCAGCTGAAGCTTGAGGATCAGAAGTTTAAAATCAAAAAGCGCATCAATAAATTTCCTGGAATTAATCAACAGATCGAGCTAACGGACTCCTTTGTAGTCATATTAGCCAATCAGTCAATTTTAGAGCAGTGTTTGTCTGACTGGTTTCCGAAAAAAGCAGTTGCCGCAGAAAATTATCCTGAATACAACTTTATGTTCAACACTGACCTAAAGGGAGAAAAAAATCAACTTGATTTTGCTCAAACATTGCGTAATCAACTAAATCAACAGCTGGGTGACTCTCAAGTTAGGATTGTTGACAAATATACATTTGTGTCTGAGAACAAGATATTTACCGGCGGCTTCTTCTTTTTAGGAATCATTTTCGGAGCAACCTTTATTTTAGCAACAGCCTTGATTATCTACTACAAGCAAATCTCTGAAGGAATAGATGATCGAGAACGCTTTGAAATTTTACAGAAGGTGGGAATGAGTCATCGTGAAGTTAAAAAGGTTATCCGCAGTCAAGTGATGATGGTATTTTCTTTTCCATTGGTTGTGGCTGTCATCCATCTAGGATTTGCCTTTCCTTTAATTAAGAAGCTGTTGGTTCTGTTTGGGCTGGTAAACTGGAAGCTGTTTCTGCTTGTTTGTGTTATCGTGACAGTGATCTTTGCCATCTTGTATTTTGTAGTTTATCGTTTAACCGCGCGAAGCTACTATCAACTTGTTGAACGGAAAAGCTAAAAGAAAGAGCTGATCTAAAAGTCTAAAAGACTTTTGGATCAGCTCCTTTTCACAATTAAACAGCGGCTCATAAGTAGCATCGGCGGAAAATAAGCCGAAAATTCATAAATTTTACGAAGCATTGAGTGTACCACTTACTATCAGTTCCTAAGTCACTGTGTTTCTTTTCGGGATTTTCTGCTTATTTCCTGACACTGAATAGTTATGACTCAGACTCTTCTTGCTTACAATAAATAGGTTCGATCAAAGGTAATACTTAGCTTTGCAGGTCCGCTTTGGCTGATAAAGCATTCGCTGATTTGATCCTGCAACTGTGAATTTGTGACCTTTTTTAAGTCTTCAGGCACTACTAAATCAAAATAGATGGTCTCTGGTGTGGTCGTCTTATCAACACGCAGATCGTGAAAACGCAAATGCTGATGAATATCCTTTAAAATCCTTTTTAGTTCTGGAGCAATCCGCTTAAAGTCAGGATCATCAATTGGGTAGGGATCAAGATGACAGACTAAATCAACCCCCAAGTTCTGCTTCACATCATATTCGATCGCATCAATCACTTCATGAGCATGTGGCAAACTCCAATCTTGATTGACCTCAATATGGACAGAGGCAAAAACACTATTTGGTCCATAGCTATGAATCAGCAGATCATGATAGCCGATGATGTCTGGGTAATTATCCAAATGCTTGCGGATCGCTAAAACTTCTTCTTCGCGCGGTCGAACTCCCATTAAATCATTAATGAAGCTCATAATCATTTTGACTCCTGAATAAATAATATATAAAGCGATCAGAAAGCCAATATACCCATCAATGCGCCAGCCGCTGAACCATTCGATAATTGCGGAGATCAGCACGGCGATCGTAGTGTAAACATCGTTAATACTATCTTGAGCAGTAGCCTTTAAAGTATCAGAATTAATTTCACGACCTAATCTCCGATACATAAAGGATTGCCAAAACTTCATTAAGATAGATAATATCAAAACAATATAAACGATGGGGGAGAGCAAAACACTGCTGGGATGTAGAATTTTGATAAAAGAACTATCCAAAAAACGAATCCCAACATAGGTGACCAAGATCGAAATGACAAATCCACTGATATACTCAAAACGTTCATGGCCATAAGGATGGTCTTCATCCGCTGGTTTTCCAGCAATTTTGAAACCAGCAAGGGTGATAACCGAAGAAGCAGTATCCGAGAGATTGTTCATCGCGTCCGCCATGATCGAGACACTACCTGAAAGTGAACCGATAAAGAACTTGGCGAGAAAGAGAAGCAGATTCGAAAGTAATCCTAAAATTCCACCTAAGATCCCAACACTGGTTCTTCTATTTCCCTTCCAACGACTTGTAATTTTATTTATTAAAAAATTTAGCATAACACTCATCCTTATCAATCAATTATTACTAGTATAACCGAAAAAAGTGAGAGAAAGAAACTAAATCCATCAGCAAGAATTAAAAGTAAACCTTAAATATTTGCAGTTTACTTTTAATAACGATCTATTTTCGAAGTTTTTTAATAAGATTTTTGCAAATATCTCAGCTAATTAAAATGTAAACACTTTATAATTGTTTATGTAAGAGGATTCAAAAATGGGAGGTATGAGTATGGAGAATCAAGTAGACATAACATTATGGAAGATTCAAACAAGTAATGTAGTCACAGCACTGGAAGATTTCATTGAAGACTGGAAAGCTTCAAGAAATAGTGATCTTGATGAATATTTGCGGAGCTACCCAGGTTACTTCCAAAGTGACGAACCCACCCGTGAAGCAATTCGTCTAGTCCTGAATTATGCTAAAGAGCTGATGGACGGAAAACGTGATAGTGTTGGATTTTATGAAAATAAAATTTGGCGGACCGAAAGCGGCGAAAGTGTTCGAATGACTCATTTCCACGAACGTTCAATTTCGAAGTTAATGCAGAAAATTATCAAAGATAAAGAAAAAGCCAATATTTAAGAAAAGAAGGACCTAAATAGCCTGTGCTATTAGGTTCTTTTTATGCAGTCTTGTTCAATGATCTCTGCAGCTTTGACACTGTGTTGTCAGTAATTCTATTTGTTTAGATACTGAGCGCTTATCAATTAAAAACGGTGTCTTAAGTAAGTTAACCTCATCAATAGATCTCGGATTATCATTTTTATTGATGTTTCGAGATTTATCTTTATTTTCGCGTATATTATATTAATAAAATGATTATTTACACAAATTACACAACACACTTTTTTAGAATTTTATTAAAATAAACATTTTATTCGCAATTGAATCTTCATTGAATAACCATTTATTGCATTTAGTAAAATATGCAATTTGTGAACGAATTAGACTGATTTATCAAGCTTTATAAACTAATGAACAGATAAAAAGGTAGCCATTTTATCCTGCACGTTGATAATATTGAAGATTTTATGAACTCTGGCTTAGACTTTAGACAGGTTCTTAAATTAATGATATTATAGTAAGTAATTAAGGAAATTAATTATATGTGAAAATATATTTATATTAGAAATGAGGTATAGAGATGAAGTACAATAAAATTGTAAGTCTATTAGCGCTGGGTAGTCTTTTTGGTCCAACTCTATTGGCTTCACAACAAGCTTTCGCTGAAGAAAGTAGTACTGTTGCAAGCAATTCAGCTGCGACTTCATCAAGTCAACAAACGACAGAAAGCTCGAGTACAGGAGAAACCGGGAGCTCTGAAGCGCCTGATCCGACTCCAACCGAACCAACTCCTGAACCAGCGAAACAATATAATTTATTAGCGAATGGTAGTCCAATCGCAAACAATACAGTCGCTGATGCAAACGGCAACCAAATTAGCTTCCAATATACATCGAATGAAGGCTTAGTTGCTGGTACAACCGTTCATTACGTTGTGTCATTGGTAAAAGGCTATACACTAAAAGAAGTAAAGATTATTAATACTACCACACAAGCAATTGTTTCAACGAGTGGAAATATCAATGGTCAATTCCCAATGCCTGATTCAGATGTATCTATCCAGTTTGAAGTGACTCCTGTGAAGGAGGAAGCAAAACCAACACCAACGCCAAAACCAGCAGAAAAACCGAGCGGCAATACAGGGAATTCAAACAGTGGAAATAAGGATAAACCAGCAAGCAATCCGTCAAGTACCACCAATTCCGCTGGAAATTCATCAGCAGCAAATCAAGAACAGCAAGCAGCACGTCAACCAGAGGAAGCAGCAGCGGATGTTCGTATTCCATCAAATCAAAATGCACCAACCTTCAGTAATGAGGTTCAAACGGCAATCGTTCAAGAGGCATACCGCCATCTTGGAAAGCCTTATGTTTGGGGAGCTAAAGGTCCGAATGCTTTTGACTGTTCAGGGCTTGCTTATGTTGTATATGCCAATGCGACTGGTCATAATATCGGCGGCTGGACAGGGGATCAGCAATACGCGGGAACGCAAATTCCTGTCAGTGAAGCACAGCCTGGTGATCTGCTATTTTGGGGAGCACCAACGAGTGTGACGACTCACGTTGCGATCTATATCGGTAATGGTCAATATATCCATGCACCACAACCTGGCGACGTCGTAAAAATCGGTAGTATCGCTGATTTTTCGCCAACCTTTGCTCTTCGTGTAAATGTCGCCGGTCTGCCAAAAGCAACGGGCTCTTTATCCAATGCATTTGGACAATATAGTACAAATCAACCATTTATTTTTAATAAAAATCAAACAACCGATCAGTTCATCAAGAAAATCGGAGAAACATCTCGTGAAATCGGGCAAAAGAACGGCATTTATTCATCAGTAATGATTGCCCAAGCGATTTTGGAAAGTGGTTCAGGTAATAGTTCACTAGCCAGCGAACCAAATTATAACTTGTTTGGTATTAAAGGCAAGTTCAAGGATCAAGGCGTGACATTCCAAACGTTGGAACAGGATAAAGATGGTGCAAGCTTCCAAATTACTTCTGAGTTTAGAAAATATCCTTCCTATAAAGAATCATTGGAAGATTATGCTAAGCTGATCAAAAAAGGAATTTCAGGCAATGCTGACTTCTACAAGGCAACTTGGAAAGATCAAACCGAATCTTATAAAGACGCGACGGAACATCTACAAGGACGCTATGCAACAGATAAACAATATGCAGAGAAACTAAATGCAATCATCAAAGCCTATGATTTAACGGAATTTGATCACGCTAAAGAAACCAAAGAAAAAACGCCTGGACCTGAAAGCACAGTAACGAAAGCAAAATTTGATGTGAATGATCAGATCCAATCAAAATTAATTGCTAGTATTATAAACAGTCCACGAATTCCACAAGTGATGTCAACGAAGCATTTTGTTAATCTTTTCCGCGGTGAAAGTCTAATTGCGTTAGCTGCGACAGCTTTGCCAACGAAGAAGATTCAAACGGAAACTATTCCTACCGCTTCATCGATCTATGTTACTTTAAGTAGTGGCTTATTGGCGGTTATCCCCCCAATGAAATAATTTTTTCAAACCAGAGACTGCCAAGTGAAAAACTTGGCGGTTTTTTTCTTTTAAAAATGCTCGAATTATGTGAAAATGGAATCGTATTCTTTTTCTCACGAATTAAACTAATAAAGAAAAATTTCACAAGAGAGAGGATTTCGTGAAATTTATCAATGATTTCAAAAAAATTAAAAATAGGACTGAATGAATCAATTTTTGTTTTTTTAAAGCAGGAGAGATGACAATGAAACGGAAGCAAGAGAGTTTATTAACAAAGCAGCGATTACTGGAAACCGCCTTTCAAAATTTCTATGAAGTTGGATTTGAGAATACTTCATTAGATAAAATATCCAAAGATGCACACGTTAGTCGAGGTGCTGCTTACTGGCATTTTAAGAATAAATCAGAAATTTTTGGTGAAGTCGTTTTAATGACGATTGAGAAAATCAAGACTGAAAAACGCGGGATCATGTTAGATGAAGAGATGAGTTTTCAAGAAAAAGTCGTGGAAATATTGATGGTTCCGTCGCAAAACCAGATGGGCTTCAAGTTTATGCAGCAATCTTTAAAAACGTTAGAGGTCTATCCAGAATTTGCCGAGCTGCTTGAAACTTTTCGCGAAACACGCGCGCGACTGTATAACTTCTTTTTAGCTGGTTTAGTGGAAGAGGGATTAGAGGAAAATGATGCCATGGCTGTTTCTAGTATGCTTTATAATTATTTCGAAGGAATGTATGGTTCAGGAACTCCTGATGAAGTTACAAAAAATTACACTGCCGAGGCTATTAGACGTAGTATTTCGATTATTTTTAAAAACGCTTAAAAAAAAGAAGAACTTGTTTGCATCAGCATTTTGCGAACAAGTTCTTTTTTTCACGAAATTGACAGCGCTTTCATAACTTAGGTATATTGAGGCTGTAAGAAACATACACTCATGTATGTAAAAATGAAAGGGGCTTAAGGAAATGGCAATGGAGGAAATGGTACAACGGGCACGTGTCGCAATGGAAGAAATCAGCGGATACACTCAGGCAGAAGTAGATAAGATGCTTTATGCAATTTCTAAGGCAGTTTTTGAACAAGCAGAACCATTGGCCAAGTTAGCAATTGAAGAAACAGGGTTGGGACGACTGGATCATAAAATCGGAAAAAACCAAGGTATGGCCACCAATATTTTTGCGAGTTTGAAGAATAAGGCTTCTGTTGGCGTGATTCGAGAAATACCTGAAGAAGGTCTAGTAGAAATCGCGCATCCAAGAGGCGTGATCGGTTCGGTTACGCCAACAACCAATCCGACAATTACCCCTTTAGGTAACGGCTTGATGGCCCTTAAAGGAAAAAATGCCATGATCGTATCGCCGCATCCTCGTTCGAAAAAGACAACAAAAGAAACCATTGAGCTGATGCGAGAAGCTTTAGTCAGCGTTGGAGCACCTAGAGATTTGCTACAGGTAATTGAAGAACCGAGCATCGAATTGTCGCAAGAATTGATGAAATCTGTTGATTTGATTGTTGCAACGGGAGGCCCTGGCTTAGTGAAGTCAGCTTATTCCAGCGGACATCCCGCATACGGTGTTGGCCCAGGAAATGTACAAGCGATTTTGGATCGTGATTTTGATGTAGAAGTAGCCGCGGAGCTTTCAGTTATTGGTCGCTCCTTTGATAACGGGATTGTCTGTGCGTGTCAACAAAGCCTATTTTATCCGCAAGAAAAAGAAATCGAAGTTCTTGACGCATTACGTGCAAAGCAAGCGGCGGTCTTCACTGAGGAAGCGGATTTAACGAAATTACGTGATACTTTATTCATCGATGGCAAAGCTAATCCAGCAATGATTGGGCAAGATCCGCAGGTGATCGCTGAGGCAGCCGGCGTTGAAATTCCAGAGGATAGTCAGATCATCGCAGTCAAAGTTGACGCAGTTGGCAGCGAAGAATTGTTCTGTAAGGAAAAAATGGCCCCTGTACTCGCATTGAAAAGTTACGATGACTTTGAAGAAGGAGTAGCATTTGCCCAGGAAAATCTTTTATTAGAAGGCTCCGGTCATTCAGCAGGCCTATTCAGCCATAGTAAAGAACATAAACTTTATGCAGGAGAAGTTTTGCCAGTCAGTCGCTTAGTTGTTAATCAGCCAACGATTGATGCAGGAGGCTCTCCAGCAAATGGCCTGAACCCAACTGTTTCACTTGGCTGCGGGTCATGGGGGAACAATATTATTTCTGAAAATTTGACCTATACCCACTTGATTAATATTTCGCGAATCGCGGTGCCGATCACGCCTAAACATGATGGAAACCCTTGGGATTAGGTGATCTTCATGCAAAAATTTGATGAATTACTCTCAAACTTTACTAGCGTTCAAAAAATCCGGATCGGGGTAGTCTGTGCCAATGACGAAATAACGGTTCAGTCGGTTTTTAATGAAAAAGTCAAAGAGTATCTCGAACCGATTTTAATTGGCGATGTGATCAAGATTCAAACCATTTTGGCGCAACATAATTTTTCAGCACAAGTTGTCCCAGCAGAAACAGAAGAAGAATGCGCAGCGATTGGTGTGAAGATGGCCAAAAATAATGAGCTCGATTTTCTGATGAAGGGGCATCTTCAGACACGGACATTTTTGAAGGCAGTTGTCGATCGTGAAAAGGGAATTGCCACTAGCAAGTTATTGAGTCATGTGACACTAAATGAGATCCCCGCCTATCACAAGCTGCTGCTGACAACAGATGGCGGGATGGTAACTTCGCCCAGTAAAGAAGAAAAAAAAATTTTGATTCAGCATGGGATCGAAGTGATGAATAAAATTGGTGTTGCTAAACCGAAAGTTGGTTTGTTAGCTGCGGCGGAAAAGGTCAATCCGAAAATCACTTCTAGCGTAGAGGCAGAGGAAATTATGCAGGAGTTGCAGAACGAAGCGCCAGATAGTTGTTGGATCGACGGCCCGATTTCGCTAGATCTTTCGTTAAGTAAGGAAGTTGCAAGAATCAAACACTACGAAAGTCCTGTCGCAGGTGATGCGGACATCGTAGTAGGGCCTGATATTACCACCATGAACGTTCTTGGCAAGAGCTTAACGATCCTAGCCGGTGCAAAAATGGCTGGGTTAATTATGGGCGCCAGCGTACCGATCGTGATGGTATCAAGAGGGTCAACAGAGGAAGAAAAAGCCTATTCGATTTTAGTCGCGATGTATTGCAGCAAGAGGTGAAGCAGATGAAAATTTTAGCAATTAACCCCGGATCGACATCTACCAAGGTTTCTTATTATGTGGATGGTGAGATTATCAAAGAACAGGGAATCTCGCATTCAACAGAGGAATTGCAGAAATTTCAAAATGTCGTAGATCAAATAGAATTTCGCCGAGATATTTTATTGGCGTTTATGAAAAAAGAAGGAATTGCTCCTAAGGAATTAGACGCTGTAGCTGGTCGAGGAGGAAGTCTTCCGCCTGTTTCCTCCGGTGCCTACGAAGTAAATGACGACATGATCTATTACTTGAAGAACGTCACACAAATTGAACATCCCTCAAATTTGGGGGCAATTTTAGCTCATGAAATTAAAGAACAAGGCAGTGAAAAGACCATCGCACTAATCTACGACCCCGTATCAGTGGACGAGTTTGAAGAGGTGGCTCGTATCTCTGGCTTGAAGGGGATCGAACGCAAAAGTATTGGTCACGCCTTGAACATGCGAGCAGTGGCTATGAAAGTTGCACGTGAGGAAGGGCTTGATTATCAGCATTCAACATTGATTGTCGCTCATTTAGGAGGTGGAAACACAATCAGTATTCATTACAAAGGGAAAATGATTGATTTAATCTCTGATGATGAGGGGCCATTCTCAACGGAGCGTACAGGTGGTTTACCGTTGAAATATTTAATGCCGCTGTGCTACGAGCATAGCTTAAAAGAGATGCTGCGACTTTATAAACGTGAAGGCGGTTTGAAATCGTATGCTGGAACCAGCAACGCAAAAGAAATCGAAGAACGCATTCTGGCTGGAGATGAAGAACTAAAAATTGTTTATGACGCCTACATTTACCAGATCGCTAAAGGCATAGGAAGCTTAGCCACAGTTACCAATGGTTTAGTCGATCGGATCGCTTTGACTGGTGGGGTAGCTTATTCAAAGATCGTCGTAACAGAATTAGAAAAACGGGTCGGTTTTATCGCACCAATCGTAGCAGTACCAGGGGAACACGAAATGATCGCTTTATCAAAAGGCGCAGAGCGGGTTGTACTAGGAGAAGAAGAAATGAAGGAATTTGTCAGTCCAAACGTCTAAATAAATCAATAATATGTTTTTAATAAGAAAGGGGCAGCAAGAATGAAAATCAAAGCGGCATTAGTAAAGGAAAAAGGGGCGCCATACGAAATTACAGAACTGGAATTGGCAGAAGTAGGTTCAAAGGATGTATTGGTGAAAATTGTCGCCTCTGGATTGTGTCGTTCAGATTACGGTGAAAGAAACGGGAATAGTATTAATTTTCCAAATGTTTTAGGACATGAAGGCGCCGGGATCGTTGAAAAAGTCGGCAATGCGGTGACCTCCGTAGAGCCAGGAGATCATGTGATTCTGTCTTACGCTTATTGCGGTGAATGCAAGCATTGTGTCGAAGGTCATCCGTCTTCTTGTGAGAAGTGGTTTACGGTCAACAACCTTGGAAAAAATCCGCGGGGAGAGTTCATTTTGCACACGGAGGATGGCACTGAGGTCAATAACTTCTTCAATCAATCTTCTTTCTCTACGTATAGTTTGACTGAGGAGTCAAATGTTGTGAAGGTGGATAAGGATGTCGATTTGCGTCTGCTTGGTCCTTTGGGCTGTGGACTTGGTACCGGAAGTGGCGCAGTCTTAAGTGTCTTACAGCCAAAAGTAGGTGAAGGGATTGCTGTTTTTGGTACCGGTGCAGTCGGCTTTTCAGCAGTTATGGCTGCGAAAATTGCTGGTTGTTATCCGATTGTCGCGATTGATATTAACGATCAACGTTTAGAAAACGCAAAGGAACTAGGCGCCAGTCACATCTTTAACAGCAAAGAAGACGATCCTGAACAATTTATCAAGGATTTAACAGATGGTCGCGGCTTGGATTATGTGATTGATTCGACCGGTGTTGGACCTGTCATGACGAAGGCCCTTCGTTCAGTAAGCAATTCAGGAACCTTCGTACCACTAGCGGTGACTCAGAAAAATTTTGAAGTAAATACCTTCTTTGATTTAGTTTTTGGGAACAAAAAAGTTCGCGGTGTCTTGATTGGTGATACTATCGCAAAATATCATTTGCCAAATTTAATCGAGTTTTACAAACGCGGTGAATTTCCATTTGACCAATTTGTTAAATATTATGATTTTGAAAACATCAATCAAGCCGAAGCTGATTCTATCAGCGGAGAAGTAATCAAAGCTGTTGTCGTGATGGATAAAGATTATCAGCCGCCTAAATGATTGGAGGAGATTAAATGAAAAGAGGGGACATTGTTTGGGGGCTTTTGCTGGCGAGCTTGTTAGTGCTTTTCGTTATTCCTGCGACTAGAGATTCTATCTTAGCAGCCAGCTCTGCCCACCCTTATATTGGCGGCTTCGTGCAATTTTCAATATTAGCGACGATGGGGGATCTCTTTGGAAAGCGGATTGCTTCTGGCGACTATCATTTTTCTGCTCAGGTTCTTCTACGAGCGATTGTTTGGGGGATCATTGGCTGTATGGTAACGCTGGTTTTTCCAGTATTCATGGGAGGCGCTGGTTTAGCACAGGCTGGGAAATTGCTGCCTTTTGCTGGCGTTTCGTTGGCACAAGCTTTTTGTGGAAGCAGTATTATGAATCTTACCTTTGCGCCAGCGATGAATACGTTTCATCGTATTATGGAGCTATGGATCGAAACAGCAGCTGCAAAAGAACCCGTGACTCTGAAGGGATTGATTGGCAAAATTGATTGGACAGCTTTTGTAACCTTCAATTGGCTGAAAGTTGGCATTTGTTTCTGGATTCCAGTCCACACGATCGTATTTCTGCTTCCTGAGAATATTCGAGTTGTGGTGGCTGCCTTCAGTTCGATCGCATTAGGGATCATCCTCTCATTTGCTTCTAAAAAAGGCAGCAGTCCAACAAAAATATCAGAGGAAGAAGCCATCTAATTCTATTACTAGAAAAAGCCGTCTCGATCCTGCGAGATGGCTTTTTTGTCATGCTAAGAAACTCCTCATTTTAATTTACATAAAACGGTTACATGATATGCTGAAATTAATCAAATGGTCAAGAAAGGGGTAATAGGATGTATGAAATCAAGGATTTATCAGAGGTAGAGTTTTCGATAATCGCTATCTGTATGCGGGAAGCATTTTCTGATTATTATGTAAAAATGGAGTTGAGTGATGAGGCTCTCTATCATCGTTTTAAGAGTGAAAATGTTCGTTATGATTTATCCTGTGGAGCTTTTTTTGAGGGTGAGTTAGTGGCCGTCTTACTAAATGCAGTGGGCGAATACAATGGGGAAAAGGTTGCCTTCGATGCTGCAACCGGTGTTGTGCCAGCCCATCGTCGCAAAGGACTGTATTCAAAAATGATGGATTATTGCCGACAATTATTGAAACAGTATAACTTTGCCTATTATGGTTTGGAAGTGATTCAAACCAATAAACCCGCAGTGGCAACGTATCGTAAAATGGGCTTGGAGATCATTAAAGAATATGCGTGTTTTCGAGGAAATGCAAAAGAATCAATGAAGGGGACAGAAAACTTTCAAGAACTGCCTATTACTGAGTTTCCGTTAGAATCACTAGAACCACTGAGACATGATACGCCTTCTTTTGAAAATCGAATAGAGATTCTGCAGAATTTTCCAGATGATTATCGAATTATGTATACTGGCAATGAGAAAGAGTGCAATGCTTTTATTATTTATCAAAAAGATAGTGGGCAGGTAAAGCAGTGGGGAAGACGCGAAGGGAGAATTTCAGAGTTAGGAGAATTAATGGTCAATTTGAGCGAACGCTATCAAGACGTTCGTTTGCATAATATCAATTTTACGGATCAATTGTGGATCAAAAAAATGGATGAATTGGGTTTTGATCATTTTTGCGATCAGTTTGAAATGAAAATGGACTGTTGAAAGGACAAGGGGTTGCGGCAACGTCAACTTCTTCGAGAAATAAGCTGTGACAAGAATTTCGTCACAGCTTATTTCATGGATTGATATGCAGCTCCATCTCTGGGGCATTGACGATGGTATCTTTAACAGGACAGGTCTTCTCAATAAAGGCCACTAAGTCTTTGATTTCTTCATCAGTATTGTCAGCGTCAATGTAATAATTTGTGATGATTTTTGAGAAGCCAATCTTTACATCTGGTTTTCCCTTTAGGCGATCAGAGTCGATCTCTCCTAGGATTTCCACACGCATCGATTTCAGATTGATTTGTTTTGCTTGATAAAAGAACCGAACCACCATCATTTTACAAGCACCTAAGGAACAGAGCAAAGCCTCTAGCGGATTCATCGCTTCATTGGTGCCACCAACATTTTCTGGCTCATCAATGATGAATTCAAAGCCGCGAGCCGAGCATTTCAGCTGTAGACCGCCTAAAGATTCTACCTCTGCCTTCAAAATTTGTTTAACCATTCATTTCCCCCCAATCAGTTACTTCAATCATACGATTTTTGCTGATAAAATTAAATAACTTGTGCGATTTTTCTCAATATTTCATTTTTTTGCAAGTTTTCATTGAAAATAGTATGGAAATCTTGTATGATACCTGTACATTATGGCTTTTGCCAAGAAGGAAGGAACCTTATGAAATCGGATTTATTTATGGAAATTGAAGAAACACCTGTGACTGAAAGCGAAAAGCATGTGAAAACAAAATCAGGTTTAATGTCTCAGCTGGAGTATTCGATTAGTAAAAAAATTGATTTGTTTAATTCGAGTTTGCCTCGTTATGCAGTACGTTCAATGTTCGCTTGTTTATTTTTAGCGTTAGGAACAGCTATTGCTTTTTATATTGCCATTCGTATGCAGGAAGCAATTCCAGGCTTGGAGAAAATGGCTTATGCGTTTATGTTTAGTTGGTCGTTAGTAATGATTTTATTCATGAATGCAGAATTAGGTACTTCAAACATGTTGTACACAACGATTGGTGTCTACAAGAAGAAAATGTCTGTATCATTTGCTATTAAGTTATTATTTACTTGTATTTTATTCAATCTGATTGGCGGAGTGTTATGCGGATACCTGCTTTCATTGACAGCGCCATTCGGTCACTTGGAACCAGACAACTATATGTTCACCGGAATTGCTTCGAAGCTGACAAAATCAACAAGTCAAATTCTAGTTGAGGGAATGTTTGCTAATATCGTTGTAAATACTGCTGTGCTAGTCAGCTTACGGATGAAGGATGACGCAGCAAAAGTAATGGCGATTATTTTTATCATCTTTATTTTTGCCTTCTTAGGCTTTGAGCACGTTATCGCTAACTTCCCAGCTTTTTCTTTAGCGTATTTCGCTTCCCATGGTACGATTGCTGAGATGACCGCAGGAAATGTCGTTCATAACTTATTCTTCACCTTGATTGGAAACTTCATCGGTGGCGGCTTAGTGATGGGTCTAGGTTATGCGTGGCTGAATAAAACCGATTCAAAATATGTTGACTAAAAAACGTTAGGGAGCAATCCCTGACGTTTTTTCTTGCATAGGTTGAAGGATATACCTATAGTTAAAATAAGTAATCTAATTGGGGAGGTTTATTGTATGGATTTGTATTCAAGTATGTTCACTCGAAAGTCAACGCGCAATTTTACCATGAAGCCGCTATCCGAAACGACACTCAAAGAGGTAGAGACCTTTATCGAAACCGTCCAGCCACTTTTACCAAATGCTGAAATTACCTGTAAGCTTGTGGGACCTGAAGGAGTTAAAGGTATTGGAACACCAAAAGCTCCCCATTATCTTCTGATTTATGGCAAGGAACAGCCATTACGAGATACCTGTGCCGGTTTTTTATTTCAACATGTCGATCTGTTTTTATTTTCTCAAGGCTATGCATCCCGGTGGGTGGGAATGATGAAACCTGCGAAATCAGACGCGGATTATATTATCGGTTTGGCTTTCGGTGAACCGGCTGAATCTGCCAGCAGAACCTTGAAAGAATTTGATCGGAAGGCTTTGAAAGAGATATCAGAGGGGAAGGATTCGAGAATTGAGGCTGCACGGTTAGCACCTTCTGGTCTGAATGGACAACCGTGGTATTTCATCGCAAATAATGGAGCCATTTATGTTTATCGAAAAAAGAAAATCAATGGTCTTCCTGGGATGATGTACAATCTTACGGAACTAGATGTTGGAATCGCTCTTTGTCATTTGGCAGTTGCGACTGAGCATAGCGGTCGGTCTTTCGAATTTGTAAACAGTAAGGGCGCGCCAGCTGCACCAGACGGACATCTTTACATTGGGACTGTAAAATAAAAAAAGTCGACTCATCACTGTTTAACGTCAATCAATAAGAAGAAAAGTCTGAAAATCATCATGAAACATCATGACGTGGGAGCGGATGTTGAATAGTTCCTATTCGGCATTTTTTGAATTTTCGGCTTATTTCCCAGGCGCGACATACGAGTCGACGTTTAAGCATGAAAAGTAGCTAAATCAAAAATCTAAAAGATTTTTGATTTAGCTACTTTTTTGGCATTCTGACTGAAAAAGTTGAGTAATCGTTACAGTATTTCCGAGCAAGCTTTTCGAATCTATTTAAAACAATTTAGAGCATGTTTTTTCCTAGCAGCTTCATTAGGTCAACTTGGAGGACGTCTTTCATGACATATGGAGTTTTTTGGCGATAGGCTGCTGCACCGCTTTCGAATAAGGCGAAAAGTTGTCCATTCTCGACGTGTATTTGCTCTAAATATGGCGGTGTTTCGATGATTTTCAGTGCTTCATCAAGATTAGAAAAATCAGCTGTTTCATGAATATCAAAAACAAAGATCTTTCCTGGTTGAGTTCCCCAAGATTGCGAGAGCAGCAGGAGATTTTTGTAGATAGTCAGTCCCTGAATTTTTTTCGGAATCATTAATGTGTCGTAAGGAGAGTTGACCAGGGATTCCCCAGCCATCATTTCTAAATTTCCGTATTCATCAATTGGATAACAGCAGAATTTTCCAGGTTCATTTAAGGAAAATAAAGCGACGTAAAGATAACCTTGATCATATGTCAAGGCAGACGCGCGGGGAAGCTCCTTTAAGGCAATTTTTTGTTGATAGGCGATCATTATGGGATCTTTTGTGTATTTTTCAATGTCGGAAAGATGGATTGCTGCCACAGCAGCATGGTTATCTAATGTATTACTGATCCAGATTTTTCGATGGAGTGGATCATAAGCCAGTCCTCCAGCATGAGGTAAATCTGGCAGAATAACCGTTTTGAGTCGAACACCAGTGATACGGTCCAAGACATAGATGACAGAATTGTGCTGATGATCATGACAGTAAGCAGAAATCAGTAAATAGTCTTCAGTCAAGGTCAATCCTTGAGGCGTCATGGCTGTACAGTGGTCTTTTTCATTTCTCCAATTTATCGTGTGGACTTTTTTTAACCCAGGAACAGGAAAGCTCAATTCTTTCCTAGCATTAAAAAAATCGGGAAACGCCTGCCAAACGTTTTTATGATTGGAAAATGATCCTAATAAAAAATGGCGCAACCAAATTATTGTTTTCAGAAGAATATTATTCACCGTCTTCGCCTCCAATGTCTCTATTTTAGCAATTTATCTCTGCTACGAACAGTCATTGGAATCCAGATAAATTGATTTTTTCACCAAAAAATGTTGACATGTCGAAAAAAAACGGGTAGTATTCAAAAAAATAAGAGTCATACAAAAGAGAAGTAACATAAATGAGCCTTTTCAGAGAGCTGATGGTGCTGTGAATCAGTAGGGATAAATTATGTGAATGGACTTTTGGACGAAGCTTTGAAATCTTAGTAGGAGCTTCCGGGAACTCCCGATATAGAGTAAAGTCGTTGTTGGACGACTGATAGAGAAATGCCTTGTTTGGCATACCATTGAGGTGGCACCGTGGATTACCGCCCTCAAACCAAGTTTATTTGGTTTGAGGGCTTTTTTTGTTCGAAAGGAACAAAACATGGGTTACGACAGGAATACTTTTTTAGAAAATCAAAAAAATCGTCTTTAAGAGAAGTAGCTAGGATAGAAAAAATCACAGAAAGTTTCAGCTGATGAGAAGAAACATTTTTTCCCTAGTGAATGGACTTATTGGAGCGTTCTTGAACCAGAGTAGGGAACGACGGGAGCTCCCGTTACAGAGTACGATCGTTGTTGGACGATTAGAGTTGCTGTTTGCGAATAGTAAAAAAAGAGGTGGTACCGCGCTGCTTGCGCCCTCAAACCAAAGTTTATTTTGGTTTGAGGGCTTTTTTTGTTTAGTTAGCTATGAAAGACTTAGCAATTCTTATTAAAAATTCAACTTAAAGGAGTCAGAGAATGAGAAAAACGAAAGAAATATTCGACAAACATCTAACCACAGAGACGATTTATTACAGTTTAAAGGATCGAGGAACGTCACTGTTTGAACGAAGGTCTGAAAAGCAGGATTATGCAATCATCGCTTTTGATCCAGTGAAGAATTTGATTTTTCAAAATGGAGCATTTCACGACGGTCACGTGAGCTATCCTTGCGAAGATCCGCTAAAGGAGTTAGAAAACTACGTATTAGTAGATGAAGAAGAGCAAGAAAACTTGATTTTTCAAGGCGGGGCTTTAGGATATGTCGGGTATGATGTGGCCGCCTGTTACGAAGCTATCGGAGAGATTCCAAAGGATCAACTAGGTGTTCCAGATCTGCAATTTTACTTATATGAATCCTATGTAATCTATGACAAGCAAAAACAAATAAGTACCTTAGTAATCGGAAATAGCTACAGCAAAGACTCAGAAATACAAATGAATAGGCGAATGACAGAATTAGAGCAGAAGCTTCTTCAAGTAAGTAAGCTGCCGGATTTAGAAATGCCTACTTTGGAATTTACGAGTAATCTTTCTCAAATCGAGTTTGAAGCAATTGTAAGACAGGCGAAGGAACGGATTGTAGAAGGGGATGTATTCCAAGTCGTCCCATCGCAGCGCTTGTCAGCGGAATTTACGACTGATCCTTTTAACTATTATCGCCAGCTGAGGCAAAACAATCCCTCCGCGTATCTCTATTATCTTGATTTTCCTGATGTCCAAGTAATTGGGAGTTCACCAGAAAGTTTAGTGACTGTCGAAGCTGAGCTGGTTACGACAAACCCGATTGCAGGAACTAGAAAAAGGGGAGCAAATCAAGAAGAAGACGAAGCTTTGGCTAAAGAGCTGCAAAATGATCCAAAAGAAATCGCGGAGCATCGTATGCTAGTAGATCTTGGTAGAAATGATTTAGGTAAAATAGCCGTTCATGGATCAGTAACCGTACCAACATACTTAACGATTGAGCGTTATCAATTTGTGATGCATCTTGTATCAGTAGTGACTGCCAAACTAAAACCGGGACACACAGCGATGGATGCCTTAAAAGCTACTTTACCGGCTGGAACAGTCAGCGGTGCGCCGAAGATCCGAGCGATGACTCGTATTTATCAATGGGAAACAGTCAAACGTTCGATTTATGCAGGAGCAGTTGGTTTTCTTGGTCAAAACGATCAGGCTGATTTTGCGATCGCAATCCGCACAATGGTCGTTAAAGATAATCAAGCCCATGTACAGGCAGGCGCAGGAATTGTCTATGATTCTAACCCGACTAGCGAGTATTTTGAGACATTGCAAAAAGCCAAAGCATTGATGGAGGTGGGACAATGATTTTGCTTGTCGATAACTATGATTCATTTACCTATAATTTGGTCCAGCTGTTGCCAGAGAATGTCAAAATTTTGCGAAACGATGATCCAGAGCTGTTTGCCATAGCGGAAAAAGCTTCGGCAATCGTCCTTTCTCCGGGACCAGGCAGGCCCGCAGAAGCCGGTATGATTGAAATGCTGATTCGTCGTTTTTATCGCAGAAAACCAATTTTAGGTATTTGCCTAGGTCATCAAGCGATTGGCGAAGTCTTCGGCGGAAAAATCATCAGTGCCCCGACGATCATGCATGGCAAGCAGTCGCGCCTGCAAAGACAATCTGAAAGGCAGGTCATGCGTTATCACTCGCTGATGATCGATCCTCATCAGGTGCCACAGGATCTAGAAGTTATGGATGAAGCAGAAGGCTGTATCATGGCGATTCGTCATAAACGCTATCCGGTGTTTGGCTTGCAATTCCATCCTGAATCGATTGGAACAGAAGACGGCGCTAGTTATCTTAATCAATTTTTACAGAAAGCAGGGATTTAAATGCAAGAATTATTTGAGAAAGTCTATCGTGGCAATGATTTAACTATTAGTGAGATGCAGCAGGTCGGCAAGGCGATCTTTGAGGAGCAATTAACAGACAGCCAAATCAGCGCATTATTGGTGGGCTTGAAAATCAAAGGGGTTGCGGCAGCCGAACTGACTGGACTAGCGCAGGTTATGCAGGGAAAAGGCACACCAATGTTAGCAGCACCAGTCGGTGTGATGGATAATTGCGGTACTGGCGGCGATCATTCCCACAGCTTCAATATTAGTACGACAGCCGCCTTTGTTTTAGCAGGCAGCGGCATTCCTATGGCGAAACATGGTAACCGCAGTATTTCCAGCAAATCGGGCAGTGCTGATATTTTAGAAGCTCTAGGGATTACCTTGACCGTTAGTCCTGAAAAAATTGATTATTTGCTAAAAGAAGCAGGCATCGCCTTTTTGTTCGCACCAACGTTGCATCCGGCAATGGGAGCGGTAATGCATATTCGCAAAGAATTAGCGACACCAACGATTTTCAATCTGTTAGGACCGCTGATTAATCCTTATCCGCTAGATTATCAGTTGATGGGCACCTATGCTGGTGACTCGCTCGTTGAAACTGCTAAAACATTGGGACAATTAGGACGAGAACGAGCAATCGTCATTCATGGTCATGGCGGCATGGACGAAGCCAATCTAGCTGGAACAACTCATTGCGCCGTCTATCAAAATGGTGCAGTCCAAGAATTTTCTTTTGATCCTGAAGAAGCCGGCTTCAAACGAGTGCCATTAGCAGGGATTGTTGGGGGCTCCGCTGAGAAAAATAAAGATATTTTACTTTCTGTTTTACATGGCATTCCTTCTGCTCACTATGAAACCGTACTTTTGAACGCAGGCTTAGGCTTTATGGCTAGTGGTCGGGTAAAAACATTGACTGACGGAATCGCCGAGGCAGAACAATCGATTCTTTCTGGAGCGGCTTATGATCGACTTCAGCAACTGATCGTAAAGCAACAGGAGGCGGCGTAGTTGGATTTTTTAACCAGAATTTTATTAGAAAAAGAAAAAGAGATAGAGAACCTAACAGCTGTTCAGACAGTTAAAACCAAGGTTCGCCCTTCCTTTTACCATATTGTCAAAGAGCAGCCAGAGAAAATGCATGTAATTGGCGAGATTAAACGAGCCTCTCCCTCAAAAGGAGTCATCAATGAGAACGTTGATATTTTGCAACAGGCCAGAAGTTATGAAGCAGCTGGTGTCAGTGCCATTTCGGTCTTAACTGATCCAGTCTTTTTTAAGGGTGAGATCAATGATCTTGCCGCGGTTGCCCAAGTGGTGGACGTTCCTGTTTTGTGTAAAGACTTCATCATAGATAAACGACAGCTTGATCGTGCAAAGCAGGCCGGAGCAAGTATTGTACTGCTGATCGTTGCAGCACTCTCTATGGCAAGATTATCAGAGCTTTATCAAGAAGCCAGAAAGCGGGGACTTGAAGTTTTGGTGGAGGTTCACGACAAGGATGAATTAAGGAAAGCTCAAGCGATCGGTGCTGAGATCATCGGTGTTAACAATCGTAACCTGAAGACCTTCAATGTTTCCCTACAGACCAGTCTTGATCTGGCCCAACCAGAAGGGAAGTCCATCTATATCAGCGAATCAGGCTTTAAATCGGACCAGGATGTTGAAAAGATTAAGCATTCCTATCATGGGGTATTAGTAGGAGAAACGTTGATGCGAGCGAAGATCCCGTCCGCGAAAGTGGCTGAATTGCAGGTGAGCAGAAAATGACAAAAATCAAAATTTGCGGATTGAAAAATCGCCCGACAATTGAGGCGGCAGTGTTGGCCGGAGCAACCTATCTAGGATTTGTCTTTGCGAAAAGCCCGCGTCAGATGATGCCAGATGAAGTGCGTAGGCTGACCAGAGATCTGCCAGAGAGGATAAAAACAGTCGGCGTTTTCGTTTCACCGCAACAAAACGAGATTGAAAAAACCGCAGATATCGCTGGTTTAGACCTAGTCCAAATTCACGGCAAGACAAATCTGACCAAGCTTTCACGCCCGATCATTCGCGCCTTTAGTGTCAAGGATCAGAAAACCGTTTGCTTCAATCAATATTCCCATCTTTTATTGGATGCGCCACCTGCCAAGCTGATGGGTGGTAATGGTCGAACTTTTGACTGGCAGCTAGTTGATCAAAATCACCTACCTAAGGAGAAGCTCTGGTTGGCTGGGGGATTGACCAGCGATAATGTTAGCGAAGCGATCCAGTATTTCGCGCCGAAGGTAGTAGATGTTTCCAGTGGTGTTGAAACGATGGGAGAAAAGGATAGCATCAAGATTCATGCTTTTTGTCAAGCGGTTAAGGCAACAGATAGTCAAATAGAACTTCAAAAATAAAACAAAAACAAAGGAGCGATTCTATGTATCAAGAACCTAACAAAGCAGGTTTCTACGGAGAATATGGCGGAAAATTTGTCTCTGAGACATTGATGTACGCGATTCAAGAATTAGAGGAAACCTATGAAGCGTCAAAAAAAGATCCAGCATTTCAAAAAGAACTGAACTATTATTTGAAACAGTACGTAGGACGGGAAAATCCACTTTATTATGCAGAGCGCTTAACGAAAGATTTAGGTGGAGCTAGGATTTATTTAAAGCGTGAAGATTTGAATCATACAGGGGCACACAAGATTAATAATGCTTTAGGTCAAGTGCTGCTAGCCAAGAAAATGGGCAAACGTAAGGTTGTGGCTGAGACTGGTGCCGGTCAGCATGGTGTCGCAACAGCCACGGCCGCGGCGTTGTTCGGCATGGAATGTACGATTTTCATGGGCGAAGTCGACGTGAAGCGTCAAGCGCTGAATGTCTTTCGAATGGAGCTTCTAGGAGCCAAAGTTGAAAGTGTCACTTCCGGCAGTAAGACCTTGAAGGATGCGGTGAATGAGGCATTGCGTTATTGGGTCGCAACGGTGGAGGATACTCATTATGTCATGGGATCTGTTTTAGGTCCGCATCCATTTCCTGAAATCGTCCGTGATTATCAAAGTGTGATCGGGATCGAAACGCGGCGGCAAATTTTAGAAGCTGAAGGTCGATTGCCTGACTTAGTTTTGGCTTGTGTTGGCGGAGGAAGCAACGCGATGGGGATGTTTTACCCGTTTATAGAAGATCAAACGGTTCGATTAATGGGAGTGGAGGCCGCTGGACATGGATTGGATACAAAAGAGCATGCAGCATCAATCAATAAAGGCAGCGTTGGAATTTTACATGGGGCGAAAATGCATTTGCTGCAAGATGATGATGGTCAAGTTTTAGAAGCCTTCTCGATTTCTGCTGGTTTAGACTATCCAGGAATTGGACCTGAACATTCTTTCTTACATGACATCGGCCGAGTAGAGTACGCGGCGATTAATGATGAGGAAGCAGTTGAGGCCTTCCATTATTTATCACGACTAGAAGGGATCATTCCAGCACTAGAAAGTTCTCATGCGTTGGCACAAGTCATGAAGGTGGCGCCGACGATGGATAAGGATCAAATTCTCGTGATGAATCTATCAGGACGCGGCGACAAGGATGTCCAACAAATCAAGGAACGAATGGAGGCAGCACAATGAAACCATTGACGGAAACATTAAAAAGCAGAGTAGAAACAGAAAAATTATTTGTTCCATATATTATGGCAGGAGCGCAGGGATTAGATAAGCTAGAAGAAGAAATAGCAATGCTGGTAGATCAAGGAGCAGCCGCGATCGAATTAGGTGTACCATTTTCTGATCCAATCGCTGATGGTCCGACGATTCAAGCTGCCGGATTACGGGCCTTTGCACAACAGGTGACGCTTAAGAAGCTGGTCGAAAAATTGCAGGAGATTCGTTCAGGTGCCCCGCTAATATTGATGGGCTATAGTAATTCTTTCTTTCATTATGGAATTAAGGAACTCGTAGAAGATTTAGATGGAACCGATGTCCAAGGGTTCATTATTCCTGATTTACCTTATGAACATCGTGATCTGGTCCTACCAAATTTGAGAGACATCGCTTTGTTAACGTTAGTTTCCTTAACTAGTCCAATAGAACGGATAAAAAAATTAACAGCGGATGCGGAAGGATTTATCTATGCCGTAACCGTCAATGGCATTACTGGAACAGGACAGGATTTTCGCAATGATCTAATGACGCATCTGTCAAGGATCAAATCCTTCAGTAAGATCCCCGTCTTGGCTGGCTTTGGTATCTCAACGAACGAACAGGTTAAAAAATTTCAGCAGGTCTGCGATGGAGTAGTTATCGGTTCTAAGATCGTCAGCTCTTTAGAAAGACAAGGAACCGAAAAAACTGGAGAAATATTGGCAGAAATTTTGCGATAAGGTTTCATTTGGTGTTTAAATTTTTTAGCGTTATACTTGAGTTACCATGAAAAGGGAGAGTGTTTCAAGTATGACAAAAAGAGTAAAAGGTTCATGTACCACCGTACTAGTCGGAAAGAAAGCATCAATTGATGGCTCAACTATTATTTCAAGGAACGATGATGGGCATGAAGCATTAGACCCACAGCGTTTTGTGGTAGTTCAACCAGAAGATCAACCAAAACATTATCAAGCAGTCATTAGCGGCGTGAAAGTTGAATTGCCTGATAATCCACTGCGCTATACCTCAATGCCGAATTCGATTTTAACGAATGGTATTTGGCCTGCGGCTGGGATTAACAGCGAAAACGTTGCGATGTCCGCAACGGAAACGATCACCACAAATCCACGGATTCAAGGACTTGATCCTTATGTTGAAGGCGGGATCGGTGAAGAAGATATCGTGACATTAGTTCTACCTTACATCCACAGTGCCAAAGAAGGCGTAGAACGTCTCGGTGCTTTATTGAAAGAATACGGAACCTACGAACCAAACGGTATTGCTTTTTCTGATCAAGACGAAGTATGGTGGTTAGAAACCATTGGCGGACATCATTGGGCAGCAGTTCGTATCCCAGACGATGCTTACGTAGTTGCGCCAAACCGTATGAATATTGATGATTTTGATTTTGACTCCGCTGATACGCTTTGTTCAGATGATTTAAAAGCATTGATCGATGACAACCATTTGAATCCAGACTTTGAAGGCTATAACCTGCGTCATATTTTCGGCAGCTCTTCAATCAAGGATACGGTCTATAACAATCCGCGGGCTTGGTATGGGCAAAAATACTTCACTCCTGAAGTAGAACAAGACCCAATGGATCAAGATCTTCCATTCATTTGTCGAGCAAACCGCAAGATCACAATTGAAGACGTAAAATTCGTGTTAAGCTCTCACTTTGAAAATACCAAATACGATCCTTACGGAGACGGTACAGAAGCAGAAAAAACTTTGATCCGTCCAATCGGAATCAACCGGAACCATAATGTGCATATTCTACAAATCCGCAACAATGTACCCGCTGAAATCGCAGGTGTTCATTGGTTAGCCTATGGGGCCAATACCTTTAACACGGTCGTACCATTCTATTCAAACGTTAACGACACACCTGCTTGCTACAAGGATGCCACCGGTACCTTTGATCTAAATAATATGTACTGGTTAAGCTGTGCAACTGCACTCTTAGGTGATACAGATTACAATTTCTACGTGGATTTCCGTAATACCTTCGAGTTAGAAGCAATGTCGGCTTATCGCGGTATTCAAAATGAAACGGATAAGGCAATTGCTGATCAAGCTGATGTGCAAGAATTCTTGGAAGCTGCTAATGAAAAACTGGCAGATGAATCCTTGAAACGCCAAACGAAGCTATTTGGTGATATGGTCATCTCAGGATCGGAACATATGAAATTACGTTACAATTTGAATGACTAAAATCATAACCACCCGTGAAACGGGTGGTTTGCTCTTCGGCTAGAAGCCTCTCTTACCGGCCTCGGCCTAAAAGGCCCTCTGAAAGCTTCCCCCCGCACCACTTCTACTCGCTGATTCTAAAAGAATCTCACTCTATCTCTTTTTGTTTTTAACTCCTGTAAACGGATCAACTTCTTCGAACAACGTAAGCTGATCTGCTGAATAATCTTCTTTTATTTGTTTACGAATATACTCAGCTATCTGCTCCTTATTCCGTCCAACCGTGTCCACGTAGTACCCTCGACACCAAAATTTTCGGTTCCCATAGCGATATTTCAACTCTGCATGACGGTCGAATATCATTAAACTACTTTTTCCCTTTAAATAGCCCATGAATTGCGAAACACTTAACTTTGGTGGAATACTTACAAGCAAATGAATATGATCTGCACAAGCATTTGCCTCAATGATCTCTACTCCTTTTCTTTCACAGAGCGTGCGAAGAATCTCACCTATACTTTCTCTATATTTTCCGTAAATGATCTGTCTCCGATATTTTGGCGCAAACACGATGTGATACTTACATCTCCATTTACTATGTGATAAACTTTCTTTGTCCTTTTCCATAAGGACACCTCCTCGTAATATATATTTTGAAGAAACTTTCATTCCTTCAATCGCCCTTAGGGGCTATTCCTAATATGTTTAAATAAAATAACGATTACTACTTGGATACTGTAGGATATTCCTGAATAATAAGTCTTGGAAAGGACTTACGGGAAGACGCTATCACCTTCTGCAGTTTTACTGCGACAGAAAGTCTGTGACCCGAACCGTTGGTATAACCTCCAACACACTAGCTGAGTCCATTGACCTCTACCAATCCTAGTAGAGATTGGGTGGCTTAGAGGTTTAATGAATGAAACTCTATTATGCGAGGCTGTCGTTAGACAACGTGATTCTGGGATATCCCACAGTACCCAAGCAATTTCCGAATAATCAATGAAAGGAGGTCCTTCCACATGAAACTATTTGTCGGTTTAGACGTTAGTTCTGAAAAATTAGATGCTTGCTTTATGACAGACGATTCAACTTGCTCTGTTTTAAAAGAAGCATCTTATGGAAATAGTCAACTTGGCGCAAGCCAGATCAAAGAATACATTCTCGAATTTTCTCAAAAATTTGAGATAGAGAGCTTAGTGATTGGAATGGAGGCCACATCTTTATATAGCTTTCATCCAGCTATGTTTTTTAAAGAAGATCTTGAGTTAAATCAATTGAACCTTATGGTTTCAGTTGAACAACCAAATAAAATTAAAAAGTATCGTGATATTTTTGAAGAAAACAAAAACGATCAAATTGATGCTTTTTATATCGCTGACTATTTTCGCATCCAAAGGCAAGTCAACTCCATCATTAAAGAGGAAGAATACCTTGCCCTCCAACACTTAACTAGAACGCGTTATCAGCTAATTAAACAGCTGGTTCGTACAAAGCAACACTTTATCGAAAACATTTATTATAAATGCAACACGCTTTCTAAAGAACTAAAAGCAGAAGGTGGATCCGTTTTAAGTGCCACATTAGTAACTCTAATGACGGAAGATTACACAATGGACCAACTTGCCGAACTGTCATTAGAAGAGTTTGCGAACCTAATTCAAAAACTAGGGAAGTATCGTTTTAAAAATCCCGAAGGAATTGCAAAGGCAATTTCTAAAGCCATACGTAGTTCCTACCGGTTAGGAAAAGTCCATCAGGACTCTGTAGATATTGTTTTAGGTGTTCTAGCCAAAGAAATTCGTAGTCTTGAAAAGTTAATTAAAGACTTAGACAAAGCCATTGACGATTTAGTCGTTGTGCTACCTGAATATCAATGTTTAACCAGTATTCCAGGAATCGGTCCTGTTTATGCTGCGGGTATACTCGCTGAAATTGGCCCTATCAATCGCTTTTCAGATGAAAGCAAATTGGCTAAATATGCCGGTTTATATTGGCGACAGAACCAATCAGGTAACTCTGAGTATGAAAATACTCCTATGGCCAAACGAGGCAATCGTTATCTCCGTTATTATCTAGTTGAAGCCACCAACTCCGTAAGGAGATACGAGCCTGAGTACCATGCGTATTATAAGAAAAAATACGCTGAAACACCCAAGCATAAACACAAACGAGCCATCGTACTAACCACAAGAAAATTTACGCGTCTGGTGGATACGCTACTACGTAACCATCAACTCTATATGCCACCAAGGAGCGTGATAGATAAATAACAGTATGTTATTGACGCTAATCCTTGGAAGTACCCGAAAAAATTTTTAATTTTGGTCGGGTTTAGTTCAGTGCGCTTCAAAAATTAACTACCTTTAAAAATCTTTTGAAAAATTATCTTGACTTATTACCACTAGACTATCTTTGATGGTGATGCGGTCGGGAAACCAACATCAGTTTATCAATTTTGGGAGGTCTTTTTAATACCACGCTGGAAGCTCTTTTGAACCACCAGCACAGCAGGTGGTTTTCAAACATACAAAAGAAAGAAATCCTCCAACGTCAATGGAGGATTTTTTTGTTCCAACGGCTTTTCATCACCTATCCGTAAAGCATCCTCGACAAATAATCGCTCTTTGCCTGTTATACTAAAGAAGAATAGAAAAGAAAAAGAACTATTTTCCAGATAGATGAAAAGGAGAGCGTGTAATAATGAAAAAAGCAGTCTTAATTGTCAATCCTAGTTCAGGGAATGAAGAGGCAAAGAAATACGCTGGACAAGCGCGAGAAAAATTGGAACAGTTTTTTGATGAGGTGGATGTACAAGAAACAGAAAAAGAAAGCGATGCGACAAAATTTGCCCGCAAAGCGGCTGAGGAAAAAGTCGATAGTGTTTTCGCGATGGGCGGAGATGGAACAGTTAATGAAGTAATCAGTGGATTGGCTGAACAGGAATATCGTCCGAAATTTGGTTTCTTCCCATTAGGTACAGTCAATGACCTAGGACGTTCCTTGAAAATACCAATGGACCCCAAAGAGGCGATTGATACTTTCACCATCGAACGCAAAACATCTTTAGATATTGGAAAAGTCAACGATGAGTATTTTATGAATATTGTTGCCGTTGGAAGTATTCCTGAAGCCATCAGTGATGTTGATGTAGAAGAAAAGACCAAATTCGGCAAACTAGCCTATTTTGTGAATGGGGTCAAAGAAGTCTTCAATGATGAAAATTACCATTTTACGTTAGAAATAGACGGAGAAAAAACCGCAATCGAAAGCAGCGCAGTTGTTATCGTATTGACAAGAACAATTGGCGGTTTTACACACATTGTTCCTGAAGCGAAGGTTAATGATGGGCAGCTGTATCTGCTTTACCTCAAGGATCAAAGCATCACGGATCGTCTGAAAAGTGTTCCAGATATTATCAAGGGTGTTGATCAGGCAAACGAGAATATCGGGTATACGCCATTTACAGAGGGGCGTTTGACGGTGAAGGAAACTGTAGACTTGCATCCAAGTGTCGACGGGGATGAAGGACCAGAACTGCCATTAAGCTTCAAAGTATTGCCTCAACATTTAGAAGTCTATCACGGAGCTGAATAGGCGAAGGAATGAGGCAGCAACAGAAGTGGTCGGCACATTTCCGATACTAGAAAAACATTTAATCGGAAAAAGGAGCTATGACAAAAAAGCTGGTTCTTTCTCAAGTTTGGTTATACAGGCCCTTCAAAGAAGATCGCTCAAGGAGAAATCTTCTTGGGTTGCCGAAAAAGCCAACAGACATTTTTTGGATAGATTGACTAATCCAGAACGACCATATACAATTCGTTTTATAAGCTTAAATTTGTTGTTATTACCTTCGACGAATCCAGAGCTTATACTATGGGATATCGCGTTTTTTATCGGGGCGATATCCCTTTTTATGCTCTGACAAAAAGAATCAATCGGAGAATCTTGATAGGCGTGAATAAAAATATCCAGGTCGTCTGGAGAATCCCCCATGATAATCGTATGGAACTCTCGGAAGATGGTCTCTGTCTCAGAAACAATGGGGTATTTTTCTTTGATAGCTGGTAAGTATTCTTCGATCTGATGCTCTTTTTTTGTTTTAGGATTCACGGTTAGTAGATAGTTTAAGAGCCGATTTCGTCTAATCATTCGTACATCTTCTGGATAAACTTGCCGAAATAATCGGTTACTATGCATAGATTTACGACCCGAGAAATTATTTTTACTGATGGTTTGAATATAACTCCAGACGGTCTTTTGATTCTTATCACACCCGCTGTATCGGAGATAAAAGTAAATAATGTCATCCGGGTGACCATCTTGCATCATTTTGAAAATAATATTTAAGTAATCATCCATAACTGTTTTTCGTTTTTTATAGTTTCTCGGCTGATCCATCTGACAGAGGTCTTCTTCTGTCATTTGAAGATATTTCTTTAGTGTGATTGGATGAATGTTAAATTGATGGGCTAAATGAAAAGGATCCTTTTTCTCTGTTTCTGCCCAATACGTTTGAATGGTACGAATCAACTGTTGTTTTTCTCGGCGACTTTCCGCCTGTTTTTGGTACTGCAGGCTACTTAGATCGCGTTTTTTATTATCAAAAACGATCTCTGAACCATCTGAATTTCTTGGAACAGAATTATCGTAAGACAACTTGGCTAAGTAGACTGAATCCGGTGTTCTTTCAACGTAAACCTTCTTGGGTTCTCGATCTAATAAGCGACCTTCGTGGAAGAAAAGTGTCTGGGGGAGCTGGGAGGAAAAGATTTCTTTTAGATGCGTGATCAAATTTTGAAGTAAATGAAAGCGATCAGCCACTTGTACACAATCAGGAAGGATATCAGTAATGGCTTTAGCGTAGGCGTTGGCGCGATCGCGGGCTACGAATTGAATTTTTTTATGGTGGACTAACCATTCTTTTAATGTAGCGGCTGTTCGTCCCTCAAGGAGGGCAAGCAGCTGATGGTCTTGCATATCGTAGATAGCTGTGGCATAGGTCTGCCCTTTTCTTATGGCTACATCATCGATCCCTATTGCTTCGACATTTGATCGATCTTCGAATATCAATCGATCATACAGTCGTTGAATGGTATCATTGCTCACTGAGACACCTAAGAGAGCCAATACTTTACTAGCACATTCATTGCTCAAAAAGATTGCCACACCTAAAATAAAGGTATTGAGGGCATCGGTTCGAACTTGAGAAGAACGGGCAAAAGGAAGAGCTTCAGTAAAGACCTGTCTGTAGCAGTCGGGATTTGAGCAACTATATTTGTAAAGGTTGGCGTGAAGAAATGTTTGTTTACCATGGATTGGCGTATCTTGAAGTGTTCGTTGATATGTCGCAGTTAAGGTTCGACACAACGTGCCACAAGTAGGACAGGAACATTCATGAGGTTTTGACTTAATGAACAAATGGACTGTTTCAGAATCTTCCGAGGTATCATAGATAAAATGGTCTTCATCCAACAAAAAAGAGCACTGGGTTAGTTCGGTGTAGTTCATTCTAAAGACCCTCTTTCTAACTATAGTATAAGACGAGAAATACCTAAACAGTACAAATAGCCACAAAAAAGCAGGTACGAATGTACTTGCTTTTTTGTGGCTATAACCAAACTTGAGAAAGAACCAAAAAGCTTGTCATAGCTCCTAATTTTTTTAGCCAATTTTTCTCATTAAAAATAAAGGTCAAAAATGTTACTCAAGTGAGGTTCTTATTAAGATAAATCAATTCAGTTCAATATTTTGAGCGAAAACCATCAAATTTTTACCTTTATATAGTTATTTTCCTTTTTCTTCAGATTTTACGAATAAAAAGCGCTTAAGCTGAACATTTGGCAATTTATTTCGTAAGGATTATAGTAATTATAGAATTAGATTTATTTTAGTTCTGTTATTCACAATATAGGGGAGGAAATAAAAATGGACATAGTGACGTTGGCCCGTTTTCAGTTTGCCATGACAACGGTTTTTCACTTTTTCTTCGTGCCATTCTCAATTGGAATGGTATTAGTTGTTGCCATTATGGAAACGTTATATGTTAAAACGAAAAATGAAAAATACCGTCAATTGGCGAAGTTCTGGGGAAACATTTTCCTACTAAGTTTTGCGGTGGGCGTCGTGACTGGGATCATTCAAGAGTTTCAATTTGGAATGAACTGGTCAGATTATTCACGGTTCGTCGGGGATATTTTTGGCGCGCCTTTAGCAGTGGAGGCCTTATTGGCTTTCTTTTTGGAGTCCACATTCTTAGGGCTCTGGATTTTCACATGGGATCGGGTAAAACCAGGTCTGCATGTACTATTTATTTGGCTTGTAACGATTGCCTCAATGTTATCGGCTTTTTGGATTTTAGCGGCCAATAGTTTCATGCAGCATCCTGTTGGTTATGCGCTTCGTAATGGCCGAGCAGAAATGACCGACTTTGGTGCGGTAATAGCTAATCCAAAGGTCTGGTATGAATTCGGTCATGTAATCGCTGCGGCAATCACAATGGGCGGAATGATTGCCGCTGGACTTGCGGCATTCCAACTATTAAAACGAAAAGACATAAAAATGCGGGAATTCTTTATGAAATCTATGCGCATCGGATTAGTAGTTACATTATTTGGCTCAATCATGGTTTTAGGTGCGGGAGATGCGCAAATGAAAGCCTTGATTGAAACGAATCCAATGAAGTTTGCAGCGATGGAAGGAACTTATGAGGATACTGGAGACCCGGCAGCCTGGACCTTGATTGCTTGGGATAATGAACGAGAACATAAGCAGGTGTTCGGGGTTCAAATTCCCTATATGCTAAGTATTCTTTCTTATAATAAACCTTCTGGCTCGATTAAAGGAATGGATACTGTGAACAAAGAGTTAGTTAAAAAATATGGCGATCGAAATTATTATCCACCGGTGAATGTTTTGTTCTGGAACTTCCGTATCATGGCGGGCTTTGGTATGTTGATGCTGCTAGTAGCCGTTCTTGGTTTGTTCTTTACTCGTAAGAAAAAACCAATATTATATGAGAAGCGTTGGATGCTGTGGGTGATGGGGCTTTGTACCTTTGCACCATTTTTAGCCAATACAGCCGGCTGGCTAGTGACTGAGTTAGGCCGCTATCCGTGGACGGTTTACGGCTTGTTTACGATTGAAGACAGTGTGTCGCCAAATGTTTCGGTGACCTCTTTATTAATTTCAAATATCATTTACTTCCTGCTGTTCTCAGGATTAGCAGTAACAATGATTTATTTAGTTAAGCGTGAATTAAACAAAGGACCAGGACTGGATCAAATGAATCAGGAGACTGATTCAACTGATCCTTTCGATAAGGGGGCGTTCAGTCATGAGTAGTTTACAATTATTGTGGTTTTTATTGATCGGCGTCCTGTTTTCTGGCTTTTTCTTTTTAGAAGGGTTTGATTTTGGTGTCGGTATGTCGGTTCAAACCTTGGCCCATGATGAACACGAAAAGGATCAGATCGTAGAAACAATTGGACCGGTGTGGGATGGCAATGAAGTCTGGCTGTTGACAGCTGGCGGTGCGATGTTTGCCTCATTTCCGTATTGGTATGCGTCACTGTTTAGTGGGTACTATTTAATTTTGTTTATCATTCTATTTGGCTTAATTATACGCGGCGTTTCCTTTGAATTCCGCAGTCACATGCCGAAGGAACACAAACAATTATGGAATTGGACATTGACTATCGGTAGTTTTCTTGTCCCGTTTTTCTTTGGTATTTTATTTATTAGTATGATTCAAGGAATGCCGTTGGATGCGAATCACAACATGACAGCGACCTTTACTGATTACATCAATTTGTATTCTCTTGTCGGCGGTGTGGCCTTAACGTTATTGTGTTATTTGCATGGCTTGAACTATATTGCGCTGCGTACGGAAGGCCCCGTTCGCTACCGCGCAAAAAACTATGCGCAGCTGCTGTACGGCGTTCTTTATTTTGGCTTAGTCGCATTTGCGATTTTGATGTATTTCAAAACGGATTTCTTTCAAAATAATTTTGCGGTGACATTGATTTTATTAGCGGTGATCGTGCTGCTGACAATTATCGCAAATGTATCTGTCTTTAGAAATAAAGAGATGCTGGCGTTTATCACTAGCGGGTTAACCTTGATTGCGCTAGTTGCTTTATTATTCAGCGGCTTGTTCCCGCGAGTCTTGATCAGCTCTATTCCAGGAAATGACTTGTTAATCGAACATGCTTCTTCAAGTCCGTATACGCTGAAGGTCATGTCTTATATTTCACTGACTATTTTACCCTTTGTACTAGGCTACACTGCCTGGACATATTATATTTTCCGCAAACGGATCAAACATCCTCATGAGATCGGAGTACAATCAAATTATTAGCAGTTTTATTTGAATTAACTTTACTAGGAAATAGGAGTTCAATCATGATCGACAAGAAGTTATTACAACTTCCCGGTATCAAAAAAATTCTGATGTTGCTTGCAGGATCTGCTATCCTGCAAGCAATCTTTATAATCGGACAAGCGTATGGTTTGTCTAGGACAATCACGCATTTATGGGACGGGGAAGAATTAAACAAACAACTACAGTGGATGCTGTTGTTTTTCATATCCTTTGCGTTGCGTCATTTGATGACCTATTTGCGGGAGCATGTATTAGAAGAATATGCTTATCAGCAGGCTAAAGATTTACGTGGTCAATTGTTGCGAAAAATCTTTCGTTTAGGTCCGCAGGTGGTGCAAAAACAAGGAACTGGAAGTGTGGTTACGACTGCACTAGATGGGATTGATCAGGTGGAGGAGTATTTGCATCTGATTTTACCAAAAATGCTGAATATGATGATTATCCCTTGGATTTTATTAGTAGCAATTTTTCTATTGGATTGGGAATCTGGTGTGGTATTACTGCTTGTGTTTCCGCTGATTATTATTTTCATGATCATCTTAGGCTACGCGGCTCAAAGTAAGGCCGACAAGCAATACAAGGTCTTTCAAGTGCTATCGAACCACTTTATCGATTCTTTACGAGGAATTGATACGTTGAAGTTCTTTGGCATCAGCAAGCAATACAGCAAGAGTATTTTTACGACCAGTGAACGTTTTCGCAAAGCGACGATGAGCACACTAAAAATCGCGATTCTTTCGACGTTTGCACTGGATTTCTTTACCACGCTATCTGTTGCTGTAGTAGCTGTTTTATTGGGGCTGCGTTTAATCAATGAGGGGATTTTCTTATTTCCGGCATTGACGGTGCTGATTCTTGCTCCTGAGTATTTTCTGCCCATTCGTGATTTTTCTAGTGATTATCACGCAACTTTGGATGGGAAAAATGCGATGGACGATGTTAATCAGATTTTAGAACTGCCTGAGACGCAGGATGCGAAACTTGAACTGCCAACCTGGTCAGCTGATAGTCAGTTGAGTGTGAAAATGCAGTACAATTACGCAGAAAAGCTTGGTGCAGAAGTTGATTTCAAGGTACGGGGTTATCAAAAAATTGGAATTATCGGCATGAGCGGCTCTGGAAAATCAACATTGATCAACTTGCTGAGCGGTTTTTTACGTCCTGATGCTAGTCAGATTCGTTTTAATGATCAAGCGTTAACCGCTTTTGACCAGCCTCAGTGGCAGGAGCAATTGATTTATATTCCGCAAAATCCATATATCTTCCAGCGATCAGTACGGGAAAATATCGCTTTTTATCACCCGCAGGCCAACGATGAAGAGATTTTAAAGGCAATCGAAGTGACTGGTTTGACGGAATTGGTGAATGAGCTGCCAGACGGATTGGATACGAAACTAGGCGAGGGAGCACGCACACTGAGTGGTGGACAAGCGCAGAGAATCGCGTTGGCTCGTGCCTTTTTGGATCAAGAACGAAAGATAGTATTATTCGATGAACCAACAGCGCATTTGGATATCGAAACGGAAGTCGAATTAAAGGAACGAATGTTGCCGCTGATGGAAACTCATTTAGTCTTTTTCGCGACACATCGGCTTCATTGGCTAACCGAAATGGATTATCTGTTGGTAATGGATCACGGAAAACTCGTTGAACAGGGAACCTTGAAAGAGCTGCAAAAAAGAAAGGGTGCCTTTACAAAATTAAGTCAGGCGTTGCGAGGTGAAGAGACATGAAGCAAATCGGATTATTCGACGTCCTAAAAACCGATGAATGGGTCAAGCCCTTTTTCAAGCAATATAAGAAATCTTTGATTCTAGCTTTGACATTAGGCTTTATCACTTTTTTCTGTGCGGGGGCCTTGATGTTCAATTCAGGCTATCTGATTAGTCGGGCAGCGTCATTGCCGGAAAATATTCTGATGATTTATATTCCTATCGTGTTAACACGAGCTTTTGGAATCGGTCGACCTGTCTTTCGGTATGTGGAACGGCTAGTCAGCCATAACTGGGTCTTGAAGATGACCTCGAATTTACGCGTAAAGCTTTATGATTCGTTAGAGCAGGATGCGATTTTCTTTAAACAGAACCATCGCACTGGAGACATTCTCGGACTGCTTTCTGAAGATATCAACCATATTCAAAATTTGTATTTAAGGACGATTTTTCCAACGATTATCGCATGGCTGCTCTATATTTTTGTAATTATTGGGATCGGCTATTTCTCTTTCTTCTTTGCTTTAGCGATGTTGCTTCTTTTAGGGGTCGTCGTATTTTTACTGCCTCTATGGTCAGTCATCATCAATGGTGCTCGTCAAGAACAGCAGAAGCAGATGAAGAATGAATTATACAGTGATCTGACCGATAATGTGTTGGGCGTGTCGGATTGGATTTTTAGTCAACGAGGACAGGATTATGTGAACCATCATGAAAAATCCGAAGAGGCACTGCGAGAGGTCAATCGCAAGCTTCAAAGCTTCCAACGTAAGCGTAATTTTATTTTACAGCTGATGTTTGGCGTGATTACGATCGCTCTGCTCGTGTGGACCAGTCGTCAATTCCCTGGGAATCATGGAGGAGCGGCCAATTGGATCGCAGCTTTTGTATTATCAGTTTTTCCGTTGATTGATGCCTTTGCGCCATTGCCAGCAGCGGCTCAAGAAACGAATAGCTACAAAGATTCAATCAAAAACTTGAATGATCTGCCTACGATTCAGAAGCGTCATGAAGCAACTCCAAAAATTTCAGGCGCTTTGACATTGAAAATTGACAATGTTCACTATCATTATCCTGAAGGTAAGAAAAGTGTTTTATCAGGAATTGATCTAACGCTGCGGCCTGGCGAAAAAATCGCAATCTTGGGACGGAGTGGTTCCGGCAAGAGTACATTAGCGAATCTGATTCGTGGCGATCTGCGAGCGACTGAAGGGGCAATTACGCTAAATGGAGAAGAAACCTACAAATTTGGTGACGACATCAGCAATTATCTAGGTGTTATCCATCAAACACCGTATCTTTTCCATACAACAATCGCGAATAACCTGCGGATTGGAAATGAGGCAGCAACAGATGAAGCTCTTTGGCAAGTATTAGCTCGAGTAGAATTGAAGGAATTAGTGGAGAATTTGCCAGAAGGCTTACTGACAATGGTAGATGAAGCAGGTTTACGTTTCTCTGGCGGCGAACGCCAACGTTTAGCATTGGCGCGCATCTTATTACAAGAAGTTCCGATCATATTATTGGACGAACCAACTGTTGGTCTCGATCCGGTAACCGAGCGGGCATTAATCAATACCTTTTTCAATGAGCTGCAGGATAAAACAATTATTTGGATCACCCACCATTTGCAGGGTATTGAAGCGATGGATCAAGTTATTTTCATCGAAGACGGTCATTTAACGATGCAGGGAAGTCCGCGTGAATTAGAACAATCCAATGCTCATTATCGGAAACTAAAGCAAATCGATCAGGGAATTATTTAAAACTAAAACTTCCTCAGGTAATTCTGAGGAAGTTTTTTGCTTGTCGGTCGAGTCGCAGTTTTGTAAAGTGAGTGAATGTAAAAAATTTGGAACTTCTTATAGACTCCCACGTTACGTGCTAGTCTATAATGATAGTAAGGACAGAGGTATGGGAGGAAGTTATAATGGCAAGACCAACAACTAAACACGACTTGATTCAGGTAGGAAATGACATGTACGAGAAAATGATTATGCTACTAGATTCAATTCCAAAGGAAGAATTGAACCGTACTTTTACTTTTGATACAAAAAATGAAAAACAGGCGCATTGGGAACGTGATAAAAATCTTCGTGATGTATTGATCCACCTATATGAGTGGCACCAATTATTGTTAAAATGGGTGCGAGCGAATCAGGCAGGAGAGAGTAAGCAATTCTTAAAGGAAGGCTATAATTGGAAATCTTATGGGGAAATGAACCTTGAATTTTGGGAAAAACACCAAACAACCAGCTATGAAACAGCACTTGAGCTATTAATAGAAAGCCATAAACAAGTGATGGAGCTTGCCAATGATTTTTCAAATGGAGAGTTGTTTTCAAAGGGAATCTTTCCGTGGGTTGGTGGCAGTACACTAGGAAGTTATTTCGTTTCTGCCACATCTAGTCATTATAATTGGGCGATGAAGAAAATCAGAAAGTTCAAAAAATCATTATAAATTATGAACAGCTTAGTATCCCAGTATGTTAAGCTGTTTTTTAGATAATACGATTAGAACTTAATCATTGATAACTTTTGGAAGAAGGACTGACTTTATCTTTTTCTGGTACAATTAAGAAAACGGGTTGGAGGCACGACATGAAAAAAAGGAAAATTATTTTAGCTGCTAGTGTTCTCGGTAAAAAGAAATTGATTAATGAAACCGTCACTAAGCAATTGATTCCTCGGCATTGGGATGAAGCAGAGATCAATGAACGATTGCAGGATTTTACTCAGATTTTAGCTGACGGGAATGAGGAGGAGATTGCCTCATTTGTATTAGGCAAGTCGATAAAACCATTCAAATCATTGAAGAAGCAAGAATTAACCTTTTTAACGGCACATTTTTTGAGTATGTACAAAGTAAAAGGAAACAGCAGCAATAATTTACGCGGTTTAGTCTCTTATCGTGTGGCAACACCGAAAAAGGAATATACTTATCTGATCAAAGTAGCGCGACTTGGTGTTGAAAAACTAGATTGGTATATTCAAAAAGTAGTAGAGCAAGATCACGGCATTAACTATCCGAATCAATATTTACTTCAGCTGACCTCTCCACGCCCTAATGAAGAGCTTTGTCTGATTGAAACTGATGCAGGAACCATTACGATGAGAGTCTTTCAGCAGGATGCGCCAAAAGCGGTTAAGAATTGGCGTGGGCTGGCTAAGCAAGGATTCTATGATGGGACACCCTTTGCTCGGGTAATCAAGGATTTTGTGATCCAAGGCGGAGCATTAGATGGTTCTGGAGACGAAGCAACATCGATTTTTGGCGGTTATTTCGAAGATGAGGTGGATGAAGGGCTGTATCATTTTGACGGAGCCGTTTGTCTGGGGAATCATGGACCCAATACCAACGGGAATCAGTTCTATATCGTGGAACGAAATCATATCGACAACGACCAGTTATACCGTATGAATCTCCCTCACAAAGTGCGCTCTCACTACGAAGCGGTGGGAGGAATTCCAGAGCTAGATGGACGCTACACAGTCTTTGGACAGGTTATTGAGGGGATGTCGGTGGTACGCGAGATTGCTAGTCAAGAAACAGACGATAATGATGCGCCGTTAAATCCGATCAAGATTCAAAGAATTACGTTTAAGCGAATACGAAAGATCAAATAAAGTCGTTTGGCAATTTTTAATACTAAGATTTTGAATAAGCAAACAGAACCAGTAATGGCAACTAAATTGTCCTCGCTGGTTCTGTTTGTGTGATTGATGTAAAGTTATTTTATCCAAATGGAAATAGAGAGTATAGCTAGAAAAGTAAACAAAAAAAGTTAAGGAAGGCTTAAATCCGTCTTCTTAACTGTCTTTATAATACCACATTTTCGACTCTTTTTCAAGATTGTCTTTTTTGCTAGTCTGTGTTATTAGGACTATGAAAGGGGTGAACAAATGAATGTCCAACTTTGATGTTTCGTTATTTAACCAATTCCTATCAGAGCAAAAGGAAGAACCGCGAATAACCATCAATCAAGTGCTTCAAGTCAATCACAAAAGCTTTCAATTATCGGTGGCGGATTTTAGGGAAATCGCTGAGGAACGCAAACAGCATTTTAAGAATTATCACTTACTTGATTTCAGTTGGGAGAATTCTCAGACGGTTGCATATTTCTTAGCAAAGGAGCCATTTTCATACAAAAGTGATTACTTAGAGCATTTCTCTATTTGCCAGGAACTCTTTTATTATTTGCGGGCCTACCATTCTGGATCAATAACAGATCAAGAAATACTTGAAGAGATCGAACGCCGCTATCAAAAATATCAAGGAGATATAGAAGCACTTCAAGGTTCATTTGAAGACTTTCCGGAATTGGAGGAAGAGGAATGAGGAACGAACTTTTAGATCCAGCTTTTTATCCATTTTTCATGAAGAAATTGCAGGAACGGTTAAGCGGTTCAAGCGTTATGCCAATTGATCAAGCAGAAAGAATCCAACAGTCCCTTGAGTTTGTTCTAAAAAATGGCGGAGAGGGAACTTTGCCGGAGCGCTTCGAACAAGGAAAGCAACAATTGAAGCAACGCTTAGAGAAATTACAACAGCTCTATGAGAAAATCCTTACAAGTTATCAAAGCTTTGGAATTGAATCTCTTGAGGAAAGCTTACGAGAAATTGGCAGCTTTTTTACAGATTATGATATTGATTACGGAGCAGCTGAGGTCGATCAAGCCTTTCTTGACTACCAACTTGCTGAAGCTGTTCCGGCTAACTTTGTCGGTCTTGATTTTTATGAGCGCTACCTACAAAATTTAGCAGCGGAAGTAGTCTTTATTGCAAATATTCCAGAGAATCAAATTTACGAACTGTTAGAGACATATCAGGAGAAGTTAGGATTTGATTATCGCAAAGATGTGAACAATCTGTTTGAGATTGTCTTCAGGCAGGTTATAGGTAAATTGTTAATTGGAAAAAAGGAAAATGACCGTTTACTGCTAAATCCATTCGAAGCACAATATGCTCTGAATCAGCTTCAAGAAAAAAACCATCATCAAGAACTGAATCAATTGTTTGAATTGAATGAATATTATTATCGCATTTTTGAACAATTAAGAGGAATTAGTCAACGCTTAGAAGAGCCTGAGAAGGCATTTGACTTCTTTCTCACCATTACTCCTAAGAAGAAGGAGCTAGAATTGACTCCCACCATGACATCTAGTCGTTTCAATCAATTGCTAGAAGCCTACTCTGCAGCTGACCAGCAGGAAAAAATACGACTAATTTCGAAGAATATTTCTGCTCCAGCAGATTTTGAAGAACTTCTAGATTTCACTTCAGAAAAATCCGGTTTTTACAAAAATCTTTTAAAAGAGCTAAATAAAAATTTTATAAAGGCTTTAATTTTATATGAAATGAAAAAGAATGGCTTTGAGGAATTTCATCAAATCATTTATACATCAAGGGATACAGCGATTTCAAATCTTTTAAAAGATTATTTAAAAACCTATACAAAAGAAGAACGTTTAGCGCTTTTTGCTTCTATAAAAGACTATCAACTAACCCATTATGACTTTTCATAAATCAAGAAGGAAGCTTTTAGGTCATTCTGCAAAATATGCTCGACCAGTTTTGTTTTCAGAAAAGAAAGTTATGAAACAACTATTTAAAGGGGAGTACCTCACGATCTTTTCGGAGTATAAATAATAATATTCGTTATTTCACGAGCACCATTACAGTGATAGGGGCTGTTTTTCCGTTAATTTGTAAGCAAATAGCAGAGAGCTTTTTGCTTAGGAGGAAACAGAAATGAGTACCTATTTTAAATTTATTATTATCGCTGCACTTTTTCTAACAAACGGCGCAGCATCTGTATTGGGTGAATCAGAAAATAGTTCATCCGCCACAAGGGATCAAGAAATTGTAGAACAGTCTACCAGTCAGGAAGAAACTAAATCAGCACCTTCAACAACTAAAGACAGTGGAGACTCAATTGAATCAAATGAGAATAGCAGCCAGATAACCACTCAAAGCAGTAGTGTGAATCCAGCAGCTGCGGCCAAATCTGAAACGTCTAACACAGACGCACTTCCTGCAGAATCAGAAGCTGAGACAGCAAAAACAAATACTCGACCCTCACCAACAGTGAATGAAGCTGAGCCTAATAACAGTGCGGCACCGGAGTCCACCTCACCAAACGCGGCAGTGCCGCAATCAACAACAATGCAGGCGGATCAATTGGAGATTGCTGGGCAATTGATAACTTATTTGAATGCGGGACAGGGAAACGGACAAGCCATAATTGATGCCAATCCCAATCTAGTCGCAACCTGGGGCGGTGCTTCTGTTCAGTCAGGAGACGATGGCGCGAATACACATTTTATTGGACATAATCCTGGCATTTTCAATGTGCTGTTCTCAGTAGGCGTCGGGGAAACGATCAGTGTCTCAGATGGAGCGAATAATGTATCGACATACACTGTTTCTCAAATCGTTACGGTGGATGATTCTGGAATGGCGGAGGACGGAACAGATTATTGGGAGCAAATCACAAGCTCTGGTGGCGGAGAGCGCATCAGCTTGCAGACGTGTATTAATGATGATTACAATTTAATCGTCTTTGCCAACAAATAAAAAATCGTCACCCTCTAAAGATTCGTCAATAGGAGGTGGCGATTTTTTTATTTGTTCATCAATTGCTGAGAGAAATACAGCTCTTTGGCGGTTTTCGTTTTAATATTGCCGAGGGCTTTCAAATGTTTGCGCGCTTCGCTTTTTTGATGGGCAACAATAAAGTTCAAAAGATTTTCTCGGTCAGAAGCGGAGAAGAAATTGTTAACAATCAAAACATTGTCATTTTCATATCCTTTAATTGGATTATTACTTAAAACGATATCGTAGGTGGAAAAGTCCTCAAAATCGTCTGCTCCAACCGAAATGACCGGCTCATTAAACGTATCAACGATGGTCCAATTACTATAATTAGCCACTAAGAAATCTCGCAGCATTTCTGCATGTTTGCGTCCCAAGTCACTCACTACATGAATAGTTACCTTTCGTCTCAGTTTTTCTAAATGGATTGGCAACTGTGACCATTCTTTCATCATCAAGAAAAAGATATTGTTTATCCGAATATCCGTCCATAATTCAGGTGATTTTTTTTCAATATCCTGTAGATGTATCTTCACAAGTGTCGAGAAGATTGGATAGACTAGTTGGACCTCACGAGCAAATTTTTTATATTTGTCATACAACATAATTTGACGGTAAGGATAGAAATTATATTCTACATACCAGGACATCATTTGCTGCATAATTTTCCGTTTATCCTCTTGATTCAATGGAAAATCGATTCCCTCTGACACGTTTTTCAAAAACGTATCAATTTTACTGTTGATCCGAACAATTTGCTCTGGATTGTCCCAATTGTAAAATTCATGGAAAACGGTTCGACTGACTTCTTTGTACCATTTTTGGGGCAGGGTGAAATCCTTATCCGCCAATAAATGTTCGGCAAAGGGCCGGCTGAAATCTAAAACCTTGTCAATCGTATCATCTTCTTCAGCATAAACATTCTCAGGTAAATAAAAGCCTTGCTGCATTCGATTTAAGGTCACCATAAATAAATAAGCCGCCTCCTGAATCTCTCGATCATCTAGAGAAACGTCAAAATCGGTGGAGGTGCGCATAATAAAACAAGTGGTTTCTTCATGATCCAAGGTAAAAGGCCATTGATTGGCACCATAGGCTTCAGAAAAATATTGCTGATAAAAGAAGCGAACCCAGCGTTCATCAGGTCCAACAATTCGAAAAGGGGAGCGTTCGAGCTGAAGTCCGCGTCGCTTCAAAAAATCCTCTAAAGCGTTGACCATCCGATAAAAGGAAGCCTCACTCATAAACAATTCGTTGATCCAATAATCCGCATCCTGATTTGATTCATACAGCATTTTTTCAACAAATTGAAATTCGTTTGATTCACTATATATCAATCCGTAGACATTCCCCATCTTATTAGAGGTTATATTGTTCAGGCGCACTCCTTGAAATTTCGAGTATTCAATATAGATGTAATCCCCCCAAAATTCATTGATATAATCAATATCTGATAATAATGTTTTCGCTGAACAATCAATTTTGCGTGCCGCCTCTTTGACGTCACACCAAGAAGGTAGCTGATCCAAAAATTCAACGAATTGAATTCGGCGGTAAGTAGAGGAGTTAAGTAACTGTTTCATATTGACTCCTTTCAAAAAAAATTATTTATAATTATAAGTTTACCGATTTTCTTAAAAAAAAGCGAGTATTTTCAAACTAATTGTTATGGTATGATTAAAAAAAACGAAGGAGTCAGATAATCGTGATCAAATTAGAAAAAATTAGTCCTCCAAAATTAGATAAAAATATTCAACCAGTCCAACTTACTGATACAACGATGGCGACGCGTAAAGCTGAGCTATTAACAAAAATGCAGAAAGAAAATTACGATGCAGTTGTAATCTACGCCGATTTAGAACATGGCGGCAATTTTGAATATTTTACTGGTTTTGTGCCGCGCTTTGAAGAGGCGTTGCTGGTCATACATCAATGCGGGGAAGCCTATCTGGTATTAGGAAATGAGAATCTCAACAAAGTACCCTTTGCTCGCATCAAGGCGAAGGGTATTCATATGCCGCATTTTTCATTGCCAAATCAGCCAATGGAAACGACGTTGACTGTACCGGAAATTTTGAAGCAAACAAAGCTTGAACAAGCAGACAGAATTGGACTGATTGGCTGGAAGAACTTTACTAGCCAACATGAAGACAATGCGTTGATATATGACTTACCTTATTTTTTAATTGAAGGACTAAAACAAGCTGCACCAACCGCGGCCTTTAATAATGCGACCTACCTATTGATTGGCGAAAACGGCTTACGCACTACCAACAACGCCAATGAAATCGCCCATTATGAATTTGGTGCTATGAACGCTGGAAACTGTATCTTGAGTGCGATGGATCAGTTGGAAATTGGAAAAAGCGAGATGGACATTGGTGCCTATTTAAATGACCTTGGACAAAGACCTAGTGTTGTATCCATCATGGCAACTGGGGCTCGTTTTGAAAAAGCCAATCTTTATCCGACAGCTAAGAAAATCCAGCTAGGTGATCGGATTTCTATGACAACTGGCTATAAAGGCGGCCTGCAAAGCCGCGGCGGATATGCCGTTCACTCAAGTGACGAATTGCCTGAAGCTGAGAAGGATTATCTAGATCGTATCGCAAAACCTTATTTCAATACCGTTAAGACCTGGCTTGAGACAATCGCCATAGACCTCGAGGGTGCTGTATTATATGATAAGATTGAAGAAGTTTTACCAAAAGCTCAATATGGCTGGCATTTGAATCCGGGACATCTTTGTGCCGATGAAGAATGGTTGGCATCACCTGTCTATCCAGCCTCAAAAGAAAAGCTTCAAAGCGGGATGATCCTCCAATTCGACATCATTCCTTCGGTTCCCGGATATTCCGGCGCCAGCTGTGAAGGCGGTGTTGTACTGGCAGATGAAGAATTACGAGCTGCTATTCAAAGAGAATATCCAGAAATGTGGGCACGGATGCAGGAACGACGTAAGTATTTAATAGAAGAAATCGGCATCGTATTAAGTGAAGAAGTCTTGCCAATGAGTAATGCAGCCGCGTACTATCGTCCATTCTTTTTAAATAAGGAATCAGCATTGACGGCGAAGTAAGGAAATTGAAGCAAAACACTCAAAGAATTTTTTCTTTGGGTGTTTTTTCTGCGTTTCAAAAAAAGGAATCCTATGTAAAGAAGAAAAATTTCATTTCGATTGTGCTATACTTTTTCTATTAATTTGAATAAAAAAGGAGAAATGCAGATGCGAATTGGCTTTATCGGAGCTGGAAAAGTCGGAACAACTATGGCACGCTACTTCGCTAGTAAAAAGTACACGATTTCAGGGTTTTACAGCCGCAGCTTTAAGCATGCGACTGCTAGTGCTAGTCAAATCAATAGTCAGGCCTTTAATCGTTTAGCAGAATGTATCGAAGCAAGTGATTGGCTATTCTTGACTGTACCGGATGATCAAATCGCTGTGGTATGGCAAGAAGTAGAGCCGCTAATTTCTGAGGGACAATGCGTTTTTCATTGCAGCGGTGCAAAAAGTTCGGCGGTTTTTGTAACAAAGAAAGAGATTGCTTGTTTTTCTCTACATCCGCTGATGGCTTTTGCTGACAAAGAAATACCTGCAAGTCAATTAGCTGAAGTCCCTTTTACTTTGGAGGGCTCAAAGAATTTAGCCGAAGTTCAACAGCTTTTAACAAATTTAGGAAATCCAATCGCAACCATCGCCCCAGAGGAAAAGATTCGTTATCACGCGGCATGTGTGTTTGTCAGTAATCTAGTCGTAGGCCTGACAGCGACAGCAGAGGAACTACTGTTAGATTGCGGATTATCCAAAGAATTTGCACAAACAGCTTGGCGGCAGCTATTTTTACAAAATGCACAAAATCTACTAGCCATGAGTCCCAGTGAGGCTTTGACCGGTCCAGTTGAACGAAATGATCTTTCCACTGTCACTGATCACTTGGCCGCCTTGCCTCCAGAAGCAACTGGGATTTATCGCGAGCTGACTAAGAAATTGATTCAAATCGCGACTCTGAAGCATCCGGAGCGCGAGTATCAACAAATGGAAAGGGAGTTAAACCAGTGAAAAATACCGTCTTAACGATGCAGAAGCAAAAAGAGCAGGGTGAAAAAATTAGTATGCTGACCGCCTATGATTATTCCACCGCTAAATTGATGGATCAAGCAGGTATCAATTCTCTCTTGGTGGGAGATTCATTAGGAATGGTTATGCTAGGGTATGAAGATACCTTGTCCGTAACGATGGAGGACATGATTCACCATTCTCGTGCAGTAGCCAACGGCGCACAAAATGCGTTGGTAGTAACGGATCTGCCGTTTATGTCTTATCATATATCAATCCCAGATGCCGTAGCGAATGCCGGACGCCTAATCAAAGAAGGTCACGCAGCCGCAGTCAAGCTAGAAGGCGGTGAAGCCTTTAGTGAAACGATTCAAGCCATCACTCGCGCCTCAATTCCAGTAATGGGACACATTGGTTTAACCCCGCAGTCGATTCATGCTTTCGGCGGGTTTAAGGTTCAAGGAAAAACGATTGAAGCCGCACAAAAAATCTTGCAGGATGCCTTAGCAGTAGAAAAAGCAGGTGCGTTCGCCATTGTTTTAGAAGCAATCCCCGCTGACTTGGCGGCACTGATCACCAAGAAATTGACAATTCCTACAATTGGAATTGGTGCGGGTAATCAGACAGATGGGCAAGTATTGGTCTATCAGGATATGTTAGGTATGTACGGCGAGATGCAACCAAAATTTGTGAAACGCTATGCCGATTTAGGCGCAGAAATGAATTCTGCCATTCAACACTATAAAACAGAAATTCAGCAGGAGCAATTCCCAGCCGCAGAGCATACTTTTAGTATCGCACCGGAAATCATCGCAGCATTGGAGAAAGGAATAAAACATTGAAAACCGTTGAAACGATTGAAGAAGTCAGAAATCAGGTGAAGGCCTGGCGACAGGCGGGACAATCAATTGGATTTGTGCCTACCATGGGTGCACTCCACGAAGGCCATCGCAGTCTGATGGAAAAGGCCAAACAAGACAATGATCATGTCATCGTCAGTATTTTTGTCAACCCCACTCAATTCTCGCCAAATGAAGATTTAGCCAGCTATCCTCGGAAGCTTCAAGCAGATCAAGCATTATGCAGCGCGGCGGGAGTCGCTTTGATCTTTCATCCTGAAGTGGAAGAAATGTATCCGGCTGGATTTAACACCTATGTGGAAGCCTTTGGTGTGACTGAAGTATTAGAAGGCGCAAGTCGACCAGCTCATTTTCGTGGAGTTACGACGGTCGTTTTAAAATTAATACAGATCACTCAACCCGATCGCGTATACTTTGGTCAAAAAGATGCGCAGCAAGTTGCTGTTGTCCAACAAATGACTCGTGATTTGAATATTCCCGTTGACATCATCGCCTGTCCAATCATTCGTGAAGCGGATGGTCTAGCCAAAAGCTCTCGGAACAGCTATCTGAATCCAGCAGAGCGCCAAGCAGCTTTAGTATTGAGTCGCGCGTTGAAACTGGCACAAGAGCAGCTTGCAGCAGGCGTACGAAATTCTCAAGCTTTGATTCAAGCAATGACTGCCGAAATTGCATCTGAACCTTTAGCAAAAATTGATTACATTGAGATTGTCAATCAAGAAACATTGCAGAAAGTTGATACAATTGACTCAGCAATACTAGTGCCCATCGCTGTTTACATTGGTAAAACGCGTTTGATCGACAATTTTTATTGGGAAGAATAAAAAAGAAGAAGCCACTTCTGTAACACCGTTTGTTCGGAAATAGGAGCTGTGACAGAACCTTTGTCACAGCTCCTTTGCATCCATCTGTTTTATTAAGAAACAGACTTTCCCTGTTCAACGCCTCATGATATGCTAGTTTGTGAAGGGGAGGGCAGCAAATGATCGAAAGCAGATTGTTACAGATTCTTTTTATTTTAATGGAAAAAGGCTCCGTCACCGCACCAGATTTGGCAGAAAGATTTGAAGTGTCCGCTCGAACGATTTATCGCGACATTGATGCGTTGAGTGCTGCCGGCATCCCAGTCTATGCAGTCCGAGGAAAAGGTGGCGGAATCTTTATTCAAGAGAATTATGTCCTAAATAAAGCTGTATTTTCTGATGAAGAACAACAGCAAATTCTGATCGCGCTTCAAAACTTGAATCTCGCAAATGGAACGTTGGACAATTCTCTTATTTCAAAACTCAGCACCATGTTTAAAAAAGAAACACTTGATTGGTTAGAGATTGACTTCTCTGATTGGACTGGATTACGAAATGAATTATTCGATCAATTACGACAGGCGATTTTTTCAAGAAATGTTATCCAAATAGATTATCTAAGCACTAAGGGACAATTCACCGCTCGTAAATTAGAACCCTTAAAACTAGTCTTTCGTAATAAGGCTTGGTACCTTTATGCTTTTTGCCATCTTAGAGCAGATTATCGATTATTTAAAATGGCCCGCATGCGAGATGTCGAGATTTTATCTGAATCCTTCAGCCGAGAAACACCAAAAAAAATCTTCTCAGAAAAGCCAACAATACCAGAAAAGCAGGTTGAATTGACGCTGCTGTTCGATTGTGCTGCAGCATATCGCGTGCAGGAGGAATTTAAGGATGTTCGTCAAAATAAAGATGACCGTTTGATTGCTGTTGTGACGCTTCCAGATGATGTGACAACAATTAATTACTTATTTTCTTTTGGTGATCAATTAGAAATTCTTGAACCTCCGGCTTTTCGTCAAAAGATGGCAAGGCATATTGAAAATCTCAGAAAAAAATATAAAACTTGACATCTTATTACAAGTTTTACTTGATAAACTGAGGAAAAAGGAGGCGTTTTAGATGAAACCCATTTTAAAAGACTCATCAGAATTTCCAACTATAGAAAATTTAGCAAAGCATCTTTCCCCAGAGGATCTGAAGCTTTACCAACAGCTTTTAGAAGAACTCCATAAGCAATCCTATCAAGAGGACTGGAACTACTATAAAGATGGGCACAACTGGTTAAGTAAAATACTTTTCAAAAAGAAAAATCTAGGCTGGATCTCGGTATGGGAGACTGGTCTCAAAGTGAGTGTTTTTTTCAGTGAACGAATTTGGCCGCAGCTCGTAGCCAATGAACTCTTCAGCAAACTTGAAGCTAACGGCGCAGAGATTGATAAAACAGGCAAACTAAATGCTGTTTTGATTCCAATTAAAGATGAGACGAGTTTAATGATCGCTGTAAAAACAGTGAATTTCAAGAAAAATATAAAATAGAAAATGGAAAGAGACAAGAGAGTCGTATTAATGACTATTTTTGTCTCTTTTTTTGCTAATTGCAGAATATCGAAAAGCTCCCCCTATTCATGACGGAATCGCTTATGTCATAAATAGGGAGAACTTTTTTTATAAAAGATCAATTAATTTTTTACCAGTAGTTTCTTCCAAAATAATCGATGTTGATACCTTGCCATAAGACATCAGTGCTGCCAATAATTTTTCCACTTCAGCAATGGTCTGAGCGCGTCCTTGCATGATATAGTTCTCTTCTCCCGTAACTGAATCGATCGATAAAGCAGGATTGAGCTGCCGTGCTCTTTTTATGAATTCATTGAAGTGGATCGTTAAATCACTAATTTTTATATAGAAGGGAATACTGAAACCTAATTTACTATAATCAATTTCAATTGTAAAATTCCGCAAAACCCCGATATCGACCATTTTTTCAATTCGTCGTTTGACACTTGGCTCAGACATCATCACAGTTTTTGAAAGATCTTTGATACGTATGCGGCTGTCTGCTGATAAGAGTTTCAAAATCTTTAAGTCAGTATCATCAATCGTATCCACAATCGCTTCCCCCTTTTTAGGTAAAAACAGCACTAATTTATTGAAATAATCATTTTATCAAAAAAATATATTACTATTTGTAGTTTAAACGAAAAAAAAGAGGAAATAAACTTTTTTTTATCATATTCAACGTGAAAAGCTTTTCGCTATAATAAGCACAAGGTTTGAAAGCGCTTTTAAATCCATAACTGGAAGGAGGAAACAAGTGAATAAATGGATGAAATTTTTCTTGCTTTATGCCGGAGGGACATTGATTGGAATGTCACAATTGAAGATAGCGCCTGTCATTACTCCTTTGTCTCAATACCTTCATACTTCGTTGACACAAATGTCTTTGTTGACCTCGGTTTTTACGATTTCAGGTATCTTTATAGCGATTCCAGGTGGAGCACTTGTTACTAAAATTGGTGCAAAGAATTTGTTATTGGTGATCATTGGATTGTTAGCTGTAGGAAATTTTTTAGGGACAATCGCTGGTTCATTTTCTTTACTTTTAGTAACTCGAATAATTGAAGGGGTCTCATTTTCGACGATTGTAATGACAGCTGTGGTCTTAATCAGCTATTGGTTTAAGGATAGCTCTCATTCTGGAACAGCGATTGGTATTTTTACGACCTTTCCAGCTTTGGCATCGTTAATTTCAATGAATTTGTTTTTACACTTGTCTGAAAGATTTGGGCACTTTGCAAGCTGGTATTTAATTGGCGGCTTGTCCTTGATTATGTGGATTCTATATTTCTTATTTTTGGATGCTCCAGTAGAGGATATCTCAACAATAGAAGCAAGGGAGGACTCACCGTTTAAGGCGGTGATAAAGAACAAGACGGTATGGATACTAGGAATTTTGCAAGGATGTATGTCTTTTGTTTTATATGCCTATATTGCATTATATCCAGTTTTATTTAGTGATTATTACTACCTTTCTCAAACAACAGCTAACTTTTACTCAGGATTATTTGGGTTGTTTGGGATTCCTTTTGGGATTGTGGCAGGTTTTTTACTGGATCGAGTAAAAAAATCAGGTGTCGTGATTTTGGTAGCTTTTACAACAATGATGTTGTCCTGTTTAGCCGCACCATTTTTAGAAGGAATAAGTGGATTAATAATAGCACAAGTCTTTTTCCTATCGGCAGCCGCAATGTTAGCTTCCTCTTCAATTACCATTTTAGTTCCTCGAGCCGCTGGAAAAGAACGCTTGATTGGCTATTCTATGAGTTTAGTCAATTTATTTTATTACACAGCAATCGTGATCGGAGCACCAATCATTTCTAAAATAATTGAGAACTTTTCTTGGAAAGCTGGATTATTGATTCTGACAGGCATCGCAGCTCTCGGTGTTGCTGGTTCAATTATCTATTTATTATCAACAAAAGAAACGCTTAAAAATTAGGAGGAAACAAAATGAATACAACGTTTCAAACAGGTTTAGCATATGCAAAAGAATTAGATATAAAAGATGAGCTCCACCAATATCGTGAAGATTTTTTTATTCAACCAGGAGAAATCTATATGGATGGAAACTCTTTAGGTATGGCTTCTAAAGCTGCCGTTACAAGTATTGAAAAGATGATTGAGCGCTGGAAAAAAGAAGGTGTTCAAGCTTGGAATGATTTATATATTTATGGCGAAAAAATCTCTGCTTTAATGGCACCATTGATTAATGCGAATCCGCAAGAGATCACCGTGACTGGTAGTACAACTTCTAATATTCATTCAGCATTGGCAACCTTTTATCATCCTACGAAAGATCGTTATAAAATTTTGGTCGATGATTTAAATTTCCCGACAGATCGTTATGCTGTTGATAGTATGGTCGAAATAAAAGGGTATTCAATTGAAGAAGCTGTTAAGGTTATTCGAAGTGCTGATGGTGAATTTATTGACGAAGATGCGGTAATTGAGGCAATGACAGATGATGTTGCCGTGATTTTATTGCCAACTGTTTTATATCGAAGTGCACAGATTATTGATATGAAGCGTTTGACAGAAGAAGCTCATAAACGTGGAATTATTATTGGCTTTGACTTATGTCACGCGATTGGCGCAATTGAAATTGATTTTAAAGAAATTCAACCAGATTTTGCTGTGTGGTGCACGTACAAGTATTTAAACGGAGGACTCGGGTCGACTGCCGGCTTGTATATCAATCAAAAGCATTTTGATAAAAAGCCGGGATTAGCGGGGTGGTTTGGCAATCGTAACGATACCCAATTTCAACTAAAGCATCAATTTGACCCACAACCTGATGCAAGTGGTTGGCAAATTGGTTCACCGGCAATTTTTTCAATGGCAGGTTTGGAAGGTTCTTTACAAATTTTCAATCAGCTAGGAATGAAGAAAATTAGAGCTAATTCTTTGAATAAAACTGCTTATCTAATGTTTTTAATCGATAAAGAGTTAGCTGATTACGGGTATTCATATGGAAATAGTACGGATGATAAAGTGCGTGGCGGGCATGTTTGTCTGCAACATGAAGAAGCTTATCGAATTGCGGCTGCCTTGAGAAATAATGGTGTTGTCCCAGATTTTCGTGAACCTAATGTGATTCGTCTAGCTCCAATTGCTTTATATACCTCTTATGAAGAAATCAATCTAGTTGTTCAAACATTGAAAAAAATTGTTGCTGAAAAGATCTATGAAGAGTACAGCAATACTCGTTCTTCTGTAGTATAAAAAAGAAGGAGGATAATTCATGATAATAGGTATTCCAAAAGAAATTAAAAACAATGAAAATCGAGTTGCTTTACCGCCATCTGGCGTATTTGGCTTAACAAATCTTGGACACAAAGTTTTGGTCGAAACAAAAGCGGGTCTAGGTTCTGCTATTACGGATGAAGAGTATGAAGAAGCTGGCGCTACAATCGTACCAGATGCGATGAGTGCTTGGGCTGCAGAAATGGTTTTGAAAGTTAAGGAGCCCTTGGCTGAAGAATACCGCTACTTTCGAAAAGACTTATTGTTATTTACTTATCTGCATTTAGCCGCAAATAAGCCGTTAACTAAAGCGTTATTGAAAGCAGGAGTACACTCAATTGCTTATGAGAATGTTCAGCCAGCCGATAACTCATTGCCATTACTTGCACCGATGAGTGAAATTGCTGGTCGTATGGCCGCACAAATAGGCGCAAATTTTTTGGAACGCGTTAACGGCGGACGCGGTGTATTACTTTCAGGTGTTCCAGGTGTTGCACGCGGGAATGTTGTTGTTATTGGTGGGGGAGTCGTTGGTATGAATGCTGCGAAAATCGCAGCTGGCCTTGGGGCAAATGTAACGATTATGGACGTAAGTGTTCCTCGTTTGAAGCAATTAGATCTAATTTTTGATGGAAATATCCAAACCTTAATGTCTAATAGCTACAATATTCAAGAAGTATTGAAAACAGCTGATTTAGTTATAGGTGCTGTTTTGATTCCTGGTCATAGAGCACCTACGCTAGTTTCAAAAGAAATGGTTTCAGGTATGCCATTTCATTCGGTGATTGTGGATGTAGCGATTGATCAAGGTGGGATTTTCGAAACAACGAATAAAGTAACAACCCATGACAATCCTACTTATATCAAAGAAAATGTAGTTCATTATGCTGTTGCAAACATGCCTGGTGCCGTTCCGCAAACCGCGACTTATGCATTGTCAAATGCAACAATGGAATACGTCAATTTATTAGCAAACAATGATTTGATAAGCTTACTAAAAGATAATTTGGCATTACGACGCGGCTTGAATACCTATAATGGCAAGTTGACAATTGAAGCAGTGGCAATTGATTTAGATTTACCTTATTTCCCTGTGAATACAGCATTAGAAGCTTAATCAAAATAATGCTTGGAAGAAGTATTTTAATGTAACTGAAAATCAAAGTGGTTTAAAAGCAGGTATCAAAGTCTATTCTTTGTACCTGCTTAATAGTTTTTCGATCAACATCATATATTCTTGTCTTAGTATTTTTGGTTCAAGTATTTCCACATGCTCGCCAAAACCAAGAAAATAATTGGTCAAAAAGGGTAGTTCGTTATTATTAAACTCTCCAAGAATAAAGCTATCGTTATCTGTGACTGTGAGTCTCATATTTGGAAACTTATTTTTTAAGAAATGTTCTTTTCCTTTATCAGATAGACGTACTTTAAAAGGAATGTTTCGATATTCCTTTTGTTGTGTGGCTATAATTTTAGCTATTTCTCCTTCAGAGAGAGGGCGTGGATAATCCAATTCTATTTCAATATCTTCTATGTAATCACAACGATAAGTTCTCATCTCTTTTTTTTCAATGTCTATGGCAATACAATACCAATAACCATCCATTAAAGTTAAGCGAATAGGCAAAATTCGTTTAACTTTTCGTGTATAACGAGTGTATAGAATTTTGATGGGTTCATTTTTCAAAATAGTGCTAAATAAATCTTCAAGATTTTTAGTGGGCTCAATTTGATAAATTCCCGCATATTGTACCGAATCAGTTGCTTGTGCTATTTTTTCTTGTTTCTCCACACTAAATGTATTTAATAATTTTTGCTGAATCGTAGAATAATTACTACCAAATGGCGAGCCAGATAACAAGTTTAAAAGTTGAAGAGAAAAAAACACACTAAAAATTTCTTTTTCCGTAAAATAAATTGGAGGTAATAATGAGGAGGGGAGAACTTTATACCCGCCATATCTTCCATTTTCAACATAAAATGGCACTCCTAATTGTTCTAATTCTGCTAGATCTCTTAATGCAGTACTTCTAGAAATCTGAAATTCTCGCATTAGATCAGTCAGATTAAATGCTTTATGGCTATTCACGAAAAAAAGTTCCCGTTGGATTCGTTCAGATTTATTCATAACATTGCCTCCATAGGTATCATAAAGTGACACCATTAGAATATATAATGAGTTTATCATGTTGTAAAGGAGTCTATCTATGAAAAAATTGTTTTTGTCATCGTCATTTAGTGAGGTTTCAGATGAATTATTACTACTAGAAAAAGATGTATATGGAAAAAGAGTTACTTTTATTCCCACAGCAAGTAATGTTGAAAAAATCAAATCTTATGTGACAGCTGGAAGAAAAGCCTTAGAGAAAATGGGGGCAATTGTAGATGTAGTAGACGTTTCTGTTGAGCCTCAAATCATTATTGAGCAAAAAATAAAGGAAAATGATTTTATTTATGTTACAGGGGGAAATAGTTTCTACTTAATGCAAGAACTAAAAAAATCCGGAGCAGATGCGATTATTAAAGAAGAAATAGAAAATGGCAAGCTTTATATTGGAGAATCTGCCGGTGCTATCATCTTGTCGAATTCTATTCACTATATCGAAAAAATGGATACACCGGATAAAGGACCCGACTTAAACTCTTATAATGGACTAGGTATTGTAGAGTTTTATTCTTTGCCTCATTATAATGAACCACCATTCAAAACTATTACTAAAGATATCAAAGAGAACTTTGCCAATAATTTGCTTCTTTGCTGTATAAATAATAAGCAAGCAATCTTAGTAAAAGGGACAAAAAGAAAAATAGTTACAAAAATATAAATACAATTTTGTAGTAGGAATCATTTTGACACTGTAACGTTCTTTTATTTCTTCGTAAAAAATAAAAATGTCGAACAATAATTCGTTATGGTGTAAGATACTTTATTCTTGATGGTATATTCTGATAAAAAAGATAAACTGGCTCATGATGTACTAGCCAGTTTATTTTTTATACTAACTATGACTATGGTACTGAAAGTTCCGACTGTGAAGAGAATAGGTTTTTATAGTTTGAGAATAATGTTAGTTTTTCTCAAACCATAAAAGAAGTAATAAAATAGAGCTCAATAAACCGGATATCTGGTTAAACCAAACTTAGCTGATTTTTTTTAATGTATTATCAAAATCGTTTTTCAGATTTCTATTTGAAGTAAATGCTGATAAGTTGAAGGAAGATTTTATTTGGATGTCATTGTCGATGAATTACAAGTAAGACTCAAGTGAATGATCAAAAACGAGCTGATTAAATGAGTTGTATGATCTGGTGTCTGCAAAATGATCATGATCGTCAGATGTCGAATGTGAGCAATTTTGAGATAAAAAGGTTGATAATGGTCCGCAATTGATCCTCAGAATCCTTTTTAAACGATAATGAATAGTCTAAGACACAATTAGTATGTTACGCATCTCAGTTATTAATAACTAATCGATTGCTGAAGATGCTGCAGGACAAGAAATCATGTTTTCGTAACAATATCTATTTTCCCGAAAGCATGATTTTTAAACTGTTAGAAATGGTAAAAAGCCATGTTTTCAGCGACTCAATTAATTTATTCAAGCAATTCAATTTGCAGCAAATTTATGGTTCAGACAGAAATATATCTCTATTTTTCCTGAAGTGCTATTGCATGCAAAGTTTGCTGATAGATCAATGATTGTCGAGCTTTTAACGATAATAACATCCCAATAACCAATAAATTAAATTGCATGAATGAATAATGATTTCGGTTTAATTTTTTCTTTTTTAGTATGTACTTCTCTTTCAACTTATCATAATATATCGTTATTTAAACACAGTTATAACAATCGTTATGTTTTATAGAAAGAACCATTTTTCAGTAATTCAACTATTTCATCATTCGTTCTCCCCTTTCTATTTTAGTGATATTTATGTTATTTAATAGTTGACAAATTGGTATATACCTATTATCATATAGTTAGAGAGTTCCCCTCTCCTATCAAAAAAAGAAAGGACTGAAAAATAAAATGAGTCGTGAATTACTACAGGAACGCTACGAAAAAGAATTCGAAAAATTACCGGATTTCATTCAAAAATATTTATTGTATTTGGAAGCAATCCCCCGTTCAACGAATACCTTGTACGAATACTCTAAAGAATATCGAAGATTCCTCTCCTGGCTTTCTTCTGAACAAATTATTCAGGTGGATGATATTTCAGAGATTCAATTAGAAGATTTTGAAAGACTGAATAAAGATAAAATCGTTTTATATAAGTCCTTTTTAAATCAATCACCGAAACGAACCTTTGAAGGAAAAGCTGAGAATGACATCTCTCAATCTCCTTTGAGTGAAAGAAATACACATCGCCTTAAAGTGACTGTTCAACGCAGCATCACTGCTCTTCGTTCCCTTTTCAAATACCTATCGAATGAGGAAATCGAAGAATTTGACGAGCAGCTGGGTGATTATGTGATTCGCCCGATGTTAAGACGAAATATTATGGTCAATATAGAAAATGGCGGTGTGGACGCTTCTGATGCGGTACGCAAAGATAAAATCGAAAAAATGCTCTACTTGGACTCGGACGCGATCGATTTTGTGGAATTTGTCTATGCTGGTTACGGCAATCAACTGACCTCGCGTCAAGCCAAAACAGCTTATGAAAAAAATCGTATTAGAGATACCGCAATTCTCGCCTTATTCCTAGGATCGGGCATTCGTCTATCTGAATTAGTCAACACAAATGTCAGTGATCTCAACTACGAAGGTCTGTATGTTCAGGTTCAACGCAAAGGTGACACGCTGGATCATGCGATGATCTCCCCGATTTTTATTGACTACATTCAAGAATATGTTGATCAACGAAAGACACTCTATAATGCCGATGACTCAGTACCAGCCCTTTTTTTAACCAAACATAAAAATGTTGCCAAACGAATGGAAGGCGGCTCAATCGAAAAGATGATCGACAAATACTCCACAGCCTTTGGCAAACGCACCACTCCCCATAAGCTGCGGCACAGTGTCGGCACGATGGCCTTTCGCAAGACAAAAAATTTGAAAACCGTCAGTGAGATACTAGGCCAACGCGGTACGTCTGCCACAGAAATCTATACTCATATCGTCAAAAAAGAGAAACGATCAGTGATTGATGATCTTTGGACATAAAAACAAAACGAGTTCAATCGAAAAACAGATTGAACTCGTTTTGTTTATTTTTTTGCGGGTTACAGTCGATGCGAAATTAAAGTTTTTCCTTTTAAAATTGGTAAACATCGTCGCTATGACCCACTTTTAAAATCAAAATAGTCACCGTTTCTTCATTGATATCTGAAATCAGACGATAGTTTCCAATTCGATACCGCCAATAAAACTGGGCTTTGGCGGTCAATCCTTTACCATGAATTCTGGGAGTTGATAAAGCCGTGCTTTCGCTGATTTGATCAAACGTAACATTTTTTGAAAGCTCCCTTTTTCCTCTCCACCTTTCTAAACTATCAAAAAGCGATCAACCTAGTCCTATTCCAGCAAGTTGACCGCTTTTTTGATACTTTTTAGCTATATTCATAAATGAATTGATTAATGGTTTCTGCTACTTCTTCGCAGCAGCTTTCGATCGCAGGATGACCGGGCTTGTCGAACAATTTGAACTGACCGTGGACGACTTCGCCAACAATGGCTTGATATTCTTGTTCAATATTTGGACGAATAGCTTTGTCTTTTTTAGCGGCTGTTAGCAGCAGCGGCGCCTGCAGAATTTGCAAGGAATCGAAGAACAGCTCTCTTCTGGAGATGATCAAACGCCACATGGAATCTGTATCCCGCTCAACCACGTCCTTCCAATCCTCCCCAATACACCAATGGTAGAACTGTGATGCTTCAGGGTCCGACATCGTTGAAGAGCGTTCTGCTAGTAATTCTTCATCAAAATCATCAGGAAGCGTACGCCCGTGAAAGCTGTCAGCAGTAACGGTAGCGATCAGATCTGGTCTTAAAAATGCTGCATTGATGGCTACCCAAGCGCCACCGCTAGTTCCCACTAGATTTGCGTCGCTAATATTTAAGTGCTCTAACAAGGCGATCGTTTGGCGAGCTTCATCTTTCCAAAGCTCGGTAGGAAATTTATCCAGCCGATCAGATTGACCATAGCCTAAAAAATCGATCAAGATTACTTGGAAATCTTTATAAAGGGGCAACATGGGTTTAAATAACTTGGATGACGAGGTATTTCCATGCAAAAAGACGAGTGGTTTTCCTTCTCCGATTGTTTCGTAGAAGATTTTTTTTCCTTTATAGCTAAAGAAACTCACTACAATCCCTCCTTAAAAGTTCATACGTTTGTTTTTAGTATAACAAGAAAAGCCAATAACAGCGGTTATCGGCCTAAAGAAAAATATTATGAAATATAAAATAAATGGGTTGGACTTTTTATAAAATATATGTTTTGAAACTATACTTCATTGCTTACACGCATCTGCTTAAAAATTCTGATCGAGAAAATAGCAATCAAAATGGTCACAATAGAAGTGGCAATGATTAGTACTAGCAGCATTTTTGTCGACGCTGCTGCCGCAAAGCTGCCATACATCACCTGGCCTAAAGGAATCGCCAGGGTGGTCACGATCATCACTAATGACATGATCCGACCAAGCAAAGCTTTGTCAGAAACTAACTGGATATAAACAATCAATTGAACCGAAACGACTGTAACTACACCCATTGCTGAGGCCACGATGACTGTCATCAGCCAAAATGCCAACGTTGAATTCTGAATCAGGCCAAACGGGATGACTAATAAACTAAATAAAATCGCCACGAGAATCAAATTTTTGGTAATACTGGTTTCATTCAAGCGATTCGCGATCACACCGTAAACGACTGTTCCCAAAAGACTGCCGATTGCTAGAATCGTATTCATTAACCCGAATTGTGCGTCGGTCGCACCTAATTGAATACGGGAAACATACGGAATGATCACCTGAATAAAGGAAGCGAGAAAAAAGTTTAACAAAAATGCTACTGCTGCAACTTTGACAATGACTTTTTGCGCCTTCAGATAGTTCGCTACTTCCTTCAAATCACCGACAACCACCTGGAAAAGCGTCCCATTCATTGCAGCTTGTGCTTGAACCGGAATGTTTAACAATACTTCGCAGAAAATCGCAATTAAAAATAAGGCTGCTGTGATCATAAAAATTTGATAAACGGCGTCAAATCGATAAATGATTCCCGCAAGGATCGGGCCTAAAACCGTTCCTAATGTACCGATGGAGCTGATGATCCCGTTTGCTCGTGGAATCTCCTCTTCCTTACAAATTATGGGAATCGCTGATTGAACCACGGGTGTTTCAAAAGCCGAGACCATTCCAATGATCACTGTCAAGATTCCGATCGCCGTTACTGGATTTTCCAAACGTGTGACTAGAAACAGGCCAATCGATAAAACAAGGTACAGACAATCCATCAGTAACATCAAATTTCTTTTCGGCAAGCGATCAGCCAGCACGCCGCAGAAAGGCAGACAAATCAATCGCCCTACGATCGATAACGACGCAATCACGCTAAAGGTCAACGCGGATTTTGTAATATCCAGCACATACAATGAAATCACAAATTGAACAATCGTTGTTCCTAAAACGGAGAATAATTGACTCCCGATTAACAAATTAAAATTTTTATTTCTTTTCATAATAACCATCCTTCTTTCTTCACTCTTGTGCGACAAGCTCAAAAACAACTAATATCGATTAACATACCTACCGTTGGTATCTATAACTTTAAAAAAAAATAGCTTATTCTTCGCTATCTTTTTTTAAATAGGCAAACATCTTATTCGCTTCTGTCATGATCTCCTCATTGAAGATCGGAATACCGACACCATCGAATAGCTTCTTAGTAAATAGTACCTTTCGCTTCAGCTGTTCCTCAGTAAAAACAGTCAAGTGCAACCCGATCCACGTATTTAGGTTCATCATCAACACATCCGCGACCTCTTCAGGAAACTCTGTTTCAATCGAGCCATCCGCGATCCCCTCTTCAACGATTTTTTTGATTTCGGGAATTACTTCGTTAAACATGCTGATTATTTGCTCTCCGATAAAACGCGGACTGCGCAGGGTAACTGCCGCTGAATAATTTAACTTCATCCGAGAATAATCAGTAAACGCATCTAGAATTGCGCTTTGCAATTTTTCTAATCCGTTATTTCCTGGATGCTTTCGCAAACTTTCTTCGGGTGTTTCCGCAGGTTCGATAATCGTTTCAAAAATCTCAAACTTTGATTTGAAATGCTGGTAAATCGCACCCTTCGTCATGCCATCTAAACCATTGACAATATCTTGGATCGACGTATTATCATAACCCTTTTCAAGAAATAATTGTTTCGAAACAGCTAGAATCTTGCGCCTTGTTTCTTCTGGATTTTTTCCTCTCGCCATGGCTTCACTCCTTACATACCATTGGTATCTATCTAAAATATAGAGCTTCACTGGCTAATTGTCAACAGTTTTTGATAAAAAGATTTTGATATAATTTCATTTGCGATATTTATAGTTCTATATCTTTAAGAGAAATCCCTTAACTATCGAACGTAAAAGCTTTTTTACCTGATTTTTCTCGCGAGGATTCGCTTTTTGTTTTATGCTAGAGATAAGATAAATGGTGATTGAGGGATGAAAAATGGATGTCGGACAACGGTTAAAAATACGTAGAAAAGAATTGGGATTCACACAGGATTATGTGGCAGCTGAGTTAGGAATTACCCGCCAAACAATGTCGAATTGGGAAAATGGTCGAAGCTACCCTGATATCGAGCGAATTATTCGTTTATCAGAGCTTTACAATCTTTCCCTCGATGAATTATTGAAGGGAGATCGAGAAATGGTCAAGCATTTACAGGAGAATACCGTGGTCAACCACTTCTTGAAGATTTTTATTGTTCTACTTTTAGTGAATGGACTACTGATGCTGCTTCTCTTAGCAAATCCATTAATGAATGAAGTATTTCTTTGGCTGATTTTCGCTCTGGTTGGTGCCAACAGCTTGTCGCTTTTTTATCTGATTATAAAAAAAATTTAGGAGGGACAAATTATGAACCAAACAGCGCTCATGATTCTTTTAATGGTTTTACTTTTGGTAGGGGCCTGCTGCCTATTTTATTATATCTTTTCGTTGATCATGCTAGATGCCAAAAGCCGCGGCATCAAAAATCCAAAATTTTGGTCATTGATCGCTACCGGCGGACAAAACGGTGGCGGCCTGCTGCTTTATCTTTTTGCTCGTCGAAAAACCACTAGCTTAATGAAGCCGGCTGAAGTGGAGAAATTTCTTCAACTCAAACGGAAAATCTATTGTTTGCTGGCAGTGCTGTTTGTGCTTTTTCTAGCATTCGCCGCGATAATTTTCCGCTTGAACTAAAAAAAGAACCGATCAGGGCTCTTTTTTAGCGATACTTCATTTCTAATGCCAACAAATACTGCTTGCGTTCTAATCCGCCCGCATAGCCGGTCAGATTTCCGTTGTGTCCGATCACTCGATGACAGGGAATGACGATGGCGATCTTATTCGAGCCGTTTGCTCTTCCCACTGCACGAACTTTTCGTTTATCTCCTAAACGCTCCGCAATTTCCTGATAGCTGACCGTTTCGCCACTTGGAATCGTCATCAAACTATTCCAGACCTCTTTTTGAAAAGGGGACCCGTCAAGAAACAGCGGCAACTCAAACTCTGTGCGTTCGCCTTTGAAATATTCGTTCAATTGTTGCTCCACACGCTGATTGATGGCGGTTTGACCATAAATGATCCGAAAGTTGTATTTGTCACGCAGCGCTTCGATCTCACGCTCTAGTCCACGCCGATCTTCAAATTCCAATAAATAGAGCGCGTCGTCATCGGTTAGACACAGCATTCGACCGATGGGGGTGGAAATAAATGAGGCGTTTAACGTACGTGCAGCGACTTTTTTCGCGGGATTTCCCATAATTTTCGTAAAGGCATCATTGAATCCGCTGGCTGATTCATATCCAGACTCCAGCTGCTGATCGATTACCTTGCTGCCTTGACTGATTTCCTTAAAAGCCAAACCCATCCGGCGGGCCCGAGCATATTGGACAAAAGTCATGTTATAGACCTCTTTGAATTTTCTGCGAGCTGTGACGGAGTTCAGTCCAAGCGCTGAAAAATCCGCCTCCTTCCAGCGTTTTTCCGGCTGCTCTTCCACTGCATTCACCAAAAGCTGAACTTCTTCCGGAATTGCCTGCGGAAATGACAAGGGCTGACAAATTTTGCAGGGCCGGTAGCCTGCCAGCAGCGCTTCTTCTGCTGTTGGATAAAACTCGCAGTTCTCCATTTTCGGTTTGCGTGCTCGACAGGTTGGATGACAAAAGATCCCCGTCGTTTTTATTCCTGCAAAAAAGATGCCATCGTAGCTGCGGTCTCTCTCTTTTAAAGCGTGATAATACTCTGCTTGTTTTTTCTTTGAAGTAATCATCTCGGATTCCCCCTTTGTTACCAATAGTATAAACCTTCTAACATGGACTTTCTTCCGAAAAATGAACAACTATTTTCTATTTATTAAATAACCGTCTAAGATAATAACATTTTGTTTCAATGACAGTTGGACGTTATAAAATAACTGTTGTTTGACACTACTTGCGCGCTGTCTTATACTTTTAGTTACAAAGGAGTTGGCAGCGATGAATCAACAAGAAGCCAATCGACGGATGGAGGAAGAAATCCAATATTTCCCCTGGTTCGTCCAAAATTATTTTCGTAAAAAAAGCGGTGATCAATACTCTTCCATCACCTTATATGAATACGCCAAAGAATATCGACGCTTTTTGAATTGGCTGATCCAAGAAGGCTTTTCTTCGGCCGAGAAACTCTCAGAAATTACACTGGAGGAGTTTGCGGCATTATGGCCGGAGGATTTGGAGTTCTACAAAGCCCACTTGGTCAAAGCGCCGAAGATTTTAAAAGAATCGACTAAGAAACGTTTAGAAGAAAGCGAACAAGCCCTTCCCTTGCGGCAAAATGTCACCGTTCAACGTGGCGTAACCGCCCTGCGCTCCCTCTTCAGCTATTTGAATGAGGCGATCGATCGTAAAACTGGCAAGCCTTATCTTGAACATAATATGATGGGAAAAGTCGCAAATGTCAAGGATAATAAGACCATGGCCGAGCGCGGTGCCGCGATTGAGAAGAAGCTTTTCTTAGATGATGAAGCCCTAGACTTTCTCGATTTTGTCGAACATCGCTACATCGAAACGTTGGAAAGTCGCCAGGCAATTACAGCCTTTAAGAAAAACCAAGTCCGTGATCTCGCCATTATTGGACTTTTTCTAGGAACCGGCATGCGGCTGGCTGAACTGGTCAATATGAATGTTCAGGATCTTGATTTGAATGCCGGAGAAGCTCGCGTCTATCGAAAAGGCGGAAAATGGGATATGGTGGTCATCTCTTCGATTGCGATCGAATATCTAACGAATTATCTTAACCAAAGACAACAGCTGTATCAACCAGATGAAAACGAATCCGCCCTCTTTTTAACTCGTTATCGCGGCAAAGCCAAACGCATCGCCGGCGGTGCAGTCGAAGCAATGGTGGGAAAATATTCCGAAGCCTTCAAAATCAAAATCTCACCTCATAAGCTGCGTCACTCTGTCGCCACACAGCTCTACAGTAAAACCAATTCCTTGGTACAAGTCGCTGAGCAGCTGGGACAATCGGGGACGTCTGCTACGACGGTTTATACTCATATCGCTGGGAAGAAAAAACGCGATGCTATGAATGATTTGTGGACTTGAAACAATAAAGTTAAAAAAATTTAAGTAATAAGTAAAAAAAATTTTTTTACAAAAAGATCGAAAAATGAACTTTATTCTCATGAAAAGTAAATTTTCTAAAATCTAATTTTCTATTGTAAATGAACTTTATTTTCTCATTGCCACAAAACTTTAAAAAAAAGAACACCGATCCTTACTATTTTTTTGTAAGATCAGTGTTCTTATCTATTTGTTTTGCTAAAAAATATTCTTATACTGATACCTGATGATTTGGTAATTACTCATTTCTCATTGCAAACTATAAATTAAAACCTAAATAAAATGCCTTTTTTTTCTGCGTAAACCTTTACAGAATGTACAAGGCTCCTTTTTCCTTTTTTGAAAATTAATTCTCCGTTTGGGCGACATTAGGTATTTATGATCTTTATTATGTTCGCAAATCCACCATACGTTTTAATCATATTTCGGTAAAATTATACTTGGATCTGTCAAAAGATAGTTATTAATATAATCCCAAAATGGTAATAGTTCAGGATAAACGACTTCAAAAGTATTAAAACCAATTAATGCTTTTCTATTAGCACAGTAAGGACAACTATCATCGTCACACTCTCGATCGCGAATTGAGTGCGAATATTCTCCACTACATTTTGAACAAACCCATAAAGCTGCTTGTGTTGAACTATATAAATAGTCAGTTGCAGCACCTTCATTATTTATGCTCCACTCGGATAATAACTCTGGTTTCAAATCTGCCACAGTGTTTAATCCCTTAAGTAGCTTTCTATTATTACAGTAAGGACAACTATCATCGCCACACTCCTGATCGCGAATTGAGTGCGAATATTCTCCATGACATTCTGAACACTCCCATAGAACAAAGTAGGATGAGTTATAGAGATAGTCAGTTGCAGTACCTTCATTATTTATGCTCCATTCGGATAATAACCCTGGTTTCAAATCTGCCACAGTGTTTAATCCTTTAAGTGGTTTTCTATTATTACAGTAAGGACAACTATTGTCATTATATTCACGCTTCTTTATTGACGCTGGATAGTCGTTTTCGCAACGTTGACATGTCCATAATACCCAATATACAGATTGAAAAGTGAATTCAGAAATATCTCTTTCGTTACTATCACTATATTCATTTACCAATTCTGGCTTAACTGCTTGAATAGTATTAAAACCCTCTAAAGGAATTCTATTTGAACAATATGGACATGCATCATCACCAAAATAACGTCTTCTTATTTCGTATTGAAAATCTCCTGAACAATTTTCGCAGGTCCACCATGCTCGATAGTTTGACATAAATGAAAACTCAAATATCTCTCGCGTATTATTAGCACTCCATTCTGGAACTAGCTCCGGTTTTACATCATTCAAAGTATTATAGCCATTCAGAGCAGCTCTATTTGAACAATATGGACATTTTTTATCACCGAAATCACGATCTTTAATAGGAGCAGAAAATTCGCCTTTGCAATCCGAACAAATCCAAAGAGCAGCAAATAATGATTTATAACTATATTTTTCGATTGATTGTTCATTATTGGTACTCCATTCCGAAATTAACTTGGGTTTCATATCCACAATGGTATTTAACCCTAATAGACCTTTCTTGTTAGAACAATATGGACAACTATCATCCCCAAAATCACGGTTTCTTATTACTTGTGAGTACTCTCCTTTGCAATCAGGACATTCCCACAGAACAGAATATACAGAGGTATCACTATATTCTTCCGCCGGTCTCGTATTGTTTTTACTCCATTCTTTAGACAATTCAGGTTTTGTATCACATAGAGAGTTTATGCCAGAAACTACAATGCTATTTTCACAAATGGGACACTTAAAAGTTTCATCATCTTTAAAATTATATAATTGACGTTTGAAAGAGTGCCCTTCATCACATTTCCACCAAACAATATCGTTTGATTTATTCGTATAAGAACTAAAATCTCTTTCATTTTTATCAGTGTCAAAATACTTTTTTAATTCAGGGTGCTCCTTATAAAACATCTTACCGTAGTGATAGTTTCTGCATAAATTACAATTCCCTTCCCCGATTGCCCGTCTCTGGAATGGCGCGAACCAAACATGTTCGCTATTATTACGACATATCCATTTTGCTTTTTTTGAACTGAACTCAGCAATATTATATGGATCCATTAGGTTATCCGGTGAAAACTCATCCATAAGATCAGGATGTAGTACCGCAAAGTTATTATCAATACTAACTGTTTTCCCTGAACAATATGGACATCCCTTATAAACTGAGTTTTGGGACCTTACCATAGAAGGAATTGTGCTACGAAACTCCCGCTTACATCCGTTAACACATTTCCACCAGTATTCTTTGTTAAGCTGTATCTTATCAGCAGTAAAAACACTTATCTCATTTTTTTCATATAGAAATCTTGAAATTAAATCCGGATATTCTTTTATATAGAATTCATTTCTATTTATTCTTACACACTTAGGGCATTTTTTTACCTCATATTTTTCACAGATTTTCACATACCTTGAAGAAGGATTTGATTTCCACTCATAGTCACATTCTGGACATTTCCATTCTATTCTATCGTTCATGGAAATGGACAAATCTTCGATCAATAAGTCTTTATTCTTTGAATAATCATAGTATTTCTCAAGTTCAGGTACAATTGAAAACAAGTTAGTCTTTCCTGCAACAACTTTAATTCTGGTTTCACAACAAGGACACTCACCTTTAGATAGTTTCCTTGATTTTATTTCGGATTGCCATTCATATTCACACTTTTTACAAAACCACCATACTAATTTTTTTGAGTTAGGCGAAGTTGAATTAATATTAATTTCAGCATTTTTTGTAAAATTCCACTGTTTTAGCAAAAGTGGATAATCAGATACAACTTTTTGGTTTTCAGTGATGCATATTGGACATTTAGGACACCTACTAAAGTTTACTATTTTTTTTGAGAAACTATGTCCATTTTCACATTTGAACCACGCGAGATTTGTTGAATTTCGAAAAAGAGAATATGGATCTAAATCAAAATTTTTTTCCCAATCCCACATTCTTTTTCCTTTTGAACAACAGGAAAAAAAGTCTGTTTGACCAACCACTGTTTTTACTTTTGAACAAAATGGACAGCCAAACGGCGATTGTTCTGGAATACTATAAATAGTTTTCTCAAATATATGGGACTCATCATTTGGACATCTTAAGAATACTTTTTTTCCTGATTTTCGAGTGACATTATCAGGTGTAATCCCTTGATTTTTATCATCTAGCCAAAAATTCGATGCGGCTGGATTACTACTGCGAAAATTATTCGAACATGATCCATCTGAATAACAGTTTGGGCAAAAACTTTTTTTTGCCTCTCTTCTATTACAAAAACTTTGAGTCCACTCATATCCACAGTCACTGCATCTCCAAAATCCTCTTTCCTTTGAATGTACACTGACTTCATTTGGTAAGTAGTTCATTTTCTCATAATCCCAAAATTTTATTAAATCTGGTTTCAATGATTGAATACTAGATTTTTTTTCAAATTTGCAAGTAGGACATTCCGGTGTTTTAAAAAAAGTAATTATACTTTTTCTAAAAGAATGATTATTCTTGCAATTGAACCACGCTTTTTCTCGTGAAGAATACGACAGTTTCGTTGGATCTTTAATTTCTTGATTTCTTTCATGATCCCACATTTCCTTTGCAGGTTTACAAACAGTGAATAAATCATTTACTCCAGGTGTAATTTTCGAGAAACTATTTGTACAATATGGACAAACGACAATCTTCCGACTATTATCAGAAATACTATAAACTTTTCGAGAGAAGGAATGCCCTTTGTCACATTTCAACCAAACAGATTTATTTGATCCATGTGATACTGATGAAGGAGTTAAACCTTGATTCTTCTCATAATCCCAAAAGTCCTCAATATTTTTAACAATTTGTTTCAAAGTTTTTATATTAAATTTTTGAACGATTTTTTGATTCTTTTTCTCGCTTTTGTTTTCTCCATCAAACCCACAACAAGGGCACAACGCATATTTTAGCCATGTAGAGAATTGCCATGACCATTCGTAATGGCATTTTGGACATTGAAAAATTGCTTTCTTTTCAGAAGAAACAGATTCTTCACTAAGAATAATATCTAGATTTTTTGAAGGAATAAAAAAGTGACATATGTTGGGGGTGCGAGAAATCAACTTGTATTTTTCTTTTTTGCATTCTGTGCAACTTGGAGAGGCGCTGAAATTGGCTATTATCCTTAATAAGCTGTGCCCATTTTCACATCTAAAATAGGCTTTTTTTTTCGATTTTGGCAATAGGCTTGTAGGATCAATTCCTCTGTTCTTTTCATAGTCCCACAATTTCTTTGCCTCAGGGAAAATTGTTAGTAAATCTGTTTCTCCTGCAAAGGCTTTTTTTGCATTTGGGCCACAATAGATACATCCAACATTATGACCATCTCTATAGCTACTCATTTTGGAGATTCTTTTTTTAAATACATGATTTGGATTTTTTAGACAACGGAAAAAAACTATTTTATCTGAACCTGCTCCGATTTTTTCGGGAGATAGGGATTTGTCATTCAAATCAAAAGCCCACATTTTTGCAGCTTCTGGATTTTTTTTACTTAAAGATATAAACTGCTTTTTCATTGGTCTACCTTTCAAGATCCGCGAATAATCCTTGTATTATTTTACTCTCTGATTTGATTGGAGTTTGTGCTGTTATTATCTTTTCAGAAAGAATTTCCGAATTAATTATTTTTTGAGTTTCGTTTATCAACATGTCTTCCATCAATAATTCGTTTGCAATCTCCGGATAAACATAGGTCTCAATTATTGTTTTGTAGCTCTTAATTAGCGACGTGAGGCTTTTGTTTAGACTTTTAAGTTTCTTATTATCTACAGAAATCTCTAAATTTTCTTTTTCAAGTTTAGTCAATTTTGTTTTATACTCTTCCATTTTTTCAATCGCGGTATTGCTTTCCTTATTTAAAATAGTTGCCGCTTCACATATAGATCGATGATATATGTTCAACTCTGACAGTGCCCTTTTCATAGAGGAATTACTACAATTAGTTTTAATAAATAAATCTACATCAAGAGTGCGATATGTTGATAATGTATGTCGATTCGAAATTGTCCCTCTTTCTCTTTCATCATTTAAATATTTCCTAATTGTGATATTTCTTCGAATCAAATAGTCTTGGACTTTTGGAAAACCATTTTTTCTTAAATAAGTACCAAACTCTGGAATTTTTACAGTATCACTACGTCCATCACAGAAATTTACAATATAGTTATTTAAATGTTCCAGTAATTCTTCGTCTGTTATTAGTCTTCTTCTTGCCATATTTTTTCTCCTTTAGCATGGAAACGAGCTGTCTTTTCTTCGAAATATTCTTGATAAGAAAATGAACTACTTTTCAAGTTCAATAGAGCCTCACCAATATCTTCTGTATCTCCCTTTCCAATACGAACTAAATGGATTGCATCCTCTAACTTTTTACAATCATCTTCAATTTTTCGTTTATAAAAACCATCATCGGTGGAAAAAAAAGAACTACTAGATTTTCTGTAGAATTTACAGTCAGGACAATATCCGATTTCGCCTTCTTTACTAGCTAATGCAAAGCAATCGGAATAATCACCAATATAAAATTTTTCGGAAAAGCACCTCCCACCATGGCTTAATTTTTTAAAATTATTTTCTCGGATTACGGGAAATTTTTTTAGAGAACTTAGTTGATAAGTAACTTCTCCTAGAGAGATCTGTCTATATTGACGATACGTTCTACATTCAATCAAATTTGTAATATTTGAATAATAGTGGGCAGACATTTCGATATTATCATGCCCTGCCAATAACATTGCCGTAACTGGAGTTCCTCCTTCAGCCATAATATTAATTAGTGCCAAATGCCGAGTGTCTCCCAAATGAATATAATTAATCTCATCTCGCTTAAGATGCCGTTCACTTCGACCATAAATTGTCTTTAAGCCGTACTCATTTTGGATAATTTCATAAAAGAAATAGCGCATAATTGTATTGATGTTAGTATAAGTAAGAAATCTACTATTTAAATGCTTTTTTTGACGCCATTTTTTGTAATGAGGATCAGATACAAAAAAAGTATCTATCTGCGTTTTTTCATACTGCTTAGTGAAATCATGATAATTCATTATTTCATTGGCTAGTACTTCTGGAATTTTGTATGTCACATCATAATAATCAGTTGAAATTTTATATGAAACCTCTTTATTGCCTCCTTTCAGTCTGTTACGTTTTAAAGTGAGGTAATAACCATCATCTTCTTTTTTTAAGCAATTTCATGGTGTTAAAATGAATTCCTTAGGTCGCAATGGAATAATTGCAGTAATTCTCCACCATAAATAGATCGGATAATAAAAGAGACGTGTGTCATTACTGATATCTCGCTTCCAAAAATCACTCAATATATCATTGAAGAGAAAATAGCTGTCAAATTGTGCAAGACTACGCTGTTTCTTTACTCCTCGTTTAAAATCTTCTGTAATATAAAATTCTAGTACATCAATCAATTTTTCAACGTTTTTATTATCGCTGTTATTTGGGAGTATTGAAAAGAAATCAATGCACAAACTAGGTGTCGCAATTTTTAAATTAGCCGTAGCGCCATAAAACTCTTTTCGTTCAGTCTTTATAATTCTCTTAATGTCATTCACCACTGTTTGTAAAGTTTTTAACACATTTTTCCCTAAAGTAAATGCAACGAAAACCTTTAAGTACTCCACAAACTCTTCATAAGATAAACGAAAAATATCTTGATAGCTTCTTTCATAGCAAAAACGATTCACATTATAGTTTATCCCAACATTGGAATACTCATCGGTGCCATTCCATTTATTATCATCAAAGCTGCAATCTTTAAATACGCCTTTTTCATAAAAAATAAGAAAAACTTTCCTTGCTTCATCGACGTTACTCTGACTAAGTTCTTGTATAGTTAGAAATGTGTCGAATAATTGTTCCGACTGAAAACTTGAGTTCATTAAATATACTCCTTAATTAATTTCTCATAAGAGTGAAAAACGGATGAACCATATTGATCCTTGAGACAAAGCAATACTTCATCTAAACAGGGAAGGATTATCTTCATTAAAAGCTGCCTATACTTTTCTTTCTCTATTTCTTCAGAAGATTCTTGATATAAAGAATACACACGCTTATACTCGCTGACTAATAACAACATCGTTGATTTTGTTTTTATTTCATATTTACAACCAACGCATTGAGTTCGATTATCGAAAGAACAGACTTTATTTATAGCCGTTAGCAGACAAAGACTCTCGGATTGTTTAGAAAAAGCTGCTCCTGTACCGATCTTATGTAAAATTTCGAGAATATCATCTTTATTCTTTCCTGAAAGCAAGAGTTCTTCCACTATTTCTTCTGATTGGCGTTTTGATTTTGAAACAATTTCTACGGTTTGTTCTATTTCATTGGGAGAAAGATTCAATTTTTGAATCATTTGCGTTTGCTGACTAAAGGATAAATCGTTATATGATCCCTCGGTAATAATCTTTAAAAGCATAGACGGAACAAATGAGAGTACGCCTCTTTCAAAAAGTTCTTTTGCAACAAATTCAGCTGACAGACCATTCATTTTGGCATCTTTAAGGTATTCAGCTGTTACTCCAGCAAATTTTCCGTAAGATCCCTTATGACTTCTAGCAATTGAGGCTAGTAAATAGCCCTTAATTCTTACACTTTCATTCTTACTCGACATATCATCAGCAAGGATGTAAAGAGATTGCAAATAGGACTTATTTGCTGAACGAGATCTGAAATTTGATTCTAAAAATAATGATCCAATCTCTTCTCCCATGTATCTCGAAATTCGATCATAATCTGAAATCTTTCGAATCAGAGATTTTTCAAAAGTATCTGCTAAACATGAATGAGCTTCACAGATGCTTAAGAGCGTTCCAATATGAACCTCACAACTCTCGGGAACGTTGAACTTAATTTGCGAAATATTTTTTTGTCCACTAGTTTTGCTGGGGGTTAGAGGCAATACGCATAATCTTGTGGTTATAGATAACAACACTTGCCTAGCTTCTGAATCATCGTATTGATTGTTTTCTATATGTTTTAGTACATTAACCGGAGATTTTAAAAGAGTCGGATGTGGAATTCTTTCCATATCCGTAACTCTGAGTGAACAAATGAAGTGTAAAGATAAAAAAAGCCACGTATCTGCATAATTCTTTGATTTTGTTGCTTTCTCATACATCTTTTCTTTCTTAATATATTCTTCGTTAAAAAGATAATATAAAAGTTGTAAATATTCATCAAAATCGTAGGCTTGTTTTGACTGAGCCATAGAATATCTATTCTTCATGAAATATTCTTTTTTATATGCAGTTTTGTAGTTTTCTTTTAGCCAAGACAAAAAGAATGTTAGTACTAAACCATGACTTTTTATTAAATCATTAATAGCAAGTTCCATAAGACTGGAAATTTCTTGATCATCCATAAGGAAAATATCTTTCTTTAATGAATAAAGCAAGAAATCTGAAATATAGAACATTGCTTCGTCATAAAATTCTACAGAATCAAAAAAAACAGTAAGTTGATTAGTTGTCTCGGGAAATTTGGCTCGTAACATTGTAATCATTCCTTCATAATTCACTTTTGATGATTGTGCAGCAAAAAAAATCTTTAGAGGTTCACTATACAGTTTCACCTGATCAGAAGTGAGCATCACCTTTCCATCGACCAAGACTGGTTTCGAGCCAAACCAGTTGTTGTCTTCCAAGAAAGTAATCATTTTTTGTTTTCCTTCCATACTAGAGCATTCATAACCACCTAAAACTTCTTCAGCAAATAGTTTTAAATCAATCATTTCTTTTACTTCCACCATTTTTTTTAGCTGCTGCCCAGGTCAAGTAATTAAACATCTCATCATTGACTTTTTTGTATTGCTTTTCTAGCTCGCCTTTATTTTGAAGATAAACAAATGAACTTTCGGGAGAGCTATCCCCTCTCGCATGCATTAATTCAGCTACATTTTCCATACCTGATAAAACAAGTTGAACTGTATACCAATGTCTGAAAACATGAGGTGACAGATTATTCTCAATTAGAAGCCGGCCATAAAAAACTGTTTCAGCATCGTTACTAGAAAGATATAATGGAATCATTTCTTCCTTGATAATTTTTCTGAATTTTTGATAGTAACTGTCATACGTCATAGCTCGTCCCTGCTTATTTACTGTTAATGCTCCAAACTGACATTCATATTTTTTCCCAACTAAATGATTCATATAATTTATATAACTACTATAAAATGCATCTGTAAAAATTAACGGCACCGTTTGTAAGCGTTCTCTTTTTATCCTGCCAATTGATTTTAAATCACTTCTTAGATTCAGTTCTTCCCTTATATCTATTTGAATTTTGTGTATTTCACTATCATAAATATCAAAAAATAATCCTGCACCTAAATTACTGTCTTCTCTTCTGACGTTACAAGCCTCTGAAGGTCTTAAGCCTGCAAATGCTGATAAAGTTACGAGCATAATCAACTCTTTGTGATGTTCAGCGATATGAGAAAAGAGCATCTCAAAAGCATTATTTGGTATATCTCGGAAAATTTCTCGATGTTTATTTATATACAACACATCAAATACGGGCACCTTTTTCTTTCTTAAAGTTCCTTTTTTATCGCGATAATTAACATGTTTGTACAATTCTTCAATCTTAATTGCACATTTATCTTTTCGATCATTAATAAACAGTTCAAAAAAATCAAGGACTGCAGAAATACAAGATTCAACTGTTTTTTTTGTCCGTCCAGAACCTTCCACATCCTCGGGTAAAGTACCTTTTCCATAGTGATTAAAAAAATTCTTTATTGTTTCCACAGTAATTTGATCAAGACTTTGACATTGTTCGAAGAAAAAGGCGTAATTCAGCAGCTTCACAACAAAGTAAAATCGATTATTTCCGTCATCATTAATATTCCTCACTGTTCTGTTACCCGATTTGATATACTTGTGAAAGTTAGTGAAAGCTAGCAAATGATCTTGTTTTTTTAAAACTATAAACTTTCTTGAAATTAGTTTGTTGCCTTGAATAACTAGATGATGCTTGTAAACAGAAAAACGCGGATAAAATAACGAAATGACAATCAATCCTTTCTTGGTAACATCACAATCGTTATCTTTTAGTTTACTATAGTATCGTCAAACAATATACTTTTTTTAATAGAAATTTTTTTATAAAAAAGATTATCCGTTTAATTAGTCGGATTTTTGACCTTGAAACATAAAATCTCTTTAATTTATGTTTCCTCTAGATTAGTCTTCTCGATTTTCTATTTCCCAAGATAAATAACGTATGACTATGATTTTTCGCGATGAAAAAAGTTACTTGTTTGTCGGTTATTTTTCCAGTCAATACTTCATTAATAGTGTCATTTGTATCAACACAGTTGTTATCATGAAAAGGAAACGTTGAACATAAGTTTGTTTTTAAAAGTATCATTTTATAGGTTTTTATTTGATATTAAAAAAACTATTTCAGAAAAGTATCACTTTACATCGTTTTGATGATAATAACAGCAAATCTAATATCTTTTTGCTAAGAGAATAGATATCTAAGTAAAAAAATAGAATCAAACATGAATGCAGTTGTTTGATTCTGAATTATAATCTATTAGTGTGACCAATAAATCTAATTTTAAAAATGTCGGTAATTACTTTTTTTATTGACGAGGTACGAAACTTAAGATTTCAAATTTTATTATTCATCTTTTTGATTTTCAAATTCGTCCAAAAAGTCCTCAAATGATTGCTGATGCAGCATTTGGAAATGAGCTCTTGTTCCTTTGAGTTTCGTTACCGGTTCCTTCTTTATCTTCCTATTAATATTTGGTTTAGTCAGAACATTCTTACTAGGATATTCTGATACATGAAAACCGAGTTCCTTAGCTCTTTTATTATAAATCTTTGTTAGGTCAGTTTTAATACTGAACTGAAGGTCTGAAAGGCTTTCGAACCTTGGCGTATAGAAATATAGGTAATTTTCTTTCTTTTCTTTAGGAAAGTGACTACGTAAGGATAAAATATAGATTTCAGAGATATTTTTCATTTTGACTGTAAAATAAATTGAATCAGTAGAAGCTGATCTTTTAGTTCGTATGTAATTAATGAAATTCAGGCTGTTCAAGGCCAATCGTACTTCTCTGATTAACACACTATAATATTTTTCTGGAACTTTGGCGCTCTTGATAAAGAATTCTATTTCTTTTCCGTCTATCATCATCTCCAAAACCTCCCTTAAATTTACAATCTACATAACTATTTTAATTTATCTTTCAATTTTTTGATAGTAAGAGTTTGAAGTCGATAGCCATCTATAATAACTTGATAATTCTTGAACAACACTTTTGAGAGTGGACCATTTTTTTCTATCCTTCCTTCAGGATAGAAAAGTTCCACGTTAAAATTTAGGCTATTGTCAAGTAGCAAATCTAAGAAACAGTCTATTTTTTTTGTAGATATTATCATTTTTAGCTGCAATAGATTTCTTTTTTTTTGAAGACTATCTGCTATCATGTCAGCAAATTCCTCGTATTGACATTCATCAGCCGGTAAATACTTCTCAATGATTTCCTCTACATAGATTTTGTATTGTTCAAAAAATACATCCTCTGAAAACTGACAGGAATACCCATCGTTTTTTTTATCACTCATTTTTCTTTCACGTAACAATCTTTTAATTTGGAGCTTTCTTCTTCTACTTTTCAATGGTCCTTATTCCACCTTTTTTAGATTGGTTGATCTCTACTTCTTAAATCAATGAAGATTAAATCATCTATACTGATATTAAATGCTTCAGAAAGACGTTTTAATGAGTTGATTTCTGGCTCATAGGTTCCGCTCTCCCACTTTGATATAGTTGAGCGTGTAACTAGCAAGATGTCTGATAGTTGTTCTTGTGTAAGGCTCTTCTTTTTTCTTAGATATGATATATTCTCTGCTAGATACACTTAATCATCTCCCTAATGTCCTTTTAAAGTTTAGACAATATTTCCCATAAATAAAAGTGATTCAAGAGAACAAATAAAAAATCCAAGTGGACTCATACTAGTCCCATTTTATCACATAGCTTTCTTATGATTGTTTTAAAAAGAACTAGTTCTAGTTCAAGGGATATATTGATAATGCCAGAAAAAATTATTAGTGATAAAAACAATACAATAGGAAAAAATATAAGAAGAATGCGAATTGATAGAGGAATAGGCCAATCTGAAATGGTACGCCAACTTCAACTGATGGATATAAATATTACAAGAGAAACGTTGGTAAAAATTGAACGAGGCCAGCAGCATATTAAGCTGGATCAAATACGAGGAATTAAGGAAATTCTCAATACTAGTTATAATAGTATTTTGGATAATGATCATAACTAGTAAGTAACACATCCACCCGTGAGAACGGGTGGCTTTTTAACACCTCTAGAAGAGGTCACTACTCGCCTACTCCATAAATGGAGCTTTCTAAAAGACAACCAACCGCTCTTCGCTCGCTACTTTATTTCTTTTTCTTCATTTTGAATGGATCAACGTATTCTCGTTTACTTATACTATCTCGGATTCGATCATCTGATTCTTGCTCTCGTATATATTTTTCAATTGTTTTCTGGTTCAGACCGACTGTGCTCACGTAATACCCCTTTGACCAGAAACTTTTATTTCCATATTTATAGACTAAGTTTCCATGCTGCTCATGGATAAGCGTCGCACTTCTTCCTTTCAAGTAGCCCATGAACTGCGAGATACTTATTTTTGGTGGTACTTTTACCAACATGTGAATATGATCTGGCATTGCGTGTGCTTCGATTATTTCTACCTCTTTCATCTCACAAAGCTTCCTCAAAATTCTTCCAATATCTTTTCTTAATTCCCCATAGATTACTTTTCTTCTATATTTTGGGGTGAAGACTATGTGATACTTACAATTCCATCTAGTATGTGATAAACTTTTGTCGTCTTTAGACATAGAAAAACTCCTTTCGATAAAATAAGCGGTTGGTAGCCACTTATTAGTATATCGAAAGGAGTTTTTATCGCTAAAGCTATTCCATCCACGCGTAGAAGCGCGCGGTTTTCTTGTTTCGTACGCTCCGCGAACGAAACTGACTAAAGTCATTAATCAAACAAGCAAAATCTGCGATTATCATAGTCGCAGATTTTGCTTGTTTTTTAAAGTCCAATTAGAAATAATTTTTTTCTTGTTCTTACATAAACTAAGGATAACTTCATTTAGCTTAATTATCAGTTCCTTTTGTAATATCTCAATTACTGCTTCTTCTCGTATAATTACTACAACTAATGAGAATATCAGCCTTGGCAGAAATTTGTCACTTAATTTTAATGACTATTTATTACAAGTTATCCCAGTTAATTTTTTCTATACTCGTATATCCTGTTCCATCTTTTTCTCGTTTTTTCACAATTGCTAAAGTTTCAGTTTTCATGAGCATTAGTGTTTCTTGAATAGCCCGCCAATCGGATAGTGCAATCAAAACAGCACTTTCTTCGGTGGTATCTCCAATTATTTCTACTTCTTGATGAGTAGTGTTTACTTCTTCCAATAACTTGCGTAAGCGTTTTTTAGCCTCGTATGGTGTTACTATTATATTAGGCATACAATTGATCTCCCTGTTTTTTATTTAGATAATAATTTTTCGTATAAGTTATAAATCGGGTAACTTTTATAGTCTTGCTTTTCTTTTTTACTAAATGTTGAAAAGATTCTCTCAGCACGTTTTCTTTCTTCTAATAAGACATATGCTCCAAATTTAAAAGTCTTATCAATATCATTTGAATCAGTAATATCATACAACCAATCACTTTCCGATTCAGTTAATGCACGTTTACGTTTGAAAATCTGAAGCTCATTCATCATCAGTATTTGATTATTTGTCTCTTCCATTTTGAGATTTTCTTCTTGCAACCAGTGATTAAAATTTAAAGCTGCGTCTAAGAAAGATTCTTTCCTTTCTGGGTTATCCGTACAAAAATCTGCAGCGTTAATCAAAACCAACATGTATTGACTTGCATCGAATAGAATATCATTTTTTTCACTGTGTAGCTTTTGATATTCCTTTAAAAGTACTTCGAAATCAATTGTTGAACACTCAGCAAGTTGCTCAGCTGTTAGTCCTCTAAACATTGGTAAATTAAAATGTTCTCCATCGAAAATAAGATAAAGACAGCTTTTTTTAGCTTTAAATATATCTTCAATAAGGTATTTACCACTTTTTTGTAAACTAATCATTAATGGAATACTAAAATTCTGAAGCTTTAAAATAGTTATAGTGTGGAGAGTTTCTTTTAATGCCAATTCTTGCTTCTTAATTAATCCTGCAATTAAAATATTTAAATCGCGCCATTCTACTTCAGACAGTTTACTAGAATCAATATCATCTGAAATGTTTAAATAATCTAATAGATTCACTACTTCCTTGCAGTGCAGAAGTGATTTTTCATATCTTTCAAAATCAAAATGCGGCCCCGATTTAATTGCAGAAGATAAATCAAGGAATTTTCCATTAACTGTAAATCCTTTATTCTGATAAAGTGAGATCAGAAATTCTATATCAATAAGTGCTTTCCTCGCAAAATCGCTTATTTTATAATTAAAAGTCTGCTTGCTAAATTCTTCGTTAATAGCGAACTCAAAACTATCTCCAAATTTTAAAGTGACAGTACCACGCTGCTTTTCTCTAATCTGTTCAGTATATAGAACCTTTTCTCCTATGCCAATTTCAAGATTAGTTTTTTCGATTTCAATTATTTCCTTCAGCTCTCCAGCTAGTGGTATTAAAACGGGTGATTCAGGAATTTTTGCGTAAAGATAAACATTGTTTGTATCAACGTAATTTTGCATATTGTGTTGGTGAAGAGCTAAGCCTGTTAAAGTGAATGTTAACTCCACCTTCTTATGATCCTTACTAAGACTCTCAAAAGTGTATAGATCACCATCAATAAAACTCATCTGTTTCTTCCTGTGAAACAAAAAACTCTTGAATATAATTACAATATCAATAGTATCAGAAGGAAGTTTTTTAAGCTCTATACTTTTCTTTCCTGACGAGTTCTTTCTTGACTCCAATATTGTCTTTATTTTTATTGGTTCTAATTGAGCGTAATAAAATGTTACGTCATTCTTTCCATTAATGTAAATGACAAAGTAAAGTACTCCACCATCCTGTAAATAGTTCTCTAAGTCCCTAATTTCTGCTAAAAAAGAAATTCTGCTTTGACTTAAATCGTCACTATATTTGCCTTTTACCTGAACGGGAACTTTCCCTAATTTATTTTTATTATACTTATTCATTTTTTCTAGAACATATATATAACCGTCCCAGGATGGTTCTGTGTCCCCAGAATTTAAAAATGGATTAAGATATCCAGTTTGAGTAAGAGTAATTTTTAAGAAATTAATTGACATTATCTCTAATTGCCTTTTATCCAACATAGTTTTCAATCCCCCACACTTATCTTTTTCTATAATAATAAATCAATAACCATAAAGCCATTATATCAATTTACTTGTTGTAGAGATAAATGAGTGCATAAATGCTACTTAAATTGAATGTTATAGATTAGTCGTCGCGTTTTAACTCAATAATCAAATAAAATACTATGTGGATTCATCTTCTCGTCAATCAATTATCAACAAAGTATCTGTATTCCTTTCGGTATTTATTCAGTAAATCGTGAAATATCATTTCTATTAGGATATTCATCAATGTTTGAGCTCTTTTTTTAGGCAAAAAATAACCCAATCACTTGTTAGTATGATTGGGTTTCATAATAATATACATTGACCCGTTTTATGAAGAATTTGATGACGTATTGGCATTGATTATAAGTTAGACCAAAGGCTTCACAAAGAAATCATTCAATCCTTTCCTGTAATTTTACTTCTTCGTTCTAGAAGTAAAGTATCCCGCCAGGTGCCCTCAAGTTTTCCAATTTTATCTCTTCTACCAACTATTCGAAAACCATTCCGTTCATGTAGCTTCAAACTAGCTTCGTTCTCAGGAAATATACCTGCTTGAATGGTCCAAATACCATTTTCTTCACTAGCTTTGATTGCACTACTCATGAGTGTACTGCCAATACCTTTGCCACGTTGAGCTTCTTCTGTGTAAATGCTGATTTCTACGACACCACTATAGACACATCTTGAAGATACAGGAGAAAACGAACTCCAGCCAACTACATTATCATTTTCTACAGCTACAAAATTACCAAAAGATGAATGCTCAGCTTGCCAATCAATGTAACTATTCGGTATAGATGAAATAGTTGCAAAGGTAGCTTCACCAGATTTTATCCCTTCAATATAGATTCTTCGGATATCAGGCCAATCGCTTTCTACCATTTGTCTAATCTCTACAACCATCGGTTTCCTCCTTCGCTAAAAAATACAGTTATTTCTCTCCATCTACTATCCTAAATCGGATGTCTTGCACACAATCATACTATGATACTTTCTTTTGGTAATGAAAATCCCAATCAAACAATTATAAGTTGGCTTATTTTGAAGATAGACTTTTTATATTATTCTTGATAACGTCCCTAACACTTCTGAATTCTGCTAAAATTTCATCTTCTGTCCCTTGTGCTTGAGCAGGATCTTTTAAGTTCCAATGAATATGTTCGATGCCCTTTGGAACCCTTGGGCATTTGTCCTTTGCGTCACCACAAAGAGTAATAATTAAATCAGCATGATTAAAATAATCCAAATCAATCAAATCTGACGTTTGTTTTGAGATATCTATACTGTCTTCAGACATTACTTTCACAGCTCTTGGATTCAGTCCATGTGTCTCAATACCTGCACTTCTGATCTCAAAATCTGAATCAGATAATAAGTTGTGACCATATCCTTCAGCCATTTGACTACGGCACGAATTGCCTGTACATAAAAAGTAAATTTTTTTCACTATCATTTTCCTCCAATCAATAATGGAAAGCTAATTTCTATTTTTCGTTTCGCAATCTATTTATGATAGACTTTTTTATTCAGTGCATTATTACAAGTTATAAAGAAGCAATCAAGTGATATTGATGATATGATTTAACTTCTTAATCCCCTACCCGTATTAACTAGATAGTAACAAACAGTATAAAGAACTGAAATGAACAGAACAAGTATTGTGATCGAGACGGCTATTGGAACATCGGTCGTTCCTAAAAATCCATATCTAAACGCGGATATCATATAAACAATCGGATTGATTTTCGAAACACCTTGCCAAAAAGGAGGCAGCATGGATATCGCATAAAAAACACCACCTAGATAGGTTAGAGGTTGTAAAATAAAAGTTGGTACGATTGACACATCGTCATAAGATTGTGCAAAAACGCCATTTATCAAACCTGCTAATGAAAACAGGATGGCTGTCATTAACAATGTGAGAATAACAATAATCCATGAATGCACATTTAGTGGTACAAAAAATAAAGAAACAATTGTTACAAGTGTTCCCACCAGAAGACTTCTTCCTAATCCTCCAATGACGAATCCCCAAATGATAATGTGAGTTGGTACTGGTGCAACTAATAGTTCTTCAATATTTTTTTGCAGCTTCTGAGAGAAAAACGACGAAGAAACATTTGCATAAGAGCTCGTAATGGCTGACATCATAATTAAACCTGGAACGATAAACTCCATATAGGAGAACCCACCCATATCTCCAATTCGACCACCGATCATTTTCCCAAAAATAATAAAATACAGTGATGTAGTTATGACAGGCGGTACCAGAGTTTGTACCCAAATTCGCAGATACCGGTTGGTTTCCTTGACGGCAAGACTTTTTAAAGCGGTAAAGTAAAGACTAAACATTGATTTCCTCCGGTAGACTTTTTTCTTCTGTGATTTTCAAAAATAGTTCCTCTAAACGATTAGATTTATTACGCATAGATAAGACTTTCATTCCTTGATCGCTGAGTTGCTTAAAAACATCATTTACTCCTTGATCTCGCTCTACTTCCACCGATAAAGTCAGATCATCTTCTAAATAATACTCATAACCTTCTATCTTAGGTGCTGTATTATGAGGTGCAAGGTCTAAAATAAATGTTTCAAACTGTAATTTGGATAGCAGTTCTTTCATACTGGTATTTTCGATCAGTTCTCCTGATTGAATAATCCCGATATTTCTACAAAGCATTTCAGCTTCTTCCAAATAATGAGTAGTCAAAATAATGGTGGTTCCATTTTCATTTAATTCTTTTAAGAATGACCACATTTCACGTCTCAGTTCAATATCCACCCCAGCGGTTGGTTCATCCAAAATTAACAGTCTTGGTTCGTGCATTAATGCTCGAGCGATCATAAGTCGTCTCTTCATTCCTCCAGAAAGCATTCGGGCACGTTCATTACGTTTTCCCCACAAATTTGATTGCTTCAAGTACTTCTCACTGCGCTTCAATGCTTCTTTTCTCGGAACGCCATAATACCCTGCCTGATTCACTACAATTTGTTGAACAGTCTCAAAAGGATTGAAATTGAATTCTTGCGGAACAAGACCAATCTGCTGCTTAGCCTTTTCTAAGTCAGTATCAAGATCATAGTCAAAAACTTTTACCTTCCCAGAGGTCTTATTGACCAGAGAGGTGATAATTCCAATCGTTGTCGATTTTCCAGCACCATTCGGACCTAAAAGGGCATAGAAATCGCCTTGTTTAACCTGTAGATCGATTCCTCGTAGCGCCTCAACGCCAGTTGCATATACTTTTTTTAAATTTTCTATTTCTAGTGCATTTGCCATTAAAAATTTCCTTTCATAATAAGCCTCTTTATAAACAAAATAGTTGTAATACGATTACTGTAAAAAGTCATGTGGTCAATCGACCACATGACTCTATTTTTCTTGCCTTTCTTTCCTTTTTGCTAATAAATAGAGTACCAAAATTAGCGTAATAAAGTTGATAAATATTCCGAGACTAATTGGATAGTGTAATAATTTTGCTAGAATAAAGGACACTGACATCCCTAATAATCTAGCGACTGCTCTCCTTTCTTCAGACATAAGTTTTATTACCTCAACGATTTGCTATTTAATTAATTTCCCTACACCTATCAAAGCTTTCTTCTCAATCAATTATACAGATTATCCATTTTGGTAATCTCATCTGACTTTGCAAACCATGACTTTGTATTATTGGAAATTTTTACTAGTAGCAACATTACGGGTACTTCAACTAGCACTCCTACCACTGTTGCTAAAGTCGCCCCTGACTGTAGTCCGAAAAGAGAGATTGCTACAGCCACTGCCAGTTCAAAAAAATTACTTGCTCCGATCATTCCCGCTGGTGAAGCAATTTCATGAGGTAACTTCCAAAATCTTGCCCATCCATAAGCAATAGTGAAAATCAGTAGTGTTTGAATGGTTAGTGGGACTGCAATTAATAAAATATGCGTTGGATTTGCCAGTATTTTTTCTCCTTGAAAAGAAAAAATGATAATTAAGGTTAGCAATAGACCGACAATTGTCACAGAATCAAATTTCTTTAGAAAAACATTTTCGAAATAGTCTTTGCCTTTATTTTTGATTATCAATACTCTAGTAACAAAACCTAGAAGTAATGGTACTACCACAAAAAGAATCGTTGATAGGAGTAGCGTTCCCATTGGAACAACAACATTATCCACACCAAGTAGAAAAGCGACAATTGGTGCAAATAATATAAGAATAATTAGATCATTGATCGCTACTTGCACCAAAGTATACGCTGCATCCCCTTTTGTTAAGTAGCTCCATACAAATACCATGGCCGTACAAGGCGCTGCTCCTAAAATGACTGCACCAGCAACGTACTCTTTCGCTAATTCAACAGGAATAAGATTTTTAAAAACTACATAGAAGAAAAATGCGGATATAGCATACATTGTAAATGGCTTGATCAACCAATTCGTCACGCAGGTAACAACTAATCCTTTTGGTTTTTTAGCTGCACTTACAATACTTGTAAAATCAATCTTTAACATCATTGGATAAATCATTAACCATATTAAAATTGCCGTGGGAATTGATACCTGATAATACTCAAACTTGCTTAATGTATCAGGAACACCCGGTAAGAATTTCCCAATTAGTACTCCTACAGCCATGCATAAAATTACCCATAACGTCAGATATTTTTCAAAAATACCTAAACCCTTTTTATCATTTTTAGAACTCATCTATTTCCTCCTATTGGCTTGCGCCTTCTTTTGAAAAATTTTTTTAAACTTTAAAAAAACACTCACTTAAGCAATTTGAACTTGAATCTCGGTAGTGAATGACAACGATATTTTGATCAGATAGCTTGTACTATTCTTTGAAAATGAAATAGCATTGTGATGGCTAATCGAACAATATCCATAGGCGACTTGATTGCTTTTCACTTTTTATCTAAATTTTTCGCAAATTAATAGATGAACCCCTATATAGAGATTCATCTATATTAAATTCAAAAAAATTAATGAACTAATTCTGCATCAAAATTTGGGACCCATTCAGCAACTGCAAAATGTCCATCTGAGAGATGTTTTACTTTGTTAATCCATTCGATTTCATTCGCAGCACGTGCCTTTAACACCTCGTTGGACGTATCAGTAGTGTACATGCTTTGATTGACTAACCACCATGTATGTGCAATTTTTGCACGATCCAAATCTTCATCTAAGCGCATTGATTCGTAAACCGGTGTTGTTTCAGGAAGTGTGACCATTAATACTTCCGTTTCATTTCCGTTCTGTAATCTTGGCAATAGCTTTTGAATCGACATTGGTACTTCGCCTGAGCTTCTCTCAACTTCTCTTGCATAGCTTTGAGTAGAGTCTAAAAGAAGTAAAGTATGTCCTGTAGGTGCTGTGTCAATAACCACAATCTCATTTTCTGATTTATCTACGATTTCCGCAAAAGCTCTAAATACTGCGATTTCTTGTGTACATGGTGAACGAAGATCCTCTTCAACATAAGCAACATCATCCGCGTCCATCGTCTCACGAGCTTTTGAAAGAACCTCTTCTTTGTAAGCCTCTAGTTCTTTCTCCTCGTCGATATGACTGATTGAAATTGGCAGCTCATTGGAAAGAAACAAGTTTAGGTGATCAGCAGGGTCAGTTGTCGCCAAATGAACCTTTTTACCTGATTGTGCCAGCTTCTCAGCGATTTGAATTGCAACAGTCGTCTTACCAACGCCACCCTTACCCATCGTAAAGATAATCTTTTTATTTGTGCGAATAAACTCATTTACGATCGCATCCAAATTAGGAAACTCAGCATGTTCTTGTGCCTGTTCTAAAATAGTAGGTTGTTGATCGCTCAATAAAATTTGGAGTTTATCTACACCAGTAACATTGTAAGGGCGAAGAGGAATGTAGTAGGTATCAAATTTACTCAACGGCTCTGGCATTTCTTTTAGATCATTTTGTTGTTCAGAATAAATTACTTGAGAAATCGCATCATCAGGATTAATCAATAGACCATTCACAACTAATTTTTGATTTTCGATTCCCAATTTTAGCAACTCCTCTGAAGCACGCTCTGCTTCAATCAAGGGAGAGGCTTGCGGACGGGTGACTAGAATCAAAGTCGTTTGGCTAGCATTGCTCAAAGTTTCAACCGCTTTTTCATACATAGTTTTTTTGTCGCCCAAGCCGGATAATTGTCCCAAGCAAGAAACACCAGTGGTATTTTCATCGAGGAAATTATTCCAGGCAGAAGGCAACTGTAGCATTCTTAATGTATGACCCGTAGGAGCTGTATCAAAGATGACATAGTCATATTGTTCTGCTACTTCTTTATCAGTCAAAAAGTTCGCGAACTCGTTAAAAGCAGCGATTTCCACTGTACAAGATCCTGATAATTGTTCTTCCATATTGACTAGGGCACTATCAGGAAGAATACCACGATATGGACCGACGATACTCTCTTTATACTCTTCCGCAGCAGTGATTGGATCAAAGTTCGCTACTTTCAAGTTATCAATTCCATCAATCGCAGTTGGCTTGTTGGTCAAAGTGGTTTGAAAAACATCTTGCAGGTTTGAAGCCGGATCGGTACTAACCAACATGACCTTATTGCCCTCCTGTGCCAAAGATGTTGCCGTGGCACAAGCAGTTGTTGTTTTACCAACGCCACCTTTGCCTGTGAAAAACAGATATTTTGTTAATCCCATCTTTTGGGGAATATATTGAAGCATTCCATCTCCTCCTTATTCTATTTTAAAGAAGGCTGTTAGCAACAGCCTTCGGACCCACTATTTCCGCCGCAGCAACCGCCTGAATTACCGGCTGGTTGAGTAACAAAATGGACATCACCATATTTTCCAAACTCTTCTAGTGTAGGATATGATCCTTCTTTTACGATTTCGCCGTCTAGTAAAGTCACTGGCAAAATATCATTTCCTTTTTCTTGGAGTAGTTTTAAAATTGTTGGTTGATTCACAAACGCGTCTGGATCGCTCGTTAAATTATGGCGAGAAGCATCCACTGAATCGATCCCTTCAAAAGTTTCAAAAACTGAGGTCACCATTAATAATTCTTCATCCACTGATGGACCACAGACTCCTGTTGAACAGCACATTGCTGGTTCAAATAGTTCCAATTTTTTCATCACTTTTTTCTCCTTTACAATCACAGTTTATTTTTTTACAAATGCAATCATCTTTAGCAGAGAATAATTGCATCATTGAACCCATAAATTGATCGATAAACACATCTGTTAGTTGATAGTGATGCCATGTACCTTCCTTCGTTACAAGAACAACTCCGGCTTTTTCCAATACTTTCATATGATGAGAAAGTGTTGGTTGTGTAAAATCAAAATGATCTAAGATATCACAAGCACACAGACTGCCGCATGACAAAAGATCGATGATTTTCAGCCGTTTAGGATCAGCAAGTGCTTTTAAAGTTTTGGACATATCTTCATAATTCATAATACTATTCCTCCTTACATAGAAACTCATCTATGTTTACAATATAGATGTACATCTATATGTTGTCAAGAGTTTCTGTCTTTTCTATTTCTGATAATCTATTCTTTTATAAAGATTATAATAAGTTAGTATTGTAATAAAGAAAACGTTTTTATATACTTCTACATGAAGACTGCCGTAAAAACAATTGGGGGTGAAGGCAATGTTTGCATTGCATCTATGACAATGAGTAACAAGCAAACTTAGAGTTTCTAAGAATGTAAATGAATCCTTCCCTCCAAATCTCTTCTATTGTTAAATGTGAAATCAATCACTACTAGAGGATTATTCTGGAGAACATACGAATACGTATGTTTCTTTTTTATGCATTAAATTACTGTGAGTGGATGTCTTCCGATTTGGAAGGAATAGTTTTTCATTTATTTTTTTGTTATCGTATTTTTAATTTGTAGGTTGATTTGGATGATCAAATCAATACATTAGGAGGATCATTATGAAAAAAGTTTTAACATTAGCAGTACTGGCATTTGGTTTAACTATTACGGGTTGTGGAAGCTCAAATGATGCTACAGATGATTCAACAAAAGAAGCAACTAGTCCTAAAACGACTTTTAAGGGAGAATATACTGTTGATGCAGATTACGTGAAGAATAACCTTGATGATATCATTCTGATCGACGCTCGCGGTGATGATGCTGCCAAGAAAGGGACGGTAAAAAAAGCTGTTCCAATGGCTTGGCAATATCTAGCGGATGTGGAAAGTGGTGCTTCTGGTGACGAAAATTGGGGGTTAGTCTTAGAACCTAAAAAGTTGGCTGAGCGTCTTGGTGATAAAGGGATTGATAAAGATAAAGAAGTCGTTCTATTTGCCTCTGCTCAAGATGGCTGGGGTGACGATGGACGGATTGCGTGGGAATTGCTTGCTGCTGGATATAAAGATGTAAAAATGGTTGATGGCGGTTTCTCTGCACTTAAAGATGCCGGAATAAAAACGAATAAAGGCGGAACTGAATTAAAACCTGTAGACGTTGAGATAGATTCTCTGAACCAAGATCATATGATCAAAACAGACGAACTAAAAGCGGATTACGATGAGTATAAAGTTGTCGATGTTCGTGCGGATGAAGAATACAATGGTGAAGTGTTATATGGTGAGGCAAAAGGCGGGCATCTTCCTGGAGCAATCCAAGTTCGATATACTGATATGTTCAATAAGAATGGTACTCTAAAGAGCAATGAGAAATTGACTAAACTATTTGAAGATGCAGGCTTGTCAAAAGATGATAAAATCGTGACTTACTGTACCGCGGGAATCCGTTCAGCCTACACTCAATTAGTGATGGATATGTGTGGATTCAAAAACGTTAAAAACTATGATGGTTCTTTCTATCGTTGGGCTAAAGTAGAAGATGTTGAAAAATAATGAAGAAGCTGAATAAGAAACAACTAGCCAGAATTATACTAATAATCATTGTATTAGTTAGTGTCATTTGTTTCATGTACATCCCTGCTTTCAAATCTAAACTTACTCAAGTGTTGATGCTGTTTCGCTCAATGAGTGTCGAAAGTATCATTGGATATATAAAATCATTTGGTGCTTGGGCAATTCTGATTTCGTTTCTATTAATGATGTTTCAATCAGTTATCGCTCCGTTACCTGCATTTTTGATTACTTTTGCAAATGCAGCGGTATTCGGCTGGTGGCAAGGAGCAATTCTTTCTTGGAGCAGCGCAATGGCGGGAGCGTTACTATGTTTCTATATTGCTCGAATCGCTGGCAGAGATGTTGTAGAGAAAATAAATAAGAATTTTTCCCTACAGAAATTAGATGAATATTTTGACCGATATGGGAAACACACGATTCTTATTTGTCGGTTGTTACCCTTCATTTCTTTTGATTTTATCAGTTATGCTGCTGGGTTGACAGCGATCAAACCGATTCCTTTTTTGGTCGCTACTGGATTAGGACAATTGCCAGCTACGATAGTTTATTCTTATGTAGGAAGTAACTTAACCGGTAATAGCCAAAAGATTATGTTTGGCTTGTTGAGCATGTTCGCTTTGTTTATTGGGATTTATGTAATAAAACAAATCTACAATGAACGTAGAAAAAAAGAATCAGCAAAACCATAGAATGAGAGGGGACTAACTGATTGAATCGGTCCCCCCTTTCGTCATTTCAAACTTCTCTCTATTCACCCTATCATCAAATCTAAAATGCTTAACTACCAAAAAATATCATCATTTATCATACGACACGATTTGATTACTATCATTTTCAATTATTAAATTGACTTTTCTAATTTCTCTAGCTAATATAATACTGAAAGAAGTCAGAAATTCTTTTGACCTAAGTGGAATTTCTGAAGGATTATCCTTTACCTGGAAGGGAACCAGATTATCTGGCGTGATAGTTAGGTCGACTATCAAAAAACTTACTTTCAAAGTCACGGTGCATGACTTCCAATTTCTACTTCTTATTTCATTGCTGACGGTAGTCGTAATGAAGAATTTATATCAAGTTGTTTGAGATACATTTTGTAAGATGGCTTAGAAGATGCCTAGGATATACCTAAAAGAATGCACCAAATTAGGCTGTAAATTTTCTAGATTCTTAGGAAATTTACAGCCTTTTTGTGTTCAATTGTTTTCACTCTTTTGGAAATAATTTTCTTCCAGTAGTTTTAGCGCAATTCTATATGACTCAACAGTATCAGAGTAATCACCTTTAATTATTTTTGCTCTTAATATATCAATTAACCTTTTTCTAAAGTAAGTATTATCAATAATATATTTTACGTCATAATTTGACAGATAAAACCCGTCTTCGACCATAAGACATATAGAATTATAGTATTCTTCTTTTAATTCTAGCGCTTTATACAACGAAGCAAAATAGCTATATTCATATCCTCTAAAACTACTATTTTTCTTTTTTTTAATTGATTCCAAAATCTTAATCATATCCATCCAATATTCTCTGCCCATCCCTTTTATTAACTCGTCAGAGAGATTGTATTTTGCTTCTTGTAAGAAGTCCAAATAAACATCATACTTTATTTCGTCCTCTTTTTTTTGCATACTTTTTTCTCTATTTTCAATTTCCTTTTTTTTATTTTCATAATCCTTGATTTCTACACTTAACTGTTTTGACTTTTCAATAACTTGATTTAATAGCTGATCCATTTGTCTTTTTAGAGAGAAAGAATACTCTTCTCGAACATCTTCTATACTTTTACCACCGCTATTACCTAATATTTTTTCCCAAGCCTCGACAGTGCAATGATTCTCTCTCAAAAACAATAGATCTTGTTGAAGTAATTCTATAAATTTAGAAAAATCATCAAATGTATACTTATCAAATAAATTGTTTTTTGGTAAAACTGGATCGTAAACTGATGGAACTACTTTTTTATCTATATAGACTGTTTTATAATTATCTACTATGTTCTCCATCGTCATTACTAATAAGTTTTCGATATCGTATTTTGATTCACCAAAATTATCAGCAATTATTTTTTCTAAAAGAATTCCTTTTGGTAGTTTTAAATCGCCAACGACTTTTCGTTTTCTCCACCACTTAAAAATTTTAACAATAGGTTTGTATTTTCCTTCGTTTTTCATGTTAATTTCTGTAGACCAAGAAATATGTTTCTTAGGATCAGTTAAATTCCACTCATCCTTTTCATGGTTTCCAATATAAAAATGATCAGCCTCTTTAACGATTGGCACAACATCAATATGATAATTGGCCATCTCAATTCCAATAGATTTAGATTGTAGTTTGACTTCTTTGTATTTACTGTTGTTTTTTAACACACTTTTCAATTCATTCAATACCTGAACTGGAGGCGTATCTCTTGTATAATTTGTTAGAACCACAATATCTACATCTTGATTTTCTTCATTTAAGCTTGGTCGTATCGAAGTATTTTTCGCATATGAACCAGATAAAAATGTATCAATGTGCTTAGTCTTATACTCAATGTGGTTCTTAAGATAATCTCTTAGATTAGACTGTAAACTACTGACATATGACTTTGTTGTTTTGCTTAGTTCGATGTTCGTAAGTAAATTAGTAAAATAACTGGAGTTTCCCATAAATTCAATCCTCTCTTTTCAATTGGATACTATCTAATGAAAAGTCAGCGTACTCTCTTATATCGATAGCTGGGCTGGTGCCAAGTTTATAAAGCTCATCAAGTATAATAAAAAAGAAAGATAAAATGACTTCATCAGAATTAGAATTCACTACATTAACAGTATTGTCATTTTTATCCTTAATAGTTATAAATGAAAAATTGTTAATTGCACAACCTAAATCAATTGCTGGATATTCAGCTAAATATCGGCGAAGATTTTCAAAAGAAATAGAATTTGAAGCTAAAATACCACCGAGTATTTTTGTCAAAGCTCTTGCTGGTACGGTTTTTCCGGCTACAATCATAGGTCTAGAACTTCTATATAGCTTTCTTACCGACTGTATTTTTTTTTGAGCATATTCCAAATACCCTTTATTAATTTCCTGTTTAACTTCAAATACTGCATAAACACTTTCAGAAGTAATAAATTTTTCTCCAACTTCTGTCTCGAAAATTAATGGAGTATAAAGTGAATCATATATTATTACATCTATTTGTTCACTCAAGTTTCCTTTAGAATCAAATATAAACCCTTTATCTACAGCATATTTACTGGGTAAAAAGCTTTTAAAAAAATTGATCCAAGCATTTTCACAATTATCACCTTTAGAAGTGGGATGATTAATATCAGCTTCTAGTTTTGTAATTAATGTTTTTTGCTTATTCTCTAATAAAGATTTAATTGACGTCAAAGTGGGAACCCCTCTCAAATAAATTCTTGCATAAAGTATATCATGGTTTAATCTATTCATATGTTCTGTCTTAGTAAATGTGTCCACAAAAAATCGTTACTCAAATATTAAACGTTTAGTCTTGTATTTGTGTAACGAGCAGTTATTTTAGAAAATGTTACTACTTTTTTTACTAGTTATTAATCAGATTTAAAAACTTTATCTTTTCTTTCCCAATGAAAAGGTAGCAAAGGTTACTTACTAACACTACTACTTATGAGTAGTTCCAAAATTCTTCTTCTGAGGCTATATATTTGAAGAATATTTTCTTCTGCTCTTCTTTTGCATCACCATTGTTAATGTCTTTGATCAAATTTTTTTTGATTTTTTCTTTTCCGTGAATTAAAATTTTCTCTCTGTAGAAATCATTCTTAAATAGGTTTACCCACATATATTCCTTAAAATCAATTTTTGAATAATCAAATGACTCATAATTGAAAATGAAATCAAGAAAAACAGAACTTGTGGTAAAAGGCTTTAAAAATTCAATATTATCCACTGTACCTAACAAATAGAAAACTATGGATTTCTCAATTGTTTCCTTTTCTGGATCAGGAAAACTACTGTATCCTGACTTCCTTTTTTCAATTGTTTGATCAATTAACTGTACAAATTCTCTTTTAACAGACTCATCGATGTGTATAACATCAAGGCGTATTAGATTCAAAAGAACTCCAGAATCCAGAATAATCACATTCTTATTAATCAGAACAGAATATTCTCGTTTCTGCTTCTCAGACATCATTGGGTACATTAAGCCTAAAAAATTAACTCTCTCCCGAGTATGGATCATTTCTAACTCAAGTTGTCTAATAGTGGTCTGTATTTTTTCATTTCTATAAAAAGATTCGTTTTCTTTCAGCTTAGATATCAGCTTAAGAAAATCATGTCCTTCTCGAGCCTCTTTTCCTAATCTCTCTAATAAAAGAACAAAATAGTCAACAGATATTTTCGATCCTTGAGATATAAAATAGTTGATTACCTTAATTAAACTAATTGATATTTTAGGATCAACCCCACGAAAATCATTAAATGTTGGATGGGCCAACATTTCAAAAATCGATGTAAGAATTTGTTTTTTATCGTTTTCATCTACTTCACAATGCATTAAAAGAAAGAAAAAAATAGGAAGTTGCTCAAATAACTTTTTACTCCCTTTTTCCAAACAAAAAATAGTAGATTCACAAAAATTCTTAAAAATATTCGTAACACTTGTTTCTTCATCAAAGGTAATATTTGGGATTTTATGATCTATAATATATTTTTTTATTTCTGAATAATCGGAATAAGAAATAAAAATATTAACATCATCAGCACACCACTCATATTTTTTTAATGGGGTTCCAAATCCAAATAAAATATCTTTTTTCTTTTCGATTTGCTTTTGTGATATTAACAAAGCTTTCAAATAGACAGTAAAAAAAACTTTTGTTTCAAGGTATGAGTCTATTAGAACTCCATTTTTCCGAATGAACAGAAAGTGGTGATAAGCAATTGTTTGGATTTCAGGCAAATCCCCAAACTCTTTATTAGTATGTGCGTATGGGTTTTCATAATAATTTTCTGTTTTAAGTAATAAATCTTCCATTTTCTTGAATTTCTGAATGTCATAACCACTTTGAACTATTTTATATAAGTAATCATAGGCCAGCTTTTCCTTTTTTGATAACATTTCATAGTATCTAATTACTTCATGCTTTGAATATCCTTCTCTCATCACCCTTTTTTTGAAAAGAATCTCGTTAAATTTGTAAAGTAGAGTTTCCCATCTCGTTAGTTGATTAATCTCATTTTTTTCCATTTGATAATATTTTTTTAGTTCTCCATCTGAAATATTAATAATCGAGCGATAGTAATTTTTAACTAATTCACTTTCGTCAGAATTAACTAATTGTTTTTCAAGCTCTTCATATTGAAAAGTACAGGCTAAATCATAAAGAATAGATTCATTATCATTCACCCTGTAAATTTCGATCGGTTCAGAAATCCTATCCTTAAAATAATACACAGAATAAATTCCTGCTCTGTTCCAATAATCACAAATCGTTGGGTCATTACTCAGACTCACCCAATTTCTGAACATTCTTTCATCATAAAAACCAATACTACCACTTTCATAATTATCATCCTTAATCCCACTAACTACTTTCAAGTCATCAATATTAATCCAACTCATTGAATCAAAAACAGAATATCTGCCTTTTAAGAAAGCTGCATAATCCGTAAGGCTCATATCTAGATCATCATCTTTTATAATCTGTAAACAAGTATATAATCGTTTTCCTACATCATGCTCTAAGTCAGCGTGCTCAAACCTCTCAATCAATGATTCATCTAAAAATGAGCTGTCAATTATTGAAAGATTTTTGTGTCGCCAGTATTTTAGCTCAAATTCTTCTGGTTTCTGATTTTGAATAATATAATTTTTATGTCTTAAATTTTGAACAGATTCTTTTGAAGATAAGTAATCAATCCAGCTCATAATCTGTTTCAAGTTGTAATCATTTAGAGAATAACCCACGAATAGAAAAACGTGATTTACTAATAGAGATTTAATGAACGTTTCAATCAGTATGTGCTTATTTGAATAGTTTAAGTAGTCATCTTCTCTCAAAACAATGTTTTCTAAGTCGTCTATATCTCCGTGCATTTTTATGATGTAATGTTCCCCTTGGTTTGATAATAGCATTCCATCAGAAGAAACTACTCTATATTGAGAATCGTTCATATCACCTGAGGATTCTAACAGTTTGTCATAATTAGTCGTTATAATGTGATTGGGTAGCATATTGACAATTAGTTTATGCAGTGGATTTGAGAAAAAGTTCTCGTTCTTAAGCTCATGCCCAATGATCTCAAAATACTTTTTGGTGTCCGTATCGTAAACATATTGCGGAATTTTGAGCAGTTCGTCTGAAGAGAACTTATAATTGCCTTTTTCAGAAGATCGACAATATGGACCATAATTGATTTCTTCAGCAAATACTTTAACTAATTCAGACCATGATGGTAATCCCGAGTTAGCGGATACACCAGCACCCACAAATATAACCAAATTATTATTTTCAAGAGCTTCTCGAATTTTCCTAAATTCGGGTAAATATGTTTGCTTGGACATTTCAAAACCTCTTTCTAAGGAAAATATTCTCCTCTTGATTATACCAATGTTCGAATAACTATTACTATCAATTATAAATTAGAAACCTAAAAAGAAAATGCTCGGTAAGATTTGTCAAAGAATATATCTCTTTCTTTTAGTTCACCTTGAAAAGAAAGATGTATTTTTGTCAAACAAGTTAATTTTTTTATACCGATTTTGTACTTTATTTTTTAACAAAATAGACAGCTGTCAGCCATATATTTGAATTTTATTCCGCAAAATAATAAAGTTCAAAGCGAAATAAAGTCAATTCTAAATTTAATGGACTTTATCAAATATTCTTTGGTATGCCAATGATTAGTGATGATTCCTCAAAAGTACAAAAAAATTTACTTATAACAACCAACATTCGTTCTAGCCATATCAAACGAATGTTGGTTGTTTTATGTTCATGCCTTTTCAATCTAATTATGCCATCGGAGAGTTGCTTTTTTCTTTCAAAAGTGACTTTTTCTTAGAGAAAACAAAGCCGTAGTTAAAGACTAGAATGGTCAAAATATACAAAACAAAAGGAATGGCAAAGGTTGAAACAATGATTCCAACAGACGCGCTGTTCAGCTGTTCCTTATTTGCAACATAACCTGTATAAGATAAGACAAATCCAGGGACAGCACCACCTAAAGCCATCGCAAATTTCATGATAAGTGAGTTCAGTGACGCGATTAATCCTGCTGGTTCAAAGCCCAGTTTTTTGCGAACGATATCAACATTATCAGCAGAGATGCTGTACTGCAAAGTGTTCGTAAAGCCTAATCCGAATTGCACCAAGACATAGCCTATCAAAAAGGCAAGCTTTAAATTCTTAAACGCCATTAGAAAGAGCATAGAAATGCTAATTATTACCATAGCGCCAGTATATAAGTTGATTTTTCCAATTCTTTTAGAAATGCTTGGTACAAGAATCCCAGCACCTAAAGCCCCGAACAAACCAATGAAACTCGCTAAACTTAATAAGCGCGGTTCCTTTATAATATAGCTTAAATAATACAACAGAGAGCCGTTAAAAATATTTGTAGCGGCGGTAATAAAGAGCATACTGATAAAGAGAGTCGCAACTTCTTTAATCTTCAAAATCTTTAGTGCATCTTTGATTGAGTAGTGTTTCTTTTTCGATTTTGAAGGCTCCATGTGTTCAATCACTCGTTCCTTAAGCGTTAAGGTTCCCACAATGGTAAAGAAGGCCACTACGATGACAGTTCCAACGATTAAGATCAGATAGCCGGAAATTTTACTGCTATTATTTGCCAGAATTAAAGGAGCGGCGATATTTAACAATGTTGGCCCTACGGTGTAGGAAATCCCTTTAATCGAAGACAATATATTGCGCTCAGATTCTTGAGTTGTCAATACGGGAATCAAGCTGTTTAACGGAATATCCATCAAATCGAAGGTGATGCCTAGCAGAATATAGGAAAAACTGATCGCTAAAATTTTCTGTCCTTCAAAAAGCAATGGAGAAAACCATACTAATAAGTAATTGAGACAACAGATAAGTGAACCTGCGATTAGAATTGGTTTGTACTTTCCGATTTTCGTCCGGGGAAAGCGATCAATCAGAAAACCAAGCAAGGGATCACTTACCCCATCCAACAATCTTGAAATCAAGAACAAGGTACCGACAATGGCGGGATCAATTCCCACGACATCCGTATAAAAGATTAAGAGATAGGTATTCAACAACGTCATGATTGGTATGTTTCCTAAATTCGTTAAAGCAAAACCGATTTTTTCAATTATCCCGATTTTCGTCACTTGTATTTTCCACCTTGTATATTAGAGTTAGGGTTTTAACCTTCCGGTTTTGATTGGATAACCCTATGAACCATCGTTATTTTAATTTGGTATTAACTCATTTCTTTTGAGATAATATATTTATTGGATTGAGAGGCTAAGCCGTTCCCCCCTTGGGTCATTGAACCCGCACTCGAGAGACTGGCTCCTCTCTCTGATAAGTGGATTGCGTATGAGTTAGATGTTGAAAGTCCTTACTTTACTCCGTATCTCGTACAAGGTAGTGACGCTTTTCAGTTGAGTGGATTTCAATCCAAAATTCTTTTTTTGAAAGGTCAGATATACATGTACTTTTTAGGCATTGATATCGGTAAACGCACTCACGTTGCTTCTATCATGAACGAGGAAGGAAAGGTATTACTAAAAGGTTTTTCATTTCCTAACACCACTGAAGGAGCAGAGTCATTAATTGAGCGAATGGTCGACTATTCCGGAGCACCCAGTGACTTTGTTATAGGGATGGAAGCCACGGGGCACTATTGGCTGTCCATCTTTTCATACCTTCACGAATCAGATTATTTGATTCACGTTGTGAATCCCCTTCAAACAGACGGATGGCGTAAAGGTACAGAAATACGGAAACGAAAAAACGATATTATTGATTCTGTTTTGATTGCTGACTTAATGCGCTATGGCTCATTTGTCGAAACGGTCTTATCCGATGAAAATGTTTTTTCTTTGAAACAACTTTCTCGTTACCGAACTTATTTAGTAGGTACAGCGAGCGACTTCAAAAGAAAAATTATAGCCGTATTGGATCAAGTCTTTCCAGAATACGCGACGATTTTTACCAAGCAGGGCGTTTTCGGAAAAGCTTCTAAAGAGTTATTGCTGGCGTTTAGTGCCCCGATCGACTTAGAAAACATTTCCTCAGAAACTTTGGCCCAATACTTAGCTGAGTTAAGCAGGAACCGAATCAAGGCAGAAAAAGCGGACCAATTGAAGCAAGCAGCTTCTAACTCCTTTGGAGTAAAATTTGCTCAAGAAGCGTTCACCTTCCAACTACGTTCAATGATTGAACAATTAAAATTCATTGAAAGCCAAATAAAGGAAACGGAAAGAGAAATCAAGCACATAATGGACACTTTAAATTCTGTTATTCTCACAATTCCTGGAATTGGTCCTATAAACGGTGCGACTATTCTTGGTGAGATCGGAGATATTCAAAAATTTTCTAACCCGAAAAAACTCGTTGCTTACGCTGGGATAGACGCTTCCGTGACACAATCAGGTCAATATGAGGCAACGCATAATGTTATGAGTAAACGAGGGTCTCCATATTTGCGAAAAGCCTTGTTTTCGGCGGCTTTAGTAGCTTCTCAATGTGATCCTGTTTTTAGTGCGTTTTACCAGAAAAAAGTTTCCGAAGGAAAACATCATCTAACTGCCTTAGGTGCGGTTTCTCGTAAGCTTTGTTACGTGATTCATGCTATTTTGACTAAAAACGAGCCTTATATAATTGTTTCTGATTAGCTATTGAACATTCAAAAAAACTAATGGTAAGAAGCTTATTTGTTGTACCCTTTTTTCGGAATTATCTGTTATAAAATATTTTTTGATTTGGCTAATTTTTACTTGACTCTATATAGTTAGTCTCTCTTCTTCAAAAGCAACAGTATCAATAACTATTCCCGACCAATTCTTTTGGTAAATCGAAGGCATATTCCATATTCGCTTTAAGGACGACATCCGTACCATTTAGCAACATTGTGCCCCCTTCTTTCGTCGAACAAACAACTAGCGTATTTGCTTCTTTTTTAATTCGTATCGACCCTCCTTTTATTGGAAATGTACAATCGATCGCAGAAAAACATTCAAGCTTTGGTTCGACAGAAAAGGTTTGATACCCTGGCGAGGTTGGTCGGATACCTGCAAAATATCTGCCTAACAAATAGATTGGACTAGCTCCCCAAGCGTGACACAAACTTTTGCCAAATGGATCTCCGTACATTTCGTAAACAGCATTCCCCTTTTCATCAGGGATATATTCTTCCCAAAAGGTAACGGCATCCTGCTGGACCATGCCGCCCCAGTAATCACAAATAATGTTAAAGACTCGATCGGTTTGACCTAGCTTACATAATGCGTCTTGTTCAAAAAATTTGAAATAAGGAGTGGTGATTTGAGTAATCTCCTCGTTTAACAGGACGTTTTGTAAGATTTTTTCCGCTTTTAACTTATCCACAAAATCAAATAGAACAGCAAAAATATTGGCGTGTCTTGTAACATGTCGTTTACCCGATTCATAGGAATCAATAAAGGCGCCCTTTTCCTCATCCCAAAAATAAGTCATCAGGTTTCTTTCTAGCTGCTTATACTTAGCTGAATACTCACTCGTGTCTTCACCAACAACTGATCCGCAAACGATCATTGCGTTATAAGCCTTCAGCAGCAATATCTGCTCAGCAGCTAACGTACCTTCCTTATCCATTTCTGACCAATCAATAAAGATCCAGTCTTTTTCTCTTCCATAGATAAAGCCCAACTCGTTAGTTTGAGCTAGTAGATAATCCATCATGGATTTCATTTTTGGATAAATCTGTTTCAAGAATTCTTTGTTACCGGTCATCATGTAATGGTTTTCTACTGCGATAACCCACAATATCGAGTAATCCACAATGGTATTCATATGCTGCTTAATCTCATTTTGCCCACGCAGCGCAAGCATAGTCCTAGTGTTAATGTCCTCATCAAAGAATAAGTATTGATTGATAAAGTAACTTTGATAAGCATCTCCTGACCAAATCCAACGATCTCGTTTGATTCCATCTAAGAAAAACATTCCGCTGCATAAGGTAAAGGTTTCCACTGAAATATTCCAAATACGATTCATTAACTCATTGTCGGAATCAAAGGAAGCTTGATTTTTTAAAGGAATAAACCCATGGATCGCCTCTATTTCAACTTGTTCTGGAGTAGTCTCCGGGATAAACAGGTAACGGAATGCTCGTTTCCGCGGCGTACTATTTGCGTCGGCATTTTCTTCTTTGTAGTAGCACATGTCAATGTCCAATGCTTCCGCATCGGACTCGCCATAGCAAATCGTTATCGGTTTATCTAATGCTAATTTCTTAATGTCTAATGTACCGAAAACTGCTCGTCCGTAGTCGATCAAAACACCACCATTGATTGACGAAACAGTCGCTGCTTGCACCCTTTCCGTATTGAAATAGACGTTATTTGGGTCCTGTTCTTTATCTGTATACAATGTGCTACTGCCAGCAGGCAATTCTTCAACAAAATTACTTGCTGACCAGCCACCATCACTCTTAATTATTTCACCTTCGATATAAGCAGCCGGCAGGCCAGCTGTGTTGCCGACAAACACCCGGATTTTATTTTTCCCTGGTTCACAAAGAATTTTTTTACCAAAAGGAAATTTTTCTCCATTGACTTCAACATAGCCGATCCCGATTGCATGAACCACAAAACTCGTTGCCTTTTCCAAGGTGTAATAACGTTTAAACTTTACATTCTTATGACAATCATCCATATTCCAGTAGGCAGGCCAATCATAGCTGCGCTCTTCTCTTGAAAAATTCTGCAATAATCCTTGTCGAATCTCAAAATCTCCCGGATACCATATCCATCTTGCATTTTCTGTTTTTTCCATCGTTATCCCACCTAAACATTGTCAGTATTAAGCTCGTTATCATCAATCGAATCCTCGATTGCTACGACCTTATTTTTCTTTTGAAGACGCATCATCATGATTCCAGCAAAAGTAGCGCACAAGACGATACCGGCAAATCCGTACATTGACGTTTGAATTTTTCCTGGAGTAACTAAAAAGGGTGTTATAAATGCGAATAAACCGCAGCATACTCTAGAAAAGCCATTAATAAATCCTTGGATTGTAGCTCGTACTTCTGTCGGAAATGATTCCTGTGTCCAAACTTTATAGATTGCTTCTCCGGCCATCGGATTTCCAAAGTTATAAAATCCAATGGTGACAGCCAGCATGATAAAACCTGTTCCGCCCCCAATAACCGCCATACTAAGCATCGCCATAAATTGGACAAACGCACCGACGAAAAAGGCCTTATTTCGATACTTACTACCAGAAACAGAAGCAAATAAAATCGTGGTTACCAGCGATACAATATTCAAGACGATACCCAGTCCAGTTGCCTGTGCTTGAGAAGCACCTGCATTTGTTAATGCGTAGGTTTGGAATTGTCCCCACGTATTAGCTAATAAATTCCAGCATACATAGAAAATCAAAATAGCTAAAAAGTACCCTAAGAACTTGTTTTTGTTTTCTCCAAATAGCACAGACTTTATTGAGACTTCCTGTTTTTCCTGCGAGCCGTCTTTAAGTAGTTTTTGCCGTTGGAGCCCTTCCTCATGAAATCTCTTGAATTTTTTAGAAACGCTGCGCCAAATCCAAGTGAATAAGGAGAAGGCAAATAATATTGCGAACACTATCCGAGCACCCAATACTCCGCTTACACCAGATAGTAAAAACGAACAGATATAAGAAATAAAAATCCCTACCTGCCAAAAAATCTGGGTAGAAGATACTAATTCCGCAGAGGTCTTTTCATCTGGTGCATCATGTGAAACCACCGTTAAACTAATCGGCAGATCAGCTCCTGACGCCACTCCCATCACTAAGACACCCGCAAGCAATGCAGCAAAATTTCCTGAAAAAATACAAATCATCGACCCAATCGCATAAAATAAATTAATCCAGTTAAAGGAATTGAATAATCCGAATAAACTTGTAATCTTCCCAGCAAATAATGATCCAAAGGCAATAGCGAAAGTTAAGCCTCCTGAAATAAATCCAACCTGTGAAGTCGTCAACCCCAGCCCTTGCTGCCAAACAGGAATGGTGGCGGAAAGTCCGACAATACAGCCAGAACCTAACATAGAACCAATCCCCGCAGCCGTTGCTAATGGGCTATATTCCTTAACTAAGGACTTGCTTTGTGTACTACTATTCATTTGTTTTAAATCTCCTTTCTTTTTACATCCATATATTAACCGCTTTCACTAGAGGGCTTCAATTTCAAAAAGATAGAATAGTTATAGCCAAAATACAGGTTCTGTGATATTTTGGAACTTTTTAACGGTCAATGAGTATACTTAAGACTGATAGGAGGAGTACGCCAATGGAGGAATTATTGAAGCATCTGTATGATGAGACAACTGTAGAAGATTTGCAAAAGAAGACTGGAAAAAATATTAATACAATGAATTTGAAATATCATCGTTCGATCGTCCCTGAGATACCTCAGGCTGATTTTTTTAAATACGGAAATATCGCTATAAACAAACATGCGCGGTTTTCATATACACCCGCACATACACACAGTTTTATTGAAATTAACTACGTGCTGAACGGTCAATGCACGCAACGCTTAAATGGTGAAAAATTTCTTTTAAAAAAGGATCAATTGGTTATTTTAGATCGCAAAGTAATCCAGCAAATTGATCATGTCGACTCAGAGGATATTCTGATCAATATTTTACTGGACAAAGAATCTATCCAAAATGAAATCATACCGAACCTCCCCGCTTCGAGAAATTTAGTTACGGATTTCTTCTTTCAGGCTGCCAACGCTGAAAATGAGCACAATAATTACATTCTTTTGGATGCATCCAAAAGTGAACTTTCCAAGAAGCTTTTTTTTGCCCTTTTACTGGCTGGGTATAACCGAACCAACGGAGATAAAAGGCTTCTGATCAACTTGCTTTATTGTGCTTTAATGGTTGAAATCTCGTCGATCCCGATTATCAGTACAAACAAGAAATTGACCATTAACGATCCACTGATTCAAATTTTAAAATATATTAATGATCATTACACAACTATCACGTTGAAATCTTTAGGAAAAAAATTTGGATACAACAAAAATTATCTAAGTAATCTGCTTAAGGATAAGACCGGCAGCAGCTTTCAAGAACTAATTGATCAAAAACGCGTTTCCGAAGCAAAACGACTGATGAGTGAAACTGAAGACAGCTTAAGCACGATCGCTATGAAAATTGGCTATAAAAGTGTCCCCTCGATATTCAAATTATTCAAAAAGGAAACAGGCCAAACACCCAATTTTTTCAGAAATGAACATTCAAATTGATTCAGCTTAATATCAGCTAGATGAGGGCTTCGAAGAGCTTTTCATACTTAAAAAATCTCTTCGTTTTGACTGACACGTCTGGTCTATGAAAAATACCATAATTGAGGAAAGGATTAATCCTCGCACATTGTTCAGCAAATTCTCCCACGGCAAACAGCCCGCAGCTTTTGCGGGCTTAAAATTTGCGCTCACCTTTTCAAATCGTACACACTTCCGCCTCATCCCAACGTTGGATTTTTTGATAAGGTGGAAATCGGTACTTATTCTCGCTTGCGCATACGATTGAGCAGACGTTTACGAGCTTTTTTTGGTTTTACAGGCGGCGATTCTTTATTTGCGGAGGCTATTGGTTCTTCTGATTCCTTCTCATATTTCGCCGTAATAATCAGCTTCGCTGGCGTTGCTTGCTCATCTACCGCCAGATCCTCTACGGAGACGCCTGCTGGCAGACTGGATGTAATCATCATCAGCGCCTGACTTTCACTGATATCCTGCGGTTCCACTCCCATTGACAGCTGGATGGTTTTGATCAACCAGCCTGGTTTTGGCTGCTCTTCGGTGATTGTGAAATCCTCTGGAAAGCGGATTTGTCCTGCATTTTTTACAGACTTCGGCTGCGGTTTTTCTTTTGCAACAGTCGCCTCTACAACTGGCTGTGCGCCAGCTGTCTCCATCATGACATTCATTGGATCGTTTGCTGGTTTCTCAATTTCTTCTTTATCATCAAAGATCGTGCGGACTTCTCGCACGATTACTTTGGCGTGCAAAACTTCTTTGAATAGCGCAATCCCGTCTTTTTCAAACAGGCCGATCTTGGTTAATTTGGTTAATGCTGTTTTGACTTGATCCGCAGTTTTGGTGGGATCAAAATGTTTAAATTTTAAATGATGGGGCTTGCCAAGTTCGTCGGCAAATTCCGCATCTAACGTAATCGTTTTCATTTTTTGGTTTTCTTCCTTTCGTTTTTCGTTTTTTCTACACCTGGAATGGAAATATTCGTCATGATTCCGCGAATCCTGTTAATGGTTCTTCGGTAATTTGATTTAATAATTGTTCAGCTTCTTCAGCGACATAGGTTTGCGCTGGGAATAATTTCGCGGATAATAATTGCCATTCTTTCTTTCCAAAATAATCAGTAAAATAAATATAATAGCGACGCATTGCGGCAGTTGAGCGGTTTTTTAAGAAAATGTAGTTCGCTAATCCGCGTAACACACTCTTGAATTCTGATTCGCAGAGTTCTGCTCTAACTTGCAGTGCAATCAACAGTTCGATGGTGGCCGTGCCATCTTTTGTCTCATGGTAAAACTTGCGAATGCGTTTTTCGATTGTCTGCCGTGACAACGTAAATAGTTTTTTATCGGTAATGCCATACTCGTGCATTCAATCTCCCCCTTTCGTTTAGAATAGTTCTTTGTTGAGATATCTACACCACTAACATACGCCTATTTCCACGGGATTTACACACCAAAAATTTGATTGCAACTAAAATATAAAAAACCTAAACTAAGAAATACGACAACCACGCGTCAAACTCCTCCATAAAATAACTTAATACAAAAATAAATACCCGTATTTTTATCTAAAAATATGAAAAAAGCTCACGAAATGATTGTATTTTGAATAAAATCAGCTCGTTTAAACACTGAAAGAGCTGATTGAGAGGCATCATTAAAACAGTGTAATTTTTTTTACTTTAAGATGCCTTTCACTTTTGATGTTTATTAGATTTGTCTGCCAAGACATATAGATTGTTCTACTGTTGTATCAAGTTCACAATAATTAGCCGATGAGACGCAGCTAAATAAAATCTGTCAAAATCATGCCTCTTGATTCACTAGATCACCAAAAAGACCGATCAGTTTTCCCGATCGGTCCATTGATTAAACTTCCTTATTTAGCCAAGTAATCAGCCTTTGAGCTACCTGCTCATTTTGATCGCTGATATCTGATTTTCCATCGCCCTTTTGAGCGCCATACGCACCAAAGCCGCCATGATTTCCACCGACGATCTCTTGATAATTTGTGTCTTTAGGCAAATCCTCTTTGGCTTTTTGATAAGCGTCACGATTCAATACCTCATCCTTCTCTCCAGTCAAGGAGAGTACGGGCAGCTTCTTATCAGCTAAGCTTCCCATTTCATCTGGATAACTGGCTAAGAAAAACACTCCTACTAATCTATCAGAATGCTCCTTGGCAAAACGGCTTGCCATTACACCGCCTAATGAGTGACCTCCCAACACAAAGTCTCGTTTAGGTTGCTGAGAAAGTACCTGCTCCCCACGATTTGGTGCTAAGATCGCCAAATCCAGCGGCATTTTCAATAGATAAACTGGATAGCCAGCCTTTGCCAGCGTTTGAGCCCAGGGACTATAGCTTCCTGGATCGACTAAGGCCCCGGGATAAAAAATGATTATCGGCTTCGATTTGTCCTCAGAAGGAAAATACAGCCAATCCTTGCCTTCTTCTGCCTGTTCCGTCACCTGCTGCGCGGCCTCTGTCGGAGCATAAGTTTGCGTTTTTACATACGCAATTCCGCCGATTATCACGACAACGATTCCGATAAGAACAGTCAGAAGGAGCTTTTTCCATTTCTTCACTGTGATCGTTCCTTTCCTTCGTTGTCATCATATCATTTTCCAGTATTTTGGAGCAATTTTTGTGACCCTGCTTTTCTAGTAATTAACGTTCCGACAACCGTTTACCCACGACTAAAGTCACAGGTGTGCGCGCCTCGCTCAATCAACTGTGCCGCACCAATGAGCCTTTTTTATGGAATTTGGTGTTTTTATTTAGGATCTCTAGCGCTTTTCTGTAATGTTTTCTTCAAATGCTTGAGAAAGTATTCTCCAAATTCTGTCGGTTTGCGCATTTTATTAGAGATCACCACTAAAGAATGAACCTCGGCATCCTTCAAGGGACGAAGTACGATTTTCTCCTTAGTTAAACCGTTGATGATGCCTAAGCCAGAAGCATACGCATCAGATGCAGCTAGTAAATTCATCAGAGTTCCACGGTCACTGGTGTAGAAATTGGATTGCTCTTTGGATATGTCAATCGGGTCCTCATCTAAATGGACTGAACCGCTGTCCTCTTGAAAAAAACGGACTTGAGGATAAACCAAAAGATCCTCCTTCGTTATGACTGATTTCCCACTAAGCGGATGGTCCGCGCCCAAATAAATATGCGTAGAAAAATTCCCCAGCACCTCAAATTTCAAACTTTCTTGGCTGAAATAACGCTCAAGTAATCGCTTATTTTGCGGATTCAGATACAAAATTCCTAGCTCGCTTTCAAAATCTCGAATGCTTTCAAGAATTCGTTTGGTAGTCGTCTCAATTAAATAGAAATTCCGACAATCCGCTTGAAATTTCTTCGTAACTTTCGCAAAAGGCTCATAAAGAAAGTCATAATGCTGGGAAACCACGGTGAAGCTCTTCTTTGTTCCCAACGAAAAATGGTTTTCCATCTCTTCTACCTGAGCCAAGATTCGTTTGGCATAGATCAAGAAGTCGCTACCCGCTTCTGTCAAGCAAACACCGGATTTGGAGCGATGGAACAGCTGAATGTCCAGCTCCTTTTCTACCTCCTTAATGGCGCTAGAAAGACTGGGCTGCGTGACATACAGCTCTTTAGCTGCTTGACTAAAGCTTCCGACCTTAGCGATCGTCAGTACGTAACGATATTGCTGTAAATTCATGATTTACTCCTTTCTATAGTGCTTATTCGTCAAATACCTGGAAGCCGCAAATCAGATCCTCCAATAAATCCTGACTGTCTTCAATCCCGATCGAAAGACGCAATAAATGATCCGTTAGTCCGTAAGATTCACGTAATTCTTTGGGAATATCCCCATGCGTTTGCGTTGTTGGATAGGTGATCAGCGTCTCCACCCCGCCTAAGCTTTCAGCGAAGGTAATCAAATTCAGTCGGTTTAAAAATTCTGGTATCTTGGCTGCATCACGAACACAAAAGCTAATCATCGCGCCAATTCCTGGATAAAGGACCTTCTCAATTGGTGAAATATTCTCTAAAGCTGCTGCAATTTTCTGCGCATTGCGCTCCTGCTGCTCAAAACGGACCTTTAGCGTCTTGAGACTACGAATGAACAGCCAGCTGTCAAAGCTGGATAAGGTTGGACCCGTAGTATTGCTGAGCCATGCCAATCTTTCACCAACCTCTGGTTCTTTCGCCACAACGACGCCTGCCAATAAATCATTGTGACCGCTTAAAAATTTGGTCCCTGAATGAACCACAATATCCGCCCCTTCTTTCAAAGGCTGCTGACGCAAGGGAGTTGAAAATGTATTATCTACAATTAATAGTGCACGATATTGATGCGCCAGCTTTGCTGCTTCAGTGATTGAGACCTCCTGCATTAAAGGATTCGTCGGTGTTTCTAAAAAGACGGCTGTGATTTCTTCATTGATTTGACTTTTTAAGCTGTCAAAATCCTCAAAATAATGAAAGACTGACGCATTTTGCCGCTCTAGCTCTTGAAAATAACGATAACTGCCGCCATAGAGATCTCTCGATACTAAAAATTCACTCTTAGCCGGAAAATAATTAAAGACTAGCTGAATCGCACTCATTCCTGAACTGGTAACGATTGCTTGACTGCCAGCTTCTAAATTTGCCAGTGCTTCTTCTAAAATTGTTCGCGTAGGATTTTTAGTCCGAGTATAGTCATATCCGGTGCTTTGTCCCAACGCTGGATGAGAAAAAGTCGTCGATAAATAAATCGGTGCTGAGACTGCTCCTGTCTGTAGGTCACTGTGATTGCCGATCTGCGCTAATTCTGTTGCTGTTTGATAATTCATCTGTGATACCTCCTTTAATGCTGTGATCCACTTCGATTAATCTTTTCACTGCGGCTTCAATATTTTCTGGTTTTGTTGCTAAATTTATACGGATGAATCCTTTAGTCTCCGACGAAAACCAAGCACCATAATCAATGGCTAAGCCGGCTTGATCTTGGATGTAATGCTTTATCTCGTATAATTTTGGCAGCCAATTTCTTATGTCTAGCCAAGCTAAATAAGTACCTTGCAGCTCGCTGATCTTAATCTCAGGAATATTTTCTGCTAATCGTCCCCTTAACAGTTGATAGTTTTTCTCCACCACAGCCAGTAAGTCTCGTAGCCACTCATCGCCTGTAGCATAGGCAGTCATTGCAGCTGTCTGACCTAAGGCACTAAGACCGGTATGGCGATGCTGCTTTTCCCATTGTTGATATTTTTTTCGTAGCTTCGGATCAGGCAGCCAGATATGCGCATTCAGTAGTGACGCCAAATTAAAAGTTTTCGACGGCGCGTTGCAGACAATCAGCTGCTCGAAACAATCTAATTCCTCAGCGATCGTTAGTGCAGAAACAAACGAATGACCAGACAAAATCAAATCTGAATGAATTTCATCGGAAATGACCAATACATCATATTTTTGACACAGGGAAAGAACTTCCTTTAGTTCTTCTCTGCGCCAGACGCGTCCAACTGGATTATGCGGGGAGCAAAGAAGAAACAGTTTCACCTCATTTTCCATTAGCTGCCGCTGGAAATGAACCAGATCCATTCGATAGCCGTCCTCTGTTTCTAATAAATTCGATGTGAGCAATTCCCGCTGCTGGTCTTCAATCACATTAAAGAAGGGGTAATAAACAGGCGGCTGAATGAGGATCTGATCGCCTTTTTCGGTAAAGCATTCGATCAAATCGTGAAGCCCCTGTACAACACCCGTCGTAAAATGCAGCCATTCCTTACGAAATCTAGTTTGTTCATGGCGCTCCTGCCAGCTTGCATAAGCAGAAAAATAATCTTCTGGAAGCAAGGAATAGCCAAAGATGCCATGCTCGATCCGTTCCGTTAATGCTGCTTGAACAGTTGTCGGCATAGAAAAATCCATGTCCGCTATCCAAAGCGGCAGCAAGCCTTCAGCACCGTACCGTTCCTTCAAACCATCCCACTTCAAGGAGTCTGTTTGTTTTCTGTTTTGATAAAATGTCTGGACAAAATCTGCAATTTCCATCTGCTCACTCCTTTTTTTGAAAATAAAAAAGTCCCTTTGTCAATTGACAAAGGGACGGATTATACCGTGTTACCACCCAAATTCGTATTACAAAAATACCTCGACAGCTCCATAAGAAGCTCGGCGAAATAACGGTCGCAACCGTCTAGCGAGCGTGAACCCGCAAGAACACTCAGAGCTCATCTTCATTGAGTTTGCCATGTCCTCTTTCTCACCAGCCGAGGTCTCTGTATTTAGCAGCGTCAACTACTCTTCTCTTCAACGTTAAATTATTTTATTCTTGAAAAACTAGCGTACCTCGATCTGACCCTTCAATACGTTTTTGGTGTTGTAATAGATATGCTTCGCTACCTCAGCGTTATTCATCGTGTACAGATGAATCCCCGCCACATCCTGTGTCGCCAAATCAATAATCTGATCGATAGCATACGCCAAGCCAGCTTCTTTAAGAGCGATCGGATCATGCTCATATTTTTCTAAAATGGCTAAAAACTTGCGCGGAAGCTTAGTATTGGTAGTCTTAATCAAGCGCAAGGCCTGCTTCCGATTTACAATCGGCATGATCCCCGCTAAGATCGGAACCTTGATATCCGCCAAGTCACAGGATTCTTGAAATTGATAAAAAAGCTCATTGTCGAAAAACAGCTGGGTGATCAATTGATCGCAGCCGCCAGCAACCTTCCGCCTCAGATTTTTAACATCCTCAATGCGATTTTGCGACTCTGGATGCGTCTCAGGATAACAAGCGCCGCTGATATGAAAATGCGGTGCCTGCTGCTTCACGTAGTCAATCAAATCACTGGCATAAGTAAAATCCTATTTAGGCGGGAGCTCTGGAATGATATCCCCTCGCAACGCCAATATCTGATGAATGCCGATTTGATCTAATCGCGTTACTAGTCGCTGAACCTGCGCTTGATCCAAGTAAGCCGCGGGCAAATGCGCGATCGTTGGTACCTGAAGCTCCGTATGGATATAATCGGCTACCCTCAACGTCGTCTTTTCGATGGTTTGACGATTGTTGCTGCAGGTCACACTGATAAAATCAGGCGCTAATTGCTGCAGCTCCTCCAATGTTGTTATGAGCTTCTCCGTTCCGACCTGTGTATTCGGCGGAAACACCTCAAATGATAGCGTGCTGGACATTGGCTGCACTTCCTTTCTATCAGAATTTGTCTAAATTCCTTCGTTTGTTGTGATACGTTACACAATACCACGCTTTTTTCGCCTTGAATAACTGATAAAAGTAATAACTGGTTATAGCTAATAACTATAACCTCCGTTATAATCATAGAAAAAGAGGTGAAGTGATGCGTTTACAACAATTGATCTATTTCGAAAAAATTATTGAAAAAGGCTCAATAAATGAGGCTGCAAAAGCTCTGTATCTGACTCAGCCCAGCCTTTCCAATGCGTTGAAGGAGCTCGAAAATGAAATGAAGGTACAGCTGCTAGTTCGCAACAAGCAGGGGATCATCCCTACCGCTGAAGGTCGTGAATTTCTGATCTATGTTCGGCAAATATTGGATCAGGTCAATCTGCTGGAGGAGAAATTTAAGAATGAGCCGCTGCGACGCCAGAATTTTTCAGTATCCGCTCAGCATTATGCCTTTGTGGTCCATGCTTTTGTGGAGCTACTGCGCACCGTCAATGCCGAGGAATATAATTTCACCCTGCGCGAGACCGAAACAGAAAATATTTTCGATGATCTCGCCAGCTTTAAAAGCGAACTAGGTATTCTTTATTTGAATTCCTTTAACCGTCAAGTCATGACCAAGCTGTTCAAAGAAAAAGGCTTAGAGTTCACACCGCTTTTCAATGCCAAGCCGCATGTTTTTGTCAGCCGTACCAATCCTTTAGTAGCAAAAAAAACGCTGAAATTAGCAGATCTCGAGGACTATCCCTATTTATCCTATGAGCAAGGAGAAAACAATTCCTTCTATTTTTCCGAAGAAATTCTAAGCACCTGGGATCGAAAAAAGAACATCAAAGTCAGTGACCGCGCAACAATCTTTAACCTGATGGTAGGCTTAAACGGCTATACGATCAGTTCAGGAATCATCAGCAGCGAACTAAACGATGATAAGATTGTCGCAATTCCTCTAGAGTATCAGGACGTCATCACCCTCGGCTGGATCAAACAGCAGCAGCTTGAGCTCAGTCCCTTAGCTCAGACCTATCTAGAGCTGTTAAAAGAACACATTCGCGGCTATGGGTTTGAAATTATTGAATAAAAAAGGAGTCAAAAGCTTCTCTTTGATGAGATAGCTTTGACTCTCTTGATTTAATTCAAAATAATCAACTATAAACAAGCAGTCCCCACTGCAAAATCAGCGTAATCCCTGCACCAAATAACCAGCCCCCTACTACGTCAGATAAATAATGAATCCCTAAATATACCCGAGAAAAACCAATCATTCCAGCGATCACTAGACAGATGATTACCAAAAATGGTAGGAATTGCAGATAGACTTCCCCACCACCAAGCGCGATACAGCAATATAGCGCACTGGAACAGGTCGCGTGAAAGCTAGGAAAACTGGCGTCGACTTCTTCGACTAACCGTTGACCGACTGGACGGGGACGCTTTTTCAAACGCTTGATAATATAGGCCAAGCCCCAACTAAGAGCCAAAGATAAGCCAGCCGGTTTCAGAATTGCTGAACGAAACGGCGGGACTAAAGCCAGCGCACCGATGATAATGATCACACCTGTAGCTCGACCAAGTTTTGTAAAAAAGAGCATGATCTTAGTGATAAACGGACGCCGTAAAGCAATCACTTTGAGTGTCACCAGCTCATCAAACCGCTGTAAACCTGACAATGAAAGAGCGATCAACAACATTACGAATACTAGCAAACAAATAATTCCAACGATTAACATAGCATCTCCTCCTTCCAGATATTACTCTCAATCTCTGCAACTTAAACGATCTTTATTCTTATTATATTAAGTATAACCCAATTTATTTCCGTTGTGTTAAAGAGAAAAAAAGGACCAGCTACGTTTTGCACGCCAATTTTCCTCAGCTCCCTTACTTTTTTTAATCATATCCCTCATATAAACAAAACTTATCGTTACCCAACGTTTTGACTATACTTTCCTCCACCTTTTATACTTCCGTTGCAATCAAATTTTAGGAGGATTTAATTATGCTTACAGGTTTAAATTTATTAAACAACCCCTTTTTAAATAAAGGAACAGCCTTTACCAAAGAAGAACGAGCAAAATATGGTATTACTGGGATGCTGCCTAGTACCGTTCAAACATTAGAGCAACAAGCCGTTCAAGCTTACGGACAATATTTAAGCAAACCATCAGATTTGGAAAAACGCATTTTCTTAATGAACGTGTTTAACACCAACCGAACATTATTCTACAAATTAATGGGACAACATTTAGTTGAATTCATGCCAATCGTTTATGATCCAGTTGTGGCTGATTCAATCGAACAATATAACGAAATTTTCGTTGAACCACAAGATGCGGCTTTCTTATCCATTGATGATCCAGAAAGTATTAAAGACAGCTTGAAAAACGCTGCTGACGGCCGTGACATTCGTTTGATCGTTGCGACTGACGCAGAAGGAATTCTAGGCATGGGCGACTGGGGTGTCAACGGTGTGGATATCGCCATCGGTAAATTAATGGTTTACACTGCTGCAGCTGGAATCAACCCTGCACAAGTTTTACCTGTTTCCATCGATGCTGGTACGAACAACGAAGAATTGTTGAACAATCCGCTTTACTTAGGAAACCGTCATGAACGTGTGACTGGCGACACTTACTACGATTTCATTGATCAATTCGTTGAAGCAGCGACAGATCTTTTCCCTGAATTATTATTACACTGGGAAGACTTCGGCCGTGGCAATGCCGCAAACATTTTAGAAAAATATCAAGATAAAATCACGACCTTCAATGATGATATCCAAGGAACCGGAATCGTTGTTCTTGCTGGTGTATTAGGCGGATTGAACATTTCTGGTGAAGCCTTGAAAGATCAAACCATCCTGACATTCGGTGCTGGGACTGCCGGCGTTGGTATTGCCAACATTTTATTAAAAGAAATGGTTCGTCAAGGAACACCTGAAGAAGAAGCACGCAAACACTTCTACCAAGTCGACAAACAAGGTTTGTTGTTTGAAGATACAGAAGGCTTAACACCTGGTCAAATTCCATTTGCAAGAAAACGTGCTGAATTTACTAACAGCGAAGAATTAACAAACTTAGAAGCCGTTGTAAAAGAAATTCATCCAACAATCATGATCGGCACTTCTACACAACCAGGTGCTTTCAGCGAAACCATCGTCAAGGAAATGGCGGCACACACTGCTCGTCCAATCATTATGCCGTTATCAAATCCAACAAAATTGGCAGAAGCTACAGCGAAAGATTTGATCGAATGGACTAACGGAAAAGCTTTGATCGGTACAGGTATCCCTGCTGCTGACGTGGAATATAAAGGCGTGACTTACCAAATCGGCCAAGCCAACAATGCCCTAATGTACCCAGGACTTGGTTTAGGCTTGATCGCTTCAACTTCAACTCGCGTAAATGATGAAATTATTTCTCAAGCAAGTCGCGCACTAGGCGGAATCGTGGATGTGACAAAACCAGGTGCAGCTATCTTGCCTCCTGTTGCTAAATTGACTGAATTCTCTCAAATCATCGCTGAAACGGTTGTGAAATCAGTCGTTGATCAAAAATTGAACCGCGAAGAAATCACAGATGTCAAAGCAGCCGTTGAAGCGGCTAAATGGGTACCTGAATACCAAGACTAATCCATTCCTCTCCTTTCCCCTTATCGGATTAGATTATATATAAGTAACTCTCTTAAATGAGGGAGTAGATGTAATGCTACTCCCCATTTTTATGGATTCAACAATGCTTTACTAAAGAAAGGATCTTTTAAAAATGGCACAAAAAGAATCAACAACTGCGATGCCAGTTGAAGAAAAAAAGACTAGCTTCTGGTCAACTAAAATCACTGGTGTTAGCCTTCCAATTTATTTGATCATGGTCGTTGTCCTGATCGTAGCGATGGCTTTAGGCAAATTACCAACCAACATGATCGGACCGATCGCTATTCTAGTTATTTTTGGGAACTTATTCCATTTCATCGGCAACAAAATTCCGATCGTCAAAAGCTATCTAGGCGGCGGCTCAGTCTTTGCGATCTTCGCTTCTGCAGCAATCGCGACCTTTGGTATCTTACCTGCTGAAGTCGTAAAATCAACGCAAAACTTTGTCAGCAATATGGGCTTTTTAGACTTTTATATCGCGGCTTTAATTACCGGTAGTATTCTTGGAATGAACCGTAAGTTATTAATGAAAGCCTCTGTTCGTTTTATTCCCGTAGCACTTATTTCTATGGTCGTTTCTTTCTTCGCTGTCGGATTGGTTGGCATGCTGATCGGTAACGGCTTTGCGAATTCTGTTTTATATATCTCGTTGCCTGCGATGGCTGGTGGTGTTGGAGCCGGAGCCGTTCCTTTATCAACGATTTATGCTCACGTTTTAGGAACGGATGCGTCCTCAATTATTTCTCGTTTGATCCCGGCAACTGCCATGACAAATGTTTTAGCAATTATTGGTGCTGCGTTAGTTGCTCGTGCGGGACAATCATTGCCAAAATTAAATGGTAATGGGAAGCTGATGGAAAAAGGCGATCTTGGCGATGGCAAACCTCGTGAAGTTAAACCTGATATTGCTCAACTAGGTGTTGGGCTGATGGTGGCATTGACCTTCTTCATTTTAGGTCAAATCTGTAACTTCTTTGTTCCAAAGATCCATGCCTATGCCTTCATGATCATCATCGTAGTTATTTGTAAAATTACCAATATCTTGCCAGAATATTATGAAGATGCCGCAATCATGTTTAACAACTTGATTGTTAAAAACCTGACTGCTGCTGTACTAGCTGGTATCGGTATTGCGTTATTGAACTTGAACGTTCTAGCTTCCGCATTAACGTGGCAATTTGTTGTCCTATGCTTGACAAGTGTTATTGTTATTTCTGTCGTTTCTGGTTTCGTTGGTCGTCTATTCGGATTATACCCAGTCGAATCAACGATTACTGCCGGTCTATGCAATAACTCAATGGGCGGAACCGGTAACGTAGCTGTTTTATCTGCTGCTAACCGCATGGAATTAATCGCCTTTGCCCAAATGGGAAATCGTTTAGGCGGCGCGATCGTGTTAATTATCTCAGGATTTTTAATGCAGCTGTTTTCATAATAAAAAACGAGCGAACAGCTTTCTTTGGATTGAAAGCAAATGTTCGCTCGTTTTTATTTTTGGTATATCGTGTCTGAAGTGCTGTGCTAATATTATATTTTCCCTCGTGATTTCATTGATCCTGCAATCCCTGTTACAAAGACAACGAAGAAAATAAATATCAAAACAAAGAATGGAATAATATGAATGGCGCCATTTTCAAAACACATTAATAGATAAATCAACGATGGCAGCGCAAAGAAATAATTGGCTGCTCTTCTATTCAGATTGATAAACCTATCGTAGATCAAAACACAAAATGGTGCGACAGCGCAGATCATTATTTTAAACATCCAGGCTTCGGTTACTTTGAAGGAAAAAACACTTATTAGAATAACCAACAATATCAGTAATACACCAACAATCTTCTGTTTGTTCAAAAAGACACTCTCTTTTCCATGAACCAGATTCATTTCAACCCAAACGATCTAATAAACAAATAATTATATTATGTAAACTTTTGTTTCTTACTCTTTTATTCCACTACTATAGCATTGATATTCAAACATTTGAACAAAAAAAAGGAGAATGCTTTCCAATTCTCCTCGTTTTTCTTGTTTCTACCATCTTCCTCGTTTTAATCGAGCCTTGTTTACATAGCGTTTCGCATTTGCTGGAATCCGATCTGGCGAGTCGTCCGTATCAGCTTCCCAAGGATAGAGTCCCTCTTCGTTTTTTTGGAAATTTTGCAGTTCGTCTTTTTGTGAGTCCTCGCTTCGTTCGTTCTTCTTCCGCAAACGCATAAGGAAATAAGACAGTGCGATGAGTATTAACGCGATAAATCGAATCGTCCCTACCATGATCCGTACCTCCTCATTTCATGTAGTCGATAGTTAATTAATCCCGACAGGAAATGTTCAGCATCATCGATTCTCATTCTAAAACGGTCATGTCTAGCAAAAAAGCCATAGCTGATCGTATTTGGTTGTTTGAAAAATTGGGCAAATTCTGGGAACATAACCCCAGTCGTGATTTCATGCTGAACTCTTTTTTTCATGACTGAATTGATCCTGTCCTTCACAACATTGAACTCTTTTGAGCTTTGGAATATTTGCGTTTTCAGTTCGCTACTTGATAATTTTTCAATCATTTTAGACGCTGCGACTAGCAACTCCAACATTGTGGGATAAGCCGTATCTCGTTTATCAATGAAGTTAATATTCCCAAGTGCATTGTCCAAGCCAAATTGATAATACTCTTTCTTTTCTTGATAAATCAGCAGTTCATTGGTTGCGTAACTAAGCCAATGATCATGATATTTTTGGTAGCCATCGGCGATAAATTGATTCATGAGATCCTCACAAATCTGCATGATCTTTGCTTCTTTGAAAATACCATAAGCCCGAAGCAGGGCAAAAAGGATTTCACCATCATAATAAACGATTCTAAATGTTTCCTTGATTTGTAATTGCGAATCCAACACATGGATGGTTCGATTATCCTTTGTTATAAATTTATCCTTTACAGAAACAATCAACCGCCTTAAAATCGGCTGAAATTGCGTATCTCCTGTGACTTCGCTATATTTAGAAATCGCTAAAATCGCTGTTGCTTGTGCTCCCAGCTTGTATTCTACACTGGAGCTTAACGGTTCCTTTACCAAAAGATAGCCCGAGACTTCTGAGAGTAAATGCTGGATGCCCCACTGAAGACTTTTTTCAAGTAAAGGCTTTATTTGTTGATCATTCGTGTATCCGGCAGCTTCGGCTAACGCATATAAGGAAGAAAAATGTCGGACAGAATTATAGCCTTTTATTCGTTGGTCATAACAGGGAAAATAACCATAAATAAATTGTCCTGTCTCTGTTAATTGGCGTTTTAGATAGTCACTGCCTTTTTCAATCACTAGATCAGTTATTTGATTCAAATTTAAAACCGAAACGGACCTTACCCGATTGCCATTTCCATAATCAATCAAAGGAAAAACCTGATCATTTTCAAAGTAAAAAGCTTCGGTTTTAAATAGATACAGTGGAGCAGTTGATAACTGAGCTGTCTTCGCGTTTCTTATGCCATATTTTCTCTTCATATAGCCACGATAATTTTGATCATCAATTGAAAGTTCCGGTAGATTTCGCCCGACCTTGTGCTCTTTGCTAGGCTTTAAGATCGCATTTCCCACCAGTTCTTCCATTAAAAAGCTCTGCTTCTTTCTTCCATTTACCCGAAAATTGAAATCGCCGTAGTTGTTCCTTTTGACACTGCCAATCAATTCCTGAAGTTCTTGGAAAGTAATCTTCTTTTCCTCTGTTACAACATCTAGTCGAAAATACGGGGCTTGTTCAAGGTTCTTTCTTTTATAGTATGATAAAAAATCATTCCAAATTGTTTGATAATTATCGCCGTACAGCTCAACGACCTGACTGCGTTCTGCGAATTTACCGATACTGATAATTAAGAGAGGACTCACCTGCTTTGTTCGCATCTTACTAAGCAGCTCTTCCACCACTTGGAATTTATTTTCAATTAATTGAATCGACATTTTATCACCCCATAAAAGATCAATGAAGGGAACATTCCCTTCATCAATCCCGTTTTTTTAGTCTTCTTTTTTTGTCTTTCTAAGTTTCCATATACCAATACCAGAAAAGAATGCGGCTAATGCTCCTAACGCTGTGAGCGATGTGTCAGTGTCCTCACCGGTTGCTGGATATTGTTTCGCGCTTCCAAGGTAACTAGTTCTTCCGCTTCCAACACTTCCTGACCCACTTGCACTATATCTTCCTAGAGAAGATGTCGGTGGTGTACCTTGGTTATTCGCCATTACAGGTACTCCTCTGTTGTCGTCGCTATCCGCATCGGCGTCAGAGTCTGAGTCTGAGTCAGCATCGGCGTCGGCATCAGCGTCGGCATCGGCATCAGCGTCTGCATCGGCATCAGCGTCAGCGTCAGAATCCGCATCGGCGTCTGCATCGGCATCAGCGTCGGCATCAGCGTCGGCATCAGCATCAGCGTCGGCATCAGCGTCGGCGTCTGCATCGGCATCAGCGTCGGCGTCTGCATCGGCATCGGCGTCGGCATCGGCGTCAGCGTCGGCATCAGCGTCAGCGTCGGCATCGGCATCAGCGTCAGCGTCAGAATCCGCATCGGCGTCAGAATCAGCGTCGGCGTCTGCATCGGCATCAGCGTCTGCATCAGCGTCGGCATCAGCGTCGGCATCAGCGTCGGCATCGGCATCAGCATCGGCGTCTGCATCAGCATCGGCATCAGCGTCGGCATCGGCATCAGCGTCGGCGTCTGCATCGGCATCAGCGTCAGCATCGGCATCAGCGTCGGCATCAGCATCGGCGTCTGCATCCGTTTCATCATCATCTGGAATAATTGCAGGTGTCGGTAAACTTGGCACGTTGTTTTGATCATAGGCAATTAATTCAATTTGATCCAATGCATCGACATCTTCTGCAGATAAAGGGATTGAAAATCGACCATTCTCATCCGTCTCTCCTTCAGCAATTTCTGTGCCGTCTTTATAAATTCTAACGATCGTATTAGGGTTCGCATACCCTGTAACTTTATAATCCGTTGATGAATTCCCTGTAACTACTACATCATACGGTGCAGTTACTTGTGCTACTTTATAAAAGATTGGTGTATAGCCATCGTATTCTGTAGAAATATCAATTGAAAGAAGATTCGTTTTCACAATTGTAGCTAAAAATCCAGCTTCATAAGGTTGAGTCAAGTCTATTCCCCGATCAATTAACTCTTGAGGGATCGGATCAATGATAGTTGTTGGAATCGTAACGTTCGTTTCTCCTAAAATACTCGCATCTGCAAGCTCACCAATTAATGTTGAGCCTGTATTTACTAAAGCTTGGGCAGTGGCGAAGGTTCCATTGAAAATAGGTTTTAGCGTCAGATTTAGCGTTTGATTCAAAAGTCCAGCACCGGTTCCTGTAATTGTCAGTGCCTGGACAGCACTATTCAAATCACCAAGTATTTGATTGACGTTTTCTCGAATGATCGTTTCCAATACACCGTCAAGATCCGCATAAATATATTGATCCCCTTGGGTTTGCAATTGCAATGCGACATCTGCGGCAGTCAGGCTGCTCAAGTTTTCTAATAGATTTAATTGTTCATAAACCTCATCTAAATTTATATTCAATAATGGATTAGAGTTAATCAAGGTGTTAATCGAGTTTATTAGTGTAGTCGTTGCGCCGTCAACAATCGATAGTAATGGAGCTAGACCATTTTCCGGAAGTAAAATATTCGTTGAGAGCGTTCCTGTACCATTCGGTGCTACGTGACCTCGAAGTTCTTCAGGAATTGCCAACACAGCCATTCTATTGCCTGCAACCACACTTAGATCAATACCGCTATCAGCTGAAATGGTGAAATCCACACTTCTAACAGCATTTTCAATAGTAAAAGGACTCGTATCAGTTGTTCCACTTGAATTGGAAGAGTTCAAACTACTAAATAATTGCCCATCTATCAGCGCTGCATAAGCCTGTGTAGATTGCGTTGAAAAAAACGGAGTTGCTATTGAAATCGGTGTCAATCCTAGTAACAAGCCTGTCGCTACTGAAGTTCCTACATAGATATATTTTCTTGAACGTCGTTTTGCTCGTGCTTTTTGGTCCATTAACTTTCGATAATCCCTCTTCAATCTTTTCATCCCCTAAAAATAATTTATTTGAACTATTTTTTTGGTACCAGCAAAATGGTTTGATCACTTAAGTTAATAGGAATTTAACAAGAATATAATCTCCGAACAACTAGATTGTTTTACAATAAATAACTTTGACAGGACTTCTTAGAAGCTAAATTAGGCATACCTTATAATAAAATAAAGCTCTGCTGTGTTATGAAAATACTCATCTAAAAATGGTCGTTTATGACATTTATATGAATAAATGGTGAATATTATTTTACCTCAAGCAAGAGATACATTCTTATTTTAAAAATATTCAGTTATTTTAAAATCCGCTGTTGGTGAGTATGGATAACCTACCCTTGGAATTCGAAAAGGGATTCTTATATTTCTAAAAAAATGAAAAAGATGACAGGTCTTTTTGTTTGGTTTGAAAAATGACACCCATATTTCAGAGTCGGAATATTTTTGCTTATTGCCGGTATACTAGTTCTGCTTAGCGGAGTTTAGCAGTAACTGTGTGCCTAGAAAAGTGAGCTCATGAAGTCAAACATGAATATACCTACTGTAAAGCGATTTTTCATGAGAAAAATTTCTACTTTTCTTATAGAGGCAATAAAAATAACCCATCGGTTTTCCGATGAGTCACGAATTCTTCTTCTATTATCAATCTCGACATGATCGGAAATTTTTCAACTATTTCCAATTGTTATATCGCTGAGTTCATTGTCGAATCTTTTTTACTGGCTTTTTGATATTGGCGTAAAAAGTAAGCCGCAAACAGAAGTGTCATAAGTTCAGTGATCGGCAAACTCGCCCATACTCCCGTTAATCCCCAGAAGTTCGCTAAAACAAGCACTAAAGGTATTAAGAAAAAATAGCCTCTGAACAACGCCAACGTAAAAGCCTGTTTGGCACGACCGATCGCTGAAAAGAAAATGCTAAAAACGACATTCAGTGAAGAGCCAAATAATGACAAGAAGAAAATCGGAATACCAGCAGCGGCTAACTGAATCAGCATTGGATCATTTTCACGATTAAACGCGGAAATGATTGGGTATTTCAAGAAAAATAGGACCAGATACAAGCCAACCGCCATAACAAAGCTAACCCTTAACCCAAAGACCAAGGTCTTTTGGATAGTGGTGCGGTCTTCTTTGTTTGCGGCACGACTGATTAATGGCTGAATTCCCTGTGCGACGCCAGTAAATAAAGAAAGCGCAACTACTAGAATATTTGCCAAAACTCCATAAGCAGCAATGGCAATATCTCCGCCTAAGCCGATCAATACCTGATTGAAGACTAGAATACTTACACCCGTACTCATTTCCGCAAGAAATGAAGATAACCCCAGCTGCACACTTTGAGTGACCGTCTTTAGCTTCGGAATCGCCCATCTCAATGAAAGGGAACGCTTTGAGAAATGTCGGTGAGTACTCAAAATGAGCAGACTAAGGACTGGAGACAATACCGTTGCCAACGCTGCACCAGCCATTCCCATATTCATTGGAAAAACAAAAATATAATCAAAAATGATATTGAAAACACTGGAAAAAATCATCGCCTTCATTGCCAACTGCGGATTTTGATCGTTGCGAATAAATGCTAGACATAAATTGTTCAAGATAAAAAATGGCGCCATCACCAAAATAAAGCGCATATACATTGTTGTATACGCAACAGTTGCGCCACTTGCTCCTAAAAGTAACGCCAAATCTTGACTGAAAAAGGCCCCTAGTCCAGTAAAAAAGAGTCCGATGATCCCACCAATCACCAGCAGCTGAGAAAAATAGCCACCGCTTCTTCCCTTCAGCGCAAATAACGTCGCGCCGCCCATACCCAACAATAGCCCAAGCCCCGTCAGTAGATTGAATATCGGCAGTGCAATATTTAAGGCCGCCAAGCCTAGCACTCCCACCCCATTTGCAATAAAAAACGTATCCGCTAAAATATACAGCGATAATCCTAGTGTACTTAACACGCTTCGTGTGACATAACCTTTTATCTCATTCATTTGATTCCCTCCACAAAAAAATAGCATCCTACCCTCCTATGGCCTACGGGGCAGACTGCTACTCAAAACAAAACCCGGCGATTTTGCTAAAAGTTCTTCATAATTTCCTTACATTCTAGCAATAAACAGAGCAAAAGGCAATCCAATTCTACAAGTCAAGATACATCACCCGTTCACCATTCTCCGGATCATGCCTTTGACTGTCGATAAAACCAAAGCGCTGATAATAAGGAATAATTTTTTCATTTTCCTCATGCACACTCAAATAAATCCGATCAATCTCATACTGTTCTTTCATAAAATCGATCAGTAAAGGAATAAACAAGGTCCCATAGTGTTTTCCTTGAAACTTTGCGTCGATCATTAATCGATCCAGCCACATTGACTTATCCTGCTTGGCACCAATCATGGAAAAACCGATCAACTGACGATCATCATACAATGCCAATGGCTGCCAGTTAAGAGAAACATCATAGGCTGCCTCCAGCAAAGATTGACCATTCGTCTCGATGAACGCCTCCTGATCCTTTGAAACAGAAAGAGCAACGATTTCACGCCAATTGCTTTCATCTACATCTTTAATAAATAATCCCATTGGTTGCGTTCTCCTTTAAAGGTACTATTTGTAAGCAACCATAACAAATACAGAAAAAAACAGCAATCAAAAACCGATTGCTGCTTAAAAATTTATTCAACTACTTCCTTACTTTCACGCATAAAGATCGCCGCGCCAACGGCACCAATCAGAACGATAGTTCCGGCAACATAACAGATTTGAATCAAGCCTTTATCGAAGGCATCGACAACCAGCTTCTGCAAATCTTGAGCAAATGGCGCTTTACTTAGTGCATTTGAAAAAGCAATTTCATGACCGGAAAATGGTCCGGCTTTGATTAATCCGTTCACTAATTTTTCTGGTAGATGCAGCGAAGAAGCCTGTTGACTTACAACATTCCCATAACGATTGGCTTCGACTAAGCCTAAAATTACTACTCCAAAGCTGGTACCAAATTGGCGGAAGACATTCAGTAATCCTGAAGCCATGCCCATTTCCTGCGGAGCCACACCTTCTAACCCAGCCGAGTTCAATACCGGATTAACAATTCCGTTGGCGATTCCGATCATGACTAACGTTGGCCATAATTGAGCATAGCCCATCGTTGGAGATAATTGACCGATCAAAAAAATGAATCCAGCACCGCTGACTAATAGTCCGGCAACGATCATCCATTTTTTCGAGAATTTGTTACCAAGAATTCCAACGACTGGTCCTAAAATCAATGACCAAACCGATAAGGCCAATTGACGAATCCCTGTATCAAAGGCGGACCAGCCAATATAGTTTTGCATTAGGACTGTCAAGTACGTATTAAAAGCGTAAATACCAGAACCTAAAGCAAAAGCGACTAATACTGAACCAATGAAATTGATATTTTTGAACATCGACAAATTCATCATAGGATTTTGTACTTTGGCTTCCGCAAAAATAAATAGTGCTAAGAAAACAACCGCTAAAAGCAGCCATCCACCTATGCGCAGATCAGTCCAGGCCCAGCTGAGGTGGGTTTCCTTTTGAATCAAACCATAGATTGCGCTGAACAGTGCTGCCGCGGATAAAATCATCCCGATAAAATCGATTTTTTGATCTTTCCCATAGCTTGGTGTTTCTTTGACAAAACGAACCGTCATTAAGACGGCAATAACTCCGATCGGCAAATTAATAAAGAAGATCGATTCCCAACCAAAGGCGTCTACTAGCAAACCACCGACTAACGGACCGGAAGCCGAAGACAAACCAATAACAGAACCTAAAATACCTAAAGCTAGACCGCGTTGTTTCCCATCAAAATTGGAAGCTACCAGTGCCATCGACAAGGACATCATTCCAGCCCCACCGACTGCTTGGACACCACGACCAATATCTAAAATCAATAAGGATGGCGCAAAGCCATTCACTACAGAGGCGATGACAAAAAGAATCAAACTAGCTAAAAAGATTTTTTTTCGTCCATACATATCGCCCATTTTTGACACGATCAGCAACGTGACCGCAAACACTAAGGTATAAGCATTCAGCACCCATTGCAGCTGCGTAAAGGGTTCATTGAAGGCCTTTTGCATAGTCGGTAATGCGACGTTTACTACAGTCACATCTAAAAGGCCCATAAATACGCCTAATGACATCGCGAACAACGAGAACCATTTTCTTGAAGAATTTTTCATAAACTGTTCCAACTCCTACTATTTATAACATTCAATCGCTTCAGTAGATCATTACTTTCGATCAGCGATTTGTTTTTTTATCCAGATTAATTTTGTTTTGGCAATTTGAATATCCAACTCATAGGCCTCCACTAAAATACGAAAACGTTCTGCATTTTCCGGAAAACGCCCTTGAGAATCAACCATTTCTGCCTGCGCCTGTTGATAGAACATTAGATCCTTTTCAATAAACAGTTGGAACTCATCCAAGATTCTCAGCTGCTCAGTAAGGTCCACGCTATCCAGCGAACGTAATTTGAAATGGATCATATCATTGCGCTTCGCATCAGAAGGAATTTTTTCCTTCATTAACTCAATAAAGCGGTCGACACCTTTTGTAGTAATATGCCACAGCTTCATCTTTCGCCCATCCTCATAAATCGTGGAAGTCACGAGCCCTTCCTTCTCTAATCTTTCTAATGATGGATACAATACCCCGCTAGAAACCTTCCGCATCGGCTGCAATGCAGAGCCGACGATTTTTTGAAGCTTATAGCCGGTTTTATCACTGGTAATCAATGAGCCTAAAAGCAGTAAATCGTACATTTTATCCCCCTCCCGATAAAACAGTATCAGTCTTTTAGATATATCGACTTGCTTATTATAGGTCTTTTAGACATATTGTCAAATAAAAAATATTCTTATTTTATTAGAAAAATCCGACTTAAATGAGAACAAAAAGAAACACCTGCGACGAAATAGTCGCAGGTTCCGAGCACTTAAGAATTATTCGCAAATATAATCCAAAAAACTGCTTGCTTTTTTGTCGATAAAGATAAATCATGGAGTTGAAGTACCTCTTGCCACAAGCGGTAAAGGAAACGATTTTTGCTTTTCGGAAAGGACGAATTACTCAATGAACTTAATGCAGAATTATTATCAAGAACTTCAGAAAAACATGGAATACGTCATCAGCAATGAGTCAGAGGCGATAACTAAAGCAGCGACACTCATGAGTACTTGTATTGAGACGGAAAATAAGGTTTATTTTTTTGGCACGGGGCATTCCTATATTGTCGGTCAGGAAGTCTTTGCCCGCGCAGGCGGCTATGCGGGCTTTATCCCGATCCTTGAAAATGAACTAGGCATGAATCATGCCTTCAAAAGCACGCTGATTGAACGAACTACTGAATACGCCGATGTTTTGCTAGAATTGTATCCGTTTAAAAAAGGCGATGTAATCGTCATGACCTCAAATTCTGGACGAAATGCGCTGTTAATTGAACTGGGGCTGCGACTTAAGGAGATGGGCGTTAGCATCATTGCCATTACTGCTTTGGAGGCGTCAAAAAATAGTATTAGCCGGCACAAGAGCGGATTGCGCTTGTTTGAGCTTGCGGATGTTGTCCTTGATAATCGTTCTGTTTACGGGGATGCCAGCCTTTCTCATAATGATGAAATAAAAACAGGGCCTACCTCAACCATCATGAGCTGCTTTATCGTCCAGCTTTTAGTCAGCGCGTTCGTTCAGCTTGAAGTTGAAAAAGGCGGCGATGTTCCAGTTTTCAGAAGTAGCAATATCGATGGCGGCGATGCCTATAATGAGAAATTGTTTGAACGTTATCGGTAACAACTGAACGTAAATTATTCTTTGATAAACCGTAAGCCAGAAACCCTTTTCTTCATTGAAAGAGCTTCTGGCTTTTTATCACTTCATTAAAAATTCTTTTCGTTAACTAGCTCGTTTTCTCAATAAAGCCACGAATCGCTTGATCGATCACATCCCCGTTGCCATCAATCGTATGTCCGCCGGTCTCACAAATTATAGTATCTGCCTTAACTCGTTTAAGCAACTTTTCGATAGCCTCATACTTCGCCATTGGATCATCTTTCGCGTGACAAACTAAAATCGGCACGCTGATCGTTTCTAAAGCATAGTCATCATAGTTCAAGGACATATCCGTATTTGTAACCTCGCTATCCGCTTTCACCCCTTGACGTCTAGGGGTAGCTGGCAGCATGGTTTCAAACAAATTATTGCTTTCAATAGTCGAACCCATCATTTTATTGAAGACAAAGCCAAAATGCTTCATTGAAAACCACATAATAAAGTCATTGACGATAAATGGTGGCGGTCCTTGCAGCCCCATTGCCTTTATTTCTTTTGAGGTTCTTTTCTGGTCCGGCGCTCCAGAGGATAGTAATATCAACCCCTTCAGCCTGTCAGGATAATCCAAAGCCACCCTTAATCCAGCGGCACCGCCTGCTGAAGTGGCTAGAATATAGCCTTTCTCAATATTCAACTGATCCATCATTTCAACAAAGGCCCGAGCTTGATTTTTTGGTGTGGGATCGCTCGGCAGCTCTGAGCCTAAATAGCCAAAGCGAGCAGGGGCAATTTTTCGGTAGTCCCCTCCTAATACTTGCTTCAGACTAGTTATTCCCTGATCATATCCGCCAAATATCCCATGAGAAATGATAACTGTCTCCCCAGACCCTTCATCAAGATAGTTCATTTTTCCGAAGCTGGTAATCAGGGGTTTAACGTTATACCGATTCAAACGGGCATAAGCGTTTTTCATGTCTTTCTTATAAAGATAAAATTCTATACAAATAATAATTAATACCACAAACATTATTAAGTATCCCAAAATTGTTCTCCTTTTAGAGTGATGATTAAAGTATAACAGATACCGATTAACAGTTTTAACACTTTGTGGTAAAGGTACACTTTCACTGTAAAAGCAGCTTTCAACTTTTTACTCAGAATGCTACACTTAAGATGATTTGAACTATTTTTGACTTTTAAAAAGATTCCGAGGTGTGGTTATGATTAACGAAGAGACTCAGTTAGACTCTGCTTTACAATTAAAAAAATACGTACGAGACATCGGCTGTCCAGAGTCAGCGGATATTCAGCACTGTCTGGAAAATTCAACAGTAATCGCCAAAATTCTGGCTGAAAAGATTCGCACAGATACCTTCACTGGTCTGCGAAAGCTGGAATTTCTATTAGCAGAGCTTTCGGAAATTCCCTTCTTTGAACGGTTGGAAACGGTTCAAGTCATGCTCGACACACTTTACAAGCAAACAAATGTTGACGAAGGCTTTTCACTAACTGGAAAACAAAACGGTGTTCTGGCCTGTCATAATGCACTTTGCACATCAATTTTTACTCGGGCTGGCAAAAAAGAATGGGCTGAACAAGGTGTTCGATGGATCATTTCTTACTTCCCATTTGATAGAAACGAGCCCTCCAACTGGCAGGGTAAGGACCTCTTTCATCGCTTTGGGGGCTGTGTCGGAAATTCACCTTGCTATGATGGTGTCGTGAAATCAGTCAAAGCCCTGTCAGAGTATGCAGAAAAATACGGAGAGCTTCCCGGTCTTCGTGCGAAGTTACAACAAGGGTTAGACTATATTTTGAAGCATCGGGTGATTTTCCATCAGAACAACGACGAGTATTTATACGATGATTTGATCACGCTTTTTTACCCCTATCCTTATCGCACAAATATCATTGAAGCTCTTAGTGTTTTAAAAACTGAAAAGCTTCTAGATCGGCCTGAATGTCAAGCGGCACTTGACTATTTGAAGACGAAACAACGGAGTGATGGCTTCTGGCAGGCTGAGAAGATTTTTATGAAAAGCTCGTGGGTGCCTTTTGATGCGTTGAAAAAGCCAGGAATGTGGATAACGGATGAAATTAATTGGATTTTTAGTGCAGTTTCTTCGAGATAAGCTCTTATTTCCTGAATACTAAAAAAACGACCCTCAGAAATTAGAAAAATCTAACTTTGAAGGTCGGTATTTCATTGACTGTTAAAACCCAAGAATACGAATATAATCTTTGTTTGTAGGAATTATTCGAGTGATTTCAATTATCTCGTCGACAATCTCATAAAAAATAATGTACTGTTCTACGATATAAAAACGCATGTTAGTCGGTGCATCTATTTTAGCCGCTAAAGTCTGACCAAGCAACGTTGTCACTTTTAAAAATTCAAAAGCTGTATAAATCTTATCCAAAAAATCAGCCACCGTTGTTTCGTAACTGCCGATTTCCTTCATATAGAAAACAATTTCTGACAAATCATTCTCAATTTGAGGAGAGATGTTTAAGCTATAGTTTTTCATTCATTCGAGCCTTTAATTGGTCCAAGGTCAAATGACCTTCCTCTTTCAACGCTTGCTTCCCCTTATGCAGTTCTTCAAATAAAGTAAGAGTAGCCTTCATTTTTTGATACTCTTCAAAATCACTTACGACGTATTTTGCTCGACCATTTTTTGTTAATATAACTTCTTGTCCAGCCTTCACATTAGCTAACGCTTGGTTATAGGACCGCATATCTGAAACAGGTATGATATTTTCCATAGAAAACCACTCCTTTTACACAGTTTAATACAAGTTACGCAATATTTTAAGTAACAAATATTTCCGTTTAAAACCGTGCACATATAATCCTAGAATTTTACAAAGCTAGTAACAAGTTGTCTATAGCATTAATATCGCCTGAATCATTTCAAATCATGATTGTTCTTGTTGCCAAATAATAGAACATCACTTTTTTAAAATTAGTGACTCAGATGATAATACTCTTCTTCCATCCGCTGCATTCTTGCACGTTCCTTTTTGTTGTACCAAGGAGAAACAGTGAAGGCCAACACATCGTTGATCAAATAAACCGAGCTGTTGACAAACATCGCTAAGCTGGCGGAGCCATGTCGGAATGAAATGAACCAAAGAACCATTTGGGCAAGGCCTGAAGCCAGCCACCAGAAATATTGATTGTTGTAGCGTAAGAAGCTGATAATTCCGGCACTCAGACTAATAGAAAAGGCAATCGCATCAATCCAAGGCCGGGGATCGTCGGTGAAGCGTTGGATCAAATAACCCGATACAAAATAAACGATAATGGTACTGATAATCGCAATCCCCCATGTTTTTCCGGTGAACTTGCGGATTTTTGCGGCCATGTTGTGATTCCATTCCTTACTTAATAAAACAGGAATATCAAGGGTGATCATATAGGCGATCTGTTCGCCGATGCTTAAATAATTCTTCGCTGAATAGCCAACATAAATAAAGCAGATTGCCGATATAATTCCTAAAATACCATTGACCGATTTTGCGGCATTAATGGACAGAATACATAAAACCCCTAAAGTTGTACCGATGAAGGTAATTACAGTTAGAAGGTTGATCGGTTGGTTAACTAGCGTCATCACCTGACAGCCTAGACTGAAGAAAAAGAGGTAATAATTTTGTTGCGGCCAGCCTTTTAACTGGTGAAGTAAAAATTTAAAATAATTTATCATGGTGGAGCTCCTCGTTATAAATATTTAGGGATTCATCTTTATATCTATACCCTCGAAAAAACAGACGTTCTTTAATTCTCAAATAAAGGACCTATTAAAAAATTCCTTTTTCAATATTTCCATTTGAATAATAACAAGGACTTTTCAGTTCCTGCTGATTCAACTTATTCGTTTCTTCTTTGATCAGCTTGATTACTGTTTCAGCAGCCTGCGGATCAGCGACAAAATCGTAGTGATCGCCGTCGATCTGGATTTTTGGACAAATATTAAAATTATCATACCATTGCTCATAACGCTCGTTGACCATTCGATAATAATCATACAGCTCAGGATTTGCGGCAATTTGTTCGTAATCTCGCCCACGCTTTTGAATCCGATCCAGCATCACATCAAAGGAAACCTTAATATGAACCATTAAATCAGGCCGTTTCTTTGGTGCGGCAGTCTCCAATTCCTTCAACATCGTGTCCAATAAGTTGTCATATTGCAGCACTTCCTGTTGACTTACGCGCCCAAGATCAGCATTCAAATGAAACAGTAAACTGTCTTCATAAATTGAACGATCAAGCACGTTATCCGCTTGCTTCAAGGCATCCTTCATCGCCAAAAAGCGTTTATTTAAAAAGAATATTTGCAGCAGAAATGTATATTTTTCTGGATTCGAGTAAAACAACGGCAATACTTCGTTATCATCCACGTTCTCGTAAAATGGTTTTGAATTCATTTCCTGCGACAACATATCTGTCAAACTACTCTTCCCTGCACCGATTGTGCCAGCTATTAATAGCATCGTTTCATCCATCCCTCTCTCATTAAAGTAAGAATTTATCTTTTAAATCCTTGATAATAGTACTCCTAATTTTTTTTGATGTAAAGACTAGATTTTGTGTCTAATTAGTGATATACAAAACCGACAACACAATATATAGTGTTGTCGGTTTCAAGAGGTTGTATGCACTTTCTTTGCTATGTTGACGATTTTTCTCAAAAAGTCAGACTCACCGATAACTCTTTTTTCAGTACTATTCTTCTAAAACCGTGAAAATAGGGTCTTTTCATTTCGCATACGATCCGACTATACTTCTCGTATGTTTGATCTTCTAAGTTGAAGACTTTACTAACCACTTTTAATCCTGCAAAAAGTCGGACTCGCTGCTATCTCTTTTTTTGGTACTATTTTTCTAAAAACGTGAAAAATAAGTTTATTTTCGTTTCGCATACGATCCGACTATACTCCTCGTATGTTTGATCTTCTAAATTGAAGACTTTACTAACCACTTTTAATCCTGCAAAAAGTCGGACTCGCAAAAGAGACCTCTTTACTTTATGCAAAGAGGTCTCAAAATATTAATAATCAAATTGACGGTAGTAACGACGAATGTCTAATGGATGGCAATTTAATTTTTCAACATGGGCATCGATTCGTTGGGTGACACAGTGCATTAATAAATGCGGTAGCACTCGGCCGCGATTTTTCTCGCTGATGCCTTCGATTGGGTAATCCTTGGAATCAATGAAGGTATAGTTTCCACAAATACGTGGTAACAGATTTTTCACTCGCTCGGCTAATGGACGCTGCTCATCTTCACCTAAGAACAATGTTACTGGTGTGGTTTCATCCACGATTTCTAACGTTCCATGTAAGAATTCAGCAGCGTGGATTGATTTAGAGCGTAACCAGCTTTGTTCTTCCCAATAGCACATCGCGTATGAGTAAACGGCGCCCCACTGATTACCAGCCCCGATAAAGTAATGCATAGCATCGTGACGATGTTTTTCAGCAAACGCACGGCCAAAGTCTTCTGCTTGTTTTTCTGCTTCGACTAACCCTTTGGCTAAATGATTTTCCAATTCCTCATAATACTCTTCATAATCTGGAAAATCGCCATTCTTGTTCATTAAACGATCCGCAACCATGAAAAATTTGATTTGCTCAGTTCCAGGATTCGGATAGGTAATCACGTGATCACAGCTTTCAGCCAGTTTCGTGCCTGCCGTATCAATGAAGCCTAATAATGTCGCACCGACTTCTTTAATCATATCCACTGCCTTCACGACTTCTTCCGTTGTGCCTGTTACTGAAGAAAGAATCACTAATGAATCCTTCGTCAATCTGCGATTACCCGTAGTGTAATATTCAGCAGCGTGCTGCACATACACTGGCAAATCACTACGACCGTTAATATACGTTACTGCCTGCATAGCAGAAGCATAAGTACCGCCGATTCCTAAATAAAATATATTGTCGTAGCCTTTTTCCCAAACCTCATCAACAATTTTTTCGACCTGTGGGCGTAGTTCTAAGGCTCCTTGGATATCATCAATTTGCTGCTGTTCATTAAATTTCAACATGTCATAAACTCCTCAACTTTATATTTTACTTTTTAATACTGCGTCAAAATCATCAAAAATTCGTTTGCTTAAATCAATTCCCTTCGCCGTTGCCGTGCGATACGCCAGCAGTTGGAATGGAATAATCAATACTAATGGCGAGAAAAGCTCAGAAACTTTGATATCTAAACCTAAAGTATCGTTATCAGAAGCTTTTTCTGTCGTCACCCTCAGGATTTTCCCAACAGAACTATCCATATAAGCTGCTAAAGCCTGTGATCTTTCAAGATTCACACTAGGTGTTTCGATAAAGAACAGCGTATGTTCCCAATCAGCTTCCAAATATGGACCATGCATGTAAGCTTCTAATTCAAAGCCTTGACTAGGTCGGCGTACAGTTTCAGTGAATTTCGTTTCAAACTCTTTGGCTGTTCCCCAGTTCGGTCCATAACCTAGTGCAACGAAACGTCCGCCAAGCTTCAGCAGGTTTTCGTGCTGCTCAAAAAAGTCATTGGATTTTGTGATCACACTTGGAATATGCGTAATCAACTCCGCTAATTCTTCCTTAAGGGCATGAAGCTTTTGCTCGTCAATATGTTTTTTCGAAACGCCGACTTTGATTGCCAGCAGGATCAATTGTAAAATTGTTGCTGAGAAGCCTTTTGTAACAAAGCCAACGGTTTCGATTCCCATGTTTAGGTCAATGACTTTATCAACCACTTGAGCAATTGGACTTTCTACATCGCTGGTTAACACGATCCGTTGAATCTCGGTGCCACTTAATTCCTTCATCGCATCGACTGTCGAGGCACTTTTACCGCTTTGGGAAACGCCGATAATCGTATCGGTTCCTTTGATCAAGCGCCCATAATGATTGAAATTATAGGGTTCTTCAATTGTAATCGTGACATCCGCCAATGTTTCAAACGCGAACTTTGCTGATAAACACGCATTGTAAGAGGAACCAGTCGCTAAGATCGTGACAGTATTCATTTCTGCCAATTGTGTATCCGCCGAAAAATCATACTCGGTTAAAATTTTCGTCAATGTTTCTTGTTCTTGATCAATATAATCAAGCATTGTCATTGTTGACATGTTTTCCCTCCATTCTTAAAAGATCCCGATTAACGAACCAAGGATGCCGAAAACAGCTAAGCCTAATAAAATCGTCAAGGCTTTGACTTCCTTTTTCAATAAATAGAAGACTGCGCCAAAAGCTCCCAGTGATAAGATTCGCGGCACGATATCGTCAAAAATACTTTGAACTGTTACCGCATTTTCACCTGTCCCGATTTTCAGCGGGATATTGATATCGATCATTGAAGCAGTCATTCCGCCAACAACCATCAACCCGATGATTGAAGCACCTAAGGTCAAGCTGCCCATCATGCCGTTTTCCTGAATCTTCTTCAAGAAGCCGGTTCCCAATTTATAGCCCCATGATGTCGCAAAATAGCGGAACAATAAATGTGGAATATTGAAAATCAGAATGAATAATATTGGCCCTAAGATATTGCCCTGCAATGCCAAAGAAGTACCCACGCCTGTAGCAATCAAACGCAGCGTTCCCCAGAAGAAGGAATCGCCAATCCCTGCTAATGGTCCCATTAATGACGTTTTGATATTGTCAATTGTGGATACATCAAAATTCGGATCGTTAGCATTTTCCTCTTCCATCGCCGCGTTGATCCCTAGAATCAAGGTCACGATATGCGGAGTCGTATTAAAGAACTCCAAATGACGCTTCAACGCTGTTGCCATCGCTTCTTTAGATTTATACAATTTCTTCAAAATCGGAATCATTGCATAACAGTAAGCCAGATTCATTTGTCGCTCGTAGTTCCACGAGAATTCCATTTGGAACGAACGCCAGAACACCTTACTCAAATCTTTTTTCGTAATTTTCAACTCATTGTTCTCATTAGAAGTCTTCATCATCATCCACTACCTCCCCTGTAGAAGTTTGGACACTGTTATTTTGTCCGCCGCGCACATTCATAATATTGATTACCACTACCGCTACAATCGCACCAAAAATTGCGATTCCTGTCACTGGAATTTCAAGATAAGCAGCCAAAGCAAAGCCTAAGAAGAAATAAGGCGCTACCTGTTTATTGATCAACAGTCGAGCAAGCATCGCAAACCCAAGTGCTGGGATCAAGCCTGTTGCGACAGATAATCCGTGCTGGATAAATTCAGGGATCATATCCAATAAATTTCCAACGGTTTTACTCCCTACCATAAACGAAATCATGACAACTAGTCCTAACATCAAAGATAGACCAAAGCCAGCGATTAAATGCATTCGCTCTACCCCTTTATAATTCCCATCAGCAGCATATTTATCCGCGTTTTGGTTCATGATCGGAATCAAAATGCCTAGATAAATATTTTTCAGAATTAAAGTTAATGTGGCAATCGGCAAACCTAGCAGCAACGCCGTTTCTGTTCCAGCACCAGCGGTAATCGCAAAGGCAGTTCCCAAAATGCCTCCTGTCACTACATCTGGTGGAATCGCCGCGCCAACAGAGAAGGAGCCAATAAATGCCAACTCTAGGGTTGCTCCCATAATAATTCCGGCCTTTACATCTCCTAGTACAATCCCGGTAAAAAGACCAGTAACAATCGGACGAGATAATAGCGATGTTCCTAATGCGTACTCAGATTGAGCAATAAATGCGACTAAACCAAGTAAAATTGCTTGAATAAGCATGTTTCTTCAACCTTTCTTTTTTAAAGAACTTCAGTAACAGCAACTTTTTTATCGGCTGGTACTTGTCGAATCTCCACTTCGAGTCCGTTACCAACCATTTCCTTCAACATTTCTTCTTCCTCTGGCAAAACATTAACCGCTTTTCCGATACTCCGTGTACCTTCCTTGGCTTTGATCCCGCCTAAATTAATCTTTTGAATCTCTGGATACGCTTCCGCCAATTTTTTTGCATTCGCAATCGATTCCACCACGATAAATAATTTGTACTTATCTGTTACACCGCTTTGCAGCGCGACGATAGAGTCCTCGATGTTTTTGATAACGAGTTTAACTCCTTGTGGTTTTGCCAGCTTGATCGTCGTCTTACGCAAATCGTTCGTCGGTACATCATCGTTGGCGATTAAAATACAATCTGCTCCCAACCCTTGTGTCCAAGAAAATGCGACTTGACCATGAAGCAAACGATGGTCCACTCTTGTTAATAAAATCATTTTTATCCCTCCATTTTTATTAAAATTCTTCTTCTTCCATTTGATTCGTAATCGCTTGATTGCAAAATTGAATTGTCTGCTTAGAAGTTTCTAAAGTCGCTTCAATCAACTTCGGCAATGAATCAGCTTGCTGAAGCTGCATCGTCAATTCAACTAAAAAAGGCAAATTCATCCCCGCTACTAAATAGAAATTCGGACGATCAATCTGTGTCAAAAATTCATTGTTCACACTTCCGCCAAATAAATCAGTCACTACAACTAATTCACAATCGTGATATCTATTCATGATGTTCTTTACTTCTTTTTCTAGATCAAAATCCTCTGTCAAATAGCAATTCAGCGTTTCGATGGCTATTTGCCTTCCGCAAATTAATTCCAGCGAAGATGTAATCCCTGAAGCTAATTTTCCGTGGGATGCAAGAACGAGCTTTCTTTCCAATCATATTCACCTCTCAATCTTCTCTACACCTAAATAAAAGCAAGCGGTGTGCCAACTTTAGTGGCGCACCGCTTGCTTTATCAAAATTCATCCTCATTCATTGAGGTATCCGTGTTTTTGTAAACGACATCAAAGATATAAGCCAGTTCGGAATCTGGTATCGTGACACTATAAACTCGTTCAATGACACTAAACGCCTGTTTGATCCTTTCCAGCCGTTCTTTTTGACACTGATATAAATCGGCATAACCTTCATAGGTTTCAATCGGAACATTTCGGATCAAACGCTCAATTAAGCAGCTGACATGCACGTACAACGCCAACTTCTTCGCATTAGAAAGCTGAATTCTTCCCGAAAGCTCCAAATCCCGCATAAATAAATCAATCTCACTCATGACTTTATCGGTATCTAGAATGGTGACAGAGTCAATTACCTTTTCCAATGAAAAGTTACGAATTACATTCGTGTTGAAAATGTGGTTTTCCTCTTCAGTCATCACAGGTGCCAACCATTCAGTTAAAATCTGCTGCTCATCACCAGAGATTAATTCTTCTAAAGAAAGATAGGGAACTTCAACAATTTTAGGATCATCCGTGCCAATAATCCCTAACACGTCATAAATCGAAAAGACCGTTTCATCCAATTTCTTTTCCTCTAAAACGCGATATTCGTAAGGCAAAATCTTTAGCTCGCAGGTACTTGGAAGGCTTTTTTCAAGTAAATGGCAAATTTGATTGGCCGTTCCGATCCCAGTTTGACAGGTGGTTAATAGTGCTTTGGTGCGATTTTCCTCAGGATAAATGATCTCCCAATCAAAAGCCACCTCAGCTGCCGAATTTTCTGTCAACTCATTCAATGTTCGCTGGTGCATAATACTTTCTCCAACCGCAATAGCTAATGGTGTCGTGACATTATTCATAATCACAATCGGCACATTGATCTGTTTTGGAAAAAACTGATAAATTTCCTTCAAACTGCCCATATCCACTAAAATGACCAAACCATTGGAAATATCGTTGTTCTCACTATAGTCAAGAATTTCTTCTGCGATCTGCTGAGGGGTCACATCCAGCGGCATATCAAAAGACTCAAAAATATCTTTTCCCAAAAAGCGATTCGCTACATTGGCAATACTGCTGGCAGTCGCGTACCCATGGGCGACGATCACCGCTTTGGTCATTCCCTGCTCTTTCGTCCAATCAGCTTTCTTCAAATACAAGGTCAAGACAATCCGATCCATCGCTGAGATTTCGATATCGATCTTAGGTTTGCACAATTCTAAGATTCTCTGCACATAATAATAGCTTGCAGGATACGCCTCCGATACCTGAACTTCAAGCTGACGGATCAGCTCCATGATTTCATTATCTTCTGATATCCAGCGACTCGAACCTCTTTGGAATAAATAATACCCCACCGCATACACACTATTGCCGTTAAATTTAATTTGATAAGCACTTTCCATCTGGCGGAAAGTTTCCCGCACATACTGAGTCAAATACAGTAGCATTTCATGCTTTTGCTGCCGATCCGTTTCAAACAGCAAATAATCAAACAATTGATCAACAATTTCCTTTAGCTTTAAATGACAATCGCTTAGATCTCCCTGAGCTTTTTGATACTCTAAAATTATTTTGGCAAAGCTATCTTCCACTCTTCTTTGACTTTGACTATTGGAAAACATTAAATTATCAAACGTAGAATCATCATGAATCAATACTTCTTCAGGTAATGAGGTTTGCAGATTCTGGTTGTTCAAAGAAAGCAGCGATTCTGGAAGATGATAGATTGTCAGTCTGATCTGCTGATTCTGGATCGCTTCTGAAAAAGCTTTAGCCACCATCACTTTAACAATATTCTGTAATTCGCCGATATTCCCTTTAAAGCTGCCACTAGCCAACAGCTCTAATGTTTGTCCGCTGATAACCAGCTCCCGCTTGATTTTCGTTTGTTCGCTGATTAGGAAAGAATAAATCAGCTCTAGGCGTTCATTTCGCGCTCGCTGCTGCAATGAGGGAATCGTTACCTGAATCGGAATCCGACGAATAAAAGTTGTCAAAAAATTGCTTGTCAAATCTTCCGTTGTCGCAAAAAACAATCTAGTTTGAACATTAATCGGGTGATTCGTATCCCCCATTCGATAAATCAAGCCTTGATCTAAATAAGTAAATAATTTCTCTTGTCCCTCTGCATTTAAACGGTGGACCTCATCTAAAAACAAAATACCGCCATCAGCTGCTTCAAACGCCCCTTTACGATCAGTGTCAGCGCCTGTATAAGCACCCTTGATACTGCCGAAAAGATTACTCGTCAGCAACTCAGGATTATTCGCATATTGGGCACAGTTCAGCGTAATGAAAGGCGCATCTTCAGCAATCAACTCATTTTGAATACAATAATGATAAATCAATTTAACTAAATAGCTCTTCCCCGTACCACTTTCTCCATTAATTAATACAGGCAAACCGCCATCCGGATAATTAAGCGCTGCCTTGATTTGTTCAATCACCCGATTCAAGCTTTTGTCGTGCCCAATCAAAAGTGAAAAGAAATCCTGTTCTTTTCCAAACATTGGTTGCTCGGATAAGATCGCTTGAACGCTTTCATAATAATTCGTACTCAATGCAAAAAATTGCTTTTCAAATGCGCCTTTGTGAAAATAATAAACTGGACGCGAATTTATTTTTACCAACTCGCCATTTTCTGTTAGTTGATTTAAATACTGGCTTACCGTATTCCGTTTCACTTTAAAAATCTCCGCCAATTTCGAAGCAGTAAATAGATCGCTCAATTCATTCAAATCGAGAAAAGCCGTTTGGTTCTTTAAATAATTTAACAGTTCTTCTTTCAATACACTCCCCTCCCTTCTCCTATAATAGAAAAAGCGGCACCAAAGTCAATATTTGTTTTTTGCCTTTGTCAATAAAAAATAGTTCAAAAACAGGTCTCCATACCCCAAAAATGGTTATTCATTATCTAATAGGCAATATTCATGCCAATCAATGTTGTAAATCAGCAGTCAACGTTGCTCTATGAAAATAGATTGTTATTTCCAACACTCTAATAAAATTTATGAACTGTTGAAAAAAGTGTTGAGTTTTTTCTTTCGATCATTACTTAAATTAAAAATATTCTCACTTGACGCTTCGAACTTTTATTTTTTCAAAATTCTTCTATAGTGCGAACATAAAAATTCTGTCACAATAATAAAAAAAGGACTAAAACGTGTCACATCGATTGTTTTTATTTGTCTAATGAATAAAGGAGGCAAAAAAATAATGAACATCGAACGAGAAACAGCGCTAATTCAGTCCGCCTTGAGCGGGGATAGCAATTCGTTAACGGAGCTTTTAAGCGAAGTAAAAGATAGTGTCTTCAATCTATCCTTACGAATGCTGGGAAATATCTTTGATGCGGAGGATGCCACGCAGGAGATACTATTAAAAATCGTTAAGAACCTCGGTTCCTTCAAACAGCAAAGTCGTTTCAGTACGTGGGTGTATCGTATCGCTGTCAATCATTTAATTACAGTTCAGAGGAAACGATCTTTTCAGGAGCAGCTAACCTTTGAGCTAATGCAAAAAGATTTGGATCAGTCGCTGCCTACCAAGGAATCTGCTTTTTCTGATTTAGAGGAGGATGAATTAGCTGAGGAATTAAAGCTTTCCTGTACAAATATAATGCTCCAATGTCTTAAGCCAGAAGATCGTTGTATTTTTATTCTGGGCACAATGTTCAAAATGAATAGTCAGCTGGCTAGTGGACTTCTGCAAATCACACCAGAAACATACCGCAAGAAACTTTCGCGAGCTCGAAAAAGAATGGGAAAATTTTTAGAGAACTATTGTGAACATGCGGGAGGTAAATGTGACTGTAAAAGACGTGTCCCCTTTGCCATCAAACAACATCGGCTAAACCCGAACAGACTGGATTATTCATCATTAAAGAAATTTGATTTAGCCGAAATTCAGCAGCAAAAAGAAAATATGGAGTTTATGGACAACCAAACACTTCTCTTTGAAGCTTTATCTCATTACCAATCATCGTTTGATCCACCAAAATTTTTAAGCGAGCTGCTAGAATCCAAGCAGCTTTCAGAATTAATCAAGGAGGATGCCACCTATGACCTATGAAAAAATTTTCAACTATTTGTCAGCATTAGAGAAAAACAATCAGCAAGAATGGTTTCAGCAAACCAAAGATCAACGCAAAACAGCTGTGACAGAGTTCTATCAATTAGTGGATGAACTCTCTCTTGCGCTTCATGAAAAAGACTCTGAAATCCAATTCATTCCAGCAAAAAAATTAAGTTTCAAGCTCAATCGAGATACACGCTTCAGCCATGATAAAACACCCTACAATCCAGTGTTTCGTGCTCATATTGGACCAAAGGGAAAATTACCGATCCCAGTAGGCTATTACATTTTTCTAAAACCCAACAATCAATCCTTCTTAGGCGGCGGTCTTTTCGCCGATATGTTTTCCGAAGCAACTGAAATGATTCGACAAGCAATCATCGAACACGAAGCAGAATTTCTAACGGTCATTCAGAACCCTGTGTTTACTGAACACTTTACTGTACTAGGCAAGCAATTAAAACGAATGCCGCGAGGCTACGAAAATTATATCGATTCACCGATCACCGATTATCTAAAATATAAGAGCATGTACTTGGAATACCCTTTAACGGATCAAGAAATACTTGATTCCGATGATTTTGTTTCAGAAACTGTAGAAACATTCTTATTGATGAAGGAGTTCAACCAGTTTTTGAATAACGCGTTAATAGATTTTGCTTTCCCTAAGCGAAGATAAAAAAACAGCAAATCATCAAAATACGATGATTTGCTGTTTTTTATCTTCTATAGTGTGCTCTCTATTTTTGTCCTTCTAGCTCTTCTACTGGCTGTTTACTCTCCTTTGTTTGAATAACCAGTGAAACTCCTCCTGCTAAAACAAAGACTAGCGCAATAAAAGTAAAGGCTCCGCCATATGACCCGCTGGTATTCACTAACCAACCGATAATCATTGGCGCAAAAAAGCCGCCAGAAACACCAATTGCATTGATGATTGAATACTTAGTCGAAACTTCTCGTTCAGCAAACAGCTTCACTGGTAAACTCATCAAAGTCGCAAAACCAATACTCGCAGCAGCTACTGCCACCGACAACAAAAGCATACTTACCACTAATGAGGAGCTACTTGATAATAAAAAGGCGACCACTCCGCCCAATGCCGAGACAACGAAAATTACTTGTTTTTCACGATTCTTAAAATAACGAACGATCATCGAACCTGCGAACATTGCACTGAGCATCATGACCAACCCAATCAACGCGCTCATCATCGCCATTTTATTCATCGTCAAACTGAATTCATCTACCAAATAGGAAGCAATCCAGCCTGTCATCCCATAAACCGCAGCATTAATGAAGAACGCAGCCAAAACCATGATCCAAACATTCCGATCCTTGATCATTTCAAAAAAAGAAATATTGGATTGACCAGCAGAAACGATAGGCTGTCCGCTGTTTTTCGGAATTCCTCGAAGCATCAGAAATCCAATCAAAAGCACAATCGTGCCATAAACAAAATAGGTCGTTTTCCAACCAATCATAGTTAGCAATGGTGCAACTAGCAACGGTCCTACAATTCCAGCAAAACCGGATGAGGCAATCATTGAGGATTGTATCGAACCTCGTTTTGCAGGTTCAACTTCCTTTGTAACAAACGCGCTGACCGCAGAAGGATAGCCGGCATGAGCAAATGAGCCCGCCGCAAAACGAATCAGGATCAAATAGATGAACGAAAAGCCGAAGCCCAAACAAATCATCAATACACCCATTAGTAAAATCGCAAAAGTCATGATTTTACGACTGCCTAGACGATTGCCTAAAAAGCCGAAGGGAATTTGAAACAGGGTATATCCTAAGAAAAAAGCACTTAAAATCAAGCCTTTTTGTCCTGCATCAATTCCTAAATCCTGTGCGATTGGAATGACTGATAAGCTGATGATGTTCTTGTCCAAATACACACAGGTATATCCGAGAAATATCAGGATCAATGATCGATTAATCTTGTTTTTCCCCATAAACTAGACACTTTCTAAATAGGCTAATGCGGCTTCAACATAGACATTTGCACCAAATTCCAAAATGGATTCATCCAAAACAATCTTCGGGTTGTGCAGCATTAATTCAGTATCGGCAGCCGTAATAAACATCGTCGTTGTTGGAATTCGATGACTAATTTCACCAAAATCTTCACTTCCCATCATTGGAACTGCCAATGGCGCTTCTTGAAGAACATCCGAAGGAAAAACTTTCTCTAGTCCCTCTTTGACCACTCTTGTCACTGTTTGATCAATTTCATTACTACAACAGCCATTAGTAAAATCAATGGTCACCTTCGCACCAAAGGCTTGACCGATAGATGTGGAAATTTCGATCATTCGTTTCTTAATTTGTTGGCGAACCTCTTCTTTCAAGCTGCGCATCGTGCCTTTCATATATGCGGAACTTGGAATTACATTCGATGAACCAGGTGTTCCACCGACAAACTCGCCGATTGTCAAAACAAAGCGCTCAGCTGAACTGATTTCACGTGCAGACAGGGTCTGTAATGCCTCATAAATTTTAGTCGCGACATTAATCGGATCGATTGAAACTTCTGGCATCGAACCATGACTGCCAACACCCTCAATCTTGATTTCGAACCAATCGGCGCTAGCCATAAACGTACCAGCAGGTGCGACAAATACATTTTTTAATGGTAAATTCTTGAAAGGAAAGACGTGGATCATCGCTCCTGCATCGACCTTAGGATTCTCCAGTATCCCCGCATCTAAGCAATCCTTTGCCCCCTGCAAGATCTCTTCGCCTGGTTGGAATAGAAGCTTCACTACTCCCGTCAGTTCTTTTTCATGTTCTTTCAAAAGCTTCGCTGCCCCTAATAGCATGGTCGTATGCATGTCATGGCCACAGGCGTGCATTGCGCCATTTTCAGAACGAAATTTCAAGTCGGTATCCTCTACAAGCGGAAGCGCATCCATATCGCCACGCAATAAAAAGACTCTCCCGCCTTGACCAATCGTGCAGGTAACCCCCATCTTACCGCAACTTTGAGGCTCGTAGCCATATTCTACCAATTTCTGCCAAACAAAATCTTTTGTGGCTGGCAGTTCCATTCCCACTTCTGGATTTCGATGAAGGTGTCTGCGAATATCTACTAATTCTGTTTGCAACGTTGTTTTCTTAATCATTTCTATCATGATTCCCCCTTTAAAAAAATGATAGCACAACAAAGAGGGAAGTAATTTTTTTCTTTTTTATATTCAATAAAAAAATTGTTTTTTCAGTTTCAGTGATGTTTAAAATAAAAAGAGGCGTCAACTTTTGATTGACTCCTCAATAATTCATTTATTTCACTTTTAATGTAGCTAATTGTTGTTCGATGTCCTCTTCGCCGACATCTGCCGCTAATAATGCGCAAGCAGTATAGGCACTTTCAACCATGGCTGTATCAAACAATGTCACCTTTTTATCTGTCATTTCAATAGCCATTTCTAGATTCATTTTGGCACTGCCTAAATCATAAAAAGCCAGCAATTCATCGGCTGTGTTTTCTTCGATTGCTTGTGAGATTCGCTCCATTGATGTACCTATACCGCCGTCTTCCAATCCGCCAGCAGTTGTGATGGGGACATCTTTGGCAACTTCGCCGATCAAACGTTTCAAACCTTCAGGGATTTCTTTCGTATGAGAAACTAATACCACACCTCTACTCACTGAAAACACCTGCCTCAATCATTGACTCAAAGAAATAAGCGGATGACATTGCCCCTGGATCAATATGACCAATCGAACGTTCCCCGACATATGAGGCACGCCCTTTAGTTGCCTTGATATTTTTCGTTTGTTCAACGAGGATTTCCAGCGTAGCCGTGTTTAATGTACCGTTATTTAAATTATCTACAGCCGGTCCCCACAGATCTAACATTGTTTTTTCGCCGACAGTGGAATTCCCGCGTTTCATAATTCCAGCAATCGCTGCCCTCAGTAAAATTTCTGGTTCATTTGACTCTTTGCTGGCCTTCATCATTTCCATCATAGCTGTGCCATAGAGAGGGCCTGAAGCTCCACCGACTTTGCTGATCATCGCCATCGCGGCCGCTTTAAAGATATCTGGCAAATCGCCAGACAAGTCTGCAGCCATCACCGCATCCATGCCTCGAGCCATATTGTTTCCATGGTCACCATCACCGATTGGTGTATCCAGCTCACTCAAATAGTCTTTCTTGATTTGAATTTTTTCATTGAATAATTCTAGTGTTTTTCGCAAATTTTCTGGTGTAAACATAATGGGCCTCCTTGTTCGTACAAACCTACTAATTTTCCTTTAGAAAAATTAGCAGTATTTCTATGCCAACTACCTTTTGATAAGTTTTCTCATCCTTTTAGCAGAACTGGCAGATTTGAATACTCTTTTGTTCAGCTTATGATCATTATAAATCAACCAGCTCAATTATTTAAATATAACCTCTTAAATTACCACGCAATTGTATGAACGGGTTCGTTCAATAAGCGTAACCGTTCGTCATCTAATTTGATCAGGGTGATCGATGCGCCAGCCATTTCAAGGGAAGTCATATAATTTCCTACTTTACTGAAGGTAAGTTCGATGCCTTCCTCAGCAAGGATCGCTTTTGCATCGTTAAACAAAATAAACAGCTCCATCAATGGAGTAGCGCCCATTCCGTTGACGAATAAGCCATATTTATCGCCGGATTTCCAATTGAATTCTCCCTTGATCTTTCCGATGATTTCTTCAGCAATTTCTTTTGATCCTTTGATTTTTTCACGGCGATAACCTGGTTCGCCATGAATTCCCACACCGAATTCCATTTCATCTTCAGCCAATACAAACCCAGGCTTGCCGACTTCTGGAACCGTTGCACCCGATAAGGCGATCCCAACAGTTTTAATATCTTTGACTAACTCTTTTCCGTAACTGGCCAATTCAGCAACAGATTTTCCTTCACGGGCCATACCACCGATAATTTTATGCACTAAGACTGTTCCTGCGACACCACGACGTCCTTGTGTATAGGTACTATCTTCCACAGCAATATCATCATCTACTAAAACAGAATCAACTTCGATACCATCCATTTCAGCCAAATCTTTTGCCATATCAAAATTCATCACATCGCCTGAATAGTTTTTGACGATCATTAGTGTACCTTTACCTTTATCGGTTGCCTTAATTGCTTCATGAATTTGATCTGGCGTCGGTGAAGTGAAGACCTGCCCACAAACCGCCGCACTTAACATACCATCTCCGACAAAACCTGCATGTGAAGGCTCATGACCGCTTCCTCCACCGCTGACTAGCGCCACTTGATCGTAATCGTCACTTCTTGCCACAACGAGTGTTTCGGGAACTTGCTTTACATAATCAGGATAAGCACCCACTAATCCGCTTACCATTTCTTCCACGACATTCTTTGGATCATTGATAATTTTTTTCACTTGCTCTTCCTCCTTGTAAATAACTTTATCCTTTATAATCTTATGACCGATCTTCTTTAAGTAGCCCATAAATAAGTGTATCCTGCCAAAGTGGCGTGCCGTCTTGCTGCTTACTGAAATAAATATTTTTTCTCAGATGTCCCTCTTTAATGAATCCCAACTTCTCTAATAATCTCCAGGACGCCTGATTTTCAGGATGACACTCTGCAAAAATCCGATGTGCTCCTTGTGCGAAAACTTGATCAATCATTGTGTAAGCTGCTTCATACGCATAACCTTGATGTTGATAATCATAATGAAAAACAAAGCCTAATTCCCAGCTGTCATCCACTACCTCCTCAAGATAAATGTTTCCAATCACTTTATCTTCAAGACAAACCGCCCAAAATTCGTCCGATTCGCTATGGCTTTTTGCTATCTCCTTACTCTGCTGCTGATTAATCGGCCCGTAAGGCTCATATTTCACTACGCGTTCATCCGAGAGATAGTCCCACAAATCTGGCCAATCACTAGGCATAAATTTCCTAATTACTAATCGTTTGGTTTTTATATTTTTCGTCTTTTCCATACTATACTTGTCCTAAATTAAAGCATCCTAGGGTAATAGAAAATTCTATTACCCCCAAAAACTACATTGGTAAAATCATAAATAGCAATGCTGCTAAAATTCCACCGATGATTGGTCCAGCGATAGGAACCAAGGCATAGCCCCAATCGGAGCCTCCCTTATTTGGAATCGGCAGAAACGCATGGGCGATTCGCGGACCAAGATCTCGCGCTGGATTGATCGCATAACCTGTTGTCCCTCCAAGCGAAAGCCCAATGACTAAGATCAGAATACCAACCGCGATTGGATTTAATCCATCACCAAATTTGCTCATTCCAAAAGCTAATAAAGCAAATACCAACATGAAGGTCCCGATGATCTCACTGATCAAGTTGGCACCTAAGCTGCGAATCGCAGGTCCCGTTGCGAATACCCCTAAAATCGTTGCTTGATCTTTTGTTTCCTTCCAATGCGGATAGTAGTGAATGTATACTAAAACCGCACCAATAATAGCACCGATCATTTGTCCTAAAATATATGGGACAACCATATCCCAGCCGATTTTCCCAGCAATGGCCATTCCAATTGTGACAGCAGGATTCAAATGGGCAAATGACATATAACCTGCAGCATAAGCACCGATAGTAACAGCGGCGCCCCAGCCTAAGGTAATCGCGATCCAGCCGGCTCCTTCTGCTTTTGTTTTTCGTAAACTAACACCGGCTACAACACCATCTCCCAATAATACTAAGACCATCGTTCCAATAATTTCTCCAATTACCTGCGTTGACATACTCGTGTCCATAAACTCATCCCCTTTAAATTTTTGTTGCTATATCAGCTGTACCGTAAATTTTTTCTCTCATAAAAATTTAGTTGCCAGTACAGCTGATGTATTCACTTATTTTTCTTTAGGCTGATGTTTATATTGCATCGTCGCTTGGACTGCTTCTTGCCAGCCTGCATATAGATCGTCTGTCACGTCTTGATCCATCGCTGGTTCGTAGCGTTGACCGTCAGAAGCAAATTTCTTAATGTCATCAATATCTTTCCAATAGCCGACAGCCAAACCTGCCAGATAAGCCACACCTAGAGCTGTTGTTTCCAGATATGGCGCACGCTCTACTGGGGTTTGCAGAATATCTGCTTGGAATTGCAGCAATAGATCATTTTTTGATGCGCCGCCATCCACACGCAATAATTTAATATCAGTACCAGAATCCTTGTTCATGGTTTTTACAACGTCCGCTGTTTGATAGGCTAATGATTCAAGAGTTGCACGGATGAAATGCTCTTTGGTTGTTCCGCGAGTCAATCCGAAAATCGCTCCTCTGGCCTGTTGATCCCAATAAGGAGCACCAAGTCCAGTAAAGGCTGGAACTACGTAAACATTTTCACTGCTGTCTACGCGTTTGGCATAATCTTCTGATTGCGGTGCTTTTTGGAACATTCGTAAACCATCACGCAACCATTGGATCGCAGAACCAGCAACGAACACACTTCCTTCTAAGGCGTACGTTACTTTGCCGTCAATGCCATAACCAATCGTCGTTAATAATCCGTTTTCAGAAAGAATTGGTTCTTCCCCTGTATTCATCACGATGAAAGCACCGGTTCCATAGGTATTTTTAACCATCCCTTTATCAAAGGCCAGCTGTCCAACTAAGGCAGCTTGCTGGTCCCCAGCCATACCTGCGATTGGAACCTTGTTGCCATAAAAATGATAATCAGCTGTATAACCATAAACCTCTGAATTTGATTTTACTTCCGGCAGAATTTCTTTCGGAATATCTAATAAATCTAAAATTTCTTGATCCCATTCTAGGTCATAAATGTTGTACATCATTGTCCGACTGGCATTCGTATAATCAGATACATGTGCTTCGCCGCCTGTTAATTTCCAAACTAACCAAGTATCGATTGTTCCGAATAGTAATTCACCATTTCTTGCCCGTTCGCGCGAACCTTCCACATGATCCAAGATCCATTTTACTTTGGTTGCAGAGAAATAAGAATCAATCAACAGTCCGGTTTTCTTTTGAATCATGTCAGAGTGTCCCTGTTCCTTTAGCTCATCAGCAATGTCGCTTGTTTGCTTCGATTGCCAGACTATTGCGTTATAAATAGGATGTCCTGTTTCTTTTTCCCAGATGACCGTTGTTTCACGTTGGTTGGTGATCCCGATTCCTTCGATTTGATCGGGTTTTAACCCGCCTTCAATTAATGAGCCTGCAATAACTGATTGAACCGAGTTCCAAATCTCATTCGCATCATGTTCTACCCAGCCTGGTTTTGGAAAATGCTGTGTGAACTCTTTCTGTGAAGAACTTACTTCCTTCCCTGCTTTGTCGAAAACGATTGCCCTGCTTGACGTTGTTCCTTGATCGATTGACATGATATAAGACTCCATGTTTCCACTCCTTTTTATATTATATTTAGTGCTTTTTTAAATCCGTTAATTGGGTTTCCTTGATCTGTTGATCTAGTTCTGATTGATACGCTTCTTTTGTAGCAGCGTTCCAGTCGAAGTAGTCAGCCATAGCATCAACGACAGCGTCTTTGATTTCCATTAAGCGATGGCTGATAAACAGCATATAATTGGTTCGACGTAATAAGTAATCTACCGGTGTCAGCGTCATCTCTTCTTCCATTGCGTAGCGTAGTGACATCGATTCTGCCAAGGAGAGTCCTTCAAAGGCTCCTTGCTCCTTCAATGCGAAGACTTTTTCTGCATTCGAACCATATAGTTCTGCAATAAATTTGGCCTCTTCGGAACTTAAGCCCTGATCTTCGCCTTTTTTGGCAATAGCTTCTAAGGCTTCATCGACATTTTTCGAATCGAGTTCCCCGCCGGATACAGGATAATTTTCTGAGTCAATAAGTTCGAACTGACTGTCCGATAAGAGTTCAATAATTTTCTTCATCGCCCCTGTCGCCATTAAACGGTAATCTGTTAGCTTGCCACCTGATAGAATCAATAATCCATCGTCAGCGATGGTCAGATCACTGCCGCGAGAGACTGCTGAAGGATTGTCCTTTGGCTCTTCCTTTGCCGCATCGGTGATTGTTTTTTCGACTTCTGGACGAGATTGTTTACCATTGGCATAATCCTCAGCCGCGTTAATAATTTTTTCAAAATTTTCGTCACTGATTTTTTCTTTGGTTGTACCATTATAATCACCGCCAGCTTCACTAATTAACGGCCGTAATCCCGCCCAAGCAGCCTCGATGTCTTCAATTGTCAGATTTACCTCAGGATAGCGACGATTGACGATTTTCAACAAATAATCAACATCTGCCTGTTCGACAGTCGGATGATTGTAATCTCCTTGATAATCAGTATCCGTCGTCCCAAAATATGTTTTGCTTTCTCTTGGAATGACAAAGACCATCCGTCCATCATTTTCTCCAGTGTCAAAATAAGTGGGCTGCGGAACTTTCAGCTTCTCACCATCAACGACTAGATGTACCCCTTTGGTTGGTCGCATATGGGGCTTATGATCAATTTTTTTATCCAACTTATTAACCAAATCTGACCACGGTCCAGCGGTGTTAATTACCAGCTTGCTATTAACAGTCAGCGTATTGTCTGTTAGCCTATCTTTGACTTTTACTCCTGAAACTTTTCCTTGATCATCATGGACAATTTCTTCGACCTTCATTCGGCTGACTGCAATCGCACCATCAGCTACGGCTCGTTTAATGTTCTCGATTACTAGCCGAGCGTCATTATTGCGATAATCCAAATAAACGCCTCCGCCTAATAAGCCCTCTGATGCTAACTGGGGTTCCCGTTCTAAAATTTCTTCCTTGCTCAACATGTAGTTCGCATATTTTCCGCCTGTGATCCCAGCTAAATGATCATAAAGATCCATGGCTACCTTAACGGAAAATAGATTAAAGGTAGAGCCTGGTTCATCAAAAATCGGTAAAATCATTGGGTCCGCTTTCGGAATATGCGGAGCAATTCCCTGAATAATCGCTCGTTCGCTGACTGTATCAGCGACTACTTCGACATCAAAGGTCTTGAGATAACGGAGGCCCCCATGAACCAGCTTGGTCGACCGAGAAGACGTTCCTTCAGCAAAGTCTTGCATTTCAAGTAATGCCACAGATAATCCTGAAGCAGCTGCCTGCAGTGCAACCCCAGCTCCAGTGATTCCGCCTCCAATAATTATTAAATCAAACGCCCCCTCCTTTAACTGTTGAATCATTTGGTTCCGCTCTTTAAAAGAAAACATACTTTACACCTCACTCTTATTCATGCAATATTTTTCTTAAAAATGGCGATTTATCATTACAGAATCAGTTTATCACAACGAAAAACGCTTTCAAAAGATTTGAATCGCAACAGCTTGAAACATCAAATCTGTCAGCCCTTTTCATTCTAACCGGCTATGAAAAAAGAATGTTGGAAATAACTCTTTAATCATTTATCCCTCTACTTTCTTTTATGATACCATGCGAAGAAACTACTTTCGTTCTTTATTTTTGCTCTCTTTCTAAGATATAATTGCGGTAAATGCAGAATAAAGGGGGGGAACGGTTATGAAAATTTTGATTATTGAAGATAATGAACAGATTGTTGATGTCCTGAAGCGTTATTTGAACAAGGAAGAATATGAAACTGCTGTGATACACGACGGCAAAGAAGCACTCCCCTATTTTGAAAAACATTCGGTTGATTTTGTACTATTGGATATTATGCTGCCCAATGTCGACGGCTTTACGATCTGCCAGCAGATTCGCGAAAAATCGACGGTTCCAATCATTATGATCACTGCCAAATCAGAAGATGCGGATCGTATTTTAGGATTGGAGGTGGGCGCAGATGATTATATTATCAAACCTTTTTCACCCAAGGAGGTCCTATCTAGGATCAAAGCAATCTTACGGCGCATTCATTTTGAAAAAGAACCGTCTGTCAACCAATTATCTCTTGGTTCGCTCCGTTTATTTCTAGAAAAACGCCAAGCAATCGTTAACCAACAGGAAATCAAATTGACCAAAAAAGAATTTGAATTGTTGGTTCTTTTCGCAAAATATCCGAATAAGGTATTTACCCGTGATAATTTACTGGATGCAGTCTGGGGCTATGACTATTACGGCGACAGTCGTACCGTTGACAGCCATATCAAACGTCTGCGAGCAAAATTGAAGAAAGCCGGCGTTACCGATTGTCAGATTGAAACCGTTTGGGGCGAAGGTTATCGAATTGAGGTTTGCTCATGAAAAAAATCACGACTCGTCTGATCCAGCATTTTGTCGGTCTATTATTGATTTTTGCCACTATGATTGCTCTGTTCTTTGGTGTACTGTTTGCCAAGCAGACTGAAGACTTGCATCAAGAAGAAATGACCCATCGCAGTAAACTGATCAGTGAAACCTTAACGGAGTATTTCAGCTCCAACACGAAAATGGGACAAAGCGGCGGCATGGGCGGTTATGGAGCCTTTTTGCGCTTTCTCAATCAAATCGCTGGTGAAGAAGTTTGGGTTTTAGATACAGAAATGAACCCGGTCATGACCTCTCATCATGACAATGCCAATCTACAGATTGAGCCGCCAAATGAGGCGAAAAAGCTAGTCACTGCTACCTTCGATACGAAGAAAATGCAAGTGGCAAAAAAACGAAATCTGTTTCAGCTACAAGAATTAACGATTGCAACACCTGTTATGGACAATGATTCCGTTGCGGCTGTAGTCCTGATGCGTTCAAAGGTTGATGTCATTCATCAAAACCAAATGTCCGGCTACTTGATGCTGCTGTTAAGTCTCGTAGGTGCGGTGATTATCGCAAGCTTTCTGGCTTGGCGTCTTTCCAAACGATTCGTCAAACCGATCGAAATGATGCGGAGCTACGTAAACGAGCTGGCAAATGAAAACTACGAAGAAACCTTAGCGATCCAAACAAAAGACGAACTGCAGGAATTAGGCGATCAGTTGACTTTGTTGAGCCAACGACTGGCAGAGGCTCGTTCAGCCCGTGACCGCAAAGAGCAGTCAGAAAAGGATTTTCTTTCGCAAATATCCCACGAACTTCGGACTCCGGTCATGGTGATCAAAAGCTCGCTAGAGGCGATTACTGACGGTTATTTGAGTACACAGGAAGAAAAAGAGTATCTATTGCAGCTATTAAAGGAAAGCACTAATTTGGAACGACTGATCAACGATTTACTGGAACTAAGCAGATTGCAATCAACTGAATTTCATCTACAGAAGGATCTCGTTGATCCATTGGATTGTGTCAATGATGCCCTGCGTAGCTATCGATTAGTTTTGAAGGAAAAAGGCCAAGAAATTCGCTTAGAAAATCACTTGTCTGAACCACACATGATCCATGCAGATTATTTGCGGATCACGCAAGTTATTAAAATTTTGCTGGATAATGCAACGAAATATGCGCCGGAATATTCGCTGATTACTGTTGAAATAGCGAAAAAAACGAAGATGTTGGAGATTGATATAAGTAACAAGTGGCATAATCCGATCAAGCATCCAGAACAGCTTTTTGAGTCCTTTCAACGGCAGAGCAGCACAAATGTCAATGGGACTGGTCTAGGATTAGCCATCGCTAAGCAAGTCATTCGACGCCATGAAGGTCAAATTACGGCAGAAGTAATTGGCAATCAATTCTTGGTCAAAATTTTATTACCCACTTCATAATTGCCATACTTTTGCCACATTCTCCTCCTATACTACAATTGAAGGAGGAGATCACTCATGAAGAGTCATAAAAAGAAATTGGTATCAGCTTCATTATTATTTGTTGGCATATTAAGCTTCACTACATTAAAAGCAGACGCTGTTGCAACGAATCAAGACGTTCAAAATCTGCGCTACTGTACGATTAATAACATTTATAAAACACCACGAGCAGAGTGCCCTTTGCGACAAGATCATATTCTCAATCGTTTAGATGAAGACGGGACTACTAGATCACAAAACGGCAAACAAGACGGGACCGGTTCAAGACGCGCTAATCGGCCAAGAATCGCTGATTGTCCAAATTACGCAGCAAAGCAAACTCAAGCAACTTCCGACCCAGCAACTTCCGACCCAGCAACTGAACCGACTGCAGCAGATAATAACACGCAGCCACAGGACGGCACCGGAAATCAATACGGCCAGCAAAATAATTATGATTCAGCTCAAGAAACCACTAGCATGAATCAACAAACCACCCAAGCTCAGAAAGTCCAACAGCCAGCACAGCAACAGGAAACTCAGCAACAACCCGTCCAACAACAGCAAGTGCGGCAACACCGGGAGTACACAAATCAAACGTCGCAAAACAATGTGCCCGCGCAACAGCAGAATCGTGTACATCATAACAACATACAGCCGCAAATGGGTAGTCATCACGGCCGTCACCATTAAAAAAGGAGCTGTGACAAAAGACTTGTCATAGCTTCTTTTTCCGAATAAACGGTGTTCCAGAAGTAGCTTCTTCGGAAATAAGCCGAAATTTCACAAAAATTTGAGGAACAATTTTCGGAAATTCCTTCTTATTTCTTGAAGCTGACCACTTCTGTCACAACCTCATCTTCCTACGATTAGTCAAGAGAAACGAAGAAGAGCCTCTATTTATTTTTACCCACATCAAATAGCCCTCACTTTGCTTTTTTTTAAAGGAGGGAAAATCGTGGTATAATTACCCTATATTAATGGTCCATTGAGACCGTGTACGAGTAATCGTACTTTGTCCCATTCCTAATCATGGCATGGAGACACTTTAGCAGCTTGTTCATACAAGCTACGATGGCAACCTTTTCTTTTTTCGGGAGGGGTTGCTTTTTTAATTTGTAATAGTAATCGACAATGTGATTTGGAGCAGCGTGTTGTGCTTTTATCATATTCTTGACAATAAAAAAGAGAATTTTTCGACCCTTTGGATTTCCACGTTTATTGATGTGGTCTTGTGCTAAATAGTTTCCAGATTGATAGCGCCTTATGTCAATACCAATATAAGCGTTGGCCTTTCTGGGATCAGAAAACCGTCGAAGGTCTCCTAGCTCACCAATGAACTGGGCAGCACTGAGTTCACCAATGCCAGGAAAACTAGCGATCACTGAAAATTCTTCCAACTGTTTGGCTGTTTCAATCATTTGGTTCGCTAAGCGTTCTTTCTGATTTAAAAGAGCTTGGAGCTGCTCCGCATAATAGCGTGTTTTTGCGACGGGTATCGCCGTTTCAGAAACAGCTGGATAGGAATCTTTGGCATAAGCAATCAGTTCATCTGCTTTGTTTCTTGCACGATTCTCTGAGATTTTCTTTGCGGTAGAGGCCATTAGACGATTTTTAATGATTGTCCTAGATTGTTTCAGTACGAATGATGGATGAGGGTATTGAGCGATCATCGTCAACCCATATGGCGTAAGCCTGTTAGACAAGACTTGTTCCAGTTCAGGAAAGGTTAGTTGGATGGCGTTGTGCAAATGCATGCGCATACGTCCGATTTCATCCATGATTTCTTGATAGAATCTTGAAAGGTCTCTAAGTTCTTTATAGAGAGGTTCAGCTGAAACAGACTTCGTCCTTGAATTATTCCAATGAGTTTGTGCTAATCGATGCGCATCCCGTTTATCGGTCTTCCATTTTCTCAAAGATTCCTTTTCCATCTGTTGTTTGGCTTGAAGTGGATTTAAAACATAATAAATCAACTGATTCTTTTGACAAAAAGTTTCTACTGGTCGAGAGTAAATACCTGTCGATTCAAAGACAATTTCCGGCACTTCAGGTAAATTCTTAATAAGAGCATGTAATTCTTGAAAACCGCTTTTGGTATGCGTGATTTCACCTTCATAAAGACACGTCATTTCTTGATACATCACATAAAAACTTTTTCCTTTTGAAACATCTAGTGCGACAATCGTTGCCATACAAATCCTTCTTTCTGTTTTAGAAAGTTCTTCACTACTCATTCCGATTCCAATTTCCTATACACGGGCTCGAAGCCCCAACATACTTAAACCTGATTCAAGAATGTAAGTGAAGAAGCTCGTTTTTAAATGCGGGCTTATACGCCGCCCATGAGGTTATGTCCGAGCTTTCTCTCACTTCTCACTATAATCCAAAAAGAAAAGATAGAGGGACGAATCAGCCGTCACTGATTCGTCCCTCTAATCTTAGTATGTTTCTATTATATAATCACCGATCTTTTCTTGCCCGTAATGCAGATAGGATCGAAACCGTATCAATCACTTCCTGCAGAGCCGCTCCTAGCAATGCTGGAATCACACCAGTACTTGCAATCAACATCAAAATGACACATATTACAATCCCGATCAGCACAGATTGACGAGCTATTTGCATCGTGTCCTGAGATAAGCGGACAGCGGCTGAAACACGACTAAGATCATCCTTCAAGATCACCGCATCGGCACTTTCACTAGCTGCAGTCGATCCATGAGCCCCCATGGCGATTCCAATGTCCGCCACAGCAAGCGCCGGCGCATCGTTAACGCCATCTCCTACCATGATTCCTGGACGATCTGCGTCACTCAAGGTTTTGATTACATTAATTTTTTCCTCCGGCAAGCATTCCGCATATACCTCAGAAATTCCAACTTCCTCTGCTATTTGATTAGCAATCGATTGGTGATCTCCCGTCAACATAATCGTTTTCGTAATTCCTAGTTGATTTAATTCCTTAATCGTTTCCGCCGATTCTTTGCGAACAATATCAGTAAATGTAATGTACCCCACATAGCAATCATTGATTGAGATATAAACTGCTGTCTTCTCACTACTTAGCTGAGTGGTTGTACCAACAAATGAAGCTTTTCCAACACGAATATTTTTGTCATTAACGGTTGCTTGAATTCCTTGACCAGTAACTTCCTCTAAATTTGTTACTGGCAACAGAGGAAGCTTCTTTGCCTTTGCATAAGCCACTAGAGAGCGAGCTAAAATGTGACTGGATTCTTGCTCACCACTAGCCGCGTAAGCAACAATGTCTTCCTTTGTGAAATCCTCCGAAGCCACATATATCTCTTCAACAGAAAGTCTTCCTTCTGTCAAAGTACCAGTTTTATCAAAGGCGATGCTTTTTGCTCTCGCCAGCTTTTCAATTGACGTGCCCGTTTTCACCACAATTCCATTTCGACTGGAACGACTCATTCCGGCGACTAAAGCCACCGGTGCAGCCAAAATCAAAGGACAAGGAGAAGCAACTACTAACACTTCTGCAAAACGAACAGGGTCCTTTGAGACGAACCAAGCAATCCCGCCAATAATATACGCGATGAGTGTGAAGGGAACCGCATAACGATCTGCCAATCGGACAAAATGAGCGGGCTTGGCTTCAGACTCCTTAACTAATTTTACCAATGTCTGATATTGGCTATCTTTTGCTGTCTTTGTAACCTTGAAGCGTAACGCTGCATCGCCGTTGATTGAGCCTGACATCAGCTCGTCATTTAGCTCTTTTTCGACTGGTTTGGATTCTCCTGTCAGTGAAGACTCGTCAACAAAAGATTCCCCAGCGATAACCCGCCCATCGACTGGAACCAATTCGCCAGGTTTAACTAAAATCGTGTCGCCAACTTGAACCTCCTCAACCTCTATATCGGTTACTTCTTCTTCCTTGACACGGTGAGCGACCTGCGGCGAATTATCCAAAAGAGAGCGTAACTCACGACTTGCTTGATGACTCGCATAATCCTCTAAACTATCTCCACCTGTTAACATGATCAATACCATCAGGCTTGCCCAATATTCACCCACCAACAAGGTAGCGATAATAGCTGTGATAGCTAAGATATCGACTCCGTATTTTCCAGAGCGTAGCGTTTTAACCATACCAATCAACATAGTAATCGCCATGATTCCTCCAACAATAGCAACCAGCCAAAAGGCCAATTGCTCTTGATGAAAGCCAAATTCCAGAATCAACGCGACAATTCCTATCACTACGGTTAACAAAAATTTCTTTACATTACTCATGTCTCTACGCCTCCATCTATCTTCAATATTAGATTAGCACCGCAATCAGCTAATTGAAAATAGAACCCATTAAATGATAATGATTATCATTAACAGCTCGGAAAAGACTTATTCTACTTTAGAATTACTATAAATAAAAGTTTTAAAAAATTATTCATTTCACTGCATTTCCCACCTAATAATCTTGTTTCTTGTTGGCATTTTATCATTGAAAAAGCAATGACGAGACGGCAATATAATTGCCTGATGTCATTGCTTACTATTAACTATTCGGATCGATGATCGCGTAAACGATAACCCACGCCAATTTCAGTGATCAAATACTCTGGTTTCAATGTATCCTTCTCAATTTTTTTACGAATATTAGACATATTTACTCGCAATGTTTGTGAATCATCACTATATGGTCCCCAGACCTCGGTCATTAGGGTTTGGTAAGTAACAACTTTGCCTAATTGTCGAAACATCAATGCTAGAATTCGATACTCATTTTTAGTTAAATGAATCTCTCTTCCATCCTTATAAACTAATTGTTTCTCAAAATCGATCTTTAAGGCTTTATTTTCGATAACTGAGATAGCCTCTGTCTGAACATTTTGATGGCGTAAAGCGGTTCGAATGCGGGCCAACAGTTCATTTGTGCCAAATGGCTTTGTCACATAGTCATCAGCACCTAAATCCAAGGCTTTTACTTTTTCCTCCTCGTTGCTTCGAGCAGAAATAATAATAATTGGTAAATGCAGGCGCTTGCGCAGAATTTTCAGCAGATCAATTCCATCAATATCAGGCAGACCTAAATCTAACAAAACTAAATCAATCGAAGTTGTTTGAAAGGCAGTTAATGCCTCCATTCCCGTACTAGCAATCGTTAATTGATAACGTTCTTGGTCTAAGACAACCTCCATAAAATCTGTGATGTTCGGGTCATCTTCAATCAGTAAAATACTAGCTTTCATAAAAATTCCTCACTTCAAATAAATTCTAACCAGCGTCTTGCCTTCACCAACCATCATTTCCATCTTTCCATTGTGGGCATGGATGATTGTTTTTACGATACTCAATCCAATCCCCAGCCCGTTTTTTGAATCCACTGGTACTTCGCTTGTGCTGGATAAATTTGTTTGGATTTTTTCAAATTGTTTTAAGGGGATTTCGCCATCATTTTCGATCTCGAAGACCGTCTGATCGTTTTTCTGATACACAGTTAGTTTTACAGGTTGCTTTTCTTCTCCATGTCGAAAGGCATTTTCAACGATGTTGAATAACGCTTGTTCAATCAAAATAGGATCTGCTTGGATAAAGGTTACCTCAGATGGCAAAGAAATCTCGACCTGTCCTTCTGGATAGACCTTTTTTAAATGCTGATACACCGCTTCAATAATTTCTTCTATGGGTTCAGCTGTTTTATTCACTTTCATCGTATCCATATTGATACGTGTGATGGATAAGAGGTTTTCCACCATTCGGATCAGCCACTGAGATTCATCTTGAATATCCTTTAGTAACTTTTGACGCGTAATCTCTTTTAAGTCAGCGCTATTACCTAACGTTTCAGCAATGCCAGAAATAACAGTCAATGGCGTTCGTAAATCATGGGAGACTGCTCGCAATAGGTTGCTGCGGACTTTTTCTCTTTCATTTTCCATTTCAACCCGCTCTTTTTCATTCTTCAATTCTGTTTGTTCTAAAATAACAGCAAGTTGCGTCAAAACTAACTTTAAATAATTGAGCTGATTGTTTTCTAAATCAAGTCCGGCATTACGCTCGATCCCTAAAACTGCTAATGTTCTTCCGCTTGCGATGATGGGTAAATAAAATCCTTTAGCCCCAATCAGTGTATCGGTGCCGTTGCCTGCTTCCTTTTGATTTTTAGCTGTCCAGAAAGCAACAGCGGCTTCATCCTTGGTGCTTAAAATCGAAGGTTTCCCACTAATACAATGAACACTTTCTACTTTTGCCTGAGAATCAAACAAGATTACTTCACGTTCTAGTAATCTAGATAAGTAAGTCGCTGAAATGTCGAGAATTTGATTACGATTGTCGGCCAAGACATACTGCTTATTCAGCTCGTAAAGCAATTCCATTTGATGTTCTTTTTCCATTGAACTTTCTGCTTGTTTTTTTAAACGAACCATTAAATTACTAATTAGGATCGCAACTAAACACATGATCAGCAGGGTGATTGGGTATCCTTGCTTGTAGACAGTCAAGGAATACAAAGGCTCCACGAAAAACCAGTTAAAGGACAAAACACTTAAAATAGACGCAAGTGAACTCCAAAAATAACCAGATGTAGTTCTTGCAACCAGTAAAATAAAAAAGATATAAATCAGCATCAGGTTTTGATCACCAATATGGATATACTGCATCAATTCGGTTACGATCGTCGCCAAGAAGACTCCTCCTAGCGCGATCACCAAATCTTTCCCGCCACCTTCTATGATCTTACGTGTTCTAAGAAAGAGGGATTGCTTCTCCTCCTTAAAGGGAATCAAATGAAGCTCCGTGTCATTTAAACGTTTCAACAAGCGGTCATCAAATGCCTCAATGAAAATTTTCTCATACCAAGGCTGGCGGAGATTTTTTCCCATAATGATATCTGTGACACCCGTCATTTTTGCGAACTCGACGATTGTTTCAAAGCTATTATCCTCTTCAATACTAATTACTTCAGCACCCAGCTTTTCTGCTAAGGGTATATTAGTGGGCGTATTTTCCTGAGTACGGACCTGAATGACCGTCCATTCTGCTCCTAAACCTTGAGCTAAACGCGCGGTCCAACGAATCGATTTTTCCGTCATTTTAGGAAAAGCATCATTCACCACCGTTAGCAATTTGCTTTGAATCCTAATCGTTTTAGCACTGATTCGATTGATATGATCAGAAGCACGTTGTATTGCCAGTCCTCGCAGCTGATCAAGCTTTTGAGGAATGAAAAAATTTTGCAAAGCTCGCTTCGCACTTTCACTGGCATAAATTTTTCCCTGCTCTAAACGATCAATCAACTCCTCGGGCTCCACATCAACCACCTTGATGGTTGCCTGCTGCAAAAACGTATCCGGTACAGTTTCTTTAACCTCGACGCCAGTGACCTCCTCAACGATATCATTCAAGCTCTCAATATGCTGAACATTGACAGTTGTGAATACGTCAATTCCCGCGTTTAACAACTCGTCTACATCCTGATATCGTTTACGATTTCTTGATCCTTCAGCATTTGTATGGGCCAGCTCATCGATTAAAACAATCTCTGGCTTTTGCTGGATAATTTGATCAATATCCGGTTCTGTTAAAAGCATTTGCTTATAAAGAATTTTTTTAGGGGGTATCTGCGTCAGGCCTTCCAATAAGCGATTCGTATCTGGGCGATCATGAGGTTCGATATAGCCGACGATAATATCTTTCCCCATCAGCAATAATTCATGAGCTTCCGAAAGCATACTATAGGTTTTACCGACTCCCGCCGCAAAACCAAAAAACACGCGTAAACGGCCACGGCGTCCATCACCCATTTGCTTTTTCTCCATTTTTTCCCTCCTTCCTATGCACAACAATTCTCTAACCACATAGCTGGTTAGAGAACCCATTCCAATTATACATCAAGTTTATCTAATGCTAGGTTCAACTGCAAAACATTGACATATTGTCGATCAGAAAACCAATCCTTTTGTACTTTTTCCTGAATGATCTTTTGAATCACTCGTTTAGACAGTCCGCGCTCATTAGCGATACGAGATACTTGAAATTCAGCTGCTTTCAAACTGATATCCGGATCAACGCCACTAGCAGATACTGTGACTAGATCGTTAGGAACTTTTTTCTCCGCTGGATTTTTCGCTAATTCTGCTTGGGTTCGTTTTTCAACTAATCGTTTTTGTTCATTAGAAACTGGCGACAATTGACTCACCTGCTGACTGCGTCCTGAAAAATATTTATCCTGTTCAAAGGGTTGTCCAATCAAGGTTGATCCAACTACTTGATTATCCTTCGTTAGTTGGCTGCCATTCGCTTGATTTGAAAAAAGCAATTGGCCCACGCTAGTAACCACTACCGTATAGAATCCGCCGAAAACAATTAAGCTAAAGATCAGAAATCGTATACTACCTAGAATACTTCTCCTCATTTTTTCTGCTCCTTCTTTATAAAATGATCATCGAAAGAATCAAGTCGATGATTTTGATAAAAATAAATGGGGCAATGATTCCGCCCAAACCGTAAATCAGCAAGTTATGGCGTAAAATCTGACTAGCTGGTTTTTCCTGATAGCTGACCCCTTTTAGTGCCAAAGGAATCAGTGCAACGATTACCAATGCATTATAGATAACGGCAGATAAAATCGCTGTCAACGGACTACCTAATCCCATGATATTTAGTCGATCCAGCTGGGGATAAATACTATAGAATAAAACTGGAATCACCGCAAAATATTTAGCGATATCATTGGCAATACTGAAGGTCGTTAGAGCGCCGCGAGTCATCAACAATTGCTTGCCAATCTGTACGACCTGTAATAATTTGGTCGGGCTGGAATCCAAGTCAATCATATTCCCCGCCTCTTTAGCAGCTTGAGTTCCTGTATTCATCGCCAAAGCTACATCCGCCTGCGCTAGTGCTGGTGCATCATTCGTGCCATCACCTGTCATGGCGACCAGATGGCCTTTTTCTTGATACTCACGAATCAAGTCCATTTTATTTTCTGGTGTGGCTTCAGCTAAAAAATCATCTACTCCTGCTTCTGCCGCAATTGCCGCTGCTGTCAAAGGATTATCACCAGTGATCATAATTGTTTTGATACCCATTTTACGCATATCTGCAAATTTATCTTTTACACCGTTTTTTACGATATCTTTTAAATAGACGACACCCATTACCCGATTATTTTTTACTACTACTAAAGGTGTCCCGCCTGCACGAGCAATTTTATCAACAATCTCGTCACATTCAGCTGGATACTGTTCTCCGTTTGACTGAACGTATTTTTTTATCGTATCCGCGGCGCCTTTACGAATCTCATCCCCGCGATAGTCAATACCGCTCATTCGAGTCTTCGCACTAAAATCAATAAAAGTTACTTCAGATTGTTGAAATGCTCTTTCTCGCAAATTGAAGCGTTCCTTCGCTAAAATCACGATACTGCGACCTTCTGCCGTTTCGTCGGCTAAAGAAGATAATTGTGCTGCATCAGCAAGCTGCTCTTCACTGACACCATTCACCGGTAAAAATTCGCTGGCGCGACGATTCCCAAGCGTTATGGTTCCTGTTTTGTCTAGTAGAAGAACATCCACGTCGCCAGCGGCTTCGATCGCACGACCACTCATAGCGATGACATTTTCCTTCGTTAAACGACTCATCCCAGCAATCCCGATCGAGGAAATCAACGCACCGATAGTTGTCGGAGCTAAACAGATTAATAAGGCAATGACAATAATCATGGATAAGGCTTCACCTTTACCAGATAACTGACTGCTAAAGTCTGTAAATGGCACTAAGGTAATCGAAACCGTTAAAAAAATGATTGTCAGAGTAATCAAGAAAATTTGTAGTCCGATCTCATTGGGTGTTTTTTTTCGTTGGGTCCCTTCTACCATCGCGATCATTTTATCCAAGAAAGATTGGCCGTTTTCTGAAGTTACTCGAATTACTAGATAGTCAGAAACAACAGTGGTTCCGCCTGTCACCGCACTGCGGTCACCGCCAGATTCACGGATAACGGGAGCGGATTCACCTGTGATAGCACTCTCATCGACAGAAGCTGCCCCCTCGATTACATCGCCGTCAGCCGGAATCTGTTCTCCAGCACGCACATAAATCAAATCACCACGTTTTAAATCAGAAGATCTCAACTCGGTAAAATTCTCTTCTTCAATATCTGCTAAACTTTGTATTTTATAGGTCATAACCTCCTTTTTAGCCTGCTTTAAACTATCAGCCTGTGCTTTTCCGCGACCTTCTGCCACAGCTTCAGCGAAATTGGCAAAAAGTAAGGTCAACCATAGAAAGACTGTGACAGAAATACTGAACCATAACGGCACATGCATCGGATAAAAACATAACACCGTGGTGATGATCGCGCCTAAATAGACAACGAACATCACTGGATTTTTGATTTGTTGACGAGGGTCTAGCTTCTTAAACGATTGACCCACAGCCCATTGATAAATTTTCTTCATTTTCACTCACTCCATCTATTTCATCGTAAAGTATTCTGCAATCGGACCTAATGCTAAGACTGGAAGAAAGCTCAATGCACCAATCACTAAAATAACTATAATTAACATAGATACAAACGTTGGACTAACAGTAGATAACGTACCTGAGCTTAAAGCCGCTTTCTTTTTGCTGCCCATATTTTCTGCTAAGAGCAGAATAGCTATGATTGGCAGGTATCTTGAAACAAGCATTAACAAACTACCTAAAAGATTAATAAATGGCGTATCAGCTAATAATCCGCCAAAAGCACTCCCATTATTATTTGCTAATGAAGTCGCTCCATACAGCAATTCACTAAATGCATGGGGTCCCTGATTCGCCAGCCATGTTAATACTTCCGGATGTAAAACGAATACCATTGTTCCAAACAGCGTCAGCATCAATGGTGTTAAAATAACAATACTAGCCATTTTTATATCAAAGGCTTCAATTTTCTTCCCCAAGTATTCCGGCGTCCGCCCCACTAACAATCCAGCAATAAAAACTGCCAACAGTAGAAATGCCAACATGCCATAAAGCCCGCTGCCAACGCCGCCGAAGATGATTTCTCCTAGCTGCATCAAGAACATTGGAATGGCTCCGCCCAATGGCATAAAGCTATCCAGCATTGCATTTACTGAACCATTGGAAGCAGCAGTTGTTCCCACAGACCATAAGCTTGACCACCCAACGCCGAAGCGAACTTCTTTGCCCTCCAGATTCGTTGTTCCAAGTACATGTGCAAATTCCGGACCATAAAACTCATTAAATGCCACACCAATAAAAGCCAACAATAGGAAAAATAGTGAAACAATCATGATTGTTCGACCTTGTTTCCAGTCCTTAACCCAAAAACCAAAAGCAAAGATTAATGCGGCTGGAATCAATAAAATTGCCAAATTTTCTAAAAAGTTCGAGAAAATTGTCGGATTCTCAAACGGGTAGGCTGAGTTTGCACCAAAGAAGCCACCACCGTTCGTTCCAAGCTGTTTGATCGCCACTTGACTAGCTACTGGTCCTAAATGAAGCCAGAGATTTTTCCCCTCTAATCCCTCATAAGAAATACCTGATTTGAAAGTTTGGACAGTTCCTTGAGAAATCAATAGAATCGCGAAAATGATTGATAGCGGTAATAAAATATAGATCAAACTGCGGGTCAAATCCTGCCAAAAATTTCCCAGAACCTTCTTTTTAACCTGTGAAAGTCCCCGAAGCAATGCAACTAAGACTGAAAGTCCCACACCTGCTGAAACAAAATTCTGGACGGTTAATCCAAACATCTGCGAAGTATTTGATAAGGTCGTCTCTCCAGCATATGCCTGCCAGTTAGTATTCGTTACAAAACTAACAGCCGTGTTCAATGCTAACGGCAACGATAAATTTTTCACGGATGAACCGCCAGGCATAAAGTGTTGAGTCATTAAAATGACGATCAACAATATGATTGATAAAATACTTAATAATAAAACACTTGCTCCGTAACGCTTTGCGGACATTTCTTTTTTACTAATTGGTCCGATAACCTTATAAAACAATCGCTCCAAAGGTTGAAGGAATCGAACACCCTTTGGAATCTTACCTTGCATAATTTCTTTGATATACCAGCCTAACGGTAACGCCAATGCTAATAAAATAAACAAGAAAAATAATCCTTGATAGATGACACTACTCATATTTCTTCCCCCTTAAATAAAAACCAGAAAAGATAAATCATTAATAAGAGTCCAATGATTCCCAAAATAATCGTCATTTCATTTCTCTCCTTATTAGCCCTACTTCTGTTGTAACAAGGCTTACTTTCTTTACTTTTTAAGCATAAAAAAAAAGACCTAAAGATAGTGTGAAACTTGCGTCTATTTCTTTACACTATCTTTATATGGTCTTCTAAGGTTTCTTTTTTAAAAGGTGGTTACTTGAAAATCTTGATAGAACTCTCCTTGATCAAAAGTAAATTTTAATACGGTGAAATCTGACAAGCCTTCTCCTTGTTCATAATAAATGTGGTATTGATCCTGCCAAAACTCAATTTTATCCGCTTCTTTTGTCAACACCTCCATCTTTCCAATCAGCGATATACCAGTGAAATTTTTCGCATCATAAAAATATACACAGGCTTTTGAATTAGCCAAAAATTGTTGAACCTTATTCGATGAGGTATTCGTATGCAAATACAAGCAGTTATCATCGATTTTTATCGGCTTTAGCATAGCACGAATCATCGGATATCCCTCTTCAGTAATAGAACCTAGAAAACACAGTTCTTGTTTATCAACGAATGCTTGTAATTTCTTTTGAGCGTTCATTCTTATCCACCCCTTTTAGATTAGTATTCCAAAACACTAACAAAAATGCAAGAAAATTTATATTAACCCATCATCATTTATTATTATTGTCGTTTTTAACAGAAAAGTTATAAACAAAAAAACAGAAGATTCATTTTATACCAAACTTCTTAATCATAGCAAAGCACGTCAGTTCTAAAATACCGACGTGCTGCTTAGTTATTCTTTTACCGTATAAATATCGCTTTCTTTGGTCTCTCTGAACATCATAAAGCACACAAACGAGATTAACAAAACGAACACGCTGATCATAAGCAATGGGATAAAAACATTGGTTGTCGTATTTCTAAATACTAATCCCATCACCAACTGACCTAGCGGCACCGCACATTGTGCTACCGCGATAATGGTTGCCATAACCTTGCCCAAATTTGCTTTTGGCGTAATCTTTTGAACAAGTGAGATTAGGTAGATTGAGATTGCACTCAACACCATTCCGATAATAATCTCCATAATAAGAACAACCATAAATCCTATACTTGCACTGGTCATACTCAACGAAATATTCGTAATCACCAAGATAATTCCCGAATAAGTAAATACACGATAAAAATTGTTAAACTTCAGATTTTTCGTCAACGGTCCTGCTAGAATTGCCCCGACGATACTAGAAAGACTAAAGACACCCATTCCAATACCATACATTGTGTCATTAACCTGCAGTGTCATCCGTAAAATAATTGGTAAACCAACAATAAAGAACGAGGTCAAGACAAAATTGATCGCCGCGGCAATCACGATTGATTTGAAAATCACTTGATTATTTTTGACTTCTTTAAACCCATCCTTCAGATCAGCAGTTAATATTTCCATAACAGTTCCCGTTGTTCGTTCACGTTTTTCAAAGGGAATTATCAAGAAGCTTTCAACAATCGCAGCAATCACAAAGAAGACAATACTGCTGGCAACCAGCAGCTTCGCGCCCATCAATCCGTAAAATATCCCGCCAATGATCGGTGCTACCACATTAGACAATTGTAAAATTCCATTTGATAATCCATTGATTTTCTCTAGCTCGTGTTCTTCTACCAATAACGGGATACTCGCTCCCACAACTGGTGTATCAAAGCTGCCGACAATCGCTAAAATAAAGATCAAAATTCCAATACCTAAGATAGATTCTGAGGTTCCTACTACTAAGAATAATAGCGCCGCGATAATAGCATTAGCAACATCCATTAACACCATCAAAATCTTTCGATCAAAACGATCCGCAATTGCTCCGCCAATCGGCGCAAACAAAACCGGCACACTAGAGATTGCTAAGACTGTGGCAAACACATCAGCTCTTCCTGTTACATCCAAAACAAATAACGACAATGCAAAGCGTAATATCGATCCACCAAACACAGAGATAAATTGCCCCAACATCAAATAGATAATATTTCTCTTATTCCCTTTCACACTCTCTCCTACTCTCTTTCATTGATATGCTTAGCTTAACGAATTCTTAAACTTTGAGCATCCGCCTTAAGTCTCATTGTTTTATCCTACTTTTAGTCACTTCTTATGAAATCAATCCATAATGCTTTAGCCCTTCCAACACACCATTCTCCGTTTTCGCCACATAAGAAGCCTGGGCTTTCAATTGATCTGTCCCATCTCTCATTGCTACTCCGTAATCTACCAGCTGAAACATACTTAAATCATTATTCTGATCACCAAAGGCATAGGTTTCTAGTTGTGTACCTGACATCGAGGACAAGAGCTTTTGGATGGCGGTTCCTTTTGAGACCGTTTTCGGCAGGACATCAATCGCTAATGGGGCAAAACGAACGGTATCTGCTAAGGATGCTAATTCTGTGCTTATTTTTTTCTCCAGCTCTTCATTTAAATAGAGATTCATAAAATTAACCGGGTTCTTATGGAAAAAATTAGGCGAGATTGGAATCTCCTGAATTCCCATATAGGCGATGTGCTCTTTTACAACATCCGATAATCGATTGACCGCGAACTCCCGTTGATTAAAGTAACCTGCCGCTAGACGATTTTCCTTGGCAATCGCTAAAATTTTCTCAATTTCTGATGCTGAAAATTTTGCGTTCTGGATTGTTTTGCCGGCTAAACGTACATAGCAGCCGTTAGATAATACGAAGTGCTCCGCCTTTAGTAGCGTTAATAGCTCCTTTACTTCATAATAGCTGCGACCCGTTGCAATGATTGGCAGTACCTCATTTTCTCTTAGCTGGTCAAAAGCGTCGAGCGTCTCCTGATCCACCCGCAGGCTTCCCCCTGAACACAATGTCCCGTCTAAATCAAAAAAAGCTAGTTTCTTCATGTTTGTCATCCTTTCAAATACTCTTGATTTATATGAATGCACTAACAAGCCCATCAGACAAAAAAATCCGAGAAAAAAGTCAGTGCATTACAAATACACTGAACCTTTCCCCTCGGATTTTTTATATCAATAGGTGCCTTTTACAGATTAGTAAAAGATGAAGCCCTCGGTCACAGTCCTCATTCGAATGAGCGGAACCCTAGCTCCAGTTTTCCAGTTCATAAGCAATCATACCATTTCTTGAAAGATTGACGCAATATCAACTTTAAGAAAGCTGTCTTAACCTTTCTAATACGCTATCTCAAATTTTGCTGCATAGGACGAATTCGGAGTCTATTCTTGACTATTCTAAGAGGCTGATCACGCTGTTCTCTATTTGATAAAAGTTCTGAGATCGTTAAAATCGCTGCGCTTTTTGAAGTTAAAACATTTTATAAAAAATACTAGCTGAAGCTCATTTTTTTCGCATTTGATTAACTGCTTCAACAAAAGACCTAAGCAGCAAACACTTCACTGTTTAGGTCTTTAGAATTACTCTTTTCTTCTATAATAAATGGTTCCAGCAATGATAAGAACCGCTAAGCCAACCACCAAGTACCATGAGTTGCGGGTATCATTGGTTTTCGGATAGCTTCCTGTTGTTGTTCCTGAATCATGCTTAGAATTGTTTACTTGATTTGACGATTTCGGTACATCAACTGGTGGTAATTTCTTATTCACAAACTCTCCAACATTAACGATTGCTGGTTTATTTTCTTCAGCTGATTGAATCGTAAATTCTCGTTTCTCTTTGTTGATTGTATAGCCAGCTGGAGCTTCTTTCTCCATAAAGTAATAGTCGCCAGGCGAAAGATTTTTGACTAAGAGTTGTCCGTTTTTATCAGAAGTATATTCCCCAACTTGTTTTCCATCAGCATGATACAGTCTAAAGACTGCTCCTGCCAAGCGTTTTCCTTGATCTGAGACCTTTGTCATTTTGACGCTGCCCTGATAATTGATAAAGTCTTCAAGCGTGATGGTTTCAGGTTTCCCTGAAGCTTTGTCGCTGATTTCAAATGAAACGATCTTTTTGTTCAAGATAAAATTCTTTGGTGCTTTAGTTTCAACGAGTTCATATTTCCCAGGAGCTAATCCTGTCGCAAAAACTTTCCCTGTTTTATCTGAGATAAGCTTTTCAACTGCTTTTCCTGATGCATTCATCACCGTTTGAACCTTGCCGTCTTCATCGCGAATCTCGAACTCCGCACCTTGGAGTGCCTTACCGGCTTCATCCTTCTTCAGCCATTCGATTGAGCCCTGATAATTGATAAAATCACCTAAATCAATTGGCTCTGGTTTTCCTGTTTGTTCGTGAATCTCAAATGGATGAGGTTTGGTGTCTAAGACATAACCCTCAGGTGCTTTGGTTTCAACAAGTACATATTTTTGCGAGGCTTTCCCCTCTAGGTCAATTCCTTTAAAGTAGATTTCACCGTTTTTATCAGTAACTACGGTTGTTGTAGATTGACCTTCTCGATTTGTGACAGAGACCGGATTTCCTGTTGGCTGATCCTGATCATCTGCCTTAAAGATTTGGTATTCGGCCTCAGCTAAGGCTTCTTTTCCCTCGTTGATTTTCCGACCAAATACTTCTACTTGATAATTTTCAAAATCTAGATTGTCGATTATTGGATTTTGATCATCGTTTTCCTGAACCACAAAATAGATGGGTTGATCATTGACGATATATCCCGGTGCTGCTTTGGTTTCAACAAGCTTATAATTTCCGGCTCCAAGGTCTGAAATATCAAGAATCCCATTTTCTGGAGTGATCACTTTTCGTACAGGCTGCTCTTCGCCATCAATAATCTGGTAAAGCTCAAATTCTGCGCCTGCAATCGAACCGCCCTCACCCACTTTTGTGATTTGCGCTCTTCCGCGGAAATTCTGGAAATCACCGACATCAATAATCGCTGGTTTTCCATCGGCAGCTTTAGGTACTTCTATTTTGATCAAGGATGGATTGATGACATAATCAGAGCCTTCAGTAACGGTTGGCGCTTTTGTTTCTTGATAATAGTACGTTCCCGGTGCCAAATCCTCAAAAAGAACGTTGCCGTTTTTATCACTTTTAGCTGTTTTTACCACGGTTTTCATATCATCTTTGTAAAGAGTGAACTCTGCCCCAGATAAGCCTTCCCCATCGGTATTGCGTTTCGTTAATTGGACAGATCCTTTGTAGTTAATATAGTCAGCTAATTCAATGACTGGAACCTTACCGTTATGCGACGATTTCACCGTAAACGTGACCTTCTTTTTATTTAAGAGATAGCCTTCTGGTGCTTTCGTTTCAACCAGCGTGTAATTTCCTGGCGCTAGGTGATCGACATGAACCTTTCCATCCTCACCTGATTTAATTGATTCTTTGTTTACTTTTTGATTCGCTTCATTGTATAAATCAAACTCAGCACCTGCAAGCGCCTTGCCTTCTTTATCTTTCTTCACAAATTCAACAGAACCTTGATAGTTCGCTAATTCTAAAGGAGAACCATTTGATTGCGTCGTCACTGTTTTGGGTTTTCCGTGAGCAACTTCATCTATCGTAAAAGGGACTTCCTCATTGTTAAGAATATAGCCTTGTGGTGCTTTGGTTTCGACAAATTTGTAGTCTCCTGGTGCAAGTCCTGTTATGGTGACTTTTCCATCTGCTTGTGAGACCAAAGGCTGTGAATTCACTTTCTTGCCATTACTGTCTAAAACATCAAACTCTGCGCCTTGCAGCGGGTTCCCTTCACTGTCTGTTTTGATTAGTTCAGCAGAACCCTGATAGTTTTTATACGTTACATTGATCGTCGGGATCTGATGATGACTGTTACGATAGACTACGAAAGTTACAGGATCATTGTTCAGAATATAGCCATTGGGTGACTCAATCTCGGTAATCCGGTACAGTCCTAGCGGCAAACTATCAATTTCTAAAATCCCCTCACTATTTAAACGGTCCGGATTCAATTCTACTGGTTCCCAAAGCGCGTGATTCGGCATCAAATTGCTAAAATGTTCTAGTTTAAAACGAGCACCTTCTTGAATGTCTCCGCCAAGTTTGATGGGGTTTCCGTCAGCGTCAGTCTTTTGCAGGATGACTTTGTTGCGCTCATTCGGAATCGTCATCACTCCGGCATTTTCAGTTGAAGTACTGTCATCAATGGTGATTCTCCGACCTTCCGTTAAATCGGTTGAGATCGTAAAGCCTTTCGGTGCAGCTGTTTCAATCAATAAATACTCACCATAAGGAAGATTCCCGAAAATAAGCTGGCCGTTTTCATCAACTTCACCTTTACGCAACAATTGAGTTTTTGAGGTATTCCAAAGTTCAAACTTAGCCCCTGCTAAAGGTGTTTTTCCGTCTGCTTCTGTTTTTTGGATCACCAGCTTGCCTTTTTTACCAGACGCTGAACCGCCACTATGATTCAGTTCTACCGTGACATCTTCGCCATCACCACCAGAAACTGTCTGCTCATTGTCGCCTGTTACCGTAATTTTGTTTGAAACAGTATCTTTACTTCCCTCAGAAGAGGAGGTGATATAGCTGCGGTATTCTAGCTGATAAGCGGTATCGATTTTGTCATTCAGCTTAATCATCATGGTTTGTTTGCCAGTGACATTATCTGTGGTGACTTCTACAATATAATCCTTGTTTAATTTCAACGGTTTATCATAATTTGGCGTAATGGTGCCATCTTCTGCGACGGTTGTTTCGTATAATTGGATGGAATCTTGATCAATCACCTGATTATCAGAGGGTTCATCTTTGATCACCACATGATCAAGCGTTGATTGGGAAGGATTGATCACTGCATGCCAATTGACATAATCAGGATTTTCACTATCCTGTTCGCCGGTTTTTTGTGCATACTTCCCATCATATTTCACGCTGACCTCTCCGGTGACATCACGATCATCGTCATTGTTTTCATAATGTGCAACATTGGTGTATTGATTCGATCCTTCGACGATTTTCCCTTCTACAGAGGTGTCAAATTCGATTAGATACGTTTCATCTGAACCTTCAGGAAAATCAATTTGCAGCAGCTGATCATTGGAAGTGCTAGGTTCAATAATCTTCTTCATCTCGTCATTTACGACTTCTTCAGGCTGCTTCTTCGTAACGGTGCCATCTTTCTTGACCTCAGCCTTGTAAATCTTCAACGAACCATCAACGTAATCTTGATTTTCTTTTATCTTATCCTGCAACTGTGCGTGCGTCAGGATATTATGACTGAGATTCACTGCAATCGTCCAAGTAATATGCTTCGTTTGAGCATTATAGATCCCACTTTTTTGAGCGTTTAATTGGAATGGATCATGAGGTTTGAAGTCTTTGTCGTCATCAGAAGTATGCTTCCCGCCATTTTTATCCTCCCAATCAGCCTGCATTTTATTTTTAAAATGATCTAACTCAGGATTATTAGGGTCCAATAAGCTCACATCAAAATTCGTCCGATAGTTGATTTCTAATTCGGACTCCGTTGGATTGTAATCTCCTTTAAAAACGACCTTAAAGCCCATCTCATTTTTTCCTGAGCTATCACTTAATAACTCAAGATCATAATCTTGTCCTGGTACCAATACACGATTCTTCGTTACATCACGAATTTCAAAATCCGGCTTTAAATCTTCTTTGATCGCCATTGATAGACCTGGTATTGGAGAATAGGTATCGGTTAACACTAGGTTTTCCATGTAATAGTGATTTTTATTGACATTGATCTTCCAGCCAACTTTTTTGTCCGCGTAATCGATATCTGTAATATTTTTGATCACGTTTTGTTGCTGCGCCGTTCCTTTGTCACCATCTGTTTGCCCCGTGCCTGTCGTAACATTATTTGTTACTTGAGTAGGATCGGAGACGATACCGTTCACCTTGGTTTTGTACTCGACTCGCACCGCTCCGTCGACATCATTTAAAAATTTAATGACAAATCCTTCACCATCAGGATTGGGCTCCAAAACATAATCTTTTCCTTCAACTAAAGCTTCTCCCTTAACTTCATTTCCTTTTTTATCGAAGGTGATTGGATAAAGCTTGATTGAATCATCGATAAGGTCCATATTTTTACTAATGGTATCCGTAATGATGGCATCACCTTTAGCGATATTCTTCTCGTCATAGTTGTATTTGATCGCCCAGCTGAATTCCTGATTATTGGGGTCATAATTAACCATATTTTTTTCAACTGGCTTTCCGAATGTGTTTGTCACAGTTGCTTTGGCATCGATTCCATCGTCATCATTTTTATCAGTTAACTGTGCGACGTTAGTAAAGCTGACTTTCCCGCCATTCTCTGGCTTCGCTGAATCCTTGATATCTGTTTGATAAACTAAACGATAGGCTTTGTTGGTCTCACCTAAAATCGTGACATTGCCATTTTTATCAACAGTATATTCATTCGGACTGAGTTCTCGACCTACTTCTTTGATGGTTCCATCGAGATTCATTTCTAATTCCATTACTTTTACAGATTTATAGTCAATTCCTTCAGGCCATTTTTCCGTGATCTTCGGATCTTCTAAATGGTTCATGGATTGATTAAAGTCGACTGTCCACTCGACACTGCTAGGATTAGGAGTCCGATCAAAGTGTCCCTGCTTGTCAATGGATTGCTCCGTATCAGGACGGATCTCAATATTGACAGGCGGTAAGTCATCCTCCACCGGATAATGAATAGTGATGTCACCGGGGCCATCAATATGCTCTTTTTTGAACTCCGTATCAAAATAAAAACTGCCATTAATATCACTTTGATTTTTTACCTCTTCAGTAAATTCAAAACGAATATTTCCGTCTTGATCAATGGTATATTTGGCGTAAACTTCGCCTGCTTCGTTTTTCAACTCACCGACTTGTGCCTGCTTAGGCTTCAGTTCTTCAGGTAATTTGAAATCAAAGTAATCGCCTGGTTCGATTTGCTGACGCACATCTTCTGGGATATTCCAGGTATAAAACGCCCGAACGGTTATGTTAGATGTAATCGGCGGGGTGACAACATTGCCATCCTCATCCAAATAAACTAAATTCGAGCTCGTCAAAATCGTTCCTTCACCATTCGGAAAATACTCTCGAATATCGGTAGGGCCGTCAGCCCGCGGCTTAGTTTCTGACTGAGTGGATTCTGTTGTCGCTGCTGTTGCTGATTCAGTCGCTTTCGATGAATCAGGCTCTGTGTTTTCTGTTTTGCCAGTTTCTGAAGAGCTCGTTGTTATTTCGTTTGAACTCGCTGATTCAGATGTAGTCGCTTGTTCAAACGTATAGGTCAACTGCTGTTGCTCATAAGAAATATCCAAGGAAGATAGCCCTTTTATATCCTTAAGATCTACATGAATGGTTCCTACTCCAGCAACATCTCTTGGAATAATAAGCTCTTGATCGTTCTCTATTTTTAATGCTATTGATTTTCCAGCTATTTCTATAGTCGCTTGCTGAATGACTGGTTGAGAGAGCTGAACTCTGCGATCTTCTTGCCCCTCTTCTAATGTAAGCTGAACGTCAAGTTGACTCGCATTCTGTCCTTCCGAAACATTTTCAAGCTTTATTGCAGGTTTATCCTCGGCAAACACTGTCAAAGGAGTCAGTGAGTTGATCAAAATTAACAAGGTCATTAAGCCATATATTAATTGGTCAATTATTTTTTTTCGCTTCATTTTCACACCTCTTACTTCAAATTTCTTAAACTGCCATTTCTATTTATAGCAGATTATTTTTTCAGAAATTTTCAAAAATGAAGCTTTCATAGAACACTTTTTGAGAGACTAAATTTTTTGTTTTTCCTTTGAAATCAAATCTAAAACCTGTGTTAAACGATTTAGATCATTGAGCTCCAAACGTCTGCCAATAACTACTAGCTGAGCTTGTGGATAAACCTTTTTTAAATCTTTAAAGGTACCTGTAGTCAGTAAAATATCCACTTCTTCCGTGTTAGCTGAAAAAACATCAATAAATGTCACATTGTACAAATAGTTAAAGTGTCCTTGCAGCTGTTCGATGTAATTTTTGGTCATCAGATTGGGCATATCGCTTTCGACTAAAACGGTAATGGGCACTTCATATTTACACGGGTTTTCCAAGTATAAAGCATTTTTCAGATAAGGAATCATTAAAAAAGCGACTTCTAAAAAGATTGGATTTTTTGATTCTGCATACAATTCTTCAATAAATCGGCGCATTTTTTCTGTCATTCGCGGATAGCGTTTTTGGAAAATTGCTTTGTACGTATTCCCTGTCATGTCGGTATTGAAGCCTTTAAAATATTGCGCAAAAAAATGACTGCTTAGTATATAATTTCGGAAGCGTAAAAATTCTGCTTCTTTAATAGGAAAGAACTCTTCCTGAAATCTTCTAATCATCAAATCCGTCGCTGAAAAAATTGGGGTATGCTGCTGAGCTTGCTGTTGATACAAAGCATTGATTAATGGTTCCTTAAAAACATCGATCGTTTTAGACATGGCTAACCAAACGAGGAAAAAGAAAGGAATCTCAGAATGCTTCGTGTTGATTACACCTTGAGATGGACTAAGCTGCTTTTCAAAAATAGGATACAACGTATTGGAGGTAATCCTCTTTTCTAATTCTGTAGGCATTTGGAGAATATTACCCTTACGAGTACGAATGACTGCTTCTGCAAAAATATAAGCCAGCTGCTTTTTATAGGCATAAGGAATATTGGGATAAACGGTAAATTCACTATCCAAGATTTCTTCAACATATCCCTCAAGCAATTGCTCATTGATAAAGGGAAAGGGCCAACTGCTTCCACGATAAATACTCCAGAAAAAAATCACCATGATCATGCGAATCTGGTATTCTTCTCCCTCCAACTGAAAAGTATCACGACTAATTTTAACCTTATAACGAGATAACATCCGGCGAACCTTCGCTAAATCTCTTCTCACTGTCGATTCACTGGTAAAGTGGGCAAGCGCATAATGGCGCACACTTTGAAATTCATCCATAATCAATGTTTTTAAAAGAACGACTGTGGGGCATTCCTGCACAATCTCAGTTACTAAGTTATATACATCTGCGTCTATTGCAACCGTCAGACGAACTCCTTTTCCTTTTGATAATTGCAAAGAAAATTTATCTGAATGAAGGTCAGCAATTTTTTCAGCTAAACTATTCATTATGCTTAGCGTGGTTCGTTTACTTAAACCTAAAGCATCACTTAGCCACTCTCGTGTTACCCAATAGCCATTTTTCTCATTCAATAATAAAATCATTCGCCGCTGAAGAAAGGTCTCTCGATCAAATAGCTCTTCAAAGTAATCTTTTTGTGTTGTTGGCATCTTTATCCCTCTTTTTTTAAAGAATCATCTATTTTAGAATAAGCAAAAAGTTAAAAAAAGAGTATTACAACGCTCAAAAAAAAAAATCACGGATTACTCCGCGATTTTTTTGTTAAGGTATATTCATCCATACTGGTTCAAATTGATTGCCGTCCAAATCGGTGACTTCCAAACTAAACATTTGATCCTCCGGCATGTTCATATCCACCGAGAAATAGTCTCCACCATTGGCCTTTGCTGCTTCCGCAATTTTTTTCACTACATCAGGACTCTCTACAGAAAAAGCGGTTAACGTACTGCTTTCTTTTTCAGTGTCTGCGATCCTTTTATTTTTCAAGAACAGATTATAAAAATCATATTCTAGTAGCATAATCCAAAATGTATCATCCCACATCATCGAACTGGACTGCTCATTAGAAAACTCCACATTCTTCTTAAATCCTAGTTTCTCATAAAATTCGGTCGAAGCTTGCACATCTTTCACTGGGTAATTGGTAAATACCATTGCTGCCATCTCGTTCACTCCTTTGAATTTTCGTCTATTATGCAAGAATAACGAAATTAAAGCAAAGAAAGCGCTTGTATTTCAGTGAACGAAATATATTAATTTTCTCGTCTAACAGCAAGAATCAAGATTACATAAAAAACAGTCATACTCTTTTTTGAATACAACTGTTTTCTTAAGCTTTTCTATAACAAATCTGCGATCCATTGATAGGCTGCTTCTTTTGATGACACAGAATCCAGCATATTAAAAAAATCTGGTCGATCAATCAGTGCCACCAGTTCAGCTAGTGCAGTTAAATGTCTTTTGCTGTCTACCGCCGCTAGGGTAAAAATATACTTCATTGGTGTTTTCCCTAAAATTTTTATCGGCTCCTTAAGTACCGTTATTCCTAATCCCACCTCTTTCGCTCCATCTTCAGGACGAGCATGAGGCAACGCGACATGATCAGAAATAACCATGTAAGGCCCTTCCTCGTATGTCGTTTGGATGATCTTGTCAATATAACGTCGGCTTACGATTTCTGCTTCGATCAGCGGTGTCGCGGCTACGTAAAAAGCTTCCTCCCAGCTATTTGTTGCAAGGTTTAACTGAATAAAAGCCGGAGAGAGAATATCTGTAAGACTGAGCTCATCTTTACCTGAAACACTTGGTAGAATATCTTCTGGATTATAGATTCTAGGCTGCTTCAACCGCCTTTTCAATTCTTTTCGTAATCCGAGCTCATCCTTTATAGTCGTGAACCTATCAATAATTGCAAAAAGCTCTTCAAATTGATAATCCCCCGATAAGTTTCCAGGACCGTTTTGAATCTCTTGGACCAAGTTGTATTTTTCGTCAATCGTCATAATCGGATTCACTGTATAGACCGGTTTTTTCAAAGAATAAAGCCGCATATTAGGTACAGTAGTGAAAATCATGTCATAATCCTGTTTTTTCTGATAGATCTCGTTTGTCTCTATTGGACCTATAAAAATCATATCTGGAAAAAGATTCTTTAACTCATTGTAAATAATTGCCGAGCTTCCGATACCATTCGGACAAACAATAATACCGACCTTTCGCTTCACTTGGTATTCATCATTATTATCAATTAAAGAAGCAAAATGGATGGTTAAAAAAGAGATTTCCTCATCAGGAATCATCGTTCCGAATAGATTCTCGATTGGCTTCATCGTTTCCTTAACGATTTGAAATAAATCTGGGTATTCTTGAATAATTTTTTTACTCAGAGGATTGATAATCGGAAGATGAAAAAACAATCGATAGTAAGCTGGACGAAAGTGACTGTATACTTGCTTTTTCACCGTTTTCTTATCTTTAAAACGAATACCCGACAAGCGTTCAAAACGATCAAAGATTCTTTCTACTAATTCATTAATGATAGAAGAATCTGGCGCTTCTTCGTCAGCATCCCCAATAGCCATGCCCAGCATCCAGCCACAAATATAAAGTATGGCGTATGGATTGTCGATTGAGAACTTTGCAAGCAGGCTTCGAGAAAAGCTATACTCCTTCATTTGGTAAAACTTCTGGAAATTGTACCTCTCATAAAACTCTGACCATTCTTTGGATAAATGCGGCAACAAAAAAATCAGCATGTAACTAAATTCCAGCAATCGATTTTCCACCAATACAATGGAATAATGTTCCAATTCTGCAGCAATCTGTCGAAAGACTTTCTCCTTCTGGATTGTCCCTTCGTTAAATAAAAAATAATCCCAAAGAAAGCTGCCATTATCTGAACGTAAATCCTCTAGCACCATCTTCATTAATTGATAGCGCAAGACCGATTCATTTCCAGCCAGATAGTAACCCTTTTTCCGATTATATTTGATTTGAATATCAAGAGATTCCAATTCTTTTTCGACTTTTTTCAAGTCATTGATAAAAGTAGTTTTTCCAATATCCAATACGCCTAAAAAATGATTCACCGATAAGTATTCTTCATAATGATAGAAAAGCATCAGATAAATATATTTTTTTCGTTCCTCAATATCCATCTCATAGTATCGATAAACATGATCGCTAGAGAAAAAATCAACAAAAAACAGACGACTTGCTTCTGACAGATGATAGTTATTTCCATCAAAGTAGACAGGAGGATGCCCTTCATCCGATAAGGATTCATTGATTTTAGTGATGACGTAATCGACTTGAACGCGTGACAAATTAAGCTGACCTGTTAAATTTCTTTGAGGAATAATAGGTTTTTCAATCATTTTTATCAGTACTTGCCGTGTTCGCTGATCAATTTTGTACACATCCATTCCTCCTGTCTAAGTAGATTAACCTGCTGAAACTTTCTGACGTAATTGTCTAGCATTTTCCGCGATTTCTGACTTGGTTCCTTTTGACAATAGTGTCCCGATCCCCATACAGTCGACACCTGCTTCAAGCCAATCAGACACATTGTCAATGGTGACTCCGCCTGATGAAAGCATGGGAACTTGCGGCATCGGTGTTTTAATAGTAGAAACGACTTTTGGACCAATGAAAGATGAGGTAGGAAAGGCCTTGATCATATCTGCACCCGCCTCAAGCGCCTCAACGATTTCGGTCATCGATGTACAGCCCGGCATGTAAGGGATCTGATAGCGATTACACAACTTTGCCACGTCTATGTTGAAATTAGGAGCAATGATAAACTCAGCTCCTTTTAATAGTGCTTGACGAGCCGTCTCGCTGTCAAGCACAGTTCCAGCTCCGATAACTATTTTTTCTTGGTAAATTTCTTTTAATTGTTCGATAATGTCACCCGCATTATTATTCGTATAGCTGATTTCTAAACAGGAAATCTTTCCTTCAAGACAGCCATCAACGATTTCTTGAGCCCGTTCAATTGTTTCTACTCGAATAATCGCCATTAATTTTTCCTGATACAGTCGAGATAACGTCGTTAATTTTCGCATTTTAGTTTCTCCATCCCTTCAATTTCCTTGTATTTTGATAGTGTTTCGCAAATTTCAGCGTCAAATTTTGAAGAAACTTTACGAACTGGTTTTTTTGGTGCTCCTACAGGAAATCCGATAAGCTCTAAACTATGCTTAAGAACACTGGGAACAGTCGCTAATTTTAGAATACCTCGAAAATCATTGATGCTTTCTTGAAGAACTTGAGCTCGCTCCATTTTATTCTCAAGAAAAGCCTGATAAATTCCTAAATCAGTCTTTGTTAATACATTAGATGTGGCAGCCACCGCTCCATCTACTCCCATCTGCAAAGCTGGTAAAATCAAGGAATCTGATCCTATCAAAATTGAAAAATCCTCTCGATCATTCGTCTCTAAGTACATTTGAATATTTTCTAATTTCCCGCTACTGTCCTTAATTCCGATAATTTGCGGAAGCTGGATTAATTCCTTAAAGACAGATTCATTTATTGATAGTTGAGTATTTGCAGGAATATTATAGAGAATCATTGGAAGATTGGTATTTAAGGCAATTGTTTGATAATGCTGAATCAGCTCTTCATCGCTTAGTTTGATTAGATAAGGAGTGATTACCGAAACCGCATCGACACCAAGCTCTGCAAATTGATTGGTTACTTTAATCACTTCTTCTGTAGAGATCCCGCCGGAGCCAGCAAAAACAGGGACTCGACCAGCAGCTTCATCAACTACGATTTTTACCAACGCTAATTTTTCTGCTTCGCTAAGCGCATAGAATTCTCCATTTGTTCCAAGGACAAATAGCCCGTGAACACCATCATTGATCAGCTTGTTTACTAGCTTACGTGTCGCAGCTTCGTTAATTCCGTCCTCTGATAATGGGGTCACCATCGCCGTAATAATTCCTTTGATTTTCATTAGAGTCCAACTTTCTTTCTATTTTTGATTGATTCGCCTAAGGCACCGCCTGGATGCCACTGGTAATATTTATCTAAATCTAGCTGTTCTTCTTGTTGTAATAAAATAGAAAGACATTGCAAGACAATGATTTCAGCAATAATCGAAATTCTTGGCGGCTTGTTCAAATCATCGCCCTCTTGATTCACTCCCGCTAAGAGAAAAACGGTTGATTGGTCTTTCAACCAAGAATTTTCTCCCCCACTAACACCGATAATTTTGGCGTCTAAACATTTCAAGGATTCCACTGTACGTTTTAGTTCTTCTGTTTGTCCGCTGTTTGAAATAGCGATCACGACATCGCCCGGCAGTACTTGTCCGGCTGAACCATGAATTGCCTCGGTTGTATCTAAATAGTAGGTCGGTGTTCCGACTGAAGAATTCAGTGCTGCAATATATTCCGCCACATGACTAGGCTTCCCTACGCCTGTTACGTGCACGCGCCCATGCTTTCGTTTTGATTCTGAAATGACTTCACAGGCCTCCACGATTTTGCTTTTATCCATTCGTTTGATGTATTCGTTAATTTCTGGCTGAAGAACATCAATATATGCGTCTAATTTTTTTGTAGTAATTTCCATTCGCTTACCCTCTTTTCTTTTTAAAACAGACTTAGCGGAATCCCACTAAGTCTGCTCGTTTTACATACCAAACAGTGACAACAATTTATCTAGCAAGATGCCCATCACGTTATAGTCGATATTCGGGAAGGTTGATCCTTCAATCCCCAATGTCCCATATAATGGATAGAGTACCGTTGGCAAAAAGGCCAATAATAAGCCAATAACGAATGATCCTACTACTGCGCCTCGCCAGCCACCAGTAGAATTTCCAAAGACCCCTGCTGTTCCGCCAGAGAAAAAGCAGATATGAGCAGCTGGGATGATCACTACCGGAAACTTGAGCGCGACCATTATAAAGACACCTATCAGTCCAGCGGCATATGAAGACAAGAATCCGACAATAACTGCTGTTGGTGCAAATGGAAATACAGTCGGTACATCAAGAGCGGGACGAGAATTGGGAATAAACTTCTCAGAAATCGAAACAAAAGCAGCTGTGATTTCCCCTAAGAACATCCGTACACCTGTCATCAGGATCGACATGCCGGCAGCAAACGTAAAGGCTTGAACGAATGGGAATACTAACCAGTGCTGAGAACCCGCAAGCTCTTCCACAGCTGGACGTCCGGCTTTTAACGCAGAAACATAAAATAAGATCAACATAACTGCCGAAACACCCATTAAGAAATCACGGAAAAATGATAGCCATTTAGGAAAATTAATATGCTCTGTTGTTTTTTCTTTGTGTTTGCTGAATAATTTGCCAATATATCCAGATAAGGCATAGCCGATCATATTAAAATGACCGATCGCTGTCGCATCACTATCTGTTATCTTACGCATAAAAGGCTGACACAGCTCTGGTAATGCAGCAGAGAAGAATCCTAATAGTAAGCCTCCGATAGCAATTGCCGGAATATCTGCTACATGATGCGCCTTCAAAATCAATGAAAGTACACAGGCGAAGAATAAACTATGCCCCGTAGTGAAAAAAATATTTTTAAATGGAGTGACTCGAGCAATCACTAGGTTCATGATGAAACCGACAATCAGCGTACAGCTAGTAACAAATGCATACTCGGTTTGAGCTAAGGCCGTTGCCGCTTCGGGAGAGGCTACAACCCCTTGAATATGAAATCCGCTTTGGAATAGCTGATTGAAATTTTGCAGAGCAGCAGTCATGATCGATCCGCCTGCGCTGAAGACTAGAAACCCAATAATCGTTTTGAATGTGCCTGTTAAAACCTCTGTTCCGCTTTTCTTTTGAGCAACAAGCCCAATAAATGCGACAAACCCTAACATGACCGCTGGTGTACTTAAAAAGCTGATCAAAAAATCCATTGTTTATTTCCCTCCCATAATCGTCTTATCCTAAATCGGCTAAAACAGCTTCTAATTTTGTTTTGATCTCATTTTTATCGACGATGTTTCCAATACCAATAAGCTTATAGGGTAAATTTTTCTGGGCTAATTCTTCGGCAACGTCTGGCAGCGTAATAATCATTTGTCCGCCAAATCCTTGAACACCATCTAGAGAAGAATGCTCTACCTCAATGGGGAAATTGTTGGCTTTGATTACCTCTATTACTTTGATTTTTAACATTAAACTTGACCCTACTCCTGCTCGACAGGCTACTAACGCTTTATACATAATGACGCTCTCCTTTTCTACTGTTAAGTTTTTTTATAATTAGTTTCGCGAAAACTATTTTTTGTTTCTGATTCATTTAGTAAATAGAAATCTTCTTTTATTCTTTTCTAAAATAATTGATGAACTCTTGAGTGGAGGATACCTTTTCTAAAAACTGAATAAACTCTTTTTGACTTAACAACTCCGCCAGCTTTGACAGCAATTCAACGTGTTCATTGCTTTCTTTTGCACTAAGAGGGAAAAGATATTTTACGGGATCGTTGGTCTCGTGTCCCGAAATAACAGGACGCTTCAATCGAACAAATCCTAAACCCAGCTTATTTGCACCATCTGCTACTGGTGCATGAGGCAGCGCAATGTTTTTGGTAATCACGATATAGGGCCCTGTTTTTTGATATATTTGAACAACTGACTCGACATATCCTTTTGTGACTGTTGCTCTTTTTACTAAAGGATCAAAGGATTTTCTTATCGCCTCCTCGAAGTTTTCAACTTCTAGATCAAGCTGAATATATGATTCTTCAATACTTTCATGCAGCACTTCTTTCACCTCTTTATATATATTTCCTTTACATCTCCACTATATTTGAGAGCGGATACATCCGCAATGGCGAGTCGGTTCGCTTTATTTTTTTAATGACATAAGAAGTGAACCGTCTGAATAATTTAACAGCAAAGAAATCTGAAAAACTGAATTTTCAATGGCATTCGGTCACTTTGAGCCTAGTTTGGTTCATTATTTTATTAAATGACCCAAAAAATCGGTCCAACTTTTACGATAACTGAATGATCACAAAAAAGACCAACTAATCATTCATTAGTTAGTCCTGGTTGTCTAAATTCAATTATTAAGCTTCTCTATGAAAAAACAATAAAATCTTCTTGATTTGCTTGATTGATCATGATTCCTTGAAGCATTTCCTCATACATACGCTGCATTGTTGGCTGTTTCAAAATGCGAAAAATCGAAATGGCTTGTTCACAGTTTTGTTTCCCTGATTTTAAGGAACCTGAGATAATTTTTACCCAGCCTTGGTAAAACAGTAATTTTGTACTATTTAATAAATCCCCCTGATCGTGGAGCAATTTCTCTGTTTCTACCAGTACCTCCTTTGCCCACGTCAGTTTTTGAAAGTTGATAAAGGTCGCACAGGTACCAAACAATAATTCAAATTTCATCCGTTGCATCAGCTGAACTCCAACCTCCTTCTCTATCCGCGAGACAGCCGTTCGCAATAGCTGATGGACGGTCTCAACGGGAAAGCTGAATTGGAAAAAACGAAAGAGGAGGACTTCAAAAACGCCCCAATTCTCAACATTATATAAATAGTTGACTACCGGTTCTGACAGCGTCTGTAATTCGTCAAAAAAAGCGTTAAGCTTGATTGGTTCCTCTTGCTCACGCCGATCATTCAATTGATAGCACAGACGTAATAACTGGCATAGCAGTTTTAAAAATTTTTCGCCTCGGTTTTTTTCCGTGAACGTTTGACTCAATTCCCTCATCTGATGAACGCCTTTATTAAAATCACGTGATTCATTCACTTCATTGTTGGATTTGAAGATCTGGTTTAAATAGAAGGTAAATTTTCCTGTCATAAAAAATGGCTGCTCAGACAGGTAATGATAAAGCTTAGGTTCTGCTGCTTGATCGCGCAAATAAAGGAATTCCTCTAAGGAAACATTGATTTGTTCCAATAAATGCTCTAAGCGATAGAAACTAATATTCGAATTTTCCTTTTCAAATTTACTAATAAAAGATACGCTGTTGACCTCATCGGCGACATCCTGCAAACGCAAGCCACGGTCTTTGCGTAATTGACGAAAAAGCTTCCCATCCATCCTTCTTCCTCCTTCATAAACGTCATTACTAAATTCCACTATAGTAGAATTATTAGTTAGCTAAAGTGTAAATTATCTATACTTAATCAACAAGACTATTTATTTTTTTCACACGATTCAAGCAGAACACTAAAGACTATTTCCTAAAACCATACAAACATTATTTGAGGAGTGATTTTATGAGAAGCGCAACGATGGAAGATCTACCGGAAATTGTAAATTTTATTTATGAGCGATTTTCAAACTTAGAGCATTTTAACTTTTTAACCGAGCATATGGACCATTCAGAAGAGATTTTGAAGAAATTTATTGAAACAGAAATTCTGCTTTTTTTAAAGCATGAAAAGGTTCAAATCTATGGTGAACCGATTGTCGGCATGATCAGCAGTATTCCGTCGAAAAAGCTCACTTTGTTTCGCCAGTTTCTGTACTCCTTGCCTTCTAGAAAAATCTTAAAGGAACTTCCTGTGGAGGACCGGAGACGGCTCTTAAAAAAGAACAAGCTAGTCGCTGAAATTCATCACACGCTTCCCTGGCATAAAAAGTATACTAAAAACAGCTATTATATTGCTCAGATCGCAGTCGCAAAAGAAGCCAAAGGTACTGGTGTGATGCGCAAACTGCTGACACCGATCTTTGCAGACTGTCAAAGACAGAATATGGATATTGTGCTGGAGACAATGACCGAAGCAAATGTCCCAATTTATGAACATTTCGGGTTTAAACTAGTGGAAATCCACCAAAGTCAGAATGTTCCTTACGAGGAGTATTGCTTGATTAAACGAGCTAAGAAAAATTAGAAAAAGAACTGGCTCTTTATTGATAGATTAAGAGCTAGTTCTTTTCGTTATGCTTAAATATTTGCTAACAACGGGCACTCGTTTTCCTCTGCAATGCCCGCTTTTTGCATTTTCTGAACTCTTTTACGATAAACCAAAGGAGAGATACGATATTTCTGTTTGAAGCGCTTACTAAAATAAGCAGAATCATTATAGCCGCATTGAAAAGCAATAGTTGTAATTGAAAGATTCGTTTGATACAAAAGGATCGCCGCCGTTGTTAAGCGCAAATCATTCAAATAGTGACTGTAGGACAAATCCGCAGCCTGAAAAACCTTTTGCAGCGTTCTGATCGAGATCTGGCAATAGGACGCAGTCTGCTCTAACGTTAACCCTGCATCCTGCAAATTTCTGCGCATAAAATCTGTTGCAACGATTAAAAGTTCATTATAGTTTTCACTGGCTAAAAAGGGCTCTGCTTCTGGCAGCCAATCACAAAAAAGCTGAACGAAATGCTTTAACAGCACGCGATTCTCTTCTTCAGAACAAGAAACAAATTGATCCGCAAGCTGAAAAATCATTTCCAACAACACCCGTCCCATTCCTTTTTCTGCACTAATAATTCGGCTAGACATCAAAGTGGGCAGCAGTCTTTTTGTCTGATAATCTTTTTGAATAAATAGATTAATCCCTTCAGTAGTTCTTTCTCTTTGATATCTGCTGGTTGCCTGCAAATCAAAAATTCCGATGGTGTAATCCTTTAAGATGCTGGTCTTTTCTCCATTCGAATGACGTTCAAATCCCTTTTTGATAAAACGAAAACCTATATAATCATTTTGATCTTTTGAGCGACGAGTAAAAATTCCTTGCGAACGATCGACAATACTGTGGGTCAGCACCATGTGATCCAATTGATAAATTCTAGAGACAGACAGTGTTTCTTTGGGACTATTAATCGTATATTGAAAGTTCAGTTGAGATAAACCATTCGAATAGTCCTGCGACTTAGAAAACTGAGAACAATGGACTCCTCGTTCTGTCATCGGCTCTTCCGCTCCCCTCGCGTAATAGTTATATTCCTCGGGCGCTAAAATCATAGTGAACTTCGTCAGATATTCTATACTTGAATTATACTATTTGTATAATATTTCACAACTCCATTTAAAAAAGCGCTGCCTTGCTGTTTTGTGCTTCAATAATGCAGCCAAAGGATAGAACGCTTGAAAATAGATCCATAAAAAAGAAAAGGAGGAATTATTGTATGACGTCAAAATTTGAAAGTTTGTTTTCCCCTTTGAAAATTGGTCCTGTTGAAATTCCTAATCGGATCGCCATGATGCCTATGGGTGTCTTTTCCCCGCGCTTGCTGAATATGGAAACAATTGCTTATACCAAAGAAGGAGCCGATTACTACATCGAAAGAGCCAAAGGCGGCACAGGCTTGATCATTACTGGCTTGATGCCGGTGGTAAACAATATGGGCTTTTGTATTCTAAGTAATCCTGAAGGTTATGTCAGAGATATGAAATATTTAATGGATGGTGTTCATGAAGCTGGCGGGAAAGTATTTGTCCAACTAACGGCGTTGACTGGTCGTGCCAATCATGGTTTAGTCGGTATCTGCCCTGCTCCTGCACCCATCCAAAACGTTTGGGACCCGACAAAAACCGATCGTGGCATGTCGAAAGAAGAAATCAAAGAATATATTGAAAACTTTGCCAAAGGAGCAAAATTGGTTCAAGAGGCTGGTGGTGACGGTGTTGAAATCCACGCGGTCCACGAAGGCTATCTGCTGGATCAATTCGCGATTTCCTTCTTTAACCGACGCACTGATGAATACGGCGGATCGTTAGAAAATCGGCTGCGGATCATCAGAGAAATCGTTGAAGCTATCAAGGGTGCCTGCGGGCCGGACTTCCCTGTTTCAATGCGTTACAGTGTGAAAAGCTATGTCAAAGACTTTAACCGCGGCGCGATTCCAGGAGAAGAATTTGAAGAAAGGGGCCGTGACTACGAAGAATCTTTCATTGTGGCAAAAAAATTAGAAGAATTCGGCTACGATATGCTGAACTGTGACAACGGCAGCTATGACTCCTGGTTCTGGGCTCATCCGCCAATGTATATGCCAAAAGCCTGCAATTTAGAAGATGTGATGAAGGTCAAAGAGGTCGTTTCGATTCCAGTCGCTTGTGCCGGCAGATTTGATGATCCAGCATTAGCCGATCAGGTAATTGCCGATGGAAAACTAGATATTATGGGGATGGGACGTCCATTATTGGCTGATCCATATGCGCCTGTGAAATTCTCCCAAGGTCGCTTAGACGATGTGCGCCCATGTATTTATTGTCATCAAGGCTGCTTGGGAAGGATTTTCCAATTCAAGGATATCTCCTGTGCAGTCAATCCAGCTTGTGGACGAGAAAAAAGCTATGCCTTAACTCCTGCTGCGACAAAGAAAAAAATCTTAGTCGTTGGCGGCGGACTTGGTGGGATGGAAGCGGCTCGCGTTGCGGCGATTCGCGGACATGCCGTTGATTTGTATGAAAAAACCGACCAGTTAGGCGGTGTATTTGTCGCTGCGGCAACGCCTGATTTCAAAGAGGATGATCGGCATTTACTGGATTGGTACAAGAAACAAATGAATGATCTAATGATAAATATTCATCTGAACAGCGAGGTTTCCCCTGAACAGACACAAACCTATGATGAAGTATTTGTTGCCACTGGTGCAAATGAACGCCGATTAGATACGCCAGGCTTTGACAGTGAGCACGTGACCTACGCTATTGATGCCTTACGCTACAAAGAAATCAACGGAGAAAACGTAGTAGTGGTAGGCGGCGGCTTAACCGGCTGTGAAATCGCTTATGATTTAGCTAAAAAAGGGAAAAAGGTCACTATCATCGAAGCCAGCGAAACAATCTTGAATGCCTTTGGTTTGTCTGCTGCCAACTACAATATGATGATGGAGCTGTTAGATTACTACCAAGTAACTGTTTTGAAAAATTCAGTTGTTGATAAATTTGCCGATGGTACAGCGTATGTAACAGAGACAGTCAAAAACTATCCAAATGTCGCAAATCGTGCACAGCACATGTTTGCTCTCGGTGTTCAAGGAATGCCAAAGGCTCATGAGATTCCAACCGATGACATTATTATTTCTGTCGGCTATACTCCAGATGATGCGTTATATCAAGCAATTCAGGCAGACCATGTTCATTTGATTGGTGACGCGAAGAAACCGACCAATGTAATGGACGCCATTTGGGAAGCTTATGAAGCAGCGATGAATGTGTAATTAAACGTTAAAAGGGAAGCTGCAATGACTTCCCTTTTAACATTTATTTTTCGTTTGTTCCAGCTTCTGCGTAGGCTGTATTCCCAACTTCTTTTACTTTGAACTTCCCATCTTTATAAACGATTTTGGTAACACTGGCATTCGCTAGCTGACCGCCTTCTGGAGTTTCCTCTGTCATATCCGAGATCATTGATAAAATTGACATTCCATGGGCAACAACGAGAACATTTCCGCCTCCATCTTCGGCAGTTTCCTCAGCAATTTCTGTTAGTTCCTTTTGCATCCGATGTCTAACACCGTCCCACTCTTCAGACATCCCCGATTTATCGATTTTTTTCAACGCGCTCAGCATTTCTGGAACAGTGGCTTCTCCAGAACTGATAGCTTTCATGAAGTCTTCATATGAATCATAGCCTAATTCTTTTCCAGCATCTCCCCACATCACTTCATCGTGTTCGCCTTCATAGGACCCAAAACAAACTTCTCGCAAATTTTTACTTTCTTTCACTTGAAGATCAGATTGTCCATTATTTTTAAGCGCTAGTCTTGCAGTCTCACGTGCACGGCCAGCATCGCTTGAATATGCTGATTTAAAGGTAATCTTCTTTTCCTTCAACCCTTTCCCTAGTTGTTCGGCGACCTTCACACCGTCATCAGTCAACGGTGTATCTGACCAGCCTTGCGCCCGATGGACCGTATTAAACATAGTCTTTCCATGACGTGTCACGTATAACACTACTTCGTCAGTTTTGTCTGTACTCGCATTTGAATCGCTTGTCTTAGCTCCACTGGTACTACAGCCAGTCAGCATCAATAAAATGATCGCCAACAAACTAAAAATCCCTTTGAAATTCTTACGCATTTCTTTTTTCTCTCCTTACATGGCTAATTGATTTTTATCACTAATAGTTTCCAATAGAATGAATGTCCCACTTCTTCCCCCTTGTATATTAGAGTTAGGGTTTTAACCTTCCGGTTTTGATTGGATAACCCTATGAACCATCGTTATTTTAATTTGGTATTAACTCATTTCTTTTGAGATAATATATTTATTGGATTGAGAGGCTAAGCCGTTCCCCCCTTGGGTCATTGAACCCGCACTCGAGAGACTGGCTCCTCTCTCTGATAAGTGGATTGCGTATGAGTTAGATGTTGAAAGTCCTTACTTTACTCCGTATCTCGTACAAGGTAGTGACGCTTTTCAGTTGAGTGGATTTCAATCCAAAATTCTTTTTTTGAAAGGTCAGATATACATGTACTTTTTAGGCATTGATATCGGTAAACGCACTCACGTTGCTTCTATCATGAACGAGGAAGGAAAGGTATTACTAAAAGGTTTTTCATTTCCTAACACCACTGAAGGAGCAGAGTCATTAATTGAGCGAATGGTCGACTATTCCGGAGCACCCAGTGACTTTGTTATAGGGATGGAAGCCACGGGGCACTATTGGCTGTCCATCTTTTCATACCTTCACGAATCAGATTATTTGATTCACGTTGTGAATCCCCTTCAAACAGACGGATGGCGTAAAGGTACAGAAATACGGAAACGAAAAAACGATATTATTGATTCTGTTTTGATTGCTGACTTAATGCGCTATGGCTCATTTGTCGAAACGGTCTTATCCGATGAAAATGTTTTTTCTTTGAAACAACTTTCTCGTTACCGAACTTATTTAGTAGGTACAGCGAGCGACTTCAAAAGAAAAATTATAGCCGTATTGGATCAAGTCTTTCCAGAATACGCGACGATTTTTACCAAGCAGGGCGTTTTCGGAAAAGCTTCTAAAGAGTTATTGCTGGCGTTTAGTGCCCCGATCGACTTAGAAAACATTTCCTCAGAAACTTTGGCCCAATACTTAGCTGAGTTAAGCAGGAACCGAATCAAGGCAGAAAAAGCGGACCAATTGAAGCAAGCAGCTTCTAACTCCTTTGGAGTAAAATTTGCTCAAGAAGCGTTCACCTTCCAACTACGTTCAATGATTGAACAATTAAAATTCATTGAAAGCCAAATAAAGGAAACGGAAAGAGAAATCAAGCACATAATGGACACTTTAAATTCTGTTATTCTCACAATTCCTGGAATTGGTCCTATAAACGGTGCGACTATTCTTGGTGAGATCGGAGATATTCAAAAATTTTCTAACCCGAAAAAACTCGTTGCTTACGCTGGGATAGACGCTTCCGTGACACAATCAGGGCAATATGAGGCAACGCATAATGTTATGAGTAAACGAGGGTCTCCATATTTGCGAAAAGCCTTGTTTTCGGCGGCTTTAGTAGCTTCTCAATGTGATCCTGTTTTTAGTGCGTTTTACCAGAAAAAAGTTTCCGAAGGAAAACATCATCTAACTGCCTTAGGTGCGGTTTCTCGTAAGCTTTGTTACGTGATTCATGCTATTTTGACTAAAAACGAGCCTTATATAATTGTTTCTGATTAGCTATTGAACATTCAAAAAAACTAATGGTAAGAAGCTTATTTGTTGTACCCTTTTTTCGGAATTATCTGTTATAAAATATTTTTTGATTTGGCTAATTTTTACTTGACTCTATATAGTTAGTCTCTCCAAAAAAGAAAACCCGATGACGGCACGACAAATAAGCGTACACATCATCAGGTTTAGCTTGCACATAGACAATCACTATCCATCAGAAATTATTAATTAACACGAAATTTTCAGCAGTATTGAAATAAGAGTTGGTCAAAAACTACGTTAAATCTGCTCCATTTGTCGCAATCACTTTTTTATACCAATTAAAGCTATCCTTCCGGCTACGTTCAAAGGTGCCGTTGCCTTCATCATCCTTGTCAACATAAATAAAACCATAACGTTTGGACATTTCACCCGTTCCGCCGGAAACCAAATCAATACAGCCCCACGGTGTATAGCCGATCAAATCGACACCGTCTTCCACTGCTTTGTTCATTTCTTCAATGTGACGACGAATATAATCGATCCGATAATCATCATGAATCGCTCCGTCTTCCTCCACTTTGTCCACTGCGCCTAATCCATTCTCCACGATCATCAATGGAATTTCATAACGATCATACAATTCGTTCAAGGTAAAGCGTAAACCAACTGGATCAATCTGCCAGCCCCATTCACTGGTTTCCAGATAATTATTTTTCACACCGCCAAACAGATTTCCGCCAACTCGATCATCACTTTCTTCAATGTTGGCAGTCACGCAGCTGGTCATGTAATAAGAGAAGGTGTAGTAATCCACCGTTCCCGCTTTTAAAATTGCCTCATCGTCCGCTTCAAAGGTTACATTGATGTTGTGCTTCTTGAAGTAGCTCTTCATATAATACGGATATTTTCCTTTAACCTGAACATCGCCGCAGAACCAATTCAGTTTTTTGACCAGCTCTTGATTGGCTAACGCATCTTCTGGCTTACAGGTCAGCGGATACATTGTCATATAAGCCAGCATACAGCCAATCTGAAAATCAGGATTGATTTCATGTCCTACTTTGACCGCTTTAGCACTCGCAATAAACATATGATGAAGCGCTTGGAACCGACGCTCTTCATTGTCTTCTTCGTCTAAGATCCCTAATAAATTTCTACCACCTAAAGGCAGCGTACCAAAGTTGATCTCATTGAAGGTTAGCCAATATTTGACCTTGTCTTTATAACGTTCAAACAACGTCGTCGCATACTTCACAAAAAAATCAATCGTCTGACGATTTGCAAAACCGCCATAGTTTTCAGCCAGCGCATAAGGCAGCTCAAAATGACTGATCGTGACTAATGGCTCGATCCCATACTTTTTACATTCATCAAAGACTTGGTCGTAAAAAGCTAAGCCTGCTTCATTTGGCTCCTGCTCATCTCCTTTTGGAAAAATCCGTGACCAGGCAATGCTTAAACGGAAAACTTTGAAGCCCATCTCCGCAAACAATGCGATGTCCTCTTTATAACGATGGTAAAAATCAATTCCGTCATGACTTGGATAATAACTATCTTCTTCAATTGTTGGCGTCATCACTCGATACTGTTTTCTTCCGCCTGAATGCATGTGATCCTGAATACTCGCACCCTTTCCGTCAACATCCCAGGCACCTTCACATTGATTTGCGGCCGTTGCCCCGCCCCATAAAAAATCTTTTGGAAAAGTCATTTGTGCTTCCTCGTTTCATTTAAATTTGGTGTAATTACAGCTTAAAAACGCCAAAAACCTGTCGACAAATAAGCGTTCCTCACGCTTGATTTATCAACAGGTTTAGCTTGCTAAATGCAATCACTATCCATTTGATTATTCTTCTAAAAAGAATTATAGCACTTCGCTTTTCAAAAATGCAAACGCTTTTTTGCTATTAGTTATTAAAAAAACGCTTTTGCATATCAGCCACCTGCTTTTTCAGTTCACAGGCATTGGATTTAGCCTTTTCCAATGAATCAATCAGGTTATCGCAAGCGGTAATAATGCTGTCATCTGGATCTAACGGGTTCAATAATCGCTTGATATCCTGCTTTTCTTGATCAATCGCATTCAGCATACGCAGAATCGCCGCCAAAGAATACTTCGCTGATCGTAGGGTTCGAATAATCTTCAAACGCTTGATATCCTCACCATCATAGACACGATAGTTATTTTTACTTCTTTTAATTGTCAGCAATCCGTTACGCTCCCAGTTTCGCAGAGCCTCAGAAGTAACGCCTAAATACTCGGCAGTTTCTCGACGTGTGAAACAAACAGCATCTTCTTCAGCTTTTCCAGCCAGAATATCTTCTACTACATGAATCACATCGTTTGCATTCGCGATCTCCTGATCCACCAATTTCAAATAGCGATCCAACAGCGATTGTGCTTCGGCAAAATCATAACGAGCCCCAGCCTTGACCATATCAACCATCAAAATTCGCAGCCCTGATTGCAGGACTTCAATCTGAAAGGCAACCTGGGCAATTTTGATCGTCTCAATATGATAATCGGTAAACACACGATAGCCGTTGGCGGCTCTAGGAGGAATAGGAATCAGCCCCCATTCCTCGTAGCGGCGAATCGTGTTAGGATGCAGCCCGACAATAGCGGCTACTTCGGAAGTGCGATAGGTTTTCATTGAAAATCCTTTCCATCATTTATTAAAAGCGTTAGCTCATGCAGAGCTCTCGAACAGCTGGTGTAAAGCAGTGTACTTTTTTGTGTCAGTTGACTCGAACGGATATCCGGCAAAATAACCTGATCAAATTCCAACCCTTTGGCAAATTGTGTAGTGGTTACGATAATGCCTTCCGCAATCTTTTTTGTATTTTTTTCAAAGCGAATCAGCTGTTCGTCGGGAAAATCGGCCTCAAGCCTTTCTACTTCCTGCCAGTTCTGACAAATTATACCACAAGATTTGAACGTACTTGCTTTAAAATCGGCCAGCTTTTGCGCGAGCATGTTCTTACTATACTCAAGCACTTCAACTTCCTTGCCGTGACGCTGTATCGGCTGAATCTCCTCCTCGTCAATAAAACGTTTGGCGAAATTCATGATCTCAAAACTAGAGCGATAACTAGTCTGAAACTTTAATAATCGTGATTGTGGCAGATTTTTTTGAACTTCTGCTAGAAAATCTGAATCACTCATGATCAACGATTGATGAATATCTCCACAAATCGTTTTTGGGCATGGAAACAGGTGCTCGATCATCGCTAACTGCAGCAAGGAGTAATCCTGCATCTCATCAATTACTAAATGCTGAATCTGTTTGTTCGGCTTAATCCCGGCAATCATTAATTTGAAGAATAAATAGGGAAATAGATCCGAATAATTGATTCGATTTTTTTCAGACGCATGCGCCAAATGATTCGTGGTTAGAAAGTGATAATAATCCGACAAACTTCCAATAGTATTGAGACGTTTCTTGAAAAGCTGTTCGAGCGTTTTGGCAAAGGATTCACGACTTATTTCTGAAACACGTTCGCTTAAAAGCTTCGTAATTTCTTGAATCAGTTCGACGAGACTCTTTTCTGACTGCTGATCGACGAAGCGTTTGATTTCTGCTGCTGAAATATGATAATTGTCAATCTTGATTTCTGCTGAATACAGTCGTGCCTTCAATTGTTCAAGATGCGTTTGAAGCAGCTCGTAGAATTCCCTAGACTGCTTATATTTGTAGTTTTCAGCCTGTTTGGAATTGGGATTTTCTAGTGCAGCCTTCAATTCATCGTGGCGATCGGAGACCTGATATTTTTCTTCAATAAACATGGTGCCTAATTTGACAATGTCAATTTGCGGCAGCTCTTCTTCACCTAATTCTGGCAAAACCGTTGCGATGTAATCCGCGAATACTTGATTAGGAGAGACAATCAAAATGTCGGAAGCATCTAACTCCTCTTTTTTCTGATAAAGCAGATAGGCCATCCGATGAAGCGCGATAGAAGTTTTCCCTGATCCGGCTACCCCTTGAATAATCAAATTTTTGGTTTTCGTGTCTCTGATCGCCTGATTCTGTTCCTTTTGAATCGTGTGAATGATGGTTTTCATTTCATTGGAGGTACTCTTACCCAGCTCCCGCATCAGCAGTTCATCATTGATAGCATCATTTGTATCTACCACAAAGCTGATCGCGCCATTTTTTATTTCAAATTGTCGTTTTAAACGTAATTGTCCGTAAAATTTACGTTGATGAGATTCGTAGTAGGCCTCACCAAGTGAAAAATCATAATAAAGCGAAGAAATTGGTGCCCGCCAATCATAGATCAGCTGTTCTCCATAGCGACCCGCAAAGCCATACCGACCAATGTAAAAGTCCTCTACCTCCTCTTCGTCGTCAAATTGAAACGCAATTTTACTGAAGTAAGGAGTCTCCTTTTGATAGTTCAGTTTCTTTAATACATTTGCCTCTAAAACACTTCGGCTATCAAGAAATTTTAAATTTTGCTGGTGATTATAAACCTCATATTTATCTAGCTCATTTTTGTAATCAATTGTATAATGCTTCAACTCTTTATAATTGTCTTCATTGGTGTTCAGGGCAGCCTCAACCTCTGTGATTTTTTGTTTAAGCTGGTGCGTCACTTCTGCTAAATAGTTCTTTTCAGTAGTCGTGTCCATCTAATCCTCCCCTTTCATCAGACCTCATCTTAACAAACTCCAACAGGGTTGGTGTTATAGTGGAGGGTTTGAAAATAAAAAAACACCGGAAAATATACTTATTGGTTAATGACAAGTGATTATATGATAAATAATTAATGACTGAATGAATGGTATAAATTCTAAACCATTGTTAAAACGCACCGCAGGTCAATAAAAAACAGACCTAAAATCGTCATAGATCTGCTTCGCTTCATTTTTAATTAATTGCCTATCGAGGTAAATACGGATGCAGAAAACATCGGTGGCTATAGGCATGATGAGTAGTCCTATAATTATGAATAAATAATTGATTTTAAGCTATTTGTGCTCCTCTTCTAACAGCTACAAAATTAGACACGCAAATAAGCGATCACTCAACCATGCGACTCGCCAATTTATTTTTTCTTCGACTTGGATGAACACCAACGTTGGATTATTGATTCCTATGTTTTTTGAAGCGCTCTAACAGTTTTCGTTTTGTTTTGTTGATTTTTTTCTTTTGTTCTATCTGTGTACTGTTCTTTTTAGTTGTAGCATCAGGCTTAGAGGACGTTTTATTTTCGGAAATCTCCACAGATTCGGACGATTCCTTTTTTTCACTAGTCTCTTCATAGTATAGTTCCTCCAAAAGAGCTTCTTCTGGCAAAATATTTGCAAACATTGCCTGCAATTCTTTATCAGACATAGCGGTAAGATCCAGTCCTCGTGGTAAAACGACCTCTATTTGTTTGATCCCATCATCGGCTTCTTCGGTAACTTTCATGGTTACACCTTCTTCGTTATCCGAAACATCAGCTTGATTTCCTGCTGGAATTTGGGCAGACTCCTCCGTGGCATCCATTACTCCGGCTGTTACATCGAAAATTTGCTTCTCAGTCGTTTCTACAAATTTCGCGCTAACAACCTTTTGGAATAGCTTCACTCCATCTTTTTCGAATAAGTTTAATTTAATCATTTTTTCTAATAAGGCTTTGATCTCATCGACAGATTTATTGGGATCGGTATTTTTGAATTTCCAGCGATGATTTTTTCCTTCACTATTTTCAAATACGACAATTAACATGCGCATCAATCGTGCTCCTCTCAGGCTATTCTTTTTACAGGTATTTCCGGCTAAGCAATAAAGTTACAGTTAAAGCTATTTTAAAAGATAAGAATCGTTCCTTTTCATAGCAAAACAATTTCTACAGACATATATTTTCTATTGACAAATAAAATTTAATACCAACCTGCAAACGTTGTCAACGGCATAATTTTTTTATGTCTACTAAAAAGAGTGATTCACAAGTGAACAAGAGTGAGCTAAAGATGACAATCTGAAAATAGAGAAAAAGAAAATTTTTTTTGATTATTAGAGTTAAAAAAATAAGAAAATCATTTTCAAAAAAATGCGTACTCTAAAAGCTAATTGCCTATTCTTCTGGCTTGTTCATTACAAACAGTCTAATCGTTACCGTTCATTCGCAAAAAAAAATGCCGACACGAATTCTTCCCTTCTGCTGTTACTTGGCGTTGTATGACAGCCTATTCCCTCGGTTTAGTATGAGCCCTAAAAAAGTAATGCACTGCCAGATTCAATTTGATACTATTTAGATAATGAATAATTGGAGGGCTAAAATGATAAAGAAACTATATTTGATGCGCCATGGAGAAACACTATTTAATGTCTTAAAAAAAGTCCAAGGTGCCTGTGACTCACCCTTAACTGAAAAAGGCATCCAACAAGCAAAACTAGCCCGAGACTTTTTTCAAGAAAATGGCATTAAATTTGATCATCTTTACGCCTCTACCCAAGAACGAGCGTGCGACACATTAGAGATTATTTCTGAAAGTAAAGAATACCAACGACTGAAAGGGCTTAAGGAAATGAATCATGGATTGTATGAGGGAGAACCACAATTTTTACAGCCGGATGGCGCCGAATACTTCGAAACCTTTTATTCGCAATTTGGTGGAGAATCCCTATCGGCTGTGTAAAAGCGAGTAAGTTCTACCTTGCACTACATTATGGCAATTGACGATCATCAGCAGGTCTTAGCTGTCTCACATAATGGGGCTTGTGTCAGCTTTTTGCAAACACTTCAGCAGGAAAACAAGGATGAGTTGATTCGGGCTTATCCAAATTGCGCAATCTTCATCTTCAATTATATGGATAAGCAATTCGAATTAGTGGATATCATTGATCCAGTGATGAAGGAAAGCATCTTATGCTAAAAAAGGTTAGAATAAAAGGAATCAGCTTCAAGAATAATAAGGAAACTCCGAAATTTGCCAAGAAACACAGTAACGTAGGAGCTAATGTTGAAGGGTCCGTACCCGATGTTTTTAAATTTTTTTATGAAATTTCTGCTTATTTCCCGAATAAGCTGCTTCTTAAACATCATTTGTTCAGAAAAAAGAGCTGTGACAAGAATTTTGTCACATCTCCTCCGATTTCTATTGTTTTGTTAGACAAACGAGTACTACTGCCACCAATGTTTTTAGTAATTACGATAAGCCGGATAGATCCAGCGATAATTCCTATTTTTACAACTCCTCCCCATTGGTCTCAATTAGTTTTTTATACCAATAGAATGAATCTTTCGGCGATCTAGCTAGATCACCCGTCCCGTCATCATGCTTATTAACATAAATAAAGCCATAACGTTTCCGCATTTCCCCTGTTGTGGCACTGACCAAATCAATCGGCCCCCACATTAAGTAGCCAAAGCAATCAACTTTGTCCTCTTCTACCGCTTTTTTTAGTTCGCTTAAATGTTTTTGCAAGTAGTCAATCCGATAGTCATCATGAACGGACCCATCTGCTCCAACCTCATCATAAGCACCTAAGCCATTTTCACAGATAATGATGGGTAAGCCATATCTCCGATACGTGTAATTTAATAAATATCTCAGCCCAATCGGATCAATGCCCCATCCCCATTTGCTTTTTTCGATGTAGAGATTCTGCACACCGCCAAACAGTGATTCTTCATCAAATTCTCCTTCTTCATAGCGAGTAACCTCTGTCATATAGTAGTTCATGCCGATGTAATCCAGCTTGCCTTCAGCAAAAGCCTGCTTATCTTCCTCAGTCATTCCTATATCGATATCCATGTCCGCATACTCTCTTAGCTTATACTTAGGAAATTCTCCATTACACATCGCATCAATCTGATAGAAATCACGATCCATATCCTTGAAGGCATTCATAACATTGATTGGATCACAGTTCACTGGGTATTTTGGTGTGATTCCAAATACACAGCCGACGTGACTCGCCGGATCAAGCTGATGGATCAATTTTGTTGCTCTGACACCGGCTAAAGTCATATTGTAGCCGATTACTGCCAGGGTTTCTTTTTTATTTCCTTCTAGCTCACTGTATTTTAGACCTGATAAAATATAGGTGAACATATCCGAAGCTTCTGTTTGCGGATCGATATGGTTCATTTCATTGAAGGTTACCCAATACTTGACTTTGCCCTTCAAAGCATTAACCATCGTTTCGACAAATTTCAAATAGAAATCGATGACTTGACGATTTTTCCATGAGTCATATTTAGTCACCAAATTCATCGGTAATTCAAAATGATACAGAGTGATAATCGGTTCGATGTTGTACCTCAATAATTCATCAACAACGTTTTGGTAAAAGTCGATCCCTGCTTGATTCGGCTCGGCATCATCACCATTTGGATAGATTCGCGACCAATCAATGGATATTCGCAGGCTCTTAAAGCCCATTTCCCCAAACAGCTTGATATCTTCTTTATAGCGATGATAAAAGTCGATTCCCTCGTGAGATGGATAGTGTCTGCCCGCTTCGATTGTTTTGGTATATTCTCGCGGAGTCGTCACTGATCCTGAGGTGGCAAAATCCATAATCGCCGGACCTTTACCATCTTCTTGCCACGCGCCCTCTAGTTGATGAGCAGCGATACTGCCGCCCCATAAAAAATCTTTCGCTAATTTTGTCACTTTTTTGCCTCCTTTTTTAAACAACAACTGTCAGACAGTCCTCTTTACTGTTTAGATCACTGTCACTTGATGGCAACACATCTAGATAATCAGCCGTATTTGTGATTACTGTAATAACGACCGGATCATAGCCCTCACTGCGAATCCCGGACATATCAGCCTTCAAAATCTTGTCGCCGACTGAAACCTTATCGCCTTGTTTGACGAATGTTTCGAAATATTTTCCATCGAGTTCGACAGTGTTGATTCCAATATGGATCAAGATTTCCACGCCGTATTCGGTTTTGATCCCGATCGCGTGATTGGTTGGAAACAGACTGACGACTTCACCATTTACTGGAGCAGTAATTGTGTCTTCTTCCGGTTCAATCCCTAGTCCTTTTCCTAAAGCAGAAGACGAAAAGGCTTTATCATTCACGTTACTCAATGCAACATTTTTTCCTTTAACAGGGGCTTTGATTAATAATTTTGTCACAGCTTCCGCATCGTTTTCAATCGGCTCCGTTGTTTTTGCTTCGAGCTTGTCATCAGCAGGAATTCCTAGGATAAATCCGGCCACAAGAGCACCGATAAAGCCGATAATTACAGCGATCAACATCATATAGAAGTTTCGGTAATTATTTTCGCCAATAAATGACCCTAATCCAAATAATGACACAGGTGCATACCCGACGACCTTCATCAAACCAGCAAACAATCCGCCTAATCCCCCACCAATCATAACTGCGATATATGGCCGGCGATATTTAACGAACACCCCATAAAGAGCTGGCTCAGTTACTCCCATAAATGCGCTAAAGGCGGTCGTTCCAAACAATTGTTTTTGCTTCTTGTCTTTCGAACGGAAGAAATATCCTAATACAGCACCGCAGACGGCGATATCAGAAATGATCCAGGCAGGTGTAAAGACTGGATCGTAGCCCATGGTCGCATAAGAATTCATAAAGATCGGAATAATAAAGTTTCCGGCTCCGATCGTGATCAAAAACGGCTGTAACGCTGCGTATAACATGAGTACCATCCAATTACCGAAAGTATTTCCGATAAATTCGAAAATAAAGTTTAAGCCATCACCGATGTATGTGCCTAAAGGTCCAAAAAGAATCAGCGTAACTGGCAATGTAACAATCAAAATCAATACCGGATTAAAGAAATATTGCAGCGCTTTCGGCATGATTTTCTCTAATGCTTTTGTCACGTATTTCATGAAAATGATGCTTAAAATAATCGGAAAGAACGAATTAGAATACGTCGTTTCGGGCAAATTGAAGCCCAGAAAATCCAAGCCCTTAGCACCATTGATGGTATCAGACATCAAGGTTAAGGCAACCGTAACGGCCAGATATTCATTTACTCCTAATTGACGCGCAAAAGGAATCGCAATCAAGACTGGCAGGAAGAAAAACACTGATTGACGAATCGCGTCTAAGATCAAATAGGTTGAACTTTCCGCAGATACAAACCCGGTTAACGAAATCAATGATAAGATACCAGCTAGTAGTCCGGCCGACATGATTGGTACTAAGATCGGTCCCATTGATTCAGACAGAATTCTTAGCGCCATCGTGACAAATTTTTCTTTCTCACCTGATCCGGAGTGCTTGTCCTCGCCACTTAAACCCAAAATCTGATTCATCTCAGGACGAATATCCTGTACTTGGATGCCAATGATAACTTGATACGCCACGTCATTTGATACCACATCGATCACATCCGGCAGCTCTTTGATTTTCTCAGTTTTAGCTAGGCGGCGATCCTTTAATTTAAAACGTAAACGTGTCATACAATTTGCGACGCTTTGAATATTTTCTTTACCGCCGACCAATTCGATCAGCTGGTTGCAAAATTCTTGATATTTCATATTAATCTCCCTCTTCTCGTTTTGTGACCCGTTGAATGTGAAGCATTAAATAAGCTTCCTCATCCTCGGACAATTCTTTTTCAAATGTGTCTCGGACATAGATACGGATCTTATTGACACAGCTATAAGCTTCTGGATAAAGTTTGCGAATTTGTCGATTGAGCTCAGTCTCATTTGAGGTAAATGCTTCGTTTTTAAACATTCGGACGATGAAATACTGTAAATGAGTCACTAACCGAATATAGTTGATACTGTCTTCTTCAAAACCCAAATGGTAATGATACTTAATAATAGATAGAATATCCCGAACAGCTTCCATCATCTTCATCATGTGGTCATCTTCGCTGCCTTTGGTTTGCAGGTTGATAAAATGCAGTGCAATTGATACCGCTTCTTCGTTCGGGCAGCTCATTCCTGTCACTTTTTCGATCATTTCCACTGCGTGAAGCCCAATCTTATAGTGATCTGGATAAAATTTTCGAACCTCCCAATCCAGCGGACTCTTGACGATTTGATCCTTTTTTAAACGTTTGATAGCAAAATCAATATGATCTAGCAAGGCTAAATACAGATAATCAGAGACATCCTTCTGAATGACTTTCTCCCCATATTCAATCGTTTCAGTGACGATCTGAAGGTATTCTTCTTTGGTATTAGAAAGTAAATAGCTGAAATGCTCTAATTTATCATGGGAATCTACGACGTAAGTTTTTTGAATATCCTTTTCCTCAATGGTATCCCCGACTTTTCTTTTGAAAGCGACACCCTTTGAATAGACGATCACTTCGTTCCCCCGAGTTTGGTTATTGCTCCCTTTTTTTACAATGGCTACATTATTGTTCAAAATTTGACTGATAATCATGTTTTCCCTCCTTTCAAACAAAAAAACTCAAATTACCTAAGGATAGCGTATTTATCCTAAGGTAATTTGAGTTCTGCCTGCATGATCAGTAACATACTCAAAGCAGCAACTACCACCGTTGCTTTGATTTAAGTTTTCTCATCATCATTGTAAGGGAGATTTTTTCCAATGTCAACGTTTTCTTTGGCTTTGTTTAGCTAATCACTTAAAGAATCTATCGCTTAGTCTGGTATTGCCCCTTAACAAAAAATACCCCTAGCATAACAATGATAATCCCTATAATTTCCTTTAGAGACAAGTGTTCAGAAAAAATAAAAAACGAATAGATAGAGGCGATAACCGGTTGGCAAAGGCAAACAATCGTCGACAAGTTTACATTCAGCTTTCCTTGACAATGAGCCAATAAATTATGGCCAATCACCTGCAGGCAGAGTGTTAAGCTTAACAACGGAGCTATTTCAGCAGCTCCTTTTGGAATTTGAATCCCTTCTGTTACTAAGGCTACGATACCAAGTGTGATCCCACTGCCAATTCCGCTGACCAGCATAATGACACTGCTTTGATAACGATCCCGCAAGCGATAGGAAATCAATAAAAAGCCGGCGTAGAAAATCGAAGCACAAAACGCTAACAGATCACCTACATAACTTTCCGGCGTTGGATCAAGTTTCCCTCCTAAAAGAATAAAGACCCCGATCAATGTAATACTAGCTCCGACCAGAAAAAATTTTGATGCTCTTTCCTTAAACAAAAAGTAGGAAGCAGGAATAACCGTAAAAGGTGTCAAATTAGTCAGCAAGTTAGCGTTAGCCACGGACGTATAACTAAATGACAGATTCCAAAGGGCAATATCTCCTGCTAAAAAAACACCTGCTGCACCTAAGATCAAGATGTCCTTTTTAGTCAGTGCTTTTAATTGCTTATATGTAAATGGTAATAATATGGGTAGCGAAAAAAGAATTCGATAAAACCCAGTGCTTATTGGTGGCAAACTGCTGAGCTTTACAAAAATCCCTCCGGTTGCTAAAAAAGCAATAGCAATTAGTTCGACAAAAACGTCTTTTGTATCATTGGTACGGTCTGTTACACGATCCATTTTCTTCTCCTCCATCATTATCTAAACTGTTAAGGAGTATGATATACTGATATTGGTACCATAAGAAGATCCACTAATCAAAAAAAGAAGAGGTCCACTAAAGGAGAAGCACGATGATTTATTTAGATCGCCAAAGTAAAATACCTTTGTATTCACAGATATACGATCAAATCAAACGAGATATTCTGAACGGAAATCTTAAAGAAGAAGAACTATTGATTGGTAGCAGGGCTTTTGCGGATGTGCTGGGGGTTAGTCGAAATACAGTGAATACTGCCTACAGCCAATTGATTGCAGAAGGCTATGTTGTTTCAGTAAAGGGTACCGGCTTACGTGTCAGACAAGTGCCTAGTCTTGCAACTAAAAAAGAGAGCATTAAAAAAAGCAGCCCAGCTTCTATAAATCACGAAAAAACGAACTCCAAGATTGTTTACGATCTGACTAACAGCAGTCAAACCAGCGATCTATTTCCTAAAAAGCTTTGGAAGCGTTACACAGTAGAATGTCTTGACTTTCTTACAGATGAATCAAAATTAGCCTCCTATCAGGAAAAGCAGGGAGATCTTTATTTAAGGAAAAACTTGCTTACTTATTTGAGAAAAATACGAGGAGTTCACTGTGAGGAGCGTCAAATCGTTATTACCTGTGGGCTACAGCAGTCTCTTGACTATTTGTGTAAATTGATTGCTTGTGATCAGCAAACGTTCTTAATGGAAGAACCAGGTTTTGATCGAGCCAGTGCGGTGTTTAAGATGAACAAGGTTAAGATTAAAACTGTTCCGATTGATGAAAATGGCTTGATTGTTGCCGATCTTCCTTATAACAATGATATTCGTGCGATCTATACGACGCCTTCTCATCAATTTCCAACAGGAGCAACTCTAACCATTGATCGTCGCTACAAATTGCTCGAGTGGGCAGAAAGAAATGATTCTTTTATTCTTGAGGATGATTTTGATAGCGAATTACGCTATTACTCCAAACCGATCCCTGCTTTGCAATCGATTGATGAAAATAATCGCGTCGTTTATTTGGGTACATTTTCTAAGACTTTGTCTCCTTCAATTCGGATGGGTTACATGATATTGCCGCCGCATTTATGTCAACGATATTTAGAACTATTCGAACCATATAATAGTACGGTCCCTTTACTTAATCAATATGTTGTCGCACGTCTGATTGAAACTGGTCATTATGAACGACACATTCGCCGCCTGAATCAGACCTTCCGAAAGCGTCTGGAACAATTCACAAAAGAACTGGACGATGTCAAAGATAAAATCAAAATATCTAGCAATGGGAGTGGGCAATATTTTCTTCTAACCTTCACACAGCCTGTCGAACAGAGTCAATTGATCGACTCCGCATTAAATCACGGTGTAAAAGTCTATTCAACAATGAAATTTTGGCAGGAAAAAGCAGCTTGTCCGCCTAATACCTTATTTCTAGGCTTTAGTAAAATTGACCTAGTGGATATTCCAGATTGCGTCGCTCGATTAAAGCAAGCCTGGTCAAAATGGCTGTAACTTACTTACTCATTTTCCATTGGAAAAACGCCAATTTTATCACTTACTTTGAAAATTTTTGGTGAAGCACCAGTTGAATTTATTTGAGTTAGGCGAGTGTTTCGTTTATCCGAACCTTGCAGTAGAGGATCATGAGTCAATTCCTTTGATACATTCGTCTGCATCGCATTCTTGTGGTTGACCTGCGTCTCCTTCAATCTTTGAGAAGTTTTCTTTGCGGTTCCAGTCTTTGGCAAAATTTTCCTGCTGACAAAGGTTACTTGAAGCTCTGACTGATAAAAGTGTTGGTAAAGCAGATAGCTTCCGACGCTGCTAAAAAGCAGCAGCACAGAAATTAATAGTGTCACACGACGAATCTTATCTTGTCCCTCGGTAGTTCCTTCCATTTGTAAAGCCTCCATTTTAACAAAAAACAATTAAATGACATTTTATATATTTTAATATTAATATAATCATTGTTATATTGCAAATAATCATTTTTAAACACTCACAAATAAACCCATTCGATAAATTTTCGAATAGGTTTATACATTTTGTTCACTTTATTTATTCAAAGACGAATACATTTCCTGTTAGCCTTAGAAATTACTCGCTAGGCGTTCCTTGGTTTCCGCTATTTTCTTCATTTCCGACTCCCGTGTTCTCACCGTTCGTATTATTTGGAAAACTAGTTGGCGCGGAGCCCAAATTGCCTAAACTAATATCGATGGAAACCGTAAGATTTAGCGGAATATAATCACTGAAATGACTCATTCCCACAACAGTCCCTTTCGGCTGATCGGAGTCAACCCGCCGAATGACATAATTAATGTTGGCACCTTTGGATTGAAACTCATCGTGGAAGTATTTTTGCAGTCCGCCTTCCACCATCGTGCCGCGTAAATCTTTCATGTAAGGTTGCCCTAAGGAGTACAACACCTTGATCGTTAAATTATCCTTCGCACTTAGTACCTTCCCAGCCTCTTCACTTTGGGAGACCAATTGACCATAAGGCAGATTTTCCGTGTAGATGCCTTTTGCTTGAATTTGGACTCCCTCCAACGCAGAGCTTGCATCGTCTAAACTGTATTCTGAAAAATTCGGAACGACATAGCCCTTGCCTAAAGAAACAGTAACTTTCATCTTTTCTTTTTTGGCAATTTTTTCATCCTTGGCAATACTTTGCTCCATGATACTATCGGCTGGAATATCGTTTGAGGTTTTTTCCTCATAAGTCATATCGATTTCATTATTTTTAGCCCAGGTTTCAACTTCACTACGCGGCTTACGCAGAAAATCGGGAACCTTGATGTCCTTTTGATAGGTTTGTTTGCCTTTAGAAAAATAAACCTTTGCAGCATCTTTTCGTTGATAGGTTTCTGGTGTTACCTCAGCATTGGCAATTTCAAAGCGAATCGGCCGTCCCTTTTCAATCGTATCGCTGTATTCCTCAATCAATGAAAGATTATCCGCTTTTTTCTCTTTAATCCATCTTTCCACCTGCTGCTTGTTCATCTGCATAAAATCAGGCAGTGGAATTTTTTCTTTAGGGTCTGCCCCCAGACTGTTCGTGACGTTTAAAATGCCGCCTTTTTTAATCCGTGAACCACTTTTTTGTTTCTGTGCAAGAATAGTATTCGCATCTTTAGCTAGATCATAGGATTCCTTGATTTTGGTTTTGATTTTATTTTCCGAAGCCCAAACCTGTAAATCAGACAAATTTTTTCCGATAAAATTCGGGACCTTGACGTGGGTTTGCTGATAGTAAAATACCCCTAAAGCTAGAACAGCGGCGATTGCTCCCAAAATGACCCAGCGGCGTTTCTTCCTTTTCTGTTTTTTATAGGAAGGATCAATCTCGACAGTAGCTTCATTTGTTTTATTTCTACGTCTAAGCTTTGGTTCAGGAGTCTTCTCTTGTTTTTCTGAAGAGACATCCTGCTTCCCTTTTTTAGGAGCTTCCTTTTTGGGCTCTCGCGGTTCTTTTTCCTGCTTGCGGCGATCGTAATTATCTCCGTTAAAGTTTGATAAAAAATCACTCATACGGCAGCAGCTCACCTTGATTTAAGTAAAAGATCTGATCAGACTGTTCCGCTATTTCTCTAGAATGCGTCACAACGATTACACATTTATGATGAATCGAAGCCAATTCCTTGAAAATCGTCACAATCTCCTCTTCCATCCCGACATCTAGATTTCCCGTTGGTTCATCCGCTAAAATGATGTCTACATTGGTCGCTAAGGCTCGTGCGATTGCGATCCGTTGCTGTTCACCACCTGAAAGCTGATTGACTAATCGATCCGCCTTAACCTTGTTAATTCCAATATAATCCAAAAGATTGTAGGCAATTTCAGTCGTATCTTTAGGCATTTCGTTATCCGTGATGGACATGGCTACCAATACATTTTCTAATCCTGTCAAATAAGGAACCAGATTGTAATTTTGAAAAATAATACTGACATCGTCTCTGCGAAAACGATCGTAACCAATGTGCCTGATATCTTCACCATTATATAAAATTTCACCTGCTGTCGGAGCATCTAAGGCACTGATTAAGGATAAAAAGGTCGTTTTTCCTGACCCTGATTCACCTAAAATCGTATAAAATTGCCCTTTTTCAAATTTCACTGAGGTATCTTGCAGGATCATCCGTCTTTTTTCACCATCTTGATAGAAATAGCTTAAGTCTTTTGCTTCTAAAATCGTCATTGTCCATTCCTCCTACATCATGATTTTCTTCGGATTCAACCGCATCACATACGTTAAAGGTAAAACAGCGGCTAAAAGTATCGTTCCGATACCAGCGATCAGATAGGTCACAATATATGTCATAGAAAAACGTACTTCGTAATTATTTAAGACATCTTGATTTGACAACGAGGAAGCTAAAACCGAAGCATTTCCGCCCATTGAAATCATTTGCGAACCGATATCCTGTGCAGACTGATCCATCGCATCCCCTGCAATCAATGATTCAGAGACCATTTTCCCTAAAACATTTCCTGATACTAAGGAAATCAGTAAAGCAGCTAGACTAATCACTAACAGTTCAGCAATGACCTGCTTCATGATATTCTTTCGATGCTCTCCCAGCGATAAATAAATCCCCCACTCATATCGGCGATCCTTCATAAACAACACGACTACGAGAGTGATGATCAATAAGGAGGCTAGAATCGCCAGCAGTACAACATAACCAGAGATTTTAGAAAGGCGCTTAACACTTGCCCCTACCTTGTCAAACTCATCCGTAGAAGCAACCGCTTTATAGCCATCTGGCAATAACGGCTTCATTTCCTTTTTAAAAGCAGCCACATCATCTGGTGATTTCAAAGTGAAAATCGGCGACACTTCCCCATCAGAATCTTCCTTCAATTCTTCCGGCTGGTTGTCCATCTCAATCTTATTGATTTCCCGTACTAAACCGTTGGAAACAAAAGCGGTGTTGTATTGCTCCAATTCAGTAATCTGCTGGTTCAGAGCGTCTTGCCCGTTTTGTCCTTCTTTTTTCTTTTTCTCCAGCTTGATTGGTTCAAATAAGCCCACGATCTTGATGCCATGTTCTGTGGAATCCTGAGTATCCATTGAGCCGTCCTCTTTCGGAAGCAAAGTGACGGTATCTAAAACCATTTGGTCACCAACGGATAGGCCATTTTCATCGGCCACCTTCTTAGAAATTAACGCTACTGGTTTTTTGCCCGCCAGTTCTTCTTTAGTCAGCATACGGCCATCAACCAGCTTAACTTTTTTATTTTTGAAATCCATTGGTTCGGTGCTATTACTCCCCTTTAAGGTCATTGAATTGTAGGGGGTAGCGAAATGAATGTCTCCTTGATCTTGAAGTTCATAGGTTTTGAACTTCTTCACATACAAATAAGCCATATAGCTATAATCATAATCCTTTACATAGGGTGACGCGCCCATTTTTTTAATGGTTTCTTCCTTTAGTCGTTCGTTCTGGGAGGAAGCCTGCATTTCACCGTTCTCATTTTGCTCCAGGATTTTGTTTAAATCCGGTTCGGCAGAGACCGTTGCTCCTAACTCCTGTTTCATCTTCTTTTCAACATTGGTTGTTGATTGCTGGATCGCGATTGCTCCGGCAATGACATTTCCTAATACAAAAATGACCGCAAATAGGATCAATGATTTCCCTTTTGTTCTTAAGATACTGTTTTTTGCTCGTTTCCAATAATTCATCGTAACATCCTTCCTATCAAAGAACTTAGATGGTTGGAAAGCGAGATCATGCTACAGTTCGACTTGTTCTTTGATGAAGAGTAACTTCCCTCCATTAAGTCCCCATAGCTCATCCGCAAATTTGACCGATTGCGTGGTTTGTGTTGTAAAAATGAAGCATTTCTTTTCCTGCAGACTATGACTTCTAAGCTTATTCATGGCAAAAGATACTCCGCACTCACTAAAAACCTTTTCAGGCTCATCGACTAAAATCAATTGCGCCCGCTTTTTCAGCAATAATTTTGCTAAAGCAACGAGCTGTTGATCTTTCTTACTTAATTTGGTCAAGGGAATGTTTAACTGTTTTTCCGATAGACCTATCGATAACAAGCCGCGTATTAACACGTCCTTATCGACCTTTCTACCGGATAGTAGTGTTTCCATTTCCAGATTGGTCAAGGCTGAGCCCTTCAGGAGACTGCCATCTTGAAATAAGCAAGCGACCTCTTGGCTTCGATAGTGGTTTCGATCAATCTTAGCAATTTCTTGATGATCGTAAGTTAAGGAACCGCTAGAGCAAGTGATTAAACCAGCGAATAAAGCCAAAAGCGTAGACTTGCCACTGCCAGAATCACCAGAAATTTGGTAGCTTTTTCCTGTTTGAAAGCTGCCTCGAATCTTGTCAAATGTCGGGATCTTTGAATGTTTATAACGATAGTTAACCTGATCCAAGTTCCATTTTGTCATGGTTTTGCCACCACCTGTAAGGGAGCACGAACAACCTTAGCAATTCGAAGATTGGTTATTATCAACATCATAAATAGATAGACTCCTAAAAAAAGAACCACTGAATAATTTGTCCAACAGTCCAACCTTTGCTCTAAATGGGGGATTGTCCAGTCAACAAATGGCTCTTGTTCAGTCAAACTCTTTTGCAGCTTGATTAGCCATTCGCCAGTAATCCAGCCGCTCAATTGTCGAGAACTAAAAAATGCGATGACTCCGAGCCCAATTATAAGCAAGCTGTTTTCTAATGAACTGCTCGCCGATAATACCTTGGGATTCATCCCCATCAAATGCAACGTATAAAAATCTTGTCGCTGATTAATCGCTAATGTGGAACAAACAGCAATCACTAAAAGCCCTATAATCAGTGCAACAACTACTCCGTTAAACAACAGATCAAGCGTATCCTTAAACGACTTTAAAATTTCTTGTGCCCAACTTTGATTGATTAGAGAATAATTTTTAAAAGATTTTGTTTTTTTAAAGTCTTTTACAAAATTTTTTAATTCCTTTTTATCGGTCAATTGATACATTACACAAGAAAAATTCGATACCATATTTTGTTCCACCGCTGAACCTGTTTCCCAGCTGATTAAGATGCTACTTGGAGCTGATGCCCATTCCATCGTTGAAAATTCAGCTATGCCGACAATCTTGATCTTGTGTTCTTGCCCTTTTGCTCCAAGCATAATTGTATCTCCTAGTTTCAACTTGTTAATCTTAGCCAAAGAACGACTAACCACACAGCTGTTCTTTTTTAAAGGAATATTCCCTTGGAGTTTAGCCTTTTTAGTGGACAACAACGTTTTTAACGCATCGTCCTCCAACATTGACACTGATAAGTAGTCATCTAGATTTTGCTCCGATGAAGAGCTGGAAAAACTGCCGAACATTTGATCTTCCGGTTGCTGTAAACTAGTTGAGATGATCCCCTGTCTTGTTAATTGACTCTTTTTTACATAAGGCTTTGCTTTTAATGTTTCGTAATCGGTCATATTAAATTTGTTTGCTTGTTCGTTTTTTAAATCTTGCACGCCTTTTATTATCGCTGCCGTCTGCTCTTGATAATCTGAAAAATAGGCTGAAGCGGTTAAATAAACCTGCAGCAGCAAAAATACAAACAGCAAGATCATTAAAATGAAGCTGCCATTTTTTAGATGACTGAAGCGGTTGCGTTTAAGATTTAGCCAAGCATGTCGGATGATGATCATCGCTTACTTCTCCTCCTATGAGCGTATCTTAGCAAATCCAGTGTTAACTGAATGTTAACCAATACTAGGGAAACTTAAATAGAATGACGAGCCGTTTTTTTCTTCACTTTCCAAATAGACAAACCCGCGACAAAGATCACAGACATGAGACACCACAGAAAGTCCGATACCATAGCCATCCTGCTTGAGTCCATGCACTCGGTACTGATGAGAAAAAATTGATGCCTGTTTCTTCTGAGGAATGCCGATTCCATGGTCCTTTACTTCTACGATCACACTTCCTTTTTGATTTGAAATAGTGACGGTTACCAGTTTTCCTTCGCCATATTTGATTGCATTGTCGACTAAATTCGAAACCGCCCGATAAATCCAACGATCTCGTCCATGAATCAGGGTTGGTTGATCTTCAGTAAACGCAAACAAAAGATTCGGATAATTCTTTTTGTAGGCATCACAAACTTCCGCACAGATCAGTGAAACATCTACGACTTCCGTGCTAAGATCCTCTGAGTTATTGGATAATGTCAAAATATCGTCAATACTGTCGGTCATCCGATCTAAAAGCATTAAATTTCCTTGATCGGCATCTTGCCGTTCTATTTCCAGATTTGTACGCAAAATAGCGATGGCATTTTTCTGCTCGTGGGTCAGATAACTATTTAACCGTCGATAATCCTCCAAATGACCATCGAACTTATCCTTTAGCTTATTAAAAGCCGCATTTAACGCCTCGTCCTTCACAGTATTTTTAGGAACTTGATCAATAAACGTTAAATCACGCGTAATCGCTAAGATTTGATTACTGTAAATTTTGCGTAAAACCAACCAAAGAATAAACGTTAATAACATGATGGCAGAACAAATAACCAGCACCATCGCTGGTAAATATTTAAACAGTTCGTCCTGATAAGCTTTATCTATCATCGAAATAGTCATAAATTGATTGTTAGAAGATTTCGAAGCTTTCATCTGCGTTTTTGCTTGAACCGTCTTACCCTCTTCCATAAAATAAACATCTTCACCTAAGGTAGATGCGATACTGATTCCCTCCAAATTATTTCTCAGAAAGAAGAAACTCACTAAAATCACGCCTGTCACCAACAGTGAAAAAGCCAGCATCGTTAACGTCATTTTAAAATTTAATCGCATAGCTGGTACCCCTTTGCTCGAATGGTTTTTAAGACCTCTTTTTCAGCTGCTTCGGCCAGTTTCTTTTTTAGACGAGCCAGATGCACTCGCAGAACCGACGAAAAAGGATCAAAATCTTCATCGTAGACATGTTCAGAAATTTCCTCAGACGAAACAACCGCTGGATGACGCTGCGCAATGCACAGTAAGATATCAAATTCCTTGGGTTTCAGGACCACCTCTGTCTTTTGATAGCTGACCCTTCGACCTAATGGATCAATCTTCAAAGCACCAATTGAAATCTGCGGCAGTGCACGTCCATGATAACGACGAATAACCGCGCGTATCCGTGCTTTTAATTCTAGTAACTCAAAGGGTTTGACTAAATAATCATCTGCTCCAAAATCCAAGCCTTTTGCTCGTTCTTCAATCTCATCACGTGCGGTAATAATGATAACTGGACTTTCGACTTCTTCAGCACGGAGACTTTGTAAAACAGATAATCCATCTTTTTTAGGCAGATTTAAATCTAGTAGTATCCCATCGTATGAATTGATGAAGGCCTTCTCTTCTCCTAACTCGCCATCATAAGCTACATCTACAGAAATATTCTCCTGCTCTAGCCCCTTTTTTACGGATAAAGCCAGCTCACGATTGTCCTCAACCACCAGTACACGCATGTATATTCACTCCTCGTATGGATTTAGTAATTCCTCTTATGCTTTTAAGCATAGTACACGCTCTTCTTCAAAGTCCACGCTCTTTTTGTGAAGATTTGAAGAAATTCATACATTCTGTAAAAAAAACATAATTACGAATGATTTTACTGTTTGAAAATACCTAGAATAGAAAAAGACTGGAACCTTTCCTCCAATCTCACTACTTTCTATTTGCTTAGTTTTCTTGTATATACTTTTCAAAGTTCGTTGGTTTATGACCAATAAGCCTCGTTAGAATACTGAAAATTGCCATCAAGCCATTAAGTACCCCATGCAAGAAAACCTCTCTAAAGAAAAGCCCCTTCGTTTTAACTCACTTACTATTTTAGAATTCGTCCCCCTAATAATGCAGCATGATTTTACGCTTTATGTAAAAAAAAGACTGCAAGCAATTGTGCTTCACAGTCTGATTTCTTATGATAAAGAGTTCGTTAACACTTCCACCGGTGTAGCAGTTTCTTTCAATACGGCATTTAATTCTTCAATATTTTTACGCCCTTGCGTATTCATCCACTCCATTGCTGCTTCTTTTCCGTCAACGATATAGCTTTCTACACCATCTGCCCAAGTCGCACGGCCGCAAAGTACACCATTGAAGGTTGAGCCAGCATTTTTCGCGAAGCGCAGTGTTTCTTGGAACAACTCTGCTTTTACACCGGCGCTTAGGAAAATAAATGGCAGGTTAGTGGCTTCAGCCTGTTCCTTGAAGAAGTTAGCCGCTTGTGCCTTTGTGTACACGGCTTCGCCCGTCGCATAGCCTTCTACATAATTCATATTGACGGGTACTTCCACCTTTAACACATCTACACCATAACGTGGATCAGAAAATTCCTTCATCATATCGTTGACTTTATGAGGTTTCTTAATGGCGTATTCTTTCGAAGTCGCATCAGAGATGTTCGCGTCATAAGAAACAAGCTCCAAGAAGAAGGGTAAGTTTTCAGCCTGACATTCTGAGCCGATTCGTTCAATAAAAGCATGTTTTTGATTGTTGATTTCTTCTGCTTCATCGACATCATAGTAAAGTAAGAACTTACAAGCATCGGCGCCTGCTTCTTTTAAACGTTTAACTGACCAGATCGATAATAAATCTGGTAAACGGCCGGGAGTTGACGCATCGTAACCAGTTTTTTCATAAGCTAACAGCAAGCCGGCATTTTTTGCTCTAACGTCAGCTGCTGGCAAGCCATATTCGGGATCTAATAAAATCGATGAGGCATATTTCGTTAATTGTGAAGAAACAATTTCTTTAAATTCAACGATTTCTGATTCTTCTGCTTCGCTGCCCTTGAATTTTGTGATCATCTTCTTCAAAGCCCCGCGTTGATCAATTGCTAAGGCCCCAATCACTCCATCTTCATTGCATAGTTGCTTGATATATTGACGTTTTTCTTCGTTCATTTCCATATCCTCCTACACTTTCTCCACTAAGATTTGATCATATAGTTTTTGATAATTGGCTAATTGGACATAGCCAGTCGTCGCTTCCTGAGCATTCAGCATTCCTAAAACATTGCCCTGTTTTAACACGGCTTCATCCGAAAGACCTTGTTGAATCGCAGCAGTCAATCCGGCAACCGTCGCATCACCAGAGCCAACTGGATTGACTACATCAATCTTTGGAATTGTCACGCGATAAAAAGTCTCGTGATGTTTGGCAAAGGCTCCGTCGCCCCCCATTGAAACCACTATCCATTCAATTTCATCAAACATCGAATCTGACAAGGCGGCTTTTAAATCTGATAATTCTGTTGAGATTTCTCGTCCTAGCAGACCAGCCAGCTCTTCGGTATTGGGTTTTATTAGCTTAGGCTTTACACTGCCTCGCAACACTTCCCTTAATGCTGTCCCTGAACAATCTAAAACGACAGGCTTTGGCTGACAAACTTGCAGCATTTGTCGATAAAAATCAGCAGACAATCCTTCTGGCAAGCTTCCTGAAAAAGAAATGATTTCGGCTTTAACAGCTAATTTTTCGAAATGTTGCAAGAACGCCCTTGCTTCTTGTTCAGTAATAACAGGTCCGTTTTCTAGGATTTCCGTCTGTTTTCCGTCATGTAAAACAGCGATGCAATTACGTGTCTCTCCGCTGATAGGTAAAAAGTCATGAGCAATCTCATTTTGAGTCAGGTCCTTTTTAATCTCTTCACCTAAAAAACCGCCGATTAAACCACTAGCAATCACCTCCGTATCTAATTGCTTCAAGATACGTGTCACATTTAGACCCTTACCGCCAGCTGTTTTGCGAACATTTCTTACTCGATTGACTGTGTCGAGCTTGAAGGTTTCTAATGGATAAGAAATATCAATCGAGGGATTCATCGTTATTGTTAAAATCATTTGTCCACCCGCTTAATCGTGGTATTCGCCACGATCCCATTTCTCGATAAATTCATCGAAGAAATGCGGATCAGACTGCTTGTCACTGGCTTTTTCGACGTGATCGATTTTGGCGATCAATTTTTTGTTTTCTTCAGTTTCTTGATAATCGGCATTGATGAAGGCCTCTAATATGTCACAGATCAAAAATTCTCCCGTAATCCGAGCGCCAAAGCCGATCACATTGGCATTTAGTTGTTCCTTCGCATAGATAGCAGTCGTCATATCGCGAACCAGCGCACTGCGGATACCAGGTACTTTATTGACAGCGTTGTTAATCCCAACACCTGTTCCACACAAACAAACTCCTAGATCTGCTTCTCCGCTAGTCACGGCCTCTCCGACTTTTTTTCCGTAGATCGGATAATGGGTTCTGGTAAAGTCATAGGTCCCCATATCCAACACTTCATGTCCTTTTGATTTTAAGAAATCTGATACTGCCATTTTTGTATCTGTGACGATGTGGTCACAGCCAATTGCGATTTTCATTTCATTCATCCTTCCTAATTACGCCATTTTATTTAACATGTCGACACGTACTTGATGACGACCGCCATCATAATTTGCTTGTAGAAATTCCTTAACAATATTCAATGCCAACTCATCGCCAACAATTTTTGATCCAAGTGTGATCATCCGGGAATTATTATGTTCACGGGTCATATACGCACTGCGTTCATCCGAAACTTCTGCCGCTACCATTCCTTTAACCTTTGTTGCCGTGATAAAACTGCCAGCACCGTAGCCATCAACCGCGATTCCTAAACTACCTTCGTTTTCATTCAAATCATTTGCGATCGCCAAAGTTGATTCCACAAAATCTTCTGAAGCCGTTTCACTCTTATCTACTACTGTTATACCTTTCTTGATCAATTTTTTCTTGATTAATTCCTTTAATTCCATGCCATCACTGTCTGAACCAATTACTACACGCATTTTTGTTTCCTCCTATTTTTTACTGAATGATTTTAGTGAATTGCTGATAATAACTCTTCAGCTCGGCTGAAAGAGTAGAATCCGTAAATAATTTGTCGATCTTGCGCAAATCATAGAAATTATAAAAATCGCTATGGTCGAATTTGTTTGCATCTGAAACCAAACATTTTTCTGCCGCATTATCTAAAACAATTTTTTGCAAGGTACCTTCTTCAATACTGAAATTCGAAACCTCCGAACCCTTCAATCCATTCACTCCGACAAAAGCCTTCTTAATACCGATTTTTTGAACAGCTTCATTGGCAATTGAACCGACAAAGGCGCCAGTCTTTTCCCGATAAAGCCCACCGATCAAATACAATTCAAATCTTTTTATTTCACTTAATAGATTGAAAACCGGCAGACTATTGGTAACGATTCGGAGAGATGACGGCTTGATGTATCGTGTCATTAATTCGATCGTTGTACCCGATCCAAGAAAAATCGTGTCGTCTTCTTGATTGATATGAGCCGCCGCATTTTTAGCGATGTATTCCTTCTCTTTTGTATGCAGCTTCTTTTTTTCAGTATGAGAAAGCTCATTTGCTTCTATAGAAGTCGACATTTCTAGATAATCGATTTTTTGTGCACCGCCATGAACGCGTAAAAGCTTTTTCTTCTGCGCGAGTTCCTCTAGATCTCGGCGGATCGTCATATCTGAAACATTCAGTACTTCCTGAATAAATTTGACTGTGATCGTCCCATAGCGATCACACATCGTTAAGATCGAACGCTGTCGTTCTGTTTTCAGCATATCCCGTACCTCCACGACCCTATAATAAAACATATACAAACATTTTTCAACACATATTGTTTGTTTATTTTCGTTTATGTGTTGACAATGATTTTGTAAGCGATTATACTCAACTTGTAAACAGATAAATAAACATAAACGAACTAATAAAGGAGCTGTTTTGTGTGAATGAATTCTTTTTCAAAGACACTGTCTATGTTTCTGACAAGCAATCGCAGGAAGAAGTGTTCGAGGAAGTCTATCAAGATCTGTTAAAGAAAGAATTGGTAACCGAAGATTTTTTGGAGAACCTTTTAGAACGGGAGCGTAATTATCCGACGGGATTAGATCTCTCACCTGTCTCTAAAATATTGCCAGATATCGCTATCCCTCATACCGAAAGTGAGTTTGTGCGAACCACCCGTATCATTCCAATCAAAGTAAAAAATGAAATCCCTTTCTACAACATGATCTCGCCAAGCGATCAGATTTCCGCTTCATTTCTTTTCATGATCTTGAACGAAAATGGTGAAGCACAGGCTGGCATGTTGGCTAATATCATGGATTTCATTAATTCTGTTGACAAAGAAAAACTGTGTTCGTTTTTCAAATTAGAGGACACAGAAGCGATTTATCATTTTTTAGAAGAACATTTTTATATAGAAGTCTCTGCCTAACCGCAGGATAAAAAATAAACTTATTTTAAGGGGAGAATTATTATGATCAAAATTTTAGCAGCATGTGGAGCAGGAGTTAATTCAAGCCATCAAATCAAAAGCGCTTTAGAAACTGAATTGAAAAATCGTGGCTATCAAGTCACCTGTGACGCCGTTATGATCAAAGATATCAATGAAGAAATGCTGTCTCATTATGACATTTTCGCACAAATTGCCAACACCGACTTGGGTTTTGACATTAACATCCCTGTCGTTGATGCAGGTGCTATTCTTTATCGTATTCCTGCTATGGCTGAGCCTGTTTACCAAAGTATGGAAAGCGCAATCCAATTATTAAACAAATAGGACTAAAGAAAGGAAAAGCATATGAATACAATTATTGATATTGCCAATAAAGTATTTACCCCCCTAATTAATTTAGGGGCGGCACCGTTAATGACCATCGTATTAACTGTTATTGCCTTATTTTTTAAAGTAAAACCGTCACGCGCTCTTGAAGGCGGGATCAAATTAGGGATCGCCCTGACTGGGATCGGAGCTATTATTGGAATTTTAACTACTGCTTTTTCAGACGCTATGACAGCTTTTGTTGAACGCACAGGTATTTCATTAAACATTACAGATGTCGGTTGGGCCCCACTAGCAACCATCACCTGGGGTTCGCCATACACCCTTTACTTTTTACTAATTATGGTGATCGTCAATATTATCATGTTAGCAATGAAAAAAACCAACACATTAGATGTGGATATTTTCGATATTTGGCATTTAGCAATTGTTGGTTTGTTCGCGATCTTCTGCGGTGCTAATCTGTTTATTGCTTCTGCATTAGTTATTTTCATTGGTGTATTAAAAATTTGGAACTCCGACTTAATGAAACCAACCTTCAATGACTTGTTAAATGCACCAGACAGCAACCCGATGACCACGACTCATATGAACTACATGATGAATCCGATCATTATGGTTTTCGATAAAATTTTCGACAAAGTCTTCCCTTGGTTGGATAAATATGATTTCGATGCTGCCAAATTGAATAGTAAAATTGGCTTCTGGGGATCAAAATTCGCGATTGGAATTTATTTGGGGATTTTTGTTGGATTACTAGCAGGACAAACACCAACGCAAATTTTCTCGCTAGCCTTTACTGCTGCCGTCTGTTTGGAATTGTTCTCTTTGATCGGCGCTTGGTTCATCGCAGCCGTAGAACCGTTATCACAAGGGATTACCGATTTTGCCAATAAACGACTAAAAGGACGTACCATCAACATAGGTTTAGACTGGCCTTTCTTAGCAGGCCGCGCTGAAATCTGGGCTGCCGCCAACGTGTTAGCACCAATCATGTTGCTAGAAGCCATCATCTTACCAGGAAATAAATTATTGCCACTAGGCGGAATCATCGCAATGGGTGTTACCCCAGCACTATTGGTCGTAACTCGTGGAAAATTAATCCGTATGATCGTAATCGGCGCGATCGAATTACCATTATTCTTATGGTCAGGTACCTTGATTGCACCATTCGTTACTCAAACAGCTAAAGCAGTCGGAGCCTTTCCAGCCGGCTTGAGCGGGTCCGCCATGATCTCTCATACAACGATGGAAGGCCCGATTGAAAAATTCCTAGGTTATTTAGTCGGTAATGCTTCTCAAGGACAAATCGAATTTGTGATATACGCTGCCTTAGCATTAGGTGCATACCTTTTAATCTTCATTTGGTACGCTCATCAAATGAAAAAACGCAACGCTGCATACGCAGCTGAAAAAGAAGAGAAGACCTCTCCGGCAACGGCGCATAATATGACTTATGCAGCCGAAGCTAAATAAGCTAAAAACACCCCGAATGTCTTTAGACTTCGGGGTATTATTTTACCTATAAAAAATAAATAGATGTAAAATCCATTTCAAAAAGCATAGCCCATCTCTTGCCACACCCAATAAAGAAATTATCAACGTTTATGCTTTTTTTAACTCCTTTAAGCTTGCCTTTGTTGGTATTCCTCAACGATTCTTTTTGTGTTCTTGTTTGTTTTGTGCTTTTTGACTTTTTGTTGTTTAATTGCGAATTCCTTGACTTCTTTTTTCCTGAATCGCTTCGCATCCCGCGGTTATGCGTGCGATTTCATCATTGCTTTTTCTGATCTAACTCGTTTCATGTCAAAGAGCTTCAGCTGACTTAGTGCCCATGGTTGTTTTGATATCCCTTTTCCTCCTTAATAAAGCGGTGATTGATACTGATATTTTTCCCTTCTCATAAACATAATACCCCAAAAAAATCGACTATCTTATTTCAAATGGTGTATTCAAGTATTCGGAGGAATTAGTAATGATGCACCCTAAAAATAACATAATCCGCTTAAAATCAAGGCTACAAAAAAACTACCAAGTTCTAATTATCTAGAGTTTGGCAGTTTCTCATTTACACAACATATTTTTCTTCTTTTTCGATTTTTTCATAGTGCTTTTGTTCATCATCATCCGTTATAACTACGGTTACATCATTCAGATTATAATATACTGAAAAATCTCTTTTCCCAATTTTCGAATGATCAATCAATAAAAAGCGTTCAACAGAATTATTCAGAGCGATCTGTTGAGTTTGGCCCTCTTCAAAAGTCGAAGTCATAATTTTCTGTTCATTTAAAGCATTACAGCTGAAAAATGCTTTATGAAAATTCATATCCTGTAGCGATTTATTCGTGATTTCACCAACAAAGCATTGAGTTGTTTCCCGCATCTCGCCACCTAATAGATAGATTTTTCGATTCCCTTTTCGCTTATTTAATTCTTCAAAAACAGGCAAACAGTTTGTAACAATCCGCAGTGAATCCCCTTGAATGATTTTTGACATGAGCTCGATTGTAGTTCCTGGTCCAAGAAATATCGTATCACCATCATTGATCATTTCATTCGCCTTTTCCACAATCCGCTGCTTTTCTTCTTGCAGCATAATCTGTTTTTCTCTATGAGAAAGCTCCACATGCCGATAAAAATCCTTCAATTTCGCTCCGCCATGGACGCGTTCTAATAATCCTTGTTTCTCCATTTCGTCCAAATCACGTCGGACTGTCATATCCGAAACCGAAAACTTCTCCATAATATCGCTGACTCGTACTGTACCGTTAACCTCTAATAACGACATGATCGCTTGGAATCGATCCGTTTTTAACATTTCATCGCCTCTTTTCTTTTTAAGACTATCAAATTCTTAAGAAAAGTGCTAGAACAAGTTTTCTTAAGAAGCCTTCTGCATGAAGGAAAGCAAAATTTTTCAGAATTTGCAAGCTGCTATTCTAAAAAAATAAAACCGAACGAGCATGACTATCATAGTGACAGCCTTGTTCATTCGACTTTTATCTTTAATAAATCATTTTATTTAATCTGAAGTTATTGTGCAAGTTCAAAAACAAAGTAGTTAATGTCTCCTCGATATTTCGAAATCGAATACTCAACGGGCAGACGTTCTAGCGAAAAACCCTGTGTATGGAAATAGAACATTGGATCTCCTTCTTCCACATCTAACAAATCGCTGATCGTATCATCCGCTTTGATTACTTCTAGTTTTCTGGTGACCGTTTTAATTGGATAACCCATTTCTTCAAAAACTTGATACATTTTTTCTTTTGTAAAATCAACCTTTTGAAACTTTGGAAACAATTCATAAGGAATATAGCTAGTAACTAGTACGACTGGTTTCTCTTCCGCGTACCGTAAACGCGTTAATTTATAGACCAAGTCTCCTTGCTCTAATTCTAAGTTTTCAGCTACTTCTTCACTAGCAGCAACTTGTTGAAAATTCAAAACTTTTGTTTTTGGAATGATTCCTTTTCGGCTCATTTCCGAATCAAAACTCTCGATCACATGTGTAAATTCTTGCTGAATCTTAGTTTTTTTTACAATCGTTCCTCTTTTTTTACGCTTCTCCAAATATCCTTCATTTACCAGCGCCTGAACCGCCTGACGAACTGTAGGCCGACTAACCTTGTACTGTTCCGCCAACTCCATTTCAGTAGGAATTAATTGATTTTCCACATATTCTCCATTTTGAATTTTTTCCAATAAGTCCATTCGAATTTTTTTGTGCAAAGGGATATTCATAAGCTACCTACTCCTTGATTAATTGTATCCATTATAACATAGTTATATTCTCCAATATTTTATTGGTGTAGCTAAGACAGCTTCAACCGTTTCTGGCAATTCAAACATTTCATCTTTTAATAAAACAATACTTTGTCCGACATTGCAAGTACTGCCAGCAATAACAATCGTTCCAGCAATTATTGTAAGTATACTTGCTATGGAAGAATTATTTTCTACTATTTGCTTTCCTTTCAGATGCTGAATCGTAAATTCCCTTTGACAAACTGAGTCTCCCAATGCAAACGAACACCTTTCTACCTCATTTTCTGGTTGAAGTGTTTCGATGGCCTTTTCAACATGTAGTTCCCTTTTCTGTCCTCGCATATCTGTACGATCATAATCATAAAAACGATAAGTGATATCTGTTGCTTGTTGAATTTCATAGACCAATGATCCCTTTGTTAACGCGTGAATCGTTCCAGACGGGATATAAATCACATCATGTTCTGCAACTGGATATTTTTTCAAAATTTTCGTGTATTCATTCTCCTTGGCTGCTGCTAAAATAGCTGATTTTCTAGGGTCTTGCTGTTCAGCATAAATCCAGCCTGTTTCCGGCGGATCAATAAAATACCAGGCTTCACTTTTTCCATAAGGCAGATTCTCAACGGACTGCGCGTATTCATCAGTAGGATGTACCTGAATACTAAGATTCTCATCGCAGGCTGTAAATGAGATAATCAAAGGATAAACCTCACCCGCCTCCAAACCAAATTTTTGAGGATTTTCTGCAACCATTTCTCCAAATGTTTTCTCTTCATTTACTACGTTACAATCAATATCAGCAATCCCACTTGCTGAATAAACGGACCCAATTTTCTCAATCTTATGGTCACCATGATATTCGTGCAATCTAGCTGTGCCCCAAATTCGTTCTCGTGAGGTTGGTTCTAAAATGTACATTTTTCATTCTCCTTTATTTCATTATTCTCTAATAAAGAAGACGTGCTTCATTCGAAACACGTCCACTTCCTTAAAATACTCCGATAACTACACCAATTGCTGAAATAACCGTCAAAACGAGTATGACTTTTGTAGCCGTCATTTGTTTTGAAGTCAATAAATACCAAGCCAGTAAGACCATCATCAAAGGAAGAACATTAGGAAAAATTCCATCTAATACTGTCTGTAGCTTTTGTACCTCATCTCCCATAGGAATTTTAATCGCTGTCGTTAGTGCAATATTAGAAGCAGCCAAGCCACCAACCACCATGATCCCTAAAATATTGAATGCATCAGTGATTCGTTTCGCATTTTCTCCTATTATGACGTCAATCGCATTTACACCTAGCCGATAACCGTTCATAAAGCATAAATATGAAATGAGCGGACCGATAATCCCGTAGCTTATAATATAAAATATCGGACCTAAAGCATTGCCACCTGCTGCTAACCCCATACCAATTGACAGTAAGATTGGTACAATGATTCCTTGAATAATTGAATCCCCTATTCCCGCCAATGGTCCCATTAAGGTCGTTTTAATATTTACGGGCATCTCTTCAGGCACATCTCCACCAATAGCGATTTCTTCTTCTAATGAAGCAACGATACCATTAATCAATTGACCCGTCTGAGGTTCAGTATTATAAAACATCGAATGTCTTAATAATAACCTTCTTTTAGCTTCTTCATCATTTTTATAATACTTTTCAGCAAACGGCAGATAGGAATAGGCCCATGCATGAGCCTGTAGTTTTTCATAGCTCATGGAAGATAAGTGAGTAAAGCCCCAACGTTTCCAAATCTGACGTAATTCTTTTTTCGTTAATCGATTTTCCATCCGTTTTTTCCCTCCTTAGAACAAATCGTCATCTTCATAAGCTGCTTCATTCTGCTCAATTGGCACATTATTTGCGGGAACAAGCTTACTATCTCCATTGCTTTTTCCTGTACTAAGGTAAACAACGTAGGCAACCATTGCTGCCAGAAATACTAAAGCAATCATGTTTAATTTGGCGAAAGCCATCAAAACAAAACCTGCGAAAAAGAAAACCAAATGAACCTTTTCTTTGATTACAATTCCCATCAGCATCGCAATCCCTAAAGCAGGCAAAACACCGCCTAGCACCGAAATAGTATCAGTTACAACCTGCGGAACATTGTTTAATAGCCAATCCACTAAGCCACGTCCAAAGAAAATTGCTGCAAAAATCGGAACTGCTCGAAGTAAGAACGTCGTAATTTGAGGATAAACCACATGATTCAGCAAAATGCCGCGATCATCAATATTTTCAGCCGCACTCTGTGCTCGCGTATTCCAAAATGAATATAGAGCCATTCGTGTATTGTAAAATATGAGTCCAAAGGTCTGACCTATTAAAATCGCCAGAGTAACTGCAACCGCTGGTTCCCTTGTAGTAGCTAAGGCTAAACCAATACCGCCATAGGCTGCATAAGTGATTTCACTATTGGTTGCACCACCAGTTGATAAGTTTGCAATAAACACAGCTTGAACAGCTAGTCCGCATAACACGCCTGCCTTAATATCGCCAAAAGCCATGCCCACTAAAAATCCTGCCACCAGCGGACGACCAACTACATAAAAACCACCACTCATTCCAAATAACCAAGGACTCTCAATTGCACCTAAGTAACAAAAAATTCCAGTTAATAAAGCGGGTAAAAACAAACTGCCATCCATCTTTTTTCCTCCTTTGATTCTTTCATATCTACTAACTCATCAATGAATCATACTTTGCTTTCATAACTTTCCAAGATTTTGGTTCATCATCTGGTAATAGCTGAAATTTAATTTCAATTCCTTGCTGATCCATATAATCGAATGCTTCATAATCTTTTTCGTCAATCGCAACCGTTCTTCCAAGAACTTTCGCTCCTTCGCGAGTGTTCATCGGTCCAACATTCAATAGTTTGCCAAAATCAACTCCCAATCGTACTAACTCAGCAAATGTTTGAGGAGAATTGCTGATTAGAAAGAAATCTTTTGCTGAATCTCTTCCCTTCGGCACACTTTCTATAGCTTGTTCAGTAGTATAAATACCCAATTTTAAATTCCCTGCTGCCGCTTTTAGCACTTTTTTTCGTAAATCATCTTTTGCAATGTCATCTCCTACTACCAAAATTCCTTGAACTGAGCGTGCCTTTGTCCATCGTGTTGTTGTTTGCCCGTGAATTACTCGATCATCAATTCTTGCTAAAGTAATCGTCATAATAAAATCCTCCTAATTAAATATTGAAAATAATTGCTAAATCTTTTTCTTTTGTGATAGCTAAAACTCCAACTCTTCTTCTACGTTTTCTTCCTCTAAAAGTCCCGTTATCCCTTTGCGACCTTGTTCAATCGCTAATTCTTCTAATGCTGCTAACGAACTATTTGATAAACTCAGACCCAACTCAATCACCATTGGCAAGTTCATTCCTGCCACTACTCGTACGCGCTTTTCATTTGATAGGTAATACTTGTATGCCTCGTTATAAGGTGTTCCACCTTTGATATCGGTCAAAATCAACACTTCATCCGAGGCAAACTTCGCTAACTGGTCGGTGAGACGCTCTACAAAATCTTGAATTCCCGCATCAGTCAAACTGACCGCAACCATGTTTTTATTCTCACCTGCAATCATTTGATAACTGTCTAAGATTCCATTACAAAATTCTCCGTGACTCACTATCAATAATTTCAATGATATTTCCTCCTTCGTTTTATGTAATTACCAAATATTTTATGTAATAACTATAATTCCATAAGTAAGCGTTGTCAACTATTTTTTTAACGTTGACAATTCGTTGTTTATGTTTTAACATTCGATATGTAAATACATAAAAAGGAGAGAATACCATGAAAACTTATTCTATTGATCAACTTGCACGCTTTATCGATCATACAAATCTAAAACCAAATGCTACTAAAGAGGCAATTCGTACCTTATGTAAAGAAGCTGAAGACTTTCATTTTAAAATGGTCGCTATTAATCAGGTGCAAGCTAAACTATGCAGCGAACTATTAAAAAATACTGACATTAATATTGGAGCAGCTATCAGCTTTCCATTAGGACAGACAACGATTGAAGCCAAAGTAGCCGAAACAGCAGATGCTATCAACACTGGAGCAACTGAAATTGATTACGTTGTAAATATTACTGAAGTAAAAGAAAAAAATTGGGACTATTTAAAAACTGAAATGGAAAAAATCGTCACTGTTTGCAGACAAAATAGCGTAATCTCAAAGGTTATTTTCGAAAATGCTTATCTTGAAGAGGACGAAAAAATCGCTCTGTGTAAAATTGCCAAAGAAGTAAAACCAGATTTTATCAAAACTTCTACAGGTTTCGCTCCTAGTGGTGCAACTCTCGCAGATGTTAAGTTAATGAAAAAACATGTAGGATCAGAAGTAAAAGTCAAAGCGGCTGGTGGGATTCGAGATGCCGAAACATTTAAGCAAATGATTGCTTGCGGTGCAGAACGCATTGGTACAAGTTCAGGAATTGCTATTATTAATGCGTTAAAAAAAGAAGCCGTCAATGGAACTATTTCGATATAGGAGACACTATGAAAAAAATTGCTATTACAGGAGCTAACGGATACTTAGCATCATTAATCCAAGCTAGCAATGAACACAAGGTTGAATTTGTTCCTGTCACTCGTAGGGATGTGGATTTTTCACAACCTGAAGCAGTCACTCGCTTTTTCGAGAATTTAGAATTTGATGCTGTATTTCATACGGCTGCCCTTTCTCAAACGGCAGACTGTGAAGCGCATCCATTAGTTGCCCATAAGATAAATACGGAGAGCGCCATCAATATCGCAAAAATTTGCCAACAAAAAAAGGCACAATTCATTTTTTTAAGTACTGAGCAGGTTTTCAACAATCGGTCTGACCAAGAACCTTACACAGAGAATACTCCTGTCAACAGTGCATCAGTCTATGGAAAGCAAAAAATAGAAGTTGAAACCTTTCTAATTGAAAATCAAATCAACGCGATAATTCTTCGGCTTTCTTGGATGATGGGACTTTCTTATCCCGGAATTAAAAGTAGCCCGAACCTTATTAAAAATGTAATGAACGCAATGTTGTATCAAAAACCAACAAAATTTACAGTCAATGAAATTCGTGGCATTACCTATGCCAAAAACTTAGCGGAGCAATTTGATAAAATTGTGAATTTGCCAAAAGGTGTTTATCACTTTTCAAGCAAAAATGTGTTCACAACCTATGAAGCAGCCAAACACATTGGTGCAGCATTAGGCTTTGAAAAGGCTGTGATCGAGCAATTTATTTTGCCTGATCATCAGCGTTACACAGATCGCTTCCGAAATTTACGTTTAGCAACTAATAAAATCCAAGCTCAAGGTATCGAAATTTCTACTTTTGAAGAAGATATCGACAACTGCTTAACTGATTTTGACTGGAAAAAATGAAAATCAGAAAAGATCTTTCGCGAATAGCGAGATATCTTTTCTGATTTTTAATCTTCCCAAAACAAAAAACCTCGAACAGAAAAGGATTTCTCCTTTTCCATTCAAGGAATTTCTCTAATAATTTAATCTCCTCCTGCAAATATCTCTTCACGATTGTAAATCGGATTATGATCCTTTAAATCTTCAATCGTTCCAACCTGTTTGCCTTTTGAATAATAACCATCTAATAGACCTAACGATTGGAAAATCGTTTGTTTATAAGCAATTTCTGCGTTCCACTCAGTTGTATCTAGAATCTGCAGGGCTTTATGGATCGCTTCGATGCCCGTTTCTCCTGGCGCACTGATCAAAACACCGTGGCTGTTTAGCAGCAGCATATTAGGCAGCTCAAGCTTTTCTTTTTCCATGTAGTCAGAGACTAACCCGGCTAGTTCGGGGGAACAATTCGGTTCAAAATCTAATACTGGAACGTAACCGATTTTTTGGGTCGCTTCGGTTAAATTCGGCATATCTAATCCAGCTGTTGCCCAAAACATTGAATTTGGTGCATGAGCATGTAAAACTGCTTTAATTTCTGGGTTTGTATCATACACAGCTTCATGTAAATTGATTTCACGTGTCAGTTTCCCTACACCATCAATTATCTTTCGTGTATGTGGTTCAACGACTAGAATTTGCGCTGGTGATACCTCACCTAAATAAGCTTCCGACATCATTGTCGGAGTCATAATAATGTATTCTTTTCCTGTTTGATCCGTTGTTTTGAATGAAAAATTGCCGCCTGCGACATTCGTATTCTTTCGTTCAAAAATCAATTTCACGATCCGCGCTAAATCCTCGCGCTCTCTTTCAAAAATCATTCGTCCATCTGACATATTCGAGACCACCTTTTTCTATTTTTTGAAAATTCGTCTACTCGTAATAGCTGTTTGAGCTGCATCTCTAACCTGCAAAGCTTCTTCATATCTCTTTTTCCGACGTTCGTCATATTCCTTGAAAAGAATCGGATTGCCATATTTATAAACACAGATTGCTAAACTAATAGCGATAGCGTTAAAGATCAGCTTCTGGGTCATGAAGGCTAGGATAAAACTAACGATCGCCAGAAATAATATAAGCAGCCATTTCGTCTTTTCTTTATTCTCTCTTTTAATCATACCTACCCTCCATTCATAGTCATTACCCTGTGACTTTTACACCGTTGACTTTTTTATCTGTCAATTCTTCATATCTTTGGCTCGGAACTTTTGCTTTGGACATATATTTATACAACCAAACAAACATTGCGACAAAAATAATCGTACCAACGATACCTAAAATATTTCCTTTGAAGGCTTCTGCAAATAAAATTCGAAATTCCGGTCCTTCAATGGAAGACCAGGTAATCTGCTGGCCTTTCTTAATTCCTTCAACCGCGCCAGTTTTGTCCGCTAAACCAGTTAGAATCGGTGTCAAATATGTGGCCGCGTACAGATAAATCGGCATGGAGATTACACCCATAATTAGCATTCTGACTAGGTTTCCTCCAGTTAATAGCAAACCACCCACAGCGATTGAATAATTGATAATGCCGGCCAATGGCAGTACAGCATTCCCCGGCAAGATGATTGCATAGCCAATAAAGACTGGTACTAATAAAATTGCAGTAACCCAAATTTCAGAGCGACCTGCTAGGACCGGCCAATCTAAGCCAATGTATACTTCGCGATCCTTAAAGCGCTTTTTCATCATTTCTGACATAGCATCAGCTAATGGCGAAAGCGACTGCATAAACATTTTTGAGATCATTGGGAATAGGGCCATTGCTGTGGCAATTTGAATGGCTAAGTTCAGTGAACCAGATACGCCATAGGCGGCTGCCAGTCCAAGTCCTAAACCAATGATAAAGCCCATCACAGAATTCTCAGAGAAAACACCGATTTTTTTCTTCAATGCCTTCGTATCTGCTCGTTTATTAAAGAAAGGAATCTTATCCATGATCACATTGATCGGTAACAGCAATACCGCAGAGATGTTCATTAAATGCGTAACCGTCACTAATGGAATTCCTGTCAGGTCTTCAATATGTCGTTGGAACATATCTCCCATCTTCAATTCCAAAATCACTTGAGCAATCGCCGTCGCAAATCCCGCTAACAAGCTCCCGCTGATAAAGTAAACAAGGTAGGCGGTTAATGCCTTGCCCCAAACATTCCACATATCAACGTTTAATGTTTTCGTCCAATTCAAAAGCAACATGACGAAATTCACACCAAGTACCACAGCGAAGAAAACAAACGCATAGGACCAAGACCAAGTAATACTAGCAGCACCTGTCCAGCCTAAATCTAAAGCCGGTAAATTAATCCCGGTATTTTTCGCCAACGCTTCTGAAGCCGGGCTTACCGCATTCGACATAAAGCCGATAACCATTGACATCCCAGTAAAGGCAATCCCTAAAGTGATGGCTGACATAAACGCTTTTTTGAATTTCATTCCTGCGACCAACCCTAAAATCAAGATAATCAATGGAACAAAAATGGCTGAACCCAGTCCTAAGATATAATTAATAATGTCTTGAAATATTTTCACGTTTTCCCCTTCTTTCCTTAATTAATTCTATTGCTACTCGACCAACGCTTTGATATCATCATAAATTTGATCTGCACCCATACCTGTCAAAAATGGAATACCAGGAAAAACCTTCACGCCTAATTCCTCAGCCTTTTCTAAAACCTCGTCATCCGGCTGCGCAACATAGACATAAATTCCGGTAGATGGCAGCTCATTTTGAATGGACTTATAATCTACCGCTTCAACCGGAAAATCAATCCCGTCATCTTCTAATAATCCCGCGATTTTACTAGCGATCGTTTGGCTGGTTGCCACTCCGCTTCCACATGCAACAATTAGTCTTCTTTTCATCATGAATTCCTCCAGCTTCTATAATTTAATGAATTGAAACCTTATCTAAATATTTTTGGTAAACAAATGATAGATTTTTTGTTTATCCTCTTCCTGTATAAATGCTCTGACAAACTCTTCGTTCATAAATAATTCCATAAACGCTTGCAGCAATCCGACCTGTCCTTTGGGATCTTTAATACCAAGAAAGAACAAATTTTTCACCTTCATTAACTGACTATCGCCCATTTGCTTGACCCTTACTTCATTTTTCAATCGCGCAATATAAACAAATGGTTTCTCCACATACTCTGGTTCTGAATGCGGTAAGGCAATATTTAAATGCTGTGTAATCAATCCTGTTGGAAATTTTTTCTCTCTGCTCGTAATTCCCTTTAGATACCCTTCATTAACAAAACCCAGATTCTTTAAATGCTCTGCGACCTGTTCAAATACCTGTTCTTCGTTTTCACCATCAATCTCTAGACCGATCAGCTGCTTGTCGAACATCTTTTTATAGTCCACAAATTTTACGCCCCTTTCAAATACAAAAATTGAAATCATTTGTTAATCTTTGTTAACATATGTTTTACAATGTAAATATACAATGCTTCATTCTGTTTGTCAACGCTTACTTAACATTTAATTTCATTCTAAAACATGTCTTCGCAAATTTCATTTCATATTTTTAACAAACTTTAACACAACTGAACATTTTTCTCTTGCTTTTTCCTTCTTTAAATGCTATTAATTAATGTATAAACATAACCGTATATTTCACGGTTTATTGTAAGAGCTTACTATTAGAGGTGATTTCATGTTAAAAAAAGAGCGTCAGGAAAAAATTTTGGATTTGTTAAATAGAAACGACTACTTATCCATTCCAGAAATATCTTCAAGTTTAGACGTCTCCGATATGACGATTCGAAGAGATATCAATGAGCTTGCCGACAAATCGTTGCTAGTAAAAATTTACGGTGGCGCACAAAAACTTGAAAAAATTGAACAAGAATTGTCCACTCAAGAAAAAATCGATACCAATGTACCAGAAAAGAAATTTATCGGAAAAGTTATGAACAGTATTATTTCTGATAATGACACGATCTATATTGGTGCCGGAACGACCATGCTCCATGCACTGCCAGAAATTAAAAAAGCAAACTTATTCGTGATTACAAATAGTCTGCTAGCATTTAATTATTTGATTTATAATACAGCTTATCGTGTCCTATTAACAGGAGGCGAATTTTCAAGGACAACTGAAGAATTTTATGGAGAAATCGCTGAAAAGAGCTTTGATAATCTAAATATCGATATTGCTTTTGCTGCAACGAATGGTGTCTTTGACAATAACGTCACCACCGCAAATTCTATCGAGGGTTCAATCCAACGAGTGGCCTTTGCCCACTCTCGGAAAAAATGCGTGGTGGCTGACAGCTCCAAGTTTAATCGGTCGGATGTTTATACCTTCTACTCCTTATCGGAAGTCGATTATTTAGTCACCGACAATAAATTGCCGGACACACAGTTTGACTACTACAGCTCCTATACGAAAATCATTAAGGAGGAGCAAGAATGATCCTAACAATTACGCTCAACCCCTCAATGGATTACAACTACCTTGTTTCTTCATTGAATTTGGATCAAGTAAATCGGGTCGAAAATCCCCACACGTCGATTGGCGGAAAAGGTATCAATGCTGGCCGAGTCATCGCACAATCAGGTAAAGAAGTAATTTTGACTGGCATCCTAGGTGGTCCTGTCGGAAAAATGATTTTGGATACCTTAATTGCTGAGGAGCGTTACCATCTTGAATTTTTGACTGTTGAAGGGAATTCACGAAATGCAATCACGATCATGCATGACGGAAACACTCACACTGAGCTAGTAGAAAAAGGTCTCTATCTTTCCAAAGAAAATGAGCAGCTTTTTTTCAGACATATTAGTAATCTCTTAAAAACATACGCAATCGATGTAATTTGTATTTCTGGGTCAGTCAATTCGGACGATGCCAATTTCCACTACCATTTGCTTCACTTTATCCGCTCAATCGTTGGAGAGTCTTTCCCAATCTTGATGGATATCTCTGGTGAACAGTTGGAAAATTGTTTAAAACAGAAAACAGTACGACCAAGCTTTATTAAACCCAACACCCATGAATTGGAGGAACTGATTGGCAGAAAGATTCAGTCAATCAAAGAACTAATTACAATCCTGCACGATCCTATTTTTGACAATGTCGAAACCATTATGATCTCTCAAGGTGAAGATGGAGCACTTGTTAAGCATGGGACTACTATTTATGATATTCAAATTCCCAAGGTTGCTGTCGTGAACACAACAGGCTGTGGCGACTCTACAGTTGGAGGAATGGCTTATGCTATCAGTCAAGGTTATTCCATTGAAGATTCTCTCAGATATGCAATGGCCTGTGGTATTTCTAATTCCTTGTTCGAAACAAATGGAACAATTGACAAAAATCAGGTAGATAAATTTATTGATGACATCCAATTAACGAAAATCAAGGAACTAAGTATCAATCGATAATAGCAGAAAAAGGCACACCGATGTATGATTATAGATCGGTGTGCCCTTTGATTCGTTCGATTACTTTTCCCTCACTGCAATCCAAATTTCACTATAGCAGTTCTCCAAGCCTTCATCGAAATTGGTAAAAGAGATTTCTGGCGCCTGAACTAATTCACAGTCTGAAGAGGGCAACCACTCCGAATAGATTTGTTCCCAAGTCTCCTGAAGTACTTGAGGAAATGGCCCTTTGTTAGGAAAAATCGCCCATGTTTGACTGGCAATAGACAATTGCTTTAGGTCATCAAAAGGATTTTCTTGAGTCGAAGCGAAACCAATAAAATGTGTCAGTTCCCCCTTCTCCTCCATTCGCTCTTTAGCAAAATCATAAGATGCGTTGATCACCCGCTTAGGATAAAGGTCTCCTAACTCATGCATCTCTGCCCTTTGTTTTTCTGTAATTGACTGAGCTAATTCTTGGATTGCATTATTCACTCCTGCGAACTGCAGCGGTACCTGCTTTGAAACACCAACTAAATTAAAAGCGGGTTTTTCTTCGATTTTGAAATTCATTGAAGTTCCTCCTTTAACATCAATATAAAATGAGTACCGAGGAAAAGTTTTTTGCTGGTGACTTTTAATGACTTCTGAAGGCAGGTAGCCCGACCAGTCTCGAAACGCTCGAGAAAATCCTTCAACTGATTGATAATGATACTTAAGTGCAACATCCGTTACTGTTTCACCTCGAATCAAATCTTTATTCGCTAGTGCCAGTCGACGCTTTTTAATATATTCCACTAAAGAAATACCTGCAATAAAAGAAAATGTCCGTTTCAAATGATATTCAGAAATCCCGATCGTCTTTGCGGCCTCTGCCAATGAAAGCTCGTCTGTTAACCGCTCCTCAATATAATCCATCAATCGATTCAAATCTTGAATCATTCTTATCCCCTCACTCACACATTGATCATACCTAAAAAATCAGCTTAACACTTGATACACCTCAGTCCAATAATATCGATTGAACATATCAAAATAAAATCCGATCACAAAATAATGATCGGATTTGCTAGCGTAGAGCTGTTAATAGAGCGGTTCTAAATCTGGCTCGCCGTTTTCTAGAATAAGCTGAAACGGCCCTTCATGAACAAATGGTCTGCGTCCGCCGCGATAACCATCATCAGTGAAGGTCATAAAGCTTTTTACATAACTATTCACCGTATCGACAGTATATGAGACACACAATCCGTCTTTCTCTACCCAATCAATCGAAAAAATCCCGCCTGGATACTCTTCAATATGAATTGTCTCGACATCTGTTGCTCCTGCATCTTCCTCTCGGATAGAGGTCCAGCGTAACTGATTATCCGCCAAAAAATCAATACGAAATTGCAGCCCGGAATCAAAGAATATTTTTGCTGTTCTACCCTCTAGTGGATGTTTCTTCATCAATGCACCTTCCTATCTAAACGTTATTTTCTACTATCTCTAACATACAGGTTTTAGGAACAAATTGCACTGTTTTGTCAGAAAACAGCTTTCATTTTTTTCTATTTTTGAGATAATACATGTAAATAGACAAGAAAGGCAGGAAAAGAGATGGACTCTGCTCTGGTATTACGAATGAAAGTGGATCAGAATAAAGAAATCTCTGAGCCATTCGACTATCTTGATCACTCTGACATCATTAAAAACTACGCTAAAATGACTAAGTTGAAACCTTTAGGAAAAATTTTTGCTCTAATTGGCTTAGCTGAAATCCCTTATGCAGAGAAATTACCGATTACTCAAGAATTGCTTGCTTTTGTGAACCAAAACCTGTCCACATCGGAGGGCTTTTCTTTTACTGGTAAATTAGAGGAAATCGTTCCCTGTTATAACGCTATGCTTTTCGAGGCTTACTGTCGGCTGGGCTTAGGAAAATCTAGCGAAGCACAAAACGCGCTTCAATGGATCAAACAATACCAAGTATTTGACCGTCAGCAGAAAACTACTTGGCCCCACAAAGGTATCTGCAAATTTGGCGGTTGTATGATGAAGGTTCCCTGTTACATCGGTATTGGAAAAACCATGCGAGCGCTACTGACTTACCAAGAAAAAGTTGATCCCCACGACGAAAAAGTCAACGCTTTGATCGAGCAAGGTGTCGATTATATGCTACAGCACAATCTCTATCAGCGATTGTCTACTGGTCAACCCATCAGCCCGCATATCACGGAGAGTATGTTCCCTCAAAGCTATGTTCTTTCCTTAACAGATTTGGTGTATATTATTGAAAAAAGCCAGCATACGACTGATCCGCGTGCTCATGACCTATTACAGCTAATCCACCAGAAAAAGACCAAGACTGGTGGTTGGAAAATTGATTATATCTATAAGTACGCTGGTTATTTGCCTTTCGAAAACCGCCGTAAAGATTCTGAATGGATTACCTACCTCTATTCTCCAATCGAAAAAAGCTTGAGAAGTGAATAAAATGCTTCTCAAGCTTTTAATCTGCTAATACTTACTTTCAAAATAGTTGTAGATTTCTTCCCAGCTATCCATTTTCAATTCATAAGACTCATCCACATTGTGATGTGCTGCAAAAAGAATGCCTTGTCCTTTAAATGTCTTTAAGTGCCGCGAATGATCATCAATCAAATAATCTGCAGAAATGATAGATTTGTCACCGCAAAAAACGTAGTGGGTATCTGGAATGAATGGAAAATTCACTCTTAACCACCCATACTTTGCATTAAAGGAAGTCGGAAAATCCATCGCGGCTGTGGTAATGAACAGTTCATGCTTTTCTGATAATTTTTCCAACGCTTCTTTGGCGCCTTCAATCACAGGCAAATCAGAAAAATAGTCCGCATCCAGAATCATTTCTCGAATGTTCTCCGCATGCTCAGGACGTATATCCCGCAAATTTATCCCTGCCAAATCAGATTTAGTATAACTAGCTCCGTATTTTTCATTGTACAGTTGCAAAAGCTTCGCTGTAAAATCAGCAATAACCTCATCCATATCAATTGCGATTCGAACCATTTTATATCCTCCTAGAATTATCTTTTATCAGTATATTTTCTATGCGGATCAGCCCATAATATGACTTAATAAAAGAAAATACAAAAAAATGGGATAACCACCCTCTCAATCAATATCATCTATTTTTCTTTTAGATCACACACTTCGTTTTTTTAAAAGGGTATTTTGCATGAACTATGATAAATCAAAGAAAAATGACTTCAATCGAAAAAGAGTACCCGATTAGACAATAATTCAAAGTTCCTATAGCTTATCCAAAATATCTTTAATATACTGGGGCTCCACACCCGTTCGCTCCGCCGTTTCCTCAATGGTCAAGCCAGAATCAATGAAGCGTTTGACCACCATACTAATTTTCTCAGCGACCTCAATAATATGCTTATCCAAATCATAAAAACGCACTGCTCTTTGTCCCCAGCTATGCTCAATAACAGGATGAAGATAAACGATATCATCTCTTTTTTCCAACAAATCAAGAAAAGCATCAATGTCATCGCTTTCAAAATATAACTCACTAGCATTATTCTCAAGAATAATATCTGATTCCTTCTTATAAATAAAGTCTGCCCAACTACCTGTCGTCTGTAAGGATACCCCGCCGGTCAATTGAACATGGACACCAGCATCCACCATTACTTTCAAACCAAAAACAGAAAGATAAAAATCCTTTGCCTTTTCAATATCTTTCACTGCAATCAACGTTCCTTGATAGTCCATAATCTTCCTCCTAAACCTCTTTAATAAAAAACAGTTCCATCGGCTGTTGATAATCAGGAACTGAAAGCAATAGACCGCCCGCATCTTGATAACCTAATTTGCGATAAAAGTGCTGTGCATTCTCATCCACCTGCGTCGATGTCATCAACATTTTATAACCTAACTGCTGCATTTCATTTTCCCAAAACTCCATTAAAACCTTTCCGAACCCTAGCCCCTGATACTTCTCAGCCACATGAAGCATCGTACAAAACGGATGCTCATCCCAAAATAGATTATATCTCAATAGCCCCGCCGGCACACCACCAACTAATAAAACATATCCTTGTTTATCTCGAATCTTTTGTACGAATTGGTTTTCCGGCAGATGACGATCCAATGTAAACCAAAAATCTCTGTCAATCTCTTGGACATGACGAATCTGCATGAACAACCTCCTCTCACTTTTCCTTCAGTATAACATTTTACCTAGTTGAGACAATGGTGAAAGCTGACACAGGTTTGATAGTTTACGAGAATTCTTTTTTTAGCGAGATGAAATTTCAATGGACGTGGAACCTTAGCAGAATTCACTACCACTATTGATAAGCGGATAGAGTCCTAGCTAATAATATTAGAACAGCTTTTCAAAAAAAATACGCTTCTTTTAACTATTCTTGGAACGCTGTTTTTCTTTACTTTAGAAGCATACAAAATTATTGTATCAACTGCTATGATGGTTTCAAAGAACAGGTTGGTTGAAATACAATCGAATTTTTTTGTTGACCTAAAGTTAACTCGAGGTAGTATGTTAGTTTCATACGAAAATATCTGACTCTCTTTGTCTAAATCCATCAGGAAAGAGGAATAAAATGACTAATTTAAATAAATTAACCATTATTAAAGAGAAATCTAGTAATAGTATCACCACCCAATTAGTTGCTCGCTTTAAAAAGCTTATGGAAAAAGAAACGATTTCCATCCAAATGGACGTCGTCGATTATGATGAAGAAGCGATCCAGCAGTTATCTGGAGATATTCTATTATTAAGCCTCCCGCTTATGCATGAGCTTCGCTACCTAAATCGGCTAAAGACCCGCTTTTACTTTGTTTCCTTCATTGATCCCTATGCATATGCACAAATAGACGCAAGAAGATTATTGAAGCAACTGCGAATGATTCAGCAGTTTGAGAGCGAAAAAATTAGTAAATTTCATCCAAAGAGCAGCTGGACTTATGCGGATTATTTCTTCGCCATGACACAAATGAAAAAAGAAGCAACCGCAATTAAATGCTGAGTCCATTTCCTTGATAGCTTCATCAGCGTCTAGCCTTTAAGAGCACCAGCTATTTCACAGGTTTGAAATTGATTCGATAATAAAATGTGTAAGGCAGTATTTCCTAGAATGGTTCCACCTGTCCATTCATACGCACAAATATTTTCTTTTTACTTAACGCTTTTAAGCGATTGGTCTAACCTTTTCCATCGCACCTTCTATTTGACCTTTCTTCACTTGTGCTGTCGACATCATTGTTTCTCAGCCCCACACAATCCAATTAGACATCGTGCTTTATCGAATCTAATCAAGCTTTTTTCGAATAGTTATTTTCAAGTTTGGCATATTTCTTGTTGACTTAGAGTGTACTCGAAGGCATAAGCTGAATATACAAAAAGAAAAGGGGTGTATATTGTGAAATCATCTTTATCTCAATCGCCAAAAAAAGAGGATTATCTAGGCAAGACTTTTATCATTGAGCAAAATAATACTGCGAAGGAGCGGTTCCTTTCTAATAACATTGAGTTTATTTTACACTTGGCCACCATTTATCTTGTTAAGGAGGAGCAAACTACGGTCTCTGATAGATTGACAGAAGCGCTCATTCGAGATCTTATGGACACTACTTTGAAGGTAAGTATCGATCAAATCAATCAATTAGAGCCAACATCCATATTAAATACGATCAGCCACCCAGACTATTCGTGGAATGCAATGAGCCTACAAGACTACTCCTCTCTTCAAAAGATGTCTAGTGAACTTAGCTACTCTTTTAATATCTCAAAAACAGCGGCATTGAGCATTGTTTGGCCAAATTGGGCACGTATGGTTTATTGTAAGCACGTAGAACGCTTTGTATTGTTCGCTAAAAATATCCTATCTGTCGACTCTCAAAGAGGAGATAAAGAAGCTGCTTTGATGGGGATTCATGAAGTTGAAGCTTTTTTTCAAACTCTTCATTTACCGACGACCTTAGAAGACTTGGGTATTACCTCTACTGATACTGCATTTGACGACCTGGCTAAAAAAAATACTAACTCAGATATTTATACGCTCCTGAAATGTTTGTAGGTTTCCTCAATCTGGTAAAATATAGGAAAGGGAGTGAAAAAGATGGGCTATAAAATCAGTGATATTTCAAAAAAGACTGGACTAAGTGCCTATACATTGCGCTTTTACGATCAAAAGGGACTATTGCCCTTCGTTGCTCGCGATAAACATGGAAGGCGTCATTTTAAGGATGAGGATTTAGCGTTTCTCTCAATTATCACTTGTTTGAAAAATACCGGAATGCAATTAAATGACATCAAAAAATTTGTCGAATGGTCAATGGATGGTGATCCAACCTATGAAAAACGGCTTGATTTTTTTACTAAACATAAAAAAGAAGTTGAAAAACAGTTAGCTCAGACGCAAGCCTATTTGGACAAAATTGATCGTAAAATTGATAAATACACCCGACAACATGAATCGGCAGTAAAGAAAAATTTATAATAAAACAAGTGATGATTGAGAGCACTCAACCATCGCTTTCTTTATTTTTCTAGTGAATAGTAGGTTATTGAAATATTCTTAGTACCTTTGACTACTAATTCCTTCTGATTCTCTTCTGGATAGTAGTTCGCAGTCAGAACCCTCTCCCCATGATTGATAAATATTTCGCAGGTCGACTGGTCTACAAAAATGGAGAGTCTCATCGCTTCACTTGGAGCTACTAAACTTTCTCGGATTTCACCGAACTCGGGATTCAATGGATAGTGAGTGTTTCTGCGATCCAATTGAAGCTTCCCCTCTTCAGTATCATAGCTCAAAATCAGAGCATACATATCTGTTTTATCTGAAAATAAATGAATCTCTCCATGACTATTTTTAGGAATTATTAGCTGTAACTCATAACAATTATTAGTCGTCTTTCGTAACTGCTCTGTCGGTTCTAAAATAAAGGTTTCCTTTGTTTTTCTTAGTTGCTTCGTTTCAGCTACAGGATATTGATAGAGCTTTCCCTTTTTTAGCGTTAGCTCTTTGATCAAACTCAAACTGTGTGCCCAGCCCTCGTTAAAGGTTGGATAGTCCATTTCTGGTAATCCGATCCAGCCAACACTCAAGCAACGTCCATCCGGCGCATTGAACGCTTGCGTCGCATATAAATCAAAACCTTCGTCTAGCAACTGTTGCTGAAGTGGATGTTCTAGTCGATTTTCTTCTATTATATAATCCTCAGCCAAAATATACGTATTTGGATAAACATTTTGATATTCTAATACACTCTTGCCCATGCCTTGTGGACAAAGCAGTATCACCAACTTGCCATCAATAAAAAGCAGATTAGGACATTCTACCATAAAACCTAAATCTTGATTGAGCGCTAGTGGGCCTCGGTATGTCCAATCAATTAAATTTTGACTACGGTAAATCAGAATGTTGCCTTTTTCGTCACTCGTTTGTCCACCAATCACCATCAGATACTCATCTTCGTATGGAACGATCTGAGGGTCGCGAAAATGCGCAGTGTAGCCAATAGGAGGGGCTGAAATCAATGGCATTTCTAGCTTAGTGACCGTTCCATTGTTATTCATCCAAGCACCTAATTGGTAACTATGACGTTCCCAGGTCTCATCTCTAACATTTCCGGTATAGGCTAAAAAAAGTTTTTCTTCTACCGGAATGGCACTTCCTGAATAAACACCATGAGAATCGTACACCGAATCCGGCTCTAACGCCGGACCTTCTACTTCCCAATGAACCAAATCTTTTGAGGTGATATGAAACCAAGATTTTAACCCATGGATGGCACCGAAGGGAAACGATTGATAAAACAAATGCCATTTCCCATTAGAATAACTAAATCCATTAGGGTCATTTAATAATCCTGTCTCTGGCTGAACATGATAGTTCAATCGCCATTTTGAAGCAGTGACCTTCCTTTTTAAATCCTTGACATATTCCTCAGACCATTCTTGATATGGGCGATAACGTGCCGCTTGTGTCCATTTCATCGTATTCACCTATGATCCTAAAATTGGTAACACATAATCCTGATTGTATTCCAATCCTGAAATGGCTTCTTTTGAATCGGTGATAATCACCATCACAGTTGCATCTTTTCCTTTAACTTCGATCTGGTTTAGATCAATTGTTCCGATTACTTGTCCTTGTTGCAGTGTTTCTCCTTCTTTAATAGTCAATGTGAAGGGTTCGCCATTTAAATCAACCGTATCGATTCCTAAATGAAGCAGCAGTTCCATCCCATCATCGGCAACTATTCCGATCGCATGTTTTGTTGGTGCAATCATTTTTACTACACCAGATATAGGTGCCTTGATGGTTCCATCACTTGGTAAGACCGCAAAGCCTTCCCCCATCATTTTACTGGCGAAAACCTGATCATCCACTTCAGAAATTGGAATAATTTCACCTTCGATGGGTGAATAAACTTTTCCATTCGTCTTTTTAGCTTGTGCGTTTGAAGCAACAGCGTCCTTCTCTTTTTTAATAACAAATAAGTTCGTTAACGCAAAGGCCAGAATAAAGGTACCGATGCCTACTAACACATATGTGATCACTTGGTAAGGCTCATAGATATACATCAGTGGTGACAATAGAACCGCTAATCCATAGCTATTGGCTTGAATCCCCAATAAAGATAGCACCATGCCACCGACTGCGGAGCTTCCTAACATGACTAATATCGCTTTCATCCCTGTTCGCATCACCACACCGAACAGCGCAGGTTCACTGACACCCAGCATTTGAGTAACCGTGGCCGAAATCCCAGCCGTTTTCACAGAAGTATTACGCGTTCTTAAGGCAATTGCTAAACAAACCGCCGCATTGGCAAAACCATACATCGCACAAACCGTAATCAATGGATTGAAGCCGGTTGTCGCTATTAAAGAAGTTTCGATCATGATAAACATATGGTGCATCCCCGTCATGACGGCAATCGGATATAAGAAACCAATGATCAAACCGCCGATTCCTAATGGCAGATGCAGGAACATTTCAATTACTTTTACCGCCTGTCCTTCAAACGCATGAACGATTGGACCTAGGACGAATAAAGCAACAAAGACAGATACAAGGATTACGACAAACGGTGTAAAAATCAAATCCATCGCATTGGGCATGATTTTCCGTAATTTCTTCTCAAGCGTGGCACCGATCATCCCAGTGATCAGCGCAGTCAGGATCGAGCCTTGGTATCCGACTAATGGAATTATTCCGAAGGCCATAATTGGTTCAGCGGTTCCACCTGCAACTGCATAAGCATTTGGTAAAGCCGGAGAAACCAGCATCAACCCGATCAAAAAGCCGATAATCGGTAATCCGCCTAATTTCTTAAACGCAGACCAACAGATAAAAGCGGTTAAAAAGCCGAAAGCCGTATCGGTTAGAACCGTCACTGAGGCACTCAACCATTCGGGAATACTATTCGGCGTCAGTCCCATTGCACGAAGAACGGTTTCATTGAATAACACGCCCTTTAGTCCTAAGAAGAGACCTGTCGCTCCCAGAATCGGGATGATTGGAACAAAGATATCGGCAATATTCCGAACAGCTCGCTGCAACGGCGAAGCTTCGTCTTTTGCTATTTGATCTTTCGAAACTTCATTGAAAGAGTAAGTCTTTTGCAGCGCAGCATAAACCTTATTGACAATCCCTGTACCTAAAATAATTTGATATTGTCCCGCATTATAGAAAACCCCTTTGACCTCTTCCACCTGCTCTATTTGACTGTCATCGATTGCTTTACGGTCTTTTACTTGCAGGCGCAAACGGGTCGCGCAGTGTGTAGCAGAGACGATATTATCCTCTCCTACAACTGCGACAAGTTTTTCAGCTATTTCTTGATAATTTGTTTTAGTCATGATTGCCACCCTTTCTGATTACAACGGCTTGATAAGGTTTTAAAATTTTTGCATGATTCTGTTCTGTCAATTCTGGATAATTGTTTAATAAAACTTCACCAACGGCTTCAATTATTTGTTCTTGATTGCTTAGATTGACAAAAATTTGAAGCGTCTCTTCTCCTGATCGCTCATAACCAATAACGGCATCGGCGGTTTCCAGTGGCGTAAATTGGCCATAGATCAATGCATTACGATAGACTGAACAGTTTCGCAATTGAATCATTTGTTGATAATAGGAGAAGATTGACTCTGGTCGTTGTACCTGATCCGCTGCGTTCACTTCGATCTGATCCCCTGTCAGCTTCAACCAAGTTTTGTTCGATTTACTAAAACCAGCATTTTCTGAAGCGTCCCATTGAAACGGCGTACGCGTATTATCTCTAGAACGATGATTTACAAAATTCATGGCCTCCTCTTCGGAAAAGCCTTCCATAATCGAACGATGATAATTATCAATACTAGAGACATCATTGAAGTCTTCAATTGATTCTCGTTGAAAATTCTTCATCCCGATTTCCTGCCCTTGATAGATAAACGGGGTTCCTCGTAAAAAGAAGAAAAGAGTCCCTAAGGCTTTCGCCCCAATCTCATTTTGATACGTTTCATCGGTAATGTATTTTGATAATGAACGGGGCTGGTCATGATTTTCTAAAAAGTTCGCGCCCCATCCGCTATTTTGAATCGCTGTTTGACTTTTGAACAATAATTCCTTCAAATCCTTCGGCTCCCAATTTGTGCGACGGAACCATTCGCTGCCGTTTTCTACATCAATGTCGGCATAATGGAAATCAAAGATCATATTGAAGTAGCCATCTTCACCAATATATTGATCGTATTGGTCATAAGGCACACCGGGAGCTTCCCCAACACTGACGCATTCGTACTTTTGGAAAGTCTCGCGGTTCAATTCCGCTAAGAACGTTTCAATTCCGGGACGATTTCGTGTTTTGTGCTTCACACTGCTTAAGCCATCGTTGCCGTCAATCGGCGCATTTCCGTAATCCTGATCCTTCTTAATGAACGTGATCGAATCAATTCGAAAACCGGCAATCCCCTTTCCCAACCACCAGTTGATCATTTCGTAGATTTCTTGTCTCAGCGCTGGATTTTCCCAGTTCAGATCCGGCTGCTTCTTATCAAAGGTGTGGAAATAGTACATATTCTCCTCGTTTTGCACAGGCTCCCAGACGCTGCCACCGAAGATTGAGCGCCAGTTGTTTGGCGGATTCCCCGCTTTACCTGATTTGAAAATATAGTAATCACGATAAGGACTGCTAAAATCCGTCAAAGCTGCCTTAAACCATGCATGTTCATCTGAAGAATGATTCACAACTAGATCAAGAATTAACTTGATGCCTTTTCCTTTTGCGGCTTCAATCAATTCCGTTAGATCCTCCATCGTACCAAATTCTGCTTGTATACCTTTATAATCAGCTATATCGTAGCCATTATCAACCATTGGCGAAGTAAAAATCGGACAAATCCACAGCATGGTCACCCCAAGGTTCGATAAATAGTCTAGCTTCTGCGTAATTCCTTTGATATCACCAATCCCATCGCCGTCACTATCGTAAAAACTTTTCGGGTAAATCTGATAGACCACTTCTTCTTTCCAAAAGCTTTGTTCTTCGGATAATATCTTTTCTTTGTTCAAAACGGTTTCCATCTTACGTTGCTCCTTTTGTGGTATCGATACCATATTTATTTTAAGAAAAACCTGCTTATGCAGATTTTCGTTCGATTAATTTTAATACTAATTCAGATGTATCCACTCGATAATCTTTTTCTTCCATTCGAGCAATCAACCAATTCGTTGCTTCACGCCCCAAAGCCTCAATCGGCTGTGCGATGGTTGTCAAAGGTACCGCCAGCATCCCAGTGAATGGTTGATTATCAAAACCCATGATTGCCAAATCCTCTGGTACCTGTTTTCCCTGTTCCAAATACCGCTGCAAAATACCGCTGGCTACTTCATCACTACTGGTGAATACCGCATTAGGACGGTTTTCCTCAGGCAAAGCCAACAGCTTATCCGCCACCTGCTTACCATCTTCAATCGTGTGCACTTGCTTAAAAATCCAGTCAATTTTCATCGGTAGTTGGTGCTCATTTAAAGCCCGTTCAAATCCTTCAGTCCGAGAATTCCCATGTCCCCCGCGGGTTAATGTACCTCCCGTACAATAAGCGATTTTTTTATAGCCTTTATTAATCAAATACTCAGTCGCTTCAAAACTCGCTGCTTCTTGGTTCGTGAATACCTGAGGCAGATCAGATCCTGGTATCTCCTCATTACATAAAACAATCGGACCATATTCGCGATACGCTTCAATATTTTTTGGATCGCCTTCGATCGAGCACATAATCAAACCAGCGATCACTTGCTGTTTCAGCATTTCCAGCATATTTGTTTCAGCTTTCTTATCATCATAGGTCTGCATAACCAGAACGTTATACCCGTGTGATCGCGCACTCTTTTCGATCGAATCAACCAAGTGTGAAAAGAACGGGTTAGCAATCCGTGACACAAGGATACCAATCATTGTCCCTTTTTTTGATCTCAGTTGAGTCGCTACTGAACTAGGAGTATAATCCAATTCCGCCATCGCTGCTTGAATTCGTTTGCGTTTGTCTTCAGAAATGTAGGGATGGTGATTCAAATAGCGAGAAACGGTTGAGACTGATAAGCCTGCTTTTTTTGCGACATCTTTGATAGTTGCCAATATTTCACCGCCTTGTGGTATCGATTTCATATACAGCATACGATGATTCTCATGCTTTGTCAACAATATTTTAAAAAAGAATAATTTAACTCTATTTATGACAGCAAAATTATTTTTTTAATATTAAAAGAAAACTGAGAAATAAATAAGCCAAGCGATGACAAACCTACCATCACTTGGCTTGATATTTGTGTCAACTTCACTGTCGATCAAATAATTTTTTGAGCAACTTCACTAAGCAGACCTGGATGAATATACTCTTTGTTTGCAATTAGCATTTCTTCCAGCATGGGTTTAGCAATGTCATAGTCACCAACTAAAGGATGAGCAACCATCGCCTGCAAAGCTTTTCCATAATCCCCTTCGACTGCCGCTTTCACCACAAGGCTCTCGTAGTTTTTAACGGCTGAAACCAGGCCATAAACCCCTTCAGGAACATTATTTTGGACTAGCGGGGTTATACCGTTTTTATTCAGAATACATGGTGTTTCAACGGAAGTATCATATGGCAAGAAACTGATTGCTCGCTCATTTTTCACATTGGCTACAACCCACATGTCCTCATCATTATAGATAGCAGATAAGGCTTCAAGAGCTAATTCACTGTAGCCTCCCCCGCCACGATTCTTCAATATTTCGGGTTTGTCATGCTGATCCGAATTCTTTAAAGCTGCATAGATATCTTTTTCTAAGCCTAGAACCACCTCGCCACGAGTCAACTCTGCATTCTTCAGTTCTTCAAGCTTTTTATCTCTGTGGAAGTAATACTGACAGTAAAGACTTGGTAGTGCATTGATCCGTTTGATCAGGTCGGGGGCGACCGTTTCATGAATATCAGCCACTTTGTCGAATTCTTCTTTCGATAGCTTTTTGCCATTCACACGAATATTATAGGCAAAGTTCATATGATTCAGTCCAACAAAATCATACTTCACATCTTTATATTTCACTCCAAGTGCCCAATCCACCCAAGTTCTTGGCCGCATTCCTCCAGCACACAAAGCAATAAATTTAGTTTTTGTGTAATTTCTAACGGCTTCGGCTAGAATTCCTGTTGGGTTGGCATAGTTGATTAACCATGCATTCGGGTTATACTCTTCGATCGCTCGGGCGATCTCCAAAATTGCTGGGATCGTTCGTAAGGCTTTCATGTATCCCCCTGGACCTGTGGTTTCTTGACCGATCACTCCATATTTCAAGGGAATTTTTTCGTCGTTGATCCGCGCCTGATTTCCTCCGACTCGAATCTGAGTCAAAATGAAATCCTGATCTTTGACTGCTTCTACCAAATCGGTCGTTTGCCGAATTTCAAATGATAGATGATGATAGGCCTTGTAACGATTCAAGAAATCATACATAATTTCCAATCGCTCTTCATTAATATCCATTAGTGTCAACGCTGTAACTGGTAATTTTTCTTTGTTTTGGGCTAGTCCTTCGATAATTTCCGGTGTATAAACACTTCCAGCGCCAATAATCGCAATTTTAAGTGACATTGTCTACAACTCCTAATCTTTCGTTCCTACAAATTTGAAAAAATTCTCATGAACCTTACTGTCTGGATTGAATCCAGTTTGCAACGCCCATTCATTAGCCAATACTTGGAATACTAAGGTGAATAGAAACTCTATTCCAAGCGTTTCTTCTCTTAATACTAGATCGATATCAGAATTATTTACTGAAAGATATAACGTATTTTCAGTAAAATATTTTGCATAATTAGTCACCCTGCTCGTTAATTCGGTTGCTCCACCAGTACCGATAAAAATATGATGACTATTGTCTTTGATCAATCGATGAGGTCCGTGGGTAAATTCTCCAATTTCGTATGACATCGCCGGTACCCGCAACGTTTCCAGTAATTTTAAGGCCCCTTCATCGATCAATGCTTTGAATCGACCTTCAGCAGCAACAGTTACGTAATTCAGATCTGACCAATGATCATTTTTTACGAGCCAATTTTCGATATTTTCCTTAACTCGCGGCATACACCCAATAGCTGAAAATAGCTGTTCAAAAACTTGGGCGTGTTTTTTCTCATCTACTTTTCCTAAGTGAGTCCCAATGGTCAGTCCCAGTTGAATCAAGCGCAGAAAAGTTGCTGAATAACCAACTGTCTTTGGACCGATCAATTCATTCGAGCAATAAAGATCGATAAAAATATCTGCTAATGCTCGCTTTTCACTGTTTTCCACCGCACTAATAAATATGGTGAGGTACCCTGCGGACCTTGCTTTACGAAGACAATCTAACGTCGCAAGACTGGTTCCGGTTTGAGAAACGGCTACTAATATATGACCTTCTAAATTTTCGATTCTTTCCAAATAGGCGGCTGGGGTAACGGTTAAAATCTTTTTGTCTGTGTATTCTTTTAGATATGCCTCCGCCATGGCAATGGCGTTTAATGAACTGCCTGAGCCAACAAACACCAGCGATCCTCCGTGAATAACTTGATCAACGGTAAGCTTGATTTGAGATTCAAGAAGCTTTGGAAGCAATGAAAATTGTTCTTCTATAAAGTGATTCATTTCGTTGTTCAGGGTCATTTTAAGTCGTTCCTTCTTCGATGATTTTTTGATTGTTTTCTGATGCTGCTTCTTCCATCTCGGCAATTTCTAATCGTTGCTTTTCAAGCATCTTAAAGAATGGATAGTAGATCATACCGCTGACCACTAATGCGCCTGCACCATAAACGGCGGCTCGCCAATCTCCACCAGAAGTCAAATACTGCATCAAAATCGGCGGAGTCGTCCACGGAACAGAGACAACCGGTCGGTTCATCAGATCAAAATTCATCAGTAGATAAGTAATAAGGGTCAAAATTAAATTGCACAACGTGTAAGGAATCATCAAAATCGGATTCAAGACTACTGGAGCTCCATAAACGATCGGCTCGTTGATCTCAAATAGACTAGCTGGGAACGACAATCTTCCTAATGTTCGTAAGCCTTTTTCTTTAGAAAACATCATAAAGACAACCAGCATAAAGGTAGCTCCGCCCCCGCCTAAGAACAAGAAATTAACAAAACCTGCTGCCGTAACATAAGGCAAAGGATCTCCAGCAGCAAAAGCCTCCGCATTGGCTCCCAACATCGTTAAGAAAATCGGATCTGCAACTGAAAGTACCGCCCCACCATGAATTCCGACACACCAAAGCATTGAACGCAGAAACATAAATAACATAATCCCAGGAAGGGTGTTCAAGCCTACAACTAACGGACTGAATAAAGAGTTTAAGGCCTCATTAATATCAAAATTAAATAGAATACGAATGATCCAAAATAGTGTCAATGAAATCAACAACGGCAGTAAAATCTCAAATGACTTTGAAATTGCCGGAGGTACACTTTCAGGCATTTTAATCGTCAACTTCTTTTTCATACAGAACCGATAGATTTCAACCACGACAAACGAAATTATAATTGCAGAAAAAACACCTAACGTACCAAAATTCGCAGTATTTAATGCGTACATTCCGTCTTCACCAATTGTGGTTTGAACTAACAAAAAACAAGATAATGCCATCAAAACATTACGAACCGTATCAATCTTGTAAACCTTTGCCAAGCTATAGCTGATTCCAACCACAGCGATTAAGCCAATGATACTGAACGTTACTGAGGGCGGAACCATCAAAACATTTTTATACGGTTCAATAAATTTTTGATACCCTTCTGAGGGAAATTGCGCCAAAATCATGAAAATCGAACCAATAATTGTAAAAGGTACCGTCAAGATCATCCCATTTTTAATAGCAATCATATAACGATTCTCCCCTAGTTTAATCAAGGGCGGGGAAAGCTTCTGATCTACAAAGTTCACCAATTTATTCATTTTTTTCCTCCTTTTTTGCCAGAAAAGACAGACAATACTAAAAATTTTTTCTACTCTAATAAACGATTAAATTGAATTTCTCTAAAAACCAGACTCATACCTTTCACATCTGGCTTAGCAGTCACCAACACGTAAATCTTGTCAACTCGACTCAGCTCATTATTCTCTCTCCACTTAATCTGAACTGGTAATCTGAATTTCAACAAATGATTCTTCGAACTATAGTCAATGGAACAAATAATCAAGGCTGCTTTTTTTGATCGCCAAAATATTGGGTTCACATTGTCTTCCATTAATGCTTGTTCAATAAAAGCCTCTTTTGCTAACTCTTTCGTCGATAAGAACGCTTCAATCTGTCGGAGGGCATCTTCTTTTCTCTTACTAGCAAATGGGTCGATAAAAATCGTCTCTCTCCGGAAGCACTTATTGAGTTTTATTAAGAGCTTCTGACTCCTGATCGTTCCCATTTCATGTTTTAACGCAGCGATATGTCCTGCGTTCAACACATCCATCGAGAGGATCTTGCCTTCTTGAACAGATAGATCTTCATTCTGAATAAACACGACTCGCTTATCGACTTTGGGTTCTTCTGAGCGATCCTGATCGGTAGAATAAATGGAAATTTTCGATAAAGGAAGTTCCTTTTCCAACATTTTCTGTACATATTTCTTGCTCTCACTACTGTGATTCATCTGGATACAAACCGTTAATTCTCTCTTTTCAGACATTTGACTATTTGCCAAAATGATCAGAAAGAAACAAAGCTCATCGTCACTGATTTTTGGGAGCTGATCCTTCAATACATAAGTACTCAGCTTTAGTGCGATAAAGTCGGTTCCATGTTCATTCATCAGATTGTTCAAAAAAGGATGGAAAATCCCGATTCGATACTCCGCTCGTTTGTCTAATTGCTCAATTTGCTTCGCCAGCTTTGCGATCAACTGCTGTTCCTCAAAAAAAGCAGCATTTCTAATTTGACAATAAGCAATGAGCAGCTCTTTTGCTGCAGAATACTTAGGGAGAAACCCATTTTCCTCTATTGTCATTTCTTCAAAGGCATCACAATATTCACGGAAACGCTCTGGATTGTATTGATCATTGAAATAGAAGTTCAAGCGCTGTTCTAATCTGCTTTGAAAATACAAACCAATATCCTCTCTGCTCCTGCCTTTTTTAGCTGCACCTATTTCACCAAAAAGCAAAATGTCCACCATGATGTGAATAACAAGCGTTTTAAAAAAGTCGTAATTAAAGGAATAAGCAAACTGCTCTTCCAACTCTTTGATTGAAAATTGGATTTCCTCTTCAAAATCCTCCACTAAGATCAGCGTAGCGACATATTCATCATCAGATAGTAATTTTCGATTATCAAATATGACGGACGTTCCAAACTTATGAACCGCATCAATGATCGCTACTTTGATATTTTTCCTCTCACCGATCACTTCAGTTCCTTGATAATCCTTTTTGATCTTCAGATCATATAAATACAGCTCCCGCTCGATCGATTTCAAATCAGAGATGACCGCATTTTTAGTTAGGAAAAGCATTTCGCTAAGCTTATTAATGGAGGTCTTTTTTCTAAAATTGAACAACAGAATTAGCTTCATTACCTCTCGTCGATAAGTCAAAGAAGTATCAACACTTTTGATTAGGTTCTTTTCATTCGTCAATTGAGAGACCAGCTTTACACCAAAACCATATTTTTTAACCAATTCAAGATTGTTTTGTTCAAAATAAGGCTGAAGTTTTGCCAAAAGATTTCTGATCGAACGGACAGATAATCTCAAGGACTGAGCCAGTTCTTCGTAGGTTTGATAATCCTCCTTTATTAAAAGTTGTTCTAATAAATAATGTTCATTTGATGTCAACATCTTAATCACCTTCACAAGTAAGCGCTATCTTGTGCCTTTAATATATTATAGTTAGAATGTCTTCGATACACTAAAATCTTTCCTAACTTTAGGAAAAATCTAGCACACTGTCATCATATAATAAATTCTTTGAAAGAATCACAAATAATCGTAAAACTTAATTATGTAGATGAAAGTGACTAATCTCTTTTGAAAAATTAATGACAGCTGGGAGAAAGATTTTCTTATCACCTTTATCAGAACCGCATAAAAGATATTCAGTACTATCCGTTATTTTTAACCGAGTATTTATTTTGAACTTTTCCACGCTTCGATGCTATTTCTACAATGTAAAACAGCAAAAGAACCGTTGAAATAATCAACGGTTCTCTGTCATTCGTTCAGCTAATTCAACTAAAAATGGTTCATAGTCAACTTTTGAAAAATCGGTCACATCAAACTCGATCAAGCTGCCTAATTGAAAATTGTTATAGTCTCGAGTTTTAATGATTTCATAGAAAGCATCTTTCGTAATCAAATTATCTGCCTTGCTTCGATCCACCAACTGGTCACCAAAATGATAATGCGTCATAATGTGGCTCAAATGACGATCAGGCTCAATATCACGAAGCTTTCTGCGTTCCCAAAGTACATCAAAATCAGCAACCAATCGGATAGTGATTGGTTCATAGTTGTATTGATTGGCTAAAGCACTCAGCTGATCCTTTTGCTTCTCGCTAAAGGGATATTCGGAAACAACGATCCGTTTCCCAGCACCCATATACAAGGCCAAAGCACTGTAATAAAATGCCCAAACCTTTTTTTCTAGTTCCTTCTTCTCATCCAGATTATCAAAACCGATTTGATCCGCGAAAATTTCTTTTCCTTCATCTGGTGTGATCAGAAAAAAATCTCCTAGTGCATGCCGCATTTCATTAATTAAATAAGATTTTCCAGTTGCTGGACTTCCTGCGATCAAAATCAAATACTTCTTCATGTTATTTTTGCATCGCCAAGGGACTATCAACGTTCATGAATAGTCCGATTTTATGCTTAACGATTTCTTTGACCGCTTGATTTGCAGGAATGACGTTATGGCGCAGTGATTTGTTTACTTCGGTTTCGCCAAAGGACTCTTTTGCGACTTTTGTCCAATTAACTAGCAATTCGGTTCCTACATTGAATTTTCGGATTCCGTTATTGATTAATTCTGGATAATCTTCCTCTTTTACACCTGTACCGCCATGAATCACCAACGGAATATCAACTACTGCATGGATCTCTTTTAACAATGGAATATTGACCTCTGTTTTAGATTTAAATTGTCCATGATTGGTACCGATAGCAATTGCAAGGGCGTCGATGTCTGTTTGCTTAACAAATTCCACCGCATCTGCTGGTTTCGTATAGACCTTGTCATTTTCAGCTACAGAGATTCCTTCCTCTGTTCCGCCGATGGTCCCTAACTCGCCTTCAACAGAAACGCCATTAGCATGAGCGTACTCCACAACTGCTTTTGTTTTGGCGATGTTTTCTTTAAATGGTAGATGTGAGCCATCGTACATGACACTTGAGTATCCTGCATCGATCGCTGCCTTGATCTCGTTGAAATCTCTGGCATGATCCAAGTGCAAAGCAACATCCACCATTTCAGTATTGGCAATTTCTTTTACTACTGCCACCATCACATCGTAACCAATATATTTTGCTGTATCAATGCTGGTTTGAATGATAATAGGTGAACCCATCTCCTTCGCTGCGCGGATCATTTCCGGCAGCATTTCCAAGTTATGGGTATTAAATGCCCCAATGGTCATATTTAAATCTTCTGCAATCTGTGTAACTTCTTTTAGTGTTTTGTACATTTATCGAATACCTTCTTTTCTTTTGATTGATTAGCCGCTAATCGTGACTTTTTTAGCAATTTGACGCATTTCATCCATCTTATTCATGTATTTATCGATGCCCGCATCATCCCCATTTCGCGCGGCTTCCGCCCGTTTTGCGTTATAAAGACTCATTAATTTTTTATACCCGTCACCAATGGACAGCTTATAGTCTAAACTTTTTTCTAAACTTTCGATGGCTGAATCCACCTCTTCTAATTTGGCATAATTCAAGCCGAGTTTTTCATATAGTTTAGCTAAATCATCTGTTTGTTTTGCTTCTGCGATTTTTGCCATTAATTGCTGGTTTTCCTCGGTTATACTGTCCATTTCTTGAAGTGAAAGCTCAATCTTTTGTTCCGTCTTTTCAAGTTTGTCTTTTTTCTTAAAGAAACTAAACATAAATCCACCTCCTATTTTTTATGCTTTATATTTCTGCCGCTACTGAGATAACGACTCATTACTGGTAAACTAATTAAAACATTTTCAAAATCGGGCTAAGAATCCAAGCATAAAGTAATGCTGCCGCAACGGTATCTACGTCGGTTGCAGTCGCGTTGACAAAGCCCATTTGATTGAAGATTGTTACTAAAAGTGCTGGTAGTAAGGTAATGAAGAAGCCATGGGCGATCCCGCCAATAATCGCTCCTCGACGTCCACCAGCCGCATTTCCGAAAATCCCCGCCGTGCCTCCAGCAAAGAAGTTAGTCAGCATACCTGGTAAAATCATAGCTAAACCAAATGTCGGCAAAACAAACATGGCGATAATTGTTCCGATTGTTGTCGTGATAAATCCTAAAATTACTGCATTCGGTGAATACGGGAAAAATACTGGACAATCCAGAGCCGGGATCGCATTCGGTACCAATTTCATCGCAATTCCGCGGAAGGCTGGAACAATTTCTCCTAATAGCAAACGAACACCTGATAGCAAAACATAGACTCCGACAACAAATTGAATTGCTTGTAAGAAGGCAAACATTAAATAATGTTGTGCGCCATGATCACCAATGCCCGGTCCAGCAAAGGCTGCTGTGATGATGTATAGCGGAACCATCACAACCATTACTGACAAATACGTATCTTGTAAAAACTCAAAAGATTTTGGCAAATTGATATCTTCGATTGATTTTTTATTTTCACCACGTTCACCAAAGATATACGCCACACCTGCTTCAAACATGTAACCGATCGTACAGAAATGTCCTAATGCGATATCATTTGATCCTGTGATTTTACGAATAATTGGTTGAGCGATTGCTGGCATTGCTACTGCAAAGATTGCTCCGACGATACTTCCAACAATGATCAGGACCAACCCTCTCAAACCAGCGAAGTACCCAAAAACCGTAGTCATCGTCGCCATCCATAAAATCGCTTGTCCAGTTAAGAAAATATATTTCCATTTTGTAAAGCGGGCAATCAAGATATTCACGATAAAAATACCTAGAAAGGTTAAGGCAATATCGCGGCCCAAGCCTAACTCATTCATCGCTTGCCCGTTAATAGCTTCAATAGATGGAATGATTCCCTGCATATGAAAGCCCGCAGTAAAAATTTCTCCAAAATAAGTCAAACTGCCAACAATAATACTGGAACCAGCACTCAATACTTGGAATCCAAGCAAGGTTTTTAGAGTTCCTGAAACCACTTGACCCGCAGATTTTTTCTGCAAACATAGCCCTAACATCGCGATCAAAGCAATTGTGATTGATGCCTGCGTCAAGATATTCTCGATGATAAAATTAATAACTCCCATTTGTTTCGCTCCTTATTCATATTAATGTATTCATTTTTCAAAAACCGAAAAATGAGTTTGATCTTCATGCCGTATACCATTCCACTAGCTCTCTGAACTTGAATTGTGTGTGCTATTTTTTTGTTTGTTCCACTTTATTAACTGCTAATAGGGGAACTGGCATCCTTATTCATATTAATGTATTCATTTTTCAAAAACCGAAAAATGAGTTTGATCTTCATGCCGTATACCATTCCACTAGTTCCCTGAACTTGAATTGTGTGTGCTATTTTTTATTTGTTCCACTTTATCAACTGCTAAGAGTGGAACTGGCATCCTTATTCATATTAATGTATTCATTTTTTCAAAAACTGAAAAACTGTTTTATTAACTTACGTAAATAAGCAAACCGACATCCTTAAAATTTCTTTATAACGCTCCTTTTGCTTCTAAAATCGGCAGCAGTTTTTCTTCGATTTCTGGTTTTGATACAATATTTTTCAAATAAACAATGGCGGTCTTCTCTTCATCAATTGAAAATTTTTCAAACTGTGACTTAAAATTTTGAGCGGTAATAATAATGTCTGACTGTGATGAAGCTGCTGTTGAAATATCCACATGATCTAATTTTGCGTCAACACCATGAGCATTTAATACATCCTCTGCCGCCATTTGAGCAGCAAAACTACTCCCTAAACCTGCACCGCACACGAACAAAATTGATACTTGTTTTCCCATATTTTTCTCTCCATTCTTTCTCTATTTATCGAACTATGCATAATTCCTTAACTAAATAAAATCTCCTTGAATCGTTCAATATTTGTCTCGCGACTTAAACGATTCACTTTTTCCTCATCGTTGATCAATTCAATTAGACTCTTCATAATATTTAAGTGCGAATAAGAATCAACTGCCGCTAAGCAAAAAATGATTTTTACCGGGTCATTCTCTTCATTGCCAAATTCAATCGGTTCTTTGATTGTTGCGACACTTATTCCTAACTGATTGACGCCATCCTCAGGCCGAGCATGAGCCAACGCAATGTATTTTCCGATCACGATATACGGACCGTATTCCTTCACCGAGTCGATCATAGCAGCCACATAACTTGGTTCAATCACCTGATCATGTATCAAAGGTTCAGAAACTCGACGAATCGATTCCTCCCAATTACTTACCTTCTGATTTAATAAAATATCGCTATCCTTCAACACATCTTCTAACATCGGCTGAATCTCCTTTTTATTTATCTCTAAATGATTTTGGTCAAAGAGCCTTTCCAATTCCTGATAGATGGCTCCAGACACTTCTCCCCCGCTTTTTTTAATAGTATCGATCAGGGAATAAAACAATTGCGTGGAATCTTGATTGTTAACTAAACGTTTCAATTTATGATTTTCATTTAAAAAGCTGGTAATTCTCTTTTTGCTCTCTTCTTTAATGATCGGCTCTAGCTCCAACACTGGTTTTTGTGAATATTGGATTGTTACCGTACTGAAAACCAAATCGACATCCAGCTTTTCGATCAATTCTAATTCCCGCGAGCTTAACACTGCTAACACTTCGATATTAAAGAGCTCCTTCAAATTTTCAGATAATAGCTTGCCGGTCGCGACCCCATGATTACAAATAACCACTGCCTTATAGACATAATGCAGCTCTTGATTGATCGCACTGACGGATGTTGAAAAATGAATGGTTAAAAAAGCGATTTCATCTTCACTTAATCGATTGCCAGTTACCTGTTCGATCGAGGGGGTAAATTGACGAATGGCAGAATAAATAGTGCCATAATTCTTTTTTATGTTTTCCTTCAACGGATTTACGATTTGAATATCGCTTTTCACCCGATTTATCAGACCGACCAAATGCTTGTACAGTCCTTCTTGTAAAGACTCTTCTTTTCTGGAAAACGGAATTTTGGTTTTTTTCTCGACAAATTGCATCAGTTGAATCGAAAGCAACTGCGCCTGAACCCATTCGATCGAATTATTCATGTCTCTCGAATTGAAGGTGTTCAACATAAAAACAATGTATTTGATTTCGACTTCTGGCGGTGAGAGTTGAAAGGCTTCGCAAATCGCTGTGACAAAATCACGAATGTCGCTTTGAGGTGTATCGGCAGCTTCCCACACCGAGCTTGCGATGAGATCTTCTCGTAAATAGCGACTCAACCAGACCGCTGTGAACATCAACAATTGATTGCGATAAATTGTCTCCTCCAGCGAGGTCATCGATCGAACATACAAATCATCTAATTTTTTCAACCAATGTAATGAGATATAACGATTCAGAATTGTTAAATTAACAGAAGCTTTCTGTTCCTCCTGAGGTGAAATCACTCCAACAGCATTGTTGATCACATCATAAACCATCGTTCGGATGGAGCGTTCAGCTCCTTGCAGCACAATTCCTTGCTTTGGCACACTCAACACCTCGATGCCGTATTCTGCCAAAATATTTCTGACGCGACGCATGTCTTCATCCAACGAACTTTTAGAAATTTGGTATTCCTCTTCTTTTTGATACAAAAATGTTGCTTTCTTTCCTAGTGCAAAAGAAAGAATCAGGTCAAAGATCCGGCTTTCACGATCCAGGTATTGCTCCACATCCGCTAAATCAAGCTGCTCAAGCAAGGAATCTTTTTGCTCCTGAGTTAAAATTAGTTGATACCCTTTTTTTCTAAGATTTTTGATTTCAGGAAGTGACCTCTCATTTAAAAATTGGTTGATTTCTCTTAATTCATTTCGGATCGTTCGGGCACTGGTATGAAATTCCTCTTCTAGCTTTTCAAGTGTTACAGGATAGTCAGAAGTTATAAAAATCCGTAATATTTTTACTGTGCGATCTTTCATTCCAATCTTCCTTTCGTCTAAGGTGAGTATATAACCCTTTATTTTTCTTGATAAGTAGAGATTCTTGCAATCTTTTTTGGCAACAATGTAAGCGCAACCTAAAAAATGTTTATTTCAGCACTCGATATCTCTTCGGATTATCCGTTATTTTATGTTCCATTTCAAAATTATTTCAGTCTGCCCTTACATATATTTCTAATGAGTTATCGTCACCTTTCTAGCTTGAAAAACATTATGCTTTTCTTTATTTAAACATCCTCAAAATGAAACAAAAAACTCCCACCAAAGTGGAAGTTTTTTCTATTTTTATTGCTCTGTTTATTATAACTTAATCTATTTGATCCAACGTAATTGATTTTACAATCTTTGCTGCGGAAAAATTAGGAGTAAAAAAATCTGGCTATCTATTAATCACCGATGGAAACATGTATACTAAAATTTAATAGAACAAAAAAGTCTAGTGGTAATAAGTCAAGATAATTTTTCAAAAGATTTTTAAAGGTAGTTAATTTTTGAAGCGCACTGAACTAAACCCGACCAAAATTAAAAATTTTTTCGGGTACTTCCAAGGATTAGCGTCAATAACATACTGTTATTTATCTATCACGCTCCTTGGTGGCATATAGAGTTGATGGTTACGTAGTAGCGTATCCACCAGACGCGTAAATTTTCTTGCGGTTAGTACGATGGCTCGTTTGTGTTTATGCTTGGGTGTTTCAGCGTATTTTTTCTTATAATACGCATGGTACTCAGGCTCGTATCTCCTTACGGAGTTGGTGGCTTCAACTAGATAATAACGGAGATAACGATTGCCTCGTTTGGCCATAGGAGTATTTTCATACTCAGAGTTACCTGATTGGTTCTGTCGCCAATATAAACCGGCATATTTAGCCAATTTGCTTTCATCTGAAAAGCGATTGATAGGGCCAATTTCAGCGAGTATACCCGCAGCATAAACAGGACCGATTCCTGGAATACTGGTTAAACATTGATATTCAGGTAGCACAACGACTAAATCGTCAATGGCTTTGTCTAAGTCTTTAATTAACTTTTCAAGACTACGAATTTCTTTGGCTAGAACACCCAAAACAATATCTACAGAGTCCTGATGGACTTTTCCTAACCGGTAGGAACTACGTATGGCTTTAGAAATTGCCTTTGCAATTCCTTCGGGATTTTTAAAACGATACTTCCCTAGTTTTTGAATTAGGTTCGCAAACTCTTCTAATGACAGTTCGGCAAGTTGGTCCATTGTGTAATCTTCCGTCATTAGAGTTACTAATGTGGCACTTAAAACGGATCCACCTTCTGCTTTTAGTTCTTTAGAAAGCGTGTTGCATTTATAATAAATGTTTTCGATAAAGTGTTGCTTTGTACGAACCAGCTGTTTAATTAGCTGATAACGCGTTCTAGTTAAGTGTTGGAGGGCAAGGTATTCTTCCTCTTTAATGATGGAGTTGACTTGCCTTTGGATGCAAAAATAGTCAGCGATATAAAAAGCATCAATTTGATCGTTTTTGTTTTCTTCAAAAATATCACGATACTTTTTAATTTTATTTGGTTGTTCAACTGAAACCATAAGGTTCAATTGATTTAACTCAAGATCTTCTTTAAAAAACATAGCTGGATGAAAGCTATATAAAGATGTGGCCTCCATTCCAATCACTAAGCTCTCTATCTCAAATTTTTGAGAAAATTCGAGAATGTATTCTTTGATCTGGCTTGCGCCAAGTTGACTATTTCCATAAGATGCTTCTTTTAAAACAGAGCAAGTTGAATCGTCTGTCATAAAGCAAGCATCTAATTTTTCAGAACTAACGTCTAAACCGACAAATAGTTTCATGTGGAAGGACCTCCTTTCATTGATTATTCGGAAATTGCTTGGGTACTGTGGGATATCCCAGAATCACGTTGTCTAACGACAGCCTCGCATAATAGAGTTTCATTCATTAAACCTCTAAGCCACCCAATCTCTACTAGGATTGGTAGAGGTCAATGGACTCAGCTAGTGTGTTGGAGGTTATACCAACGGTTCGGGTCACAGACTTTCTGTCGCAGTAAAACTGCAGAAGGTGATAGCGTCTTCCCGTAAGTCCTTTCCAAGACTTATTATTCAGGAATATCCTACAGTATCCAAGTAGTAATCGTTATTTTATTTAAACATATTAGGAATAGCCCCTAAGGGCGATTGAAGGAATGAAAGTTTCTTCAAAATATATATTACGAGAAGGTGTTAAAATGGAAAAGGAAGAAGGAGGATCATTAGCAGTAGGAATTGCCATGGGATTGATGTTTGGCTTGCTGTTCGATAACCTTGCTTTAGGTTTAGCAATTGGGGTTGCTTTGGGAGCGTCTGGGGCGTTCGCTGTTAAAAATAAAAAAGGATAATCAGTACTACGATCACTATTAAACGAAAAGCTTTTCCTGTCTAAATCCTTTCAATCGTTCGTTTTCCCAACTGTTCTTGGTTGCATTCAGAAGAAAATCAATATTTAATGCGTATTTTTATACATGATTTTTCTTTGCTACAAGCATTCTTTAGGGGGATTTTATGAAATCTACAATTGGATTAGGCAATATTCTTGCGTTTATTCTCTCTTATCAAAGATGGCACAGTGTTCTTTTGGCATTATTTCATGGTTTGTTTGGATGGTTATATGTTTTCTATTATGGCTTTTTCTACTGGGGCAGCTGAGCTCTTTACTTTGTGAGCTACAAAAACTATCGGTACATAAAAACAACGATCCTACTCACTGAACAGGATCGTTGTTTTCACTTTTATTCAAAAATTTCCTTTGCCATCGTAAAAGCACTCCAAGCTTTAGGCCAGCCGGCATAAAATGCTAAATGAGTAATCAATGCGCTAATTTCTTCTTTTGTCACGTCGTTTTCTTTGGCGATTTTTAGATGAGCTTCCAATTGCGGTGCTCCCATGGCTAAAAGCGCAGAGCACGTAATCATACTGCGATCATGAGCCGAAAGCTCTTCCTCTTTTGCCCAAACTTCACCAAATAGCACATCGTCATTTAATGCTGCAAACTGTGGGGCAAATTCTCCTAATTGTTCTCTTCCAGCTGTTTGTTTTTTCATGATATTCTCCCCTTATTTTTCCAATTTGTCGTACCATTCATCACTAACCGGCTCCAACCATTCTGGTGTCCCGGCAGTGATGGCGATGTGCTCGAACCAACTATCTTTTGCGGCGCCATGCCAATGCTTGACTCCATCATGGGTAACGATCACATCTCCAGCTTGTAAAAATTGCGGCGCTTTAGCTTCTTCCTGATACCAGCCTTCTCCACCTGTCACCAATAATAGTTGATAACCGTCATGATGAATGTGCCAGTTGTTACGGCAGCCAGGCTCAAAAGTTACATTCGCTACTCCCACGTTGATTGCTGGATCAGTAACCAACGATTGAAGATAGCTTTGTCCAATAAAATATTGTGCGTAAGCTTCATTCTTTTCTCCAATTGGAAAAATCACGCCTTGTTTTACTTCTTGATGTTTTGTCATTATAAATTCCCTCCGATTAATTAGTTTGAATAAGCCAGCAGCCAATTTTTTACCGCTATTTCTGAGCGATCAACTTTTGAACCGCGTACAGCTAAACCTGTTTTGATCTCAGCGCCAGAGCATGCCGCCTGTAAATCTTGGATACTTGAACCAAAGGCACTACCTTCATGAGTACAAAATGGATAGATCACCTTATTCTTCCACTCTTGATCCGCTAAAAAAGTCGCAATGATCTGCGGATAAGTGCCCCACCAATTAGGAAAACCCAGAAAAATGCTGTCCACTTGAGTTAAATCAATTGGCAGCTTCTCATAATCAATCCGTGTATAAGCTTGTTTCTCTTTTTCCGCTTGTTGAACCGCCTCGTCATAGCTTTCTGAATAAGCAATCTTTGGCAATAATTCATAACTCTCGATCGCCAACGCGTGACTGATTTTTTCTGCTAGGACGGCTGTATTTCCTTTAGTAATCCTTTGTTTTGTCCCATTAAGGTAGTTCTCACCAGCTCTTGAAAAATAGATAACTACGGCTGACATAAGCTCCCTCCTCGATTTTATTTTTCGTTGCATACGATTCCTCCAAGTAAGTTGTTCACTATTTCCTGTAAAAACACACATTTCGTGTCTCTATAAAACTATGGTGAGCGCAACTCGCAAAAAAGTCGTATCCTGAACATCTTCAGAATACGACGTATGCACTACTATGTCTAATACCTATAAAGTCATAGCACTATAGCTTAAAAGCATGTTTAAATCGATTGATCAATTCTTGTGCAGCTGGCGTCTGCACTCGTTTTTTCCAAACTAAGACACAATTTGTTTTTACAACAGGGTCCAAAGGAATAAAAACCGTATTTTCTAATTTTCGATCAGATATAGCCCCTTCAATCGCCAATGCCATCCCAACTTTATGATCAACTAACGGCAAAATATTGAAAATCAAATTGTAGTTGCCAACAATGTTTAATTGATCGTATGGTATTTTTGACCATTCTGTTAATAGCTTTTGAACTTCTGATCGTCCAGAACACAAGATTGGCAAACCTTTGATATCTTCCGGACGTAGAGCGTTTTTATTGGCAATAAATAGTTCCTTCGACGCTAAGAAACCCCAATTTTCCTCTCTTGGCAAACTCAGCACCTCAACATCATTTAAAACAATCGGTTCAATCAAAATAGCCATATCCAATATGCCCTTTTCCAAACGATCCGAGATATCATCACTCGTACCTGTGACCAAATTAAACCGAATTTGGGGATAATCACTAATTAACTCCTCCAGCATCATCGCCAAAGTATCCGAGTTATCGGCCTCAACACAACCAATCGTTATCGTCCCACTGAGTTGTTCCTTGCGTTGAGCCGAAAAAGCCTGCTCCAGCTTTTCATCCAACGTTAAAATTTCCTCTGCTCGCTCTTTCAAAAAAAGTCCATCCTGAGTCAAACGCAACCGATTTTTCTCACGATAAAAAAGTGGTGTACCAATAGTTTCCTCCAATTCTTTGATTTGACGACTCAAGGTTGGCTGAGTAATATTCAAAAATCGTGCTGCCCGCGAAATATTTCCTTCCTGTGCAACTGCCCAGAAATAACGTAAAAGTCTGATTTCCATAATTCGCCTCTGTTTTTTATTTTTCTTTTACTATAACAGAAATTTGTTTGTACGTTTACAAAGCTTTCACATAAAACACCGACGAAAGTTCCGTCGGTGTCGCAATTATTCTTTACTTTTCGCTTTAACAATCTCATTAACCAGTTCATCGATCGCCGGATCTTGCAAGTAATTTTTTAGAGTAACGATCTTCATTTGTGGATGAGCTTTTCGTGTACGCTCTTCCAAGTCTTGATGAACAACCACCATATCACTATCCTTTGGCACATCCTCAATCCGATAATTCTTTACTTCAATATCCGTGATGCCGGCTTTTTGCAGTTTCTTCTTGAAGGTCGTGGCGCCCATCGCACTGCTGCCCATTCCAGCGTCACAGGCAAAGGAAACTTTACTGATGTTTGCTAAGTGCGTACTTTCTGTTTTAGCATTTTCGCCATTCAATAATTCTTTTCCTTCTGATTTCATAGTTTTAGATTTTTGCACAGACTCTTCGAAACTTTCATCATCATCTGGAGTTTTATCTGCTTTCAAGATTACAGAGGTTACTAAAAAGGAGACAGCTGTTGCAATAACGACTCCAGCGATTACTCCAAAAAAGTTCCCTTTAGAAGTTAAGGCTAGGTAAGAAAAGATCGAACCAGGACTCGGACCAGCAACTAATCCTATGTTAAGTAATTGGAATGTCAGTGTCCCAGCCATTCCTCCAGCAATCATCGCTAAAATAGTAATCGGTTTCATCAATACGTATGGAAAATACATCTCATGAATCCCGCCTAAGAAGTGAATAATGATTGCTCCCGGAGCGGTCCGTTTTGCCACTTTTTTTCCAAAGAAGGAATACGCAAGCAATAAGCCCAATCCAGGTCCAGGATTTGATGCCACCATGAAGTAGATGGATTTTCCGGCTTCTAACGTTTGCTGCATCCCTAATGGATAGTACACCCCTTGATCAATCACATTATTTAAGAAAAGGACTTTTGCAGGTTCGTTTATCAAAGACAGCAACGGCAAGAATCCAGTTGAAACTAAAGCTTCAATCGCATTCGTTACGAATTGATTCGCTGATTGAATCGTTGGGCCAACTACTACATAAGACAAGCACATCAATACAAAGCCGATAATCCCGATCGAAAAATTGTTAACGACCATTTCAAACCCAGCTGGGATTTTGCCATCTAAAAAGTTGTCAGTCATTTTCATTACCCAACCACCAAATGGTCCCATGATCATGGCCCCCATAAACATAGGAATATCTGCACCAATGATCAAACCAATCGTTCCAATTGTTCCTAATACAGCACCGCGCTGTCCGCCAATCATGCGACCGCCGGTATATGCTAACAATAATGGCAATAAGTAACTGACTGTTGGGCCGACCAGCTCATTTAACGATTCATTTGGAAACCACCCTGTTGGAATAAATAAGGCCGTCGCGATCCCCCAAGCGATGAACGCGCCAATGTTTGGCAACACCATATTCGTCAAGAATCCGCCGAACGCCTGAACTCTGGCACGCATTGATACTTGTTTTCCTTCATTCGTTACATCCATATCTTTCACTCCTTTTTCATATTAAGGAATTGATTTTTCCCATGAAAAATCAGTTCTATTTTCAAGCCGTATACCATTTCTCTACACCCGCTAAAGCGTGAAGAGAAACTGGCATCCTTTTTCATATTAAGGAATTGATTTTTCCCATGAAAAATCAGTTCTATTTTCAAGCCGTATACCATTTCTCTACACCCGCTAAAGCGTGAAGAGAAACTGGCATCCTTTTTCATATTAAGGAATTGATTTTTCCTATGAAAAATCAATTCTCTTTTCAAGTCGTATACCATTTCTCTAATTACGCTGAAGTACCGAGAGAAATTGGTATCCTTTACTCTTTGACTAAATCCAACAGCTCTTCTTCCGTTTTAACATCAAATAATTTTTGGTACCGATCCTCATCACTCAACAGCTCACCAAGATTCGCAATTAAATCCAAATGACCATCTGGCGAATCCGAAGAAAGCGTAAAAAATATCTTGACTGGTTCTTCGCCTGGAAACATAACGGGTTCCTTCACACGGAGAAACGTCAGTCCGACACCTTTGCTTCCATATTCTGGACGAGCATGGGGCATCGCAACCTGTGGCAAAAGAATAATATAATTGCCATTTTCCAACACGTTTTGAATGATCGCCTCAACATAAGCTTTTTCCACGATACCATTGTTCACAAGAGGCTCCGCCCCCATTCGAATCGCCTCCTGCCAAGATTCGATGGTGTCGATAAACATCGTATTCCCTGTTAATTGTTCTTTTAACATATGACCCTCCTATCCCATTGAATCGTAAGCAGCAACTACTTCTTCCAGTAATTTCCCATCTAAATGAGAGATTTTTTTGATCGTTGCTTTTAAATCTTTTTCTTCAATCAATGCATGTATTTTCTCCGCCTCGGAATCATTTGAATGGTGATAATGATACCCCGCCGCAATCACTTTCACTCCTGTTTCATAGGGCAACCCCAGTGCCTCAAGCTTTACGACAGGAGCGACTAAGCGATCATTCGGTCCTAATTTTCTAATAGGCGAACCGCCTACACGGGTAATCTCATCAGACAATTTTTGATTTCCCTGCCGCTTAAGTGCCTTTTCAATAAAGCGCTGCAACTCGGCCGAATCAAATCGATATTTCTGGACAAAATAGGCGCTATTCTCAGCTAAAAATTGATTCACTACTTTCACTATCTCCGCGTCTCGGATCGCCTCTTGAATCGTTTGATATCCATGTAAGTCTCCTAAATAGGCAATGGCTGCATGAGCAGCGTTGACGATGTACAGCTTGCGTTCAATATAAGGCTGCATGTCATCAATCAAAACCACGTGCTTCATTTCAAATGGTGTTGCAGGGTCTAGCTGCTTGCGATTAATCACCCATTCATAATAAGGTTCAACGACTGCGACAGCTTTGCCCTCAACAACTTTACCAAGTGATTGCCGATCAATCGCTGTATTGGCAAAATAAGCATAGTCATCATAAACGGCTGCCTCTTGTTGAGAAAGAGTCTTATAGACCGCTTCTTTTAAGATATTACTGGCATTGATAGCATTCTCGTTCGCCAAAATATTGATACTGCGCTTTTGTTTGAAGCGTTCACTCAAACCCTTGGCAATCGTCGGTGCGATTTTTACTAAGTTATTCGCACCGACAGAGGTGGTCAAGATGTCCGCTTCTTTGATAGCTGTGATGACTTTTTCTGTCTCGGTCAGACTATTCAAAGCGCTGATTCGATCAACAAAAACAGTAGTCTCCTGTTCGTCCATGATATCAATTCTATAGCCGCCATCCTGATTTAATTGACTGATCAATTCAGCATTTGTATCAACGAAACAAATCTCAAAACCATTTTGATGTAAGAGCTGCCCAATAAATCCGCGTCCAATATTGCCCGCGCCAAAATGTACTGCTTTCATTTTCTTCACCTACTCCAGATTGGCATGATACTGCCATAGACTATGCATATCAATATTCTTTTCCTCCACCATCATCAAAGCGATACTATCACCTAATAATAGTAGAGATTGTTCAAAAAGACTCGTCATCGGCTGAACCGATGGAACTTCTCCTGGCAAAGCCAACTTCGTTTGAACAGGGATTCTAACAAAAATATCCGTATACTCCTTCATTGAACTATTGGCATTTGATCCAATGTGGGCCACTGTCGCGCCAAAACTCTTGGCCTTTTTGGCGATTGCTAATGGAAACGAGCTTTCTCCACTGCCAGATCCTACAATCAATAAATCCCTTTCTGTGATGGCAGGTTCAGTAATTTGTCCGACTACTACTGTTTGAACACCTAGATGAGCTAAACGTTTTGCAATCCCTTCTAATGAAAGAAGTACACGACCGACGCCTACAAAGAATACTCGCTCCGCTGTTTCAATTGCCTCTACAAGTTGCTCTACCTCCTCTGGGGCAATATTGTCTAAAGTCGCAGAGATTTCCTTTGTAATCTTTTGTTCTACACTTTTAAATCCCACTAGTTTTCCCTCCTACTTCACCAACACCGCTTTATTTATCGCATCTGTCAATAATTCCCGATTTTTCGTTAGTGTATTTTCTGCAATGAATAGGCTTGTACTTCCTAGCACTAAGTTTGTCGCACCTGCGGTCAATAAATCTGGGATTGTCGCTAAGGAGACACGGCCGTCCACTTGAATATCAAGCGTTAATCCTTGTTCGTCAACTAGCTTACGCAGGTCAGTAATTTTTTTCAGTGCGTAAGGAATCTGCTTCTCGGCTTTGTTGGTGGCAAATCCTGGATTGATCAGCATCAAGCATACCCGATCAATTTCTGGCAAGACATACTCTAAAACATTCAAGGGTGTCGCCGGATTCAGCGCAATCCCGACTGTTGTTCCGGCATGCTTAATTAATTGAATATACCGATCAACATGCAAGCTAGTCTCGTGATGAAAGGTAATTCCTTCAACACCGATCTTCAGCATCTCGCCAATAAAAAATTCATTGTCATTCGACATGATATGCACATCAAAATTCATCGAAGTGATTTCCCGCATCCGTTTAATCGTTTCAATTCCTAATGGCATGCTTGGACTGAACGTTCCGTCAATAACATCGATATGCAACGTATCCATTCCTATTTCTTCTAATTCATTGATACTCTTTTCCAAATTCACCAAATCTCCGCACATGATTGACGGCGACAAAATAATCCTGCTTTCCATAAGCTTCCTCCTGCTGTTAATACATCGATTTCTCCGGAAAAATCAATGTGATTCGAATGCCGTACATCCTTCGTTTACACCCTCATTGTAATCGCTTAACAAATACAAATCAATACAAACATGCACATTTTTTCTTTTTATTTGCGTGTTTATGCCTGTATATTCGATTAAACTCATCTGTAATTGACACAAAAACGCATTCATGGCATCATTAACTGGAAGAAACAAGAAGGAGTGCGCACTATGTTGAAGGAAGAACGTCATCAAAAAATCGTTGATCTGCTAAATATTGAACAAAAAGTCATCGCTAGCGACTTAAGTCATCGTTTTAATGTATCTGAAGATACGATTCGTCGAGATTTGAAGGAGTTGGATGGTCAAGGACTCTTGAAGCGAGTTCACAGCGGGGCTCTTCGAGTAGGACCGCCGATTACAGATTTTTCTTATCGAGAAAATGAGCATAATGAACGAAAAAAGGCTCTCGCTCGCAAGGCCTTGCCTTTTATCAAAGAAGATTCAGTGATTATTATCGATGGAAGCACCACAAATTTAGCACTTGTAAAGGAAATTCCAGTTGATTTTCGTGCAACGATTATTACAAATAGTCCAGCAATTTCTGTTGAACTCGCGCAACGAGCGAACATTGAGGTGATTAACATTGGAGGAATCTTTTATAAGCAATCCATGATTAACCTTGGTGTGGAAACCTACAAATCGTTGCAAAAGGTTCGAGCTGATCTTTATATCATGGGAATTTACAATATTGATATTGAAGCAGGCACCAGTGTACCAACTGTACAGGAAGCGGAAATAAAAGCACAAATGACACAAGTTTCTACAGAAGTTTTGGGTATGATCACAAATGATAAGTTCGGCACGATCAGTAACGCGATCGTTGGCCCCGTCGATGATTTGAGTTTCCTGATTTCAGAGGATATTCCTGATAAAGTACGGAAGGAATATAGTAAGAAGAAGTTGCTTTTGATTGACTAGCTTGTATACAAATTAAAACCATTGAATCAGAAAGCTGCCTGTAGCTTCTGATTCAATGGTTTTTTTACTAATAACTATTTAAGTTTTTGCGATAGCTAACCTTTTGCCGACACAGTGTCATTTGAATGGGAAAATATTTCTTGCTCACATTTCTGGATCATCTGATCGTAATTGTCCAGCTTTGTTTCTAAGCGGGCGACGGTAGCATTGATCAGCTGCTGCTTTTCTAGTAGTTTCTGGTATTCCTCGATTAAAATTTTCTTGCGTTCAACTAACGTGGCATTTCCCAGCTGATATAATTCGGAGTATTTTGCTAAGGAATCAATTGAAAGCCCAGAATCTCGCATACATTTGATAAATTCGACCCAGTTTAGGTCCTCTTCTTGAAAATCACGGATTCCAGAGACATTTCTGGTAATCGGAGGAATTAATCCCTCTTTTTCATAATAGCGGATTGTTGCTGGAGTCATTTTAAATTTTGCTGCAGCCTCTGATATGTTCATTTTCTCCACTCCTTTAGTTTGCCAACACATTTAAATCTTAACAGGCTTTGCTCCTATTTTAAACCAGAAACTTCAAATAGTTACCATCGATTTACGGAGCCAACCATTCTTTCACAAGACTGGCCGTTTGACTCCTATCCGAAGAGGTAATGCCTAATCCTTCACTAAGCGTTGATTGATCCAGTAATTCTCTGTAACGTTCCATAGATTCATTAATAGAACTGCTGCCACTGGTAAAGAAAGGATAAACTCTCTTTCCCGCTAACCCATTTTCACTGATCCATTTTTCTACTGGTAAGGCTGGTTCGCCAAACCAGATCGGTGTACCAAGAAAAATACTGTCATAATCAGATAAATCAACGTCTTGTTTTACAATGGTTGGTAATTCTCCCGCTTCCCTTTGAGCTTCCACCACATCTAAAACCTCATCATAAACCTCTGGATATGGTTCAACCGTTTCAATTCGCATTAGTTCGCCATTCACTTGTTTTTGAATTTCCTCAGCTACAGCTTTTGTGTTTTCAGTCAATGAATAATACACGATCAGTGATTTCCCTAGATCTTTGGTTTCCTGATTCTGGTTGGGTTCGATGCTTTCAGATGACTGAACAGCAGACTCACTGGTGTTCACCTCATCCGTATCCGTCGCATTCGATCCGCATGCACCAAGAAATAAGACAACTGGTAATAACCAAAACAACTTTTTCATAACGCCTACCTCCATTTGCTTTAGTTCTAGCATATCGGCTAAAGTGCACTTTAAGTCAAGAGACTTTTAAAAAAATGCATCAAAAAACGACACAGTTTCGCGCGATCTCTTAAGATTTAGTCATGACCAACCACTTTATGCGGAACATACGGCTCTTCTAGATACAAAACATCTTCTGCTGTCAATTTGAAATCGACGGCTCCTACTGCTGTTTCGATGTGGCTCATTTTTGTTGCGCCTACGACTGGGGCAACGACTGGATCTTTTTGAAGCAGCCAACCTAATGCAATATTTACACGATTCGTTTCATATCGTTGGGCTAATTTCGCCACACGATCAATAATCAGCTGATCCTTATCTGCCGTTTCATCATATTTGGCTTTTTGTGCCACATCGGTACTACTTCGCTTGGTTGCTTCAGAGCGATCACGGATCAACCGGCCAGATGCCATTGGGCTATAAGGTGTTAAGGCAATATTTTCAGATTGACAATAGGGAATCATCTCTCGTTCTTCTTCGCGATAAATCAGATTCAAATGATTTTGCATCGAGACAAATTTTGTCCAACCATTTTTTTCAGCGATCGCATTGGCTTTTTGAAATTGATAAGCATACATCGCTGAAGCACCAATATAGCGAGCTTTTCCTGATTTCACCACATCATGCAGCGCCTCCATTGTTTCTTCAATCGGTGTATCATAATCCCAACGATGAATGATATAAAGGTCCACATAATCGGTCCGCAAGCGTTTCAGACTTTGATCGATCTGCGACATAATTGCTTTTCGCGACAACCCTTGGCCGTTCGGTCCGTCAAACATTTTCTGATGAACCTTCGTTGCCAAAACGATCTCATCTCTATTTGCATAATCCTTCAGCGCTTTTCCTAAAATTTCTTCACTGCGGCCCAAGGAATAGACATTGGCTGTGTCAAAGAAATTGATCCCCAGTTCGAGCGCCTTTTTGATCAAGGGGCGACTGTCTTCTTCCTCCAAGACCCAGTTATGAATCCAATTTCTAGGATCACCAAAACTCATAGAGCCTAGACAAATTCTTGAGACATCTAATCCTGTATTTCCTAATTTTTTATATTCCATCTTTTTCACACCTTTCTTCTACTTTATTAGTTTACTTGTTAAAGTGCACTTTAAGGCAAGCTTTTTTTCTTATCATACAAAGATCTTTCAGACATTAAGAAAAAACGGCGCGGACTTTGTAAACGAAAAGTCCACGCCGTTTTTACTTTATTTTATCTAGTTTACTCCACGCCGCTTTAACAAACTTGTTAAACAAAAGACGAACCACTTACTTCTAGATTATTGAAGACAATCAAATGAATACATCCCACCCTGATAAAGTTGAGAAAACGTATCAATCACATAAGTTGGTTCCAAGGAGAACAGCTTATCCTGACAAAACCACTTCACTATCGCACAATCAACTCCCGCACGACTAGCTGATAAAATATCTCCATCCGAATCACCAAAATAGATTGCATTTGCTGGCAAAACATCCAGTTCGGCTAAAACCTTTACGATTCCTTCTGGATCAGGCTTTGGGTGATCAACATCATCGCCAGTCACCACATAATCAAACATGTTTTCCATCTGCAATGCACGAGCGGAATAGGCAAATGTATCTCGCCCTTTTCCGGTACAAATCGCCAACTTTTTTCCTTTGTCTTGTAAATGTAGTAAATAGTCTACTACTTCGAAATTTTCCTTTACTAGCCGTGGATGCTTCGCTTCATAATTTTCAAGGAAGGTTTGAATGATTTCATCAATCCTTTCATGTGTGCCGAATCTTTTTGAGATCAATTTTAGCTCATTCGGTCCAAACCAGCTTTCGATTTCCGTTTTATCTGCTTTTTCAAGATCAAATTTGGTAAAAATTGTCTCAAAACAATCAAAATAAACTGGTAATGTATCTGCTAAGGTCCCATCAAAGTCAAAAATGAACACATCGTATCGATCTGCTAGCTCCATCCTCTTCTCTCCTTAAACTACTTAATAGAAGAAAAAACAGAACGAGAAAAACGACTGATTTTCTCGTTCTGTTTTGACCTCAATATCTAAAACTCAGCAAGAATGCTCTTCGTTTTACTGATACCTACCCTAGAGGCTCCTGCCTCAATGGCATCTAGGCAATCCTGCAAGTTGTTCAACCCTCCAGCTGCCTTGACTTTAACCTGATCTGAGACTGTCGCACGCATAAGTCTTAAGTCTTCCACTGTAGAGCCAGATGGTGCGAAGCCGGTTGAAGTTTTCACATATGCCGCTCCCGCCGCTTCCACTAGTTCCGAACCTTTTTTGATTTCTTCCTTTGTTAAATAAGCATCCTCAAGTATAACCTTTACAATTGCCGGACTAGCAGCTACAACGGCTTCGATGTCTGCTTGAACTTTATCATATTCTCCATTTCGCAAGGCGCCGATATCGATCACCATATCCATTTCTACTGCTCCATTGGTATACGCATCTTTTGTCTCAGCTACTTTTTCAAACGTGGTGTGTGCTCCTGACGGGAATCCGATAACCGTACCGATCTTGACATCTGAACCAGCTAAATATTCCCGTGCATACTCTAAATTATTCGGATTGATACAAACGGAAGCACAACCAACTTCCTTCGCAAATTTCAATCCCTCAATGATTTCTTCTTTCGTCAAATGTGGTTTCAAAAGTGAGTGGTCCACGTATTTTACAAATTCCTCTTTGGTCATTTTCATCGTCATAGCTAAATTCCCTTCCTTTTTCATTTTTCTATGGAACCTTATGGCCCTTCACAGCAGTCCAGATCATGTACCATTGTTCAGGCGTTAACTTATAGTTCAATGCATTTACTGGTTTTTCAACAAACTTTATTTCACCAGAACCAGTGATCGGAATCATTCCTACTGGATGTGACAGCAGCCAAGCAAAAGCAATCTCATCAATCGAAGTTGCCCCCACTTCTTCCCGAATGATCTCAAGAACCTTACGCAATTCAATCACTGTAGCCTCATCGCTGGTAAAAATCCGTCCACCGGTCAATGGCGACCAGATCATCGGATGAATTTTGAACTCTTGGCATAGATCAATTGTGCCGTTCTCGAAGTTTTCCATGCTCAACGTTGATAGTTCAATCTGATTCGTAACTAAGGGTTGGTCGCAATAGCTTTGTAGCATTCTAAATTGATGCGGCAAATAATTGGAAACACCAAAGGCTTTCACTTTGCCTTGTTGATAGAGATCATTAAAAGCATCCGCAATCACAGCCGGATCACAAAACCAATCCGGTCTATGTAGCAGCAAGACATCAATCGCCTCGATCTGCATTTTCGCTAGTGATTTTTCAACCTGACCAATAATGTATTGCTTGGATGTATCGTAATACTTCACTCTAGCAGTTTCTGAGGGATAAACGATGCCGCATTTCGTCACGATCTTCATTTTTTTCTTAAGATCATCACGACCAGTCAGCATTTCCCCAAAAGCTTCTTCTACCGTATAGTCACCATAAATATCTGCATGATCAATCGTTGTGACCCCTAACTCTAAGACTTCCTCAATGAATCTGGTAAATTCATTCTTCGTCAACTTCCAATCAAGAAACCGCCAAAATCCTAAGGCAACCCGAGATAATTCAACTTCTTCAGTCAATTTTACGAATTCCATAATTTAGCTCCAATCGTCAATTTTGTTCATATGCACACAACTTAATCATTTGCTCAAAACCATCATATGTAGTTTTCTCATTTTTGTCAAGCGCTTTCATAAAACTTTCTCTCAAGCAAGCAAAAAAAAGTGTTTTGAGACACCAAAAAAACAGGAATCAAAATGACTCCTGCGTTTTTTTACTGCATTAAGTATTCAGCTGTCTCATGATCTGTGATCAAAGTATCCACAAAGCCTGCTTGAACCGCCACTTTAATTGATTCATGCTTATCAGTTCCGCCAGCTAGACAGATTTTTTCGGGTATAGCTTTTAAATCCTGTTCAGTGATGCCAATGCTTCGATCCGTGAGATTTTTCAGAATCAATTCTCCCTGACTATTTAAGAAGGCAATTGAAATAATATCGCAAATCGCCCCACCTTCCTTAATATCCATCAGATCTCTATCTGAAAAATAACCAGCTCGATGAATCGAACTCTCACTAAATGCAGGATTCCCTAAACTAAAGACGGCTTTATTGGCTTTCCGGCTTGCGGCTAACACCTCTTGAACATAAGAATCCTTCACTAAGCTAGTCTTATCCTCTTGTGAATCCACAAAGGCTGGCGCTAATAAAGAAAGCGAAGTCCCATTGAATCTCTTCGAAAGATCTGACGCAATCGTGTTCGCATGAAGATTCAGTTCACTTTTACCATGCCCTCCGATGATTGGCGAAAACTGGACTTTCTTTTTAAAATCTCCCTCACAGTAAGCCACCATTGAACGCATGGTGGTGCCCCAGCCGATAGCAACCTGATCCCCAGTGCGCAGAGAATTATTCAAATAAAAAGCAGCGGCACTAGCGATCTCATTTTTCGTATCATCAGTGACACCAGAAACGACAATGACATTGCGCAAGTGGTACTTCTCTTCTATTTCTCGTTCTAAATCAACAAATATATTCCCAAAATCAATGGAAATCTTCACAATTCCCCGATCCTTTGATTTTTGCAATAAGCGGGAAACCTTCATTCGAGAAATCCCCAACGTGTTGGCTATTTGCTGCTGAGTTAATTCGCGATTATAATACATATCCGCAATTTTAATAAGCTGATGCTTTTCATTATCCAAAAAAAATCACCTGTTTCTTTGATTCAATCAAGAAATTATAACATGATTATGATTACCTTGTCACGATAAGGAAAATGGGCTAAGAAGTTGACTATTCTTCGCCCATTCCTTAATTAACCATTAATTTGTGCGTTTAGTCGCAACTGAATATCCCTTTTATTCATCATTTCTAATAACGAGTCCATCAGTTCCGGATCCGCAAAGGTTGCGATCATATTACTTAAGATCACCACCTGTTTTTTCTTTTCCGCGATTCCTAGAATGAACACAAATTTTGCCAGGACTTCTTGCCCGGGAATTCCCATATGCTCAAAAGCAACCTCATTACGAAGTCTAATAAAGGCAATAAAGCTTTTTTTCACATGTTCTGCGTCTGTGTGAGGAATCGCAACAGCCACTGGTTCCGTCTGCAAGCCGGTGGAAAAAACTTTTTCCCTAGCCATAACAGCTTCTTGAAAACTTTCTTTGACCCATCCGCCTGCTAATAATTTTGGACAGATGAATGCAAAAAGCTCGTCGCTGGTTTTAAACTGTTCATCTAAAAAAATCAGTTTTTCAAAAAAGAGGGTTTTGCCCATACTGCTCCTTCCTAACTATCAAAATATTGAGAACACTTTGACCAGCACCCAAGTAATGAGGTTTGCTCGGTCTAAGTTCCCGATCTGTGATGCACCTTCTGGTATCTTTACACCAGCATCCGCCGCCATTATGGTTTCAGCAGGCGAAAGGTTCGTTGCAATCAATAAAATACAAGCCATAACGATCGTTCCGATGATAATGGAGCGAATAACATTTCCTCTGGACATCGCCGTAATCAGACAAACGATGAACGGAATAACCGCTAAGTCAGCAAAAGGCAATAACTGATTGCCGGGAATGATAAATGACAGGACGATCGTGATCGGTACTAAGATCAACCCTACTGCGATAACTGCCGGATCACCCAAGGAAACCGCCGCATCCAAACCGATAAAGATTTGACGATCACCAAAGCGTTTTGTCATGAAATCTCTTGCCGCTTCAGAAATCGGGATCAGCCCTTCCATCAAAATCGCCACCATTTTTGGCATCAAATACATGACCGAAGCCATCGTAATCGCTAAGCCTAAAATCTTGTCTAACGCTAAGCCGCCGAAAATACCTAGTAAAGCTCCGATAATCAGCCCCATCGACATCGGTTCGCCAAAAATACCAAAACGTTTACGAATCGTTTCTGGGTCGGCATATAATTTATTGATCCCCGGAATGCGATCAAATAGCCAATTCAAAGGAATCACTAGTGGCATAAAGCCCAGAGCCGTCAAATGCGGCAGAGAGATGCCAGGCATTTTAAAGAATTTTTCGATATACGGTTGCGTATAATCCGCCAAAAGAAGAGCGATGACTGATGCCACTCCCGCAGCTACCAAGCCCCAAACAATACTGCCGCTTGTTGCAGTAACAGCTGCACCAATAAAAGCAAACTGCCAATAATTCCATAAATCTACGTTCAATGTTTTTGTTAGCTTAAACGTCAGCATGATAAAATTGATGACCAGAACGATCGGGATGACCAACGCCGAGGCTACCCAAGCCCAAGAGATGGAGGACATTGCCGGCCAGCCAATGTCGATAATTTTAAGATTCAATCCTAATCGTTCAGTCATAGCTTGAGCCACTGGCCCCAATTCACCTGTAAGTAAATTGATGACCAGATTGATCCCGGTAAAACCGATCCCGATCGTAATTGCAGCACGAAATGACTTGGAGAACCCGGCTCCCATGATCAGACCAAAAACAAACATAATAATCGGCAGCATAACTGCCGCCCCTAATCCTAAAATCCAATTTAGTATTTCCATGTGCTCCTCCTATTTTGAAGCGATCGTCGACATTTTATCTAAAATCTCCTTATCTGTTGCCTCCTTATTGATTCCTGTTAAATAATTAATTGCAAACACATAAGGGGTTGTAATTGTTTGCGGAATTTGAGTACTAGCGACGATTAAGTCAAAATCTGCCGCAAGCTTTTCTACTTCAACAACCTTGACTTGTTCCACTTTCACATCATAGCCTGCATCTGAAACTAGGTCTTTAACACGATTGGCAATTACCGTACTCGTCGCGATCCCGCTACCACAAGCAATTAGTATTTTATACGTTTTCATTTAGAATCTCCTTTCGCTTCAATTTGAGCAATTGAATTATGATCATTTGAACAGTTATTAATCATATGAACAATTCTATTATAAGGTAGCGCTTACATTTTGTCAAACCTAGATTCAAAAAAGATTAGAAAAAGAAAAATAAAGGATTATGAGGTCAAATATCTTTCGAATATAAATCGTCATAAAAAAAACACAGACTTTTCAATTACAAAGTCTGCGCCGTTTTTACTATATTCCAACTATCCCAAAATAATCCCTGCATCATTAATCGCTGCTTCGACAATTTCCATAACGATCTTGCTATGATCCAGCTGCTTTTTAACAAATGTCATATCCTTGTCTTCAATCACTTGATTGAATAGCTTGAATTCATCAAACATCCGATGGGGATGATCCTTGTGATCAAAGGTTTCGATGTCGCCAGCCAATGGTTGTGTGCTGTAGCTATCCAAGGTGTTGGTTGGACCATTGACGATCACTGATCCTTCTGTCCCTTGAATCGTCGAGCGAATTGTGGCTTCTGAATCTTTGGCGCCGATACAAACTACTTTTACATTTCCATAATCCAGCAGCAGCATACCTGACGTGTCGATATCCCGTTCAATGTTAGCATAGTACTGTACTCGTTCTGGTTTTCCTAATAAACCAACAACTAAATGAATGTTGTAGATATTAATATCCATCAACGCCCCGCCGCCCATTTTTGGATTAAAAGCGGGTAAAATTGTTCCTTCCTTAAACGCATCATAGCGGGAAGAGTATTGTGAGTAGTTGCATTCAATGATTTTCAAGGTGCCAATCTTTTTAACAGCTTCTTTAATCCCTTGGAAATTTTTCAAATATTGATTCGTAATAGCTTCCACTAATACCAGATCTTTTTCTAGTGCTAGCTGTTCTAAATCCAATAATTCAGCTGCCTTCAACGTAAATGGCTTCTCGCAAATCACGTGCTTTCCAGCTTCTAGTGCCTTTTTTGCAAAGCTGTAGTGCAGGTGATTCGGTACTGCTACGTAAACCGTATCAAAGGCATCACTTTTTAGACACTCATCAATATCCGTGTAGGAGGCTTCGATTTTGTATTCTGCTTGAATTTTCTCCGTTTTTTCCTGACTTCGTTTTGTGCCCATGATAGCTTTCAATTGAATCTCCGGTAAATCCTTCGTGATTGCTAAAAACTCTTGAACAATTTTGCCAGAACCAAAAATGGCTAATTTCATTACTACTCCCTCTTTCTCTGCTATTTTGAGACTTGTTGGATGCCCTTTTCTAACATTTCGATTTGCAGCAGCGTTTCTTCATCTTTGACGGCTTTAGGTTTGCCGTTAATCAACGTTTCATAGATATCTTCGTAGACACGGCTATAATCGCCGATTTCTGAAACGACCTTCTCTTCATGAAACACGCCTTCGTCATCCATATAAGTCAGCGTACCATAATGCTCAGGCAAATCAATCCCGAAATCTTCGTTTTCAGGCATATAAAACATTTTCAGGTGCTCTTCTTGACGGTCTTTTGTTTCCTTAACAAAAACACCTTTTTTCCCGTAAACCACAAAGCTCGGACGTTCCTTCAAACGGAAATAGCTGGATTTCACCGAGACCTTCATCCGACCATAAAACAGATCCAGATCAAAGTAATCATTCATTCGATCATCGCCTAAAAGCTGGCGTACTTCATAATGCACATCATCTGGGCGGCCAAAATAAGAGATCACCTGATCCAATGTGTGGCAAGCATGTCCGTATAGATAGCTTGTTCCGATTGAAAAATGCTCAACACTTTCAGGAACCTCTGGCCGGAAATAATCATAGTGCATCTCAACTTCCAATAAATCTCCCAGCACACCACTTTCGATTACTTTTTGTACGGTTAAAAAGTCTGAATCGTAGCGACGGTTTTGGTAGCACTGAATGAACAAGCCTTTTTCATCTGCCAAACGATATAGCTCTTTCGCTTCCTCAGAGGTTTCAGTAAAAGGCTTTTCGATCAGAACATTTTTCCCGTGCTCCAAGACTTCTTTGCCTAATTTGAAATGCAATGGACTTGGCGTCGTTACGACAACTAATTGAATTTCTGGATCATTATAAATATCGTTGATGTCTGATGTATAATTGGTGCCAGGATTTTTCTCCCAGGTAATGCGGCCGCTAGGTGAATAGATCGTTTTGACCTTGATTTTGTCGGTTAATTTAGTTGAAAATGGTAAGTGATAGCGATTAGTGCTTTTGCCGTTTCCAATATATGCGATAGTTAACATGAATAGATTCCTCCAGATTTCTTTTGATAACTTTATTATATAAGAACGACTCCTCCTGAAAAGAAGATTCAGTAAAACAGGTCGTTTTATCCAAGCTTTCGTATGCATACGCATAAATTCTGAACATTTTATCCAAAAAAAGCTTCAAAATGAGGCCGTTTCTTCTGAAATCGGTGAAATTGCGTTATGATAGAATGGATGGTAGTTAACCTAAATGAAAAGGTGATGGAATGTTATTAATCGATAAATTACGAATGCAAAAGGATCTGACCAATACGGAAAAACGGATCGCTGATTATATCTTACAGAATTTAACAACAATTCCAGCAATCAACGTCGCAGATCTCGCAAAAAATACCTATACCTCCCATTCATCAGTGATTCGCTTAGCTCAAAAAATGGGGTTTGACGGCTTTCGCGATTTTCGAGTGGCGGTTTCTGAGATTGCCCATAGTGACATTTATCGGTCGAACCCTGTCGATGCCAATTTCCCGTTTTTACCACAAGACTCAACCAAAGAAATCGCTAAAAAAATTGCCGATTTAACCATCAACACGGTCCAACGCACCTATGCCCAATTAGATGATCAAGTTCTTGATGACGCAGCCGATCTATTGGCTAAGGCCGAACGAATCTTTCTATTTGCCCAAGGAGATTCCCAGATTCGGGCCCGCAGCTTTCAAAACAAACTTGTTAAGATCAATAAATTCTTGATCATTGCAGATGAATACGCAGACGAGGATTGGAATGCCGCCAGCCTAACCAGTAATGACTGCGCGATTTTCATTACCTATCGGGCACGCGTGCCGCAATACGAACGAATGATGAAGCACTTTATAAACGAAAATATTCCTGCGATCCTACTGACAGGCAACAGTCAATCGAATTTGATTCCTCTGGCGGCACGGTCACTTGTCTTCACCCAAGAGGAAATGGATTATGTAAAAGTCAGTACCTTCTCTTCTCAGGTAGCTTTTGAGTATATTTTAGATACACTCTTCTCACTATTATATGCGAAGGATTTCCAGCAAAATCTTGCCGACTTCAAACGAAAAAATGGCTGGATCGAAAATGGGATATTGTCAGATAATCCGTAAACCACAAAAAAGCGAATCTACTTTATGTTCGTTAAGTAGAATCGCTTTTGAACTTTACGATGATATCGATATTATTTATTTTCAATGATTCCTTTTGTTTGCTCTTAGATTCGCTAAACACAACTATAATAATAAAATCACTTAAAAAAAGCGTATCGAAATACTTAATAATTTCTTATCCCACACATGATTATTCGCTATTTAAGACATGCCTTAAACACGCACTTTTTCTCCAATCATCTCATAGACGTCCTCAGCAATAATTCTTCCATCTTGAAGATAATTGTTTAGCGTGTGAACGAATGGCCGTTGGTTGACCGAGCGAATGTTCCTTAATGGATAATACCATTCTTCATGTTTCTTTTTGCAAATCGAATGATCAAACACAGCTACATTAAGCTTTTGCGGCAGTAATTGCTGAAAAATATTCATGGTTTCTATTTGGATACAATTGTTTAGTAAGATATAGGTTCCTAATTTCGTTACTTTGGCTTCTTTCTTTTTTGGAACAATAGTGGATTCTCTAAAATATTCACCGCCAGCGACAACACGATGTCCGATACTATCAATCTCATCCAATGAATCAACCACCGAAAAATAAACTAATTCCGCTAAAAGGGCTTGTACAGCTTTTTCTTGATCAGTGATAGTTATTCTTTTGGTATCATTCAATGTTTTCCAGTGAAATCTCCGGAAGCTGCTTTTTTTGCCAATCGACTCAAAGATTCCAGAAGCAAGCTCTTCTCCTTGAGGAAGCTGGAATAACGCCCATTTTAAGCTATACCTGCCTGCATCAATCGTTAAAATTTTCATTTTAATGATCCTCCCCTTCTTTTAAATATGAATAAATCCAACACAATAGACCTGTTAATCCAGTCAATGGAAAGATCCAAGAAAAATAGCTTCGGGCGGCAATAACCAATGACTGATTAAAAAAAATCAACCCAGCGATTTGTGTACAGACAAGAATCAAGCCACCGAAAAAAAATAGTACGAATCCAATTATTATGAGATACTCCAAAATTTTCTTCATTATCTTCTCCTTATACAAACAACGGCAAGAAACCCATCGCGATCAACCAGCCAATCAGAGTAATCGGGAACACAAAAAACTTGATCAAGGGATAAAAGGTGGCCTCCGGTTGGCTATCGGTAAGTCCTGCGGCAATAAAAATCGAGCCTGAAGCTGGTGGAGATGCCCCTTCTGTTGAGGCAAAAACAAGGATTGCCACAACTGCCTGCAAAGCGGGAACGCCGACACTGACTAAAGCACTAAAGGCGATCAATCCGATGGAAGTCAATGTCGCAGTTGATGATAACGGTCCGGCAACCAACACAACTAACAGACCTACCAGCAGTACCATAATCGGTTTTGCAAAGTTCAATTGATTGAATACTGCTACCAGCTCAGTTGCCAAATTCAACTGCGCAAACAACTCACTAGCTGCAAAGGCAAACAGCAGAATCCCACCTATATTCTTATAGTGTGGAAAAAGGGTTTTGACCAAATAAGAAGGATTCGAAATATTTTTCCTTAGTTTTTTTCTTCCCAGAACTAAAATAATGGAAATCATTGAAATTGGAATCCAAGTTAATAAAGAAATATTAGATAAAGCCTCTTCCATTTCTCGTTGATTGAAAAATTGACGCACCGGTCCGATCGTAATCAAGATCGGAATGATCGCCCCCAGAAAAACTATCAAGGAAGACCAATAGTTTTTTAAAGCTTTCCTTAATGTCAAATGATGCTCAGAGCAATCCACAGAAATTTTCTCTTTACGCATCAAATACAATACTAAGAAAACTCGATAAACGACTTGATAGATTCCCGAAACGAACAGTCCAATATACAGCTGTCCTTCCGTGATCAAACCGCTGATCTCGGAGAACCCCAACATGATGAACATTGAGGCGCTCGGCGGAAAACCAGCACCTAGACCACCATTTCCTGCTAATAGAGTCGCGGTCGTTTCTCTTTTCCAACCGGTTTCGATCATCCATTGAGCGGTGAAAGTTCCTGAGGTTGCGGTATTCGCCGAATTGGAACCTGATAGCATTCCAAGAATGGCAGAAAGCCCAATATTGACAAAAGCCGGTCCACCCCGCAACCTTCCTAACAAAGACTGAAAAATCTCTAAAATGCCTTTTAAAAGCTCTGACTCCTTAATCAAATAACTCATTAAAACAAAGGCTAATGATGCAAACAATACCTCGTTCGATAATGCGCTAAAAAAACCTATTCTTAAATAGGTAAAAAAATCATTTCCGCCAAACATCGCTACGACAATGAATCCTAACAGCATACCCTCTGCCATATTTCTTTTAATGACTGTTGCCCAAACAATGATTAGTAAAATATATATGATTAGTGCAAGTGATGCGTTTCCCATGTTGAGTCCTCCGTCCAATTATGTACACTTAGTTGGCAGATAGGTATACTGAAAAGGATTGCTGAAACACGGAATTCATGTTTCAGCTGATCCTAATTAATCGTTAAATTCGGCGTTGATAAATTCAACCTTTTTACTTTCCAGTGTCCGATCAACCCATGAACGATCCGCAGATCCAGTTGATGCTTTTTGTACCTTCGCACTGTCTGCTTCAGCGTTGGCTTCTGCTTTTTCAATCAAATCTTCAGCATCTTTTTTAGGTATTACCAAGATACCATCCTGATCTCCTAAAATAATATCTCCCGGAAGCACTGGAACTCCACCAATCGCAATTGGTGTATTGACTTCACCTGGACCTTCTTTAAACGGTCCGCCTGGTGTTGTTCCTGTTGCGTAAATCGGACATTTCTCATTGCCTAGAACATCAATATCACGGATAGGTCCATCAATCACGATCCCAGCAACCTTCTTGAAGTCTGCCAAATATTTGTACATGATTTCTCCCATCAATGCTCGTGAGCGATCGCCCTCATTAGAAAGAATGATGATATCTCCTTCTTGTGCCATATTCAGTGATTGATGCAACATCAAGTTATCCCCGGCACGCGCTTTCACGGTTAGAGCAACGCCGCACATTCTTTTTTCTGGTGATGACATTAGCTTAATTTCGGGATTCAAGGCAAATACACGAGACATGCAATCCGCCACATTTGCGGCTGGTAATTTACTGAATCTTTCGACTAACTCTTTTTCTGGCAAACTTCTTTTAAGATAAACACGATTTCCAATAGTCATTTTTTCTTCTCCTTTATTGTAAACGATTTCTTAATAACGAATGTGACTTTTTAAAACAGTCAACTCTATTTTGCTTCAGCTTTTTCACCTTCTGTTTCTTTTGGGAAATAGCTGTAAATAAAACCCAAAAATCCGGCAATGGCCGAGCAGATAAAGGTTGGCATGCCAATATAATTCGTGGCATCAATCATTAACTGTCCATTTCTCAAGATCATTCCCAATAGCTGTGCGACAACTAAAAGAGTCCCACCGACCATAAAGATCAAAACAAACAATGTAAATAGTTTTTTCACTAATTCTCTCATTTCACACCCTCACTTTCTAAACCGGCAATGGCAGCCAACCCCAACACATCATCCAGCCGATAGCCATTACAGGAATCACATAGTATACAAATAATGGGACGAAGGATTTTGCTGGATTCGATTCGGCAATCCCGGCTGCTACATAAATTCCTCCTGATGTTGGCATTGATTCACCTTCTGTAGAAGCCCAAGCAAGGACTGCCGCAACAGCGATTACTGGATTTACACCAACTGAGGTGAGTGCAGAATAAGCGACTAAGCCGACAACAGTCAGTGTGGCAGTTGATGATAGTGGACAAGCCACTAAGACTACAATCGCTCCAACAATTATTACCATTAACCACGGAGCAATAGACAAGGAACCTAAAAATGCAGTTAACTCTTCACCCATACCTAACAGTCCTAAAACATTACTTGCCGCAAAAGCAAACAATAATACAGCGCCGATTGATGAAAACTTCGAGATTGAACTTTCAGCGATCTTGATCCAGCCCTTGCCATTCTTAGGAAAATTCTTCCAGCCAAGAACGATACAGATAAAGCTAATGACGATCGGCATCCAAGTGATCAACGAGATCGTATCCATACCTTCAGGACCAACCATATTTTCTGATCCAAGGAAAACAGCAATAGGACTCATGGTTAAAAGAATCGGAATCGCTGCACCAAGGAAGACAAAGAGCGATGGCCAGCCTTCTTTTAGTGTCTCCTTAATTGGCCGAACATTTTCAGTAACACCTTTAATTTTATTTTTCTTGATAAAGAAACCTACGATTAAGAAACGCCAAAGAATCTGATACGTTCCTGCAATCAACATCGCCAGATACAATTGACCTTCTGAGACTTGGGCTGCAATCGGTGCTAATCCTAACAAAATAAACATGGAAGCATTCGGCGGAAAACCAACGGCCATTCCAGCATTTCCCGAGGCAATCGTGGTTGCCAATTCATCACTGAATCCGGTCTTTTTCATCCAAGGAATCGTGAACACACCTCGTGCTGCCACATTACCAGTTGTAGATCCAGAAATAAGTCCAAGCGCGCCTGATGCAATGACATCCATGAAAGCCGCGCCTCCAGGAATCCTACCTAATAGCGAATTCAAAATATTTATAAGACCCTCCAGCACACCAGATAGATCAAAGATATACGCCATCACCACAAAGGCTAACGCTGCGTACAACACCTCATACGTTGCCGCATACTTCACCCCTTCATAAAATAGAACAAAAGCATCTTTTCCTCCCAGTGCACAAATCGCAATAAAACCTAAAAACATTGATTCGCCGATCGAGCGTTTGACAACTAAGAACCAGATAAGAATGACGCCGATAAACACGATCAGTGAAAGAATTCCAATACCCATAAATAACCCTCCATTTTATGGTTTTCTGCACCAGGGAAGATGCAGAAAACTCTTGATTTTTAGTTCAAGACTGCTTCTTCTTTCATCTCTGGGACAGGCCAGGTCGGTTTTTCCCCACTCAAAACTTCATGGATACTCATAGCACAGTGTAGAGACGCTCGATCAGTCGCTTCTTTCGTTGCTGCTCCAACGTGTGGTGCGACAACAACATTGTCTAGATGAAGTAATGGATTTTGAGGATCGACCGGTTCACTCTGCATTACATCTAAAGCTGCACCAGCAATTTTTTCATTCTTCATGATCTCATAAAGCTCTTCTTCCACTACGATCTTGCCGCGAGCCGTATTGATGAAATAGGCTGTCGATTTCATTAATTCCAATTGCTCTTTACCAACAAAGCCAGTCGTTTCTTGATTTGCTGGACAGTGAAGAGAAACAAAATCGCTTTCCTTAAAGATTCGATCGAAGTCGTCGGTCAACTCCACACCTTCCGGAACCTCTTCTTGTGTCTTATAAGGATCATAAGCAATGACTTTCATGTTGAATCCATGCAACGCTTTTTTAGCAACCCGCGACCCGATATTCCCAACACCAATCAAGCCTACTGTTTTTCCGTCCAATTCAACTTTTGGAAGACGAAGCTTTGCGTAATAATAGTCATCGATAAAATGCTTCTGAACCTTCTTGAAATTACGTGAACAATACAACATATAGAAAACAGCTAGTTCAGCTACCGACATACTGTTAGCGATCGGCGCATTACAGACCATCACTCCATGTTTTTTTGCTGCCTCCAAGTCAACCGTATCATAGCCAGCACCATGGCGAGCAACAACCTTTAATTTTGGGGCTGCTTCAAACACTTCCTTAGACATTTGAGATAAACGAACGATGATGCCATCCATATCCTCAATGTCACGAATAATATCCTCTTCTTCTTTACCCGAGCCATCAATCAATTCATATCCGCGAGATTCTAAATAGTCACGGCCTTCTTGCATAATTTCTTGTGGTAATAAAATTTTATATCCCATTGCTTTCATTCCTCCAAATTGTTTTTGTAAGTCTTACACTTTTCTATATGCAACCCCTGTGCCAACTTTTTTTAATTCAACAAAAGCCTTTATAAAGCGCTTTCTTAATTTTGGGATAGTGTGCTATACTGGTTTCACGAAAGAAAACGTTTCATTTGATGAAATAGTTGAAACGTTTTGAAAGGAGTTGAAATGATGGAGACAGTTATTTTTTCTGGACAAAAGAATTTTACCCGTGAAGTAACCTACCTTGTGGAAAATAATCCAAAATATGAAGGCTTTATTGTTACTGAAGCAGTTGGAAAGAAAACGGAGGAATTAGGAGAATACTATTACAACCAAGGAGCGAAGCTATTTATTGCTCGCGGTCAAAACTATGATCGTTTAAAAAATAAGTACGATATCCCGGTGATCGAGGTTCGCTGCTGTTACGAGGAAATTCTAAAAGCCTTTCAGCAAGCCAATAAGCAATCGAAGAACATTGCGATTATTGGCTACGGATCTATTTTCCGAATGATTAAAACGTTTCAGGAAACCTCTGGTGAGAGCTTTCTTCCACTTGAAATACAGCCAGACGGTGATCTTGTGGAATTAGTCAAAGAAGGATTGGATCAGGGAGTGGATACGTTTGTAGGTGGTTTGAACACTAAGAATGCCTGTGAATTTCTCGGTGCTGACCACGTTATGTTAGAAATCAGCCCGCCCTCTTTGATTGATGCTTTAGAAGAGGCCTGTCATCTGTTAGCCGTTCAAGCAGAAAGAAATCGAAATTACCAATTTATTCAAACTATTTTAAATGTGGCTGGTGAGGCTGTTTTTGCCTTCAAATGTGATCGAAGCATTTCTTATATCAATTCACGGTCAAAGAAGTTTCTAAAGCGAATCCCCCTAACTACCTTTACCGACTTAATCATGACGGACGAAAATTACTCGGTAGTCTTTGAAAATGGACAGCAAATTGAAAATAAACTGATTGAAATTAATTCAGAACAGTTTGTCTTCTCAATGATTCCCTTAACTTCTGAAGATTCCATCTATGGTACGGTGGTACATCTAAAAAGTGCGACCGATATTATTTCTTCTGAAAACTCAGTCCGCAAACAGCTCTATACAAAAGGTCATGTCGCACATAAGAATTTTGAAGATATTATCGGAAACAGCCCGCAAATGAATCAGGCTGTCGGGTGGGCCAAGCGAATCGCAAAATCAGACAATAGTATTCTGATTTTAGGTGAAACGGGAACAGGAAAAGAATTATTCGCACAAAGCATCCACACTCATAGTGCACGAAAGGATGGACCATTCATTGCTATCAACTGTGCAGCTCTATCTTCATCAGTATTAGAAAGTGAACTTTTCGGATATGATAAAGGTGCATTTACTGGTGCAAATACTGAAGGAAAAATGGGGATTTTTGAGATGGCTCATAATGGGACTGTCTTTTTAGATGAAATTGGTGAAATTAACTTCGAAGTCCAAGCAAAGCTACTGCGGGTTTTACAAGAAAAGGAAATCGTCCGTGTTGGCGGAGAAAAAGTGATTCCTGTCGACGTTCGAATTATCAGTGCAACAAATAAAGACCTTCAAAGCTTATCCTTTGAAGGCAAGTTCAGAAATGATCTCTTCTATCGATTAGCCGTTTTAGAATTAAAACTGCCTGCACTCTCTGATCGGAAAGAAGATATTCCACTGATCATCTCCAATTACCTGACCCAGCATTATCCAGAGCTAATGATCCAAACAAAAAGCTTAGATTATTTCAAGCAATTTGATTATTTTGGAAACATTCGACAGTTAATCAATTTGATTGAGCGCTGTGTAGTGATGACAGATTATTCTGAGATTACCTATAATACAGTAGTTGATATTTGTCGACAAGAATTTCAGTTTAATCAAAATAATCCATTAACCTTAAAAGCAAATATTCCCGAAACTAAAACAGAGAAAGAAATGCTAGAAGACACTCTGCGGGAAAATTTTGGAAATCGTAAAGAAACCGCTCGTAAGTTGAACATCAGTACTGCTACTTTATGGCGAAAAATGAAGAAATATGGACTTATATAGTCGAATAGATGGCATAAATAGACTGCTTATGATGATTTTATAGGTTTGCTATATTATTCAATCCTTCTAGAGTCAGAATATTTTTGAATTCTAATGGATTCGGCATGATTGATATTCAAAAAAATCTTTTCCTCCAATGGTTTAGTTTCAATTAACTTCTCATCAAATTGAGTAAAAAATTGGTGATGTATTTGACTCCTATCCAACACAAGAGCAATACATCACCAATTTCTATTTAGCAATCATACCCAAACTTAAGAAGAATTTCGGTCTTAGGTTAGAGTTTTCTATTATTTTATCTCAATATTAAATTTCTTTAGTAAACTCAACGTTGCTTCGTTTAATTGATTTCCAGCAACTAGCTCTGAATTAATATAAAAATCTGCTTCAGGAAGAGCTCCCTGCAAAGCCAAAGCATTCGCTAATACACATAAGCTAAGCTCCACACCAACAACTTCGATGTGATTTTTTTCTTGTTCATGTTTTTCCGTCAACTCTCGAACCTCGATCAGTGCTTCCGGCGGCAACGCATAGTAATTCTTTTTAATCACGTATTCTTCCGGCAAAGGAGTTAGTTTCTTAATTATTTGTAGTCCGTCCAACTCTTCTGATTCATTCTTATGCTCGATGGGAATGTCTCTAGTAAAAAGAACCATTTCCCCAGATTCACGGGCCTTTTCTAAACGATGCAGTATTTTAGGAACAATCGTATTTGCACCCTGAACATAATTTTCATCATTTGGATCCAAAATTCGATTCTGCATATCTACAATTACTAACATCGCGTTCCTCCTATTGCTTTGAGCGGCCTAAGAAAAATGAAACAATCAAAACTAAGATGACCGCACCAATAATAGATGGTACTAATGCCATCCCCGCTAATGATGGACCCCAAGAGCCTAGCAACGCTTGTCCCAGAGCGGAACCGACTAAACCGGCAACGATATTCGCTATCCAGCCCATGCTATTGCCTTTACCTGTGATTGCACCAGCGATTGCACCGATAACAGCTCCTATAATTAATGACCATAATAAACCCATAATAACTTCCTCCTATTGTCTAACTATTTTACTTGTGTATCTTGGTTGTCTGCCATTTTTTCTTGTGCTTTTTCTGCACCTTGGTTAACTGCAGCTTTAGCTTTATCTGTTTGCTTTGAGGCAAATTCGCCAGTCGTTTTCGCTGCACTTGTTACTTTGTCTTGGACCGTTTCACTATCTTGATCAAATTCTTCCTTGGTTTTGATATCTACTACATGAATATTTACTTCAATAACATCTAAATGCGTCATTTTTTCAACTTCATCGTGCGTAACTTGTCTAATTTGATCAACAACTTCTGTAATGTCCTTGCCGTACTCGACCACAACATCCATATCAACAGCTACTTGTTCTTTGCCAACTTCTGTTTCAATTCCTGCCGTAACATTCTCTGTGTTAACCAATTTCTCCGCAGCATTCGAGAAGAAACCACCATTAACTGTTAATAAGCCATCAATTTTATCAATAGCACTGCCAATAATTTTTTGGATCACTTTATCGTCATAGACTGTTTCACCTTTGACTTGTGCATCCTTGTTAGTGCTAAATTGATTCGTGTGTGTTTGTTCAGGTGTTTCTTTGCCATTAAAGTTTTTGTTTTCGTAATTTTCTACCATCTTAAATTCCTCCTGTTAATTGATATTCCTTTTACCAGATGACTCATTTGATCATCTTGACCTGTTCAGTAAGAGAATAGCTTTTCAAACTATTCATACAAATGATAAAATAACCATTTATATTTTATCGGAAAATCACGCTGTCATTTTCCTCTTCTTACTTTCACTTAATAGCTTAACGCAAATAATTTTGTATGAACAATAATCTGCTTACAAAGTCACAATATATAAAAAAATAAATCATATTTTTGATCGAAAAAACTGATTTCAGATAGCTGTCAATAAAACGGTTATATTATAGATTTATTGTCATTTTTCTTCAGTTCATCTTCAATAGAATAAAATAACAATAAATAAAAAGACGTTTCTTCATTTTAACTGAAAAAAATCTTTCTACTCATCTGACTAAGTTCATTTTTTCTTCCAAAAAATAGGTATATGACTAGGCCATTTAGCACAGTCATATACCTATTTTGCTACCTGCACTAAAACAGCGGTATCTTTTTAAAGTTTATTCTTCCGAAGCCTTTTTTGCAGGTGGCGGTCCTTTTCTTTCTGGGCTCTTCCAGGTACCGGAGCCTAATCCCATGATAGTTTTTATTGCAGGAATAAATGTTACCACGATTGTTACTGCATTCATCATCCAATAAAAAAGCATGTATAGCGGCGCAAATAATAAATATTTTATTTTCCTGCCACGATCATCCACAATCAGTGAAGCCACTAATTGAAGAATTCCTGAGATCATTTCAAAGCAGACAAAGAGAAAAGCCATCGTAAACATATGATAGATTCGTTCCGTATTTCCATCTAGTGCAAAGCGAGCCAAGCTCCATACAAACATAAATGAAGAGATCCAAAAGAAGAAGGACCAGATGATACTAAAGGTTTGGTCAATAAACATCACTGTACGACCAAGATTATTGAAAGGATGCAGCAGTACTTTTCTAAAATTGGTCAGCCAAACTTCTGTTCCACCTTTAGCCCAACGTTTTCTTTGACGGTAAAGCATCTTCAAGGATTCGGGAACTTCCATGAAAAACATGATCTGCGGCGCAAAAAGCGATAACCAGCCATCCATTTGATGATCCCACGCAATACTGATATCTTCAGTAGCTCTGTCTTGTCTGAATAAGCCGACATCGATCAATGCATCTTTTCTATACATCGTATTTGCTCCGCTGTAGGCGTAGATACTTCCTAAAACGCCAATTTGAGTTCGTTTGATAATGCCTACGATACTGGAGAATTCTACCGTTTGCGATTTTGCGATAAGTCTGGTTCTATTTTGCACGTCCATATTCGCTGTAATCGCAGAAATATTCGTTGAATCTGATCTAAGAAAGTAATTCACATACATATTCAAAGAATCAGGTTCTGGAACCGTATCCGTTGCTCAAAAGCAGTTTCCCACGAGCAAACGCAAAGCCAATATTAAAAGCATGAGCCTTGCCTTTATTCTTTTCAATTCGGATGACTCGCAGTTTTGGGTACTTTTTTTGTAACCTAGCTAATATTTCAGGCGTACTGTCTGTAGAGCCATCATCAGTCACTAATACCTCATAATGCTCATAATTTATTTTTGTCATTAAATATTCTATCGTATTTTCAATAACAATTTCTTCGTTGTGGGCTGGAACCATGATGGTAATAAAAGGTTCAATTTCTGAGGGAATCTCGTGCCAATCCTTTTGACGATACTTGAACAAAAAAGTATAGCAAAAAACACCAATAAACCAAGAAAAGCCGCCAATAATCGGATAAGTAATCAGTACCAAGAACATCAACGTAAAAATGACATCAACAATATAATTGCCAGTATGGAAAAAAGTAATCATAACTTCACACCACCTTTTTTATACAGGTTTCGTACAAAGTCCGTATCCAGATTCTGCTCTTCCTTTACCGAATAGTAGCAAACCTCCCTGCGAAACTCTTCTGGGCCAAAGCGTTTGTCATACTCGTCTTTTAGTAACTGCCGACGGGCATCTAAGCGTTCTTCGTCATACTGGACTGATTTTTGTAAAAGATTTTTAAAACGATAATTATTCCAAATCGTCAGTAAAATGAAAATCACCGCGATGACCACAAACATGATACATAAGAATATGAACAGAAATTTTAACGTTTGCATTTCTTCCTTATAAACTAGAATATGATTCTCTCGTGCATTCTCCGGAGATATGAATGGCAGTAATATCCATATAAAAGGAGCAACTACACAAAGCCAACTAAAAATGGCAACCACCGTTTGTAGGATTTTCAACAGGTAGTGTCTTTTCTCAAAATATGAATCAGAAACAAGCATTTTTTTTACTTCGTCCCGACTAATTTTTGGCTTCACAAGGTCGCCCTCCTCGTACTCAAATTTTTTTTTTACATTTACCTTAGTTTGCCGTTTTCATGCAAAATTTTCAAATAATTTAGCTTTTCTGATGAGTAAATTTTTATCAGATTAGTTTTCCATTGTCTAAACGTAAAAATAAAATGAAGAGAAACATAGATTACAAAAAATTAGTCCATAAAATGCAAGCAAAAATAAAGGAACACATTTATGAGCTGAATCAACAGATCATAAGTGTGTTCCTTATTTATACTTATACAATTACGAATAGATTACCTTTATTAGGCTCAGAAATAGCGGCTTGTTCCCCTCAAATAATCTGACATTCCGTGTTGCTTTCGGTGGAATAATCAGAATACTTTTTATCAGGTCGCCTGCAAAGATCATAAAATTCATTTTTCAAGTAATACCCCTTGCCCCATACTGTTTCCAAAACATCTTCGGAAAAGCCTTCGTTGATCAATTTGCGGCGAAGATCTTTTGATAAAACTGATAGTTGGGCCAAGTTTGAATTCGATGGCTCTTTATTCCATATATATTTGCATAACTCTTCTCTAGACACAATCGAAGCATGTGCATCGTACAATTTCTGGAAAAATTTTTGTTGATTTTTCGTGAAATCTAAAAATATTCGATCGTAATCATAATTATCGGCATGCTTCTTTTCAGATTCTTTCCTTGCAATACCAGCACAATCACTTATCAGTTCACGTAAAAGATCCATCCCGATATCTTTTGGTATCCATTTATCAATTGCTAAGTCTTTTATACTGTTTTTTTCATTGTCAATTGGCTCATTTAAATATTCTCTGAAAACAAAAACTCGTTTTTCCTTTAATTGAGGAACAATCATTTCTACTTCTTTGTTAGATAAAGATTCACTCAATATGACAAGTTGAAAAAAACGAATACTCCCTTGAACACTCATGCGTAATATGTCATCAAGCATCGTTTTTGATACGAAGACTTCATAATTGAACTTCTGTAAACTCTCCTGCATAGAGCACTCGTTTAAAATATTATGAGTTAGTATTAATATTTTGATTTTCCTCACCCTGCTTAAATCTATTTTTATTTGATGCTCAAATCTACTCGTAAAACTGTGCCTTAGATACACACCCGGCTTGGTAATTGATAGTAGCTCCCAAATTTTTTGCAATATTTTCTAATTCTAAAATACGTTTCTTTTCATACGTGTCAAAAAGTACATGATTGTCTACAGCAACTATCAAAATATAATTTACTAGCCTATTTTCAAGCAATTCTGGGTATTTCGAAGAATCTATCTCAGTATAGACTTGTAGCAGAACATCAGTGATATCCCTTAATCCTTTATTTTTATCAGCACGAGCAATCAAATGATTGTACAACTGATAAACAATCTTTTTAGTAGATACACTTATTCCCATTGTCTTCCTCCTAAAAAAGCGTTTTACTGTTATTTGATCTTTCAATTGCTAGTAAAAAAGTAAGCGCGAGTATATGCACTGCTCCATAGACGAAATAAACAAAACATTGGAGGAATCAAATCCTTCACCTCATTCTTCAAACGAATAAGACTTTTTTTCAATTGAGGCTATTAATTATCGAACCTGAAGTCGTGTGAAATGTTTTACTTCAAACTTTTTCATATTAAAACTCCCTTATCGCTGCTCTTACATCCACCCATTTTGCACAGCTTAGGAAGTGTTTCATTATGTTTTTTAGTACCTTACAGTTACTACTGATTTATTCTTCTGGTACATCCTCAAGTGACCAACACAATACGCCATTGTATGTGCCGACTGTGTCTGAGGGATGAATTGCTAATTGCAAATGCTCCGCCAAACTAACCTTCGTACTGCCGCTTCCATCCCAGATCGGTTGATTGTCCTCATTAATTGGAACATCTTGCTTCTGGCTTTTATAGCTTAATCTTTGAGCGAGTACCTGGCCTTTTTCATTTGTTAGCGGCTGTTCTTCTTTTACTTTAATTGTCCAGTGACTTTTATCCAGCTTGCTTACATCCTCAACCCCAAATTCTTCCTTCGTGGTTGCAGAGATTATCTTATCCATCGCTGGAATCTCATTTTCACCGAAACTAATCGTATTAGGAATAATAAGCTTAGGACTAGATTCTTTCTTGATAATTCTACTTTCCTTTTCAGATTCTTGATTGTTATCGTCCTTTATATAGAAGAAAATCTCTTGATCTAGCCAATTTTCAGGAAATGTGAACTTAACCTTATCTACCATATTTTCAGGAGCGTCTGCGTATTCCTTTAGTACTTTTTCTTCAGTACCGCAACGAGCCATCAGATACACCTTAGCACCAGTGTCGTGCGAAAACGTATATGAAAGTTCGCGTGAATTAGTAAAACGCGAGATGTAGAGCGGATTTTCATTATCATTCAGTTTGAATTGCAATACCTTTTTTTCACGATAACGATGAACAATCATCTGTTCATCCGGCAAGAAGATTCCCTTGTCTTGCTTATTATCCTTGATAGGTTCATATCCAGGAATTTCTGGATAATCATTAGATAAATCAAAGGGTGTAGTTAGGATTCCTTCTTTCGTTATCGACTCACGTAACGTGTTGTCTCTTTCGTCTAAAAAGGCTATAGTTATTTTTGCACCATAATTGATTACTGAAGCCGCTGATTTTTCTCCTAAATTTTTTCCATCAAAAATAGTTTGTACACTAAACGGCAAGCTTAATTTCCCATCAGAAACAGCAGAAGAATCAACAGGATTTTCTGCTCCGATCCATTTTAGATATACGTTATATTGAAGAACGGTGTCATATAGACGATTATCTGTTGGATTCTTAGCTTTAATTATCACATGGTTGTCATCTGTGACCTGATAACTAAATAAATCGGTAAGATCCTCTCCAATTATATTAGTTATTCTCATTTTTTCTGGCTCATATTGTCTTGTCTGATTCACCTGCTCCAAATTAAAATCAATTTCCATTTGATTTGTTTTTGACCATTGATCAACATTTGGCATCGTCTGTTGTGCCTTCAAATAAACATCTTTATTTGCTACTTCAAATTCTGAATCTACAGCGTAAGCAGGAGGAAATTCTGGTTTGGCTATAAAATCTGTGAAATAAACAATTGACGAAGGAGTAACATCGTTGTTGTGTACCATAAACGTGATAGTAGAAACAGCATTTGTTGTTATTTCAAAACGCTGACGCGGATCGCGCCAAGGAATTCCAGCGGTGATATTTTTTAGATATAACCAATACTTATCTCCCCCTCCGTCCCAAGTATCATAAAGAATATGTGTTGGATTTTCCGCATACAATGAATCAATTATTGTGCCTGGATTTTTATAGCCAATATATTTGTTTCGATTTAGCCCATAATAATTAAACGCGGTTTTTATCTCCATAGGCTGACCATTTTTGTCCAAAAAATCATAAGTGACGATCATTTCACCTGAAATATCAATTCCCAGAAAATAGCTCTTTGTGAAGCTGATGGTCCCGCCATCTAAATTGCTTTTATTTCTCTCCACTGTTATCAGTAAGCTTACTTCTTTTCCCTCATAGAAACCGACATTTTTCACTAACGCTTTACTTCTATTTGTCTTTCGATCAACCGACATATAATCTGAACCGACATCTCCTTCAAGCGCTTCAACAGTCGTATTTTTTCCATAATGCATGATGAAGGTATTTTCTGCCGGTGTTACTGATTGGTTTGCCCAATGGAAGTACCCTAGATCTGTCAGAGGTCTAGGTGCCGCCTCTACTCTGACTGAGTTCCAGAAAACACCTGCAAATAATATTAGCCAAAACAATAAATGACTACGCTTTTTCATCTTGCATCGCCTCATTTCTAAGTTTCGTTTTCAACGAGTAGATGAAAACAACTAAAACTAGAATCAGCAGGCCGATTCCTCCGAATAAAAGTGATTTTTCTTCATTTGTCTTTGGGTACATTTTAGAACCTGATCCTGTTGCGACTGCCCCCATTTGAGGTGCGTCATTTTTGGAATCATTCATCGATACCTTCTCCATTGGTATCGTTTGATTTTTATTACTAGGTTGATAAAATGTTATACCCACTTCACTTTTGGCTTGTTCAGCAGCTTCTGCTGGCATAGATACCCCTATCAATAACGCCAAAAGCAAGAAGCTCAAAACTTTTTTCATTTTTCTCCCCCGCTCTATCGATCTTTACTTTTTAATTTGTAAATATACACGATTAAACCAAGAATGATTCCCAAGAATACGATCCCAATTAAATAAAGCAACCAGCTATAATCCTTTGTGTCTTTTACTTCTACTGCTTGCTTATTCAATTTTTCATCCGTACCTTTGATTTCAAACTCTTTTCTAAACACCCATTTCTTTCCAGCATCATTTTTTAAATGCATTGTTAGTTCATACTTGCCTTTTTTAAGAGGCTCGTTATTCCAGCTGATTGGCAAACGGAAGTTGGTTCGCGGTGCAAAGGAGATTTTTTTATCTAAGACTTTCAGTATGTCCTTCTGACCTTTTTTTGTCACCGTCGCATGCATAGCCAATTTGCTCATCAGTATGGGCTGCGTATTTTCCATCTCAGCAAATACTGTCAAATAACCATTGTCTAATCCTGGAGTCACTTTTTTTAAAGCCAATCCTGGTTGAATCTCTTTATCCGAACAGCTGAGTTTGGCACCAATAGTATAGGCAAATTTATTTTTAAGGCTGAACCCTTCATCCTTTTTTTCTTGCCCTTTCGTATCTTCATAGCAATAAAAACCGCCTAGAATCGTTCCATCGAATCCCTCAGCAGGAATTTTTAATTGAAAGCTTACATCTCGTGCTTCTCCTGGCTTCAGTGTAACTGTCTGCGGCTCAGAGATAAGTTCTTCAAAAGAGGGTCCGCCGATTAGCTTGGCTCCATGCTTTGAATAATCAATTGAACCATTTTTATTAGTAATGGCGTTATTTCCCTCAACGATGACCTGAATCTGCTTTTCACTTGTATTTTGCAGCTTAAGTGTTAGCTCCTGCTCAGCACCAGGCTGCACCTTCAGATCATAATAGCTTGCCTCAGATTGCTGATTATCAGGTAAAACTGCTTGAGCATCAAAGCTGACCTTATTTGTCGTGTTTTTTTCTTCAGCCAAAGTATGAGTTGGTAAAAAAAGAACTGCTAAGCTAACAAAACAAAGAATAAAAAAGAGGGGGAATCTCTTCCCCCACCCTCCTAGCTTCCTACGCTGGCGCATCAGTTAACACCCATGTTAAATCTGCCGTATAGCTTTGTGCTTCCAATCCAGCACGCGGTACGTGAAGCTTCACATTTTCATTTTGACCGTCTTGGCCCTCAAAGACTGCCGCAAAACCTCCAGCACCTTGTCCTTCTTTTGCCAACATTACATCTTGATATTCATCACTCAATTCAAAGAAATCATTTGCCATTTTAGGCGCTACTGATTCATTGTCTTTTGTCACGACTTTCCCATTGGCTAACGACATTTTTGCTCCAGTTAGCTCTTTGCCATTTTCACCTACAAATGGAGAGATAGTTACACCAAGTGTCCAACCTTTTGCTCCGCCTCGAGTATCGTTTACCTGCACGTGTGGCTTTTGATTCATTGCAAAGTAATCTGTATCTCCCTGTCTGATTTCTTGTTGACCAAATGTAATATTTGATGCATACGGAATAGATAGGGCTCCGGTACCTCCTGTACCTGGATCATCATCATGAGTATCATCTGGAACAATTGGGTCCACATCTTCTCCCGATCCTGCAGTGAAGGTTACGTCTGTTGTTTTGTTCGTATTTGCTGTAAAGTCAGTAGCAAAAACAGTCGTACTTGTCGCACTTAATGCCAATAACCCTAGTGCGGCGGTCGTAACTATCGTTTTTTTCATTCTATAATTCCTCCTAAATAATAATTAGTCTAATTCAACTAAATCAATTCTCGCATGGACCTCTTACTATTTCTAGTTCGAAAATTTTCCTAAATCCGGAAAAAAATTAGAAATACTTCTTTCATCAAATTAAAAGACGCATCGACTTTTACGTCCATGCGTCTTTTTGATTGGCTATGTCATAGATAACTTTCCCTAATTGTCGCCAGTTTCTTTCAGTGGGGATGTTTTTCATTAATACCAACGGTGTATCTCCAGTATTGAAATAATAGTTAGAAACGACTAAATCTACTTCTGAGGCCTTTGTTTTATAATCATAAAATGCAAAAGTATACGTATGACCAAATTGTACATTGATTTTATTCATCAACCATAAGCGATGAGTATGGTGCAGATCATCTTGAATTAATACCTTTAAAGGCTTAAAGCTGCTTAAAAACAGTCCGTAATAATCTAAAACAAAGTAATAGTTTAAAAATAGCTGCTCCCAATTTTCTAAAATAGCCGATACTTGTTTATCTGCCATTTGATTCAGTGTTTTATGAAACATGTTAATTATATGATAATTCCTAGGTTTCTCCGCAAGAACCTCATTTTGATAGGAACGATTAAAGAAGAGATCAGTATTTCCATAAAAAAATAGGCTCCTCTCATGAAAGGCAATAAAATTAAATAATAGCTCTTGGTCCATTACAGCCAATTCAAAATTGAACTCCTGTCTCAAAGCAGCAGCTAAATTCTCCACCGCTCGATAAGAATCGGTGTTAGCCTTTTGATGTGCCGTGGCGTAACTATTCTCATAGCATTTGTTCCCATCAATAATGCCGAAGGAGTAAATGATTTGATAGAGAAAAAACAGCTCATCATTATTTAAGACCATGTCGGTTTCGTTGTGCCAATGTCTCAGTCGTTCAAAATATGGATCTAATTCGATGACCGCCTTCACGCTAGTGTGAATTGATATATTGACGATTTTACTTCTTTCCAAGGTTATTGCCAGCCAATAAGAAAATATACGTTTCTGCAATGGTTCCAACGAAATTCGATAGTTTTCTTCAAAGCTTTCTATATAGGATTCTATCTTGTTTAACTTTGTAGCAAAGGGCCAACTTCCAATATTTTCCCGCGTTGAATGCCAGTAAAAGTAATAGTAAAAGCAACGAATTCTTTGTTCCTCTGCCTGTAAATAGAGCTTATAGGGCTGAAAGTCAATGTGATAACGCTCGAAATACGGACCAAGTAACTTTGCATACCGAAAAACAGTCGATACGCTCGTAAATTGCTTTTCCGCAAAATCCTTTAACGACTTTTCAGGCTGACGATACATAAAATCGATTAGCTGATAATTGTACGAAGCTTTATAGAAATGAAGGTAGATTGCATAGATTGGAAAATCCTCTTCCTTTTTGACATAGAAGCGTTTGTTTTCATCATTTAACAGATAAATTCTACCATCATAGATCTCAAACAGTCCTGATAATTCTTCAATGTAGTGTAAGACAGATTTATTTGTAACCTTGAGCAAGCTTTTCAATTCCTTTATAGTGCACCAATCATTTTTCTCCAGCAGGTGATCAAGTAGGACCACTTTTTTTACAGATGTTTTTGTTAAAAACGTTTGCATTTCTTTTAACTCCTAACCCTTTCTTCTCAGCACGTAATGACCAGCCAAAGAATAGACTTCCCTCAGATTCGAAGGAAGTCTGTTCTGATCATCACTAATCACTTATCAGACGATGCTGTTGATTTGTTTCGTTTTATATAAATAAAGTAGAAGGACTAGAGTAAGAACAGCTAAGACAATAGTTGTTGACAGTGCTGCCTCTGCTCCGAACTGTCCTCCAGTTAGTAGCGGGTTGTCCCCATGAATGATCGTTCTAAAGTATCCAGATTCGGTAGTTCCGCTGACTGGAATCCCCAATAAGGAACCTTGCACCCAATTCCAGGTAATGTGAGCACCGATCGCTGCAAGCAAGCTTCCAGTTTTATACATCAACACTCCAAAAAAGCATCCGGCGAGAAAAACATTCACTAAAGCTAGTAAGCTTACATTCGGATTTAGAGCATGTACTAAAGCAAAAAGAAGACCTGAACCTAGTAAGGCGATAATTGGTCCAAATTTTAACAGCCGATGCTGAATAAACCCACGGAAAAATAACTCTTCACTCGTACCGACAGCCACAAAAATCACAAAATTAACAAGTAATTTATACAGATTTTGATTTCCTGTTTTCAACTGATAAAGTCCTGGTAAATAAAGTGTCCCCGTAATAAGCAAAAATACACCGATTCCTGCTAATAGTCCATAAATTAACTGACGCCCATCACCCTTGTTCCAGCTCATTCCATAATTACGAATCGTCTTTTTTTCCACCCTACTAGCAAAATAGAAAAACAATAAGCAAATAGAAATGTGGACTACTGTACTCACCAATGCACTTACTAAGAGCATACTCGCAGGAAATAGTCCTGCGACTGCATTATTACTTATCATCCCCAATACGAATCCAAATAAGGCGATAACTACTGCTAACCCTTTTAAAAAATATTCTTTTTTCATACAAATTCCCCCTTTGCATTTTGCATATTAGCATTATTTGCTATTTTCAGCCAGAATTTGTTCTTTTCAATCAAATAAAAAATGAATCAAACGCGAAAAAATCATACTGTTCGCGATCATTTTCTAGTTGCACCGACAGTCTTTTTACGATAATAACTGATTGTATTTTTGATCACGAATTTTATTGATAAAGGTAATTACTCGAACCCAATCTGAAAGATACTGCTTTTCGTCCCATTGAAAAAGATGCGGCAAATCGCGAGAAAAATACTTAGACAAATCAATCGCGTAATCGGAAATCACAACATCCGGTTTTTGACGAATACCGACAATAATAATCGGGCGCGGACTGATTCGCACCAAAGTTTGTTTCTGCAGCTGTTCTTCTAGTCCCCGCCCTTTGGACTCTATCGCCACACGGATAGGTAGATCGCGGTCCATCAGAATATGATAAAGCAGTTGTGAAACATAATATTTAAAGGAATTTGAATTGATTGTCTTGGTCCATTTTTCATTCGGCGTATCCACACTGTGAGCGATCCTTTCCAGGAGATCAAAAAGATAAAGATACTGGTCCTCAACCTCAGAAATTGTCATATAATCACCGAAGGAATCGATTTGTTTCCCTAATCCAAATGTTAATAAAAAAGAAAAAATATACGTGGTATTAATAAATAGAAATCTTTTTTCATCCTGCCCGAAACGATATTGTAAATGCTCCTCTATCTGAATGATCCATTCGTCAATTAAGCGTCGATAGTCACTTAGAAAAGTCGGCGATTGTAATTGAATCTGCTGTAGCGTTTCTTGAGAATAGCTCTGTCCTACGGTAAACATATAATAGATATACAAGAATTCATCACTAGGTAAATCCTTTTCGAAAAGTAGGTTGGCTTCAAAAAAAGGAACAAGTATTTCTTTTTCAAAAAGCTCTTTGGAAATAAAGGGATTAAAAAACTTTCTGACCGTTTCCGGTATCGTTTGAATCAAATAGCCCTGTTTAATACGCATAACAGTCACTGCCAGAAAATTGATAAAACGCTCCTTATCTGCATGTCTAAGAAAAGGAAAGTATTCAGTTAAACTTTGATAGATCACAGTCGCACTTTTTTGAACAATCGGAGGACGATTGCTGTCAATTTCATCATAAATATGCCAATAAAAACTATGAAAGAAAAAACGAATACGAAACTCATCTCCAATTAAATACCCGTTCTTTTTTAAATTCAAACCGATTTGATATTGAGCCAAAATTGGACTAAATTCTCCAATTTGTCGTTGGACCGTTCGACGACTTAGGTATTGACTTTGACTAAACGATTCCAGGGATTTGAATTTCTGATTAAAAATAGCGTCCCAAATAATAAAGGGCAGCGTTGATTTGGTTAAATCCACTCGAATTTTATTTAGCAGAAATCTTTCGGAAAACTTAATTGTGGCTTCCTTATTCTCTCGCTCTATCGAAAATTCAGGGTAACTCTGTTGAATCGTTTCTATCTGATCCAATACTTGTCTTAACATAGAATAGGAAATACTCAGTTCTTCTGTAAGTTCTTTATAACTGAAAACAGAGTTATACGATCGATAGCAGTACGTGAAAACCTTTTGTACTAGTTGATCTTGTCCCTTTATAAAAGAATCTAGCACCTGAAAACCTCCTTTGTTCTTTATTAATTTAAAAATATAACAATATTTTTATTGATCATAAATAATTCACTCACTGTTTTTTTAGACAAAAAAGCAGTAAAAAAATTTTCGAAGGATAAAATCCGAAGATTTTTTACTGCTTTCATTGAAGTCTGAAAAAATTATGACCTATATTTTGATGCTCCATCGACTAATTCATTTTTTATACACATTTCATCACACTTGATTTGTAACAGAGGCTTTTTTAGAAACAACCTTTTTCAAGCAATAGCCGTTTCCCCAAGAGGTTTGCAGCTGGGATTCATCTAATCCGTGCTCGCCCATTTTCTTCTTAAGCGACTTGATAATGCCAGACAGACGGCTTTCCTTCGCTCTTGAAGGTGCAGATTCCCACAAGTAATAGCACATCTCCGTTCGAGAAATACATTTTCCTATTGATTGCTTCAGCAAGCGAAAGACTCGATATTCTTGCTTTGTTAAGCGGTAATCGAAATTTTCCAAATCAATATCTTTTTCCTTTGTCAGCGTAGGTTTGCTTTTTTGCTCCGTTTTCTCGCGAATTGACATCTGCTCGCGTAATTCTTCAAAGCTTACTTTCTGGGAAACAATCAATTCGACTCCTTGTTGCTTCCACTGCTCACGAGTCTCCTCATCTAGCTCTGAAATTGTTTTTCGTATGAGTCTGCAGTGAAACAATTTCAATGTTTCTAGACAAGTTGCTACTTCCTGATCTGAAATGGTTTCGCTTAGAATTACTGTATCAAAATAATCAAGCTCGCTAGAAAATTCCTCTTTATCTGTACTTTGCAAATCCAAAAGTACTTGATTACTGCATAGCACCTCATACCCTAAATCATTCAGTTTTTTTACAAAATCCTGTTCGTATGAATAACTTTTTGTTAAAAGTAAGACTGTCATTAAATCCTCTCATTTCATGTTTTCTTAAATGCTCTTTTTTCTGACTTTTAATACAACTACTCCCAATACAATCAATAGGACTAAAATGCCCAAAGTGCTCCAGATGCCTCTGTTTTGACTTCCTGTACTTGGCAAACGTTTAGAAGTTGTAGATGTGCTTCTCGTTGTAGTTTGATGGGTCGTCGTATTCTTCTTCGTGACACTGTTCTTCGTCTCATCCTTTGTTTTTTCTATCTCTGGCTCTGCTATTGGCGTATTTTCTTTGGTAACCTCTTTTATATTTGGTTGATTATCTTTTACTGAAAACTCAATTGGTGTTGCATCTAATTGGTACCCTTTTGGCGCCTTGGTTTCAATCAGCTTATAGCTTCCATCAGTCAAACCTTTAATAAGAATCGTTCCATCCTTACCGGTGACGATCATTTCCTGACCCTCGACTATTTTATCTTCGCCAGTTACTAATTTAAATTCTGCATTTGCTAATCTCTTGCCAGTTTTACTATCTGTCTTTTTCAATAGCAGTTCACCCGGCGGAATTTCCTTATCTGGAGTAAAATGATTCGTGAAAATCGGCTGCTTTCCAGCTTCAACTCCTTCGTAAACAGCGGTAGTCTCAAGCTTTCCAGCTTTCTCCTCAACAGTCACGAACACCTTATAAATAGTGTCATCGTAGGTGATTCCGGCCTCTTTTTCGGCTGGGATCACTTCGGAAATCGTATACTCGTAAGTTCCTGCTTCACCATACTCAATCGTGTCAAATGTAATCGTTCCATCTGCTACATTTTTCTGGGTTTGATCCACGCCTTCACCTTTCAGATTGAAGCTAAATTCTTCGGCTTTTAGCTTTCGACCTGTTAATTCTTTTTGCGCTTCTAAACGAATACTTCCCTGTGTCACTGCATAGGTATTCTTGAGTGTTGGTACTTCTCCGACTTCCACATTTTCGTATTCGGCTGTTGCTTCCAGCTCACCAGCTTTTTCTTCTACCGTCACAATTACTTTGTACGTTGTCTCATCGTAGGTAATGCCTGCTTCTTTTTCGGCTGGGATCACTTCGGAAATCGTATACTCGTAAGTTCCGGCTTCACCATACTCGATCGCATCAAATGTAATCGTTCCATCTGCCGCATTTTTCTGGATTTGATCCACGCCTTCACCTTTCAGATTGAAGCTGAATTCTTCAGCTTTTAAAGGTCGTCCGCTTAATTCTTTCTTCGCCGTTAATTCAATTTTTGAAGAAGCTTTTCGATTTTCTAAAGAGAATGTATGATTTATTCGTTCTCTAGAAATGATAAACTCATGCTCTTGGTTGTCCTTCACATATCCTTCAGGTGCTTGACTTTCTACAATGACATAGGTTCCATAACGTAAATTAGACAGGTGATCGACTTCCGCACCATTTTCAATGATTTTATCGCCTTTTACTTCAATATTTGAAAGCATCAGTGTTAGATTGCCTTCAGTGTCCTTTCGATAAAGATCGAAAAAGGCTGAACTTGTAGTAATTAGCTGATCGTTCTCATCTAGTTTCCGGAAGGTGATCGAGCCATTTTTCCCACTTGAAGTTCCTTCACCATCTGTAGATTTCACGGTCACAGTTTTCGTTACTTCATGAAATTGGATGTCTTTACCATAAAGTGATGCCTCGTTTGCAATCACTTCATTATTTTGAATCCCCGGATCTAGCAATGTTTGATACTCAATGATGTAAGCAGAATCGATCGTCTCACCTAGATGAATGGTTAATGTTTGAGTTCCTGCTGCAGAATCCGAAGTAACCACAGGGCTGTTTTCCTCTGTAAACACAAGAGCCTCGCCATCTTTAACAAATGTTCCAGAACCATTATTTTTTGCCTTAAAGACCTTTACCACTACATTTTTATCAGCGTCATAAACAAATGTCTGCTCACTGATTTTTACAGTGTCTTTAACGACTGGATCGTGAATTGTATGCCCGTCTTTATTTAAAACAACAGACCAATTGATTGAACGGTAGTCTTCACCTGTTCCTTGTTGCCCGCTCTTAGAAATCCATGCATCCTTCGCACTTTTTTCAACGGTTCCTTCGACCTTTATTGGTTTACTATCCTTTACTGTCATCGTCGCAACATTTTTATAAGTTGGAACTTCATCTGCCGCTTCTGCCGAAACAAAAATGGCGAAGGTTGACCCTTTGTCTTTTAATAAAGTAATAGTTGGAACCCCAGCTTCATCAAGTTCATACGTATAATCAACATTGACTTCCCATTTCGTTCCTAATTGAGCAGCTTCTAGCTTACTAGCAGCCACATCGACATCGTAAATAACAAGTTCTTTAAGCGTTTGTCCCTCGCCTAATGCTTCTTTGATCGTTGTCTCTTTAGGAATGGTTGTTTTCCATGTATTAAACAACGCTGTCCAGTACACACTATTTTCTCCTGCGGTTGTTTCTAAGAATGGATTATTATGACTAAAGGCTTTGGCTACATCTGCCCCTTCTGTAAGATATTTCCCATATTTTAAACCATTAAATGCGTACTGTGTACTCACCCATGTGGCAAGTTCTGCACCATCTGTGTGATTTTTTCCATCTTCACCGGTATACGTTACCACTACGCTATTATCAAATCTCTGTGTAGTACCCGTATCATGATGTGGCTGTTTGTCCATGAAGAAGTGTGTCTCATAATTAAAGGTGATTTGATCGCTTGTTGTTGCATAAGCTCCAATTAATCGGATATTAAATCCTAACGAGTAATCTTCATCGCCATCGACTTTTTCCAGAACGTAGTCGCTATCTTTAGTTAAAACCTTATCAGTCGTTCCATCGTTAGCTTTTACTACAAGCGATGATTCAATCAATTGAAGCGCACTCTTATTTATTCCAGAAAGAGTGGTGTATCTATCTTTGATGATCGCATCTTTCATTAAAAGACGATTTTTGTTCAATACTACCTGCCAGCTGATTGTGTTCGTCGCATAATTCTTACTCGGCGCTGTTTTGGTGATGCCTAATGCTCCTTCAACATCTGGTGTTTCTCCCGCATTAATTTCTTCACTTTCTGTTCCATCAATAATCAAAGCAGTATTCTGAAGAGCACTTCGTAATGGCGTTGGCACATCAAATGTTTGGGTCGAATACTTCACTTTATAAACGCCTTTTTCTGCAAAATTTAACGTAAAGTGTACATACTCTCCGTTTTTTTCTCTATAATCAGCCGCTGCTTCTGAAAATGTCCACTTATCACTAGCGACTTCATTGCCATTTTCGTCATACACTTTGATGCTGTCTTTCAATAAATAATGTTTTGCTGTATTCGGATCACCATATCTTGAATACATCCAGTCCTTAAGAATTCCACCATCAGTCGTATACGTAGCTTTGATTTCCCAGTTGAAAATACCGGTATTTAAATCATAATCCGTACAATATTTATAATTGTCTCTATCATCGAAAGACACACTCGCCTCTGCCGAATTAGAAATAAAGTTATCTCCGCTAATCGTTGCCTTATTCAGAAATTCCTTCTTGCTTTCATCAGCCACCCGCATTTTAAGAACAATTTTTACTGGCTGATTCATCACACCAGAGGTAAATTTGTAGACATAATCTGTGCCAGCTATCCAAGAATTAATAAAGCCTGCTGGCGGTATTACCCATTCACCATTCTCATTCATCACATAATCCTGGGTATACCAAACAGATAATCCTTCAGGCATCGTATCTCTTAAAACCGCGTTTCTCAGATCACGTCTTTCTTCATTTAAGATGATCGTCCATGTCACTGAGTTATCAGCTTCAATTTTTCCGCTTTTACTAATGTCCGCTTTTACGACTGGAATGACAATCCTAATTTCTACTCCAGCCTCATCTGTGATCCCAGTTGAAATCTCAATTGTTTCATTTTCCGTAGTAATTTTCAGTTCTGTTCTTAAATCAATCGTCCCTTGACGCTCGCTTAAATTTCCGGCTTTATCATTAAAGGTGACGGTTAAAAGCCCATTTAAGTCTAAGGTGAATGACCCTAAAACATCTCCATCCTGATTTTTCAGCACATCTGTTACGGCATTATGAATAGAAAAATAGTCAGGCAGCTGATACGTATAAAAATCACCATTTTGTATAATTTCTGCATCATCCAACACCCAATCAAAATGAATCTTGATATTAGCATCTTGAACAGCCGGATTTTCCTCATTAAACTCTTGGTCATTAAAATCCGTAATTTTAATATTGGTAAATAAATTCACGCCACGAGCGTTCAGATTTGCTTCATGATCCGCCCGAGCTTGTCTTTTAGCTATTGTCTGGTCTGCCTCAGCTTGGTTGACGATATCGGGCGCTGGATCTGAAGCTTTGTTGTAATATATACTGGTCAACACATTATTCCCAAAATCGATTGTTTCTGCTTCTACATTATCTGATGTAGTTTCTGCCGTTACCTCAATCAATCCTTCATAAAATTTTGCACTAGCGAAATCTGGTACAAGTCCATCAGCTGTTTTTTGATAATTTTGTTTGAATTGAAAGATTAGTTGTTGATTTTTTACTTGATAATTCCCCATCTCGCCTAAACTACCTGATTGCTCTGGATAATGCAGGTTTGCGGGCAACTCAATAATCGTGGTGGTATTTTCCTCAATCAATGTCGGTTGTGCCAGTGCCCAACTTAAATTCAGTTTGACAGCCGTCTTTTGATCTATCCGATGATTCTCTGTGATTTCCTGATCATTGGTATCTGTGACAGTCACTTGATTAACGACTACTCCCGTTTGATCCGCGGTTTCCGCAATAGCCGACATCGGAAAAAGACTAATCATCATGCCAATTATTGCAGACAACGACCAAAGCTTTTTTAATCGTTTCATTTTTCACAACCTCCTTATACATGTAAATAATTTGCTTAAGCGTTGATTCTCCGCCTTAAACAAACTAATCCATTAAAATCGTCTTATAGCTTTTTATTATTTTTCCGCCTCCTTTATTACTTTCCCAGCATTTCCCAACCTTTTGACTAGCTTTTCTTCCATTTTCCAAGGCTATAGATCTGAGAAAAGCCGCTTCAATTTATACAATAAATAGGCTCTTTCTCATCTATTATTATTAGTCAAATTAGAGGTCTGAAAATGACAAAAATAATAAAATAAGTCTATATTAACGTCCTATTCAAAATATAAACTTTAAAAGAGCAAAAAAATAAAGACCTGCTATCATAAACAGATCTCTCATTTCGTATTTTTCTTCCCAAAATACACGCCGAACATTGCTTCTTGTTTTCTAGTCATTTAATTAACGGACTTTAGAAAAAAATTATTTTCTTGTCAACTAACCTTTATATTTAATTTACAAATAAATTTTCATTGATAACCTAAAGAAACGTTGTTATTTAAACGTTTCTTTAGAAGAGGTCATTTTCTGTTGTTATTGAATGTTTTTTTGTCACATTCGAGAGGAGTCTGACTATATGTTAAAAAATCTGGTTTTCATTCCTAAATAGGAGCTTCTGACTGCAGCTACAAAAAAACGAACCGCCTATAAAAGACAATTCGTTTTTCTTTGGATTAAATTTAGCTTTATAATGTTCTCACGGTATCCACGATGCTTTCATGCTCAATGTTCGTAACATCAAAGTGCAAAATATTGAAGGTCACCTCTAAAATGAAGCTGATTCCAAAGACCGAAATAACTGTTCCAATTCCCACCTTTGCTCCCAATAGCCAACCAATCAGCAGAACCGTGCCCTCGATTACACCGCGAACAATTCCGATGGGAACCTTCGGCAGACGTTTTCCCAACGCAACCATCAAAGCATCACGCGGCCCGCAGCCAAGCGAAGCCCCAATATAAAAATAACTCCCAATGCAAATCGACAGTTGCCCAAGTAACAGCATCAAAACGCCAGAGAAAAAATTGTTCATTTGAGGAATCAGATCCACAGCTTGAATCAGATCCACGAAAGTTCCAATCAGAATCGTGTTAAGAATTGTTCCAAAGCCAATTTTTTCCTTTAAAGCTACATCAACCAATAAAATGACAAATCCGCTAATGATCAAAATATTGCCATACGTTTGGTCTGTCAGATAAGCTAATCCCATACTGAAGGCCTCCCAGGAAGCCAAGCCGATATTTGCCTGAATCGTTAAAAACGAACCCAATGCGAATAAAAACAAACCAAATACCAACTTTACCAACCGAACACTATACCCTTTCATTCAATCCCCTCTTTCTACTCCCTAAACATCAGCATCAAAATATGTGTTTCCTCATTCGTCGGGTTGGCATACTTATGATTGCAATTTGCTAAAAATTGAATTGCTTCTCCTTCTTCTAGTTCAAAACTCTTTTCACCAACCTGAATAGCCAATACCCCTTGTGTACAAATAATATATTCTCTGATTCCGGCTTCATGATATTCAGATAAGCGCTCCGAGTGAGGCGCGATCACATGACGCATCATTTCAAATTTTTTATCCGGATCAAACTCAAACAAATTATACGTATCAAACCCTTTTGAAGTTGAATAATGCTTACTATTACTTTTTCTGATTACTGACACGTCCGGTGTTTCCATATAAGTCAGCTGGGCTAAAGGAATATGAATTCCTGTACAAATTTTCTCTAGCATCGAAATCGTCGGACTTTTGGCGCAACGCTCGATCTCACTTAGCATACTCTTACTAACGCCGGACAATCGCGCCAGATCATCTAAGGTCAGATTTCTTTCTTGGCGAATTCGTTTAATATTTCGACTGACAATTTCATTTGCTGAAATCATAATATCCTCCAATTACTATCTCGAATAAAATCCACTATAGTGTAAATTTAATAGATAACACCGTGTTTGTCAACATCATTAAAGGCTGAGCTTTATGTTTTCCTTAATTCCAAATACACAACAAGCGCTTGAAAATATGTTTATTTTCTCCTATACGCGTCCCCATTTTTACTCTTTTAAGCATATTTCTGTTCAAAAAAAAAGTTATCCTTTACACTATTTTATACAACAAGCATTACTTTATAGATAAACAGATTAAGTTTCTTATTATTTCCTTCGTATCTTTAGAAACTAATGTAAGAGCTAAACGATCGTTAGTAAAGCATTTTTTAAATTTATAAAGTTACCAAACAAATTTTTACTGGTGAATAAATAAGCTTTTATTGACGTATTTTAGCTTTTTACTATTCAATAAAATCACCATCCAAAACTAAATACAATGAACTGTTATTGGTTCATGTAAAAAATAAATAGGAGTGAATATTGATATGTTTTTACACAAAAAGGAATTACAGTTTGAAGCAAAACCGGATAGTCCGAATCCTCTAATTGCGAAGTATCTTCAAGAATTGATTGGTGGACAATACGGCGAAATGAGCGTTGCTATGCAGTACCTGTTCCAAGGCTGGAGCATGCGCGGAGAAGAAAAATACAAAGATATGCTGATGGATATCGCAACAGAAGAAATTGGCCACGTAGAAATGTTGGCAACGATGGTGGCTCGACTTTTAGAAGGCGCCCCTGTTGAAGATCAAGAATCAGCAATGAAAAATGATCCTGCTATTGGCGCTGTAATTGCTGGTATGAATCCGCAACAGGCAATTGTTGCTGGCTTAGGACCACGTCCTGCTGACAGTGTAGGAAATCCTTGGAGCGGCGGTTATATCATTGCCAGCGGTAATTTACTAGCTGATTTCCGAGCAAACCTAAATGCGGAATCCCAAGGCCGCCTGCAAGTAGCCAGAATTTACGAAATGATTGAAGATAAAGGCGTTAAAGATTTACTATCCGTACTATTAGCCCGCGACAGCTATCACCAAAACTTATGGGCAACTGCTGTCAAAGAACTAGAAGAAAAGGAAAAGAGTATTTTAGTTCCTAGTACGTTCCCAAGAGAGAATGAACGTTTAGATATCGCTTATGATTTCTACAACTTTTCTGAAGGCGAAGAAAGCAAAAAAGGCAGCTGGGCCAAAGGAAAAGCATTAGACGGTGAAGGTGAATACAACTACTTGAAAGAACCAAAAGTAGAAGGAAAAGCCCCTAAGCTTGATCCTGTTACACCTAAAATGTACGGTACACCCCCAGCTAAATAACAATATTAAAAATGAACCCTCAGCGATTTTCTCTTGAGGGTTCATTTTTTTGTGTTGTTTTTTTACAACATGCTATCCATAAATAAATCGTTCTAGAAAATTGTCGGTACCAATCCACCATCTAGACGTAATGCTGCTCCTGAGAAGGATCGCGCATAAGGGCTGGAAACAAAGGCTGCAAAGCGACCGATTTCTTCTGGACGGATCAATCGTTGAATTTGAGACAATGGTCGATGATTTTTCATAAAATCGCTTTCCCATTCACTTTCAGGGATATCCGTGTCGCTATACATATCCACCAACATCTGCTGCACGCCTTCTGTTAAAGTGGAGCCTGGCATGATGGTATTGACTGTTACATTGGTTCCCTTTGTCAGCTTGGATAAGCTTTTAGCTAAAGAAAGGTTCATCGTTTTGGTCAAGCTGTATTGCGGCATTTCACCAGAGGGCATAATCGCCTCTTCACTCGCAATGAAGATAATCCTGCCAAAATCAGTCGACAACATTTCAGGTAAATAAAACTTCGCCAGTGCATTGCCGGAATAAAAGTTCACATCAATAAAATGCTGCCAAAGCTCATCTGTAATATCAAAATAATCCTTTGGCTGAAAAATGCCCATATTGTTGATCAAAATATCAACTCTCGGATAAGCTTCAAACAGTTTTTGACGCTCGTCTTCCTTAGATAAATCATAGGCAGCTGCCTGTGGCGTTGTTTGCGGAAATTGTTTCTTTATTTCCATTACTACTTCATCCACTGCCTGACTATTGCGACCATTTATGATGACATTTGCCCCTTCTTTTGCCAGTTCCCAGGCAATTGCCTTGCCGATTCCTTTAGTTGAACCGGTGACCAATGCGGTTTTTCCTTTTAAATCTAGTTCCAATTTTATCTCCTCCAGCTATTCTTTATTCTTCGATCTTGATACACAAATTCTAATGGTTATAAAGAACAACTGTCAAATGGTTGGATTTTCCAATTTTAATTAATCCCTTGCTCCATCTTCACCATCTGCTTTTATTTCCCATAAAATCTTACTCTACAAATACGTCTTCGGTGTCTTCAACATTCTCAACGCATTTAGAATAACCAAGATCGTACTCCCTTCATGCAAGATCACACCGATGGTAATGTCCATCTTGCCAAGAAGGTTCAATGTGACTAACGTTAACACAACAACTATTGAAAAGGCGATATTTTGCCACGTAATTTTGTCCATTTTCTTACTTAATTGATGTGCATAAGCCAGTTTAGATAAATCATTTTTCATTAGCACGAGATCGGCCACATCTATCTCGACACCTGTTCCTTCGCCCATTGCGATACCAACATCCGCAGTAACAAGTGCAGGTGCATCATTGATTCCATCGCCCAGCATAGCAGTTGAACCATATTCTTCCTGTTGTTCTTTAACAATCTTCGCTTTGTCTTCCGGCATCACGTTGGCAATGACCTCATCGACACCGATTTGTTTTCCGACTGTTTCACCGGTTAGCTTTGCATCGCCTGTGATCATGGTCGTATGAAGACCCGCTTCTTTGAAATAGCTTATCGCTGCCTTTGCGTCTTGAATCAGTACATCCATCAATGCAATCAAGCCAATTACTGTCTCATTTTTCCCAAAGAATACCACCGTTTTTCCCTCTGCAGAAAATTGCTTTTCCTTTTCTTTATAAATAAAGGAAACTTTTTCAAAGGAGACAGGTTTTCCGATACGATAGCTGTTGCCTACATAATTCGTCGATAAGCCACGTCCGACTTGATTTGCTACGTCAAGCTGAAGCGCCCTCGTTTCGGGAAAACTAGTGATGATCGCTGTGGCTAATGGATGGTTCGATTGTTTTTCCATAGCCACTAGGATATCAATAAGTTCATTTTGATCCAGCCCCTGTTCAAAAACAAAATCCGTCACTACCGGCTTGCCATTTGTCAGTGTTCCAGTTTTATCAAAAGAAATGGCTTTTAGGCCTTGTAATTTTGAGAGATACGCACCGCCTTTTACCAACACACCTTTTTTAGATAAATTGGAAATCGTCGCTAAAGTCGTTGAGACAGCACTTGCAGTAAGCGCGCAGGGTGAAACAGAAATCAAATAAACCATACTGCGATACAAACTGACTTCCCAGCTCCAGCCGAAAATATACGGCCCGGCAAGTAACACGAATGGAAACAAGGCTAAGACGATCGTCACATACTTAGGTTCCAAGCGTTGAATCAGCGTGGCTGTCTTGGTTAAACTTTCTTGCGATTGCCTCACCAGTTGCAAGATTTTTGAAAAGACCGTTTCCGAACTATCTTTTGTAACTTTCATGGTGAAAGTGCCGGAACCGTTGATCGTACCCCCATAAACCTCATCCCCGAACGTCTTCTCTTTGGGAATACTTTCGCCATTGATGGAGGATTCGTCAATCGCAGTGTTTCCGCTTAAAATCACCCCATCGGTTGGCACCTGCGCTCCATTAAGAACCTGCAATGTATCACCAGTTTTTACCACATCCACTGGAACTATTTGGGTACTGCCATCAGGATAAACAATTCTGGCTTCTGTCGGATTTAGATTCAATAAGTGAGTGATTTCTCGTTTGCTTTTTCCATCTACGTAATCCTCCAAGAAATGCGCTGCCGCAAAAATCACGATCAGCATGGCCGCTTCCTCGTATTTACCAATCACGATCGCCCCAGCAGCTGCTAAGGCCATTAAAAAATGAACATTTGGCTGAAATTTTTTGGCACTGTGTGAATTTCTAATGGTATCGCCGACACCTTCAAGGATAATATGGTATCCCGCGGTAACAACAGAGAGAATAAATGCCATACTCGAATAAAAACTGCTGCTTCCCTCCAAAATAAAGCCCGCTAAAAATGCCGCAAACCCGACAAAAAACAGGATGATCGTGAGTTTCCCTCCATGATTGTGGACATGTTCATGGCTGTGGGCATTATCTAGATCATGAAGTGGTACGCTCCTTTTTTCCATAGTATTCTCCTCTTATCATCATTGTTATTCATATGAATGTCAATTCATGTGTTTGAATTAAGTATATATGAATACATATTCATATATCAAGTGACTAGCTAGTCCTTTTCACAAAAAAAAGAACACTTTATCAGAATTACTTCCAATAAAGTGTTCTCTATCATGAAGAAAAAATTCATTTAATCCACCGATTTCAAGGCCTCTAACATATCAACATTTTTCAAACGGTGATTGATGATAAATCCAAGAATGGTCGTCACGATAACAATGATTACTGTCGGTACAATAAAGCTGATACTGGACAACGCTGGATTAAACATCGCATCATTTGGTGGAACCGAGGTAAGAATAAACTGGTGCAGCCATTCACCTAACCCGAAACCAACGACGATCCCGATTGCCGTCAGCAAGATTGTTTCACGATAAATGTACAGTGTGACCTCTTTGTCATAAAATCCCAATACCTTAATAGTAGAAAGCTCACGAATTCGTTCAGATACATTGATGTTCGTTAAATTATACAGGATCACGACCGCTAGCAGCACAGCAATAAAGACAAGGACCTCCATGATTTTATTCAGCGATGTAACAATCATATCAATTTGACTAGTCATCGTCGTATTTTGAACGACACCGGCGACTCCTGCCAGATTAATAAATTTCGCCGCTTGTTTTTTGGTATTCGCTTTGGACGGGTTCTTTAGATTGACCAATGAAGCATTGGATTGGAAATCCTCCTTAAAGACAGACTGATACTCCGTTTTGTTCATAAACATAAAATGACCCATATACATTTCAGTGATTCCGTCCACCTTCATCGTTCGGTTTTGATTTTCTGCATCCTTGACCTTGATCTGATCGCCAACCTCCACATTCAACAAATTCGCCAATCGTTCAGTAATGATCACGCCATCATCATTCAGGTGCAACGTTTTTTTAGTTTTTCGTTCATTTAAATGAATGTAGTCGTCAAAATTTTGTGTTTTCTCTGGTACGATCAATTTGATTTCTTGATTGTCGTGATTCGCTCCAGCAGCTTTTGTCATGGTTTCATAATGAACAGGCGCATATTCCTGTATCGCAGGATCCGATAGCTGCTGCTTAATTTCGTCCTTTTTGTCAGGTGTCAGCGTGTCTGATTCAGCCACGATCATATCATAGCGGATCAGCTCGCCAAATTGCCGTTCATTGATTCCTTCAATCGAGTGCTGCACACTAAAACCGGCAAATAATAAAGTGACCGACCCAGCAACCCCGAAAATCGTCATCAGCATCCGTTTTTTATAACGGAAAAGATTTCGAGCCGTTACTTTATGGGTAAAGCTTAGGTGATTCCAAATAAAAGGAATTCTTTCCAATAAAATTCTTGAACCTTCTGCAGGGGCTTTAGGCAGCAGCAGATCCGCTGGTCGTTCGCGCAATTCCTTTTTCGCTGAGATCAGTGCAGGGATCACCGCGCTGATAAAGGCTAGAACACATGCCAATACTGAGATCCCCCAGTGAAACTTCAGCGTTAGTTCAGGCAGGATGAAGCCATCTTGATAGGTGCTATAGACAATCATCGGCAGCAAAGTGTGGCCTAATACAATTCCGATGATCGATCCGATCATACTGGAGCTCAACCCATAAACCACAAATTTCTTGTAAATATCTCTATCAGTATAGCCTAAAGCTTTCAGCGCTCCAGAATTTTTCCGCTCCTCATCCACAAAGCGGCCCATGGTGGTAAACGTCACGAGGGCAGCTACTAGAAATAGGAAAACCGGAAAAACATTTGCCAAAGCATCCACAATCGACGAAATACTGTTATAGATTCTGTACCCTTCGGAGCCGGGTAATTCCCGACGATTGTTGACTGAATACACTGGTTTTTTTAATTGGTCTACCGTCGTTTGTGCTTCTGAAAGCTGGCTTTCACTTGTGTTCAACTTCTTCTGCACATCATTTTTCTTTGCTTCAAACTGATTCAGCTGTGTTTGATACTCGGCTTCTTTTTGTGCCAATTCCTGTTCACTAGCAGCTAATTGTGTTTTAAGTTGTTCAGGAACATTTTCCGACCCACCCATTTGCTGCTTTTTCAGTTCTAGCTCTTGGCGGGCAGCAGTCAGCTGTTCTTTTCCCGCATCTAGTTGCTGTTGGCCATCCGATAACTGTACGCGGGCATTGTTCATTTGTCTTTTTGCATCATTCATTTTCGTTTGATAGTCCGCTTTAATCGCCGTTAACCGTTTTTCCGGTTGCTCCTCCAATTGCTCATTTAAATCGTCTTTGTGCTTTTGGACCTTCTTTGTATAGTTGTCCGAATAGGGATCTAGATTTTTCGTATCCTTAAAGGTCATGCGAGCGATCATATAATACGGCGAATCAAAGTTTGAGGCGTTCACCACACCAAAGCTTTTTAATTCACCAGTACCAGCCGTCGACTGACCGCGATTGAGGGATGATACGACCTCGGAGGTGTTGACAAAGCCGACGATTTTGAAAGAATTCTTTTTCAAGATCCTGGAATTTGTGATATCGGCTTTTTCAGTAAAGCTGATCGTGTCCCCTAGCTTGTAGTTATCTGCACATTTCGCATCCAATGCAATCTCCGTGTCTTTTTTTGGCATTCGCCCTTTCTCTATTTGATAAGTAGAAATGTCCTTCGTCTTAGAAAAAAGCCGAAAGCTCTCGGTCGTATCTTTCTTGGTGACATCCTTCAAATAGCCATACTCAATTTGACGTACGCCATCAGTTTTTTCTATTGCCTCGCGGTCAGAGTCATCGATCCCATAGCTGCCGATCACCGAGACATCCGCCATGTTCAACTCAGAAAAATAGTTTTTCCCCGTTTCCCGCATATCTGGTCCAGTTACCTTTAAACCTACTAGAGCAAAGGAACTGATCATCATCAATAGTAAAATTGAAACGAATCGGCCCTTCGAATATCTAAATGAACGGAAAATATCTTTCCATAACGTTTTCTTTTTCCTCATCGTTTCCACCTACCATTCAATCTCTGAAATTTTCTTAGGATTTTGATTTACCATAATTTCCTTTACCTGAGCATCGTGCATACGAATCACCCGGTCAGCGATGGGCGCCAGCGCTGCATTATGTGTCACGATGATTACCGTTGAGCCTTTTTCTCGGCTCATGTCCTGCAAAATTTGCAGAACCTGCTTCCCTGTTTGGTAATCTAATGCCCCTGTTGGCTCATCACATAGCAATATTTTTGGATTTTTCGCGACCGCTCGAGCAATCGCGACCCGCTGTTGTTCCCCGCCTGATAATTGGGCAGGAAAATTATTCATCCGATTCTTCAAGCCCACCTCTTCCAAAACCTGTTCAGGATCGGTAGCCTCTTCGACGATCTCAGAAGCAAGCTCAACATTTTCTTTCGCTGTCAAATTGGGAACCAAATTATAAAATTGGAAGACAAATCCGACGCTTTCTCGCCGATATTCGGTAAGCTGCTTAGCTGTATAATCCGCGATATTATTGCCATCAATGATTACTTGCCCTTTGGTATTTTTATCTATTCCTCCAAGGATATTCAAGACTGTCGATTTTCCAGCGCCAGAAGGGCCTAATACGATGGCTAGTTCCCCCTTTTCTACTTTAAAATTGACGTTTTTGTTTGCCAAGATCTCCGTTTCACCTGTTTGATAGCTTTTGTAATTGTGGACCATTTCGATGTAACTCATAAAATTTCCTCCTTAATTGAACAACGTGTTGATTAAATAATGAAATTAGTATAGAATTAATAAATAAACAATGCAATAAACACTTTGTCCAGTTCTGTTCAATTAGGAGGATAACGATGGGAAATAAAAGAAAAACTGCGAGTAAACAAGAAATTAAACGTGCCTTCACTCGATTGATACATGAAAAGGGATTTGAAGGACTGACAGTGATGGAGATTGCTCGCGAAGCTGGGATCAATCGGGGAACCTTTTACACACACTATATTGATAAGTATGATTTGATGGATAAATTAGAGATGGAAACAATCAATGATTTAAAGGCTATTTTACTGCGGCCAAATGTTGGAGATGTCAATGACCCATTGGAGCTGATTCCTTACCCTTTGATTTTGGAAGCTTTGATTTACGTCAAACAGGATTTTGATTTTATCAGTGCTCTGGCAGGACCAGGCGGCGATCCACAATTTGTCGCGATGATCAAAGGCATTTTATCCGAATTGATTGAATCGAAAATCAGTCAATCCACAGAATTAGAATTTAAAAAAGAAAATCTTCCAGAGGATTATGCCTTGGAGATTCTTCTATCAAGCATCGTAGCGATTATTTTATTATGGATCAAAAAGGGCGGGACAGAATCCCCCGAAGATATTGCCACCATGGTTTTTAAGGCCAGACAGATATCCCCATACGAATTATTGATTTAGAAAAAAGTTAAACGACCCTTTGACTATCCATTTTGATAGTAAAAAGGTCGTTTTCTTTTCATTTGTAAAGTATTTTTCAAAAAAACTTTACGAGTATCATTTTTTTCGTCACTGATCAGTCTAATTTTCCAGCGTCAACATCGCCTGCTTTGCCCACTCTGAATCCTTCAATATTGCTCGTCCAACACCAATCATATCGGCTTTTTCTTCACCTAGTAGTTCTTCAGCAACTTCTGCGTCAAGAATTCCACCTGTTAAAAGAACTGGGATCGTCACCTTTTGCTTGAGGGCCGCGGTCAAATCACTAAAATAACCTTGCTCTGAGCTATTCGGATTGATGTATGAACTGAGTCCTCCTGAAATATCCAATAAATCAATGCCCGCCTGCTCAAATGCTGCCGCTGCAACGATACTATCTTCAATCGTAGTTCCTCCAGGCGCGTGATCACTGGCACCCAGTCGAAGGGCAAGTGGATAATCTGGACCGACCGCTTGACGAACAGCTTCAATGATTTCTAAATGAAGTCGGATTCTTCCTTCGATCGAATATCCGCTATATTGATCTACGTGTTTATTGGTCAATGGAGAATAAAATTGAGTCAATAAATAGGCATGAGCAGCATGGATTTCTACTCCATCGAAACCGGCTTTTTTCGCTCTTACAGCTGCTGCCGCAAAATCAGCAATAACCTTTTGAATGTCTGCTGCGGTCATTTCAATCGGCAAGGCCTTATTTTTAGCAAATTTTGGGTGTTCAATCGCACTGGCACTTTTTGGCAATCCGCCAATAATTTCTTTTTTTCCTCGGGCACCGGCATGGTTGATTTGCGCAAAGACTTTGCTGCGATTTTGATGGATCGTCTTCACTAATTTTTCTAAACCAGCAATATCACTATCCTTCGCCATTGATAATTGTCCTTTACTGGCTTTTCCTTCTTGACTGATATAACTGTGCTCCAAAATAATTAAGCTAAGAAAACCTCAGGAGAAAACCGCTCCTGAGGACTTTTTGTTTAGATAAATCATTTTATTGTCGATCACTGATTCTAAATTCGTATCCAAGTACGTTCTTATAGTATTCTGGATACATCTCTCCACCACATTTTTCGCAATCAAATTGCGGAGCGTTCTCAGGATCAAATGCAACATCTCCTGCATCCAAAAATTGAACTACTTCCTTTGGAATTTTTTCCTTTATCCCACATTCAAGACAAATGTAATGAACCACTCCATTGGAATCGAAGTTTTTTAAAAGCTGCTTCTTTTTCTTTTTCATACTTACGTTTCGATGCTTCTTCCCCAATTTTTTTATTCTCCTCTCGCATGAATCGTTCCGATTCTTTATTCTTCGCATATTTCACTACAAGTCGTCCATTTTTAGACACACTAACTCCACTAAATTCATAATATTCGCCACATCTAGTACATTCCAATGGATTTACTCCGAATTCTTCGGCTATTCGTTCACACCATGATTTTGGTTTAAGTGCTTTCTTCACATTCACAAGCATTCGTTGAATCTCTTTCTGGTAATTACTTAATACTTTTTTCATGATTGTCTTGATCCGCCGACTATAAATGCCGTATCTACGAATTGTTTTGAACTGGTTCTCTGGAATATGACGAATCAGTGCACCAATAAATTCCTCTGCCGACATCGTCTTTATCTTATCCGTGTTAGTTCGTTTATCATGATACTGAAACATCACTATTTTCCCATCGTACAAAAGGATACGATTTAAAGCAATGGGACCACGTTTCATATAACGACTGATATATTCTAATATCTTTTTGAGAGAAGTTCGGCTCCTTTTGGGTGCATGCACGTAAAAACCCTCTGCATTTTTCGTGTACGCCGCTTGTAAAAGCGGCTGGACTCGTGCCTTATCCCATTGGGATAAGGTTCTTCGAATGAGCTTTAGGACCGCATTCTGCCAATATTTCCTCAACATTGCGAACGGAAAATAGTCATAGTCCTTCCATTTTCCATCCTTCGTCAGTCCACCCATGGTGACGACTAAATGAACATGCGGATTGTATTCTAGCTGAGAACCGAAGGTGTGGAGTGTTGCCACAACCCCAGCTTGTATATGGTGCTTTCTAAAAAATCTAATAGTATCCGTGCAGCTTCATCCATTAATCCTTTTAAAAGCTCCTTACGATACTTCTCCTTCAGAAAAATCTCACGTAAACCTTCATCGATCGTGAAGATGACGTGTCGATGCGTCACTGTAAACAGATCATTCGCCGCAACCTCTGCCCACCGTTGACTTTCCCCAGTTGCACAAGTTGGACAAAATTTCCCTTTACAACGAAAAGCCACTTTCTTTACATCATGGCATCCTTCACAGACAAATAGACGATAACCTTTTTTAAGGTCACCACAATCGCGAAACTTCTTCACTTCTCTTTTCACAACGGATCGAATCCTTCTTGTGTACCTTTGATTGAATTTCTCCCAGTTTTGATATTCATCAAAGAAAATGGCGTGTAAAATATTGGGTTTCATATCTCCAGTTTAATAGGAAAAAGACCAGATGAAAAGCGGTCAAAAGATTGATGTATCAATCCTTTGACCGCTTAAAATGTTATACTTCCTTTAATGTCAATAAAACCGCCTGCGGATTTTTCCGCGTAATAGTCGCAAAGTGCCTGAGTCACTTCTCCGTCTCCCTGCGCTTTTTCCGTTGCCATCGGCGGCATGACCAGCCGATTCGCTACATCTAAATAGCCAATTTTGATCGGTGTTCCCAATAAACTCATCTTTTACCCTCCTCTGATTCTTCGAAAATTCCGAGTGACTTATATCCTCAGTTTATCAGTTAGATTGAGGACATAATAGAGGTTGTAAAAATTTCGGTCTAAAAAAATCTCCTAACCATATCCCTAAAATTGGTTAAGAGAATTTTCTTTATTCCTTCGTCAAATCCCGCATAAAGAAGACCGTATCAACATCCATCAAATGATAATCCTTTGGCATCTCTGATTTATCAATCAACTGAAATTCATGCTTCTTGTAAAATTTCTGAGCTGCTTTCAGCACGTCAACGGTTCCCAAATACAAACGGGTATACCCTTGATGCTTACAGTAAGCGACCAGTGTATCCAACAATTTCTTTCCTACTTGCTTTTCGCCACGAAATTCCTTTGCCGCAAACATTTTTTTGATGGCTCCGCAGTGATTTTCCAGCTTTACTAGAGCAATCGTTCCAATAACGTGTTCATCAGAAAGTGCCACCCAGAAATTTCCGCCTGTATCGATATAGTCTTCTTTGATGCTCAAAAGATCCGGCTGATCTTCAATACTAATGTCAATATTGAATTCCTCTCGTTGAATTGGCAGAATCAAATCAACGACTTGCTGTGTATATTTTTCTTCAAATGGGACAATCTTTACTTCGTTCATTCCACACACTCCTTGATAAATGTTTCACTTTTTTTCTTGATACTTTTCAATCGTAAATAAATTATCGAAAAAACTTTACTTTCATAAAGAATAAACGTCTTTTACTTTACAAACTATTTTCCTGCTCGTTGGGTACGACCTGATACAAGATCTTCTCGATCGTTTGCATGGCGGTGACCAACTCTTGATAGTCCGCTGCGTCTAAGGGCTCTAACAGCTCTAGTACTTTTCGATCCGATTGTTCTTCTACATACTTGTTCAATTCCAAACCCTTTTCACTGAGAAAAAGCTGCATGCTTCGACTATCATTAGGATTTTTCTTTTTAGAAATATAGCCCTCTCGTTCCAACTTGCTCAATTTCCGACTTAAATAACTCTTTTTGATATTTAAACATTTTGTCAGTTGATTTGCGGTAATGTTGGGATGACGACCAATCTCTCCTAGAATACGCATCTCGATCATCGAATAATCCAAATCAAAGACTTTTTGATCAAAGACACCTAAAATTCTTGTATAGTATCGATTAAACTCTCTGACATCGCGGGTATCCAAGCGCTTACACTCCCTCCCTAAATTAGTTTACTTTGGCAACTAAATAAAGTATAAGCGTTTTAGTTTACTTTATCAACTATTTTAAGCGCACAAAGAATAAATCTCTTAAGTTAGCGAATAATTAGAAGAAAAGACTTGTAGAAACGCGAAGAATGATTTATTCTATCGGATGTACGTAACATGCAACATTAGGAGGAGATCATGATGACCCATTCATCTTGTATCGTACGCTCAAAGAACTATCCTACTTATTAAACGATTAGTTCTTTGACGGAAAAGCAATTTTCCTCAAAGAGAGAAATGAGGAAAATCAATTATGAATACAGAAAATAACGTTTTAGCCCCTTATGAATATTGGTATTGCAAGCAGCAGGTCAGCGAACTTGTCAGTGCCTACCATTCAGTGAACGACAAGCAAACAATCGTCACTTTACAGACATTGATCCAAGGAAGGACCGAAGAATTTTTTGGTCGCGATCCTTTACTAGCCGCATATTGGGAACAATTTCTTGATACCGGACTCACGCGGGATAAATTTGAAAAGCTATTTGAAGAAATGAAACGTTTCGTCACTCCGATGGACGTCCCTTCGACAAAGCAGATCGAGAAAAGCTTCCGCAAAGTCAAAAAAATGCAGTATCCCGAACTGGAAACAAAAGATTTTCGCGACCTAAGCTATTTGGGCTGGAACGACAGCGGTACCAATCGCAAATACTTGCTTCGTAAAATCGACGGACGTTTTGTCGGTGCCTATGGCAGCTTTAGTACCGATGTGCAAAAAGGCCATTGTGCAATTTGTAATCAAATCAGTACCGTCGCCTTCTTTTTGGCAACCACCAAATCTGCTGGAGATGGTACGTATACCAAAAAAGGCAACTATATTTGTACCGATAGCGATCAATGCAATCGCCAGCTGACACAATTAGCAACCTTAGAGCGCTTTTGGGACACAGTTACGAAGTAAAATCTGTAAAAACTTTACAAACAGAAAGCTTTTTTGAGAAATACTTTACAAAATGAAAGTCGAACGGCCATCTTTCTATCAGTTGATAGGAAGTGGCGTTCGACTTTTTTGTTCATAAACTAAACTTGATTTTAAATTAGCCAACAGGGTACCGATTTGACAATGTTATTAATGTCGCGATCAACACAGTAACCATACAAATTGAAACGACAATATTTACCCTGCTATTTTTTATGTTGAGGATTTTTTCTTTGCTGGAAAACAGTGGCACAATCAACAAGCTGGCCGGGATAAAGTAGCGTCCTTGCAATCCTTCAATCGACGCGGTACGCCCGACCTTGTTCCAAATTTGATACAGAGCAAAGAAGGTCAAGACCGTATACAGGAGCAGCATCACCGCGACAACGATTCTTTGATAAGGAATCAATGACTGATAGTCCTTTTCTTGAACAAAGCAAGCTCCAATGAAGGTCATAAAATACAAAACGAGCCAGTGTAATCCTAACGGTGCATCGAGCAAACCAAATTTTCCGGCAAAGGAATAGACGATATTGTCTCCTTTTGTGCCAAAGAGATAGTTATCTCGAAAATTTTCAAAAAAGATTCCTGGTTCCTTCAAGAACAATGCCACCTGCTTACTGGGATTGGCAAAATCACGATAAAGCAGCTGCTGATCAATCATCAGTTTATTCCATAGTACATAACATAGGATGCAGGATACAAAAATACCTACACCCCAAATCACTTTACGCTGGATGCTAAACGTTTTATTAGGTATCAAGAAAAACAACATGCCCAAGACAATCAGAGTCGGCTTCAGCAACACTAAGAAAACCATCAAGACAGCACTGAGAGCAAGCTTGCGATTACTGATCGACTCCTTACCAATCAAGCTGGTAATCCAAGCAATGAAGAAGAAGCTTATTGCAATGATCATTGCATCTCCCGAGACCGAGGTTGCTAAAAAGAGCGCCATCGGATTCAACGCGAGTATCGCGGCACCCATTTTAGAGTATGGAAATCGCTTGATAGCGAAAAAGAGGATCAATACATAAAAAATCAGATTCAAATACCTGGCGGCGTAATACTGCCAAATCACTGGTTTCCCCATCAACTTGCCAACCTTGATTCCGAATATCTGAGGAAGATAGTTCACAAAGAAGTAATTCGTGATACCACCAGTACCAATAAAGGCTTTTTCACCGGCCTTAATATGTTTCTCATCTACTTTGTATTGGTAAGGGTATTCCGTATTCTTTCCATTCTTATCAACAGCGTAAGAATTCATACTTTTCATTTCGTACGGAACCTCGAACCCATAGTTTCCCCATGTATTGTCTGTTTTCTTCAACTTTTTGTTATAGGTCATTGGTTTGACCTTGAATTCCGAAAACGCATAGGCTTTAATGAAATGCCCAATCTCATCCGGTGCCTGGATCGGCGGTACGGTATTGATCATTAATAAGCCAAAAACGATCGCTAAGACTAAAAACAAACGATTGGGAAATGTAATTTTCTTGATTGCGTGTAATAACCCAGCTCCGCCATCCTTTATTTTTTCGATCATCCTCACTCCCTCCAATAAGATCATTTATAATTATACTCTTACGTAAAATTCAAAAAAAGCTTTTTATTATCTAGCATCATTAGTCTACACAAAAACAGATAATTAACCTTTCTTTTTACATCAGATCGCTATTGTTCTTCATTATCTGAAACTCGCATTTCCATCATCAGTATCTTCACCTTAGGACAAATGTACCTTTTCTTCTGTTGCATGGTATCCGTTCAAATTGAAAATTAACAGAATTTGATAGCAAAAAGTTCTCTGAATTTGCGACTCACTAATTATAAAACCCGTAACGATAGTAGCTTCGTTACGGGTTTTATTATGAAAATAGATCGTATCCAACTATTATTTCTTGCTTCAATTTCTATAAAAAAACTTGATTTGATTTCCTTCACCAGCACTGTATTCCAGCATTATTTTTATTTACTTAAAAATAGAAGGTTGATTATGCAACTATAAAGAAAGAAAAAGCTAAACTGTGCTTTATTTCTCATCTTGATACGCCTCTACTTCTCTTGCGTATTCTTTACTGGCCTCATACACAGAAATTGCGCGTTTTCGTCGTTCCTTATGATCCACAATTGGTCTTGGATAGTCTTTATCCAAAATCACCCCATATTCTTCTTGCTCTGCCTGCGTCATTTTCTCTGGTTGATGAATCAGCTTTTCGGGAACATTTTTCAATTCCTTCACATATTTCTTGATAAATTTGCCTTCTTTATCGAATTTTTGTGATTGCGTCGCAGGGTTGAACACGCGGAAATACGGTACAGCATCGGTTCCAGTTGAAGCAGCCCACTGCCAGCCACCGATATTGCTGGCAGGATCATAATCGATCAATTGCTGCTGGAAATACTGCTCACCCCAGCGCCAATCAATCAGCAGATCCTTCGTCAAAAAAGAAGCGGTGATCATCCGCAGACAATTGTGCATCCACCCTGTTTCGTTCAGCTGACGCATTGCTGCATCAACGATCGGAAAGCCAGTTTTGCCTTCCTGCCACTTTTTGAACTTTTCTTTATCGTTTTCCCATTGAATGAAGCGAAATTGTGCTTGGATCGGTTCATTTTGTTGACGAGGATGTTTCGTAAAGATCATATTGTAGAAATCCCGCCAGCACAATTCTCTTTGAAAGGTATTACGTCCTTGAGAGACCTCTTCCTCCTGTAATGCCTGCCAAACCGTTCGAATCGAGAGTTCTCCTGTTCGCAAATACTGAGACAAATGACTGGTTTGATCTAAGCTCGGGATATCACGAGCCTTCTCATAATTTTCCACTGAATTTTTGACAAATTTCTTTAGTTGACGCTGCGCTGCCTCTTCGCCAAGATTTTTAAACTTCGGCAATTTAGCAACTAACTCCTCAAACTTTTCCTTGTCAGCAGGAAATAGCGCCTTTGAATAAACCGCTTCGGCCTGAAAATTAACCTTAAGCGGTGTTTCCTTCACGCGTTCCTTCCATTGATTGTAGTAAGGAGTAAATACTTTGTAGGCTTTCCCCTGTTGATTTTTGATCTCATTTGCTCCATGAAGGTAGTGATCTTGAAAACGAAAATAATCAATCGCGTTTTGTCGGAAAAATTTCTTTGCTTCATCATCTCGCTTAGCACCAAATCCAGTGGTATCCTCATTGAAATAGATTTTATTCCAATCCGGCAAAGCTTTTTTTAGTTGTTTAAACAATTCAATCGGTTCTCCGTATTGAACTTGTAGCTGCGCCTTCTCATCGATTTTTTCTTTAAAATAAGCCAGACTTGCAAAGAAAGCGTGATGATTGTGACTGTCTTCTAGAAATTGCGCTGGATTAACTTGAAATAATAAAATCAACTCATCTTCATCAGTTAAATCTTGAAACGCATGATAAAGCGCTTTGTTGTCCTGTATTCTCAAATCCCGACGAAACCACATAACCGTTTGCATCGAATCAACCTCCTTAATAAAATGACGATCCTTTATTCGAAATTAACATAGATTCCGCTAAAACGCATGTTATTGGTTTATCCTATACTTTTAATTCATCGTTTAGTAGTCGGATTATTCATCAAAAAAACGTGTAAGGACTCACTGCGAGAGCGTATCCTTACACGATTTTTTATAGCTTCATCTCATCTATTCCGAACTTCCATTCTTTTCTAATTCCGTTGTGCATCACGAGGAAATCAACATTTAGGAGATGTCTGTCAATATTACTAAAACGAAGTCACCCGCTCATCAGTTACAGATTTTTTCAAGATACTTTGACCATTACTTTCAATCACGTGTTTATACCAATAATAAGATGCTTTCGGGTAACGTTTGAAGCTGCCTTCTCCCTGATTGTTTGCGTCGACATAGATAAAGCCGTATCTTTTTTCAATACTTCCTGTCGATAAAGCGACCAGATCGATCGCGCTCCAAGGCATGTAGCCAATAACGTTCACTCCATCCTTGATTGCCTCCATCAGCGCTTCAACATGCGCCTGCAAATAATCAATGCGGTACTGATCATCGATTTTTCCGTTGATCAGCTCGTCCTTCGCTCCCAGACCGTTTTCAACGATCATGATCGGAATTTGATAGCGATCATAAACGGTATTCAGTAGATATCTCAAACCCGTGGCATCGATTTGCCAACCCCATTCGCTTTCCTGTAAATAAGGATTTTTCACACCAAAGCCTGAGATTAGATTTCCCGCGGCTTTATCCTTGCCTAATGCTTCCCCTTCTTCCTGACCACTTACGCAAAGGGATTGATAATAGCTGCAGGAATAAAAATCAACACATCCTTCGGCTAATATTTGTTGATCACCAGGCTCTGTGTGAAACGAAATGTGATGCTCGTCAAAATAACGCTTGGAATAACTTGGATAGTACCCTCGGATCATCACATCGCTGCAAAACATGTTTTTCATTTGTTCATATTGCAATGTACTAAAGACATCCTGAGGATCACTGGTTAAAGGATAGCCCACCATACTAGCGATCATACAGCCGACTTTTAAGGTTGGATCAATGTCATGAGCCATTTTTACGGCTTGCGCACTAGCCAAGAATTGATGATGGAGCGCTTGATATCTCGTATTGTCGTTGTTGATCTCAGAAGGAATCGAGGCATTCAGTCCCACTGCTGTCCGAATCCCAAAATTGACTAACGTACAATTGATTTCATTAAAGGTGATCCAATAGCTGACCTGTTCATGATAGCGTTCGAATAACGTCTGACAATATTTCAAATAATGATCGATCATTTCACGATTGGTCCAGCCGCCTCTTTCCGCCAGATACCAAGGAGATTCATAATGAGAAATCGTCACGATCGGTTCGATATCATATTTTGATAATTCCTCAAAGATACGATCGTAAAATTGTAATCCAGCTTCATTTGGCTCTTCTTCAATCCCGTTTGGATAAATTCTCGTCCAAGCGATCGACATGCGATACGCCTTTAAGCCCATTTCGCCCATTAATTTGATATCCTCTTGATAATGATGATAGAAATCCACTGCTTTATGAGAAGAATAGTATTCGTCTTCAAAAGCGGATGCAACTTCTACACGAACCCCTTCATCCATATCTGTAGCAATCGTATCGATGACACTGACGCCTTTTCCATCCTCATTCCACGCACCTTCAATCTGATTTGCGGCAGTCGAAGCTCCCCATAAAAAATCAGTTGGCATTTTATTATCTAACATACAATACTTCAGCTCCGTCCATGTCTCTCAAGTGAATTTCTTCAAACTCCTTCGAATTTGTCACAACAACCATCGTCGTCGTATCAAAGCCTAATTCTTTGATTTTTTTAGCGTCAAACGTCAGCAATGGTTGATCCTTTTTCACAAAATCCCCTTGCTTCACGAGCGTTTCAAAATACTCGCCCTTAAGTTCAACAGTATCAATTCCTACATGAATCAATAATTCCAAACCATCTAAACGCTTCAAGCCAATCGCGTGCTTCGTTGGGAAAACAGAAACAACTTCGCCATCAAAAGGACTGGTTACTCGCCCTTCATTCGGAATAACGGCAAAGCCTTCTCCCATCATTTTTGATGAAAACGCCTGATCATTGACTTCCTCTAATTTAACAATTTTTCCTTTTACTGGAGATTCCACGGTATTTGTTTGACTCTTATCGGCAATATCCTCAAAACCAATCACATACGTAATGATGAAGGTGATCAAGAAGGTCACCGGAATACTGGTTAAGCCTAAAATAAAGTTAGAAATCGATCCGGCATAGATCGGAATCGTTAATAGACTTGGAGTAACAAAGGTCGGTGCCGTTATCCCTAAAAATCCGATATAGCAGCCGCCTAATAATGAGCCTAATAAAACGGCGATAAATGGGCGTTTCAAGCGAAGATTGACCCCATAAAGTGCCGGCTCCGTGATGCCCAATAAAGCGGAAATCGTCGCGGAAATGGCGGTTCCCTTTAAGGCTTTATTTTTCGTTTTGACAGCAACCGCACCAGCAGCACCAGCTTCAGCAATATTCGCAGCTAATCCTGATGGCAAGAAAATTGCGTCAAACCCTTGAGTCGCAAACATTTGCACTAATAACGGAATCGTAACATTGTGAGTCCCTGTCAATACCATGATCGGGAATAATGCCGCATTCAAACCAACTGCAACCCATCCCCATTGATTCATAATATTGACTAACTTGAAGAAGCCATCTCCAATCACCGTCGTTGCAGGTCCAATAATGATTAGCATGATCGGTGCGACGATCAGTAATGAGATCATTGGTCGCAGAAAAACTTTAACAATCGAAGGACTAATCTTATCCGCGAATTTGTCCACGTATTTCAATAGCCAAACACCGAAAATTGCTGGCAAGGCTTGTGAACTGTAATTGATGATTTGCACACCGATTCCGAAAAATGTGGTACTCGTTCCTTCATCTCCTAAGGTTAATAACGTCGGATGTAAAATAATAAGGGCAATTGCCAGAGCCAGAAAGACATCCACATTCATTTTTTTAGCAGCATTGTAACTAACAATTACTGGTAAGAAATAGAAAACAGCATCTCCAATCATATTCAAGACAATATAACTTGAAGAATCAATCGCAATCAGTCCAGTAAAATTAAGTAACACAGCCAATACCTTGATCATCCCAGAACCTGCGATCACAGGAATAGCCGGAATAAAGCAGCTGATCATAGTGTCTAGTCCCTGCTTCGCGAGATTCACCAGCTTGTTTCCTTCTTGCTTACTTGTAATTGGAGACTCAAACTTAACCGAATCGCCTAAAATTTTCTGTACCTCTTTGTACACCTGATCCACTTCTGGTCCGATAATTATCTGAAATTGACCACTGGAACGCGTAAGACCGATAATCCCACTCTCATTTTCCAACGCTGCTTCGTCTACTAAAGACTCATCCCTCAGTACAAAGCGCAGTCGCGTGACACAATGAGAGACGGAGGTAATGTTCTCTTTTCCTCCAACACAACGAATAATGACTTCTGCAAGATTTTTGTGCTTCATTATAATTGCTCCCTTCGATGATATACCTTATTATCGCTAATTTTCCTGTAACCATCTTTCGTGTTCTTAACCAGAAAAAAAATAATCCTAGTCGATTTTTAACCTGTTCAGTTGATCTGCTGAAAAAAGCTAAAATTCACTATAGGATTATTAACATGTGTCAAAAGGAGCCTAGAAATGAGTTTGATCAATGAACGTAGATCAGGTGCAAATGTCTGATTTCATTTGGCTGTAGCACGATCTCTATTTCCAAACTATTGGTAGTTGTATGCATTCTTTTCCCTTTAATCATCGGTTTAGAGGCAGACAAAAGATAATCCAGCTCATCTCTGCCGAAAAAAGAGCTATTTTCAAACCCCATCTCATTAAAAATATGCAAACAACCACCCTGCTCCTCACTCAGTTCTCTTGATTTCAAAAAATACTGACCATTTTTCAGTCCAGAAATTGTCAATTTGATCGTCTTTGGCTGATTGTCTTCAAAAAGCTCCTCAAAATCACTAATGATCGTCCCTTCATTTTCCTGATTATAGAACCGATAGTTTGGGCTTTTACAATTATGGCAGACCAACTGAATATATTGTCGGTTACTATAAGAAATCAGCATACTGTCATCCTTGTACAAAAAGTATTTATCCAACTGATTCAGAAATTTCAAGCTATAATACGCCGGTTTTTTGATGCCATCCTTCGTGAGAATTCCTGGCAAACCAGATAACGGCTTATTGGATGTGATAGGAACCATCAAATCAAAGGGCTGCTCGAGTGGTAAGCTCTCTACTCTCCCGTAGGCGTCAATAATATTTTTCAAAATGCTAGCTCCGCGATAAGAAGAATCATTGATGACTGAAAACTCATTCAGAGCATCCTTCCAGCTAGTAATGACAACCTCCGTAATGTCATGTTTCAAACAGATCTCTTTCGCCAGCTCGTATTGCTGCACAATATAATTAGTATCTGGTTTGCGATTAATATAATACTTCGTCCCTAATTTCTCGATGGAATAAGGAGCAATGTTGATGGTTAGCTTGGGAAGGTGTTGATTCTTTTCTAAAAAACGCGCGAGATTTCCACCCGAAGTATCCATCAATAAGCCTGGGCCTACAAGATTTTTCGATAAACCCAACTTATTTAACACCCGAGATAATTTCTCGTAAAGCTTCGCATAGTTACTGGCCTTGCTTTCAGAAAAATACGTATTATATAACAATTCAAAGGTCATACTTTTTAAAATTTTGATGCCATAGCGATTGGCAAAATGATTTAAGAACTGTTCAAAATACGCTTGAAAACTTGGCTGATTCGATATATCCCGATAATCGAGAACCAGCATGATTTTGAAATCTAAACTGACCAAAAAATCTAACGTCTTCTCCTCAATGAAAAAGGTCGTATTTTGGGTCAGATGATTGTCCAGAATTACTCTGGCAGTTTTAAAGGGCATGCTGCTTTTCAATTCAAGCAACTGATCGTTCAGGCCGTTCTCGAAAACTCGCGAGATCGATCCGATATTCACAATATCGAACCAAAAAGGCTTGAGTGTTTCCGGCTCGTCCCCGATTTCGACATAAATTTGATGAAGCTTTTCTTTCGTCTGCTCTGGTTTACTCAGCAGTAATCTCTGAACCTCAGCATCGTTGACTTCTTCTAGAGTCTCTTTCTTCTCAAAATGGCTTTTGCGATAATCAGTCGGCGTCACACCAAAATGAGCCTTAAAGGACTTTGTAAAAGAAATTTGATTGGGAAATCCATGTGACAACGCTATTTTCAATAGGGTATCCGGCGAATTGACTACATCCTCCAACGCCTGCTCTAAACGAATGTCCGTTAAAAATTTTAGAAAGGTCACTTGAAAGGTTTCCTTGAAATATCTCGAAAAATATTGCGGCGTCACATTGAATTTTTCAGCGATTACTTGAAGGGAAAGGTCCTCTGCGTAATTCGCATGAATATACGCCAGAATACTATTTTTCCGTGCTTCATCTTCATTTTCAATAAAAAGGTTATTGGCAAAATTGGTCACTAAAAATGAGAGGAAATCGAACATTTCTTTTTGATAATGCAAATAATGCTCATCCATTTCGATATCCAGCTCGATCAGCTTATTCAAACGCAGACGCAGCTTGTCGAATAACTGCCCGTCCCCTTTGCGACTATCACAAACAAAAACGATTTTCTTGTAATCCATCATTCGCAGCAGCTCGTTGCTGGAAATAGTGAGCCGCGCAAAAGCTCCGTCATGACAATCTACCGCTACATCTTCATTTGGATTTAACAGTAGGAGATCCTTTTCATTTAGCTCAGAAATTCCATGAGCCAAATGGAGAAAAATCTGTCCCTTTAAAACATAATACAAGTAAAAATTTTTATCGCGGCTCTTATCCAATGACTGATTATAGATACTTATATCGATCGTCTTATTCATTCAGCTTCCTCTTTCCTGCATTCACTTACTTCTATCGGATAGGAAGAATCCCCATTTGTATCCGTTTTTATCAAAATAAACCTGACAAAAAGAAAACATCTTTACTCACTTTGGAAGAAAACAAGGTCCGCCAAAAGCTTTCAAGATGTCAAAAATTGATTGAGTCCTATTTTTCGTTTCAAAACCACTAATTCCAAGTACTCTCATAAGCAGTCATTGTTCGTTAAATACGCATAAACCGCCCCATAGATGCCGGCTTCATTCCCAAGCTGCGCTTTCTTTACTGAGAAATGCGCTTTAATCTGCGGAAACACATACTGCTCTAGCTTTTTCTTCAATGGCAGCAATAATTGGTCGCCAGCTTCGGATAGTCCGCCACCAATCACTATTTCTTCTACATCAATTGTGTTCATGATTCCAGCTAAGGCTTGTCCTAAGATATCAGTAAATTCCGCCAATACTGCCTGTGCGTGGACATTCTTTTGGGCCGCTTTCTCGAAAACGATTGGCGGCGTGATTTCCGGCCAATTTTCATTGACTTCTTTCAGCTTCTTTCGCATGCTTAGCGCCAATCCATTGGCAGAAGCAAAGGTTTCGAGGCAATTTCTACCACCGCAACCGCACAAGCGCTGTTCGTCAGAGCGAATCGGAATATGACCGATCTCTCCACCAGAGGAATGACAGCCATTCAAGACTTCACCATTTAAGACGATGCCGCCGCCAACGCCTGTCCCTAAGGTGACGAACAGCAGATTAGCCTTGCCCTGAGCTGCGCCCTTCCACATTTCGCCTAGTGCGGCTGCATTTGCGTCATTTAATAAGCACACGCCAATTCCTAAATCGGTTTCGATTATTTCTTTTAACGGGAGATCCTTCCAATCTAAATTGACTGCTTGAACGACCATTTTCCCATCTGGCGAGATCGGCCCCGGAACACCGATCCCGATTCCTTTTACAGTTGCTAGTCTAGCATCTTCAAGTGTCGTTCGAATGGAGTCACAAATCTCCTTGGGAATGTCTTTCCCTTTTTCTGCAATATTTGTTGGGATCGACCACTTCTTCTCGATTGTTCCTGCATCGTCCATCAAGGCAAACTTGATAGAGGTGCCACCAATGTCGATCCCGATTAGTCTATTCTTTTGTGTTTTCATCCCATCACCTAGACAAAGTTCCGTAAGTAGTGGGCACTTTGCTTGATCGAACGTTTGACATCTTCGTAATCAGACTCAAACGCCCGATCCTCTACTTCAATACAGGTATAGCCGCTATAGCCAATATCGGTTAATGCCGAAACATATTTTCCCCAATCAACATCGCCTAAGCCTGGTATTTTTGGTGACATATATTCTAACGGTGTCGCCATTACGCCGACCTCTTGAAGCTTGCTCCAATAAACCTTGATGTCCTTATAATGAACATGGAACAGCTTGTCTTTGAATTCATAGATCGGGGCTAAATAATCCATTTGCTGCCAAACAAAATGCGATGGATCAAAGTTTAAACCAAGATATTCACTATCTAAAAGGTCAAAGATTTTTCTGAATAAAGCAGGAGTCGTCATCAAATTTTGACCGCCTGGCCATTCATCTTCGGTAAAGAGCATCGGACAATTCTCAATCGCGATCTTGACTTTTTGCTTCTCCGCATATGCTAAGATCGGCTTCCAAACCTCTTCAACCTCCTTTAAATTTTCAGAGATCGTTTTTGAAGGCATCCGTCCAATAAAGGTCGTCACCAAATTAATCTCCATTAATTTCGCTGCATCAATGACTGAATAAATATGATCAATCACTAGCTGACGTTTTTCCAAATCCTCATCTAGCGGATTCGGATAGTAGGCCAAGGCCGAGATCGCAACCTTTTTCTCAGCAGCGTAGGCTTGATATTTCTCTGCTTGTTCCTTTGTCAGATTTTCTGTGTCAATGTGTGAAACGCCGGCATAACGACGCTCTGCTTTTCCAGCAGGCCAGCATGCAACCTCCACACAATCCAATCCATTTTCAGCAACGATATCGATCATTTCATAAAAATCACTTTGATCTAAAATCGCTGAAACCAATCCTAATTGCATGTTCCTTCCCTCTTTCTATTCAAAATCGACCGAACGGTGTTCCTTCGCTGAGACGCGAATCGCATCCAATAGCTTCATTAAGCGTAATATTTCTGTTGGTTTAACCACTAATTCGCCCTCGCCGTCAACGTAGTTTCTGTACTGATCAAAGAACATTTCATGATTGACTGAAACCTCAGGAAGCTCTTCGGTCACTAACCGTCCTTCTGGTGGCGGCCCGAATGAACGGGTCGGACCAGCTGCTGTCATAGTAATTTTGCCTGGAACATTCGTTAACAATTCACTTGTTCGCACGATTTTCCCTTGCGGATTAAATCCGTCCACGTAGGCACTGCCCTTATTTCCCCCGACAAACCAATGGCGTTCAAACCATGAAGCTTCGTCTTTTAGGAAATATGTCCCTAATTCTACTTGACCAGTGATTCCACTATCAAAATAAAGCTGGATATTGAAGTAATCGTCGACGTTTTTATTAATGACATTTCGCACATCCGCATAAACCGTCTTCAATTTCCCTGGAATCATCCACAGCATTTGATCTAACAAATGCACGCCCCAATCATAAAGCATCCCACCGCCAAACTCCGGATATACGTGCCAATCGTGCATGTTTCCATTAAAGCCGTAGAGACAATTTTTAATCGTATAAATATCGCCAAGCGTCTGACTGTCGACGACTTCCTTCATCAAACGATAATCCTTGTCCCAACGACGTTGATGATGAATCGTAAAGCGCACACCCGCTTTTTCAGTGATTTCCATCATTTCTTGAAATTCTGTGCCATTCATCGCCGCTGGTTTTTCCAAAATAATATCCTTTTTGGCTGCAGACGCTTTTTTCACCATCTCTAAATGCAAATGATTCGGCACCGCAATGATGACTGTGTCAATGTCCTTTTCTGCTAGTAATTGATCCGCCTTCAAAAAGGTTTTTACGCCTTCGTTTACTTCCTTTAGCTGGTCCTTATTGATATCACACACGGCGATCAAGGTTGCATAATCTAATTTTTTGATGGTTTGCGTATGAGTTTGACCCATGAAACCATGTCCAATGATTCCAAAATTTAACATCGCTTTTGCTCCTTATTTCTATTAATGACTTAATTTTCATGCCGTATATCCTTCCACTAGGTGCTTGTGTTTATCTTCATTACTTCACTAACCCTTTTTTCCTGAAATAAACTGCGCAAAATCGAACTGACATCTTCGCTTAAATCGTCACCGTTCGTTCTTTCACACCGACTAACGGCACTGGAATATACGCTGTTCTAGTGGCCACGGTCAATTTTACTTGATGATCGCCTGTTGATAGTCCGCCTGGTTTTAAGACGCGAATATATAAGGGTTCACCATATTCCCATTTATAACTGGTAACAGTTGTTGCTTCTTTTAAATAGAACCAATCTTGCTGATCGATTGAAATTTGGATGTCTTCTGTTGAGACTTCCGTATCATCCACCGCTACTTTGATAAATTCCACCATGGAAAGAGGGATACCACGATAATACGTAATCAGCGTTTGTAATTCGAATCCGATCACTTCGCCCTTTTCTTCAATATTTTTGCAAGTTGCATCCTTAAACACATTATTGTCAAACATTCTTACATCCTCCTATCCTTGGATCTCTTTTAAGCACGCCTGCAAGTATTTTTGGTTTGCGGCCACTTGTTCTTTTTCCTGCATTGGTTTGCCTGGCAGTGTGAAGCGATTGCCTTCATATTCTGTTGCCACGTAACCGTCGTAGTTTTTTTCATGCAGGTATTCTAAAAGTCCTTTGTAATCCATTGAGTATTCGGGGCCTTCCGGGGTCATTTCAAACATTTTGATATGGAAATGCTTGATGTACGGCATATACTCATCCATCACGGTAAACGGATAATTTTCATAGCCATCGCAAAGCGGCGCAAACATTTGATCTTCTTTGGTTTTGATAACTTTTTTAAAGTCTTCTGGATATGCGCCATTGTTTTCTTTTACGACACGGTGAAGGTCTGTTCCCTGTGCAAAAATCTCATCTAAGTAAGCAAACATTTCTGGGCTTGCGCCATTATTGACTTCATAGTTCACTACTACTCGCGGGAATTTTTTACAGAAAATTCCTGTGTCGATCACTAATCCGATATATGGTGAATCTAAGCGTTTCATTTCTTCGATAAAGTGAAGCGTCTCAGGTTCATCAAAGGCCATGCCAGCATGGATCTCCAAAGCAATCGTCACATCGTATTCTTCACAATAAGGCAGCAAGGGTTCGCATACCCAATAAGGCACCATCGATACCAAACGAATCAATTTGATTCCCAAACGATTAGCTTGTTTGATTTCTTCGATCAATAAATCAATACACTCGCGTTTTGTTAGACTGCGATTGTTATAAAGATTGGTGTTTAAAAAAACATCCGCGATAACTGGCTTAATTCCTGTTTCTTCTAAAAGCTGATGCCAATGGGCAACGTCCTCTTCTGTCGGATGCGGGGCTTTTTTGATCATTTGATCCGGTAAAATCTCGACTCCTTCAACCTTGTGTTCCTGCAAAAAGTGCATCAAATCATCTAGGTTCATGCGATGATTTAAGTATTCATCCTGTAAACTATATAAACTTACAGCCGTTTTGATTTTCGACATTTGTATTCCTCCTACGAATAATTAATAAAGATGATAGGACGAGCGAATGCTGTCGATTGTGCTCGTCCGCCTCATTAAATTACAGTTCCACAACTTTTCCAGTTTCTGCAGATTTGTAAATGGCTTCTAAAATTTGTGTCACCACAATTGCTTGTTCTGGTTTTACCAACGGCTCTGTATCATTCAAAATCGCTTCGACCCATTGCTTCGCTTCTGCGTCTTTTTGTTCCAAGCTGCTGCCTTCAAAGCCAAAGACGCCGCCAGCATCAGAAGGTTGTGTTTGCTCCAATTGGTTGTGGGCTGCTTTGTTAAAGACCACGTATCCTTGATCCAAGAAGGCTTTCCCAAACATTTCCGCGCCGCCTTCTGTCCCGCAAAGTGTGACCTGTGCTTCCTTCGGATTGATCATATTCAAGGCCCAAGCCGCTTCCAAGAAGATCGTTGCGCCATTTTCCATTTTGATTAAACCGAATGCGGAATCTTCTGTTTCAAAGGATTCCGGCTCCCACGGTCCAAACATATTCGCCATTGGATTATCCTTCAATTTTTGGTAGGTCGAGCCCAAAACCATTTTTGGTTTGTAATTATTCATGTACCAAAGGGTTAAATCTAACGCATGGGTACCGATATCAATCAACGGACCGCCGCCTTGTTTTTCTTTATCTGGGAATACACCCCAGGTCGGAACACCTTTTCTACGAACCGCATGGGCTTTGGCAAAGTAGATTTCGCCTAATTCGCCCTTGCTGCAGGCATCATAGGTTGCTAATGAATCCGCACGGAAACGGTTTTGATACCCGATCGTTAATTTTTTTCCTGTGCGTTCTGCGGCCTCCAGCATTTTTTTCGCTTCGGCATAATTGATCGCCATTGGCTTTTCACACATCACGTGCTTACCGCTTTCTAAGGCATCAACCGTAATAAATGAGTGAGAAATATTTGGTGTCAATACATGTATTACGTCAATATCAGCTTGCTTCACCACTTCTTTGTAGTCTTCTGTAACTAATGCATCGGCAACACCATATTCTGCCGCCGCAGCTTCTGCCCGTACAATGATCGTGTCACAAAATGCTACCAACTCTACCTGATCCGCTAATTTTGCCAAAGCGGGTAAATGTTTTTGGTTGGCGATCCCGCCGCACCCGATAATACCGAATTTTAATTTTTTCACGTTGTTTTCCTCCTTGTTCGTTTTTACGCAGACATCCATACACTATTAGCCAGCCGCAATCATTTTATTGACTGGCTAAATGGATATCGCTTACAAAATCTAGTTTACTGAATGATGCCTCTTCGTACTCTTCAAATCGTACGTTTAAAGATCAAACATTTTTGCACTATATCTTCATTCTTTTTATAATGCACAAATTTATACCATACTTTTATGCTCAATCATTGATATTCTCGCGTTTTTTATCTAGTTGGGCACGAATATCATCCGTATCCTTGTCGCTTAAGTTCCATAACAGACAAGCCAATGCAGCAGCAAAAAATAGGATTGCTGGAATCAAATTAACCACTAGATTGATGCCATTTTTAGTCGCCATTGATTGTTCCATATTGGCCCGATAGCCGAATGAATGCAGCAGCATGATTCCAACCGATGCTCCGATAGCGTTACCAATTTTTGTCGCTAAACCATAAGTCGCATAAGCAGTCCCGTCTGTTCGAACCCCTGATTTCAATTCTTGGTAATCTACAGAATCCGCCACTAATGAAAGTGAAATCGGAAAGCCCATATTGAACAATCCAAAAATTACATGACCGGCAATAATCATTGGCAAGTTGTCAAAATCAGCAAAGTATACGACGAGTAAACCAATCCCTTGAAGAATCAAGGAAACCATCAACACATTACGTTTCCCAAAACGTTTAACCAAAGGAACAATTGCTAATGAACAAAGCGCTCCGCCAATGGATGGAATCGTCATGAGTAAGGCAATCAAGGTAAACGCACCTAAACAATAAATGACATAAAAAGTTGTTACAGCGATTCTTCCCATAAAAGCAGTCATTTGCAAAATCATGATAAGAAAAACGATCATTAAGTATTTATTACCAATCACATTTTTAATCGTGGTACGAAATGGTACTTTATTTTCATTTCTCATCGGTTGAACAACTTCTCGAGATGTCGCGAATACCGCGAAAAACAACGGGATCGAAATTACCGCATAGATCAACGCTGTCATAAAATAGCCTCGACCAGTTGCTACCTGCGAACCATCTGAAAATGCCAGCATAATAAACGAAGACAATGAGTTCACAATAATCATTCCGACATTCATCCCAACCGAGCGCCATGCATTTAACTGATTTCGTTCATTGGCATCTTCACTCATCACCGCCGCCAAAGCCCCGTAAGGAATATTCACTAATGTGTAGATCATTCCAGCGATGATATAAATGACCGCTGCCCAAATGATACCTGCCGTTCCATTTCCAAACGGACCGGTGAAAGTCAAAACTGAAAACAGAGCTAAAAATGGTGAGCCAAAAGCAATATAAGGGCGGAAACGGCCTAACTTGCTTCTTGTACGTTCAGCGATCATCCCCATCATCGGATCATTGATCCCATCCCATAAACGGGCAATTAGCATGATCATCGAAACTGCAACCGGAGCCAAACCAACAATATCCGTATAAAAAACAGTCAAATAAGTGCCGACAAATGTCCAGACAAACTGGCTAGCCAAGTCACCCAATCCATAAGCAATCATAGAAAATTTCGTTAAACCCTTTTTCTCCATCTTCATTCCATTTTCAAAGACATCTTTTTCCATGTGAACCTCCTAGAATAGTTGTATTTGCAAACGTTTACAATGAATAGTTTAATCTGTCAGCCAAAACATTACTCTGCTTTTTTCATTCTTTCTATTGATACTTTCCTAGGATGATGGCTTTGAAATCCACAAAAAAACAAGATTGTATTACACAATCTTGTTAACGAGAGACTTTTTGAATCTCAATCAATTGAATGTCCTGCGGAAAAAGCTCTAGCTCGATTTTTAACTGATGGTTTCTAGACTGCCCTTCCCTTATTTCCAGCTGCGGCTCACAACGATGCTTCAAGTAAGTGATCATCTCATCATCTAACCGATCAGAGCTACTGATCTGATTAATTTCCTCCAGAATATTGCCGGTCTTTTGACCTATACGATAATACTTGATACGATAGTGACTTTCTTCTTCCTTCAAATCTTTCAACAGCACCTGTTTCGTCTGAACATTTCCAGAAGCAAACAGAGCAGCTGCATTTCTCCTAGTAAAGACACTGCTATGGTCGTAATAATAAGTAGAATTTAAATGACTATAAGAATAGCACAAAATTTGTATCTTGTTCGGATCATCCTTCGTAATCAATAGATCCTCTGATTGATACACGACCTGATTACCTAATCGATTTAAGAAACGGTAGGCATAGTAGCCAATCTTCGGTATACCGCTTTTAGAAATCAAACCAGAACCGCCAAAAATCTCTTTATTGGCCGTATCAAAAGTCGTCACCGATAAATCCGTCAGCTGCCAGTAGCCGATCAAATCACAATAAGGCATCGCCCCTAGAGCATTTTTCAAGATATAGCTGCCCTTGAAGGCCGTATCGTTGATAATATCGCGACTTAAAATGGTCACATTAAATTCCGTAATGAATGTTTTTCCCTGATAATTGATTTCCGTTACAAGCTCTTTGAAATCCTTTATGCGATGAAGCATGTAATCAGAATTCGGTGAAATCGGTTCATGATGCTGCTTTTTCTGGTTCAGCTGCTGCTTTACCGCATCCATTGGATAAATCGACAAACTAAGAAAATCCGGTGCGCCTTTCCCCGTTGTCCACTGTGTCAGAAACGTGCTTAAATCGCGCGTTTCAATATCTAAGCTTAAGCCACAGCCGCCGATTTGAATCATTGGTACGATTTGTTTTACAGCTTTTTTTATTTTCGAAAAGACATCAATATAGGTCTTTTCTTTAGCTAAATTCAGTTGTGCCCCATCCTGATCAATTCGCATCAAATCCTCACAGCCAATTGTCTTCAAAACTAAAGGATTAGGCTTCCAAATCTCGATCATCCAGGTAGAAACTTCCTCTAAACCAAATACATCCACACAATGATGGAAAAAAACTTGGAATCGTTGGATCAAGTCAGATAGCTTATAGGATTTTCGGATAAATGGATGACTTTTAACAATCTGCGTATGGGATTCATGAATCAGCTTTCCTTTGAAGCCAAGTTCTAAAAATGGTTTGATTCCCGCCTTTAGCATGATTCGTAAAATTTCATCAACTGTGGAAAAATCGTAAGCCTCGCCTACCTGCTCCAGAATTTCTTCGCTTAACAATCCCCATATACGTCCATAATTAAAAGGATTATTTTCCTGCAAATAATGAATTTGTTCCGCAAATGAAGCATGAGTCAAATCACCGGCGTAGCCAAGATTAATCATATTCTTTTGAAAGTTTTGCTTTGACGATGTCTGCATGGAAACTTGAATCGTCTCATCACTGATTTTCGCATCCTTTTCTTTAAAGTAAATTTCCAAATTTCGAAGGTCTTTTTCTTCAAGGCTATTTTGCTTCGAGGAAACCTTAGCCATCGCTTTCGTTTCCTTACGAAATTCACTCGGCGTCAAGCCTTGATACTTCTTAAATAAACGATTAAATGAGTTAATATTCGAAAAGCCCGCTGAAAAAGCTATGTCGGTAATTGATTTCTCCGTTTCCAGCAAATCCTTCCGAACCTTTTCCAACCGTTTACGAATCAGGTATTCATTCATTGGCATCCCGATCTCGTTAGAAAAACTGCGAGACAAATATTGATCGGAAACATACAGCTTATTGGCAATATCGACCAATCGAATGTCCTTATCGAAGTTATTATCAATATAAAATTTCAGTTCATAGACTTTTTGCTTCATGCTTCGCTCTTCTTCTATAGTAGAAGGTTTCGTGTATTCCTTTTCCAATATCTGAAGAATATGAAAATACTCCTCAAACACTTCTGAAACTGTATGCTTTTCTTGTAAGACGTATAGCTTTAGCAAGCGTTCAATCGACTGAATGACTTGATTATCTGCTCTTTTATTCTCTGTGACCGAGTTTCCTTCAAACACTTGGTTCTCTTGCTCTTCAAAATAATACTCTAAAACAATCTCAAATGCCCGCGCATTTTTTGTATAAACAGTATGTACCAATGATTTTGACAAAATATAAAAATCATTTTTTTGCAATGAAATGATTGTTCCTTCTTTTTCAATCGTCACTTCGCCTGCCAACACATAGATTAAATGGATATTTAAATCAAAATGCTGCATGATTCGATCTTCTGCTAATACATTTATCTCAATATTTTCCCACGGTTCAATCAAACGCATAGTGCCCCTCCTTGTATCGCTTTCTAATGAACAATAAATCATTATAGCGCCTTTACTATTTTCGAGAAAGCGTTTTTCTATCCTCATCATACATGAGAACAGTCTGAAGATTCTAGCTTACTTAAAAAATTTACGCTTGATTCCCCTTTTTTATGCACTTCAAAGCTGCTAATACACAATATTCTTCTTTCACACACTAAAAAATCTGTACTGCTCCTTTTGCCAAAATTACAAGGCCTGTCAGAAACAGTACAGATCAATTACCTATTTTTATAAAAGAATTTACGCATTTGTTGATGGTAAAATTGTTTCTACTTCTGAATGCGGACGTGGGATCACGTGAACAGATAATAGTTCACCTACACGCTGAGCCGCTGCTGCTCCTGCATCGGTTGCCGCTTTTACTGCGCCAACATCACCGCGAACCAAAACGGTCACAATCCCGCCTCCTACACGTTCTTTTCCTACTAATGTAACATTGGCTGCCTTCACCATTGCGTCGGCCGCTTCGATTGAACCGATCAATCCTTTTGTTTCGATCATTCCTAATGCATCTGATTTCATTTTTGTATTCCTCCTAAATTAATTTCTGATTTTTATTGTTGTTCCTGGCGTAACACCAAGAGCATTGGCTTCTTCCGTATCAATATGACACTCTAAGCCTGAATTCGCAGTCGCGCGAATTACTACATTGTTTAAGCTTCCGCCGCGTTCACCAGCAAAATCGATCGTCACGACTTGACCATCAGTCACGCCAAAACGTTCTGCCTCTTCCGGGAGCATATGAATATGACGTTTGGCGATAATTACCCCTTTAGCCATTTCAAATGCGCCATTGGGACCAATCAATGTTAAGCCCGGTGTACCATCCAAATCACCAGATAACCGTAACGCACCCTTTACTCCAAGTTTGAACGTATCGCTTTGTAAAATTTCTACTTGCGTTTCTGCTCTCACAGGACCTAAAATCCGGACCTTTTCAATTACTCCTTTGGGACCAGCGAGCGTGACACATTCTTTGCAAGCATATTGTCCCGGTTGCGAGAGATCCTTTAGCTTAGTTAATTGATAGTGATTGCCAAACAGCTTATCTAATGCAGCTTGACTTAAATGGATATGACGATTTGAAATCCCTACTGGAATCGAATCATCATTTGGGACATCTTCAGGATTTAAATGCGCCATAATGGCATTTAAAATCACTTCATAATCTTCCATTTCTACTCCTTCAATTCTTTATTTGCTTCATTTTAAGCATTCATTTGGGTTAAAACTTTCCGCACGACTTCTGCCAGCTCCGACAATTCTGCTGCCGAAAAATCCTTCATACTTGAATTGTCCGTTTTCCCCTCTGATGGCTGGCTCGCTTTTACTGGCTTTTCGGTCAAACAGGCATCTAGTGGCTCTTCCAGTTCTGGATGAGAAAAACTAGTATCCTCAGCCAATAAAGTCGTCACGTCCTTTAAGCCGTATGCGACTTTTTTAATGTTTAATAAATGCTTCGGACTAACATTTTCAGAAACAGAGCTGCCGCCAAAGGTTCCACAACCTAGCGTGAAGGAAATTGGCAACCCAGTACTAATTCCTGTTCCTCCTTGGCTGCCTCCTGTATTCACTAAAATACGTGAAGCCGGCTTCGCCGCAAATTTCAAAACAATGTCGCGATTATTCGTATGAATACTCATGGTATGTCCGATGCCGTTTTGTAATAATTCGATGCTCAAGTGACAGGCTTCCTCCCAATCCTTGACGGTATAAAAGGCTAAAACAGTCGTCAATTTTTCAAATGACAACGGATTTCCCGCTCCGACACCGTTTTGACGACCAATCAAAACAGTCGTTGAATGTGGAACAGTAAAACCGGCTGCTTCTGCGATCACTTGCGGCTTACGCCCGACAAATTTCGCATTCATCGCATGACCCCCGCCTTTGAAAAGCAGCCCGCAGACTTTTGCGGTCTCCTCTTCAGACATAAAGTAACCACCTTGAGCTTTCAATTCAGCAATAACCTCAGCTTCATTGATCTCTTCACAAATAATCGACTGCTCAGAGGCACAGATCGTTCCATTATCAAAGGTTTTACTTGCAATAATTTGTGAAACAGCCTTTTTGACATCAGCGCTTCTCTCAATATAAGCAGGAGAATTCCCCGCTCCTACACCGATAGCAGGTTTTCCTGAACTATAGGCAGCCTTTACCATTCCCGGCCCGCCAGTAGCGATAATCAAGCTTACTTCATCAGCATGCATTAATTCATTTGTTGACGCCATCGTTGGTGTCGAGACACAGCTAATAATGCCTTTGGGTGCTCCGGCTGCTTCTGCAGCACGACTCATCATGCCCGCAGCCTTCTTCGTACATTCTGCAGCCGCAGGATGCGGAGCAAACACGATGGCATTCCGTGATTTCAATGCCACCATTGCCTTGAAAATAACCGTTGATGTGGGGTTGGTTGAAGGGATAATTCCTAAGACTAGCCCCACTGGCTCCGCCACATCAAGGGTCCCTTTAGTCGTATCTTCAGCGATAATCCCAACGGTTTTTTCATCTTTGATTTCTTCGTATAGCAACGTTCCGGCTGCATGATTCTTGTAAGCCTTATCCGCTACTGTTCCAAAACCAGTCTCCTCCACAGCAGCTTTAGCTAAACAAACAGAAAATTTTTCTGCTGCTTCCTTCATACTTTTTAGAATTGCATCGACTTGCTCTTGACTAAAGGTCGCAAATTCTTGAGCAGCCCTTTCTCCAGCTCGGGCTAAGTCTCGCGCTTCCTGTACGGAACATAAATCTTTGTCAAACTTGTTCATTTTTATGTGACTCCTTTAGCGCTAAAATTTTTAAACAGAATTCTTCTCATCAGTTTGGCGGAAATGCAACCTCTGAAGACAGTCACTAGCCTTTTTGAAAATGTAAGCTCAATGCAGAAACAAGCTGTTCCTTATTGGCTTTATGCACATCCTTTTTACTGATAGCAAAATTAGTTTGCTTTTTCGCAAGTTTTCGCAGGTCAATAACCTTCATTTCAGTTAATGCTGCTTCCATTTCCGCTATTTTTCCAGTCTTTCCCCATTGTGAAAGGGTAGCCCCTGAAATTATTGGGCTTAATGCGGCTTCTGATTCCTGACTACCTTCAATAATTGTCTCTTCATGATTTTCATTTGAGATTAACACTTCTTCCGCGTCCTGAGGTGCCTCCTCAACAATAGATACTGATTCATCACTAGACTCCTGAGTCTCTTCCTTTCTTTCAAAAAGGCTTAAGCTTTTATCAGGACGTGGAATAACGTGAGTTGTTACGAGTAAAGTTGCCTCGAGCTTTGTCACAGCGGAAGCCGCAGCATCCACTGCCGTTTTGACTGCTCCCACATCACCTGAGACCATTATCGTCACTAGTCCACCACCGACAATTTCTTTTTGCGTTAAGCTCACTTCCGCTGTTTTCAGCATGACATCACTGGCCTCGATCGCAGCCAATAAGCCCTTTGTTTCAACTAATCCTAATGCGTTCATTGTCTACTCCTTCATCGTACACGTTGTCGGCACAATTTTTTTACAGCAAATCTGACCAGTTCGCTGGATACGTTGCATAAAACAGCCTCACTTTATCATTAGAACCCCAAGTGACTTTGCTGCCTTTTGGCACGAAAACAACATCTCCTGGACATGCTGTAAATTTTTGACCTTCGATCGTAATTTCTAAAGTTCCACTAATCACATAATCAATCTCCTCATAGCTGAGTTCCCAATCAAAGCGTGAATGATCAATTTCTAAAAAGCCTGCACTGATTTTCGCCTCTTCTTTACTGATGAGTTCTTGATAAAAAACCTGCGCTTCAGGATTACCTGTTTCAAAGGGTTTCATTTCCACAGTGCTGCCTTTTACAACTTTTAATCCACTGGCATGTTTTTCACATTGAAAGGGGCTCGTTTCACCCGCTAAAATCATTTTTAATAGCTGCAACAAGGTCTCCTGATTCAGTTCATTAGGTAAATTGAGCTCTTTTGATTGCGTTTCACAGGATTCGTTTAACGGAACATGCAGTTCTTCGATTAAATCCTGTGCAGCGGGTGTAATGATCGTGTTTTGATTAACACAAAGAGGTTCACCCGCTTCATGCGCTTTTGTTACATCCTCCAGACATATCAATTCTTTCATTGCACCTGATCCTCTCTATACAGATTCACAGCCTTCATCGATAATACCGATCACCGCCGCATCCACTGGAATCGCATCATTTTCCAGCATTCTTCTCGCAGCACTGCCGCAGGTAACAATCACTCGATCACCAATCCCTGCACCAATCACATCACAAACGATCATCTGCTCGCCATCACGCGATCCGCCGATGATTTCTGCAATCATTAGCTTCAGGCCATTCAGTTGCTCTGATTTTCGTGTTGCCCAAATATTATCGATTAATCGTGCTGTTACCATTTTCGTTCCTTCTCTTTTCGTTTGATTTCCTCGATTGCTGCTTCAACAGATGCGGTATCACCAAAAATCGCTAACAAGATCATATTTTGCGGACAACTTCCGCGAATATCCTCCACCGTAACGCCCACTGCCTTTTCTGCAACATCAGCCGCACAGACCATTTCAATCAATTTCCCTTGAACCAATCCTACTGCATCAGGTATCTCCAGTGCTGCTTTAGGACCAGAGCCTTTCCGACGATTTAAGATAGCCAGCGTTCCTTCACCGGGAGATTTAATCATTCGACAATCCATTTGCTGTCCCTCCTTTATTTCACCAAACGTTTTCTTCTTTCTGGCAATAGGTTAAACGCATAAATCGATTACTTTAAGACTTTTAACCTAATGCCAAAGCTACAAAGCTTCATCTGTACAACTCAACGCGATGCCTAACGGAGTAACAAACATCGGATTCAATGGCTTGTACGTTTTGATTTTGGTTTTTGCTTCAATGATTTTCTCAATTCCTGTTAAACAAGCCGTTCCGCCAACCAAATACAGACCATTGATCTCAAAACCAGTAATTTGTTCGGTAATGATCGTTGCGATTTTTTCTACTACTGGCTTCAAAACAGCAATCAACTCTTGGTGATTATCTTGATTTCGTTTATAAAGCTCCGCTTCTGAAAAAGAAACCTTGTATGCACCTGCCGTTACAAGTGTTAAGTGAGTACCGCCAGTCGCCTCATCCACGACTTTTACAACTTCACCATTTTTGATAATGGAGATACCTGTCGTTCCGCCACCGATATCGACGACGGCGCCGTTTTGAATCGCTAAGACCTGATTAGCCGCAGTAGGTTCATCCAGCACATTCGTCAATTCAAAACCGGCTCCTTGAACAACATTCTTGATCGCACCGCCATCTAACGCATCTGTTCCTGGAGGAATTGCCGCCGCTGCATAAATTAGTTCTGTATCCAGTTTTTCTTCTAATTCAGCCTTCAGCTCTTTCACGATGATAATCGCGCCAATGTAGTCCACGACCATCCCATCTCGCACGACATCTGCATAGCGATAAGCCCCTGCCACTGGTTGATAGTTTTCATCCATAACAGCTAAAACGATACAGGCTGTCCCAAGATCGACACCGGTATAAAGTGTACGTGTTGAATTTTTCTTTGGTTTGTTTATCACTGCTTCAAATTCTGCGACTAAGTGGTCACAGGCAGATATATCGTTCATAGTCATCACAGGCGATTCCTCCAAGTTTTAACATTTTAAAGCTTTTCTAGCTGTTCGATTTCTTTTGCAATTAAATAGATCAATTGCTCTAAAGCTGCTTGTTGTTCGAGTGTGACACAGGTTTGAATCGTTTTCGCATAGATGATTGCGCGTCTCAATTTTAAAGCGATCTTACCTCCAGGCTTAAAAATCTGAACCTCGCTGATTTCAGAAAGTTCAATCGGTTGATCTTTTTCATTTTCACTGCAAGGAAGCTCTTCAAGGTTTTGCGTTACAATTTTTTTTACAAGTTGAGTCAAAGCAGTTATTCGTTCACAGCTAGCTGAACAAACATTTCTCGCCTCTAACGCTGCTTCCCACAGTTCGACTTCTAATAACGGAAAAAAAGTCTTATGCTTGGACACTAAAGCCAGATTTTTCATCATTTCATCGGACGATCCTCCAGCAGTATCCGTTTCATCATGCGTTACAATCGGAATCTGATGATCCGTCAAAAACTGTTTCGCTCCAGGAGTTAAACGCTCATTTTTTGTTAACAAAAAACGTTCTATTGATTTCTCACGATTTTTTAACTGTAATTCCTGCTCAGTAATAAAACGCATCAGCACTCACCTCGACAAATTCTGGCGTAAATACCTGCCAGATCCGCCACCGTAACCTGCCGCGGATTGGTTAATGTACATTTGTCCTTCAATGCTGCTTCTGCCATCTCTGGAATTGCAGCGATAAACGCATCTTCATTAATTCCTAGATCTGTTACGAACTTCGGAATATCGAGTTTTCGGGTTAATTTTTGGATACCTGCAATCAAAAGATTGACCGTCGTTCTTTCTGTTGTTGAGCATATTCCCAATAGGTTCGCCGCTTCAGCATACTTACTCAAAGCAGGCAGATCTTGATTGCTTTCAATTCCCGCATTAAAGCTAATAACATGTGGCAATAATATGGCATTAGCTCGACCATGAGGAATATGAAAACGTCCCCCCAGCGCATGAGCCAAGCTGTGGCAAATTCCTAACGAGGCTTCGCTAAAGGCCATTCCCGCTAAACATGAAGCGTTATGAATTCTCTCTCGCCGTTGTGCATCTTCACCATCAGCCGCTACCTTAGCTAGATCCTGCCAAATAATCCTCATCGCTTTTTCCCCACAAGCATCCGTAAAGTCTGTGGCATTTGTTGAAACATATGCCTCTAAAGTGTGCGTCAAAACATCGATACCGGTATCCGCAGTCACACTGCTAGGAACCGTTAATGTAAAGGCTGGATCTAAAATTGCAATATCAGGAATCATCGCGTCGTCTACTAAGGCATATTTGCCATTCACAGCTGGATCGGAAATAACCGCAAAAGAAGTGACCTCACTACCAGTACCACTCGTTGTTGGTATACAGATTAATTGCACAGCTGATTCGATCCCTGCCTGTTGATAGATTTGTCGAACCGCTTTTGCCGTATCTAAGGCAGAACCACCACCTAAAGCAATAATTGTATCCGGTTGAAAATCCGCCGCATAGGCAACCCCTTTGGTTACTACTTCAATCGTAGGATCAGGAACGATTTCAGAAAAAATTTGATACGAGCTGTTCACTTCCGACAAAATGGCTGTGACCTTTTTTACCATTCCGCTTATTACCATGAAAGGGTCACAAATAACTAAGGCCCGTTGGCATCGGCAATCTTTCAGATAAGTTGTGGCGTTGCTGCCGGAATATATTTTTGTTGCCATTTTAAAACTCCCCATTCTCTCGCCCCCTTCCTAAAATTATTTGTTCTATTTGATGCAGCTCTTCTTTTTCCAAGTCAAGAACCAGATCAACCTGCTCAAGTCCACAAGCCAGAAGTTGCGCTTTGGCTTGCTGCAAGGCAGACTCTTCATAAGATTTGTGATAGGTGACGATTCCATAAATAGGAATTCGAAAAACCTTCGCAAAATTTGGCGGATAGCTGTGGCGTTTTGCAGTAACTGGTTGTAAAAAGATTCCACAAGACGCCGTTTGCTGTAAAGCAATCACATGCTTATGCATCCAAGGACTTTCCAAATAGCTGTCTGGAACAAGGATTGTCCGTCGATAATACATGATATTGGCGACTTTCTTTAATGGTTGCGAGTTTGTTTTTTCCAGATAATTCGCGATTTTCAGCTTGCCGCTTTCTCTTGGTCCAACCAAAAGGATTCTCACGTTCGAGTCACATCCACTACGCTGAAGTGCAATACCTCTTTAAAAACCCGCAGCACTTCAGTCAAGCTTGTTTCAACACTTTCGACATCTCCTGTAATAACCACCGAACCAGTAAAGCGATCTAGAAATCCAATTTCAACATCTGCTACTTTCGCTGCTGTATCTGCTGCGATCATTGCAGTTTCAAAAGGAGACAAGGTCAAGATACCAATCGCTCCTGCTGCGTCGATTCCTAATGATTGATAAACACTCGCGATAGGTGCTGCTATGACATGCGCCAACGTAATCTGTTTTCCAGGCACAGACTCTTCAATCACTCGCTGAGCTAATAATTCTGACATTGTTCCGCCTCCTTAATGCCGCACCACTCGTACTGGAAAATCATACTCAGCAATCCAAGCCTCAATCTGATCCAAATCAGCATCAGACAAGCTCGGATCGCCTTCTACCGGATATTCCATGCCTAATTGTCCGTATTTGTTGACACCCAATTTGTGGTAAGGCAGTAAATCGATCCCTTTAAAATTCGACAAATCTTTGTACGGTAGCAGGAACTCCACGATTTCTTTGATTTCTTCATGACTGTCATTGATCAGCTTCAGCATCGGCATCCTGATCTGAACCTTATAGCCCCGTACCAACAATTCCTTTAAATTAGCTAGGATTTTCTCATTGCTGATACCGGTTAATTCATTGTGGCGCACAGGGTCCATGTGCTTCATGTCGTATAGAAAGAGATCGATATAATCAGCCATTTCTAGCAGTTTATTCATGTGACTATGGCCGCAGGTTTCAATCGCAGTATTTAATCCATCCGCTTTGCATGCTTTTAAAAGCGCCAATGCTGCTTCAGGCTGTGCGGTACATTCCCCACCGCTAAAGGTTACCCCGCCACCAGACATTTCATAAAAGGCATCATCTTCATGAATCACTTCCATTAATTCTGAGATCGTCATAATGGAACCTGTGATATTGAGTGCTTTCATTGGACAGGCATTTACACATTCTTGACAGCCATTACAGGAAATATCGCGTCGCACCTGATGTTTCCCATGTTCATCAATGTAGTGGATACCTAAAGGACAGGCATCCACACATGCTCCACAATTCGTACAAACACTTTCCTTAAACATGACTTCAAACCGACGCTTGATCCCTTCTGGATTGGCGCACCACTGACAGCGCAATGGACATCCCTTGAAGAAGACGATAGTTCTGATCCCAGGACCGTCATACAGGCTGTATTTTTGTACATTGAAAATCATCGCTTGCCGTTCTATCCGTTCCTCTTTCACATTTACCATCCATTCCAAGCTCCAGCTTATTTTTTAAATTTTTGTCAGCATTGTCCGAGAGATAATCTCATCCTGAACATCCTTACATAGCTCTACGAAGAAAGCACTGTAACCAGCTACCCGAACAATCAAATCGCGGTATTGCTCTGGATGTTTTTGTGCTTCAATTAAGGTATTGTTGTCTAAATAGTTAAACTGCATTTCTCCATTACCTAAATGACAAGCCGTTTTAAGCAACGTAATCAGACTTTCTTCACCTTCTGGTGTATCCAATAAACCAGTCATGATCTTAAAGTTATGCACCATCCCGATGTTCATGCTGTCGTTGGACATTTTCGAGATTGATTTGATAATTGCAGTCGGTCCTTTGAAATCGGCGCCTTGCGTTGGGCTGATTCCATCAGATAGCGGAGTCCAAGCTTTACGTCCATTCGCAGAAGCTCCAGTCATTTGTCCAAACGGTGTATTATTGGAAATTGACAAGGTTCCGTGACTCAACACTGAATACAATGTTTTATACTTACGGTGCTCAGCTTCAGTAAAGTTGATCAGATCTGCCGCGATCAAATCGGCATAATCATCGTCATTTCCATATTTCGGCGCGTTCAAACAATCCGTTCTCATACGATCATTATTCGCAAAATCAGCTTTTAATCCTTCATTTAATTCCTGCAATGTGTATTTTTTCTCATCAAAGACCAGTTTCTTAATTGCAGCCATTGAATCAGCATAAGTTGCTAGGCCAGACCAAACAACACCCGGTCCAAAATTGTACATTGCACCACCAGAAGAAACGTCTTTTCCGTTCTCCATACAGCCCTCGTACATGATTGACATCAATGGTTTTGGCGCTAGATCACGATGAACACGTTGGGAAATAACGGTAGCTACATCTGTCCATTTCGTAATGTATTTGATTTCTTCCTTAACCGCTGCCTCAAACTCTTCGTAGGTCTTGAAGCGAGACAAATCACCCATATCTGGGCAAACCTGCTTGCCGTACCACAGAGGAACGCCATGATTCAAGACTAGTTCAATACAAATAGGCCATTGCGTATAGGCAGTAGAGGTCCATTGATACAAACGACCTGATTTTTGCGGCTCCACACAACCCATCAAACAATAATCCCTCGCATCTTCAATTGAGACACCCTTTGCCAGCATCATCTTGATGTGTGTATCATCAAAATGACAAGCAGGAAAACCCATACCGGCTCTAACAACATCCACGATTTTTTTCAGATATTCTCTTGGTGAGTGGTTGTGAATGCGGCAGGCAAGCGAAGGTTGATACACCTTGACATGACGAACAGCATCCATCAATAAATAGGTCAATTCATTGGTAGCATCGCGCCCTTGACGAGTCACCCCGCCGACACACATGTTTACAAACGGCTGATAGCCAGCGAAGAATTTCGAACCGCCTTCACTAGTGATCCACATCATTTCAGACATCTTAATCAACATACAGCCAGCTAATTCAAAGGCTTGGAATTCATTCATCCGACCTTCTTCTAGGTCAGCCTTAAAGTATGGATACATGTATTGATCCACACGTCCAATTGACATCCCTGTTTGGTTCTCTTCAACGACTAACAATGATTCAATTGTCCAAACGGCTTGAATCGCTTCCCAGAAGGTATCCGGTTTATGGGCAGGGACTTTACGGTTCACTTCAGAGATTTTCAAAAGCTCGGCTTTGCGTTTTGGATTGGTTTCCTTCGCAGCCAGCTCCGCAGCATAATCCGCCATCCGACGGGCATAAATCATGACGCCTTCGGTTGTATCAATGATTGATTTATAGAAATAGATTTTTTCAATATCCTCAGGATTTTCATAATCTAATTCTTCCAAATGTGCCTTGGCTTCATTCTGAATATCGATCATGCCTTTTTTCATCAAAATGACATCATACCCAGGATTGGAATCGCCACCGCCATTTAGTGCATGATACGAACAATCGGAAACGAAAGATTCACCAGATAATTCCCAAACACCTGCTTCACGGTATTGATCCTCACAATATTCATCGACAGATTTGCCTTTCCAGAATGGGAAAAGCTCTTCACGCATGATTTTTTTGTCTTCATCAGAAATGTAGAACGGGTCCTGTGGACGGCTGCCGATCGTATCGATCTCATCCTCCATCCAGCGCCATGCGATATCTGGAGAGAATGCGCCTGCACGCGGCTTACCGTTGGGTGCTCCAACAATCAGTTCGTGATCTTGTATCACCAGCGGCGCTGTTTCACAGCAATAACGGAAGCATTTTGCCCGCAAAACAATCTTTGGCATGCCTGGATTTTCCTTGGCAATTTTTGTAATCGCTCGGGCACGATAAGTAGTAATTGACGGTACTTGCTCTAAATAGTTGTCCTTCAATGCCTGCAAACGTTTCGTAATTCCATTAGGAATCTCTGTTCCCTCATCCGAGACCAGTAATTCTGTTACGACGTCGTCCTTTTTGACCTCGTCTGAAACAGAAGCAAACATTTTCATCAAGGCCTGTCTTTCTTCTGAGCTTAATTCTTTTGTCGCTTCAGCTAATTTTGCTGAAAATTCTTTGATGTCCATCTGTTTCCCTCACTTTACTGCTCAATTATTTTTTGTAAAAATTTCTCAATAAGTAATTGTTCATCTGAAACTCGCTTGTTAACTCCTTTACTCGGCTCCTTAACCGACGTGTAGCCAATTTCACGAACATAGGTTAAATCCTTTGCTGTAATATTCTTGGCTTTGAACCCGCGTCCTGTTGTCATTCCACCCAAAATCAGCGAGACTGGTAAACTGGAATCGATTCCAATTCCCGCTAAACTTGCTCCTGCATTTACAATCATGCGGCCAACAGGTTTCTTCAAAGCGAATTCTTTGATAATACATTGATTATTCGAATGGATCGCTAACGTATGTCCGTTACGCTTTTCCTTTAACAACTGAATACATTTATCACAGGCATGAATCCAATCAGACTCTAAATAAAAGGTTAGGATCGGACATTTTAGTGCTGTGGTAAAGGGATTCTCGTCAAAAATATACGGTTGCTCCGATACTAAGACCTTCGTCTTCTCTGACACAGTAAATCCAGCGATTCCAGCAATCGTTTGTGCATCTTTTCCGACGATGCTGGGATTTATTTCATTGCTTAAAAATAATTTAGTCAAAAGCTGTTTTTCTTCCGCAACACTCATGAAATGAGCACCAGCCTCGATCATCTGCTCTTTTACTTCCTTTGCAATCACACTTTCAGCAATAACAAATTGCTCTGCTGAGGGCAATAAGCCATTATCAAAAGCACGACTAGAAACAATCGCTTGAGCAGCCTGGCTGACATTGGCTGTTCGCTCGACAAAAACCGGTACTGAACCACAGCCGCCATAGATAATCGGTTTAGGATACGCCCGTAAATCAAAATAATCCGCCATTCCAATATTAATCACTAAATCGACAGCTTCTTGCTCTATTAATGCTTTGACTCCTTCGATTGTAGTATTTTCCATATGGCTGAAACTGGATTTTGGCAAGCCAGAATTAGCCTGATTAAGAATTTCGACTAATTTAGCCGCTGCCTCTTCCGTTTTATTCGGCGGAATAAGAATCACTGTATTTCCTGCTTTTAAGGCACTTAATGTAGCAAATAACGCATTTAAAACAATATTTTCTGCTGGTAAAATAACTGCAACAACACCAAATGGTATCCCGATTTTACTCAAGGGAGCTCCATTAGTATTCAAAACACCGATCACCTGCTCTTGAAACGAATCATTAAACTGAGCTAAAAAGCTTTGGTATAGCTGTGTCTTATCTTGTTCATTGCCTTTTCCCGTAACTGATACTTCGAAAGCAGCTAGCTCTGGCAATAGCTGGTGCACCTCAGTGATCATTCGTTGAATCATGCGATCAAGTGTTTCTTGGTCATATTCCCTTAGTAAAAAATGTGCATCGCGAGCGGATTCAACCAAGATGCGGGCTTCTTGGATCGATTTTAGATCTTTATCCACAAACTGCATGACTTCCACTCCCTTATGCTGGTAGTAATTGCTCCAACGAATACCGATCAATGATCTTTCCTAAATCAATATGCGGACTTGGAATCACAACGGAGCTGTATACCTCCGCACCCATTTCTTCAACTGCTGCAATACCTGTTTCAACAGCTGTCTTACATGCTGCAACATCTCCTCTTACGATGACGGAAATGTAACCAGAGGCCACATTTTCATAACCGACCAACTCAACGTCCGCCGCTTTACACATAGCATCAGCTGCTTCCAAAACAAAAACTAATCCAAATGTTTCGATTGCCCCGATCGCTTCGTATCTTTCCATTTTGTCCCTCCTAAACTACTGGTCAATATCATGAACAGAAACAATGTCACCTACAGCCCGAATTGGCCTGGGCATAACATTTTGTGCGGTCAGAGTACCGATTCCTTCTGCTGCCTTAGCTCCTGCAGCCACAGAAGCTTCGACAGCTGCAACATCTCCTTTGATCATGATCGTCACCAGTGTTGATCCAATATTTTCATACGAGATCAGCTCAACATTGGCCGCCTTTAGCATTTCATCACAAGCTTTTAATGCTGGAACCAGTCCGAGTGTCTCGACCAATCCTAGTGCTTCTTCACCTCTGTATCTCACTAACAGACCTCCTTAGCTTTTGCGATAAGCAGTATCTACATACTTAGAAACAGTTTGCCGCCCATCTTCCGTGATCATATAGCGCATCACTAATTCACTATTCTTATCCAAATCGTAACTCGTCATTTCACATAAGCCATTTGCTTCAAGGGCCAACAAATGATCGAGATACATTTTATCGTTGAACTGTTTTTCACTGCCATAATCCTTTTTCAAAGCGGACATGACTTCTTTTACATCTACTTCGTTATGATCAAACATGTAGTTCAAAACAGCCATTCTGGTTGGTAGCGCCATTCTATGCATCTCCTTTTCTGAATAAATCTAAAGGATTCATCGTTACAATGATGGCTCCTAATACGATTACGATTGAACCAATAACAATTGTTGATGTCAGGGTTTGACCTAAGAACAGAACGCAGAATAATACGCCCCAGAAAGCGTAGGTCACGTTTAGAGACATCCCGATTGCACAACCCACCATTGAGTTGGCTTTATACCAACAAACAAATGATGCCGCAGCACTTAATCCAGATAAAACCAGCCACAGAATCGGAATACCTGCTGTCAATGTTCCACCAAGCAGTTTCAATCCGCCAACAAGCGGTACAATCAAAATCAAGACAACTAAGCCAGAAATTAACTCGCGTAAGTTCACTGCAACATCGGTATCAATCATTGCCCCGCCGAAACTTGAAAAGACACCTTCAAGCCCCCAGCAAACTGCTGCAATCAATGCACAAATAATTCCTAGTGTAAAATTCGGTGCCCCCTCAGGTTTTGCCCAGTTGATGACGATTGCTCCTGCAACACATAGCAACATCCCAAAAACAACACGCTTTGTAGGGCGTTGCTTTAAGAAAATCCAAGCAAATAAAGAACCGAATAGACTACACGTTGCCGAGATTGGAATTGCGTAAGCTCCTGCCATTGCTAAACCGATCAGGTAGGCTCCATTGGCCACAGGACCACCTAGAAGAAAGCCAACTACCAGCATTTGTCCAGGTTTTGTCTTCAATGTCCGCGATAATTCCTTCAATCGTCCATGTTTTGCGTTATAAAATAATAACCAGATCCCAGCAAATAAATCGTTTAAGCCCGAGCTAACAAAAGGAGCTGCTAAGAACCCCGCTGCACTGACTAAAGGATCATATCCGCTAGCCACCATAACCAAAGTTGAATAAATCCCATAAGTCAACCCAGAAAACAAACCATTTCCGAGTCCAGCGATTCGAAATTTTTTCCCAACCGCTTTCATTTTCGATTCGGCAGAAACCGTTGTTTGCATGACACTCTTTTCACTATTCATACTGATTCCCCTTACTCATTCGTTGTATGTGGGAGAATAGTTTCTACTTCACCATGCGGACGCGGAATGACATGCACAGATAATAATTCACCCACTCGTTGAGCCGCTGCTGCTCCAGCATCGGTAGCTGCTTTTACTGCACCAACATCCCCACGTACCATTACAGTGACGATCCCACCGCCAACGAGCTCTTTTCCGATCAAGGAGACATTTGCGGCTTTCACCATTGCGTCGGCTGCTTCGATTGATCCTACTAGACCCTTTGTTTCTACCATTCCTAATGCATCGTACTTCACTATTGTTCCTCCTATTCGCGATTGAATCGCATACATTTTTTATGCATTTTCACTGTAGATTGTTCCCTTACGGTAGGAGTCAACCCCAAATTTTTTAAAAATTGTGAAGTATAACACAATCACATTGTTATAAAACAGTTTCAATTCTCAATTAACTGTATTAATCGAGAATCTTCAGAATAAAATCTTTTAATCGCTTGATTCTATTTAAGTAATATCTCTTTTTAAATTAAAATAATTTCATAGAAGTGCCGCTGCTATTTTCTTTTCGAGTAATACAGAATTAAAAAAAATTGAATGAAAATAAAAAGAACTATCACATTTTTTTACCTCGAAACAAGTGAAAATTGTTAGAATGACAAGGTAAGAAAATTTTTCATTTATTGGTGAAGAAAGAATAAATGCCTTTTTAACAACGAAAATCTTTCCTTTTTCAAACCTTCCCCTTAAAGACAAGGATTATTTCTCTTACACATTTTTCAGAATAATTACATTATCATTTTCACTTTTGCACAAAAAAAAGCTAAGCAACTTAAGTGGCTTAGCTCTCTCATGTTACAATTTCGTAGCTGGTATCATAATTTCGGTGACAAATTTATTTGTATCTTGGGTAGACCAATAATCTATGACATAGCGCTCATAACAATTTGGTCCAATCTCATAGTTATGTTCTTTCGCCCATTTTTCCAATAACGGATACTTATCAGCACTGTCTTTTTGATCCCCAAAATGATACATGCAAACAAACATTTGTCCGCCAAATGCTTGCCTCGGTAATAGAAACTTACTGTTTCGTACAGGCTTTTGAGTGACCGTTGCGTGCTTAATCATTCCTTGAGCTTTTGCTTTATAATCCGCAAAACCCAAGATGACAGGTCCGGTAATCTCACTTTCTGTAGTTTCCAATAAGTTTGTCCATTCAATATTGATGATGGATTTTTTGTAATCGTATTCAAAACCCTGTTCTAAAAAATAATACTGATCGCGATCGATGTACTTCAGGCTGATACTGGTGATGTTATTTTCTATCGCCATTGTGCCTTCATTTAAAAGCCCTACCCAATCAGAAACCGATTCATGACAATTCTGAATTCGCTCCTCTTCCTTTTTTAGCTCATCAAGCTTACTAAGAAAGTTCCTTTGGTGGTAGAAATAATCCGTTGTATTCGAAACTTTTGTCATTTCCTGTAAACGAAACCCTATTTGCTTGTAATACTTCAAAACTGGAATCAGCATAACTGTATCTTCGCTGTAATAGCGATAACCATTTTTAGGACTTACATGGTCAGGAACAAGCAATCCTAGCTCTTCATAAAAGCGTAATGTCTTTCTAGAAACATGACAAATCTCAGCCGCTTCACCAATACTATGCAGTTTCTTCGTATCTATTCTCGTCACCATCATTCCACCTCCCGATAATTCTCCAAAAATTATGAGGTGTTCTGTTATAGTTGTCAAGGTAATTTCTGACCTGGTATCTAACGAGATAACCACAAATTGTGAAAAAAAGTGTTAATATCAATGGAATTTGCCTTAAACTTTTTTATTTATTTCTTATAATAATTTTGAATAAAATTAGCCATTCAGCAAGATTCAACCAGCTTGTTTTGTTATTTTTTAGCAAAGAAGGATTTCTCTTCACTTTCAGATGTTATCTAAAAAAAATCTGTTATTTTATTTTCCCATCATTGATATTCTATCTTGGTTTTAATCCTCCAAAGTCAAAAATTACTGCATCTAATACTAAATATAATCTAGAATTTTTATCAAATTAGCGTACGCTATATTTGCAAATAATAATCTACGAGATACCCTCACTTTTCTGTTTATCTCCGACCAACATCCCGAATAAGCGAAAGCTTTTTCGTGTTATACTATTTAAAGTAAGCAAACCTATCTTCCCATTTTTCGCTTAAACAGCTTGGCAAACATTTTGGGGGGAAAATGAACTCTTATAAAGGTAAACTATTATTTCTTTTATCGTTATTTTTCATTTATTTTATCATCTGTTTTTCAGTGAGAGAATTGAATGATGTAATGCAAAAAAACAACATATCCGATCAGCAGATTACTGATAATCAAGCTTTTTTGAATACCTTCTCTGGCGAATGGAAAACGGCAGACGCGGCCAATAAACTAACGTTCAGTGAGCATAAGCAAATTATCACGATTTCATTTCCTACTGAGAACAGAAAGGTTAACGTAAGTGTTTCAAGTCAACAACCTGCGAGAAAACGTTGACTTCTGTCACCCATGAATAGTGAAGAAACACAATATAGTGTGATCTTACTTTCTGACGATGAACTCAGCTTTCAAATGTCAACAACTAAACCCAATGCTGAAGGTACATCAAAGCCTGAACATTTTTATCGCATAAAATAACTTAAAAAGGAAAACCGAAAGATCATGGCTAACAATATTAATAACCATGACTTTCGGATTTCTTTGTTTTTTTATTTGTAAGCAAAGTCACACATGAACGATAAGGTTTGTTTTTCTAAAATTTATCCATCGGAAAAAACAATTCCCGATTGTCTTCTCATTTCAGTCAGCGTCTCATGGATAGCCAAGCTCACATCAAAGGGAACTTTTGTTGATTCGATTTCATTCTTCTTGATTTGATTGATCATTTCAGCAATTTCGTATGAGAAATTCTCTTTTGGTGCAATACCTAGTTCTGTGCGTTTGCCGGTTTTTCTTTCAATGAAACTGATTCTTTGCGGCTGACTTGGCTGATCAATCAATAGCTGACCCAGTTCTCCGCAAATTTCACAAGTGTTGACTGTATCACTGGCTTTCGAATAGTTAAGAGTCACATTAAAATCATCGTAGCTTAGAATACTGGAGCCTGCAACATCTGCACCTGTATCCAGTAATGAAGCTGTACTGAGAATTTTATTGGGCTTGCCGAATAGTCCCACACAATCAGCGACGACATATACGCCTAAATCCATCGTGGCCCCATTCGCTAACTCATTTCTGAATGTTGTAGGGTTTTCACCGCTTAAATATGCATCGTATCTAGAGGAATACTTAGAAAAATTCAAGTTTACTTGGCGAATCCTTCCGACTAGGTTCAGATTGTCACGCAAAATTTGAAAATTAGGATTGTATAATGGGATTAATCCTTCTTGTAAATAGGTGTGATTTTTTTTCGCACAATCAATCAGCTCTTTTACTTGTTCATGGTTGGCAGCTAAAGGTTTTTCACAAAAAGTTGGAATACCTTTTTCTAAAAAATAAGTCGTGATCGGGTGATGCAAACTGTTAGGGACAGCGATATAGACTGCCTCGATCAACTGAGATTCAGACATCTCCTGATAAGAAATAAAAGCATGGGGAATTCCATATTTTTCGCCAAAACCTTTCGCTTTTTCTAACGAGGTTCCGCACACCGCGACAACTTCACATTCCGCTACTTGAGCAGCACCCGCCATAAAAAAGTCTGTCACAAAGTTCGTTCCAATTACACCAAATTTCACGCTAAATCCTCCTTTTTATTCCAATCAATAATAACCCCTGTGTACTCATTTTTCTTATTCATCAATCCGTCATATGCCTCCATCAGATTTTCTTCAGTCGGAGCAATCACATGGCTAATAAAACGATCAACATCAATGATTTTTTTGTTTAATAGGGATTCAATATATTTTAAGCTTCTGTGGATAGAGAGTCTCGAGCCTTCTTTTTCTTGATAAGGGTACCTGCGATTAAATGCTCCGATCACCGTTAACATTTTGGTATGAATCGCGTTAAAGGAATTTGTAACATTCGTTGTATAGTCGGTTCGCGGAGAGCCCATCAAGATTACTTGTCCATATTTGCCTGCAATTTTAATAGCTGTCTCAATACTCTCTGATAAACCGGTCGCATCAACAACAATATCCACACCCTTCCTCTCAGTAATCTCCATGACTGACTCATATTGATCATTTGGCGCACAATTAATTACATGGTTAACTCCAATAGATTTTGCCAATTCTGCACGATCGGTAATAGGTTCCAAAGCAATCACCTCAACACCCATTTGCTGATAATAAGTCGATAGAATCAAGCCTAAAGTTCCCATACCCAAAATCGCAACAGTATCTCCCAACTTGACATCTGCTGGTAAAATCCCGTTCATTGCGATCCAACACATCATCAGAAAAGAGCCTTCGATTGAGCTAGTTTCCTCTCGTAACTTGAAAAGAACTCCTCCATCACTTTTACTTGAATCATAGAACTGCAAACTACTATGCGGTCCATTAAAAAGGACTCTGTCACCTACATTAAAGCCTGCTAAATCGTCTCCAATCGCCAGAATTTTCCCAACTGAGCAATATCCTGGACGAACTGGATAAACTGCTCCCTTCTTCAGTCCAAAAACTCGTGACAATTCTGTTCCCGCACTAATCAACGAAACTTCACTTTCGATTAGGCATTCCTTCGCTGAAACAGCCTTCGGATCGACGGTTTCTTCAATTAAACATACATCCTCCACTCCGTTAATCACAACATTCTTAGTTAAAATGATACTCACCCTTTCAAAGTTGACATGTTGATATACCATATAAAAAGCGTAACACGTTGTTAGAAGACAGTCAATCTGCTATGATAAGCTTAACAATGATATATCAACTTAATAAGTTGACTTATATCTAATACTAAAACGGATGTAGGTGGTTAGATGGAAAAGACACAACCCTTTAAATATGCCCTGATCAAAAATGACATTGTACAAGCGATCAAGACAAAACAACTGAATACTGATGATAAGATTTTATCTGAGGCTAAATTGTGCAAAAAATACAATGTCAGCCGAATCACTGTAACTAGAGCGATCAATGAATTAGTCGCTGAAGATTATCTCTATCGTATCCAAGGTAAAGGGACCTTCGTCAAAGGAAAACAGCTATCTGAAGGTGTAGCTCAACTTTCAAGCTTTACAAAAAGAATGAAGGAAAAAAAGCTCAAGTTAGAAACTAGGGTACTAGAAACTGCAAGTGTTACTATGCCAGTGAAGATGGCGAATTTTTTCAATCTGCCTTCAGATAAAAATGTGATTCTGTTGAAGCGGTTGCGAATCGTTGATGGCGAATTATTGTGTCTGAGTATCGCCTATTTAATGCCTGAAATTTTTTATTGGACGACGCTTGAGGATATGGAACACGAATCCCTCTATGATCTATTAGAAAACAAATACGATTTCAAATTAGGTAATGCTACTCAAGAGTTTGAGGTTGGTTATTTGAATGAAAAGAATGCCAAGTTTCTAGAAATATCCAGCCAAGATCCATGTCTTAAGCTGTCATTATACAGCACATTAAGTGACGGACGTCCCGCCCAATTTGAAGAAACCTATTACGTCGGAAGTAAGTATGCCTATCAACTTCTATTACCAGCACCCCATTCATTTAATAACGTTATCAACATTGAGGAACTTTAAGTAAGAAAAAAGTGAACGCTCGTAGACTATCAAAGCGATAGGAATACAAGCGTTCACCTTTTCTCTGTTATGAAGATTTTAAAATAGTTTTGCAATCAGATAATCAAACAATATCTGGATAATCTGCCAGAAATGGTTTTCATGTTCAGTTAATTACTAATCTTCTTTACTGCGGCAATAATCAACATAACCAAAGGCGAAGGCTTCGATCAATAGGAAAAAGGAAGAAGCGGTTTGAAGCCACCAATCGGTGGGGTTCGGGCTACGGCTGCTAGAAGCATATAGCGAATAATCTGCTCTGCCAGACAAAAGATTATTTTGCATATTTGTGATGGAAACGATCGTAGAATGATAGGTGGAAAGGACATTCAGTACATTAAAAAGGTGCTGGTTTTCTCCAGATAGTGATAGGACGAAAATCAGGTCGTTTTCGGTAATGTTTTCCATGATTCGTTTGAACTCATTGGATTGTGAAGAGGCAGGAATCATTTGGGCCGGCTTGCCAATCAACAGCAAGAGTCGTTGTAGCTCAGCTGCTTGGTTTTGTTGCGTGACTCCTGTTCCCAGCAAGTAGACATTACGACTATTCTCCAAAGCCTGATAGATTTTTTCCCAGTTATTCTCTTCAAGATATCGGATTGTTCGTTGGGCATCTGAAAAAATTCTTCTTTTAAAGGCAGCATCTTTTCCAATATCATTTGGATTGTTTTGCCATTTCAAAAAATTACGCAGCTCGCTAAATCCAGTAAAGCCCAGCTTTTGGGTAAAGCGAATCACGGAGGATTTTGATGAATGACAAACCTTCGCAAAATCATTGGTTCCCATCGTTGTGACTTCCTTGGGATGCGCATGGATGTATTTAACCATTTGGATATCCACTTCATTAAGTGTTTCGTAATATTGATTGACAATATCAGAAAAAAGCATCGCTAGCCCTCCTTGTCTTTTATTTTACCTTACAAAAACTACTCAAGAGATTCAAGCTAGAAAAAAGCATTAATGATCATCTCACTAATGCTTTATTACTGAAATTATTTTAATTCAGGCCACCAATCCCCATTGGCCTCGATCATTTCATCCAGAATCTGTTTCGCAACAGAAGCGGAAGGAACGGTTTTTGAAAGTGTCATCGCCTGCCATAATTTTTGATATGATTTTTCCTCAAAGGCATCCACCACTAATTTTTCGACGGCTACCTGTTGTTCGATCATTCCTTTTTGGAAATGCGGGATTTTTCCCATACATAATGGTTCATAGCCGCGCTTGCTGACAATACATGGTACTTCGACCATTGCATCATCGTCTAAGTTAGCGATCGCCCCTTCATTTTTGACGATTAGAAGCATTCGTTCATAGGTGTTGTAGGCCAACGCTCCCGCTAATTGTACGATAAATTCCGCATGTTCTCCCGCTTCGATCGTGGTGTCCTCGGCGGTTTGAGCCGCTGCGATACGTTCACATTCTGCAAAAATATTTTTTTCCCGATTGTCCATTACTTCATTGGCTCGAGTATAATTTGGGTCGGCATGAGCCACGACATAGTCAGGATATAGATAATACTTCAAATAGGTATTCGGAACCGTGTTTGGATCGACGGCATAAACATCCTTTACCTTTTGGAAAGTATCCATCCAGCTAGTTTCTTCTAATAAAGGATTTCCTTCATCCTCAGCTGCTCCGTAGCCAAATTTTGCCACGTGCTCTTTTAATTTCGGCATTAGATCATTGCCCTGCTTATCGGTCATTTCGGTCCACCAGCCAAAATGATTCAATCCATAATAACGATCGACGATTTCACTTTCACTGTCTAGACCAACAATATCTGCGATTGATTTTTTGATCGCCACTGGCATATCACAAATGTTAATAATCTTCGCGTTTGGACGCATTCTTCGCGTTGCTTCGGCTACGATTGCCGCTGGATTTGAATAATTCAGCATCCAAGCCTCAGGCGAATATTTTTCCATATAATCAATCAATTCAACCACTCCAGGAATCGAGCGCATACCATACGCCATTCCACCTGGTCCGCAGGTTTCTTGTCCAAGAACCCCATACTTTAAAGGGATTTTTTCATCCTGCTCACGCATCTTCAAACCGCCGACTCGAATATGGGCCATCACAAAATCAATATCGGTAAAAGCTTCTTCGGGATCTGTTGTCGCTAAAAATTCAATTTCTGGCGCGCGCTCCTTAACGATCACTTCACAGGCTTTCGCAACAATATTTTGACGCTCCTCATCGTTATCGTAAAATTTTAACTTGCGTAAAGGAAATTTATCCTGATTTTCAATAAGCATCATAACGATTCCGGCGGTATATGTACTTCCTCCGCCTGCAATAACAACTGACTGTTTTTCCAACTTCATCTTTCTCTTCCTTTCAAACTAAAAACTTTTAATTTTTATCCTTCGCTCATCCCTAATTTTTCGCAAATATCATCCTTGAAGCTTTGAACACCCATTCCTATGATGACTTGGACATTCGTTCCATTTAAAACAACCCCTTTTTGCTGAGATATTTTTTCCAATTGAGCCGAATCTACTAGCTCTTCGTCTTTCACGGTCACTCGCAATCTAGTGAAGCAATTAGAAATACTTTCAATATTTTCTTTTCCACCCAATCCAGCAACAACTAAATCAAAATCGTTCGCGCTAGCAGTGACAAGCTGTTCTCCAGTTGCTGCATCTGCTACAACTATTTCTTCTGGATCGTCTTCTCTACCAGGTGTTTTAATGTTTAATTTATTGATCAAAAGCACAAAAATGAAATACCAAATGACTGACATGACAATTCCGACAATGATCACCAAATAGAATTTCGTGACAGAAGGACTGAAGACTGAGTTAGAAACGAATGTATCAATTAATCCATACAGCATGTACGTTCTAGCCCCAATCCCCCAAAGAATTGTCTCTGAAATAGCGGTCAATAAGCTATGAACTAGCCATAGCAATGGAGAAGCAAATAGGAAAGAGAAGTCCAAAGGCTCGGTAATCCCAGCAACCGCGGCAACAAACATCGAAGGTAAAATCATTCCCTTTACTTCTTCCTTACGCTGCTTTTTCGCGCAATGAATCAGTGCCAATGAAACAGCAATCGAACCGAATATTTTAACAAAGCCAAAGGTTGCAAAACGTAAAGATGGATCTAAGCTAGTAATAGATCCGACATTTGCCATTTCCGCATAGAATATATTGGCCGCACCATTGTAAACCTGTCCCCCAATTTCAGCGGTTCCACCTAACGCAGTGAAGCAAAACGGCATCCACAGCAGATGATGCAAGCCAGTCGGAATCAAGAAACGATTGCCGAACGCATAAATGAAGACTCCTAATAGCCCAGTGGTCAAAATAAATCCAGATAATGACGAAATCCAATTATTCACTACTGGCCAAATATAACTCATACCGATCGCAGTTATTAAAATGACCGGAATCAAAATCATGAAGGAAAAACGCGAACCACCATAAATACTTAAAAAATCCACAAACTCCTTATCAGAAAAACGATTATGGATAAAAGCAACAAGACAGCCGACTAGCATCCCTAAAAAGACATTCATGTCTACTACTTGAAAACCTAAAACCACCGCTTGTCCTGTTCCGAACAGCCCCATTTCACCAGCTTCAGCTAATTGATCAGTCAATGTCAGCCAAGCATTATTGGCAGCCAAAAAGAATAAAAATGCGATTAATGAAATAAGAGCGGCCTCGACCTTTTTCTTTTTCGCTAAGGATGCTGTAATTCCCACACAGAAGATCAGTGCCAAATTATTTAACATGCTGTCCATCATCGTTTTGATCAATCCGCCAAAAGTCTGGACGACGCTCGGCATGAATTCTAATTGTAAAATAACAGAAACCGCCAAGAACAAACCCATTACCGCCATAAACTTAACTGGAACAATCACTGCTCGAGAAAAGTCCTGCATTGTCTGAGAAAATTTACTTTTCATCATTTCTCTCCATTCATTTTATTGAGTATACGTATCTCTTGACCTTAGACTAACAATTTTTGAAACCCGTTACAATATTTCCTTGATTCTTTGGACCTAAGTCCACAAGTAGGAACCATGAAAAAAAATATTTTTTTAATAACACTTTTCTGAACAATTTAATAATTATTGTTTGTGACTCCCCTCCCCAGCTTTTAACAACTTAGAACCTACAATAGTCACACAAAAAAAGCACGCACCCTCTTTCATAAGAGAGCATACGTGCTTTAAAACTATTTTTTTAATGAATACATTAATCGTCAAAATCGTACAATACAGTCGATAAATAGCGTTCTCCATTATCTGGTACGATGGCTAAAACTTTTTTGTCTGCTCCTAACTCTTTAGCCACCTGAAGAGCAGAATGGATAGCCGCTCCTGCCGAAATCCCAACCAAAATCCCTTCTTTTGCGGCTACCTCTCTAGCGCTTTCCAATGCTTTTTCGCTGGAAACGGAAAGAACCTGATCATAGATTTCTGTATCTAATATCTCCGGCACAAACCCTGCTCCAATTCCTTGAATTTTATGAGGAGAATGGGCGCCACCTTTTAAGACTGAGGATTCCTCTGGCTCAACTGCATAAACCTTCAATGACGGGAATGTCCGCTTTAATTCTTGCCCTGCACCAGTAATTGTTCCCCCCGTTCCAACTCCAGAAACAAAGGCATCCAGACCGCTATCAGCAAAAGCTTCTTGGATTTCCCTAGCAGTCGTTTCACGATGAGCCGCTGAATTTGCTGCATTATTGAATTGTAATGGTAAAAAATACCCGTCCTGACTAGCTAATTCTTGCGCTTTAGCGATAGCACCTTTCATTCCTTCAGCTCCGGGAGTCAAAATCAATGTCGCACCGTAGGCTTGAATTAGCTTTCGACGCTCAATGCTCATCGTATCAGGCATTACAATTATAACGGGATAGCCTTTTGCTGCCCCAACCATTGCTAACCCAACGCCTGTATTTCCGCTAGTTGGTTCAATAATCGTATCCCCCGGCTTCAAATCCCCAGCTTTTTCTGCTGCTACAATCATATTCAATGCAATGCGATCCTTCACGCTGCCGCCCGGATTAAAAAACTCAAGCTTCAGATAGACCTCTGCGCTGTTTTCGGGTACAAGTTGATTTAATTTTACAATGGGCGTCTCACCGATCGTGTCCAAAATTGATTGGTAAATTTTTGTCATGTTGATTTCCTCCTATCAGTTTTTGTTTACTTCTGATTAATTTAAAACAACTATACCTGTTATTCGCCGCTTTTAGCCAATTGACATTTTTTATGGATGACGATTGGTTTTAGTTATAGTGACTTGATTTATCTTTTTACTGGCATAGGTTCCTTTTAAATTACTTACATAAGTGCGCTATAAAAATTCATCCATCCTCTCATCTTTATGAAAATTTCTTCATTATAAAATAATTGACCTGCGCGTAAAAGCCGTCTACTCTAAAAGAAAAAGGTATTCGTTCAATCTTCCTATTAACGAAAATTTGTTCCATTAGATAAGGAGAAAAGCATGAAAAAACCAGTAATTTTGATTGTTGAAGACGAAGAAAGTTTGGTCAGCTTTATCGCTGAAGAATTAAAATATGAAAACTATGAGGTACTAATTGCCGTAGATGGTCAAGAAGCGTTGACTCTTTTCGATGCCAATGAAGAAAGGGTCAATTTGCTGCTGCTGGATTGGATGCTGCCAAAAGTAGATGGATTGACTGTTGCACGAAAAATTCGTCGTCGTAGTCAAGTCCCTATCCTAATGATGACTGCCAGAGATCAAGTAGTGGACAAAGTGTCAGGCTTAGATGCTGGCGTAGATGATTATCTCACCAAGCCCTTTGATATCGAAGAATTGTTGGCCCGCATTCGTGTGATTCTTCGACGAGAGGAGCGGATACAGTCCTTACAAAATGAGCCAATCATCAACCAATATCAGGACTTGACCATGGATGTGGTGAAAAGAACTGTAACACGGGATGGCCAGACTATTATGCTTACACAGAAGGAGTTTGACCTTCTTTATGAACTAATGAAAAAGCCGGAGGAGGTTTTTACTAGAGATGAGTTATTAAATGAGGTCTGGGGCTATGATTATATTGGTCAAACCAATACAGTCGACGTTTTTGTTCGAGCGCTGCGTAACAAATTAGATGACGACCAACACCCTCGCTTGATCCAAACAATCCGAGGCGTTGGTTATGTCTTGAGGGCTGATGATGAAAAATAGAAAAGAACAAGGAAAAACACTGCAGTATCAACTGATTACTCGTTTTAGTATGATCATGCTGGGATTAGTCTTACTAGTCAATCTTCTAATCCTCAGTGTCACTGCACTGCAGTTGTATGAATCCAGTAAGAAAGAAACCGAAGCCATTAAGGATGCGCTGTCTCAAGTAGAGACACAGACCAATCAGGAATGGAAAAATACCCTGCAGCTTTATATCGCCGCAGATGATCCTAGGTATTTTATCCGTGTTTCGCTAGAAAAAGGCAGCACAGTATATTCCAGCGATGCCTATCAACTTTATGACAGCTTTCAACAGCTGAGACAGCTCCCCTTTTTATCAGATGTTCTATGGGATGAGGATACGCCCTATTTGTTTCAACAATTTTATGTAAAAAATACCAGCGTGGCAGTACTCACCAGTATGGAAGATAATTTTGAAATTCTAGCGACTCTCTTTCTGTGGTCTTTAGAAATATCCATGCTGATCATACTGCTAGGAATCTTTTTCGTCGCTAGATTTGCAAAAAAAATCAGTGCTCCGCTAGTAAAGATGAATCAAGAGGTCTTGAATTTGTCTAAGCATCCGCAAACAAACGAACGATTATCAATACCACTTTCACCCAAAGAAGCAGATAATCTTGCAAGCTCCTTCAACCGGCTGCTGCACCAGCAGGAACAGCTGATGCAGCGAGAGCGACAATTTATCTCAGATGCTTCCCATGAATTGAAGACACCATTGGCTGCAATTCGAGGTCACGTCAATCTTATCAAGCGGCGCGGGAAAGAGCACCCTGAAGTTTTAGAAAAATCGTTACCCTTTATTGATAAGGAATCTCAACGAATGGAATTATTAGCCAATCAACTGCTAATTCTTGACCGCGAGAGACAGCAAGGAGAAGTGCAGCAGCTATTTCTAGCAGCACTCATCCGTACTACGCTTGAAGAATACACGACACTGATGCCCCAGAAATTGAAATTAGATTTAGATGAAACAGCCAGCATAATCGGCAATTCTGAACAATTTTATCAAATTATTCGTAATTTAGTTGAAAATGCCATTAAGTATACACCAAATGAAGGAGAAATTACTATCTCTCTCACTGCAGCTGAAAAAGAAATCACTTTAAAAATTGCCAATACAGGAGAACGTATCCCTGATAGCGAAAAAGAAAAGGTTTTTGAACGCTTTTATCGCATCGATCGCTCCCGCTCTAGTAAAATTCCTGGAACTGGGATTGGTCTGGCAATCGTGAAGCAATTGACGGAGCTTTATCATGGGAGCATCATAGTCACTGATCATCAACCAAGTGGCGCGTGCTTTACTTTGAAGTTTCCTAACTAAAATGAAGATTTCTTCATGAAGATTTCATCCCATCTTGAATTTTCAGTACCCTCAGCCAGTTATACTTTAAGTATAGAAAAGATATAAAAAGATGAATTGCGAAAGGAAGAAAACAAATGAAAACAAAAGGATTACTTTTACTAATTACTGGTTCTGCTCTATTACTACTTGCTGGCTGTGGAGACAATTCTGCTCAGCTTAAAAATGGTACTCAACAGGAGGCGAGCAGTCAGAGCGTTGCCCAAGAAAGTCAATCAACACAAACGAACAGCTCCACTGCTTCTAGCTCAACAAAAAACACTGATTCAGCAACAAAGCAGATGTCTCTAGATGAGATTATCGCTCTTTACCAGAAAAATAAGCCAAATACAGATATCACCGGCATTGAAATTGAGTCACGAATGAATAAGTATGTCTATGAGGTAAAAGGAATGGATGACAGTAAGGAATACAAACTTTTCTTCACAGAAACTGGCGAGCTTCAACATCAAGAAGAAGAAATGCTAGATGAGGATGAACGGAATGGAAACGAACGAAACAATGAAAAGCTTGATCTCAAAAACCTATTGCCATTAGATCAAATCAACAGCATCGCCAAAAAGGAAGTCAACGGCGACATCACAGAATGGTCATTGGAACGAGAATTATCAAAAACCTACTGGGATGTAAAAATTGTTAATAATGGTCAACAATCTGATGTCTCAATTGATGCTCAGTCAGGAAATGTATTGGAAGTAGAAATGGACGATTAAAAACACAAAGCTGGTCTCAACTATTTGATATTGTTGGGATCAGCTTTTTAACTATAGGGAAAGGATAAAATTTTTGCATGAATAAATTGCTTTACAGCGTCCGGCTTTACTAATTAGATTTGATCTAAGTGATTTGCACTTATCTCTTTTGCGATATTTTTATTTTTTTATAAACAAAAAGTACGACAGGATTATTTAAAATCAAACCCACCACACTGCTGATTCCCTATTTCGAGAATCAAAAAGTAGCACGTTGTTTCCACTTTAAGTTTTTCTCTTTACTCATCATACTCTGCATGCCATTTTTCGATTGCTTCTTTTCGTTCCTTGAAGCGTTTTTCATTTCCCTGTGTCGTTGGTAAATAATAGTGATGCCCTTCCAATGAGGGCGGCATCGTCTTCATCGAAGTTAATTTAGCTTCAGTAGAATGGGCATATTGGTAATTCTCACCATAATGCAGTTCTTTCATCAGCTTAGTAGGCGCATTGCGAATAACTAAAGGAACAGGTTCGTTCATGGTTTCGTAGACATCCTTTTTTGCCCTTTGATAGGCTGCATCCACCGCATTTGACTTGGGCGCCAAGGATAAATAGATCACCGCTTGCGTTAAGTGGACATTGCACTCGGGCAAACCGATGAACTGGCAGGATTGAAAGACTGTATTCGCTAATTCTAATGCTCGAATATCTGCTAAACCAATGTCTTCACTAGCAAATCGAACCAGTCTTCTGGCGATGAACAATGGATCTTCACCTGATTCTACCATCCGAGCCAGCCAATAGATCGCTGCATCAACATCACTATTGCGCATTGATTTGTGCAAAGCCGAAATTGTATTGTAGTGCTCTTCGCCTTTTTTATCATAAAGAAATGATTTTCGCTCAATTAAATCTAGCAGCTTGTCTTCCTTCAATGTGACCGTATCCGCTTTTTTCTCTCCGTTTAGAACAGCCATTTCCAGTGTATTCAGCGCTACTCTAGCATCACCATTGGCGTATTTCGCGATGGAATCAAGTACCTGATCGTCCAGTTCAATTTTTAGTTTTGGAAAACCCTTTGGACTATCGATTGCCTGCTTCAACAGTTGTAAAATATCTTCACTTTCCAATTGATTTAAAACAAATACCTTACTACGCGACAGCAATGCCGAATTAATCTCAAAGGATGGATTCTCTGTAGTGGCGCCAATCAGAATGATACTGCCATTTTCAACGTAAGGTAAGAAAGCATCCTGCTGCGCCTTGTTAAAGCGATGGATTTCATCCACAAAGACGATCGTTTTCGTACCAAAAGTCCGATTATGCTCCGCATCCTTCATGACCGTTTTTATTTCTTTGATTCCGCTAGTGACCGCACTGAAATTGATAAATTCAGATTTTGTTTGATTTGCGATGATACGGGCCAATGTTGTCTTGCCAACTCCGGGAGGTCCCCAAAAAATCATTGATGAGACGCGATCATTTTCAATGATTTCCCGCAACAGCTTCCCTTTACCTAGCAAATGTGTTTGTCCCACAAACTCGTCTAGCGTTTCAGGACGAACGCGTGTCGCTAATGGTTCACTCTCTTCTCTGGACTTTTCAAAAATTGATCCTTGTCTCATTCAATCCCCTCCTAAAAACGAACGTTTGTTCTATTTTAACACTTTTGAGCTTTTTTTACAAAATTGTCTACTTACTTTGAACGACAAAAAACCGTACAAATCCTATAACAGATTGTACGGTCACGTTCTAATTAATCTTAACCAAAAACCAAAAAGAATCAATACGAATACATCAGCTCTCTAAGCTTTTCCTGCGCTGCCTGATCCTCAGAAATTTGAAAACTTTTAGTCGGTGTGTAGCTTCCTAAGCTTCCATCATCCGCGTATTCGCCAAACCCTGTGTTCGTACTAACAGGCTCACCGTTTCCTGTTTTCAATTCATAAACAACACCATTATCGCCTAATAAATACTTACTGACAGGTTTACTATAATCCATTTTTACAGAATAATTTGCCGCAAATGATCCTGCCATAAGCTCTTGCTTACCAACGCTCCCGTCTTTTGATGTATAAAAGACGCATCCGCCGATAGCATGAATAGGAAATGCATTTTCCCCTGGCACGCCATTATTCTGAACTTGCACCTGACCATCTGGGGTATTGGCATACCAATCACCACGTCCTGCCGCTCCATGATCAAAAAACCAATAACTAACCGCCATATTTCCTATTACAGCACGTCCCCCCGCCCAATCAAGAAACGCCTGATTCATTTGTCCTTTCTGAGCATCAGTAAGTTGAGCCTTACTACTAGATTCAGTCGTACTGCTGCTTTGCGACGCTGATGATACGGTTGATTCAGATATTTGACTTGACGAGGTTTCTGGTGCTAAAGAAACACTTCTCGATGGTTCTGCTTCTTCTTTCTTAGTTGAATTGCAGCCTGACAATAAAAATACGACACAAAATCCTAACATAATAAAACTAATTTTTTTCATCTTAATCCCCCGAAAAATGAACTGATTTTTTTAATTTTACCACTAAGTAAAGTAAAAAGAATGAGAAAAAAGCAAGAACCAGTTTACAATTGAGATTTTCACGGTTTTTATTAGCGAATAGTTTAACAAGCCGATTCCTTTGAAATGATAGCGGTTGCTATTATGATAAATGGGAACCAAGAAAGAAGGAAATGATATGACAGAAAGAATCTCTTTAGAAAAATCAGCCTTAGAATTTAGTATCGCTAATGAAAAAGAACCTTATATTTATCAATTACCTATAGATGAAGCACGTGCACTTTTAGAGGAAGTTCAAGATTCTCCAGTAGAAAAATTGGACGCAGATATTCAAGATGAAACATGGGAGCTAGGGAAATATGGAACGATTAACGTTCGAACCGTAAAACCAAGAGATACCACTGAGAAACTGCCAGTCATTCTTTATATTCATGGCGCTGGTTGGGTATTGGGCAGTGCGCAGACTCATGACAAATTAGTTCGCGAATTAGCCGTAAGAACCAACTCCATTGTTTTTGTTCCTGAATATGATCGTTCTCCTGAAGCAAAATATCCCGTGGCGATCGAACAAAGCTATGCCACACTGTTGAAATTAGTCGCGGATGCAGATGGAAAGTATGACACTGACCGCATCACGATTGCTGGTGACAGCGTAGGCGGAAATATGGCGACAGTCCTTACGATGTTGGCTAAGGATCGCAAAGGACCAAAAATCAATCAGCAATTATTATATTATCCTGTAACGAATCACGCATTTGATACGGACTCCTATAATCAATTTGCGACTGATTATTTCTTAGCTAAAGAAGGAATGAAATGGTTTTGGAATCATTATTTACCAGAAGGTCAAGACGCAACAATCAAAACAATCTCACCACTTCAGGCTTCTAAAGAAGAGTTGACCGGACTGCCAGCAGCTATGATTCTTAATGGCGAAGCCGATGTGTTAAGAGATGAAGGTGAAGAATATGCTCGCCATTTGCGGGATGCCGGAGTAGATGTGACACAAGTCCGCTTTCAAGGGATGATCCATGATTTCGTAATGGTCAATTCTATGGATCAAAGCCACGCGACAAGAGCCGCAATGGATGTCGCTACCGATTGGTTGAATAAACGAAATAAATAGAATATGAAAAAGGATCGGGCAAATGTTGCTGTTTGCTCGATCCTTTTTGAATATAATTATTGTTTTAGCTCGTTTTCTTCTACAGAATCATTGAAGGATTGGAATTAGCTATGTTGGCTGCATCAGTGGAAAGCTGAATATTTGAGCAAATTGAGAACATATAAAAGTCTATTTTATCTTAAACGTATGATTTTCACTCCTGAACGTACAAATTAATCAGTCTTTAGCCTCGTTTGAATCCTATGCGCACCTTATAGTTATCGTCTGAAAAAAGATAAATCCTCCTTAGAATTATCACTGTCATTTTTTATTCCAAAGATAGAACAAAAAAGCACCTATTCCAAAAAAAAGGAATGGTGCTTGTATCGTATAATTTAGGCGGTCTCAAAAAACGGCAATATTCACATCTCCACCTGACGAACTCTTTCTATGTGCATCGTCAAGTACACTTCCTCCTCTAATGGCGGTTTCACATTATAGACCTTGTTCAAATAACGTATCACTTTTTCTGCACATTGAAAGGAGGACTGATATTGATCAAGGACAATGCGAATCATTTCTTCACTCATATCCATCATTTTGATTCCCTTTACCTGGCGAATCAAAAAATATTGAAGATGGGATACCAATCGAGAAAAATTTTTCGAGTTCTGATCAATTTTGATTTGAAAATGATATTGGATAATGGAAATGATCTCCGAAATAATTTTTGTGACGTTCATCGCCTGTTGAATCGAATCATAATTGCTTCCACTACTGATGAAATGCATAGCAATTGCCATTGATTCTGTCTCGTCTAATCCCACATCCTCTGTCTCATTGATCACAATAGCATACTCCAAAAGACAAAGCTGGTTGATATCTCAATGCCTTTCACAACTAACAATTTTGTCACACTTATCTTTTCTTAAGTTCTATTCTATATAATTTAGAAAAACAACGAAGGAGACACCATGAAAAAATTCATTATTCCTTGTATATTTCTTTTCTTGAGTATTTTGTTATTTTCGACTTCCGCCCTAGTCGGTTCTTACCTCGATTCAAGTGGAATGCTGATTGAACCAGCGTTCTTTTGTGTTCCGTTAGGCTACTTAACATTAGGACTTGCTTTCTTTACTGCCTTATACAGTTTCGTCAAACAAAGAATATTGAAGAAATACTCGGCTTGATTCGCACGCAAACCCTCTGTTGAAGAAAAGTTAGTTTTTTCAGCAATGAACTTTCGAGTATTAAAAAAGATGGTGATGCAAACATCCAGCGTCTGCATCGCCATCCTTTTTTTTATTCGTTACCAACAATTAATCCCAATCGCCAAAAGAAACCTTTTTCGGAATTTTCTTCTCCATTTTTTTCACCTGCTGGTCATATTGTCTTTTGTAATACCGATAATCCTCTTCAATCATTTTCAATGAGTTCCTTTGCTTGTTAGTCGTAGCATTTTTCTTTAATCCTTCTATTTGAAAAGCTAACGTCAATACATGAAGTTCTAAATCTTCGAATGCTGCATCATCCACAATGAACCACCCCTTTGATTTGTTTGTAATTCACAACAACCTTCTGATTATATAGATCAATTTCATCCCGAGTAAGCTCAGTATCTTGGCTAATATCGACTAAACAGCTGTGAGTGTACTTTTTTATCACTATCCCCGAGAGATTAAGCTGTCCCTCATTAAATAAAAAATCAATCCTATCTCCTACCAAATACTGCAAATTATAGGCATTCTCGCGAAGCTCCATCATAGAACTTGGCATCGCATGACTTCCGTTATTCAATTATTTTCACTCTCCTTCGCTCCTTCTCAACAACATATTAGGACTATTCATTTTTTAATCCATTAAAAAAATTTCAATTATCGTGTTGAGCTTTCGTTGCTTGTAAAGAAGCTTACTTACTATTCATTTTAACGGACTAAAGCCTGTATAGAAGAATATTCTTAATGAAAAATTAATGTTCTAGTTACAGAGAATTAATACAGGAAAGTATCACTATCATCTTGTAACTAATAATTGAGCAGTAACACATCCACCCGTGAGAACGGGTGGCTTTTTAACACCTCTAGAAGAGGTCACTACTCGCCTACTCCATAAATGGAGCTTTCTAAAAGACCACCAACCGCTCTTCGCTCGCTACTTTATTTCTTTTTCTTCATTTTGAATGGATCAACGTATTCTCGTTTACTTATACTATCTCGGATTCGATCATCTGATTCTTGCTCTCGTATATATTTTTCAATTGTTTTCTGGTTCAGACCGACTGTGCTCACGTAATACCCCTTTGACCAGAAACTTTTATTTCCATATTTATAGACTAAGTTTCCATGCTGCTCATGGATAAGCGTCGCACTTCTTCCTTTCAAGTAGCCCATGAACTGCGAGATACTTATTTTTGGTGGTACTTTTACCAACATGTGAATATGATCTGGCATTGCGTGTGCTTCGATTATTTCTACCTCTTTCATCTCGCAAAGCTTCCTCAAAATTCTTCCAATATCTTTTCTTAATTCCCCATAGATTACTTTTCTTCTATATTTTGGGGTGAAGACTATGTGATACTTACAATTCCATCTAGTATGTGATAAACTTTTGTCGTCTTTAGACATAGAAAAACTCCTTTCGATAAAATAAGCGGTTGGTAGCCACTTATTAGTATATCGAAAGGAGTTTTTATCGCTAAAGCTATTCCATCCACGCGTAGAAGCGCGCGGTTTTCTTGTTTCGTACGCTCCGCGAACGAAACTGACTAAAGTCATTAAAAAAAAAGTCCCCAGACCGTCATTCTGTAACGACGGTCTGGGAACTTTTGGTTCTATTTCTTATTCATCATCGAATAAGCTGCACACTATAGCTACCCTTATTTATTAAACTTTTTACTACCTAATTTCATATGAAATTGAGGGTCTTTAGGTATAGAAGGATCAACGCCACGTAAAGCTGGGATTTTTGCACATATTAATTGTAATGGGATAATAAAATTAAATGTCAACATCTCATTATCTGCTACTGTCGGTAAAAATAAATCTGTATTCTTTGACTCGTAATTGGTAAATAAATAGATTGTTTCACTCCAATCAGATAAGACTTCTTTCATTTTATCTGAACGAGTCTCATTTCCATTATCTAAGATAAACACAGTCGATTCCTCATTAATAGCATTATAAATTCCATGAATAAACTCTTCAAATTCATATCCGGTAACTGGACATCGCATTGTTTCTAATAATTTCAATGCACTTTCCAAAATATCACCATAGATCGCAGCTGGGCCAGTAATACGAATGTCTTTTATTTCCTTTAACTCTTCTTTATGATCTTCAATCCACGCTTCTGAAGCATCAAAGACTGCGCGGAAATGATTTGCCGCTTCCTTTGCATCAGCAATTTGTTTGTGATAAGCCTCTTCTGTCACAGTACCATTTTCCAAGCCGATATTCAGTGCCAATAATAAAAGATTCAATTTTGTACAATAGAATCCTTTTGTTTTCGCACCAGCTAACTCTTCTCCACATGCTACTGTTAAAATGTAATCTGCCACCTCATCAATGAAAGCATTCTCGGTTCCCGCCATTGAAGCTGTCATACATCCATGCTTTTTCGCCAGCTTCATTGCATTATAAGTTGAATAGCTACTTCCGCCTTGTGAAATTCCTACAACGAGGGTATGCTCGTTATCATTTAGAAAAGTATCTTCTGTAAGCTCAAAAGGATACATCGAACGAACATCAATCTTTAGTAATTTTCTCATTAAGCTGCTCATTTGAAGACCTGAATGATAACTTGTTCCTGAGCCAGTAATGATAATCCTTTTAATAGGTGCTTGCTTTACTTCAGCAAACAATTTTGGTGATTTCTCAATAATCTCCTGCATTCTTTCTGGTGTTTCAAGCATGTAGCTTTCAATTGTAGCCATTTGTCACTTCTCCTTTTTATAAAATTCCAATAGCGTGCATTAAAATCCCAAAAACAATGATTCCAATGGTCAGCCAAGTAATACTAACTTTTTTAATTAAACGGTAAATTACAAAGGTAAAGATTAGCGGAAGCATGTTTGGTAAAATTTGATCCAAAATGTCTTGAACAACGATTTCTGCACCACTAATTTTAAATTCTAAAGGTGTAGAAATCGACAACATCGTTGCTACCATACCGCCTACCACCGATAGACCAATAATGGTTGCTACGGACATGATTTTATCCATCAAGCCTTCTTTTTGAATTCGCTCCAGTGAGTTAACGCCAACTTGATAGCCTAATTTCAAACCAAAAATTCTTATTAAAAAGTTCGGAATATTATAAATTAACAGGAATAGGATCGGACCAAAAATGCTACCGTCTTTTGCAATTGATACCCCAATCCCAGCAGCGATGATTCGTAATGTCCCCCAGAAAATGGAATCACCAATCCCTGCTAGTGGTCCCATCAAAGAAGCTTTAACAGCGTTGATAGACTGTTCATCAAAGTCAACATTATTGGCATTTTCCTCCTCCATCGCAGTAGTAATTCCCATGATAGTAGGAACGACCGCTGGTGTGGTGTTAAAAATTTCCAAATGACGAACCAATGATGCGGATTGTTCTTTTTTTTCACTGTATAACCGTTTGATTACCGGAATCATTGAATAGCAATATCCGATATTTTGCATCCGTTCATAATTGAAGGCGCCCTGCAAGGCAAATGAACGCCAAAAAACACTACGAAGTTCTTTAGTCGTAACCTTAGTCAAAATCAATCTCTCCTTCCGTCAGATTATCCTGTATCGAGTCAACAGCTGCTTTTTTTGGTTCGATATAAAAATGCAAAATGAATGCTAAGCAAACAGCAAATAAAGCAATTGCGGTAATGTTCAAGCCTCCATAAGCGGCTGCTAGAAAACCAATAAAGAAAAATGGCGCCATTTTCTTTGAAAAGAGCATATCCATTAATAAGGCAAACCCAATTGCCGGCAATAAAGACCCCGCCACACTCATTCCATCCAAAATAACTTTAGGAATTGAGTTAATCAAATTAGAAACCTGATCGGCACCTAAGAGAATAGCTAAAAATGTCGGTAAAAATGTACTTAAGAAAAATAGACAGACTGGAACCCACATAGAGATAGCTAATCCTCTATAATTTGCTTCTTTAGCATAGTTATCCGCTTTATGAGCAAAATAGGTGTTAGCAATTCGTACAACAACGCCTAAAGTTTGAGCCAAAACAGCGATTGGTACTGCTAAAGCCAAAGCTACTTCTACTCCGCTACCTGAAATAATTGCAAAAGCTGTTCCCAAAATCCCGCCAGTTACCACATCTGGCGGGGTTGCTGCTCCAATTCCTGCTATTCCCATCCAGATCAGCTCCAGTTGAGCACCAATAACAATTCCCTGTTTTACATCTCCTAAAACCAATCCAACAAAAAGTCCCGTAACGAGCGGTCGATCAAACATCATCTGACCAAAAATCCGTCCATCCAAGATACCTATTCCTGCAATCAATCCCAACATTAATGCTTGTGCTACCATATCAATTCTCCTTTCCTATAAATCAAATTCCTCCAGTACCTTACGTTTGTCTCTTGGCAGCATACGGAATTCAACTTCTACTCCGCTTGCCTGAATAGCTTTCAAATTTTCAATATCCTGCTCATCAACAGCGACCAAATCTGTCAATTTTCTTTTCCCTTCAGAATATCGCAGACCTCCAATATTGATTTCTGTGATTACACCGCCAGAGTTAGCAAGTAATCGACGCGCATCAGTGGTATTCTTCACTAACACCAAAACATTGCTTTTTTTTGACTGACTGAATTTTTCAACTATCTCCCCTGATTCTTCAACACTTCGAATATAGAGATTGACATTGCTTGGTTTTGCCAAATTTAAAGCCATTGCTTTCATTTGATCATTTTTGGCCTCATCATTTACAACCAAAATAGTATTTACTCCCAATGATGATGTCCAACCGAAAGCAACCTGTCCATGGATCAATCGATCATCAATCCTCAATAATGATACTGTCATCCTCCACGCCTCCTTTATTTTCAATACATGCATTCACATGTAAAATTCCCTTTTTTGCTTCTTCTAAGCTAGTATTGATGCGTTCTACTATAGGTCCTTCGGATAAAAGTAAACTCAAAAGCATCGGTAGATTCACCCCAGTTACCAATTGAAAATCAAATCCTTCGAGTAAACATTCGGTGAAAAGGTTTGCGACACTGCCGCCAAACACATCCGTTAAAACGACTAACGGTTCATTTTTTATATCTGATAAATATTGCTTTACTTCTCTACTTGCATCCTCAGAAGATTTTGACTTTGTCATGCAGAAATAATCAATTGTGCTCTCTTCTCCAATAATCAGTTGGACACTATCAATGATTCCTTTTGAAAATTCACCATGTGTCGCAATCAAGTATTTCACTAAAATCCCTCCTTCATTTTTATATAAAGCAAAAAGCGTGCCAATTAGTGGCACGCTACGTGTTATAAAGAATATTATGGATATAACCAACCTCTGTTAAAGGGACTGTCACACTATATGTCTGTTCAAGCACACTAAAGACTTCCTGAATCACTCTGATCTCATTTTGATGCTCATAAGAAAATTTTTCTAAATCAGGAAAATCCAAAATTTCTGAATGCCGAATCAAACGTTCGACCATACAGCTAACATGAACATACATAGCCACCTTTCGGGCATTGGACAGCTTTAAAGATAAACGAATTTCAAGTTGCTGGATACATTCTTCAATCAGTTCCATAATCTTCTTCGTATCTAATATAGTTAATGATTCAATTACCCGAATCAATGAAAAATTCTTTACCAAACGATTATTTATCTCTGCAATATCCTCTTCAGCTAAAATTCCTTGGAATATTTCTGCAATCTTATTAGACCCATCACCTGAAATTATCGTTTCTAGGTATACAAAATTGCCTTTGAGCACTTCAGGATCATCGGTTCCAATAATGGCTAACAAATCATATTTTGAAGTTAACGCTGGACTGATCCCCTCTTCTTTCAGCTCACGAAATTCTGTCGGGATAATCTCAATATCTACCATTCCCTCTAAACAGTCATACAAAAGTCGTTGAATCTGTACGGCTGTTCCAATCCCAGTAAAACACGTAGTGATGATTGCTTTCCTTTTGCTGCGTTGAGGCTGAAATAGTTGAACATTGGGGGCCATCACTTCATTCATCTGTTCCGCAATCTCTGTTAATTCTTTGCCTTGTTGAATCAGATTGCCAATTTCTAAAGCCATTAGCGTTCCTAGTTGATCAATAAATAGAATTGGAATCTCAATATCCTGTTTCAATTGCTCATAAATCATGTTCAAGGAGCCCATATCAATAAGTAGCACAAGTCCTCGATTCACCTGATTTTCCTCTATATATAAACGTACCTTTTCACTTATATCATCTAAAGTTGCCTCAATGGGCATGTCAATGGAAGCAAAGGTAGCATTTCCCAGCATTCGATTACAGACATTCGCAATGCTACTAGCTGTGGCATAACCGTGTGCTAGTATGATTGCATCTAAATCAGTATACTGTTCGGCATGTTCCAAAGTTGATAAAAATAGAATAAATAAACAACGATCCACCTCGTTAAAGCTTAAATCCAAGCGTTTTTCTACTTCTGGTAATAATTTGTTGATGGCACTTTTGGCTAAACGATAATTATCACTTACAAATTGTTCAAAACCATTTGACAAAATCAGCTGATCCGTTTCTCCTTTCAATACATAGCGATAAATATAGTGAGCAAAAAATAAAACAAAATTTCCATCATAACGAAACTTAGTTTGGTAGTCTAGTTCGCGAAAAATTTCCTGCATTGTAGTTAAGATAAATTTCTCTAATGTCATATGACTCGCATATTTATCTTGATAAACAAGCTCATCCATAAATTGTGTTACTTGTTGCATCCATTGCTTTTTTAGCTCATGAAGATTTTCATCTCCTACTTCATAGTGCTGATAAAGCATCTTTAATCGGGAAATAAAGTGAATCAATTCTTTGGGTTTAGTAGACACTTGTCTCTTTTCATTAGAACTTGAAAAAATCAAATTCGATCCTTCAAAGGTTGTCCATTGTTTTTGTTCATGATTAAAAGCGTAGATTTTTTGCGGCAAATCTCTCAATTGTATTTTTACCTGCTTTTGTTCATTTCGCGCGATAGCACTTCCGCAAGCATATTTAATAGTGTTCTCAACTTCACCAATATTTCCCTCATAATGCGTTTGCAGCAAGATATTCATCACTCGAGGGGTAACCTCTATCACCTGATTTAAGTTGCGACTCTCCTTGCTAAATAGATACTCGATCATTTGGCGTTTTTCCATGATACCTCGTTCGTCCATGTTGGGAATATAAATATGAATAGGTATTCGTCGTAAAAACGTTTGCAGAAACTCCTGTGGCTTCTCGGTTGTAGCAAAAGCTAAACGTACTTTTGCTTTACGAAGTGTTGTTTCACCAATTCTTGAGAAAGTGCCTTTATCCATGAAGGTAAAAAGTTTTTCCTGTCCCTCAGCATTCAAACGATGAACTTCGTCTAAAAAAAGCAACCCCTGATCAGCTTCTTCCAAAAGACCAACCCTGCTTTCATAGGCTCCTGTGAAAGCTCCTTTTGCATACCCGAACAAAAGTCCTGATAATAGTTCAGGATTATTATAGTACTGCGCACAGTTCAAAATTTTGTAAGGTGCACCACTTGAAAGAATACCCGCCTTTATCATATATTCGTGCATTATTTGAACAAAATAGCTCTTTCCCACTCCAGTGTCTCCCATTATCATGATTGGCAAGCCATTTCCAGGATAAAAAACAGCTGTTTTCAATTGTTCTAATGCCTCAGATAAGCTTTTATCATAACCAATCATCTGTTCAAAAATTCGTTCAGAAGGTATTTTCTTTACAGAGTCAATAATATCTTTAACGCGTTCATACTCTTTCCTCAGTTCTAAATTAAAATATTGTTCAGAAGTTTTTTTTGCTAGAAATAGAACTGGACGTGTATTAACCTTGATTAATTCCCCACTCTCAACTAATCGATTAGCAGCCCGACTTGCTTGTGTTCTACTTACTTGCAGTACTTCTTCAATCTCAGGCGTATCAAAAAAGGCGTGCTGTAATTGATCTATCTGTAGATTTGTACACTTTTCTTCTGCTAATGCTACAATCGCTTCCTCTAGTGTTGTCATTTCATCACCTCTATGTACATTTTAAACAAGCAGACAATGAAAGCAACAAGCTAAATATACTTAACTTCTTAATATTATATTCGGAGCTTCCCTTTGTCGTATTTTCTAACTTTTTCTATTAATCGTGTTTTTTCCACTATTTGAAGATCTATTTTATTAATACTTCTTCTTCATTTACTTTAATTCTTCCCTATCTTTCCAATATCTCTTTCCGAAATTCCTCCCTTAGTAAAAGCAAATGCTCTTCAGAAAAATTCTGGGTCAGCTTATAACCAACGAAGTATGGGGAAACGATAAAACGTGGGGTTAGCTTAACGATGTACTTTCCTTCTTTCTCAAAGAAAAATAGATTATAGCTTTCGCAGCGTCCATAGTGATACGTAGTTAAAATATAATTAACCGTCTTTTGCACGTAGTCAGCCAAACGATGAATTGCCTCTGTGATCTGAGAATCAACAATAATATTGATTTCTAAAAATCCCATAATTGGCCTACTAGAAAAATTGATAACAACGTTGTTCTCAGACAGAACAGTGACTCCCTCAAAATTCTCCGGTTCGATTTGAGCCTCTCCGTCAATTTCCTTTAATCCGACGATTTGCATGTGCGGATGCTTTAAACTACCACCAGATAATGGGCCATGATTCTTATAAAAAAGGACGGATTTAAATTGTGGGTCTTTTTTGGTTTTTTCCCAGCAATCAAAGGCGAAAGTAAATAATTTTCGATTCTCTTCGATTGTATAAGTTGAAATATCCTTGTTATGGTCTGCATGTTCTATAATGATCGTTTGAAAGGTGTCCTGCAATGTTTGATATTTATTGAGCACCCAAAGCATGTCTTCTTCTCTTCTCAAGATATTCTCTTTTTCTGCGTACTCACAGAAGGGACATCCCGTCTTTTCTGATCCCAAATGTTGCGGCTTTCCATTGGCAGCCAGCGGTAAAAAAATTAAGTCTGCTTCTTTCTTATGCTTCATAGCTCTGTAGCTCCCATCTGAAAAAAATCACGGTTTATTACACACACATAGTGCCCACTAAAGTCTGCTAAAACAGACTTGCTTCGTAGTTTTCAACCGATTAATCCAATCATAGCATGATTTGGGATAAGAAATGACAACAAATTCTTCAATCAAATAGGTCAGTAGCTCAGATGAACTGCTGAAAAAAAGTGCCCAAAAGATCCTTACAGATCCCTTGAACACCTATAAATTATTTTTTCTTTTTAGATCATCCGTCGATTTGTTCGATAATTTTTTCCGCAGTCAAGCCAAATTCTTCCTGTAGAAAGGCTGGTGTTCCCACCTGTCCAAAACGTTCATCGACACCGATGCGTTTCAGAGGAATAGCAAGGCCGTTATCTGCTAAAACTTCTGCTACCGCACTGCCTAGACCGCCAGTGATCGAGTGGTTTTCAATGGTAATGACCATTTTCTTACCAATTAATCGCTCCAATAATAATTCCTTGTCTAACGGCTTAATCGTAAACATATCGATCACATCTGCGGTAATACCTCTTTCTTCAAGATGCTCCGCCACATCCAAAGCCTCAGAAACTAATTGTCCAGCCGCAACGATTAGATAATCTGAACCTTCTTTCAACAGGTTGCCTTTACCTAATGTAAAGCTCGAGCCTTCTGCATAAACATCGCGAACGCCTTTACGATTGCCACGAACATAATGCACACCAGTCAATTGACTAAATTCTTTAATGATCCACTCCATCTGAACAGCGTCAGCTGCATCACAGATAACCACATCAGGGATAGCACGTAATAATGCCACGTCCTCCCAAGTTGTATGGGTTCCGCCGTTATGCCCAGCCGCAAATCCAGGATCTGAACCAAAAATATTGATCGTATTTTTAGAATAGGCACCTGATAGAAAAACTTGATCCAATACACGTCTTGTTGCGAATGGCCCGAAGGTATGGACGAAAGGAATGTATCCAGTAAGATTTAATCCTGCAGCGACACCTACCATATTGGCTTCAGCGATTCCGACATTGATGAAACGATCAGGATTAGTCTTGATTAGATCCGTCCATTTGCTGGCAGCGCCTAAGTCGGCATCCAGAGCAATCACCTTCTCGTTGTTTTCCATCGTTTCTTTCAGAGCATCGACCACTGCAACACGAAGTTCTTTTCCAACTTCTCTAGTATTTGCTAATGTAAACATCTAGCCACACTCCTTTACTCGTTCTCGCAAATCAGCCAGGATACTCTCTGTCTGTGCCAATGTTTTCTCATTGTCAAATTTTACTGAGTGATTAGCCGCCATTTCTTCAAAAAAAGGTACTCCTTGACCTTTGACAGAATCAAGAATGATACAAACCGCATGATCTTTAATAGCTTTACAATCAGTGATCGCCTGATCAATGGCTGGTATGTCATCTCCTTTGGCCTTCACTGTTTTAAAACCAAATGCCCGCATCTTTTCCTCAATATTAAAAGGATTCAAAATTTCTTTTGTTGTTCCATCCAACTGCTTTTTATTTTCATCAATGATTACGATGCAGTTATTCAGCTTGAAATGAGCCAAATACTGAAAGGCCTCCCAGCATTGTCCTTCATTTAATTCGCCGTCTCCAACAATTAAATAAACGTAACTGTCTTTCTTCTGCAGCTTCAATCCTGTCGCGATTCCTGCCGCGACCGAGGTTCCTTGACCTAAAGAACCTGTCGTTGCATCCACTCCAGGTGTTTTTGTCCGATCTGGATGAGAAGGCAGTCTTGTGCCGCCTTCATTCAAGGTCATCAGCCAGTTTTTCTCAAAGAAACCAACTTCTGCTAACGCACTATACCAAGCAGTTCCTGCATGTCCCTTGGATAAAACAACTCGATCACGTTCCTCCCACTGAGGATTCTTTGGATCATAGTTCAATTGTTTTCCGTAGAGCACTGCTAATAATTCCACAATGGATAGCGAGCCGCCGATATGTCCGGCACCAACCTTCCTGATCGCCTCGATTGTATCAATCCGAATGTTCGTGGCTAAAATTTCTAATTTTTTAAGCGTTACTTCTTCCACACTATCTTCTCCCTTGAATTATTCAGAAACCGCACGTGATTTTTTCCCTTTGGTAACAGCTGTCAAAACGATCAAGATTCCTAATACTGCTAAAATTCCAATAATCGCAGCGATCTGTCCACCAAAATTGGCAAGATTTCCTAAGAAAATCCCAGTTACTCCATAATCTGTGTCAGAGAAGGTTGAACCCTGGAAGCCTAGTTCACCCATAACAGGCATTAAGAGAATCGGCATAAAGCTGATAATAACACCATGAACAAAAGATCCGACTACCGCTCCTCGCAGTCCGCCAGTCGCGTTTCCGTAAACACCGGCAGTTGCTCCACAGAAGAAATGCGGCACAACCCCTGGAATAATTACCGTCGTTCCGGTTAAGACCATGATCACTAAGCTCACAATTCCACCAACAAAGCTGGTTAAAAAGCCGATCAATACGGCATTGGGTGCATAAGGGAAAACGATTGGACAATCCAATGCTGGAATCGAATTTGGAACTAATTTCTCCGAGATTCCTTTAAATGCCGGAACAATTTCTGCTAAGATCAAACGAACACCTGCCAAGATAACGAATACCCCCGCCGCAAATGAGCCAGCCTGCTGCAGCGAATAAATAATATAGTTTGTGCCACCGCTTAAGTTTTCTGCTACAAAAGTATTTCCCGCAAATAAGGCAACAATCACATAAACGACTGCCATTGTAATCGTAATACTAACTGTGGAATCGCGTAGGAAGGACAAACCTTTCGGGAAGTTGATATCTTCAGTCGATTTTTCTTTATTTCCTACAAATTTACCGATCAGACCGCTCAGCGCATACCCAAAATTCCCTGTATGTCCTAAAGCAACCGTATCGTTCTTCGTAATTTGGCGAGTAAATGGCTGTGCGATAGCTGGGAAGATCGTGTTGGCCAAGCCCAAAGCCAAACCTCCAAATAATACCAATGGAACAGTTCCCATATCCGTCACACTCAAAATCACCGCGATCATACACGCCATGTAAAGTGTGGCATGTCCAGTTAAATAAATATATTTAAACCGAGTAATCCGCGCGATCAAAATATTAAAGGCCATTCCGACTAACATAATAAGTGCTGTGTACGTACCAAATTTATTAAGTGCCAAAGCAACAATCGCTTCATTATTCGGAACAACGCCCTGCATATTGAAGGCCGCTTGGAACATTTCTCCGAAAGGTGCCAATGAGCCTTCAATTACACCTGCTCCAGCTGTTACTACTAAGAAGCCCACAAATGTCTTGATTCCGCCTTTAACGATTGAAGCCGTATCTTTCTTTTGTAAGATATTTCCTAAAATAGCAATCAGAGCCACTAATAGCGCTGGCGTACTGGCAATATCAATTAATATACTTAAAATACCGTTCATTTTTTAATCCTCCTACTTTTTCTTTCCTTCCAGACATCGCATCCTATAGCAGTCCTTGTTTCACACATTCTGCTTGAACCTTTTCTTTTAGCTCGTCCATATCAATGATGCTATTTAATACAATTACATTGCCTAAATGCTGGGCGCTATCAGCTAAATCACCGCCGACAAAAAATGTATCTGCTAATTCTGGTGCTGCACTGCCCATATCATAATGAGCAACCTCTACGCCTTCTACTCCTAAATCTTTAAGTACAGATTGAATATTCATTTCCACCATAAAGCTTGAACCCAAACCTGATCCACATACCGCCGCAAATTTCATTATTCATCTTCTCCTTCAGTCATAATTTCTAAAATTTCTTCTTTTGTTGAAGCATTTAGTAAGGTATCTAATTTCTCTTTATTCGACAAAATTCTTGTTAAGCTCGCCAGCGCCTTTAAGTGCATTTCATTATCAATGGCTGCTAGACAAATAAAAATTTGAATCGGATGCTTTTCATCATCTGAAAGCAGCACAGGCGTATCCACCTTCAGCAGTGACATTCCTAACTCATTGACCCCATCTTCTGGACGTGCGTGAGGCAGTGCCACACCTTTACCAATATGGATAAATGGTCCGTAATCCTTCACTTTGTTAATCATTGCTTCTATATAGGTTTGATTGATTTTTTCTTTCTTCTTTAACGGGTCAGCAGCTATATCAATCGCCTCTTCCCAGCCCATCTTACGGTCTGTCAATTGAATCATGTCAGCTGTTAATAATTCTGATAACATCGGTCGATCATCTTCCCTTCTTTTCATTTCCTTGTTCATTTTTTTTTGCACAATGTTGTAGAGCTTTTCTTTTGTAATACCATTCTTTAATTCAATATGAGGGATTAAAATATCTAGAATTTCATTCACCGATGGAATCAACACCTTCGGAAAGAGAAAATCTTCCTGAACTCTTCTCATTAATGCGTTCTTTTCTAGTTGTGTCATGATTGGATTGATCACATAGAGCTTCTTATCTGTCTTCACTGGAACACTAGAGAAAATAAGATCAAATGCACTATCCATACCTTGATGATTGAATTGTTCAAAGGAACTTGTTTCGGAAAAATCAATCTGCGGAAACAATTCCTGCAGCTCAGACTTCATAATCAAAGATGAACTAATACCGCTAGGACAAAGAATCAGCGCCCTTAACTGGGCATTTCTCTTCTTTTGTCGTTGATTGCTGATTTCGCCGCCAAAGAGAATCGTGAAGTAGCCGATCTCTTCGTCAGGAATGTCCTTTTGAACGAGCTTCCTTAATGGAAATAACGCTAATTTGGTCAATTCAAAAATCTCATGGTATTGCATTTTTATTTCGTCAATTAATACATTGCTCAATTTAAAATCAAATTTGATTCGAAAATAAGCCGGAACCAAATGATAAAAAAGATCCAGTAGCAGCTTGCGATAATTCTTGAATTCAATCGCAGAAAGGCGTTCTATTTCATGAATGATCTCACTGGAGCATTCCAACAAAAACTCTAGCGAAGTATCTTGAATTTCCCCTTGAAGAACCGTCATGAAAATAACTGTGAAGTAATAGGATTCCATGCTGCTGTTTTTAATTTTCGAAAAATGCGCTAAGAACTGATTGCTCGCCTTGTGTGCGATCAATGGCGCTAAAAGCGCTTGATCCTCTTGCGAAAAGTCGATCTCATAGTTTTCCGTTCGGCAAATCAAATAGGAAATGAAATACACCATTTCTTCAAAACGACTAGGGACAAACACTAGATCATATTCTTCAATCGTCATTGAAAAATTTAAGCGAACATCTGTATACAGGTTTGGGGATTTTAATGATAGACCTTCATACAACAAACGATTGCCATTGGGACTGGCGGCTAAAATACCTAGCAAATAAAAAGCGGCTCCGCGGATCGAAGCTTCAGCTCCATTAAGAAAAAAACCAATTTTTCTAGAATATTCGAGGGTTACTCCACGTTCAGCCAGTGCTGCTCGAAGCTTTTTCAAATCCTTTAAAATCGTATTTTTACTGACGAACAGGAAGTCTTGGAAGTAGTAGACAGATAGTTCCTCAAATTGTGCAAAAGTCAGCAAGAAAATCATTGCCTGCCGTTCTTCTTCAAGAAAAACAACTTCCTCCCGCTTTTGATTAAAAAAGAGATCAATCCAATTCCGCGTAATCATTTTAGGAATTTCAATTTCTGTCTCTGTTATTAAAATTTCTGTTTCAAATAAGTCAGACGCCACTTCATTGACCTTTTCGATTGCCAAAAGCAGGTCCATTTTCCTCATTTTTGTCATTTCAGCTGCTTGATCAAGCAAATATTTTTCTTTTGAATCTCCAATAAGATAACTTAACCGATAATCTATCATATCCCTACCCCCACTTATACTATATATCCAGATCAAAGAAAGCGCTATAATTCTTCGGCACAACCTGTTTTCACTTTTTCCCAAACAGTGTACCGATGTTTTTACCCTGCGAAAAAAGAACATAAAACAACGATTTGTTTTTCTAAGTCAAAAGCTTTCCAATACAGCCTCTATACTCAGTTACTAGACTTACACATTCTTAATAAAAAACTAAGCGGGCTTTTTATGTAATTGTTCCCTTCGTTATTTTTCCGCCTTTGAACGAAAAAATTATCTTGAAATAAGAGTTGATTCCGTTCGATCCTCTTACAAATCATTATAGCAACATTCCATTCTCCATTGCCGATTGTTCCTAGATATGACTAAATCAAGTCTGCAAAAAATACAAACACCTTTTTACTAATGCTCTATCAGATACAAAGAATCCTATAAACAATCGTTAATTATCGCTATTTGACGCAAAAAAAGAATCGAGCATCTAAAAATGCTCGATCCTTCCTTTTTAACTATTACATAATCGTTCCCATTGCTACGTTTTGATCTTCATCATTGATGACCGCAGCAGCAACAGCTGCTTCTAAACCTTTAGCGATTGTTTCAACAGATAAGCTCGGTGTTCCTACAGGTAAATCTATGACTTGCTCAGGCAAGTAAGGCACATGGATGAATCCGCCTTTGAGATTCTTTCCTTCTTTATCTGCTAAATACAGCAAACGATACATAATATCGTTACAAACAAATGTTCCAGCGGTGTAAGAAACGCTGGATGGAATTCCCGCTTCTTTTACTTTGCTGACCATCGCTTTGACTGGAAGTGTTGCAAAATAGGCTGTTTCACCATCTTCATAAATGACTTGGTTCAATGGCTGTTGTTCTTCATTATCTGGAATACGAGCCTCCATCAGATTGATAGCAACTTTTTCAACAGAAATATCTGAACGTCCGCCCGCTTGTCCGACGCAAATGACGATATCAGGATTTTGTTCCTCAATCGCCTTTGCCAGAACTTCGCCATCCTTTTTAAAGACTGTGGGGATTTCCAGTTTATGGATTTTTGCGCCTTCAATTGTATCAGGTAATAATTTTACTGCTTCAAACGCAGGATTAATTGCTGCGCCGCCAAAGGGATCAAAACCGGTAATTAAAACTTTCATTTACTTCACCATTCCTTTTTCTTCTATTTAAATAAAATCATATAGCAGATTTGGAAAACTAAGAAGATCACTGCTAAGACCGCTTGATTTTTGATTACGCCAAAACGATCCTTCATTTCCAGCATCGCCACAGGAACGATGTTGAAGTTTGCGGCCATTGGTGTACACAAGGTTCCACAGTAGCCACAGGTTAATGCGACCATACCGATTAAGACAGGATCAGCTCCGTAAGCAAGAACAAACGGTGCTCCAATTCCGACAGTCATTACTGTAATGGCAGCAAAAGCATTTCCCATGATCATTGTAAACAGCATCATGCCGATCGCAAAGACGATAATTCCTAAGTTGACATTTCCTTTTGGAATCACCTTTGCTACTAGATCAGAAATCACTTCGCCAACCCCAGCAGCCGTAAAGATCGCACCTAAACTTGCTAATAGCATCGGCAGCATACTCAACGGACCTACTGTTGACAACATACGTTCCGCATCATCCAAGAATACTTTTGGCTTATTTGAATGAGAATAAACCATTAATACAATAATCGCAACCAATACGCCGACTCCGACACCAACTAATGCCCCTAATTGCGTAAATACGGCAAAAATAATTGCAAAAATCCCCATTGATAACGCTGGGATAAAAATTTTCATCCCAATCTTATCAGCCATTTTCTTCGTAACAGCCTCAGTCGGTGCACTTTCCTTGCCTTTGCTGACTTTTTTGAAAATTGGCGGCAATGTCATAATAATAACGATCACGCCATTAGCCATTGGTGGAATCCAGCGACCAAACATCATGACTACACCTAGTGCACACCAGAAAACCGCAGTACCGATCGGTGTTGGATTTGCTTTATCTCGGGCATTTTTAATCCCGGTATAAACAGCAACTGCACCCATAATAATATAAATAATTTCAAGTAGCTTTTCAGATAATAAAACATCTTGACTTAGAAAAAATGACATGTATGTTCCTCCCTATTTATCGTTGCCGTAGTATTTTTTGTATAATTTTCGGTCTTTTAAGAAGTAGTATACGATTGCTACGATGACCGCAAATAACGCCACTGGAATCTCAACCTTCGCTAAATCAAGCAAGCTTGTTTCGTAACCTAAATCCTTCAATGTCGCTTGAACTAGCAAGGCTCCAGGACCACCAACAAATAATACTTGGAAGAAAAACCACGCAATATTTTCCATCCCTGAGGACATTCCCTTAAGCTCTTCGACATAATCTTCTTCTGGTTCTTTTCCTTTTGCTTCAATTGAACCAATCACCATTGGCATAATGATCGGACGGACAAAACCGGCTACCCCGCCAAAGCTAATATTGAACGCCGCAAAGATTGAACGCATGATACCGTAGGCCCCAATAACTGCGCCAGCTGATGCATTCTTGATTTTCCCAATTAATTTTGCCGCAGACTCTTTCAGACCATTTCGTTCCAAAGTTCCTGTAACCAGCATGATCAGAATAAAAATAGCCATCGAACGATTTGAAACAAAGCTTGTTCCTAACGTCGTTAATAAGCCTTCAACACCTAGACCACCAGTGATTGCTGTAACGATTGCCGCCACTAAAATGATCAGAATTGAATCTAGCTTCAATGCAAAACCAATAATAACGATCAAAATTCCTATTAATTTAACTAATTCCATGTAAAACTTTTCCTCCCTTATTCATTTCAAAATGATGTAAAAGTTTGAAACAAATTTTCTTATTATCACCATTGGCCTACGATTCTACTAATATTAACGTATGAGTAGAACGCGCAACTGACATCCTTATGATGATGCAATAATCGGACGAAGCCGAGTATAGCTAATGTTTATTTCCTCTGACGTAAACACCGCAGAGGTTTGGTAAAGCGATGTTGACTCTAGCAATAAATCAATCGTTGCCAGATCATGCACAACGTGAGCTTGAGCGCACAATCTTAAATATTCTCCTTGAGCCGTTTCATCTGCCACTTCACTTGTGTAGGCGACTGAAGTCAACCACGGAAAACGAATTGACGGATAGCGATGCGTTGTATCTGCCGCAAAGCCAATCCAATAATTGATCATTTCCTTATAATACTCTGCTGGAAATAGCTTAGGCAGCCATTTATGTGCATAGGTTTCAAACTGCTGCGCCCACTCTTCATTCCACTTTTTCATTTCTGGAACAGAGCCAATCGCCTCTGCAATCACATCTTCGATTTTTTTATTTAAGACGATGTTCGAACGATATTCTTCATTTGTAGGGACCCAAAAATAGCCATACAATAATGAACGTGGAAGCCAAAAGCCTTTATACGAAGGCGATGTATAACCAGAAAACGGCTGCTCCCATTCATGAGTAGGCACACCATGATTATCCACCATGACATCTGGTACAAATCGTTCATAAAGTCGCGTCATTCCTAGCGCTTCGGTATGCTGTGTTTCCAAATTGAAGTATTCATAATAGAATTCTTTTCCTACTCCGTTAAAACGAGCGACATGGAGCTTCCACTCAGGTGTCTTTTTTTGCAGCTCATAGTGAATGGCTGCACCATCGACGTTTTCCAAGGGAACGATGACCAAATTCAGATGCTCTGCAACATCCTGATACTTCGGATCGGTTAGTAATTCCTTCAATAACAGAAAAGCTCCGTTCGTACCTGACACTTCATTCGCGTGATGCCGCGCATTGATTATTTCTGATGGATAATTGGTCAAACGCTTGGTTCTCGACAAATAACCAGAATCGGCAGCTTTTGGTAATAATTCGATCGCATATATTTCTCGCCCTAAATAGGATGTCGCGATCTTGTAGACTGAAATCTGCGGCACGCGTTTTAACTGCTGAATAATCGACAGATATTCCTCATATCCAATGACTTGCTCAGGATATAAATCAATCTGATCAATCGTTAAATCCTGAACTGCCTCTGGCGTCTTTTGAGGGACGTCAACCATAAAACGCTGCCCCTCAGCTTGAAAGATTAATTGTTTGTACAAATGAAAATCATAATCTTGACCAACTAATCCTTTACCAAAGAGACTTGCGTATGCTTCTACTACCTCTGTCTGCACACCCTCGATCTGAATTGTTGCAGCTAATCTCTGTGATCCATAATGAATGGACTGAAGGTAACAATTGATTTTCCTACGTTCAGGTGGATAGACGGCTTGTTTGCCCTTCACCACGATTTGAGGCTCTTTCTTTACTTGTTCAAGAAGTGTGACTTTAAATTGAGGTTTTCCTGCTTTTTTCTGAACAATCGGTAAAATCAACCCTGGCTCCTCAAACATCTCACCATGAACGTCCAAGCCATAATTTTTGAAGTAATCTGCTCCTGCAAAATAGAGATCCTCATGCAGCGCATCTAAACTGGACAAAAGATCATTTCGGCTTGCCAAACGTTCATCTGGCTCACTTGCAGTAATCTCTAATTGCAGCTGCGCGAAAAATGGCTGCTGTGCCTTAGTTGGCTGGCCATTTGTCCGTTCTTCAATCCATGAACGGCAACTTGACAGCACCTCTTCCTGATAAAGTGTCCAAATTTTTTCAACGTCTGTAGCAAACGGCTCCTCTAAAACAGTCGCGTCATTAATTTTCACTCGCAGTCTTCCAGTTGGCGGATGAACCTTTCCCATACCTGGATAAGCAGTTAGATACGGTCTTTCAGAATAGCTGGCTTGATAAGTCCAGCGTTTCTCCTCCGTCTCTGTTTTCACTATTAGTTCATAGGTCAGCTCTTCTGAGCCGGAATAAGTAACAAATGCTATCTGATCCGCAGACAGATTGAAGGCCTTCATCAGATTATCTTGAATCGGATAAAGCTCTTGCAGATAACGAATCGGCAAATCATTCCATTTTTCTGGATCACGACCGTCTACATTATTATAGGTCGGTGTCGCACCAGATTCCTCTGTCCATTCCGTTACACCCTCTGGTAAAAAGGGCTTAAAAGCTATTGTAACATTCTCAATTTTCTGACTTTTCAATTTAGGTATGATGATGTCATTGATCCAGGAATACCCTTGCTTATGGGCGCAAACCAGTTCAATCTTTCCATCTGCATGACGAGCTGTCAGTTCCTTGAGAATCCTTTGTTGAAGCGTCTCACGTACTTGCCGATCCTCACTAAGCACACCTGTGATTTCTACACGATCGCCTGACTGGATTTTAGGATAAACAGAAGCTAATTTTTCTAAAAACTCATCAACCTCCCAGGTTAAATCAAGGGTCTTCTCGTAGGCTTCGATCATAGAACGATGATTGACAAATGTTAAATCAGGAAATGCCTGTTCAATTTCTTCCTGCCGTTGCGTAATTTCAGGTGATGCATACACCAGCTTCTCCTCAGCTGGCAAGCTCGCGGCATAAGCCAATTGACCATCGAGATTTTTCATTGAAAAGCTCTCTACCAACTTTTGAAGATAACTGCTCCAAGTCTCAAAAGTGGAAAGCTTTGGAAACTGTTCGCAAAGAATCGCCGAAAATTCCTCCAGCTCTGTACCAGTTCCTTCTATAATAATTAGTTCACCCTGTTTGAAAATTTGACATTCTTCTGCTTCTCGGAATAAGATTGCTGGACCGCTCTCATAGCTCTGGCTAAGCAGCCAATCCGTTATTGCTGTGGTCTCCATGCCAAAACGAAAAGCAATATTGCTGGCCGCAGCCATCATTGAAGCACTGCACTTTTCGGGTACAATCATCTTAACTGCTAGTTTATCGGGTAAAAAATCATGATTTCGATCTTGTAAAAGCGGACCCGTACTGAATAATTTCTCTAAGCCGGTCACTTTCCGCCATTCAAAATCAATAACCTTCTCAGCATATTGATTTGTCGCTTGGTAATCCTCTGGCGGTCTTTCATGCTTCTGCTTTTGTACAAGCAGCTTCATTAATTCTTGTTCAGTTGGCGTAGCCTCACCCGTACTCGTACTAGCAATTGGAAAAGTTGAATGTTCGCACATAAATCCTGAAATCAAAGCTGCTTGAATGGTCTGCCGTTGTTCAAGAAAAGCTAACTGTCCTTCTACCTTTAGCACATCATTTCCTCCCTACTGCTGTTTTTTAAACAATGTCCCAATCTCACGTCCAGCTAAAATATCATATAAGACATGTGGATCTCTGCCATTGGCTAGAACCATCGAGATATTCGCCGTTAAAGCCCCAGTCGCTGTTTTCAGCTTACTACGAATCCCGCCGCGGCTTAATTTTCCTAAGCTGGGATCAGAGGCTTCAAATAAGCGTTGATCAATTTTACTTAAGTGTCGAATCATTTGTGCTTCTTCGTTGATTGTTGGATTTTCCTAATACAGGCCATTCACATCGGTCAACATGATTAATAAATCAGCATCAACTGCCTCAGCGATCAATAGAGATAATTCATCATTGTCTTCAAATTTTGTTCTGTGTTCTCCTTCATCGACCGTCACTGCGTCATTTTCATTCACAATTGGTAAAATTCGGCGGGCCAAAAGCTCCTGAATCGTTTGATCAAAAGCCTGACGATTTTCAGGAACTGTTAAAATATCTCTACTTAATAATAGCTGTCCGATTTTCTGATCGTGCTTCTTGAATTCAGCTTCGTATAAGCCGGTTAGGATACCTTGACCAACCGCCGCAGCTGCATATTTTGATACTTCACCTAATTGGACTGTCCCAGCACCAACAGCCCCTGACGATACTAAAATAATTTTCTTCCCTGATCTCATTAATTGGGCCAAGACACTGGCTAATTTTGAGATAGCTGATTCAATTATTCCTGTTTCCGGTGACACTAATAAACTTGTTCCAACCTTTATAACTATGATATCTGCCTTTTTTATATCTTCTCTCATCAAATACACCTTAACTATAAAAAACAGACGATTAAACTATATAAAACATCAACCGACCATTACAATTCTTTTATTTTGTGCTAATCATATCACAAAGATATCTACATGAAAATATTTTATTTTTAATCGCCCACTTTTATCTCATTCATTCTGAGTTTATAAAAGCGGTTTTTCTATGCTTTTAATTGATTGGTATATCCTATTACAAAACGAACGTTATATTATAAGCTTAATATAAAATATTTTTTCATAAAAATAGAGCAATTAAATATCATCTAAATTTATAATAAATAATTTAATAAGGTAAATTGTTCAAATTTTCTATTCGAAATAATCCAACGTCCAAGATTATTTTCATTCTTCCAAAAGGTAAACACATTAAATCATTTAAAAGAAAAGATGGAATCTTCTTTTAAGGCATCTAAGAAAACGATCAAATAATGGACCAACAAAAAATTGCTAAGCAAAAATTTCGTTGGTCCATTATTAAAATCGATTCATGTATCTTCCGTAAAGAAAGCTCTACTCTAAATCGTCTTACATTAAGCTTTGATACAACTCAATAATCTCAGAAACACTAGCCTCACGAGGATTCCCAGGCGTGCAAACATCCTTGAAGGCATCTTCCGCGATTTTAGGAAGATCCTCTGATTTCACACCTAACTCAGAAATAGTCGCTGGAATCCCGACATCCTTACTCAACTGATCGATCGCCTCACAGGCAGCAGTTCTAGCTTCTTCAATACTCATTGTTTCAATCGCTTCTACCTGTAATACTTCGGCGATTTTCCGGTATTTTTCTCCAGTGAAATCCTTATTGAATTTCATTACTGTCGGTAAAAGTGCGGCACAGGCTACACCATGAGGAATATTGTACCAAGCGCTCAACGGGTGAGCCATTCCATGAACCAGTCCTAAACCAACATTTGAAAAGCCCATCCCAGCAATGTATTGTCCTAACGCCATTTCTTCGCGAGCTGACTGTTTTTCATTCACTGAATCTCTCAATGAACGTCCAATGATTTCGATTGCTTTAAGATGCAACATATCAGTTAATTCCCACGCACCTTTAGTAATGAAGCCTTCAATGGCATGAGTCATGGCATCCATCCCCGTCGAAGCAGCCAAATTTTTCGGCATGCCCATCATCATGTCACTATCAACGAAAGCGACAATTGGAATATCATTCGGGTCCACACAGACAAACTTGCGATGATTCGTTTCATCCGTAATAACATAGTTGATCGTTACCTCTGCGGCTGTTCCCGAAGTTGTAGGTACGGCTAGAATTGGCAAGGAAGGATTTTTTGTCGTTGCGGTTCCTTCTAAGCTTACTACATCGGAAAATTCTGGATTTGTCATAATGATGCCGATCGCTTTGGCCGTATCAATCGGTGAGCCACCACCGATTGCGACAATCGCATCTGCATTTGAGGCTCCAACGAAGGCTACGCCATCCTTCACATTTTGAACTGTTGGATTAGGAACGATCCCATCATAAATGTCATAAGAAACATTCGCTTGATCCAGCATTTCAGTTACTTTGGTTGCCACTTTAAAATCAATTAATCCTTTATCTGTAACCACAACGACTTTTTTAAAGCCGCGCTTTTCAATTTCAGGAACGATGTTTTCAATCGCACCTTTGCCAAAATAAGATGTTTCATTCAAGATCATTCTGTTTACTGTCATTTGTTTTCCTCCATCTAATGTGTTTATTTTCACAATATTATTTAACAAATTGGAGGGTTGCCCCTCCGATTCATTTAGCTGTTTAGATAACCTTCTCTAGGGGTTACACAAAAGCTGTCGGCTAATAAACGTAAGTTTTCATCGCTGATGGTTTGCTTGATTCCGCCTTGAGCGCACACATAAGTATAAACTTCTGCCGCCTTTTCAGCCGTTTCGATCAAACCAAATACCTCATCCATGTCTTTTCCTGCACCATAGATCCCATGCTGCGGCCATAAAACTAAGCGAGTTTCCTTCATTTTGGCAGCTGTCGCCTCGCCTATTTCGGTTGTTCCAGGAACAATCCACGGAAGAATGGAGACGCCCTCTGGAAAGACCACTAAGCATTCCGTACACATTTGCCATAATGTACGAGTAAAGGCTTTTTCATCTAAATCGTGGGTAAAGCTCATGGCCAATAAATGTGTCGCATGATTATGCATAATGATACGATTTTCAGGATCAACCTCTAGTCGTGCCATATGACTCATGAAGTGACTTGGCAGTTCGCTAGTAGGAACCGCGCCATTTTCCAATCCCCATAGCAGCTGTAAGGTTTTCCCATCCTCTTTTACACGGATGATTCCTAAATTTTCCGCTGGGTTCGCTTGAACATTTTTAAAGTACTTGCCAGAGCCGGTCACGATAAAATATTTCCCTGCTAACGAAGCAGCATCAAAGATCATCGGAATTTCCCGAATGACTTCAGTCGGATTTAAAAACGGTAATACTTCATTTTCTTCCAACAAATAGCTGATATTTCCGCCATTGCGCTCATCCCAGCCCAGTCGGTATAAATTAGTCGTTACCTCGATCATTTCTTGTACATAGTTTGCGTTCAATATGTTATTCTTTTTCAACACGTTTTCCCTACTTTCTTAAGCTTAAAACATCTTTTTCATAGTGCTTAACCTCTGTTAACCAATCCAGACCAACCGGTACATTGTTGATTTCGCAGAAGTAATTCCAAACATCCGCAAATGGGAAGTCCTTCAGCTCCTCGATCATTGCTAGGCGAGTCGTGTAATCGCCAGACAATTCGATTTCCTTAAGCGTATCAATTGGTTCAAGCATCGCCTTCAACAGTGCCTTTTGTGTATTACGAGTACCAATCACCCACGCGGCTACACGATTGATCGTCGCGTCAAAGAAGTCCAAGCCAATATGTGTTTTCTTAAGCAAATCGTTGCGAACCAATTCACGTCCAATTTCCTGTAATTCATCGTCCATGATTACCACATGATCACTATCCCAACGAACTGGGCGACTAACATGGAGTAAAATCCCATCACTGAACAAGCCCAATGAGGATAATTTGTTTGAAATGACTTCGGTTGGATGGAAATGACCTGCGTCTAAACAAATCAATTTATCGCGAGTCAATCCATAGCCCATATAAAACTCATGGGAACCAACGGTATACGCCTCGGCGCCAAGTCCAAATAATTTACTTTCCACTGCATCTAATGTGTAGCTAGGATCAAGCTTCTCGGAAAAAATCTCATCCAATGCTGTCATCAAGCGTTCTCTCGGTGTATAGCGATCGATTGGATTGTCTTTGTAACCATCTGGTACCCAGAAATTATTGACACATACCTGACCGGTTTCCTTCCCAAAATATTCTGCGATCTTTCGAGAACGCTTCCCGTGTTCGATCCAAAATTCGCGAACCTCAGAATCCGGTGAGGCCAAAGTAAAACCGTCTTTAAACATAGGATGTGAGAAGAAGGTTGGATTAAAATCTAAGCCTAAGCCTTGATTTTTAGCCCAATCAACCCATTTTTCAAAATGCTTCGGCTCAAGTTCATTTAGATCGACTTTTTCATCTGTATCCAAGTAAATCGCATGCAGATTCAATTTATGCTTACCAGGAATTAAGGAATAAGCTTTTTCTAAGTCTGAGCGTAATTCTTCCGGTGTGCGAGCGCCCCCTGGATAATTTCCTGTAACTGAGATTCCGCCAGAAAGCTCATCATCGCTCAAAAAGCCTTTCACATCGTCTCCCTGCCAAACATGCATCGAGATCTTTACCTCGGCCAATTGCTTTAATACCGCATCTGTATCAACGTTCACTTTTTCATAGGCCGCCTTAGCAGCTTGATATTTTTGAGTTACTTCACTCATTTTCCTTGCTCCTTTTTTCGATAAATTTTTTATACTTTTCTAATACCTCGTGATCACAGGCTTGTGGTAAATGCTTGCTAAATGTGAAGGAATCCAAGATACATTGGCGTCCAGCTTCAATCGACTCAAATTCTTTTGTAGCAACCATCTGCATCAGAATATTTCCGATTGCTGTCGCCTCTCCCGGTCCTGCACTGATTTCAATTTGTGCGACATCGGCGGTAAGCTGATTAAGGAACTTATTGTTGGAGCCGCCACCAACGATGTGCAGCTTACTGAGCTTGCCATTGGTTCCGGTCATTTTTTCCAGCTTCTCTAATTCACTGGCATAGCAGAGGGCTAAATTGTCATAAATACAGCGGGCGATCGCGCCTGGTGTTTCAGGTACCGTCTGTCCGGTTTTTTGACAATAATCTTGAATAGCGACGATCATGTTTTCTGGATTTAAAAAGCTCTCATGATTCACATCAATAAATTGTTGAAAAGGAGCTTCCTTTGCGGCCATTTCAGCTAGTTCGGGAAAACTATATTGATAGTCTTGCATTCGAGCGACTTCTTGGATCAACCACATTCCCATAATATTTTTTAAAAAGCGAATCGTGTTATGAGCGCCCCATTCATTCGTGTAATTTTCATTAAAGGCTTCTCGACTGACGTTCGCTACTTTCGTTTCGACTCCTAAAAGCGACCAAGTACCACTTGAAATATAGCCCCAATCACGCCCCTGTCCCGGTGTTCCGAGAATCGCCGAGGCGGTATCATGACTAGCCACGGAAACAAAGGTCGCCTCAGGTAAATCAAAATCAGGAAATTTCTCCTTCACAAGCGAGCCTAGAATGGTTCCAGCGTCCACTAACGGCGGCAGCTGCTCTTTACGAATTCCGACTAAATCTAACAGCTCTTCATCCCACGTATCATTGGCGGGATTTAGCAGTTGCATGGTCGAAGCATTCGTTTTCTCCGTTACGGCTTGATTGGTAAAGGCATAACCAAGGTAATCTGGAATCAATAGCAATTTATCGGTTTTCTCTAGCAGTTCTCTTTGTTCAACCAGCAGCTGGAAAATTGTATTAAAGGATTGGATTTGTATCCCGGTTTTCTCATACAACGTTTCTAAGCTCATTAGTTTTTGAAACTTTTCGATCGCATTTTTCGTTCGACTGTCTCGGTAAGCAATCGGATCGCCTAAAAGAGTGCCATCCTTATCCACAAGACAATAATCAACTGCCCAAGTATCAATGCCGACGTAGCAATGTTCAATGCCGTTTTTCTTTATTTTTTCTAAGCCAACGACGATCTCCTGAATCAAATAGTGGATATCCCAACGTTGAAAATCATCCAGCATTCTAAACCCGTTTTTAAAACGATGAACTTCAGTTAAGGTCAGCTGTCCATCAATCAGTTCACTTTTCATCAAGCGACCACTAGAAGCGCCAATATCAATAGCAATATATGTTTTCATCACCTGCTCCTTTCACTTTATTGATAGTATTTTAAAAACTGAGAATTGATGACTCAATCTCGTATTTTCAACTTATGATGTTATTCTACAACCACATGTAAGCTTTTACATTACACGATTTTGATGTATACTTGCATTATCTTGGTGAAAGGAAACTTACAATGACTTATTGGGAAAAAGCCAACCATTCATGGACCGCTGATTCAACTAGATTTATTCTTACTCCAAAGCAAAAGAGCCGCGATTTATTTTATTACATTCAAGAAATCGGATATTTCAAGGCAAATAAACCTTATTTTACGGAACGAGAGAACCTTCCTTCCTATTTGATGAAATTTACCTTGTCTGGTACCGGGGAGCTGCATTATCAAGACGAGGTCTATACTCTAAAAGCGGGGGATATTTTTTTCATTGATTGTAAAAACTACCAGTATTATAAAACCCTCAGCAGCGAGCCCTGGGAGATGGATTGGGTTCACTTTTCTGGTGGAAACACTGAAAACTTCTATCACGAATTCATCAAAAATGGCTCGAATGTGTTTCACACGAACTCAGAAAACGTACGAAATAACCAGATTCACTTACTCATGGAGAAATTATTACAGCTGCAAAAGGAACCAAATGCCAAAACAGACTTTGAATCCTCTGTCCTAGTCCATGAATTATTAAATGAGCTGATTCTGCAAAAATACCAAATGGACTTTGCCGACAGCGAAATTCCTGAATACATTCTAAATGTGAAAAGCTATATCGACGAGAATTATCGCCAAAGCGTTACTCTGGAGGATTTAGAAAAACACTTCCATCTAAATAAATATCAAATCGTCAAAGACTTTTCGAAATTCATGGGGCAGCCGCCAGTGGATTATCAAATAAGCTGTAAAATCTCCTATGCGAAGGATTTGCTTCGGTACTCCAATCTTTCAATTAAGGAGATCTCATTAGAAGCAGGTCTGGACAATTTTGCTTACTTTAGCCGCCTCTTCAAAAAAAAGACCGGGATTTCTCCCAGTGAATACCGCAGAACAGATCGAGTCATAAAAGAATAAGTGGGCAATCAGCTAAAAAGCCCGATCATTCATCCAATGATCGGGCTTTTAACGAATAGAACTATCTTAAAATTCTAGTTCAACATCTTCAATTCCATAGTTCTGCGGTTGATACTCTCCATAATAAGCGGCCAACGGAGACTTGTTTAGATAATTATTCAATGTACTACCAACAACGATCTCCAGCTCAATCGTTTCAGCAAGTGATTGCTTCTCCAAAGGGTATTCTCCTGTGAGAGGATTTCCTAATATTTCACGACCGTTGATCTTCACCGTTAAGCTGCCTTCCGCATTTTTAATACAAACTTTTTTAGGTGTTTTATCCTCTAATCTAAAATCAGTACGATAAATCCCCACTCCCGAGAGATGCTCAAAATCTGAAAGCTCGTTCCAATAGTTTAACTCGAGCAATTGTCTTTGCTTAGTATTCTTTTTAGTTTCTAACGATTCTGGCGTGGCCATTTCCCAGCTTTCTACAGTCAGTGCCCAGGGCTGGTTCTTAAGAGATAACCTTTGATTTGCATTTTCCTCCAACCCTTCCGTTGTTCCCTTCTCAAGAAGCTCAAACACCCGACATTCCTTCGCCAGCAGCTGGTCGTTTCTTACAGGACCGAGTTCACCCGTCCATAAAAACCATTCACGAAGTCGATAGGTTTTAAAAAGCTGTGAAAGTGAGAGACTTTCCTCGCCTTGATTGTAGCAAACCACTAATTTATGTTCTTCACCTGATCGTTGATACGTCAATAAATTACCTGATTCATTCGAGCACTCAGATATTCCAAGAACCTCCACTAGCTCTTTTAAATCTTTTGAATCTTGATAAATAACTGCAAGGCCTCGATTTTGCCAATCGGCGATTGCTTCTTTTACTTCTTTTGTTAAATTCTCTCCCTTGGGAATAAGCAAGCTACGATATTCGGCCCCTCTTGTAAACAGCTGATTGTTCTCAATTGTTACGGATTCTGAGAACAAGCCCTCAGTCATCACTTGGTACCGGTAGCCCAATCGCGTTAATTGTTTTCCAACCTTGACTTGCTTGTTTTCACTGGCGTTATGTCCTGACTGATAGACTAAAACATCCAAGCAGTTTTTTCCGTACCGCAAGAGTTCGTGCAAGCGGCCTAAATACGTTGTATAAGAGTATAGCTGATTCCAAACAGGCTGACGTGGCCCCCATGGTTCAGCGAATCCTCGTCCACCAAGCATCGGATTGAAGGCAGAAAAACCTGGCCACCGCGCTCCTGGTGCGTACTTGAAGGGAAAACCATGCCAATAGGTTTGATTGACCCCAGCCATGTAATTTTTATGAAGTGTTTCAAATAACTGTGATAAGGTCGTTGCATAGCCTTGAAAAAGATAAGCTCCCGCTTCATCGGATAGAATACTGTTACCGCCAAAATCGCGTCCGGCAGCTAATAGTCGAAAAGCATCATTGCCATCCTCACCAAAGCCCAGCGATTCTCCCTCTACGATATCTAATTTTGCAGCGGCAGCGGCAGAATCGATCGCCCAGCCATAAGGCTGCGCGCGATAGTTCAAGCCTAACGAATCTGCCCACTCCTTCAAAGGAGCTAAATGATACTCCTGATAAAGCTGATTCAGCACGTTAAAATAGTCATGCCGGAATTCTCGAATCTTCTCTTCCTTTTCCCGTTCCACCTGAAAACTAGAGCTTTCAACCCCTAAACCTTTATCCTGATTGATTCCTAAAACAAAGGGCAGGAATGGACGAATAACATACCCAGCACGTGATTTAAATTCCTGCAAAAGATTCGTAGTCCAATGCCCTACTGATTGCAACTCCAACGAATCTTCAAAAAAGCAATCACCAACATCTTTCAATAGTGCTAAAAACTCCGAATCAAAAAAGAAATTTTTCTCCCAGAGTGATTGGATCAATGCCGCCCCTTTTGGAGAAAAGTGATCCACTACGTATGCATATGGGTCCATTACATCTGGTCGATTCGCACTTCCCATCGAAAACATATTTACTCGTTGACCAGTTCCTCTTTCATAAATCGCAATAATCAGACTCTCCGGATGTAGCGAAGTGACCGCTTCTGTTAGTTTCCCATCTTTTACTTTTGAAGTGATTTCCACTAACGAATCAAATTGAATTTCATCGCTGATTACCGTGTAAGATTTCTCCCACGGCACAGCTGGTGGCATTTCTACTTCCTTATGTGCGACATGGGCAGCAAGATAAACGGCAATTAAATTATTCTTTATCTCATCACCGTTGATTTTCTTAGCCGTTGTCAGATAGTGAGGAGGACATAGCTCCTCGATCATCGCTCCTTCAGCAATACTATCTGAAAAAGAACACGTCCCATATACTAACTCCTTGGCCGTGCCAAAATCATTTGGATCAGCTTCGTTTGTTGATGCAGGCCAGTGGGGACCGACTGTCAAATCAACCGATAAACCATATTTTTTTGCAGATTTCATTGCTTGCTTCACAGAAATACGCCAATTTTCACTCGTAAAACCATATTTCTCAGGCGTTAAAACTTGTGCATCCTCTTCAGAGATCGCGTCATAGACATCAGAAATTTCAACTCCGCCAAAACCTGCTTCAGCAATCTCCTTCAGCTCTTGATCTAATTCCTCTAGATGATGCGCCACGTACCCGCCAGGCCACCAGTATCTTAATCTTGGTCGACTTTCCTTTGCCGGCTGCTTAAATTTTTCTCTCATTGATTTCATCACTTCACACCTTCTTTTCCTCTAAAAAACGCATACTTTTCTTTTGAAAATTCGAAACAATCGCTCCAACTGCAACTATTAAAGAAATGACACAACCAATCAGCATCGCTCCAGAGGCAGTTGAACCAATCAACACTTGATTTAAGAAGTTGATGATGGCCGGACTTAAAAAACCTCCGATAGAATTTGCGGTAGACAAGACCGCCATTCCCATTGGTATCAATATCGGATGAACTAAGATAGTTATTAAAAAAGGTGCTTGTGAGAAAAATAATGCCTGACCAGCACCTGACAGAAAACTACCAATGATTGCCAATGGTAATTTTCCCGCAAATGCTAAAATAAGTAATGAGACACCTTCGATTACAAAGGCAAATGCGATCATATGTGACTTCACTAGTTTAGAAATCTTGCCGACACAAAGTCCGGTAGTTAATCCACCCAATTGCGCCAACATCGTCACCATTCCTGAAATATCACTTCCGCCTAGATTATTCTCATTAATCAAAAGAGAAATATTGTTATTAAAGGCATTATTGACTACCATGAAGCAAAAACCCATCAACGCTACAATCAGAACTCGTTTATTCACACTTCCTCTCAGCGAATGCGTTTCATGTTGTTCCTGCTTTTCTTCATTGCTGGTTTTTGGCAGACAAACCCAGGCAATAACAAAAACCAGTGCTGCAAAAGCGTAAATTAAATACGACTGATACCAAACTCTAGCTCCTAAATTTCCGGAAATGAACATCAAGAACATCGTTCCTATACTGACAAAGGAAACCTGTTTTCCCATTGCTCCTTGACGCTCCTCCACGGGAAAATAATCAGCGATCAATCCCGGAATTACATTCGTGATAAAGCCGACGCTTACCCCAATCAATCCTGAGCAAATAATTAGAGTGATCAGTTGATGATGAAAGAAATACGGAATTAGTCCAAAAATACAGGTAGCGGCAGCACCGATTAAAGCAATCGTGCGTTTAGAGATCGAAAGAGCAATCCTCCCCACCGCAAATGCCGCTACGATCCCTGTTAAATTGGCGACAGATAAGATCATTTGAATTTGACTGATTCCGTTATTGGGGAACGCTCCAACAATTGCACCTAAAACTGGGGACATCAGCAACGTAGCCATTGAAAGCATACTTAAAGAAAAAATCCCTACTTTAATTCTTAAACTCGTTTGCATTTTAAACTCTCCTTTATGTGGTATTTTAACTTGTAAGGTAATCTTAAACGCTAAAGAAAACGGATACAATGCGTGAAACGAGCTATTAACTGTGATAATATGACCTAAAGGAGCGATCTATATGAAAAACGAACCGTATTTTCGTCACGTCGAACACATTCCGAGAATTGACCAAACGAAGAATTCCTTAAGTCCCTATGTTATTGTTGACCCAACATTTGATCCCTATCGTGAACTTCATGACAAAAAAGAAATAAGCCTACCGCTAAAAAAAATTCTTTCAAACCTTGAGCTAGATGATCAATTACACTTTGCCATTGTCTCTCATTACTTGGATCTCCCGTCTAATTTGCATTATCACGATTATATTGAGATTGTCTATTTACCTGAGGGCAAACTGTTGAATGTAGTTAATCACACCCCATTCATTATGGAATCCGGTAGTCTTTTTTTGATCAATCAGAAAATCCCTCATCTAGTTGCTTGTTTACCTAATGAAAAGCTGAAGCCGATGGTGGTAAATCTGTTGATTCATCCCAAAATTTTTGATGCCTTCCAAGAGACAACGCGGCAGCCAGCTACGTTGACTAGTCAACTGTTTAACTTTGGTGATTACCTTATTTATCATCGCTCAGATTTAGAGAATGTTCATTACTATTTACAACGGTTGATCACCGAATATTATCAAGCGAACTATACTTTTTCTTATACTGTGCTAGGGTATCTGATGATTTTTTTAGAAGAATTAGTTAAATTACAACATCCGTTGAATAAAACGACAGATAGACTTACTCAAGATGTTCTTGACAGAATTAAAAAGGACCCCGCAACTGTTTCGCTAGAACTTTTAACAAAAGAACTTTCTTATAGTAAAGGGTATCTTTCACGACACATAAAAAAACAAACGGGCAAAACTATTTCGCAGCTTATTACCGATGAAAAATTAATACTTGCGGAAAAATATCTCTCAGAAACCTCAAAAACCATCTCTGAGATTTCAGAGATGGTGAATTATCAAAGCGAAAGCCATTTTTACCGCCTATTTAAAAAAAGATTCCAGCTGACACCTAAACAATATCGGCTTTTGATAAAATAACTGTTCGCTTTTCTTATTCAAAAAGGGCCCAAGCTACCTGATTAAGCTTGAACCCTTTTTGGTTATTTCAATTTATTGTTTGACTAGGATTTTGCCTTCACAAACTTCTTATTAAGCGTCAAATAGACCGCCCCCATCACTAAACCTAAGATATTCGAAACACTCGCAAGGATAAAGGCCTGTTGGTAATTTCCAGTCTTTTCTAAAACAAGACGCATAACTGTCGGACCGAAGAAGCCAGCTAAAGCAAAACCAATAAACATAATCCCATAGTTAACGCTATTATTTTTAGCTCCAAACTGATCGGCCGTAAAGCCAGGGAAAATCCCCATAAAAGCACCGAAGCAAACGCCAATAATCGCGATTCCAAAATAGAAAGCAATAACAGATCTTCCGTCGAAAAAGAACAAAATGGCCAAGCCGAATACAGAACAAATACAGGAAAACATCAACGTGTAAATCCGTCCGATTTTATCCGATAAGGACCCTGCCAAAATTCTTCCTGACGAATTGAATAGAGCCAGAATCGATACAGCCGTACTAGCAGCTAATGCGTTCATACCTGCCATTCCTTGGGCAATTCCGGAAGCCTGAGAAATGATCATCATTCCTGGAAAAGCTCCGCATACTAATAAAAGAATCATCACGTAGAACGTTTTAGTCTGAAGCATTTCTCTCCAAGTCTTTTCAGAACTAGATGCTTCAACCACGACCTTTGTAGAAACCTTTGGCTCTTTTTCTGGTGTTGTCACAAAAAAAGTACAAAGAAGAATTAGAAAAATGAATACGAGACCTAAAATTTTGAATGACGTCGTTGCACTGGTTTTCTCCACTATTAAGGTAGCTAATGGCGAAATAATCACTGCGCTTAATCCGTATACGGCCGTAGCGATGCCGCCCACCAATCCTCTTTTATCTGGAAATAACTTTACAACCGTAGAAATCGTACAACCATAAGCCATTCCTAGACCCAGTCCACTAACTAATCCATAACTAACGATTAGAAAACCGACACTCGTAGCAAAACCAGATAAAAACATTCCCAATCCAAACATCGTTCCGCCGACAATCATCACTTTTTTAGGTCCGAAATGATCATTGAACCAGCCGCCAGTAATCATCGTGATTGGTCCGACAGAATTTGCCACCGTGTATACAAGTGCTAAGTCGGCCGAAGTAATCTCTGTTTGCAGCAAATTAGTCAAATACACCGACATCGAGGAAGCAAAAACACTCCATGAATAGATTGATCCTAAACACAAATTAATGATGCAGCAGGCAATCAGCGTAAATAGTCTTTTATTTTTCATCTGCCTACCCCCTAAATATCCAACGCGGCATGATAGCCTTGATAGACGGCAGTAGTGATAGTCGAGGCCCGAACAACATCCCCGATTTCTACAACATAAGGCGCTGCGTCATATAGCTTTTCTGCAACGGATCGATTTGCTCGTTGGCCGACAGCGACGATGACAGATTTCCCAGGAACATGGACAACGTTTCCGGTGGAATTCTCACAATAAACCCCATCTTCGGTTATCTCTAATCCTTTATGATTAGTCAAAATAGAAACATTTTTTTTCAGCTCCTGAAGCAGCAGCGGGCGATGCCGAACATTTGCGTCTGGTGCAACCGCATCTCGCATTTCGATCACCGATACTTTCTTCCCTTGACGAGCTAAATGAATCGCCATTTCACAGCCAGCTAATCCGCCGCCTAGAATCGCTACCTCATCGCCAATTTTTTCTGGAGCTAAATGATATTGATTGATAATCGTTACATGTTCCTTCTCAATTCCCTTAAGTTTAGGAATAATCGGCTGTGATCCCGCCGCAATGATTACCGCGTCAGGGTGTTCAGCTTCAACGGTTTCTTTACAGGCCGTCGTATTTAAACGAAGCTCCACGCCAGCATTTTTGGCTTGATGAGTAAAGGTTTGGCCTAGCTGATACATTTCATATTTGAAAGGAATCGCTTGTTCACAGTTTAAGATGCCACCAGTTGTACTGGATTTTTCCAACAAAACAACGTGGTGTCCTCTTTCAGCCGCCGTTGTTGCTGCCTTTAATCCGCCAGGTCCACCGCCGACAACCACTACTTTTTTCGGTTTAGCTGCTGGTTGAACATCAAAGCCTTCGCTTTCTCTTCCTATTAATGGATTTACTGTACATCTTCTCGTTGTGGTCGCCGCTCGTTCTGCCATACAAACGAAACAACGCAAGCAATGAACGATTTCCTCTTCTTGATTGGCCATGACTTTTCTTGGTAGATAAGGATCTGCTAATAACGCGCGGGCCATTTCAACAACATCGGCTTTGCCAGAACGTAAAATTTCTTCCATTTGCTCAGGGTCATTCAATCCGCCAATCGTTGCGACAGGCTTGTTGACATTTTTCTTGATTGCTTCAGCTAGGTGAACATTGGTGCCATGCTCTGTAAACATCGATGGATGCGTGATACCAAAGGTTCCTTGATAGGTTCCCGCAGAGACATGAATTAAGTCCACATACTCTTCAACGAGCTTAGCAATCTGAATTCCCTCTTCGATGCCATACCCTTTTTCGACAAATTCTGCTCCACTCATTCGAAATTCAATGGGAAAACCTGCACCAACTACTTGACGAACACTTTCCAATACTTCGATCGCAAAACGAGCGCGGTTAGCCAAGTTACCGCCATATTGGTCGGTTCGTTTGTTAAATAACGGCGATAAGAATTGATTAATCAACCAGCCATGTCCGCCATGCACCATGACCATTTCAAAACCTGCTCTTTTAGCTAAGCCCGCCGCATCACCATAAGCCTGAACGATTTCATCAATTACTTCTTGAGTCAGTTCCTTTACTTTTACTCCATCAGCTCGTACTGTTGCGGATACTCCCCATTGAGACAATGATTGCTTTTTGCTCTTATCTGCCAAATAGGTTCCAGCAAACTGACCCGAATGAGAAAGCTCCACACTGGCAATCGCTCCATGACGGCGGATAGCATCCGCGGCATACGTCGCACTGGACAGCGAATTTGGGACACTCAAGTCCAAGTGATAGGCATGGGAACCATCTGTTTCAGGATGAACCATGACCTCAGATACTGTAACTGCTCCTGCTCCGCCTTTTGCTCGCAATTCATAAAATGATTTTGATGCTGGACCAATACAGCAGTCTGCAGTAATATCAGTCCCACCCATTGGAGCTGAAAACATACGGTTACGAAACATGACATTACCGATTTGAATAGGTTTTGATAAATTTGGATACTTTCTTTTCATCCTCGCCACTCCTTTTGTTATATAAATCACAATTAGAGTGTAACAGACCCACATATCCCATCGGTACCAATCAAAATCACTAACCCTATACCAATTTATTTCTACGGTTAATATAGCTCTTAAATCGCTGTACATTTGGCGAATCCGTTTGATCACGATGAAAGATCGCGTAAATGTCCCAGTATAATGGTTCTTTTAGCGAGACTACCTTCAAATCCTTCATTTCAAACCCATCCAATGAAAAATCTAAAACAACCCCCAATCCTATCTTCATTCGACTCAAATTGACCAATAATGAAGTATCTTCAGTCTTTGCTACTAGCTCAATTTTAATGTTATTTTCTTCACATGAACGAGTAAATTCATGGTAAACGTGGTAATTCTCATTTAAGATAATCAACTTTTCCCCTTGCAGCTCGGCTAAGTCAATCGTATCTCGTTGATAAAATGGATGCCCTTGATACACCAGCAGTTTGACTTCCTTACGCTCAATAAAAAGTGAAGTAATTTCCTTGTCATCAACTTTCCCGATGACAATACCGACCTCTCCTTCTAGCTGTCGAATCTTGTGATTGACCTCCTGATTAGTCATCTCCTTCCAGCTAAACTCAACCTCTGGATAAGCACATTGAAAATCATGCAGAAAATCAAAAGATAGAGCCTTCAGAACACCTCTAGCCAGATAAATTTTTAAGTGATTTTGCTTTTCTTTTTCATTTTGAATCGCCGTGTGCAGCAAGGTGAAATAGTCAATTAATCGTTCACTGTAGCTGTACAGTATTTTAGCAGTCGCAGTTGGCTCAACTCCTTTACTGCTTCGAACAAATAATTGCGTATCAAGCTCATTTTCTAGACGGTTGATGATTCTTCCTACGCCTTGAGCCGTCATAAACTGCTGACTCGCCGTCTGGTTCATACTTTTTGTCTCGAATACTTTCATAACGCATTGAAGTTCTTGAACGTTCATTTGTTAAGCTCCTTCTTTATTTTTGTACCTACTAAAACCCCTTTTTCATATCCTATTCTATCGTTTATGAAGGATGGTTTCTATAGCTTTACATAGATGTGCAGTAATGAAGATTGTGTCTGCTTCTAAAAATATCGTAATAAATAGTATCCATATCCTCACCTATAATGGGATTTCTGTCAGACTTAAGCACAAAAATCACCCCTGACGATCTGCCTTGCTAATTTTTCTCGATTCAAAAAAGCTTAACCATCACAAAAGATGATTAAGCTTGATTTTACTTGAACATTCTTAATTTCTATTAAATAACAACTTACCTTTACGGTAAAACCTAATCAATCCTTATCCACCCATCTTGCCAAGCTTCAATCACAGGTTCAAGACGCGATCTGTTGCTTTTTAAAAAGCTTGCGTAAAATGTCATTTCGGCAATATCATCCTCGATTTTAATCGGCACGCGATCATTGACTAGCTCCTTATGCAGGCAGGGATCGAGTTTAGAAACATTCGTTGTAAAAAACGGAAAAACCGAATAATTCTTTATCTCCTCAAAATTTTCGTGATTGTCCTGGTAAAGAAATTTAGCATTGGGAATTTTTCCTTGAATAACATCAGTCCAAATACCGATGTCCCTTAATACTAAAAAAGTCAAATCACTCAGCTGCTCAAAGGTAACACTTCCTTGACTAGCTAGATCAGTAAATCCGCTTAAGTTTACCGTTAATCTTTCTTTTCCTAAATACACAGAGTCAATTCTCTTATCCTTAAGCGAATAATTGGTCACAACACAACTATACTGTTCCTTTAGCAACAGCTCAATCCAGTTCGGTCGTTCAGCTAGCTTTTCTTCCACACTTATGTTGGGAAGCTTTAATGAATCCAAAACGATTAATGGTCCCGGAGCAGCGGAACAAATCGTGAGCTCTCTTTGACTTTTGTCGAAACGCTGGATATCGGATACGTAGCTTCTATTTACTGAAAGAACATCCTCCGCTCTTTCTGCAGCGAATACCCCAGCTTTGGTCAACGTAATCCGATTAGCTCCACGATTAAAAAGCTGAACCTCTAGCTCAGTCTCCAATTTCTTCATCCCTCGAGTCAGGGCTGGTTGAGAAAGTCCCAGTTGATCAGCGGCCGCCGCGAGTGTTCCGTATTTTTTAAATGCCACAAGCTCCTCCAGCAAATAATTATCAATCATGATTCCCCTCCATACGTTTACCGTATACTAGCATAATTAATTATGAATTTCCAACGCTCACTTTATCTACTAAACTTTAGTTAATTAAGACAAAGGAGTGTATCTACAATGAATAATCCTTCATTTAAACTAAACGACAATAACTCAATTCCAGCCATCGGATTTGGTGTGTTTCAAATTCCAAACGATGGGTCAACCTATGCGGCCGTTTTGAAGGCCTTGGAAATTGGCTACCGCCACATTGATACCGCAGTCGCCTACTTTAATGAAACAGAAGTCGGCAAGGCCATTCAAGACAGCGGCATCTCTCGTGATGACATTTGGATCACTTCAAAAATGTGGCTGCAAGATTATGCTTACGAAGATGCAAAAAAGGCCATTGATCTTTCGCTAAAAAAACTACAAACAGGCTATATTGATCTCTATCTGATCCATCAACCCTATGGAAAAGTCGATGAAGCCTGGAAAGCAATGGAAGAAGCAAAATCAGTAGGAAAAATACGTTCGATCGGCGTTTCCAATATGACGCCAAAAATTTGGCGAAAATGGGAAAATAGCTTCACAACTATGCCTGCTGTCAATCAAGTAGAGTTCAACCCCTATTTCCAGCAAAAGGAACTGCGAAAAATAATGGCTGAAAACAACGTGACGCTTGAAGCTTGGGCACCACTAGGACAAGGAAATCAGGAACTGCTGAATGAACCGATTTTGAAAAATCTAGCAAAGAAATACGCTAAAAATGTTGGTCAAATCATTCTGCGCTTTGAATATCAGGAAGGAATCATTGTTTTTCCAAAAACAGTCCACTCCGAACGGATGATTTCTAACTTAAACATTTTCGACTTTGCACTTACGAGTGATGAAATGGATAGTATTCGCCTGCTAGATAAGAACAAAGGCATGCACGATCCAGATGCATCTGGTACGAAAGAAATGTTGCTGAATGCTTTTGATGTTCATGCAGACGATAAATAAGAAAGAAGCTGAACTGATTATGACAACCATTCCTATGCTAAAAATGAACGATGGACATACAATTCCTCAATTAGGCTTTGGTGTTTTTCAAATAACTGATCATGCAGAAGCAGTCACAGCTATCGAAAGTGCTCTGTTTAATGGTTATCGATTAATTGACACTGCCGAGGCTTATAATAATCAAAAAGCCGTGGGTGAAGCCCTTAAAAATAGTAAAATTCCACGGGATGACGTCTTTCTCACCACAAAGCTTTGGGTTTCTAACTACAGGTACGAGGAAGCAAAAAAAGCGATTGATCATGATTTAAAAGAATTAGGAACCGATTATATTGATTTATTTCTTTTGCATCAAGCCTATGGCGATATTGCTGGTGCCTGGCGAGCTATGGAAGAAGCGCAAAAAGAAGGAAAAATTAAATCCTTAGGCGTATCCAACTTTTGGCCAGATCAACTTAAAAATCTTGAATTAATGAGCAATGTTAAACCAGCAATTAACCAGATTGAAATCAATCCTTGGTACCAACGAGATTCAGAAGTTAAATGGTACCAGCGAAACGATATTTTACTCGAAGCCTGGGCGCCCTTCGCAGAGGGAAAAGGTGAAATCTTCAGCAATCCCTTAATTGCCGAGATCGGACAAAAGCATCATAAATCTGTAGGCCAGATTGTTCTGCGGTGGCTGATCCAACGAGGCATTATCGTCATTCCAAAATCAGTGCATTCTGAGCGTCAAAAAGAAAACCTGGCGATATTCGATTTTGAATTAACTGCCGCGGATATGGAGCTAATCGGTTCTTTGGACAAGAATGCCAGCCAATTTTTTGACCATCACGATCCAGACACGATTGAACAGATTTTTGGAGCAAGTCTAAAAAAGTTGCGCAACTAATTGTCACTATGAGATAGAAGGCTGAGACTAGGTAGTCCACTACACAGCGACTGACTGATGCTTCCTCAAAATTCATATTTTAATAAAAGGACTGAGATTCCGTAGTTTTTCAGCATAACTACGTGGATTTCAGTCCTTTTGTTTAGTACTACTTGCTTATCGCTGATAGCTCTAACAATTATATTAGTGTCACCAAAGACACTGCAATAATTTTTAACTTTTAATCATTTGCGACACCCAGTGCTCGATTGCCTTTGGATTAGAATTTGTTAGTTCTCTTCCTTGAACCCATTTTGCCTGTTCATTGGTAGCTTCTTTCAGAGCTTGATCACTAGATCCAAATCCGCTGCCGCCTGACGTACAAAAGGGAATGATTGTTTTCCCCTTCCAATCATACTGCCGGAAAAAAGCTTCTACGATTTTAGGAGCCTTACCCCACCAGATTGGATAACCAACAAAGATCACTTCATAATTGGCTAGATCAAGTGCATTTTCAGCAAGTTCTAGCTTATTCGAGGAACCCGTCATCTCCAGACTGCTGCGACTATTGGGGTTGTTCCAATCTAGATCAGCACTAGTGTACTGTTGCTTCGGTTCAATCTCAAGGATATCCGCACCAAGAATTCCAGCCAGCTGAGTGGCTGTCCGTCGCGTTGTTCCACTTGCCGAAAAGAAGGCAACTAACTGTTTTTGTGTCATTTTTTTCGCTCCTTTAGTTAAGTTTTTATTCCAATTACAATTTACCGCCAAATACTGGGAAAAAGCTATGTTCTCCGTAATCATCAATTTTTTCAATGGCCTTCAGCGTTTCCATGTCTGCATCGCTGATTTCAAAATCCAACTCTGCATTGTTTTTCATATGATCCGGATTGCTTGTTTTCGGAATCACGACAATTCCTAGTTGCAAAGCGTATTTCAGGCTAAGCTGTGCCACGCTGACATCGTACTTCGTCGCAATAGCTTTCACGTCCTTTCGGTTTAAAATCGCCCCATGACCGATTGGCGAATAGGCTTCAACTTTAATTTCCTTCGACTGACAAAACTCGATCAGTTCTAGCGGTGTATTTCCAATATGACACAACACTTGATTTACCATTGGCTTGATCTCTGTATTTTCCAATAGGTTCTCTAAATCTTCTCTTAAAAAGTTAGAAACACCAATTGCTCTTACTTTTCCCGCTTTATAAGCAGCTTCCAACGCTTTCCATGCTTGGATATTTCCTTCAAAGTAGCGATCATCTGACTGATTCACTTCCTTCCATGGTTGCGGGCTGTGAATAATCATTAGATCGAAATAATCCAAACCGGTTTTACGAAGAGATTCATCAATGGAGGCAGCTGCACCTTCGTAAGTCTTTTCCTCAGCCGCAACCTTGGTTGTAATAAAAAGCTCCTGACGGTCGACTCCACTTTTTCTAACCCCTTCACCAACTCCCTTTTCATTCCCATAGGCTTGCGCAGTATCTATGTGGCGATAACCTAATGAAATTGCATCAATCACTGCTTGCTCTGTCTGCTCATCATTCAGTAACCATGTTCCCAAACCCAAAGCTGGGATTTTTACCCCGTTGTTTAGTTCAAAATTATTTGTGTAAGTCATCTAAAATCCCTCCAAAATTGATTGTCATTTTCTTTGTTCAATCTCATCATAACCCTAAAGCCAACTTTAGGTTCAAGCCCTAAGGAGAAAAAAATGTTTCGAAGACAATAGAAAAATTCCATAAGTCGCAAGATAAAGCTGCCTCATACTCCTTCAAAAGCTTAACTAGACGCGCTTATAACTTTTAAAAGTTTTTTATTAGCACCTTCAAAAAAGCATTCTATTCTACATTAGATCAGACTTTAAAAAAACTATACAACAAAGGGAGCTATCACTTAAGAAAGCTCCCTTTGTTTTCTTCTATTCATAAAACCCTTATTGAAATCCCCTACTAAAAAGACTCCTCAGAAAAATTTTCTTGTCCTTTTCGTTTTACTATTTTTTTCTGCAGCTCTGCATCATAATTCCGTGCCTGAGGAATCAAAATATTTATCAAGCCGCAAACCAAGGTGCCAATCCCAGCAATCATAAACATTTTTTCAACTCCGATATTATCTGCGATAGGTCCGGCGAAAATCAATCCCACAGGACCTGTGATACTCATCAACGAGTTAATTACTCCCAACACTCTGCCTAAATATTTAGGTTCGTAGCTTTGTTGAATCATTGCCATCAATAAGGTATTAAAATAAGGTGTCGCAAAGCCTGCAATAGCATTTAGAACCACAAACACCATAAATCCTTTTTGTGTCCCTGGCAATAATCCACTTAAACCGATGGTTACCCCAATAACCAAATAAGAAAAAAGAATCGGCCGCATACGATTTTTCCATTTACCAAACAGGCCAATCACTGCGCCGCCAGCCAACATCCCAGTCGCGTAAATCACTTCAATCAATCCTGCTTGCCCCACCGTTCCCTTAAAATATTCCATCGTCATTAAAGGATATAAACTAGCTGCAGGCATAAAGATCAGCATGAACACCGAGCCGATAAGCGTAATATACCAAAGGCCCTTATTTTCAAGCAGCTTCTTCAACCCAAACTTTGAATCAGCTAAAATATGAATGCTTTCCCCTTCGGACACAACATGAGGAATCGTTACAAAAAGCAGTAGCCCAACGCCGAGAATAGCACCAAGTACGTCAAACAGAATCAGCCAATTCATCGGGATAATCGAGAAAAGGAAAGCACCCAATGCTGGGGCAATAATATAGTTCGCCGATTGGACCATTCCAAGCTGCCCGTTGACTTTAGTCAATTCCTCTTCTGGTACCATCGTAGGCAGTATCGATTGAATGATCGGCATTTGAAACGTTTGAGCGACAGCCCGAACAAATAACGATGCAAAAACCAGCCATAATGGAAACTCAGGTGAAATCGTCCCCGTAATCGAAAGAATCAGTGCAAAGAGCGCGACAACAATATCAGTAATAATTAATAGAAATTTTTTATTGCGTCGATCCACAACAGGGCCTACAAACGGACTCAACACAACCATTGGTATCATCCCTAACAATGTAGCAAAGCTTAAAACCGTTGCAGAACCCGTTATCTTAGTCAAATACCAAATGATGGAATACTGAACAATCATACTGGTTATTCCCGACAAAAACTGACCAGCTAGAAAAAAATACAAGTTCCTCCGCCACTTATCCGGCAGTGATGAATCTATTTTTTTATTCATCTATCAAACACTCCTATTAGATAAAAACAAGGAAACAATCAACAATTCTCTACTTCTAAAATCAAAGTAATGGAATATCGCTGTTCTATTGAAGAATGCCAAAACAGCTCTATCTTATGGATTATCCTTGATGATAGCTTAATATAGTAGGCGGCACAAGTAGCGAGACTGCTCTTTTTGTGACTGATTAAACGAATGTGTTTATTCAATTGTCTACCGTTAGTAAATCACGTTGAGTCAAAACTTCTCTTGCCATCAATGAGAAGCCGATTTTTCTCAACCATTATCATAAAAACACCTAGTCTGTCACTAAAGACAAACTAGGTGTTTTTTAGCATCACTAACTATTAGCTAATCTTTTCTCACTAACTGCAGCAGACCTAAGCTTACGATGAACACACCGCAAATGATCACCAGCCACTGAATTTTTACAGCATCCGCAAGCGGACCAAAGATTGCGGTGCCAAGCGGCATAAAACCACTATACATGGCACCTAAAAGCCCAAAAATTCGTCCCTGCTTATCTTCAGGCACATGCTCTTGAAGCATAGTCGTGGTTGAAGATTGAACGACTGGAATAAAAAAACTCATGAAAAACATACAAGCGGCAAAGAGCCAAAATTGATAGGTAAATCCAAGTATTAATGAGAGCAGGCCAAAGCCGAGTAGCCCATAGATAAACGTCCGCATCCTATCCTTAAAACCGCCCCAAGTCCCAAGCAAAATACCTCCCAATACCATTCCTGCAAAACCGGCCATCTCATTGACTGTCAGATATACATAGCTATCCCCAAAGGTTCGCTCGATCATCAGTACCGTTAAAAAACTAGATGGTACACTCAAAAAGATAAATGCGCCATAGGTCAGCAGCAGCCGTTTTACCTTTTGTTCTTTCACAGCGTAGGAAATACCTGCTTTCATATCGACAAGAAAAGAAGTAGCGTGCATCCGTGTCTCACGTTTTTGATTCGCGATGGTGATAAAGCAAAGAATGGTAATGCCAATAATTGCTGTTGCTACATCCAGCAAAAGAATCCAATGAAAGGACCCAATCGCTAGAATTGCTCCTGCTACCGCTGGAGAAGCAAATTGGACGATAGCCATCATACTTCCGTTGATACCGTTATAGCGTAGCAACTGCTCTTCTGGTACAATTTGCGGAATGACTGCACTCACGGCTGGCGACTGAATGCCAGAGCCAAATGATCTCAGAGCGGATATTATCAGCAGCAACGACAGGATATTTGCTATTTTGCCAACAATCAGAATAACAGCTAATAGCAAGGTCACTAAGGCAATGCCTAGATCCGCAAGTATAATTAGTCGTTTTCTCGGATAACGATCCGCCCACACCCCGCCAAAAAAGGAAATGATTGTTTGCGGAATCGTCGAGCTCAAGGTCAGTAACGTCACCCATAAGCCAGATGAGGTCTCCAATGCCACCTGCCAGATAATCGCCATCTGAACGATGGATGAGCCAAACAGCGTGATGGCTTGGCTGATAATAAATAATATCGTTTTTCGACGCCAAGTCTGTGGTTGCTCCTGTGCATTGTTTGTTTCCATATTATCCCCTCACTTTCTTGTCACCAGAAAAGTTTACTAAGAAAAAAGCAAGTGGTGACTTAGTGGAGGGTTAATTTTTCTTTTATTAAATATTGCTTTAGAAGCAGCCGTTTTCTTTAAGTCAGATCGTGTGAAGTGCTTAAGTCTTTAGTTCATTTTTTTGCAATCATTCAGCAGAGCCATGCCGATTTTCTTTAAATCAACTAATCCATAGTTCGTCATGATGGTGACGGCTAATGTATTTTTCCGATCAAGTATCAAAATACAGCTGAAACCTCCTGCGTTTCCATCATGCCAGTGAATATTCTGACTGTCCTTATCAATTCTCCAGCCCAGCCCCATATCCCATTGCTTATTCCCATTCGTGTATTTATTGTGGCACAGGTCTAGATAGCTTGGTGTATTCATTAAATGGGCCTGACTAAATTTTAAAAGATCGCTTGCCGTTGAGACTAATGATCCTGCCGATGAGACGATATCCGTTTTATCCCATTCCCAGCTTTTTGTCTTTTGCTGCTTACGGTCATGTCCAAACATTTCAGCAGAACTACTTGAATTTGTTTCCTTCAAACCAAGATCCTTTTTAATAAAGTCATCCATCGCTTCATACGCTGTTTTTTGCGTTTGCTGCCCAAGAATATATCCAAGAACACCAAATGCAAAATTATTATAAGCAAACTTATACGTTTTTGGTTCTATCGGTGTTGTCCGCAGCACCTCAAACATTTTTGTACTATCCAAAGTTCCGTGATAAGGATTTGTATGCAAAAAAACATCCTGCTGATTCATCGTCAGCATCATTTTCACCGTTTGGAACTTCGTATAGGGAATCTCTGTTGGATAGCCCGAAGAATGTGTTGCCAATTGCTGGATTGTAGGATAAAAACGCTCTGGCAATCCTAAAATATAATGATTCAACGGCGCATCCAAAACAATTTTATTTCCAAAAACATACTTAGCTAGTAAAGAAGTCGTGAAAAGCTTAGTAATTGAGCCAATATCATAGGACAAATTATGCGGAATAGACTCATTTTCAGCATTCCAAGCATCAAAAACCGCCTCACCTTGTTTTAGCATGCCAACAGTGATGTTGATTCCTTTATGTTTATTCGTGAGTTCCTGTAATAACTGTCGGGTTTCTGATGAATAATAGTTTTCCATGACGAATCAACCTTCTTTCTACTCTAATATAGTTTAAAATTCTAAGAAGTAACGATCGAGATTTTTCAAAATAATTAAAGAAAAATCTGAGTAACTTCCGCAAATAATTGTATTCGCTTTCAACTTTAGTATACCGTATCCAACTCATTCTTCGTAATCACTTGTAAAAATCTTCCCTTAGCTTTTGCTGAAAAACATCGGAATTCTATTATTCTTTCTATATAAAAAGCTCAGCCATCACTTTTGATGATTGAGCTCAAAAATATTAATCGTAGTATCACTCATTTTGAAATCTTCCCGCAGCTACTCCGATTCTGCCTTCCACTTTTTCAGTGTCTCAATATCTATGCCGCTTATCTCTGAGATTTCCTTCAATGAGAGAGAGGTTTGCATTAAGTTTAGAAGCAGCACTCGTTTTTCTTCCAGATTTCTTTTTTGTTCTTCTTGTCTCCCATTTTCCATGCCTATCTTCAGACCTTTTGCCATGCCTTCATCTCGAGCGTACTCCAACTCTGCCTCTGCTATTGCTCGGGCTTTATCGATTTTCATGATCATTTCCTTTTCCTCCTCTTCCAATGTTAAGAAGTCTGTCTTCTTTTTCGCTTCTTTGATATAGTCAGGGGCGTCAGTCTTCACTTCTCCTGTCTTGAAATAGTAATGCCAGTGATACGCTGCATGTTGCGTATTAAGTACGTCGTTCTTCAAACTAAGAAAACCAAGTACCAACAGCTCTTTTCCCTCTTTATTTAGAAAAAGGCGATTGGTTTCGGGATTCATTAAACGGAACAATTGCAGGCACTTTCTGTGTCATCAAACAAATGAAAGTCTACAATATTGATACCATACGCTGGGCGCAGACTCGAAAAATTGCTTTTCTTCACCTCATTTTTAGCGAGGTTGCCAAAAGGCGAGCGGTAAGCTTCCCCGAGATAAAAGAGGCTTCTTTCGCGAAAATATTTTTGCGCCTGAACTTGACACTCAATCGTGGTATAGCTCCCATCTTCAGCGATTGCCAGAATATCAACTTCGGTAAGCTTTACCTCCATCTTTTCCCGTTCCTCATAGGATTTCTTGTAGCTGTAAATGTGATAGTTCTGCTTTGGCATCAGTCTCTCGAATTCTAAGCCTAATAAATCTTTGACGAACGCTTTTAGAATATGCTGGGAATCCTCCGAAGTTAGTAATTTTTTGAATAATAGATCGTTGGTTGGTAAATACACTTGCATCTCTTTTCCTGCCTTTCAGACAGCAGGTTTTCTCGCCTACATTATAACATGGCAAAACAACCGCTATCAAAGTCCTTTACTCTAAAATACGCAGAAAAATGAAAAGTATTTGGATCGATTAATGATCGCCTTTTCAGCAAAACTCTTCTTTATAAGCCCAACAGAAAACGATTTCAAATCGCAATTTGACACTTCTAAATATTTCAAAATGCAAAAAAAGAAACACTCCCAAAGATTCGAAAGTGTTTCCATGGCAAGCTATCAAATATTACTCAGACACAACCACCATTGATTTAATTGTTTTACGCTCCTGCATATCTTGATAGGCTTGGTTAATATCATCTAGATTATAGGTTTCAGTAAAGACACGACCCGGATTAATGTCACCGTCTAGAACTGCCTTAAGAAGAAATTGTTTGTCATAGGTTGTGACCGAGGCAGAGCCGCCGGCAACAGAAATATTTTGAGCGAAGGTTGAACCTAATGGCCGATTATTATAATGAGGAACACCAACATAGCCAATGCGACCACCATTATGCAGAACACCTAGAGCTTGTTCAATCGCGGCTTCTGTTCCTACACACTCAAGGGCAGCATCTGCGCCACCGCCTAGAAGCTCGCGAACTTTGGCAATCCCTTCTTCTCCACGCTCAGCTACTACAGCAGTTGCGCCTGACTGAAGCGCCATCTTCTGACGATCTTCGTGTCGGCTCATAAGCACGATTTGAGAAGCCCCGCGCATTTTAGCGGCGATGACCGCACACTGACCGACAGCGCCATCACCGATTACCACCACTTTATCACCTTTTTCGACATGGGCGCAGCGTGCCGCATGGTAGCCTGTTGGCATCACGTCTGCTAGAGTCAAAAGCGACTTAATCATGCCTTCTGTATAATCTGATGGTTGTCCTGGAATCTTTACCAATGCCCAATTGCCGTAATGGAAGCGAATATATTCTGACTGGAAGCCATTAGACCAATTGGTGGCACCTTGATAACGATCACAAGTCCCGTCAAAGCCCGCACGACAAGCATCACATTCACCACAGCCGTGTGTAAACGGCACGATCACAAAATCCCCCGGCTTAACCGTTGTGATCGCAGAACCGATTTCTTCGACGATCCCTAGAGCTTCGTGCCCATCATTAACAGAATGGGCTTCTTTATTATCCCCATGAGCATAAGACCAAAGATCAGAACCACAGACACAAGCTCGAACAACTTTGATGATTACATCGTCATCGGCTTGCAGACTTGGTTTAGCCACTTCCTCTACTGTTACTAATCTCGCTTTTTCAAAAATTGCAGATTTCATAAATAAATACCAGGAACGACCGAAAAACTTTTCGGCGTTCTTTCCTTTCCTAATAGTCTTTTTTTGATTTCAATTTTATTCATTGACTTACCTTTAGCGACTTACAAAACTGGAAGAGCGATTATCTAGTTCAGCTGTTGTCTGCCGCTCAAAGTTGGAGGTGTTTTTAAAGCTTCCAAGGCGTCTTTCCTCTACCCCTTTCAATTATCCTGTCATCTTGCCATCAATTCTACCGTCAATGGAAGTCATCATGTGGCAAACAATAAATGGATTCTTCATCTGATTTTTCCCTTCATTTTTGATCTCTTTATTATTCATGAAAACAGTTGCGGACATTCCATTACGAAGGCCCTGAAATCATAATAAACCTAAAGTCAACTTTAGGAGCAAGAGAAAAGCAGAAAAATTTTTAAACTTTCTGTTCAATGACCTCACCTAGTAAAATAGAAAAGCTCTTTGAAAAATCATTTTTTTGGATCATGCAACTAATTAAAAAGAATGGGTCTTTTATTTCCTTAAATCCTTTGGTAATAAACCTACCTTACAAAATTGTTCGTTTAGGATCAGACCTTAGTCTGGTTCTTTATTGTCATCTTTTTTGTACTCTTTTGTAGAAAGGGCGGATTCGTTTGAAACGACTAAGTGGTTTTTTATTTATAATAGCATTGTTGCTGGGTGGTTATTATCTTTGGTATCACCAAAACTATTCAACGCAAGAGTATTACACAAAAATTACAACAAATGGCGAAAGAATTAACGTAGCTATTAAGAATGGCAAAGAGACTTATCCTCATTATCGCTATCACTTAAATGCCTATAACCAAAAGAACGAGAAGAAAGAAGTTGAGTTTAATTCAGTGGATAGCGTACCATTAAAAAAAAATGCGTATCTTGTTCTTCATATAAACAAAAAAAAAGGCGTTATCGGATGGGAAGAAGTAAAAGCTAGTAAGGTCCCTTCTATTATCATAAATACCTTAAATCATGAAGCTTCGCAGCAATGATTCTCTGTCTTTTTAGAAAACTTGACATTGCTTCGTATTACATGAAAAAGAACCCAATACGTTGAAATTGCACAGACAATTTCGAGTATTGGGTTCTTTTTTATTGAAGAAAAGTACAAACTTAGCTGTTAAATGAAGGTTTTCAAGCTCTTCTTCGATTTTAAAGTTATGGTAATTTTACGATATTAGTACGACAAAATAGAAATAAGAGTGAACATGACCCCGATCACACTGCAATATAGACCGATTTTCTTTTGATTTTCCACAATTTTTTCAGCCATCTCTCGCGGAGTTAGTACGACCTGCAGCTGATTATCAGGATTTTCCTCCAAATAATGATACCAAAAATCAAATTGCTGATCGATGGTTGGGCTGCAAATAACTACTAACGAAAGAGAATAATAACTGACTGCTAACAGTAGAATAGGAATAAACAAAGAGCCAGACGTTATCAATGCATAGATTGCCCCCGTGACTGCCCCAATGATACCAATGATGAATCCCAAAATAGCAAGCAGGATTACACCCTTTTTAGGATTATGCATATGGATACGCTGATAAGCCTCTAAACTGGATTGACGATATTTCAAATCCGCCTCTGATAAATCTGGATATTTCTCTTTCACAAGCTGCTTTTTGTCAATTTTAAACTGTTTGTTTTCCCTTTTTATTTTCAAGCCTTTTATGATAAAAAGAATTATAATAATAACACAAATGACGATAAGGAAAATGCGAATATTGCTCATACCTATACCTCAACAATTTGAATGGTTTCTATTATAATAACAAATTAAACACACAGTGAGAATAAAAAAATAATTTTAACTTGTTTATGGGATAATCAAGCGTGATGAAACACCATTGGATTGTGAGGCTTTCTTCAATCTATAACTAAATAGAACAACATTGTTTAGCTTTCTTTGGCTAAGTCTCCATTCCCAACTCTCTATAAACAGTCTGTCTAAACAAAAAGATCACTCGAAAATGAGTGATCTGCCCTTTTTATGATACACATCTGTTCAATACTGCTTCTCCTGCATCAGACAAGAAAAAGAATCTAAACGGATTTCTTAGTGAGCCGTTACCTTCGAAAATACTGCCTTGGATAAATCCGCTTTCCTTCAAGATTTCGATACTTTCTTCAAACTCTGCTTTAGATGCTTTAAAAAATTGATGTGTTAAATTGTTGAAATTCTTTTTAGCAATTTCGTTTAAAATATCATACTCTAGTTCATTTATTCTCATCGTACTCTTCCCCTCTTAAACCTATATTAATATTATAAACAAATTATTTGAATGTTTTTTCACAATTATTTTATTTTTAACCATATTTTAATTTTATAGTTATGCCAAATCATTTATTTTAATTAAATAAAGATAGTTTTTTTCTGATAAAAACCATAGAAACAGCTTTCATAGAATATATTTATCAAAATTCCCAATAATAATTTTTATAACTATCGTTTTTTTAAATTATCAAAAAGAACTTATAGTTTATAATTTAAACGAATATGCGCTGTTATATTAAGCATATTCTTCAAATCCTAAAAAGAACGAAACACTGCCTGAGTCCCCTCTGCTTGGCTTATCGAGATTGAGAAACAAAATCGTGAATTTGAGTTGATGATGAAACACTGTTTGAAATGCTCAATGAAAGGATGCTGACGATAGATCCTTGTATTTTTTCCCAATCTTCTGAAATATCGAGAAAAAAGAAGCTCGAAAATCACTCGAACTTCTTTTGGTCTTAATTAAATTTCTGCTAAAACAAAATCTACTGCACCTTTTGGATCGCGGGTTAGTTTGATATACTCCGCACCTTTTGTGGCTACTACCTTCACTCCAAGTTTCTCGGCATCCTTTTGGATATCCGCTAAATAGGAGTTTACTTGAGGAGCCAAAACGATCAAATCAAAGTTTTTCATAATATCGTAATGAGAGCCATAAGCGCCGGCCTGTGCTTGAATGTTGGCGCCTGTCTCTTTTGCCCCTTCTTCAAGAGCATTTGCTAACATCGCACTCGTACCAGCCCCAGCACATAGAACTAAGACCCGTTTTCCATCACTCAGCTTTTCTAACACATCTTCCGACAATGCTTCGACAGCCACTGCTTCCGCTGCATTTCCTGCTTCAACTACCTCTGCTTTTACTTCTTCTAACTGCGCATTTTTACTTTCTTCCTCTAGCAATACCGCATCATAAGCTTTGATAAATGGCAGGTAGATAACTGAGTCAACAGCAATTAGGATCAACGCAAGAATAATCGCTAGTACACTGACACCAGTTCCCAAAACTAATCCGATCGGCGCCGGCGTTGCCCAAGGCAAGACATACATGAAGCTGTTCATACTAAGAACATCCACAAAAAATTTGAATATCCAGACATTGACGATTGGCGCGACTAAAAATGGAATAAAGAAATAGGGATTCAGAATCATTGGTGCCGCGAACAATAACGGTTCATTTACTGCGAAAATAACAGGAACAAAGGACGCTTTACCGACTGCCTTTAATTGCTTAGAACGAGCAAACAGCATGAATAAAAATGGCACCACTAGGGTTGCTCCAGTTCCCCCCATTGTTCCGACAAAGTTTCCCATACCGACAGTCAACACTTTCGAAGCCTGTTCGCCATTTTGGAAAAGCATTAGATTAGTCTCGACATTCGCATAAATAATTGCGGCGATTGCCGGCTCTACAATCGATGGTCCATGCACCCCAACAAACCAGAACAAGGCCATCGCACCCCAAATGATCGCAATTCCTAAATAGCCATCTGCGGCGGTGAACAGTGGTTGCAGGGCACTAATCGCAGTATGAGCAAAGGAACCATGAAAAACATTTCTAAACAACAAATCAATCAAGACAGCCCCAAACACAGCAAAGGAAAAAGGGATCACATCACGAAACATTTGGGAGATCGTTCCGGGAACTTCCTTTGGCATCCGGATCGTAATATCGCGCTGCACACAGAATTTATAGACATTGACAGTTAAAAATGCGGCGACAAACGAAGCCAATAAGCCTTTTGTTCCCATGAAATCACTAGCGAAACCGCCATCAATCTGTTCTACGCTTAGCATCATAAAGCCCGCGATTGATGCCAGCATGACCGACACTTCATTGATTGATTTGCCGTTTTCGAGTCTACGATTCATCGAACCTGCCAGACATCGTGCAGTAGTTGCCGCTACTAGCAAACCAACAATCCCCATCGAATACCCATAGACCTTCCACAGCCAAGTCGACACAGCTTCAGGCAAAGTGATACCAAAAACTTCTGGAATCGCCGCAATCATAATAAAAATACTAGAAAACAAAATAGCTGGCATCGCAGTTAGGAAGCCATCACGTATCGCCCCTAAATAGATATTTCTCGATATTTTTTCGAAAAAGGGTTTTCCCTTTTCAATTTGCTTGATAATTGCATTCATAGCCGTTACTCTCCTTTACCCTTGAAATTTATCTTTATACAGCTCAATAAAATCCTGTACCAAATCTCGTAACAATAAGGTGGTCATCAAGTGGTCCTGCCCATGGATAAAAATAAAACCAATATCCAAATTGCTGCCCGCCGCCTCATCTGCAAGAATCTGCGTTTGTGAATTATGGGCCAGCTTTAGATTTTCATCCGCATCCTTCAAGGCTTCTTCCACGTGTTCGAAATTTCCCTGGCGAACCTCGCTCAATAGTGTCATCAATGTGCTTCTAGCATCGCCAGAATAGGCAACGATCTCAAAACCCAGCATTTGTAATTCTTCTTTATTCATAATTTTTCCTCCTACAGCAATGTATCCCTTCTCATTCCATTAGCCTGGTTAGGTAGAAATCATTCAGGATGTCTATCAAAAAAACTAAATGATAGTCTTCGTTTCACTAACAAATTTATACCAATAAGCTGATTCTTTCGGGTAACGCTCCTGCGTGTCAAAATCCACATAGAATAATCCGTAGCGTTTGTTATAGCCATTCGTCCATGAGAACATATCCATCAAGGACCATAAGAAGTAGCCCTCAACATTGACTCCAGCCTCAATCGCATCACTCAACGCGCCTAAATATTGACGTAGATAATCGATTCGCGGCGTATCCATGATAATGCCGTCTTCAAAATCATCCTTGTAGCCCATGCCATTTTCCGTAATATAGATTTTTTTATAGTGGGGATAGTCCTGTTTGATCCGCAGCAGTAAATCATACAGACCTTGAGGATAGATCAGCCAATCCCAATCCGTGCGGGGAATATCCTCGCGATAGACACGTTCCGCGATCCCGTTCACACGATAGACGGAGGTTCCCTTATCACCAGTACCGTTATGATAAATCTCATTCGGCCCATGATACGCCTTGCAGAAATGACTGTGGTAATGATTGATGCCCAAAAAGTCATTCCGCTGCGAAGCTTTTTCCATTTCCAGATAGTCTTCTTCTAAGAACTCATACGTTGCTCCTTGCGCTTCACAAATCTCATCCAAAGCAGCTAACAATTCATCTGTATAGCGGCCAAGATACGTTGCTTCTAATAAAAAGCGAATCGATAACGCATCTTCTAAAAAGGCGGCATGCTTGTCCTCTTCGGAATCCGAATTTGGGTATTTCGTTTCCAATGAATGAACCACACCAATCTCACCTGGATAGCCGTTTTCTTTAAAAATATTGACCGTTCTCGCATGGGCCACCATCATGTTGTGCAGGCACATAATGATTTTGGTAAAATCAAATTTGATCCCCGGCGGAAAAACACCTAACAAATACTGATTCGTCGCGACTGGATAGATTTCATTGAAGGTGCTCCAATACTCGACTTCGGTAAATTCTTCAAAACAGAATTGCGCGTATTTCACGAACGCATCGATGTTGTCACGATTCAGAAAATCGTTTTGATCAAATAGGGCCTTCGGTGTGTCAAAGTGATGCAAGGTTACGAACGGAATCACATGGTGCTCTTTGCATTGTTTAAATATGTCATGGTAATAAGCAATTCCCTCTGGATTCGGCTCTCCCACTCCTTCAGGAAAAATACGGCTCCACGCAATCGATAATCGCAATCCATTCACACCGAATTTTTCACATAGAGCAATATCTACTGGGTATTGATGATAAAAATCACTGGCAGGATCAGGACTGAAGCGGCCTTGCTTTTCTAAAAATTCATCCCACGCGACAGCACCCTTGCCGCCTTCTTTTGTAGCTCCCTCACACTGATACGCAGCGGTTGCCCCGCCAAAAATAAAATGTTCTGGTAATTTTTTCATGCTCTTATCCTCCATCTAAAGTAATCGTTGAATATGAATCGTAAAGTAAACCTGTTCACTGGCATTTAACTTTAAGCCGTTTGTTTCGTTTAAGATTTGATACATTCCTTCTGCCACACTGTAGGCCTCTGGATAATCCTTTTTTAAATCCGCTTCCAATTTTTCAGCAAATTCATCGACCTCTGCTTCTTCTGTCCGCTCCAGCATATAACGCAGATGAATCATTAGGCGGTCGTAAAAATTTTGGGTCTTTTCCGTTCGAACAATATTCTTTTTGCGTAAATACTCCTCAATTTTTTCCAATACCCGCTTCTGTTCATCATAAAAATCTGGCGGCGAATCCACCGGCTCCGGCGTTTTCCCCTGTGCATTGATGAAATGAATACTAATGTTTTTTAGCTCATCCTCTGGAAATGCAATATCTAACCGCTCCTTGATAATTGCTAACGCGTCTTTTGCAATTTGATATTCTGTCGGATATTGCTGGCTGATATCGGGTAACAGACTATTTTGATACTCCCCCTTTACCAATCGTTTATAATTCCAATAGATATGATCCGTCAAAGTGACATAAATATACTCTTGAACCGAATACTGATACTTCTTGATAGCGTTCTCAATTACTTCATAAGCAGTTGTGATAAAATCCAGCGGCACATCCTTTAATAGGAAAGAAAAATTTTGCTTTGACTCCTCGCTTTTCAATACAAACAAATTTTGAATCGTGTCCTCTGACAACAGATCGCCCTTTTTCTTTTGAAAAACAAGTCCTTTTCCCATCGCTATTGCCTGCTCATTGTTTTTCTTAACAATGGCGATATTGTTGTTTAACACTTGTACTACCCTGTACACTATTTCTCACCCCTTTCAATGAAAAAAAACCGCAAACAACCGACTGCTCAGCAATCAGTTACCTGCGGTTTTTGCCTAATCAAATAGTAACAATCCACTAATATCTATATTTCACTAATAGAATAGCATCTTTCTACCCATTTGTAAACACTTTCAAACAAAAAATGTTTGATTTTTTTTATTCATTCGTTTGTACGCTGAAGAATCTCTACTGAAAACGTCAATAGAATTTCAATTCTTCTTCCGTTCTTCCAGCTCCTTCATAATAGCAGCGTGCTTCTCTTCAGTCAGTTCATAGAAAAACATTGGAATCGTTCCAACAGCGATCATAATAGCCAGTAACATTGTCAGCGAAAAATGGAGAACTGACAATGTTTGGGCACTTTGAATCGCGTTAGGAACATAACGGGATAGTGATAGAATTACTCCGTAGAGTCCCGCACCTAAGGCAATCGCGATTTTCGACGTTAAGGTCTGCGTTGAAGAAATCAGTCCTTCACTTCGTTGACCAAATTTCCATTCAGCATACTCAATCGTGTTCGCAATCATTGATGAGGTCATGATCAAAATGATTCCTTGCGGTAGCGAGGTCAAAGCGAAAACAAACATAAATAGATTCAAATTACTCGTTGGATCAATGAAGAATAATCCGCCATTCACCAAGACCCCTGCCAATGACGCAAGATAATAAAAATTCTTCTGACCGATTTTTTTACTCATGATCGGTGTCAAGGCAATCCCTAAAAGCATTCCTGGAACAGTAATTGTGTTAAAAGCCGCAACTAAATTAATATTTCCAATATTATATTGTGCATAATAAACCAATAGGCTTTGACGAATCAGGTTTGACATAAAACTGATTAATAAAGAAATCAAGACGAGCAATAACGGTTTATTTTGAATGATTACTCGCAACGATTTAACAAAGCCGATTTTTTCTGCTTTCGGTTCTATAATCGGTTCCACATGTTCCTTCACCATCAGGCCACCAGCGGTTGTTAATAAACCACCCACCACACCAACGACAATAGCGGTCATTAAATAGCCCTTTTGCATATCTCCTAGACCAAAAAATTGAACCATTGGAATAGCTACGATCCCAATCACCAGTCCTGCCACTTGGCCCATACCGCGAGATAGACTCAAAATAGCTGTCCGTTTGTCAACTGCCTGAGACATTACCGATGGCAAGGACCAATAAGGAACGTCACAGCTGGTGAATGCCATGCTCATCAAAATATACGTAACTCCCGCATAAATGACCTTCATTTTCGCATCTAACCCAGGTGATGAAAAATTTAAAGTCATCGCAATCAACACGACAATTGGCATAAAGATGATGTAGAAACGATAGCGTCCCCAGCGAGTTCTTGTTCGATCAGCGATTGCCCCCATCATCGGATCATTGATACCGTCCCAGATTCGTGAAATCACCATGATAATACTAGCCGCTGCTGCCGTTATGCCAAAAACATCCGTGTAAAAGACCAACATATAAGTTGCCCAAAATCCATAAATCAAGTTCAATCCAATTCCAGCAGTCGCATGCCCCAACATCTCAACAAGAGTGACCCGATTATCTTTACTCACTTCCAATGTGACACGGCTTTCTTCACTATTTTCCACAAATTTCCCTCCTTGTTTAACAATACACGACAATTACTTAATCAGTTGTAAATGCTGGATAGCGCCTTGATGTGCCGGATTCAGTTTCAAAACTTTTTCAAAGCATTCCTTGGCCGCTCGTTCTTCTTCTTTTCCTAGATGACCTAAGCCTTGAAGATAGATACAATAAATTTCATTATCTAACTGGATATCATTTTCGTAGACAGAATGGGCTGGTGCCGAGACTGCAAAGAAATCCCATTCAACCGTATCCTTCTGATGTGTTCGACCGTATTCTAGTAATAAATCGAATTTAGCCGCCGCCTGTTCCTGCTGTCCTAATTCCTGATAAGCCAAGCCTTGATAGAACAACACATCTGCTGGTTCATCGTTGTAATACAAGACACTTCCCGGTTCTTGAATACCTTTTGTGGCTTCAATGAAGTGTACGTTCGCTTTATCTTTTTCGCCACGCTTGTTATATAGACGTCCTAGATAAAGATTTGCCACATTATCGTGATTGCTAGGTAATTTACCTTCTCCTAAATTATGCGGATAGTTAAATGTCGCCTTCAATGTTTTCTCAGCCTTTTTAGGATCTGTATCAATCAATTGACGACCTAGTTCAGTCAAAGCATAGGTATACTGCATAGATACTTTGCCTTCTCCACCTTCCCACGGATGGAAGATGCGTCCTTCAATTTCCTGTAAGACTTCATGATGACGACCCGTTACATTCAGCAAGGTCAAATACTCAATGAACAAATCATCGCGATCCTTAGTAGTCTTCAGGTATCGCTCTAATGTTTCTAAACGATCCGATACCGAAACACCTGTCATCGCTTCTAATTGTGTTTTTTCCAGTAAAACCCGCGCATCTGTCGTGTCCAACGAAAATGCTTGATCAATCATCTGTTGTGCTTGTTTAGGATCATTTCGTTTATTGTAGTAAGCAAAGGATAAATTCCGGAAAACAGTTGGAAACTCTGACCATGTCTGTGCCGCTTCCTCCCACAACTTAATGGCTTCGTCATAGCGTTTCTTATCGTAAAGCAGGTTGCCAAGATAATATTTTGCATGACTGGCTTCTGGTACTAGCTCGATTGCTTTTTCTAAAAATACCTGCTCCTCTAGGCGACTTGGAAAACAATATGTTGAATCCGCGGCTTCACCCTCAGCAATCGCTACTTTCGCTTCTTCATTCTCGCCTTGCTCTAGGTATAACCCAGCTGCATAATAGCCGAGTAGTGGCGAAGAAGCTGGACATTCTGATAGAACTGCTAATGCCTGTTCAGTGAAACCATATTGACGATAATCAAGAGCGACTGTCAAATAATTCTGAAGCTCGCCACGCATCACCTTAACATAATCTTCTAGTGTCCCGTTAAGCTCTGCCGCTTTTCGATTGATCGCTAAATCTAACGGATCGATAGCCAACGCTTCGCTTACTTTTTCTGCTACCTCAAAACCTAGCTGTTCCAAAATTAAAATTTCCAGCATTCGTGCCTTCATATGATGGCTGTTTTTAATTAACGCTCGTTGAACAAATTCCGCAGCTCTTTCCCATTCTGCTTTTTGCGCACTTAAGCAAGCCAGTTTGAAAAATGCCGCTCCTTGCGTATCATCATTCCATGTGGCTTTGTAAAAAGTATCAAAGGCGTCTTCTTTTTCACCTAACATCTCCAAAACCAATCCTAATTGGAATAAAGGCTCACCATAATAAGGATTTGGTGTCTTCCAAGTTTGTTTGGCTATGGCCTTTTCTAAATAAGTCTTCGCTTCTGTGAATTGTCCGCGTCTAAATAATAATGTCCCGTAGCCCGTGTTTAAACGAATATCGGTGGCATCTCTTTTCAAGCCTTCCAAATAATAATCCGCCGGCTCTCTCGTAGCATGACGATATTGTTCAAGATGGGTAGCCGCAAGGAACAATTCTTCGGTAGTTTTTAACTCTTCTGGTACGGGAATTGCATCAGCAGGTTCTGGAATCTCCGGTTCTGGCCAGCTCACTTCTTGAAAGCTGACAAGTTCTTTGCCAGACTGGTTTTGGACAACGACTCTCAAATGCGCCTCTGAAGAGATTGCTTCTGGTAAATCAAATGCCTTTCGGTACGTATCAGCTGGTGATAAATCTTCTTTATCTTCAAAAATCAATTGATCGTCATTGTAAACTTTTACGCGACACTGTGGTTCTTCACCAGTAACATAGACACTCACGATACCTGTTTGTTCCTCTTTTTCAATATTTACTGCACCATCGATCGTCGCGTTCTTAATATGGCCTACCCCTTTATACGGCATAAAATGCTGCGTAAAAGTTTTTTCCTCATAAGGTCTCAACCACGTGAAATCCGGTTGATTATCTGTGAAGACGCCAGTCATTAACTCGATGTATGGTCCATCTTCATCTGTTAAATTACGATCCCATGCTTGACCAAAATCACCATTTCCCCAGGTCCATTGCTTTTTCCCAGGCGAAACATGATGATCGGCCACATGTAATAGGCCCGCATTTAACTGCTCATCAAAATTCCCAATAAAATCAAAATCTGATTTTTCTGCCATATAAGAGGTTGGAACAGGCACATTCTTATATTTTGAAATATCGACACCCTCCGAATAATCGACTTTATAATACTCACCAGTCGCAATTGGAAAAGTCGAAACAGCTCGTTTACCATGATCCATAACAGCGGTTACATCCGGTGGGAAAATTGATGACGTATAATCATTTACAGGTACTGCAGGATTAGCCCACCATAAAAATGTTTGGGGAAGATCTGTCCGATTGTACAGCTGACCTTTGATTTCAATGAACGCTTTATCCGGATATAAGGTAAAGGTGGCACTGCCTTTTGTGCCATACATTTGATCAATTTCCGAGACCCATAAGGATTTTGAACCGTCTTCATTTTCCATCAGCTTGAATTCAGTTGGAGAATAGGTCGTTGGACGATGATGCTGCGGCCAATTGAACTCGATGCCCCCAGAAATCCAAGGTCCTGTCAGTCCTACCAAAGCCGGCTTGATCACATGATTATAATAGACAAAATCGTAATCGTTCGTTTTATCGATCGCTCGTTGAATACGACCACCCAGCTCAGGTAAAAGCATGACTTTAAGGTATTTGTTTTCAATAAATACCGCATGATACTCCTGATCCTTCTTTTCATCATAAATTTTTTCAGTTACCGGCAAGGGATAAACCTTCCCTGTGCTCCCTTGATAAGCCCGCTTTTCATAAAAACGGGGATTGTGATCTGGTGCAGCCACTCCATAGGTTGGAATAGTGACCGTTTCTTCCCAGATACGAACGCTGTTTACTTGATTCATTCATTGCTGCCTCCTTTTAACTTATAATGAAAGTATAAATTGGAAGCGTTTTTAATAAAATAGAGCTTTTTACAAAAGATGGACAATATCGTATAATTTCTTCATAAGACAGAATTTAATAAACCGAGGAGAATTTTATGAAGCAGAGAAAAAGAGATGGGTTTAAGAACGAACGTTATGTTAAATTCCCAACGATGAACTTCCCAAGCTATCTTGCGCATCCGCTAGTTGAGCATACTTATGCTACTGAGCTAGGCTATTATCCTAAAGCGAAGCATCATTATCGAGAGCGATTAGACGGCGCTGACGAGGCCATTATGTTTTTTGTCAAGAAGGACAAGGAACGATTTGTATTTATGTAAACAACCAATGGGAAAAAATTACAGTTCGACCTTTTAGTATTTTTTGTATTCCACCGAAAGTTCCACATTATTATTATTCAAATGATGAAGATCCGTGGTCAATTATTTGGGTACATTTTTCCACACCTTTGATTGAAAAGCTCCCCATTCAAATATTTGCCCATGTTTCTATGAGTGATGGTCAAAAGCGTGAAATTTTAGAAACAAGCCTGATCGAACTTTTTTCTATGGATAAAAAAAATTACACCTTGGAAAATGCGATCTTTATTGCTAATCTATTACGGCACATTTTAGTTACTTCTTACTACTACCTTGATACCACCCCTTCAAATCAAAAAAAGGATTATCTATTAACCGCTTGTATTCAATATATGACCCAGCATTTACAGGCGTTTATAACTCTTGAAGACTTATCGCAGAAGTTCAACGTTTCTACAAGTTATCTAAATAAGATTTTCAAAAAGGAAACTGGAAAATCCCCTATTGGTTTTTTCACCAAATTAAAAATGGACGAAGCCTGCAAATTACTTAGAATCACTAAATTGAAAATTATTGAAATCGCAAAAGAGCTTGGTTATGACGACCCCTACTATTTCTCACGACTGTTTAAAAGATACAACCATATGTCGCCAAAGGCTTATCGAGAGCGGTACATGTCAACGCTTAAAAACTTTACTGAGGATTTTTAAACTATATGTTGTCAAATATCAAAGATCAACAAAATCTGATTCTTTCTAGAAGATCATTTGCATAATCAAAATTTCTCTCTGCGAGCTCTACGTCCAAGCTTTTTTTAAATTAATTTAACCGAATCTTGGTGAAAAATATAAGAAGCACTTCATTTTCGGTGAGTAATTCCTTCAAAAAAAATGCTAACGATACTATCAAACCAAAAGCATCCCCACTAATAAAGATGGATGATTTCTAGTTTTATCAAATCAACCCCTCCTCATTTGGTGGGCTTTTTTCTTATTTTTTGAAAAAGATATGGGTACTTTTTTCTAATGAGTATTATTTTATGATAGTAGGTTGCACGTTGCTATCATGTTTAGCTGCTAAAGATTTTTATATTTTAGTTGCAATCAAATTTTTGGTGTGTAAATCTCGTGGAAATAGGCGTATGTTGTTGGTGTAGATATCTCAACAAAGAATCATTCTAAATGAAAGACTAACTATATAGAGTCAAGTAAAAATTAGCCAAATCAAAAAATATTTTATAACAGATAATTCCGAAAAAAGGGTACAACAAATAAGCTTCTTACCATTAGTTTTTTTGAATGTTCAATAGCTAATCAGAAACAATTATATAAGGCTCGTTTTTAGTCAAAATAGCATGAATCACGTAACAAAGCTTACGAGAAACCGCACCTAAGGCAGTTAGATGATGTTTTCCTTCGGAAACTTTTTTCTGGTAAAACGCACTAAAAACAGGATCACATTGAGAAGCTACTAAAGCCGCCGAAAACAAGGCTTTTCGCAAATATGGAGACCCTCGTTTACTCATAACATTATGCGTTGCCTCATATTGCCCTGATTGTGTCACGGAAGCGTCTATCCCAGCGTAAGCAACGAGTTTTTTCGGGTTAGAAAATTTTTGAATATCTCCGATCTCACCAAGAATAGTCGCACCGTTTATAGGACCAATTCCAGGAATTGTGAGAATAACAGAATTTAAAGTGTCCATTATGTGCTTGATTTCTCTTTCCGTTTCCTTTATTTGGCTTTCAATGAATTTTAATTGTTCAATCATTGAACGTAGTTGGAAGGTGAACGCTTCTTGAGCAAATTTTACTCCAAAGGAGTTAGAAGCTGCTTGCTTCAATTGGTCCGCTTTTTCTGCCTTGATTCGGTTCCTGCTTAACTCAGCTAAGTATTGGGCCAAAGTTTCTGAGGAAATGTTTTCTAAGTCGATCGGGGCACTAAACGCCAGCAATAACTCTTTAGAAGCTTTTCCGAAAACGCCCTGCTTGGTAAAAATCGTCGCGTATTCTGGAAAGACTTGATCCAATACGGCTATAATTTTTCTTTTGAAGTCGCTCGCTGTACCTACTAAATAAGTTCGGTAACGAGAAAGTTGTTTCAAAGAAAAAACATTTTCATCGGATAAGACCGTTTCGACAAATGAGCCATAGCGCATTAAGTCAGCAATCAAAACAGAATCAATAATATCGTTTTTTCGTTTCCGTATTTCTGTACCTTTACGCCATCCGTCTGTTTGAAGGGGATTCACAACGTGAATCAAATAATCTGATTCGTGAAGGTATGAAAAGATGGACAGCCAATAGTGCCCCGTGGCTTCCATCCCTATAACAAAGTCACTGGGTGCTCCGGAATAGTCGACCATTCGCTCAATTAATGACTCTGCTCCTTCAGTGGTGTTAGGAAATGAAAAACCTTTTAGTAATACCTTTCCTTCCTCGTTCATGATAGAAGCAACGTGAGTGCGTTTACCGATATCAATGCCTAAAAAGTACATGTATATCTGACCTTTCAAAAAAAGAATTTTGGATTGAAATCCACTCAACTGAAAAGCGTCACTACCTTGTACGAGATACGGAGTAAAGTAAGGACTTTCAACATCTAACTCATACGCAATCCACTTATCAGAGAGAGGAGCCAGTCTCTCGAGTGCGGGTTCAATGACCCAAGGGGGGAACGGCTTAGCCTCTCAATCCAATAAATATATTATCTCAAAAGAAATGAGTTAATACCAAATTAAAATAACGATGGTTCATAGGGTTATCCAATCAAAACCGGAAGGTTAAAACCCTAACTCTAATATACAAGGGGGAAAACCATTTGCACGAGTATGGCATCACGAATAAAAAACTGTTTACGCTGTCACGGAAAACAGTCGAAAAACGGATTCGCAAGTATTATCATGAGACAAAAGATGGCACGGCCACCATCGAAATGTTGATTGCACTGCAAGTTAGAGCAGAACTCTGCGAATCAGAATTCAAGAGTGCTCTGAGAGGATTAGCGAACTACATTTTCTTAAAAACTCGATCGACTGCCGCGATGCGTCGCTATTATATTTATTTTACTGATTATTTCGGAAAAAAAGAATGGCAATTATTATCTGCAAAATTATTCCCAGCGCAAACCTATGTCGCTGAAGAAACTGAGCAATTATTGAATCAAATCATTGAAGAGCCATTAACAGGATTCGCGGAATCATGAAGGTGATTCCCAGTCCAAATGCAGAAAAATTAGAAAACGAAAGAAAGGAAATCAAAAAATGAAAACGATTACGTTAGATGCGGAATTTGCCGACGGCATTGGCAAATCCCATCATTTCAAATTTAAACATTTTGATCCAACAAAAACCGCGGATCAAGTCAAAACAGCATTAACCAAATTAACCAAGATCGGCCTGTTTGAAAAAGACGGCGTCGCTCTATTCAAAGAAGTCTTGCGGGCAAAAATGATCGTGAAAGAAGTCCGGACGATCTTTGATGCTAAAGAAGAAATTGAGCAATCTGCCAATGATCCGATGAGTGTCATGATGGAGGTAGTTGACGTGCAACCAGTATTGGCAGCGACTCCTGTGAAGGAAGAAGCACAGCCGAAGTCTGTCAAGAAATCTGGAGAAATCCGTTTTCCAGAGGATTTCACCATTACCGAAGAGCAGCCAAAACCGGGCTGGTTGATCAAAACAATCCAGCTGCCAGTGGGTGTGAAACCGCAGGATATCAGTGAAAATCAAGCCATGATGATGATCATGTCTTGTCTACCAGCCGGTGTCACCGTGGAGGATCTTGCAGTAGACGAGCAAGCAACCCCAGCGAAGCTGATCATTACGGCGAAATATGAGGAGGAAGCAGAAGAACCAATAGCCTCCGCAAACAAGGAATCTCCGCCGGAAAAACCTAAGAAGAAACGAAAGCGACTACTCAATCGTATGCGCAAACGAGAATAAGCAGCCGAGTTTCGCCTCATCAAAAAAATCCAACGTTGGGATGAGGCGGATTAGTTCGTGATTAAAAATTGAGTCCAAATTTTAAGCCCGCAAAAGCTGCGGGCTATTTGTCCTGTCTAAAGTCAAAGTAATGACGGTAGGTATAATTATAACTAGCCAACTCTTTGAAGATTCCAGAGATAATGTCTTCCCAAATGAACGATATCATTTTCTGACGACTAGCTTTTTAAACGTTTAAAGCACTTTTTTGTTTACCTTCCCTGTCTGATCAATTGTATTAATGGATTCAAGAAAGTTAAGGCATAAAACATTGAGAGAAAGATTCCATAAAGAAGTGTAAATAGAAAGCCCTCTCGCCGATTTTTACTAATGCTAAAATGATCCACCAGCTTTTTCACAAACGTTCTTGGATGCAGCAAGTCCCATGTATTGAAGCGAATGTAACGTCCTAAATAAATTCCAAAGCTCAACAATAGGAAGATCAGCCACGTTAGTATCCAAAATAATGGCGTGTTAATCTGATTAATATTGGGCGGGTCAATATAGATGATTACTAGGAATTGAAGCAATAGAATATTCAGTGCTGTATTTAGCACGCCCGAGATGGCTAAGCTTAAGACAGAAATAATGTCATACCAAATCGGCACTTCCACTTTGTCCACTTCTCGATGGGTCAAATTCAATTCTGTGATCAAATAGCCAGAATTCGGCAGAAATAAGAACCAGGCGATCAAACCGATAACCAGTACGGCTAAAGAAATACTGGTAACCAGATTACTCTGAAGAACGGCCCCTAACCAAGAAATAAACAGTTGAATGAGAATCGTACCCACCAAAATGACCACTGGAATAAGCGAAAGCTTGAAATTATGGACCATTGGTTTAAACAGTTTTGTGTGAAACAAGCGTGGGCGAATCACGATCGTCCCAATCGCAAATAAATTGAATAAAATGGTAACTACTAGTATTACGGACAAAATATCACTCCATATTTTTCTTTTTACTTCTGTAATAATCAATTCTAAAATATGTTGGCATTGAAATACAAACAACCTCGTAAATTCAAGTACAAATATCATATCATAGAGTATCGTCGTGGTACTAATTTTTCAATTCGTATAGTTGTTCAAAAAAATCTTCTCTTCCCCTGTAAAAACACATTCATTCAAATATGTTGATAGTGTAAAACGACTAGGCAAGCTATTGGGAAACGTTTCCTTCCAATAGCTTGCCTAGTCCAAGGGCTTATTTATTGTTTCATTTTAACCACAGCGAGTTCGGTCTTTTTTGATAAATCAGGATATACTAGACTACAAACCGTACACCGCATCAAACATCCCCGTGCTTTTCCCCTTACTTCAACACATCATTCAATGCTTCACTCATCGTTGGGTGGGTATAAATTTGATCTCTCAGCAGAGTATAAGGAAGATTGCCTTTCATCGCCAAAGTGATCAAGTTAATTACCTCATGTGATTCTTCTGCATAAATGGTCGCACCAAGGATTCGGTCGGTGTTGGGATCAACCAGCACCTTGAACATTCCTTTTGGATCTTCTAAGACATTGGCCTTTGGAACTGCTGCCGACATGAATTGAAACAGCTTGTATTCGATTCCTTTAGCTTGTGCAGTTTTTTCTGTTAAACCAACATTTGATAACGGCGGAGTAATAAAAACACTGTATGGGACCAATGTTCGATCCTTCAGTGAACGATTCTTGTCACCATCTAATTGATCCAAAATAATTCGGTAATCATCCAATGAAACATAGGTAAACTGAGGGCCGCCTTTCACATCGCCAATCGCCCAAACATTTGGAGCGTCTGTGCGTAAATAGTCATCAACGACTACTTCACTGCGATCGGTGACTTTTACATCTGTATTCTCCAAACCTAAACCAGCAATATTCGGTTTACGTCCAGTTGCGGCTAAAATATTCGCAGCTTTAACTGTTTGTACTCCGCCATTTTCAGTGAAGCTTACTTCTGCATAATCCGCCTGATCCTTCACCTCATTGACTGACACACCTAAATGAAAGTCAATTCCTTGTGCAGTCAGGTCGTTAAAGATCAACTCGGAGATATCATCGTCTTCACGAGGCAAGAATTTTTCTTTCGCATCTAATACAATCACTTTTGAACCATAATTCGCAAACATCGAAGCAAATTCCAATCCGATATAGCCTGCCCCGATGATTACGAGTGTGTCTGGCAATTTTTCCAAATCCATCGCTTGCGTGGAATCAATCATATAGGCGCTGTCAGCAAGCCCCTTAATCGGTAAAATAATCGGCGTGGCCCCCGTATTAATGAAGATTCGTTCGCCTTCAACTTGTTGCGTTTCGCCATTGTTCTCCACTTCCAATACATGATTCGATACAAAACGGGCTGTTCCATCCATTACCGTTCCTGTTGGTTCATCCGCGATCATATGATAATTCTTGTTTCGTAATTTTCCGGTCAGTGTTTCCTTGATGGCGACACCTTTGGTAAACGCTGTCCCCTTTTCTCCGTTCAAAATCATGGATTTTGATGGAATACAGCCAATATTGATGCAGGTTCCGCCATACATTCGAGTAGATTTTTCGATCACTAAGACGCTCTCGCCTCGACTAGCCAAGGTTTTGGCTAATGTTTTTCCGCCTTTTCCAAAACCGACGATGATATTTTTATATTGTTCCATCTTCATTCCTCCAAAAAACTTCTGCAGTTTACAATTGAAGCATACTACGTAACATTTTTTAAGTGAAATAACTTGCATAACAATACTATCAAATGAATGATCAGTGAGGATTTCAAACGACTGATTCTCGACAACTGTTGTTAATAAAAATCCGAACTGAAAGATTTTTACAGCTTATTTACGGTCAAATAAGTAATTTTCTCTTCTAAAAATTTATCGGTATTTTCTAACCTTTTTATTTCATTTTGAATCGTTTTTCGATAGTCAATTAAATAATTTACTCGTTCCTGCATGCTCGTATTTCGAATACCAACTAAGCTTTTGACAGGAATACCAATTTCACGAATTAGAATAATCACTTTGATCCAATCCAAATCATCTTCGGTATAACGACGATAACCATGATCATCTCGCGATATCGGACCGATGATGTCATTTTTTTCATAATAGCGTAAAGCGGCTTTTGAAATACCTGTCCGTTGTGCGGCTTGTTCTGCTGAATAATCGTGCAGTTTCATGAAAATCCCCCTTGCTATAAAGTTTGCTTTATAGTTTACAATCATTTAAACCTAAAAACAAGGAGACTTTCAAATGACAAATAAAAAAATTGCATTAATCATTGGTGGAAACTCAGGTGTGGGTAAAAAAACTGCTCAAGATCTAGCTCAAGAAAACTATCGAATTATGATCGTTGCTCGTAACCGAGAAAAAGGTGAGCAAGTCGTACAGCAATTGCAGCAAACTACAAGAAATTCGGACATTTCTTTTATTCAAGCTGACTTAAGCACCAAAGAAGCCGTTACAAAATTAAGCAGGGTGCTTAGTGAAAACGTAGATCACGTAGACGTACTTGTCAGTTCAATCGGGATTATGCAGCCAACACAGCAATTAACAAAAGATGGATATGATCAAAATTTTGTCTTAAACTATTTAACGCATTTTTGGCTGATAAATGCGCTGCTGCCGCTTGTAAAAAAAGCCGATCAGGGTCGAATTCTCATGGTAGGTGCTCTACCAGTCATCGTTCGCCGGTTGAAAATAAATCCACCTCAGCCTGTTCCCGGTGCAGAAAATTACAGTGGGATGCAAGTTACTGGAGATGCTTTAGGCGGAAGAATTCTACTGACACAGAAATTAGCCCACTTATTAAAAGATACCAGTGTTACAGTAAATATTTTTCATCCAGGAAATATTCCTGATTCTAGCTATGGTACAGAAAGTAGCGGTCTTTTACTAAAAATAATCGGTCCTTTATTTGCCCGTCTATCAAAAAAAAAATCCACCGATTGGTGCTATGCTGGCAACAGATGTATCATTAACTAATACAAGCGGTCAGTTCTTTAATGAATCTGGAAAGGTTGTGCCCCTTCCTGCCCAATTTTCAGCACAAATGGCTGATCAATGGTGGACTATTAGCGATCAATTGTAGTTTGATCGTAAGAGTAACTCCGCATCTTGAAAAAAGAAAGGATAACACGAATGGCTCAATTTCAATTATTTGATATTCCCAAAAACCAAACAGAATTCTCTACAAAGGAAGTCATGGCGATTACAGGCTTTACCAAAGAAGCCTTACGCTATTATGAAAAACTGAATATTCTAGGTTCCATTAAACGCGATAACAATAATTACCGACGATACTCTGCCAATAATCTCCAACGGATGCAAATAATTAGGATCTTTCAGTACACTGGAATGGAATTAACGCTGCTGAAGGATTTTTCGGATCATGATCCAATCGATAAACATCTAAAAGTTTATCAAGACTATCAAATTTCTCTACAAGAGCATATACAACAGCTACTTGAAATTTCTGAATTCATTGATAAAAAAATTGAGTATCTCAATGAACGAAAATCTTCGAATAAAAATTAAACAAACTTGTTGCTATGTGGTTAAGCCCATAGTTTATGATGTGAGTAAATTTGAAAGAAGGTTTTTTAATGAAAACAATCGCTATTCATCAATTTGGTTCAGCCCAAGAACTACAAGAAACAGAACTAACTCAATTACCATTACAGAAAAACGAGATTTTGATCACCAACCATGCCTTTAGTATTAATCCTATGGATATCGCCGGTCGTTTAGGGATGCTGGATAAACCCTTTAACGAACTATGGTCCTTCCCGATAGTTCTCGGCTGGGATTTTGCTGGGGTGGTAGCACAAGTGGGCAGCGACGTGACTGGTTATCAAGTAGGCGATCCTGTTTTTGGTAATGCTCCCACTGTGCGACCAGGTAATAACGGGACCTACAGCGAATCAATTATTACCACACCAGAATTGATTGCTCCAATTCCTGCTGGATTATCCTTTGATAAAGCGGCCGCTTTACCAATTGCTGGGTTGACCGCTTATTGTGCCATCGTAAAGAATCTGAACCTACAGGAAAACCAAAAAATATTGATCCAAGGAGGCGCTGGCGGCGTTGGTCTGATCGCTGTACAAATTGCCAAAGCTTTAGGAGCCCATGTAGCTGCCACTGCAAGTCCATCTAATCATGCTTTGCTGAAGGAAATGGGCGTCGATGAACTGATCGACTACAATCAAGTTTCTCCAGGAGATGTTTTGCAGGATTATGATGCCGTTTTTGATACAGCGGGAGATATTGACTCTGGTTTAAAAGTTTTGAAAGCTGATGGAAAACTAGTAACAGTTGCCGCTCAGCCTACTCCTGAACAACAACAGGATCAACAAAAACAAGTTAGTTTTCAATTTACAAATGGCACATCAGAGGACTTAACAGCCCTTGCCAACCTCACACTTGAAGGAAAAATCAACTTGCAGCTAACAATCATGCCGCTCTCAGTTGAGAATGTTCAAAAGGCCCATGAAATGATCGAAGGACGCCATACTAGAGGTAAAATCATCATTCATGTGAAGGATTAGGAAAACGTATTAGCTTGAAGAGCATCTCTATCCAGTATTCTATTTAGTGATACTTCGTTTTCAAAAAATATTCCATCAGAAAATAAGAACGCACAAACGTGTACATAACCCAAAAATGTACACGTTTTTTGTGCTATCTATGATGTATACAAAAGGACAATAAAGAAAAAAAGACCCTTCTTTTTATCAAGAAAGGGCCTCTATTTACTTCAATTTTTCATTACCACATTTTCTTTAGCAAATAACCCGCTGTTCCAAACAAGCTAATACCAAAAATTACCCACAATAAACTACTTTTCGAATCATTGGTTTTTGGGTATTGCTTCTGAGCGTTGCTACTTGGGGTGGTCTTTGTTAAAACGTTACTAGTTGTGCTACTTGAATCACTTGATTGCGATTTTTTCGTCGTACTAGTCGTTCCTGACGTAGAATCTTCGGAACTTTTGACTGATGTACTTGGTTTTGTTGTACTTGATGTTGTTGTACTTGGTTCTGTTGTACTTGGCTCTGTTGTACTTGGCTCTGTTGTACTTGACTCTGTTGTACTTGGGTCTGTTGTACTTGGTTCTGTTGTACTTGGTTCTGTTGTACTTGGTTCTGTTGTACTTGGTTCTGTTGTACTTGGTTCTGTTGTACTTGGTTCTGTTGTACTTGGTTCTGTTGTACTTGGTTCTGTTGTACTTGGTTCTGTTGTACTTGGTTCTGTTGTACTTGGTTCTGTTGTACTTGGTTCTGTTGTACTTGGTTCTGTTGTACTTGGTTCTGTTGTACTTGGTTCTGTTGTACTTGGTTCTGTTGTACTTGGTTCTGTTGTACTTGGTTCTGTTGTACTTGGCGTCGTTTCTTTATACGTATTGGTCAGTGTAAACTGATTGTTTTCTTGATTTAGAGAGGTTTCAAACCCTTCTGGAATATTCACTTCTTGAATGGTATAAGCAATCGTCTCGCCTGCGTTATTGTACAAAGGAAGATCGCTCGTTTTTCCGTCAATTGAAATGTTGGAAATCTTAGTTTTAAACCCGTTCTCTTTTGTTAAAGAAAGCGTTGGTGACACGTTCCAGGCCTGTTGGTTTACCAACGGAGAGCGCTTGATTTGATAATCTATTTGGTTAGGAATCAAATCTTCAGTCGCATTTTCCCATTTTTTTTCAACACCTAATTGTACTTTTGGTGCTTTAATTGATGGAATCGGAAAATCTAGCAAGTTGCCGTCACCAGTCGGATCCAACGTTGTCCGTTGGTTGCACAAGTACCAGTATTCCCCTCGAAAATCACTGGACTCCGTGTCGATTCTGATTGAATACGTAAGCGTGATCCGTTCATTCGATCCCAATGAGATATTCGACAAGGTAATGACTTGATTGTTTTCATTTATTGCAACATTTGTTATTAAATCATCAGCTGGAACCCACTCATTCTCTGCATTTTTGCGCCAGCCCTTAAGAGTATATGCATCTGAATTGAAATTGCCACTGCCCTGTAACAGAATTCCCTGCCCCATCGGATCACTGACCGTCCCATTAGGAATTGTATTGTCCACAGCGTTCGCAATACCTTTTAAAGCCTCTCCTAATTCAGTTAGGTTTTCATCGATTGAGTGATAGTTTTTTTCACTGCTTGCGAGATTTCTAGCGATATACTCTCCTCGACTAGTTGGTGCCGTTCCAATGGAATACAATTGAACGCCCGTTTCTTTGATTGCGACAGCTGTTCCTAGCGTTGCATCAGTAACAACACTCTTTTCTACGAGCGTGCCATTGGTGTCAGAGATATTGTCGCTCGTGTTGAATTTTTCTGAAGCTGTTTGAAAATCCTTATAATAAGCAGCGGTGTGAAAGCCATTGTAATCAATAATTTCTCCAGTATTGTTATAGATTTCGGCATTCTCAGAAGGTAGATAACTACGATTGGCACTGCTATCACCAATATGAACCATCATTTTTCCAGCTTCAGGTCGGCCTTGATTTTTAAGCAGATTATCCCCTGCAATCAGACCTTTTTGCATAAACGTACCTGTATGGCTTTCGGCGGTATTTCTCAAAAAATTCTCCAAATCAGCCAAATTATTAGTAAACCCATTCGTTTCATACACATACCGATTGTAAGCAACGATTCCAATTTTCACGTTTCCATTGGATAAGGAGCTGCCTAATTCATTTCCGAATTCCTGTAATCCTTTCAGCACATTTGCTAACTTTTCTCCATTCATAGAAGAAGAATAGTCAATTACAAGTACGATATCTAGAGGATAAGTGATTTGATTTCCTTTGATGTCTAACGTCACATCGAATAGGCCTTGTTTGCTTGGATTTTCTGCAACTGTCTTTTTAAGATAAGCTTGATCTTGATAATTAATAAACCCTTCGCTATCGACAGGGATTTCGGCCGTATTTTGGTATCCATAATTATATGTGTCTCCATTGGCCACACCATCCACTATCTTATTTCCTGAACTATTGGTTTCATAGCTAAAACGAGAGCTATCAGCAGATACACTGTGCGTTCCAATTGTAAGAAAAAATATACTCACAATAAAACCAATACAAAAAAATAATTTATTTTTCATATTAAAACTCCTCATATTGATTTATTTCAATCAAATTATAGCATCGAGTCAGTTAAAATGATTGTATATCGCTCGGCCTGGTCTAAATTTGCATTCAGGGTTCCATTCTTTATGTCATAGTCGATCATAATAAAATAGCCCAACCATTCGTTAAAATGATTGGGCTTCAATTGTCTATTAAATTTTAAAAATAAAATCATATTTTAGCTAAAGCGAGCTTGCATGAAAGCCTGCTTCACCAACAAATTCTATCAACTTCGATACTAAAACATCAGTCTATAAACTTTTTATGATAGATCATTCCTATTAAGTTTTTATCCAACGAATAAATGTTTTCGGTCTTTTCTTGGAATACTCTAAAAGAAAAGACTTTTTCTCCTTCATTCAAATAGATTTCAACAAAAGAGTTATCTACAAAAACATCTATAGTTGTTAAGTCTTTGATCGTGGCTTTACGTTCATATCCAAACATTTCATCAATTTTCAAAGCCAAGCCTGCTCTTGAGATACTTGCCTCTTCTTTGTTAGCGTCATAGGAAAATGACCAATAATCCTGATCTGATCCTATTCTAAAATTGAAGCCTGCTGTCAAATGTAAATGATAGGTTGAAGTTTCAGGCTTCACTACTTTAGTATCCACTCTTTCTCCACTTGAAAATGCTTCAATAATTTCCTCTGCCGGAAAACGACAAAGCTTTCCCCGATTAAGCTTTAACTTTTGAGTAAAGGTCAGACCGTGCTTCCACTCTTCTGATATAGGATATTCTGGTTCACCACAGCCAAACCAGGCCATCACCAATGCTTCTCTTCCTTTATAAAAAGCCTGCGGGGCATAAAAATCGAAGCCTGCGTCTAATTCATCCCAATCATCGGTTTTAAATGTCAGATTCTCTACATCCAATTCGCCAACCAAATAAACCGTCGCGAACCGATTCCTAAAACGTGTCCCGTCTGAGGCCATCCCCATCGGAGATAAGAACAAGACATCTTTGCCGTCAACTTCGATCACGCTAGGACACTCGAGCATATAGCCTGTATCGATCGGTAGATCAATTAATCCTTGGTAGCCCCAATCCAGTAAGTTCTCACTATGATAGAGTACTAGCACTCCTTCTTCACCAAAACCCGCATGTTCCCTATCGGTAAATTTACTGCCACCAAGAAGCATGTAGAAGATACCATTTTTAGAAAAGACGTAAGGGTCTCTCAGTTCGCCAGATAATCCTGGAATCTCCGAATCAATGATTGGCTGCTTAACTTTTGTGATCTGCTCATTCTTGTCCATGATCGCTACTGCCTGTTTAGGTATTTTCCCCTCAGGTGTTTTGAAATTTGCCGTATAAAATAGGTAGAGCTTGTCTTGATATTCAATGGCATTTCCAGAGTAACAACCGTTTTTTTCATAGGATTGATCAGGAATCAATGCTGGCTCCTGCTCTGACCAGTTAACCAGATCTGTTGATGTCGTTTTTCCCCAATGCTTCAAACCATGTATAGGACCAAAAGGGTACCACTGGAAAAAAACATAATATTTTTGATTAAAATAGGCCAATCCATTCGGGTCATTCATTAACCCTGCTTTAGGATAAATGTGCAATTGTGGCAAATAATCACTTTTCGCGACTGCTTCAGTTAGCTCTGCCAGCTGCGCTTGTTTTTCTTCAGTATAAATATTTGTTTTATGAGCGTCGATTGTTACTGTATCCACTATGCCTCCACTTCCTTTATCCCTTTGTTGGTATGAACTTCTGCGCCGGCAACACCTTTTAACTTGTTGTAAACCAACAAGAAGACGATCGGCAAAGTAAAGGACAATAAACAGCCGATAATATAATGAATCACCACAGGTGGATTCACGATAGTTATCCCCGGAATACCAGTCAAGCCAAATCCTAATGCTTTCACATCAAAGATTTTCATGTAGACGCCACCAAGACCTGCGCCTAATACCCCCGTAATAAAAGGAATCAACGAATCCTTCAAGTTTACAGCGAAGATCGCCGGTTCACTAACTCCGACAAGTGTAGGAATAAAACTTGAAAAAGAAATTTCACGGCGTTTAGATCCTTTTTTTGCTAAAAAGAACATCCCCATTGCCGCCCCTCCTTGTGCGATAATCGAAACTGCCCATAAAGGTTGAATGTAATTAAAGCCTGTTTGCGCTAACAATTGCGCTTCGATCGATCCGATCATATGGTGCGTTCCTGTAATAACTAATGGCTGTAGCAATGCCGCAAAAATCCCTGCACCAACTACCCCAGCTTTTACATATAAAAAATCTGCAGCAGTTCCAATGCCTGATGCAACAAGGTCACCTAAAGGTCCAAATACCAAGAACAATGACAAAGCAGAAACTAAGATCGTTACCGCTGGAACAACGATAAAGGTTAGCATTTTAGGGGTATACTTGGTGACAAATTTCTCGAATTTTGCCATAAAGAAAGAAGTCAAGATTGCTGGAAAGATTCCTCCCTGAAAAGCAACTTGAGGGATGCTTAATCCAAACAGACTCCAATATTGCGTATCCTGCAAAGTTCCTTGCATATATTCAAAACGATTCCCTAAATCAGGGTGAACAAGGATCAATCCTAAAATAATCCCGAATACTGGATTTCCCCCGAAGCGTTTAGTTGCTGAGTAAGCAACAAACACAGGCAGAAAATTCAGTCCCGTCGCAATGATGTTCAAGAAACTGGCCGTATCAGCAGCCCATTTGTAATTATCTGCCAAACTGCCTTCCAATCCGAATAATCCAGTAGTAATAAATAATGACCGTAAACCAAGCAACATGGCACAACCAACAATTGCAGGAATCAGTGCGACGAAAATATCCGAGAATGCTTTGAAGAACTCTGTCAGCTTGTCCTTCCAGTTCTTTTCCTTGCTCGAAACCATGATTGCTTGGTTGTTATCAATCTCTGTTTCAGCAGTAAAGGCCTCATAGACCCGCTCGACAACGCCCGTACCAAACACAATCTGCAGTTGCCCCTTATTGAAGAACACTCCTTTTGCGCCTTCAACATTCTCTAATCTTTCTAAATCGTATATATCCTCCTTTAAGGTCAAACGTAAACGAGTCACACAATGTGTCGCTTGAGCAATATTCCCTTTTCCTCCAACAGCAGCAACAATTTCTTTCACTACATTTTGATAATTCATCTTTACTCCTCCTTTTTTTGGAACGTTCCAACTATAACTCTATTATAATTGGAACGTTCCAAAAATCAAGCGTTTTCACGAAAAAAGTTAAAAAAAAGTTGAATTTAATCATTCAACTTTTTAGTAGTCTGCAACTCTAGCAGCTTTACAGGCAAAATATTCTTATTTTGGATAGTTCTTTCTTTATCGAAATTCAACAATTCTTCTACACATATTTCCGCAATTTTTCTGATATCTTGCGCAATCGTAGTGATCTTCAGCTGTTCGGTCTCAAAGCTGCGGGCACCATCAAACCCGATTAATTGAACATCTTCCGGAATTTGCCAGTTTAGTGTCCGAAAGGTATCCAGCACATATTCCGCATAGCGATCAGTAACAGTAAAAATACCATCATAAGGGCAATCCTCTGTGTAAAGGTCAGTCAAATACTGCTCTACTCGTTTTGAAAAACCTTTGGAATCACCTTTATCCAAATAAACATCATAATCAACCGAAGCATGTTTGCAGTAATCAATAAACCCATTCATCCGTTCATAAATCCCTAAGTTATTTGGCAATTCTCGCAGAATCATCAGCAATTTGATGGCCCCCCGCTTGTGAAGAGCTTCTGCCGCCATTCGTGCTCCTTGAAAATTATCACTGGTAACAAATGGGACCTGTTGATTGAAATATCGCTCAATCGAAACAATAGGTAAATTTGAAGTGATGTATGGATCAATGTCACTGTATGAGATCGTGATAATCCCTCGGACTTTTTCTTCCTTTGCCATTTTTACATAGTCCAGCTCTAAGTTAAAATCATTTTGAGAATTACATAGCAGCATTTTCAAATTTCTGCGCTGTAATTCCAGTTGGATATAATGAGTAAGCTCAGCAAAAAAGGGCGTCCATATCGTTGGTAAAATGAAAGCAATCGTATCACTAGTTTGCTTTTTTAACGCTCGAGCAGCCTGATTCGGAACATAGTTCAGCTCTTGGATTGCTTGTTCAATTCTTTTTGCTGGTTCGGCTTTTACTCTCGCTCCATTAATATAGTTGGACACCGTTCCTCTAGAAACTTTTGCCAGTCGCGCTACGTCGTTCATGTTTGCCATCTCGCACTTCTCCTAACAACTTTAATCCCTTTCATTATAGCATGGATAAGAAGGCTGACAATTGAGATTAATTCTTCCCTTTAATAATGAAACGAGAAAATTTATCATTATTTATCTTTTACAGTTTGGAAGAAGTTCATTCAAAATAGATCGTTTTCCTTGCTATATAAGCAATAAATCTTTCTTTTCCTTCATCTTGTAGATCTAAGCTACCTCACACAAAAGAAACAAGCTATTGAAAGGATTTATTTCAACTAGCTTGTCTTATTAGCGATTAATTTAATTTTGTCGTTTTGAAATCTGTTGGATATTTAAATTCAACTGGCTCGTCTTTCGTTAACAGTTCTTCAGTCAATGTCAGTTCAAAAACCTCTTGTGTTTCATACGGATTGAAGTAATAACTACCGTTCGATACATCAAACACAGCTCGGTATTGCGTATAGTCGATCGAGCCATCGTTTTTAATGTTCACACCCTTTGGAATCGTGACATTATCCAAGATTTTAAACATCGCATTCAAAGAATCATCGACAGTTTCTCCCGATTCAATTAACGCGCGCAGGTAAACCGTTCGCACAAATCGTTCTGGTGAAGTATACCCGCCAGGCAGCCCGTACGTGCCGGAACCTTGACCAAAAGGCTTGATTTCATACCCATTGATTTTTTTATTTGAGAAATTGTTGGGTTGAATACTCAAATAATTATTCAAATTTTTCAAATGCCAGCCAAACTCTGGACTATTTGTCATGACGCCAACTGGATTATCTTTTATTACCATTTCGCCGCTATCTGATTCAAGCACCACAGTTTCGCCAGTTCTATCAATTACGATGTAATGAAGCGGCGGTACAAAGTCTAAAACGGGTACTTCTTTTTCAACAATCTGGACTTCGGCGATTCGCTCCCGCAATTCAGAAATGCTTTCGATCTCACCTAGTAGCCAGATAATAAATTCATGAGGAGCCAAATTGACAGACGCCTCTTTTTCTTCAGAGCTGTATTTGGCTTCATTTAAAAAGTAAAGCTCTGCAATTGCAAGCCCCTTTTCATTGATCCCATCTGCTAGAAAATACTCTCCTAGATTTCGACCCGTCCCAAGAAAGCCGTATTTTGTTTGTTGCGAGCCATTAAATTGCTTTTTCCATACATAATTTCTGGGAATCACGACTGGTCTTCCCTCTAATTGAAAGCCGAAATCCATGGTTCTTGCCAAAAAATGCTGCTGCGCTTGATTTGTCAACGTTAAACTAGTACACATAATCAATTACTCCCTCAAAAATAAGTGACGTACCCTCTTTTATAACAGGTTATTTAAACCGGTCCTTGACTGAAGAGGACATATCCTTAAACTGTTTTCCTACAGCCTTGCCTTTTTCTACGTACTCTTCTCCGATACTTTTTCCTTCTTCACTGTATTTTTCGCCTAATTTGGCTCCTTGTTCTTTCGTTTGCTCAAAGCTTTCTTTTAATTTGTTAATTTCATCTTTAAATGACATACTACTCTCTCCTATTCTTCGTTAATTAATTTTTTCCAATCAATGATCAAATACTGACCGTCCACATCTTTTGGTAAAATCTCTGTTAATAAGTGAGCTTCTAATTGTTTCAGATATGCTTTCTGAGCATCTCTATGGATTTCCTTCACGACTTCTGCTTTTTCGGCGACTAAATCTTGGTCAATAAACATCGCATCGATGGGCTCCAGATTGATATGGGAAAGAAAAGGCGTTTCCCCTTCAACAGCTAAGAAAATATCGAGAAAATTGATCTCTTCTTTAGGTTTTTTCAATTTGTATCCGCCCTGCTTCGACGCATAAGATTCAATTAAATCCGCGTGCTTCAATTTCGTCGCGATCTTCTGTAAGTACGTATGTGAGACATTCATTCGCTTACTGATTTCACTCGATTTTAGCGAGTCATTTTCCGGTAATTCTGCTAACATAACTAAAATTCCAATAGCTTGGACGTAGGACGATGATAATTTCAAGTACTCACCTCTCGTAATATATATTTTGAAGAAACTTTCATTCCTTCAATCGCCCTTAGGGGCTATTCCTAATATGTTTAAATAAAATAACGATTACTACTTGGATACTGTAGGATATTCCTGAATAATAAGTCTTGGAAAGGACTTACGGGAAGACGCTATCACCTTCTGCAGTTTTACTGCGACAGAAAGTCTGTGACCCGAACCGTTGGTATAACCTCCAACACACTAGCTGAGTCCATTGACCTCTACCAATCCTAGTAGAGATTGGGTGGCTTAGAGGTTTAATGAATGAAACTCTATTATGCGAGGCTGTCGTTAGACAACGTGATTCTGGGATATCCCACAGTACCCAAGCAATTTCCGAATAATCAATGAAAGGAGGTCCTTCCACATGAAACTATTTGTCGGTTTAGACGTTAGTTCTGAAAAATTAGATGCTTGCTTTATGACAGACGATTCAACTTGCTCTGTTTTAAAAGAAGCATCTTATGGAAATAGTCAACTTGGCGCAAGCCAGATCAAAGAATACATTCTCGAATTTTCTCAAAAATTTGAGATAGAGAGCTTAGTGATTGGAATGGAGGCCACATCTTTATATAGCTTTCATCCAGCTATGTTTTTTAAAGAAGATCTTGAGTTAAATCAATTGAACCTTATGGTTTCAGTTGAACAACCAAATAAAATTAAAAAGTATCGTGATATTTTTGAAGAAAACAAAAACGATCAAATTGATGCTTTTTATATCGCTGACTATTTTCGCATCCAAAGGCAAGTCAACTCCATCATTAAAGAGGAAGAATACCTTGCCCTCCAACACTTAACTAGAACGCGTTATCAGCTAATTAAACAGCTGGTTCGTACAAAGCAACACTTTATCGAAAACATTTATTATAAATGCAACACGCTTTCTAAAGAACTAAAAGCAGAAGGTGGATCCGTTTTAAGTGCCACATTAGTAACTCTAATGACGGAAGATTACACAATGGACCAACTTGCCGAACTGTCATTAGAAGAGTTTGCGAACCTAATTCAAAAACTAGGGAAGTATCGTTTTAAAAATCCCGAAGGAATTGCAAAGGCAATTTCTAAAGCCATACGTAGTTCCTACCGGTTAGGAAAAGTCCATCAGGACTCTGTAGATATTGTTTTAGGTGTTCTAGCCAAAGAAATTCGTAGTCTTGAAAAGTTAATTAAAGACTTAGACAAAGCCATTGACGATTTAGTCGTTGTGCTACCTGAATATCAATGTTTAACCAGTATTCCAGGAATCGGTCCTGTTTATGCTGCGGGTATACTCGCTGAAATTGGCCCTATCAATCGCTTTTCAGATGAAAGCAAATTGGCTAAATATGCCGGTTTATATTGGCGACAGAACCAATCAGGTAACTCTGAGTATGAAAATACTCCTATGGCCAAACGAGGCAATCGTTATCTCCGTTATTATCTAGTTGAAGCCACCAACTCCGTAAGGAGATACGAGCCTGAGTACCATGCGTATTATAAGAAAAAATACGCTGAAACACCCAAGCATAAACACAAACGAGCCATCGTACTAACCGCAAGAAAATTTACGCGTCTGGTGGATACGCTACTACGTAACCATCAACTCTATATGCCACCAAGGAGCGTGATAGATAAATAACAGTATGTTATTGACGCTAATCCTTGGAAGTACCCGAAAAAATTTTTAATTTTGGTCGGGTTTAGTTCAGTGCGCTTCAAAAATTAACTACCTTTAAAAATCTTTTGAAAAATTATCTTGACTTATTACCACTAGACTTTCTACAGACATTATATATCCATGGATATTTTTTGTCTACAGTTAAGCTGGAGATTTTTCAACACCTGAAAACAACGGTGACTTGGAAAACGAAGTGTTTAATAAGAGGGATTTCGTATTATGTTCCCGTAGTTAGCTCTGTTTTTAACAACTGCTGAACTCTGGCTAATTCTTCTGGAGATAAACGCTGATAAGAGATTTCATCTTGCATGAATCCTTCTCCTTTTGCTTGATCTGATTCAATCGTGCTAAAGGCGCTGCGGTATTTTCTCGCTACTATCTCTAGATCACTAAAAGGGATATCCGTTTTGATCGTACTGCCAAGACTCGTTAATATTTCTTGATAACGGCTGATCCCTTTGATACTGAGTGCTTGCTTCATAATTCCAGCGATGACTTGACGTTGTCTTGCCTGTCGACCATAGTCTCCTTCAGGATCATCATAGCGCATGCGAACATATTTTAACGCATTGCTTCCGTCTAATCGCTGAGAGCCCTTTGGAAATTCTGTTTCTTCATAGCTAAAGGCAAAAGGATTAGAAACCTCAATATCTCCAACTGCATCAACAAGAGATTCAATCCCCTTCATATTGATCGACACGTAGTAATTAATTGGAATATCCAGTAATTTTTCTACCGTAGCGATCGTCATCGCTGTACCTCCGAACGCATACGCATGATTGATTTTATCCATTGTATTATGTCCAACGATTTCAGCGTAAGTATCACGGGGCAAACTGACCAATACAGTTTTTTCTTTTTCAGGGTTGACTGTAGCCACCATGATCGTATCAGAACGCCCTTGTTCTGAGCGCCCCAAGCTGCCGGTATCCACTCCGAGTAATAATACACTGAAAGGTTCCTGCTGTTTTAAGTCTACGGTCTTTAATTTTTGTGTTCTAGTCAGGGGCTCATAGGCTTCTTCAGTAGTTTTTTTTACATCGTAGAAACCTTTTGCCGCAATTGCAGTGAGCAACAGAATCAACACTAGTAACGTAGACACTAGAATCGTTAGGACTTTTTTTCGGAGTACTTTATGTGGCTCATTTTTTTTTCGCTTATTTCCCATTCTTGCGCTCCATTACTTTTTCAGATTCTTCAGCCTTCATCGCTTTATCACTAAAAGTCTGTGCGAGGATAGTCACAATACGTTTACTTGCCTGACCATCGCCGTAAGGATTCGCCGCTTGAGCCATCGCTTGATAGGCTCCTTGATCCTCCAGCAATCTTTTGACCTCTTGATAAACAGTCTCTTTCCTAGTCCCCACTAGTTTTAACGTTCCCGCTTTTATTCCTTCAGGTCGTTCTGTCGTATCACGCAGCACCAGCACAGGCACCCCAAGCGAAGGTGCCTCTTCTTGCACACCTCCAGAATCGCTTAAAATCAATGTACTGCGTTGCGCAAAATTATGAAAATCAAAAATATCTAACGGCTCAATCAACTGAATATTTTTACTTTTACCCAACTCATGTTCAGCAAGCTGACGAACTGTCGGATTTTTGTGCATTGGAAAAATAATCTCGATATCCTTTTTCTCTTCTGCCAATTGGGCCAATGCTTGAAAAACTTCCGTCATCGGCTTGCCTAAATTTTCTCTACGATGCATTGTGACTAATAAACGGCGTTTGCCATTATCAATAAGATTAGGATGAGAATAGTCTTTACGAACGGTGTACCTCATCGCATCGATGGCGGTATTTCCTGTAATAAAAATCTGTTCCTTAGGACAATTTTCTTTCATTAAATTGGCTGCGCTATCCGCAGTTGGCGCAAAACAAAAATCAGATAATGAATCAACAAGCTGACGATTGATTTCTTCTGGAAATGGGGAATACTTTTTCCAGGTTCGCAACCCCGCCTCGACATGGCCTATAGTGATCTGCTGGTAATAAGCGGATAACGCCGCTGCCAATGTGGTTGTGGTATCTCCGTGAACTAAGACCACGTCTGGAGCTTCCGCCTCCAAGATAGGGGTCAAGCCTTCAATAATTCTCACCGTCACATCGCTCAAACTCTGTTTTTCCTTCATGATTTTCAAATCATAATCTGGCATAATTTGAAAGAAGTCCAAGACCTGATCCAACATATCTCTATGCTGCCCCGATACAACAACACTAGATTGAAAACGCGAATCTTTTTCTAAGCGCTTAATGACAGGCGCCATCTTTATAGCCTCCGGTCGAGTACCAAAGATCGACATTACTTTTATTGGCATATGTATCTCCCTTTATTTAATAGTTTGTCTCATACAACAAAGAATCTTGAAGGAGATTGTCATCAGCTCCTTCAAGATTCTCTAGATTTTAAACATAAAACAAGCGAATTGAAGATCTAAATAATAAAAAGATTGATTGTTCTCGCCAAATATTGATCAATGAAAAAATCTATTAGTGTTTTAAAATCATATTTTAATCAAATAAAACAAAAGACTCCTCCAAAAGAGGAATTTCTCAATTTTCAGTACCGATAATTCACATGGGCATCGACAGACGGGTGATTTTCATCCAAATCCTCTTTCAAAGTTTCTTTATATAACCCCGTTAAGATACTTAATAATATCAAAAACTATCTAACACGCAATAGTTGGCCATCAAAATTTACATAAAAGCATTATTTCAACTGCACCAACAGTATACGCATTTTTATGAAGAGCCACATTTTCCTTTCGTTTTAGGCATTGTTCTTTTTATTATCTTTTATAACAAGATGGGTATGTTACCAACTAAGCAAATTGCTTGCATTGATCCGTTGATTTGTTCCACCTAATGAAACGATTCACATCTCTACCAGTGATGGTATCGGCGTTGCCGATCAATAACTTGAACAAGCCTTTCAGTACCCACCATGATTTTCAAGTTTCTGGCATTTTGTATCGCCTTCCTTTCCTGAACATTAGGTGCTGCTCATACTTCGTAAGCAGAAAGTGTTGTTAGATAATCAATTTAGATTAGAAAATGGAATCTTTCCTTCAAGACCATTGTCCATCATAAGCCTTCGGTTACTTGATATCGGTCCATTATATCGACACCTTTCATAGAACTCGCCCTATCAGCCCTTTTACTTTTCACTTTTGTCATCCTACTGTATAATCTTGCAAAGGACAATTTTGTCATAGCTGTTAGATTGTCACATTTTTTGTCTGAAACACGAATTTCTGTAATTATCTTACAGCTCTTTAACTTACTTTTTGTCTCGCCTAAGATGGATTGATCTTGATATGTTTTGACCACATTAAGGGTTTATCGCTGGGCCTCCTTGTGATTGCTTTTCAGTTCACATCAATTTCACAATTTTCCATTTTGTGTTTACTTGGTAGACTCCCTAAAAACAAAGTTGTCTGGTTGTCCTCTTTTTAGAATTTAACAGCTCTTGCAAGGCTTCACTTTATACTTACTATGAAAAATTTATTTTCAAGTTCGACTAATTTTTCTCTTTTCACTGGATCCCGAAATTAAACAAACTTAATCATCGATTCTTTTCAAAATGGCATTTCATGCTTGATTTAATCGCATTCTTCTGGAAAGACCCTTAGAGGTTTTCCCTTTTCCGCGACGGGCTGTGGCTTTCCGTAATCACGTAATTTCGCTCGGCTACTAACTTACTAAGTCAGTTTCCTAGAAATAGAAATAATAAGAAAAACAAAATCAAAATCTTAATCCTGTCAGCTCGCCGACTTCTGAAAGCGAATCAAAGAGTAGCTGATTAGGTCCTTAAATGTTCGCCTGTAACACCACATCTTGGAAATATGCGACTCGGATTTACTTCAAGGTGTCGGCACTTGGAGTAAAAGGATAAAGGGCGCGCGGCGAATCATCAGTAATACTGTACTTGTTTTAGAATAATTACAACTAACAAACTAATAATAGAACAGAAGAGACGCCTTGAACCATCAAACATGTGACGGTTTTTTTAGTTTTTTACCATAAATTCACATTATTTTTAATGAAAAAAGATTAAAAACGCTCAGTTTCCTTCTATTTTTGTCTGTTTTCTGAATTTTTTTGCTACTTTTAAAGAAAAATATTCTCAGGCACGTTAAGAATTTGGTGAGCATCACTCTTTTTGAGTTTTGCTTCTGTTTGTATCAGGTGATAGAACTCATCTGACATCTGATACCCTCTTCCCCATGCGGTATCGATCGGATTGAAATCTATACCGCTTTTTTCGACTTTTTCTTTGATATTACGAACACAGCTAGACAATGCGGACATTTTCGAGTCTGAAGCATGCTCTTCGTTCCAAATTTTTTGGCACATTTCTTGGCGTGAAAGATACTGCCCTCTATTTTCGTATAGACACATCAGCATCCGGCTCTCCCGTTTAGAAAAGCCGAAATTATAAAAATGATAATTAATTTCAGGTGTTTTCTTTTTACTATAGATAAAGCTGCTTTCCTTCCGTATTTCTGTACTTTTCGGACTCATCGTCTGACAAAGCTCGCGAATTTCCTCTAACGATGCATCCCCTTTTATCCGCTGATCAATGACATAATCAGTCTGCTCTTCTTCAAAGCTTTTGCTAAATTCGCTTTCATATTTTCTAACGATAGCAGGGACATGCTCACGAATATTAGAGAGTAAATCAACAATCTCCTGATAGGAAATTGTTTCGCTTAATATGACCGCATCAAAGCAGGACAGCAGATAACTCATCTTTTGATCCATCGAATAGCAGGCATCTAATAAGCACGTACTGCAAAATACTTCGTTATTCATTTGCTGCAGCTTGCTTTGAAAACTGGTTTCAGCCAAAATATTTTTTGTTAAAATTAATAGTTTCATTTTCAGTCTCCTTTTCTCCGTTCATTCATCAACAAAATGGTTGATACAGTTTACAAATTCATCATAATAGCGTTCCTGTGAGTGCCTCATCCTCTCCTTTAGCGCTTCTTTCCTCATTTGTTGTCGAAGGGTCTGATCATGGATCAAGCGATCTAGTCCAGTCGCAAAATTTTCTACAAATTGTGCGTCATAATCGATCAGAAACGCACTTGCTTCGCTGATATATTCAGGAATCCCGCCGATTCTAGTCGCAATCACAGGGATTCCCATTGCCTGAGCTTCAACTGCCGAAAGACAACAGGTCTCATGAAATATGGATGGGACGGCACAAATATCTGCCGCCTTCAAGTAATTAGGAATCTGCTGTTTTTCAATATATCCTGTGAATGTCACTTCAATCGGCAAGTGTTCCGCTTGTGCCAGCACTTTTTTGAAATAGCCATCCTTTTCAGCGGAGCTGTAGGTAGTGCCGCCTAATACCAAAACCTTTACATTCTCCAGTGAATCAAGCTGACTCAATGCTTCAAACAAAAGATGAATACCCTTGGTTTCCGTTATTCGGCCTGAAAAGACAATGACACAATCAGTTTGGCTGTAGTTCAGTTTTAAGCGAATGTTCTGTTTTTCTTCTTTTGTTGCTGGTTGATATTCCTTTAGCGCAATTCCGTTGTTTATTCGATAAAGAAACGGCCAGTCCTTCGTATAGTTGATTTGACGCACCTGATCATTAAGAAAATCACAGACCGATAAGACACCATCCAGCTCTTGAAGAATTTCGGCTCCTTTAAACGATTGGGGATTTAAGTAATCATTGTGTAAATAAACGGCAAGCTTGCCTAAGTAAAAGGAACGAATAGCAGGAATGCGTTCAGGACAATTCAGATCAATCACGCAGTCCACTGTATTTTTTTGTAGATACCGCTTAGCTGCTTCGATTAATTCTGGATAGAGAATAAGATTTTTTCTTTTTCCCGTGAAAAGTTGTTTCCCCTTGTTCCAACATTTTTGAAGCAGCCACCAAAAAGGACGCTCTTTTGTTTTGACGGAAATTACTTGTGTATATTGATTCGAAAGCATAGAGATCTCAATCTTCTGCTTCATTTTCTTGAAAAAGAATCTAGTCAATTCGACTGCAGTATCGGCAACCAGGACATTTCTTCATTACAATGGATACTTCCATCGCTCCTTAAACCGATAGCCACATTTCGATCCCGGGAAACGCTCTGACTTCCGCCGCTTAGTTCACGCGAAAACATTTGCGGTTGACAGGCAGCAATGTTCATCATCTGCCAGTTTGAATCTTTAGTTTCGGATATTTAAATGAAGATAATTTTCCTTCGTACCTAGGAAATAAACGGTCAGACCCCTTTCTTCAGCCTGTTTGAGAAGCTCCAGCATTGTATCAATCCCGGTAACACGCTCGATATTTTTCTTTTTTAGCCAACGACAGGCTCGAACAACCGAGTAGCCGTCCGCGCTTACCATATCGGCTTGTTGAATGATTTTCTTTATTTGAGCATTTCGATGACTCAAGACCACCTTGTTGGAATTGACGCCTACATGCTCGATTACTTCATCGCGCTGAATGCGTGCGAGCATTTCATCCACCGTTTCCTTCAAGTTTCCCTCATCAATCAACAGATCAAACAGTTCAATTTTATTCATTGCGCCCCCTCCTTCTTATTAGTTTGTTTTGAAATAAATCAATGAAAATAATGCCTGCGATCATTAACATTTGACTGATAAAGCCGAGTGTTTTAGAAAAAAGCCACCCCTCATTAAGAAATATTTGTAAAACCAACAGCCCAAACTGAAGCAGCATTTGTCTTGTTGCTAACGTACTTGCCATCAGCCGATTCGTTTCCTTTTTTCGTAAATAAAAGATGATGAAAAAGCCCAGTCCGGAAGCGATCGAAGCCCCGTTGATTCCTATCAGCGGTATAAGAAGAATACTTCCAACAAAACTGACTGCTGCTCCTGCTAAAGAAGTCGTTAAGACACCTTTTGTTCTCTTCACCACGATATAGGTTGTGCCTAGAAAACCAGAAATACAGGAGAAAAAATTACTTACTAGCAATAATGGAATGTAGGCTTTAGCAAAATAAAATTCCTTTGATAGCAGCAAAGAGGATAATGGATCTAAAAATAATAAAATCAAACTGGAAAAAATCAGCAGCAGCGTACAATAATGATTGAAGACTTTTTGATGAAAGACCCCTGCATCCTTTTGGCGATAATTTTCAACACCGAAAAAGAAAATAAATCCAGACACCAATCATGAAATTTACTGGGAAGGATAATAAACCGCTAATTGTTAATCCACCACAGATAGGGAATCTCCTATCAGCGTTTTCATCCATTTGCTTCCAAGGAAACAAAAATCCGATATATTCTCCGCTTTGGTTAAACGCCGAAATAAAACATAACCTAATAATAAAACAAACCGTTCGAGGCATCCAGCTTCGTTTAAATGAAAAATTTTGAATCAAAAAATCAGTAAAAGGAAACTTACCACCCATGGGAAGTTCATTAACAGCTCGTTCCGCATTAACGAATATACCTCTTTTACAAATTAATTCTGATTATCTTAGCACCAAAAAAGATTAAGTTTTTTGAAATAGCTTGTACTGCACTCCAAAACGACTACCAAATATAAAGAAAAACAATTGACTATCGAATCTGCAAATAATTTTAAAATATTGATGGCTCTCATCAATCACGCAAGCTCAATCAAACTGAAGGAGCGAAAATTTCGATCGGTTTGACAGTTGACGTTCTTTCGTCGCGGTCTTCTGCTTCGTGCTCATACTCGCTTTTGCTCAATCTTTTTGACTTATTTATAGGTGTCAAGTTTTTTCAATCCCAAACCAAAGCTGAAAGACAGCGTTGGATAAATGAGATCTTGCTGCCAAAACTACCAATAGCAAAAACAATGGAAGCAGTTGGAATAGTCATATTGATTGATATCATCATGTCTTTTAAATAGCTGAGAGTATCCACAATAAGTTCTCGCAATCGCCGCAATTGGATCGCAAACGCTCGCCGCATTTCTTCTTTGTGGCGTCTCAACTCTATTAGCTCCTGATCGGTATTTTCCAGTTTTTCATCCGAGAACCTTGTCTTTTTTTAGTCAAGCCAGCAATCGCGATGATCTTTTTTTTTTTCAAAATTTCTTCTGGAGACAACCGTTCTTTGATTTTTGATGTTCAAATCAGGGTATGACCAAGTCAACGCTACTAAAGCAATAATTCCTTCACTTAATCAAAAGGATTTCTGTTTTAAGCCGATTTTATCGAACTAATCCTGCACTCAGCGATGATCCTTCTTTTAAGGTTTGCATTGTTCCATCTTTTTTTAGTTAGTATGAGAAGTCTTTTTCAACGAATTGCTAAAAATCCGTCGCTCACCAGGCATTGTCATTCTACTCCTGCAAAAGAGGAAGAGAACTCGGATCCTTTTAGAATTTACAGGCTTACTAATCACATTTTTTATGTAGCAAAAGAAATCTCCTGTTTCTTTTAAAATCCGTGAAACAAGTCAATGCTTCTTAAAGATCATCGTCTAGAGACCGTACCCTGTGTATTAGAAATTGATTCTGACCGAGGATATCTTCCTTTTATGACAGCTTCTTCAGATACGTTCCTTATGTTACTTACGATTGAATGGAGTGACTTAAAATATTTGTAAACATAAAGAGATCCGCTCGTCGAAACGATTTTCCCCACTTGGATTCTTTGTAATTTATAGCTTTTTATTTATGCTTCCGTTAGATAACTGTCCATAAGGTCGAAAACTCCCTTATTTTTGAGCTTCTACAAACCTCTTACTTGCTTTATTAAGGAAATATTAAGAAAAACGAGCAATCAATAGGTTTTTTTAACTTTTTTCGTAAGGTTTTTCAGGTATAAAAGCTGACATATCAGTATTCCTACTCCATTCATAAAACCCAAAATGTGTCAAAGTGGGCAAAATTGCATAAGGCTATGAAAATTGCAGGCTTCTTTCATTTTTCACAAAGTAAAAGCCCGTTCTTATAGGATTTGTGTAAAAAAGAGATTGAAAACTCCTGCAATTTTGACCCTCAAATGTAATTTTACCGGTTTTGACCGAGTTTGCATTTCACCTTTATCGTTAAGTCACCGGCCAAAGGTGAGTACATTTGTGGAACTAGCTTGATAGCTATTTTCCTGAGGAACAAAAACAGCGTTATTTACGACGATTACTTTCGTTTTCGTCAGCGTCTGGTAGTATTCCTTCCAGTCATCACCTAAGGCGACTACAAGATCGACACGATCTAGTACCTTACAAATGTAACGTTGCTCAAATTTAGCCGCGTCGTTATAGAACGCTTCAAAATTTGGTGCATGCATATGAAAAATGATTTTTGTTCCTTTTTTTATTGCTTTTATTAATAAAGCTTTTCGATAAAAGCTTGCATCTTGAGACACATGGAAATGAACAATCGCTACTTCACGAGTATGAGTAGCCTTAAAGAGTTGGCAAAAGGCGCGAAAAGCATAGAAAAGCTTGCCCTTTTCATTCCACGAAAAAAAATAACGAATCTGATATTTCTGATTATTGGGAAAATAATCAATAAAGTTTTTGATTACTGTTGAAATTCCACCCTTTCCAGTACTCTTCGGTCCCACCATAATGATTCTTTTCATAGCTGTTCCTCTTTAATTACTTGGATGAACATGCAAGTAAATCCAAACACCGTCGCTGACAATGCTGAAAAAAGGACATGTCCAACCAAGAAACTGTATACAATCGTAAATATAAGTAAGAAAATACAAAATTTATTAAATCCTTGATAAGCCGCTACCCTCAGAAAATAAGCCATCACAGCTATCAAGACGATCGTTCCGACAATCCCATAAGAAAAAAACATATCGAAAAAATCCATTTCAATTAATCCGCCCTTTCGGCCATACCAATTCCACCGATTCTCAAAACCAGAACCAAACCAGAAAACATATTGATTCTTAGGTAATTTAGAAAAATTCGCGACGGCATCCTTCAAATAGACGTTTCTGGAGCTCAGCAGCAGCCTCGGCCAATCGTCTTGATAAAGCGTGCGGAAGTAGGTAAAGCGTGCAATTACACTAGACAAGGAATTTAGTAGAAATTCCTTCCCCTTCATCACAAGAAAGAAGAGCAAAGCAAGTAAAAATTCAAAAATAATAAATTGCTCATACAACGACTGACTGCGATGACGAAATAAAAAATGCCCAATCAAAAAAAGCGAATAGAGAATGCCTGTCATCAATCCAGATTTTGTTCCTAAAATTAATAGACAGTACATATTAAGAAAATAAAGTCCTATTAAGAAGCCTGCCGGAATGATTCGCCGCTTCTGTTGAATAAGAAACCAGCCAACAAAAAAAAGCATGATTAAAAAAGCATAAGCAATGTCATTCGTAGCGAAGTAGAAACCTTTAAAGCCTGCCGCATCATCGTAGGTACTATTTCCTAATCCAAGTACGTAAGGAATCAGTAATCCGCCAATCAAAAAAACATCCAAAAGAATTGTTAATCTAGCTAACTTGTTTACAGATAAATAATTTCCAAACTGCTTAGCAAAAAAAGGAATCAGCAAGCATAAATAAAACCGAATAACGTATGACAGTTCTTCTACCAACAAAGTGAAGCCTGTATTGAAAAAGAAGGCCTGAATGATACAGATGATCGTTAATGAAAAAAGAGTTATCAGAAGCAATACATAATCATCTGTTTGCTTTATTCCTTTTGTTAATACACCGTAGAAAATGTATGCGATGAAAAAGATTCGATAGGCGGTCCCTAAAGGCATCGGATTTCCATAAGATATGAAGACTCCATTGAAAATATCCACTAAAGGAAAAATCAAGATTAGTAACAAAAAAAAATGAATCTTCATGCGATCACTCAACAAATCACTCCTCAATTAAAATTTAAATAATGTTTTAGCATAAAAATTAAATATAACTAATATTAATCTAAGGCACATTTATCGAAACGTCTTTTTTTGTTAATTTTAATTCAAATTTTGGTTGGTAGATTTTTGAACGAGAGTATAAAATAATAATTATGAATTAATAAAACGAAATATTAACATTACAAAAGTCTATTTATTTGGCAATCACGATATTTCTTTCTGATTGATTAACTATTTTTTATAAATTATTAGAAGAAGGTGCCTACACAAAGATGTTTCTAAACCATCAATTCGCTGATCTATTTGACAAGGAAACGTTCATAAAGATAGAGATTATTTGCTTATTAAAGGAAAGCAAAACATGGCTATCCATCGATGAATTGTCCTCACAATTAGAAATCAATCAACGTACCATGTTGAAATACCTTACATTTATCGAAGAGGACATTGATTCCTTTGCTTCAAAAAAAGAAATCGCTTTAAAAAATCACAATAAGAAAGGCTATTTTTTATATTATGATTTTGAACCAGCCTTGGAGGATTTGATTTTTCGAATGATTGAACGAACGATCAACTATCAGTTGATTATGAAAATCTTTTTTTCAAAAATGCCTTCAATCATCCAGTTTTCGCATCAGTATTATGTAAGTGAGTCCTCCTTGTGGCGCATGATCAATAAATTCCGAAAAAAATTAGTCCCAAGAGGAATTTCTATTGAACGTCGTTCGTTGGAATTGATTGGAAATGAAATTCATATTCGTAATCTAAGTCTCTCCTTGTTATTGTCTTCATACAGCAGAGGCAGTTGGCACTACGGAAGTACAACCAAGCTAGTTACTGAAAAAATTATCGATTACGTAATTAACTTTTTTCATTTATGTCTATCGGATTTTGAGTATAAGAAGCTGTTTTGCATGATTGCGGTGTGTATTGAACGAGCTAAGAAGGAAAATCATGTTCACTTAACGAGGGAGCTGTGGGAAAATATTGAGAAAAATGAATTATTTGATCGTTTTTTCGATGAGTTGAGAGATGTTTTGCCTAAAGAACTCCATCGTCAGGATGAAATAGGCTTTCTATTTTTATACGTTTTTACAATTGATGAGGTACTTAACAATACATACATTAGAAAAGAATTCATCGAATTCCACTATGAACGCAATACGCAATTATTTCAGTCTGTTGAAGCCTTCAAGAATCTTTGGTTTGACCAGCAAAAATTCTTTATTTCTAAAGACGATCTAAAAACGGTCGAAAAAAGTCTCTATAGCGCACATTTGTATTGCCAATTATTTCAAAATAAGGAGTCCTCCGATTGCTATTCGCAGGATTCTTATTTGCACAACAACGAAACCATTTCTCCTCATTTAAAAGAACGGGCACGCGAATTGATTGCTTTATTACAAAAAAAGACAAATTTCCCGCTGTTTAGAGAAACAGATTATCTATTGTCCATTTATCCATTATTATTTGAAACGATTACTCCTATTCAAAAGGTAGAGGAGCCTTTACAAATTTTTTTAGCAACGGATTTAACAAATTTAGAAGAACAACATCTGATAAAGATGATCAAGAATGAATATCTCGGAAGATTTAAAATGGAAATTTACACCCATCATGACTGTCTTCGTAAAAGAAATTCCCTTGATCTGTTACTTTCAACAAGAAAAACAATTTTAGTAGATCAGCCTACCATTCCAAATATCGTCATTCCAAGAAAACCGACAAAACTTGATTTTTATACTCTGGATACAAAATTAAACGAGCTATTCACCGTCAAAAATCAGCAGAAAAGGCTTGTATCTTTTTGAAAGATACAAGCCTTTTCAGCTATTTAAAAAAAGAAAAATGCTTCACCTTTTGATAATCCGGACGCACGACAGGATCTCCATTTAGTAAATCCTTAGTCATTTGCTCCATCTCTTTTACCCGATCTATTCCAAAAGTTTTCTCAATCTCTTGATAGGCCTCCTTCAAATAAAACCCACGCTGCTGTATGCTATGAGCATCCGAGGCGACCATAAAGGCTAACCGATTAGTCAGCATTGTCTTGGCTGCCTTTTGAACCTTTGGACCAAAGAAACCGACAATACTTGGTGCGGTCACTTGGGTCAAGGCCCCCATTTCCAAATAGGGCAATAACCGGTTCGGATCTTTGGAAAAAACAGCATTACGCTCAGGATGTACAATTACAGGAGTATAGCCTCGATCAATTAACTGAAAAAAAAGTGCATCTGTATACGCAGGAACCTCAATAGTAGGAAACTCGATTAATAGGTATTGGTCATCTAAATCGGTAAATAGTAGCTGCTGCTGTTGAATCTCTTTTAGTAAATTTCCAGTCAAGCGAATCTCTTGGCCTTCAAAAAGCGTCAATTCAATCCCTCTTTGATTCAATTCTCGCTGCAAACTCTTAACCGCTGAAATTACCTTAGGCGCCGGATTGGTGTAACGGCCATTGTTGTGATGAGGCGTACACAAAATGTGCGTGATCCCCTGTTTAACGGCAGCATGCGCCATAGCGATGCTCTCCTCAAGATTTTCAGGCCCATCATCTACTCCTGGAAGAATATGACAGTGTAAATCAATCATGCCAACCACTCCAAACTGCTTTTGTTCGATTTTACCAAAAGCCCTAAACTATGACCCATCAAAAATCGTTCATTTTTTGACAATCAGTGATTTCGATAGTCACAAAAGATTGCTCATCCTTCCATTTGAATGAATTTCATCTATTGAAACTAGTAGCACGCTAATATCAAATCTGGTTAAACATAAAAAGGCTCCAGGTAGTCAATCTACCCAGAGTCTTTTGATATTTTTCTCTCTCTTTAACTATTTATCTTACTATTTTCTTTTTCTAAAAAGTCTTTAAACCAGTAAAAGCTCTTCTTAGGGACGCGCTTCATATCGCGAAGCTCATGATTTCCACGATTCACATACACCATACCATACCGCTTCTCCATATCGCCCTTCGAACTTGGTAAATCAATCAACCCCCAGCCAAGATATCCCAATACTTCACATCCATCAATGGTCATGGCGTCTTTCATGGCTTTAATATGTTGCTTATGATAAAAAATCCGATAATCATCCTCGATCTGATTTTTTCCATCCCACTCTTCTTTTGTACCAATCCCATTTTCGACTGGGAAAATCGGGATATTGTATTTTTGATACATTTTATTGATAATATCTCTAAATCCCAGAGGATCAATTCCAAGTCCCCATTGATTTTTTGAAACAAATGGATTGTCAACCTCACCGAATGTTAAATAGTAATTTGGCGCGATATCTGATGGAATATTTTTATGACTGATCGATCCGGTACAATAATAGCTAAATGCCAGATAATCACTTGCAACTTTTTCAATCTCCAAAAGCTCTTCTTCTGTTATATCTAGATTTAGCCATTTCTCTTGAAAGCGTCGAACTTGTTTAGAATAACCGCGTCCGCAAAATGCATTCAATAGATTTTGATTAATGAACTCATCCCATTCTCTTGCTACTTGGATATCTTTGGGATCATTTGTTGCAGGATACATGTCAGAATAGGCCAGCATTCCGCCAATTTTACCATCCGTCGTGGTATGAATATAATTAGCGATCTTCGCATGAGCTACCATGATATTATGTGCAATTTGATGAATATTTTCTGCTGTGTCTGCTGTTTTGAGCGTTCCGCCATAAAGTAGTGCTAACGGTGTCGAATACAAGTTTTGCTCATTAAACGTGACCCAGTACTTTACTTTATCCTTATACCTGTCTACTACCATCTTCCCATACTCCACGAAAGCGTCGACTACATGTTTACTCATGAATCCTTCATAATTTTCAGCTAAATTTAGCGGCATATCGAAATGATATAAACACAGCATAGGCTCTATATTTCGTGCCATCATTGCATCAATGTAGCGATCATAAAACTGTAAGCCCTCTTCATTGAACGCACCATCTCCCATCGGATTGATTCTCGACCAAGAGGTTTGAAAACGATAAAAATTCATTCCCATCTCTTGCAACAAATCAAGGTCCTCTTCATATCTATGATAGCGATCAATTCCGTGTTTCCAGTCTGAAGTATGTTCAGTCGCTTCACGAACATCGTAAACAGAAGGTCCTTTTCCGCCTTCATTCCACGCACCTTCTGTTTGCATGCTTGATGAAGAATCGCCCCAAAAAAATTTTTTCTTTCCCATTCTCTCATTCCAATCATTTTTTCTTGTTCATCCTTGTTCCTTTTCCAAATCGCAATGATTAACCTGCTAGTGACTCAGCACTTGCTCGGGCAACTCGTTCACTGATTTTCAAGAATGGCAAGTAGAAAAAGACTAGGGCAACAATGATAATTGCCTGAACAATGATTGCTCGCCAGTCACCTGCAGTAGCCAAAAAACCACTTAAAAATGGTGGAGTGGTCCATGGAATCGTTACAACACACGGATTTACCAATCCCATGGACGTCGCTAAGTAACCAATGACTGTACCAACAATAGGAGATAAAACAAATGGAATAATCATTGGCAGATTGAACACAATCGGTAGACCAAAGATCACAGGTTCATTAATGTTAAAGATATTTGGTCCCAAAGCCAATTTGGACAAATCCCTGTATGCACGATAGCGACTAAAAAGTAGGATCGCAATCACCAAAGCAATGGTTGAACCAGTTCCACCCATTAGAGCACCATAAACTTGATGAAAGGCTGAATTAATAATGTGAGGAGCATGCTGCCCTGCTGCTGCAGCGTCCATATTCTCGTTCATATTTACCATCAATAGTGGATCTAAGATCGGTCCGGTAACTACCGATTGATGAATTCCAAAAGAAAAGAGCAAGTTTCCAAGACAAACTAAAAGTAAATAACCAAATAGGGAGGTTCCTACACCACGCAATGGTTCTTGAATGAATCGCTCAATAATCGCCATAAAATCATTTCCAGTTAATTGAATCAGAAATGAGGCAAAACCAAATAATGAAACAACAATAACTAAAGGAATCATTGTATTAAATGATTTTCCTACTGCAGGTGGAACACTATCTCCCAAATTAATTTTCAACCTTTTTGATCGCGTTAATCGAATATACAGCTCTGTTGCGAGAAGGCCGGTAATGATTGCCGCAAAGACACCCTTTGAACCAATATTTCCATAGCTGATTACGCCGTTGATTTTTACAGCCTGCTCTGCATCAATTGGTGTCGTTTCAATGATCATCGGAAGCAGCGTCAGAAACGCTGGGACTACCGCAATGACTACACCGATTGGATTATCGTATTCTCTATTTTTAGCTAAGAAATAACCAATTGCGATGACAAGAATGATACCCGTAATATTCAATGTTGAGTTAGTAATAATATTTCCCCAATTTTGCCAAGTTGCCATTGTTTCTGCGCTAATAAAATTTTTGAACCAACCTGTAGAATCCAACACAACTGAATTAATTAGAATAGCAATTCCCGCTAAAATGAACAGCGGCATGATTGTTGCAAATGAATCACGCAATGTTCTCAAATAAATCTGATCTCCGATTTTCTGAGCTGTCAAAACAAATTTCCCCATCAAAGCTTCTCTTTTTTGCTTTTTATCCTCATTCATTATTTGTGCCTCCAATTTTTTACAGCCACGCGTTAGCTTTAAAAATATAATACCATTTAAAAGCGCTTTTGTAAATACTTATTTATATTTGTATACACTAATTTTCTATCGATAAAAAAAGCCTTTACTTGAAGATTCAAGAAAAAGCTTTAATACTTAATTAATATCAGCAACGATTTTTCCAGATGTGTATGGATACCTTGTCTTGGATAAATCAAACGGGGTGCCATCATCAAAAAATACTACTTGATTCGTCTCTAAAATAGGATCGCCTACTTCAATGCCGAACTCTTCACTATCCAGTTCATTCGCCTTAGAAGCAATGATCACTCGTTGCGCAGCACTGATTACATACCCTAATTCTTCTCTTATATAGTTATAGATAGAGCCCATCAAAATGTCTTCATCCAAATCTTTTATATATTTCAAAGGCATAATCGATGTTTCAATACTTCTTGCTTCTTCCTTTACATATCTGACACGCTTAATATCATAGACCGGATCAGTGCGCTTAATTTTCAAGGTCTCAAACTCATAATCAGTCGGGAATCGTACTTCGAAACGGAGGATTTTGCTTGTTACCTCTACCCCTTCTTGAATAGATGTACCGAATACACTATTCATTTGTGTGACATCCTTGTTGTTCTTTTTGATATTGGTTCTAACATAAGTACCAGAACCACGTCTTGTATACAACAAGCCTTCATCAATTAGCAATTGAATAGCTTTTCTCACTGTTACTCGACTCGTATTGTAGGTTCTTGCGAGAGTTTCTTGATCTGGTAACAGTTCTCCTTCCTTGAACTCGCCTTCTATAATTTTTTTCTTTAAAGCAATCGCGATTTCTTTATACTTAGGCATGTCTATCGTCTCCTATAATTTGTATATACTTATATCCTAATAGATTACACTAGATTTGTAAACACTATATACTAATATATGCTAATTAATCGGTGATTTTTTTTAATTGAAGACAAAAAAAGTCTCAGCATCACTTTTTGAATGCTAAGACTTTCTCGTACAAGTATTCAATTCATTGACTATTGTTCGCAAATTTCTCTGTCTTGCAAAGTACATCGCAATGAGAAAATCCATGAAAGACGAACCATTTCATCTAATCAGATTTTTTTCCTTTTACTTTCTCAACCTTCAGCTAAATTCTGTCATAAATTGATACACCGCACCGATGAGATTAGCATCCGCTAAATATTTGCAGCTCATTATTTCTGCAGTCTGATCTTGCGCTCTTTTAGTATCCAGCAATGCATCAATTTCATTACGAAGACGCTCAACAACCCCTGGTCTTCTTGAAATGCCACCGCCGATCAATAACCGATCGACATCCAAACTGACCAGTACATTATAAGCTCCGATCGCTAGGTTCGCATAAAACTGATCGACATATTTTTTAGCTAATTCCTCTTGAACTGCATCAAACACATGGACCGCATCGTAGTGCTTCCCATCTGCTTTTTCGATCGAATAATTTTTTGCCAAATTAACAGGACTGACTAACTCGCTGAATGTTTGGCGTTTTTCGTTTAAGATCATATACCCAAATTCACCGCCAAATAAATGCGGTCCTGCATATAGTTTTCTATCTAAAACAATGGCTCCACCTACGCCTGAACCAATGATAAGAAAAGCACTGTTGGCTACCTCGGCTGCATTACCCTTCCACACTTCGGCCAGTGCCGCACAATTAGCATCATTTTGAATCGAGACGGGCAAGCCGAAAAACTGCTCCAGCTCTTTTTTGATTTCAAAACGATGAATATAATCAATCGCACTCAATCCATAAATGATTCCCGCTTGTGTATCAACTGAACCAGGGGAACTAATTGCCACTCCTGAAAATTCAAGTGTTGAGCTTTTTATCTCCGCAATGAACTGCTCCTTCATCGCTTTCCAAGAATTCGGTGTAGGCAAACTTTTTTTCGCGTCTAACTGCTCGCCATCCCAGGTGGCGTACTTGATTGTCGATCCGCCAATATCAATAACAAAAAGATTCATTCTCATCTGCTCCTTCAGAAAAAAAGCATGAGCACTTGGCTCATACTTTTCAAAAATTGATTAAATCATATCCGGTTGTTTATCTAATGCTCGCAGGAACGGCAACCAGATCATTCCCACAATCAGGAAGTCGATCACCTGCAGCAAGCCGCCTAACCAAGAGTTCGTCGCTAAGACACCGCTGGCAATAATCGGAACAGTCCACGGCACAGAGACACCTGTTGGCGCAGGAACGATTCCAGCTGCCATCACTAAATAGTTTAAAGTAGTCACAACGATTGGAGCAAGGACCCATGGAATGAGGATCGTCGCATTCAAAACAATCGGTAAACCAAAGATAACCGGTTCATTTACATTAAAGATTCCCGGACCTAAAGCCAAACGCCCAATGTCTGTATATTGCTTTTTCTTCATTAGAAAAGCTAAGATAATCACTACTGCTAACGTCATTCCCGATCCACCCAGACCAACAGTGAACGTTTCCATAAATGGTTTCGTAACAATATGGGGTAACGTATCTCCTGCCTTGTATGCTTCTAGGTTATCAAGCATTAAGGTGTTCCAAATCGGGTCCATTACTGAATTGACAATAATTTGTCCATGTAAACCAAAGAACCATAAAAATTGAATGAAGAAAATGGATACAAGCGTTGCTGGCAGACTGCTGCCTAATCCAGTCAACGGCTTTTGAATCACATCGTAAATGACATCATGCAGATTGGCATTAAATGCTCCGACCATGACAGCATTGATCACTAAAAAGACCGTTAATGTCAGAATTGCAGGAATCATAGCCGCGAAGGATTTTGTTACTGCAGGGGGAACGCCATCCGGCATTCTGATCTGCCAACCACGTTTTGTTACACGGCAATAAATTTCAGCCGCTACAAAAGCCGCGATCATTCCTAAAAACATCCCTTTTGCCCCAAGTCTGTCGAGACTCAACACACCACTAACAGTTTCACCAGATTCCGTACTCATAAAGAAAGGAGTCAGGATCAAGAAGCTTGAAAAGGCCACCGCTCCGCCAAAGATACCTTCCACATCATAGGATTGAGATAAATAATAGCCGATACCGAATGTAACAAAAACCGTCATGATACTCATTGTCGCATTCTGTCCATTTCCTAATAAATTAGACAGCATTCCTTTTGTATCATCATTGAAAAAGGGTAAATTATTAATAACTACAATAATGGAACCAAACATCGTCAATGGAAACGCCAACATAAAAGAGTCGCGCAAAACCATTAAGTACCGATTGTCGCCTAACCAGTTTGCTAAAGGCATGATTTTTTCACTTAGTTTATCCATAAAACCATTCATTCTTCGTCACCTCTTATTTTTTAGTAATCGATTACATCCTTATAATATCACGCTTACCTGTATAAGTCTACATATTTATATCCAAAAGTATATATTAAATAAAATAGTAGATAGTACTATTTGAACAAGTTAGGGAATCCATATTATTGAAAGATTTTTTCCGCCGCAATAGCTTCAAAAAAGCGAAATATCAGCACAAAAAAACGCTACAAACACGCGTAATAACCGGTTTGTAACGCTTTATATTCTGTTTCCTACTTTGTTAAAACCATTTCTGCTTTAAAGTGATCATAATGATGAGTGGTGGTAGAATACTCAAAAGCAGCCCCGTTCGATAAATACCCAACTTGTTCTGCCACACCCACAGGCTCGTTGGCCTGCATATGTAATTCCTCGGCCTCTTCTTTTGTTGCCCCTCTGACGGTGATGATTCGATGAGCGCTTTGAATAACCAACCCCAACCCATTTTCAATATAATCATAAATCGAGTGCTTAACATGTGTAGGCTTTAGATTCATGATCAGATTAATCGGCATGTAGGTGACTTCGATAGCATAGGGAACACCATCAACATAGCGCACTCGATGAATGAAATAAACGAAATCATCCTCTGAAATATTCAGCTTTTCTTGAATCTTTTCATCTGGTTGAACGACTGAAAAATTTAGGACCTTACTGGTTACTTCATTTTGCGGATACTCTGCCGTTTTTCCGCGGAACTGATTGGTGATTGAGATTCGTTTTAATTCTGTGTCTGATAAATCTTTAATGAAGGTTCCAGAACCTCGTCTTTTAATGATTAACCCTTCTGATACCAGAATATCCAGCGCCTGCTTAACGGTCATCTTACTTGCATCGTATTCAAGCCCCAGCTCTTTTTCTGAAGGCAGCTTCTCATTCGCTTTAAAGGTGCCATCGATGATTTTATTTTTTAGATCATTTGATATATGAATATATTTTTTCACTGAAATGACCTCCTTTTGTTGTCTCTATCATTATAGCCCAGCCCCTTCGACTTGGTCTATACTAATTATTAAGAATAGTATGAAACTTACTTTATATAGATTCATACTTTTATACCTTGAATTTACACTTTAAGTTCAACACATAAAAAAATGACTCATAATCAATATCCAACTAGAATAGGTTTGTCGAGAACACTACTAGGAGGAAGACAATTATGAGCCAGTACCATCATCTTACCATAATCGAACGAGAAAGAATCTTTTGGTGCTTGTTTAGTGACGTTGACAGATCGAAAATCGCGATTCCTTTTAGCAGGAAAAGCGCCAAGAAAGAAAGCTGCTTATTGAGCGAGAAAATGATTGAACTTTTAAGCAGTATCCCCATCCCCAATAAGGTGGTTAAAACGATCACTCCAGATAGAGGAAAAGAATTCTCCAATCACTTCGCAGTTACAGAAGCTTTGAATAATGTGCCCTTTTATTTTCCAGATCCTCATGCCCCTTGGCAACGAGGAACAAATGAAAATACGAATGGACTCATTCGAGAATACTTGCCGAAATCAAAAGAGATGGATACGGTAGATGATTCAGTGATTTATCGGATGGTTGAAAAATTAAATAGCAGACCTAGAAAGTGTTTAGGTTGGAAAACACCTTATGAAGTCTTCTTTAATAAAGTGTTGCACTTGATTTGACAATTCAAGACGAAAAAAAAGGTACAAATCTTAGTGATTCGTACCTCTTCCTGTTTTAATCAATTCGTTTGTAGAGATCAACGATTTCCTTAGCCAAATCAGTAAATGCAATTGAGGTCATTAAATGGTCTTGACTGTGAACAGCTAAGAGTGAAATTTCCATATTGTTCCCTTGCGCTTCCTGCGTTAGCAATCCTGTTTGTGCGTGATGAGCTTCTACCAAAGCATTTTCTGCCGCCGAAATTTTCGCTTCAGACTCAACGAAATCCGCTCGCTTAGCCGCTTGAATCGCTTCAACCGCATCGCTTTTCGCATTACCAGAATGAATGATCAATCCCATAATCGCCTCTAAATTTTGTTGTTCCATTGTATAGCCTCCCTATTGATTCATCAATCTTTTGGCTTCCTGCAAGACCTTTTGACCATTCATCATCCCATAATCAGCCATATTAATGACTGCTACCGGAATACCTTTATCAGCAAGCTTATCCTCATATTGTTTTTGCATAAATCGAACTTGCGGGCCCAATAATAAAACGTCTACGTTCTTTTCTGCTAAAACATTCGTTGCCTCTGTCGATGAAACCGCGAAGATCTCCGCATCAAAATTCTCCTCTTTCGCAGCGGCCTCCATCTTCGTCACTAACAAACTCGTACTCATCCCTGCTGAACAAACTAGCATAATTGTTTTCATCTGTCTTGATCCTCCTATTTATTTAATTTAGCAATTAATTGATCTACTATTTCTACTTTATTTACGGCGGCAACTTCTTTTATCCAAAAGCCCGATTTTTTGATGGTTTTCTTTTGTGTGCGAATATCCGTAGAGATAAACCCATACCGATTACGATACGCATTTTTCCAAGACCAGCAATCAATCGGTGTCCATAAATGATACCCGAAGCAATTAGAACCTTCTTCCATTCCCTTATGCAGCCAATACAGGTGTTCTTGAATGAACTGAATGCGGTAATCATCCTCGATCATTCCTTGTTCGTTCAGGTAACGTTCCTCCCGTGAAACGCCCATTCCATTTTCTGACACAAACCATTCGATATTATTGTAATTGTCGCGAATATTAATGGCAATATCATAGATCGCTTTCGGATAAATTTCCCAGCCTTTGTCTACATTCATCCGTCTGCCCGGCATTTGATACTCTTCAAAATATTTTTCAGGCAGCCAATCTACCGCCAAACTATCTGGTGAAACCTCGGGTGCTTTTACACGATGTGGATGATAAAAATTCACACCTAAATAGTCGATCGTGTTGTCCTTAATCAGTTGGAGCTCCTCATCGCTAGTCTCCCAAAGGACGCCATCCTCTGTTAATCTTTCTGTCAAGCCTGTTGGAAATTCGCCTAAGGCTGAGGCATTCATATACAATTGATTCAACCATAAATCAGCAAATTCAGCAGCTGCCAAATCTGATTCCTTCTGACTGGCAGGATAAGCAGGGGTTAAATTCAAGATGATTCCGATTCGACCTGCTGGATTTGGATTGACTTTTTTAAAGCAAGCAATCGCCTTGGCTGAAGCCAATTGAATGTTATAAGCAACCTGAACCGCCTTCTTCCCATCCACAAGATTCGGATAATGGAATTGATGTAGGTATTCTCCTTCAACCACCACCATCGGCTCGTTAAACGTAAACCAATCCGTGACACGATCTCCAAACAGCTTGAAGCACTGTTCGGCGAACTTAACGAATAATTCTACAACATGCTTAGATTCCCACCCGCCATATTTGTGATAAAGCGCCACTGGCAAATCAAAGTGATGCAAATTGATGACTGGTTTGATGCCATTTTTGATGAATTCATCAATCACGTCATTATAGAAGCGAACATTATCTTCATTCAACGTAGCGGTTTCAAAATCATCAATCAGCCGCGTCCATTGAATCGATGTACGTACCGAGTTCAATCCGATCTCCTTCATTAAACGAATGTCTTTCTTGAAATCATTGTAGAAATTTGACGCCACATTTGGTCCTACTTGATCATAAAAGGCTTCTGGCTCAATATCGTACCAATAATCAAACATGTTGGCGTGCTCCTTATTGAACCGTCCCTCTGATTGGGGGCCTGATGTTGCAGCCCCCCACCAAAAATTGCTTGGAAATTTAATCTGCATCGCTTATTCTCCTCCTGAAATTTTCTTTGCTAATGCCAATCCGCCAATAATACCTGCGCGATTATTCAGTTTACTAAAAACAATGAAATACTCGATAGATTTAACAGACAGCTACCATTTTCACCATTGATTTCGGTTACATTCTATTCGTCAGCAATTCTACTAACTTTTTGTTCCGCCTGATTCAATCACCACCGGCATCTCGACTCCTTCAAATCATTTATATTATATATACTATATTTTTAAATGTCTATACTTTTATATAAAAAAGTCAGATTTTTAACAAAGTCGGCTTTAGCGAATAAAATATATGCAATAGAATCGTCTATTAACGAACACGAATCATTTGACCTTCATGACTAGTCTCATGAAGATCAAATGATTCGATAATATTATTAAATTCATTTTGTTCACTGTCTTTTTAGCTTATAGACAAATGACTGATAGTCTCCTTTTACTTGTGCTTTGTCTCCGTTCACACTATTAAATTGATAAGGTTTCCGAATACCTAGTCGATTCATTACATTTCCAGACAGTTTTTCACCATTTACAAGATAGCTCTCATTTTCTTTTACAAATGGAAGCTTAATAAACTCTCGATTGCTGCTATTCGCCTCTGTTAAGATTCGATAAAAACAAATAATTCCTTGTCCTTGGACTTCATCATACACCGCCCAGCCATACTCATTTGGTTGATTGAGAATGTCCGTCAATTGATAAAACCTGCCAAAAGTCAGCAACGCTTGATGCTTCTTATAGAAAAGAATGTCTTTTTTTATTTGTTCCTGCTCTTGTTCAGAAAGCTCGAAAAGATTTAACTCATATCCTAATGGACCGAACATCGCAACGTTTGTCCGCATTTCTAAAGAAGTCTGACGCTGCACCTGATGATTCGGTGCAGCCGAAACGTGGTTGCTAAAAGAAGAAAGGGGATAACCCAGAAGTGTCCCAGACTGAATCGCTAAGCGTTCTATTGGATCACTGTCATCACTCGGCCAAATTTGTGGACTATAAAACAGGATGCCCAGATCATAACGTCCTCCACCCCCTGCACAGCCTTCGATCAAAACATCAGGAAATTCCGATAAAATCCTTTCATATAAACGATAAACACCTAAAATATAACGATGAAAAAATTCGGCTTGATCAATTTTTTGTTGTTTTAAATAGCTGGAATAGGCCTGCGTAATATTTCGATTCATGTCCCATTTGATATAGTCCAGCTTCGTGGTAGAGATAATATTTTTCATTTGCTGATAGATCGTTTCTACCACTTCTGGATTAGAAAAATCGAGAACATATTGACCGCGGCCAATCGCTATTCGCTGAGAATTGGTATGTCTGACCACCCATTCAGGATGCTTTTTATACAATTCACTTTCTGGTGAGACCATCTCCGGCTCAAACCAAAGACCGAACTGCAAGTCTAGATCATGTATATCCTTCGCAAACGTGGCTATTCCTTTGGGAAACTTCCTAGAGTCTTCGAACCAATCCCCCAAAGAAACCCGGTCACTATCTCGCTGCCCAAACCAACCATCGTCTACAACAAAGCAGTCGATTCCCAGCTTCTTACCCTCAGCAGCTAAACGAAGCAGTTTGTCGTGATCGAAATCAAAATACGTCGCTTCCCAGTTATTCAGGACAACTGGACGCTCCTTTTGATTCCAAATTGGATTAACCACGTGTTTTTCAATAAAGCAGCTCGTTTCCTGCATTAATCCGTTTAATCCCTCATCGGTATAATGTAACAGCATTTCAGGCGTTTCAAATGCTTCATTTTGCTTTAGCTCCCAAGAAAACGCCTCGGGATGAATTCCCAATAACAAACGTAAATTGTCCCATTCATCAAGTTCTGTTTGAGCCAAAAAATTTCCAGAATAAATCAGGTTTGCTCCGTAAATGTCTCCTTGATGATTGGATGAGTCTTTCGGAAGCAATGCGATAAATGGGTTGTGTTGATGGCTAGAGGCTCCCTTCAACGATCCCACACTGACCGTTCCCTGCTCTAAAGAATGACGTTTTATGTGTCTTTCCTTCAGCCATGCACCAGAAAGATGAAGAAAATCAAACTGTTGATTTTTCATATCCAATGCGCCGCTTAAAAAGCGTTGAATTTTTCTTTTGCGTTCACAAAGATTAGTCAGCTTTTGTCCACGTGCAATCGTCCCTAAATTTTCGAATATCGAAAAAGTCACTTCTAATCTCAAGTAATTAAAGCTATCCTCCAAACAAAAGGTAATGCTTTCAACCTGACCATCCTTCGCAAAAGAAGCAGGAAATGCTAGGTTTCTAGGCTTTTCTTTTGTAATTCTATGGGAGATGTATTGAAAATCTAAGTATAGAGCGTCATCTCCATCGGAAACCTTGATTAAACCTTCTTTGAAATCTGAAGTCCCATAAACAGGGATTTCTTGATGTTGATCCTGCAAACTGAAATTAGGAATCGCTGGACTGAACTTAACCGTTCCTGCTGATTTGCTTTCCGTTGAAGTCATGTATTGGATATCTTCAATTGTAATCTTGCCAAGCTTCTTTCCATAATAGGCATGCCCGAGGTGCCCGTTGGGTAAAATATTGATAACATAGCTAACTTTTTCATTATGCAGGTGAAACATATTGTTATTTAAAATGTCGATCAATTAGCACCCTCCTCATTTATACGACATCGCTTTTCTAAATAGATCATTCGTTTTTTCATTCCTCTGTTATAAAAAAATTTGTACAGTAAGGCTAGAAAGATGAAACTATATTGATTTCTAGATTGATGGAAGGTATTTCTTTCAGAATAAGTGACCTGTGTTTTAGAAGCAGATCGCTCATTCAAAATATAATGTTGAATAATATTGCCTTTGTTATAGGAAGTTATCAACTCGATCTCATTTTCGTTGAGCTTTGAAAGCCGCATTATTGCAGAGATTTTCGTTGTTCCAAGTTTTGAGGGCATAGTTAGGGATATCTCTGCCCCTTCCTGAAACTTCCCATTGGAAAAACCATTTGATTGGAAGTAGCGTTGCTGCTCCTCATGAATGACTTCATAAATTTGTCTCTTTCGGACGTTCATTTGATAGTTATAGCTCAATGTATCCACTCTCATTGGTTCTACCCCTTCTTTACTCAGCCTCAGCTGACACCTGCTCATTCTCTTCCTTCAAATATTCTCTATCCATAACAACCAAGAATGGCACCCAAATCAGAACCATCACAGCTAAAGTGACTATTTGTAAAATAGCGCCTGCAACCGATCCTGTACCTATCCAGCCAGAAAGAAACACCGGTGTTGTCCATACAACTGTTGCACCAATCGGTCGTGGAACGAGTCCCATATAAATTGCTAGATAAGAAATCGTTGTAGAGGCTAAAGGCGCCAATATCCATGGAATAAAAGCGATCGGGTTCATGACGATCGGTAAGCCAAACGTCATTGGCTCAGAGACATTAAAAATTGAAGGAGCAATAATTGTTTTCATTAACTTCTTCATGCGAATCGATCGAGCAATGAAGAAAGCCGCGGTAATCGAAATCCCCAATTGCAGTCCTTGGTTAACAAACACACCCATAAAGGTCGTATTAATAATATGAGGAAGCTCCTCCACACCAGCTTTATAGGCTTCATAGTTTTCAATCGCTAACGCATTCATGATTGGATCGATCACGGCATTAACTACCAAAGTTCCATGAATCCCAAACCACCAGAAAAATTGCATGCAGAAAACAGCAATTAATACTGCAGGTAATGTTCCCCCAAGTCCCATTAATGGTTTTTGAAGAATCTGATAAACAAAATCAACGGCATTCCCCCACTCTGTAAATGTGAACAGATAACGAATAATGTTAAAGATGAACAAGGGCGCTGCTCCTGGAATAATCGCAACAAAGGACTGTGCAATCATTGGAGGCACAGAATCTGGCATCTTAATGGTAATTCCAGCTGCGCTGATTTTTGAGTAAATAATCGTGGCGATCATCGCTGTAACGATCCCAACAAACATTCCCTCTGCACCTAGTTTTGATATGGGAATAATCGTTCCTAGCTCATCGTTACTGCTAAAGGGCAGTAGCATCAAGAAAGAAGAAAGCGAAATCGCTCCTGCAAATAATTTGGGTTGCCCAAATTTATCCGCAAGCTGGTAGCCAATCCCGAAAACGATGAATAGTGTTCCAACGCTCATTGTAGCGTTCCCTACAGGACCAAAGAAATCATTTAGAAACGTATTTACACCTTCTGGTAACTTATCAGCAAAGCCAAAGGTAGTCGGAAAGTTTTGAATAATAATCATGATCGAAGCAAACATTGTGGCAGGAAACGCAACCATAAAACCGTCTCGAAGACTCAATAAAAATTTATTGTCAGCGATAAGTTGAGCCAACGGAACAATCTTTGCGGCCATTTTGTCTAAAAATTTCATTTAAAACACTCCTTAATTTTTTTGCAAACGTTTACTGTTTTAAGTATAAGTGTTTAGTTAACGTTTACACAAGTCGTAAAATAAAAAAGTTTGAAAGATTCTCAAACTTCTTTATTTAGACATTCATCAACTGAATCACGAAGTACTAGTTCACTGGAACAAACAACTCGAACAGGCATTCCACGTACATTCAATAATTTTCCTCTAACCAACTCGACCCCAATCTTGCCTACCTCTTCTGCATTTAAGCGAACAGTTGACAAGGATGGCGTCATGTATTTCGCCATTTCGATGTCATCAAAGCTGATGATCGAAATATCCTTAGGAATAGACAGACCTGCGTTAATGACTGCCTTGTAGACGCCCACTGCCATTGGGTCACTCGCTACCACGATAGCAGTCGGTCTTGGGTTCATGTTCACGATTTTGTTCCCTAGTTCTAAGCCGGCACCAGGGGACCACTCGTCCTGCAAAACATTTATATATTTCTCTAGATGATTCAAAATCATCCATTGACGGTAGTTTTCGGAACGAATCTCTTCTTGATAATAAACGACCTCTCCATCGAGATTTACTCTACTTCCACGTCCGCCAATGAAAGCAATATTTTGATGCCCTTTACTTTTTAACAAATCTAATATCTCGTGGGTCTTTTGGGCAAAATCAGTTTGTACACAATCAAAGCCGGCATACTCTGAGTAAGAATCAATTAACACAATATTTGAGTTTATCTTACGAATTTTCTCTAAGGCCTCCAGTGTCATCTCTCCAATAATTACCACGGCGCCATATTTTCTCAGTTGATAAATATCCTTGCTTTGATCACGCATTGAAAATGCACGGAATGTTTTTAAGCGCCACTTTTTTGCCTCCGCTTCAACACCCTTTCGGATATACATAAAATAGGGATCACTTTTTTCATTATCAATTTGATGTCGGGTGATCAGCGCAATCGTATTTTTATCACCCACATCGCGATTTTTCCTATTTTGATCCTTCGAATAATTCAGGCTGTTGGCGATTTCAATTACTCGTTTGCGAGTGTTTTCGTTAATACTAAAGGTTTCGTCATTATTTAATATTCGGGAAACACTTGCGGCTGAGACTCCTGCTAGTTTCGCAATATCTCTAATACTGGCCATCTTGATTACACCTATCCTTTTACTGTTTACTAAACTATACATCCCTAGAGTAAAGATAGGCGAATGAAATGTCAAATCGCTGGGAATTCTGATTAGAATTCCCAACGATTTTCTAGAGCTTATTGCTTTTCTTCCCAAACCTAGTACACTTAAATTAAGCATAAAAACACATGGCGGTTGGTAGTCCGCCGCATGAAAATGTCAGTAACCTGCCCTCCCGGGTTGTCCATTGCTTGAAATCATTTCAAGAGGGAGGTGTCATCATGAAGTTGACGATTTACTTCGATGGCAGTTTTTGGTGCGGCTTAGTAGAAGTTGAAGACGATGGCCATTACCAAGCAATCCGGCATGTTTTTGGTCCCGAACCAAAGGATGCGGATGTGTGGGAATTTGTGACCAAATGTTTGCCACATCTATTAAAGCAAACAGGCGCTGTTGCTACTCAGAAAAAAACAGCTGAAAAGAAACTCAGTCCCAAGCGGATGCAACGTTTGATCAATCGCGAAAAGCGGCAGCCGGTTGTTTCGACTAAGGCCCAGATGGCTATGAGTGAAATTCGTGAGCAGTCAAAAGCGGCGAATAAATCGCAAAAGCGACGTAAAAAAGCCGAGTATGCCGACAAGCGATTTCAACAAAAGCAAGCCAAAAAACGCGAGAAGCACAAAGGACATTAACAAGAAGCAGCCCAAATCTGACTAGATTTGGGCTGCTTCTTGTTAAGCGATTTATTGATTTGCTGGCAATGATTGCATCAAAGCAAAGAACTGTTCCGTCTCACCAGTATTGAAATAGTTATACCAAGCGTCTAATGTCGTTGTCTCAAAGACTTCTAAATGCTCGATGATTTGTCTTGCCCACAGTAATCCGCCAGTTGAACTAGCAGTAATCAGATTGTCCCCTACCACAGAAGGCTCATCTAGATAGTGGCTTTGTCCTTTATAACTAGGAGCGACCATTTCCAGAAAGCCTGGTCCATTACTTGTATGAGGACGCTCATCCAATAACCCAAAATTTGCAAGTGCAGCTGTTGCTCCGCAGATGGCTCCCACCATAGCACCGATTGATAGAAACTCACTAGCTTTTTCGATGATTGCATAATGCTTCTGATCGTTCCATGTATTTGAACCAGGTAATAATAAGACATTTGCTTTGGCTACCTCGATGTCAGCAATCACACAATCAGGTACGATCCTCATTCCGCCCATCGTCGTGACTGGTTCTTTAGAATAACTGACTGTTTTTAACGTTACCTTTGGTGCTCCTTCTTTGAAAAATCGACCCGAATTCAGCTCTGCTGTCACGTATCCTAATTCCCAGTCAGCTAACGTATCCATCACATAAACATAAATTGTACTCATAAATTTCCGCCTCCAATAACTTTCTATAGCTTTAGTATACAAGGCAATTGTTGACAACTATATGGCAACAATCTAAACTAACAATAAGAAAATTTTGAAAAGAGGTAAAATCCTTGAAGGTGGATAGATTACTAAGCATTACGATGCTCTTGCTAGATAAAAAGCGAATCAGCGCTAAAGAGCTGGCGGAAAAATTCGAAGTTTCTTCGCGAACGATCTACCGCGACATTGATACTCTTAACATGGCAGGAATTCCCATCCGTTCAACATCCGGAGTAGGCGGCGGCTTTGAGATTATGGAAAATTACAAAATGGATAAAAAAGTCTTCTCCTCTACCGATCTCTCCACCATTTTGACAAGCCTTTCGGGATTCTCCAACATGTTGCAGGGAAAAGAACTAGCAAGCGCTCTTGCAAAGGTCAAAAGTTTTATTCCTGCTGATCGAGCGAAGGATATTGAATCAAAGATCGATCAGTTCAACGTTGATTTAAGTCCATGGATAGGAAATCGGAACATTCAGCACTACGTCGAAACGATTAAAGCCGCATTACAGGAAAACCGGCTGCTCGCTTTTAATTATTCAAATCAACATGGCAGAAGCTCTGAGAGAACGATTGAGCCTTATCAGCTTGTTCTAAAAAATAGTCAATGGTATGTGCAGGGATATTGTTTGGCTAGAAATGATTTTCGTCTGTTCAAAGTTAATCGTATGACCAAGTTGCAAATGAAAGAGGAACACTTTGTCCCACGGGAGTATCAAAAACCGCAGCTAGATTTTGCAGATTATTTAGATACGGTACAAACCACGATCAAAATTCGCATTCACCGCTCGGTTATGGATATGGTGCTGGATTATTGCACGTTCGAAAATTTTAAACCTGATGGGGATAGTCACTACATCGTAGATTTCCCTTTTGTTGAAAATGATTACTACTATAATATTCTTTTTAGTTTTGGAAATAACTGCGAATGCCTCGAGCCGCCGCAAGTCCGCGCTGAAATGAAGCGCAGAATCAAAGAGATTGCTGCTTTATATAATTAAAAATAGGAGTGCTCTGATATTTACGAAAAATATCGGAGCACTCCTATTTGTTTCCTCTTAATCTAATCAAGAGATTCTGCTTGGCAAAACCTTTGACGCCCTTTCTTTATAAATCTCTGATGCCTCAATCGCATACTGTACTTTAATGCGATCACTAACAAAATAGTTGTCTATACCTTGAGATAGCTGCCAGTTTACACTGACACAGCCTGGCCGGCGATACTTTTCATCGCTCTGATAGTTTTCGTATAGAACAAACCAAGGAACTAAGGAGGTTCCCTTGCCATTTTCGTCCATATACCGCTCATCCGTGTCAAAACGAACAATATCTCCCGAATCATCAAAGGTAAATCGCCCTGTAGCGCTAACGCCATTCCAGCTGATTGTTCCTTCAATCGTCTGATAATCAATCGTTCTCCAGCTTATGTACTCCTGTAAAAATAAACTTGGCATGAAAACCGCATCAGCCAGTGCCGTAATCAATTGGCTTTGATCCCTTTCTGGACCAGTGGAATGAAACAATTGAAAATGTTTCGCCAGCACACCGATCATTGATCCCTTGCCATCCTGAACACTGTCTCTCACATGAACCGGCAAGCCAAACATGCGTGCCGTTAAAAAAGCATAGCGGTCTGGTCGATCAACAAAGTTCACCTGACAAAAATCGATCGGAATCGTTTTTTTCCCCGCCTCCATCCGAAACTTCGTATTTTCAAATTGAATATACATATTACGCATCATTGGTTGATTAACATAGCCATTCTTTTTTAAATATTTCCTTAGCAGCTGTGGCAACTCAGCGATAGCTTCTTCGGTAATAACCGATGGCTGCGAAGAAATATCGTTTTCCTGTTGAAAAGAAGACGCGACATCCGCAAGATACTTCTTCCAAGCAGGACCACCTGGGATAATCAGATAGATAATAACTATCGCTAAAACGATCATTAATCCCCATACAAGTATCATGGTCATTCTTCCTTTCATAAATAGTTCGTTCCTACTTCTCACTATACACGAAATCACAATGCATACCATCCGCCCAAAGGCTTAAAAAGTCAAATTTTCTCCACACTCATATTGTTATCAAACGTTTTTGAATGTCCGATAAAGAACGTTTAACTCAATTTAGACAGAAGTTACCCACATTCTATAGGTAGAGATGAATGTTTTGGTTTCCTTCATATCCTCTTTTGATATATTGAATCAACCACAAACTGTCGTCCTTTAAGGGGTAACTATTACTATCTTTTGCGATTCTTTCTAATGATAGTAAGTTGATACAAACAAAGCACTGCAAAAGTGGGAGATAAACGAGCAAGGATCAGTTACTTAACGACCCGCAAAATCACGGGAATAAACAAAAAAGCCTTAAGAGAAATGAAAATCTCTTATGGCCTTCAGGTTATACTTATTGGTTATTTTTTTCGTTCCTTGATTTTCTTAGTAAGAAAACCAATGACGAACACGGATAGGATTTTAAAGAGCAAGGATCGAACCGCGCTGTCTTTTTTTGCTTCATTCTTTTTGTTTGATTTATGGTATCGAGAATGATTTTTGGGACGATCCCAAGTATTTTTAAATACGTTTACCATCGTGATTTTCCCTCCTTTTGATTTCGTTTGTGCAGTTCACCGCATTAGCCAAGCTTCCTAGTTGAAGATGCTCTTGCTGCAGAAACTTCTTCTTCGTCAGTGAAGGCAGTCAACTCTTCGTATTCTTCGTAGTATTTCTTCAATGATGAGGTAAACTCTGGGCTCCAAGGTTTCACATGTCCTGAATAATGAATAATTTTAGGATCTCTGCGGGTCTCGAAATATTCCTTTTCACCTTCAGGATCTGGATGCTCCACCTCACGCTTCATGATATAGCTCTGGGCATTCCATTTTGGATGAAGCTGCAGCCATTGGTCATGTAAGATTGCATTTAAGGCGTCTTGGTCATGAAATTTTAGTTTTTCAGGATTATCATGGATAAACTGCATTACTCGCTTCGTCACATTGCTAGTAAGCCATTTTTCCATATTGATCAGCATAAAGCCTGAATTAAAATACTTCGTTGAACTACAAGCAATGTCCATTTTTTCTAAGCGATGATGAAATCCTGCATCTTCCACCGCAGCCAATGTATAATCAGACAAATCAATCTCCCAAAGTTCTGAGATATCACCTAAAGCGATCATATCGCAATCTAAGTAGAGAATTCGCTCAAGGTCTTGGTCGCTGAATAATTCTGGAATAGCAATTCGATAATAGGCGGTTTCTGGAATTCGTTCACTTTCCACCGCATCTGAAAAGTATTTTTTATCGATGGTCAAAAAGTGCAGCTTTGCATCATATTCTTTGAGTGTTTCACGCATCAAGCGTTTATTAGCAATACTAATCTCATCGTCGATCACATAAAAATCAAAAAGCTTCGTTGAACGATCTGTATTTTCTAAAACTGAAACGAAAAGTGCCGATACATGCTCCGCAAAGGCATCGTTGCAGCTTGATACGATTGTTATTTTTTTATTTTTCATTTTACATTCACCGTCTTCATAAAAATACTTTTGTTCAAGTAATCCATATACTCGTCTTGATAAGGATGACCCTCCAAGGTGTTCCAAGGTTTATCATGCCCAGTAAAATGAACGACCGCTGGATTTTTTCGTCCTGCTTCATAAGCTTGCTTATATTCCAGCGTTGGTGCTGGATGCTTATCAAAAATCAGCGAGCTTTGCATATTCCAGCGAGGATGGAATGGATGCCAATTTTCATATAAAACAGCATTCAAAGCATCTTGGTCATGGTAAATGATTTTATCTCCATGATTTTTTAAATAGTCAATGGTCTTTTCAGTAATCTGCTGTTGGTTCCATTGATCAACATCAATCACCATTACACCAGAATTGAAGTAATAATCGTCTGAGTCAATCCCTAAACGTTCTAATGCTTCCGTTTGGCCAGGATCAATAATCGCGCCGATTGTTTTTCCTTCTAAACTTTGTTCATAAAGCTTTTGTACATCATCAAGGACGAAGGTATCTGAATCAATATATAGAATTTTTCGATAATTTTTTTTCGCCAAAAGCTTTGGCATGGAGATTCTAAAATAAGCGGTAGTTGTAATATGGTCACTTACCAAGAAATCTTCGTAGACTTTTTCATCCACCTTCACAAATTGAATAACAGCTATATCAGAAAACTTGTGTACTGTTTGAATCAATTTTTCTTTACTAGAAACGGATAAGTCATCATCAATAACAAAGAAACGAATGGGTGTTTTTCTTGAAGTATTTTCGAGTAAGGTTGAAATCATTACACTCAGATAAGGAGCATAATTTTCATCAGCAGCTGTGACCACGGGAATTTCCTCGATTTTCGAGAACATAAAATCTTCACTCCTATCTAATATTTTGTTCTATTAATAACATTGTTTACAAAATTCAGATTAGACCTATTAGATGGATTAAGCAAAATTTATGCTTTGATACCCCTATCATTTATTCAAAAAGTCACTTAAAACCCTAGTATTTAGCCTAATTTTCTAATTATTAATTTTTTCTAAAGTTTTTATTATAATTATTGTTTTTATTAATCAATTGAGAACTCTTGAGCGTTTAATTGTTCATTTTCAGAAAATTAGTCTACTCTTAAGTTAAATGATTAAAAAAGGACGGATATAGATGAAATTGGTAGCAGTAGATCTTGATGGCACCTTACTAAACAAAGAAGGACATGTCCCTGAAGAAAATGCCTGGGCATTAAAAAAATTCGATCAGCAAGGGGGAACAGTCGCCTTGGCTACAGGCCGATCGATTCAGTCTGCCAAGGAAGTATTTGCACAATTAAATTTGAGCGGCTACACTTTAGCTTCTAATGGTGCGTATGTAGCACGAATTGAACAGGGAGAAATTAAAGAGGTATTGAAAAATTATACAATTATTCCAGAAACTGTAAAAACAGCCCTCTCTCTTGCCATGAAATCTGGTGTGACCGTCGTCGCTAGTCGTGCGACGCAAGATGATCGCATTTCATTTGCACAGGATAAAAATGAAGTCAACAGTCCCTATTACGCACAATTTAACTTAAAGGAATCAAAAGCAGAAGATTTGTGGGAACAAATCGATAAAGAGGCGATCAGCTATTTCAAATTGGCCTTTACAGATAGTGACACGAGTAAATTGGTCAAACTACGCTCGCAATTAGAAATGAAACAGATCAATAGTTCTTACTCTGATAAGTATTGGTTAGAAGTGATGGCTGATGGGGTTAATAAAGGTGCGGCTCTGAAATTTTTAACGAATTATTTATCCATGGAGCTCTCAGAGGTTATTGCCTTTGGTGATCAAGAAAATGATCTAGAAATGTTGGAAATCAGCGGAAATAGTATCGCGATGGAAAATGCGGCTCCTGCCGTAAAAAAAGTCGCAGATAAGCTGACCAAGTCAAATCAAGATTCCGGCGTTGCCTTTGTTTTAAAGGAGTATCTAGCTTAAAAATATGCATACGAAAGAAGTCGTTACCAATTTGGTAGCGACTTTATTCGTTATAGCTGAATACTTTACGTTCATTGATCAGCTGACATTCTCGATTATTTCGTCCGTGAATATCGATGAAGCGCTGAAGCTGTTCAGCGGATACTTCTAATACATTCTTCATGACGTACCATTCTACGCCTTCAGTCAACGGCGGAGTCGTTAAAGAGCCAATGTAATGATAATAGCTTTTATTTTCGGGAATCAATTCGTCAACAGAAAAAGTTCCCTCTCCTTTTTGCTGGTCATACTGGTTCAAGATGCTTTCAAAATCAGAATTGTATTCTCCAGCCTGATAGAAGACTCCGATAACTGCCACCTCTCCACTAGGAGACTGGAAAAGAAAGTGGCCTTCCAACGGAAAACTTTTTCCATTTATACGGTGCTCGGAATCAGCATGAAAGTGCATTTGGACAAAATGAAATAAGCGCTTATTGAATGTCGCTTCACCCACTCCCAATAGTTGCAGATTTTGTCCATTATTAAAAAATGTTGCAGTCTTATCTGAAAAATTTACTTGTATAGTTGCAAGGGTCTCATCATTGTCTTGGACCAAAGATGTTTGGATGTCGATCGGTGATTGCCGCAAACCACCCTGCGGCTGCCAGTCACCTTGATGGCAATAATCAATCAAAAATTCTGCTTTCATAGAATCCCTCAATTACCTAAAATTTTTACAATAATATCATTTTCCAGAATTTTTTTCCATCCATTTGCAAATATCATGAAAAACTGTAAGTTTTTGAGCTTCATTTAGCAGTTCGTGGCGGGCATTTTCATAAAGCTTGACCGTCACCTGCTTCACACCAGCTGCTTGATAAGTCTTTGCTGCTTTCATCACGCCTTTACCGTATTCTCCGACAGGATCTTCTTTTCCAGATAAGAACAATAATGGAAGATTTTTCGGCACACGTTGCAGCAACTCAGGCTCCTGCGAACGAATAATCAATGAAAATAATTCGTGATAAGCGCTCAAGGTAAATAAGAATCCGCACTTCGGATCAGCTAAGTAAGCATCTACCTCTTCCGAAAGGCTGGACAGCCAATCCTTATCCGTCCGCTTATTGACAATCTTTCGATTCATATTGCCGAAAGCTAATTGATCAATTAGTTTGCTTGGGTGCTTTTCTCCTTGAATTTTACTTAATAGTTTTGCTGAACGTTGGCCAAAACGGGCCAGCCAAGCTGGCTGCTGACCCGTTCCTACGAGAATTGCCCCATTGATCGCCTCACCGTATTCATATAGATAATTTCTTACAACGAATGAACCCATACTATGTCCTAGAAGAAAAAAAGGAATACCCGAATACTGCTTTTTCCCCCACTGAGTTACCTGATACAAGTCCTGAACCAATCCATGTTTGATCTTTTCATCATGAAAATAGCCCTGAAGTCCTTTTGGAGCAGAAACAGATGCCCCGTGACCAAGATGATCATGTCCAATCACCGCGATGTTTCGCTCATTTAAGTATTTTGCTAAGACTTCATAACGCATTAAATGCTCTGCCATTCCGTGTGTCAGCTGAAGTACCGCCCACGGCTTCTCACAGGTCCAATGGTAGCCTTGCACTGCTGTTTTCTGATCAACAGAAAGTATTTCAAATTTTTCTAACATGTTCATTTCCTTTCTAAAAATCGACTAATGACTTTTCTAGTGCCATTTGATTTTATCTTCTATTTCTCTCGAATTTCCATCCTAAGTTGGAGGTAGATTTTTGAAATCATGATACACTATTGGTAAATGGAGGGAAAAAATATGTCTTGCTTAGGAAATATTATCTGGTTCATCTTTGGTGGACTGATCGGCGGTTTGACTTGGTGTCTCGCCGGCATCTTATGGTGCATCACGATCATCGGTATCCCAATTGGTTTACAATGCTTCAAATTTGCTAGTTTAAGCTTTGCTCCGTTTGGTAAAGACATCGTTTACCACACGACTGGAGTAAACTTTATCGTCAATATTATTTGGTTGATCGTTTCAGGCGTTCCTTTGGCTTTGGGACATTTAGTCAGCGCCCTATTTTTATGTATTACGATTGTCGGTATTCCTTTTGCCGCTCAATCATTGAAACTTGCTCAACTAGCTTTGATGCCATTTGGCGCACAAATCGTTTCTGCTCGTTAAATAATATGTCCCTGACAAACACCATAAAAAAGAGGAATGACAGCCGTCTTCCTCTTTTTCTTATCCAAAAATCAAGTAGATTAAGCCTGCTACTACTAATACGATATTTAACGTTACCTGGATATTCACCATTAATGGCGTTATCGTCTTTTTTCTTCGTCGTGAAAGACTAAGAAAAACATTATATACGCCAACTAAAATGATGAAGACGACTAATGCAATCAGATACAAAAGGTCACTTCCTTTTTTGTCTGTAGTGTAACGTGAAAAAGAATATTCAGCAAGCCTGCTCAATCAAATCTAATTTAGCTGTTTAAAAAAATCACGTAACTCAGCTTTTCTTCGCTCACTTAACTCTCTTTTAGGAATATCTTGGATCGCTCCTTCCAATCCATACAAGAGATGCAGACAAGCGCCATCATCTACTAGATGTCGGATCTTTAAAAAAGCTGCCTCTGTACCCAATTTTCGCAGCTGGTCTGGTTCAACAATCCCTACCTGAGCTAACTTCTCTTCATTTACAACACCAATATTTTTCATTTCTGAGATTCTCATTGCCGACTCCTTTTAGATTTATTATACCTTAGAATGAAAGCGGAAACGACAGCTTTCATAAAAAATTACTAACAAAACTCATTTATTTACAAGAAATGATCGTCTTATGGCTGCTATTTTTGCATGTTTTCACAAGTTTCGGAGAGTACTTTGCTAAAGCCTGATTCTCAGCTTTCTAAACATTTACATAAAAACTCCATTCATGATTTCTATCGTTAAAAAATAATCAAGGTTATTTTAAATGGAGGATTTTAAAAAAAAAATTTAGAGAAAAAGCTTTATTTTTCACCGTTTATTAATTTATTATTTGTATTAAGTGATATTTTAATTTATCATATAAAACAACGAGGTTAATTTTTATCAAATAAGAATAGGAGGATAGTTCATGCTTGGAATGGATAGAAATACATTGTTGAAAATTCAGATCATTGAAACGTTGGATGCTTTGCAAACGCCGATCTCTATGAAAGAATTACAAGAAATAATCGGTCATGCTAGTCTCGGCACGATCCGAGTAAATTGCAAAGAATTGCAATCGATAATCGAAGATCTCTATATCGATAAAGACTATTCATTAAGACTTCGCATGGATAATGGTCGCGGTATCCAATTGGATCGGACCTCAACCAACCTCCAATCATTGATAAGCTATTTGTACCAGCATGATCTCGCCTGTGAAATTATCCGGGCAGTCCTAGCAAGACGGAAAATATCCGCTATTCAGTTCTGTATGGAGAAAAACATCAGCGAATCAAAATTGCGACGAAAAATTAAGGAGATCAATCAAGAGCTTACTGATTATGATCTCTATATCTCCTGCTCGACTAAAATCAGCTTAAAAGGACGTGAAGTTGATATCCGTCGCTTCTACTACATTTTTGTCAGAGGTCTTTATTATCAATTCACTCAAATTGAATGGCTCAATACTAAAAGCTATCTTCAATTAGCAAGACAAATTGAAGAATACTTAAAGCTCACAAATAATCCAGCCAATTCAGAAATGATCTGTTTTTGGTTGTTAATCACGAATCAATCCTTAAGTAAAAAAGGAACACTTTCGTTTAATGAAATCGAAAATGACTGGCTTAATCAATTCAAATACCCAAAAAAGCCGTCTTTCTTAAAAACTTGGAATACGCATGAATGGAAGTTTTTCCTTTATGCGATTTATAGCTCTCAATTGAATAATTTTGAACTACAACCCAAAAACACTGTCGATGATCCCTTTTTCACTCAAGTGATTACTCATTGGACTACCTATTTTTCACGTCATTTTCGTCCATTAAGCACTCGCGAACAAAAAGTAATTGCGCGCAAGCTAAAACAGCATTACGCTTCGTTGGTTTTTTTCCGCTTAAACGATCAAATGCTCGAACACTTGAAAAACAATTTTGCCTTAGACAATTTGCAAACACAGTGTCCTTATTATTATCGTCGATTTGATGCCTTCTGGGAGGATTTCACTGAAGCCGCACCCGGATTTGCACATCGTCAATTACGGATATTTTCATTTTTAACTTGTGTGACGCTCTATTCATTTGAAAATTGTTTACCTGAAATTTCGGTTTATGCATTTTCTGAACATAATGAACTTTTCAGTGTTTTTATCCAAGAAAAAATCAATTTGCATTTCAAAAATCGTTACCATCTGAAATTCGTTGAAGATCCAAACGAGGCTCAGCTGATTATTGGTACATCTCCAGGTTGTAAGGACCTTCAATTAGAGAATAAGAAATATGTGATTATCCGAGCAAATCTTTGCGGAACTGATTTTAATGCTATTGAAAATGTCTTGGAAGTACTTGTAAAAAAAGAGTTAGAAAATACAGCAAAAGAATCATTATAGCTTGAGTATTCACTAAAAAAAGGGTATTGTAACATTTATCACAAGCAAAAAGGAGGCCGTTATGGTTTACGTTAGTGAAATGTCTACTACCCCGCCGAAAGAATTTGGTTCTGAATTAGAAGAAAAAACGTACGAAATACTGACAAAGTTAGAGATGCCTTTTTATCAGGTAGCTACTGGAGAGGCACTTACCATGGAAGATTGTATCGATATTGATAAACGTCTGGGTGTCGAAGTTGTCAAAACAATTTTCTTATGCAATCAAAAGAAGACGAAATTTTATTTGTACATCACGCCAGCCAATTTCAAATTTGTCACCAAAGAGTTTGGTAAAAAATTGGAGATTCCCCGTGTTTCCTTTGCTTCAGCCGAACTACTAAAAGAACGCTTAGGCGTTATTCCGGGTGCTGCGACAATTTTTGGCTTATTGAAGGACCCTGAACATGAAATCCAATTGGTCTTTGATAAATCTGTTTCTGAACGTGAATGGTATGCCTGCAGCTCTGGGTCGATCACAAATTATATGAAGCTGAAAACCGCGGATTTGTTTGAAAAATTCTTACCCTATACAGGACATGAAGCGATCCTTATCGATTAAAATACATTAAAAAGTGTTAGGAGACCCCTCTCCTAACACTTTTTTGGACGATCTTGCTATTTAGAAAACGAATCAAAAACGGGTTTCTTTCTTTTTTAAAACACTTTTTAACCCCCAACCCTAATTTGACTAACGTCTCGTTAGCTTACCATCTTACAGTCACACAACCAATTTCTTTCATTGGTCCGGGGATATCTTTCCCGCAATCAGAACCAACTGCTCGAATTGCGAAGTAGTAAGTGCCTCGTGATAGGCAAACTTGACTCAACGAGTAGTCGAGATAGTATCCTTTTCCAAAAGCGCCATTCATATATTTCGCATAGCGAACATCAATTATCTTGTACGCTGAGCTGTATCCGCAGCCGGCTGTTCTACGATAAACAAGAACTTTCGTATAGTCTAATGAATTTGGATTTTGTGTACCTAAGAAAATTTGCGCACCGTAGTAGCGAGTTGGAATACAGCCGCATTTCAAAACATTCTTGATACAGCCGTTTAATCCGATGCCAATTTCTTTTTTCTTAAGTGTTGTCGCACAGCTTGGTCCCCATTGTGGGCTAACCCAGCTACTCCATTGACCGTAATTTGCTTTTACCCAGTAATAGTACGTCGTGCATTGGTTCAATCCATTGTCTGTATAAGTCATTTCAGAACCATCTTGTTTGCCAGCAACATTGATCGCGATCGCATTGTTAATATTGTTCGTTGTGCTGCGATACAATGTATAGCCTGTTGCGTAACGTGTTGAAGCATTATCACTCTTGGTATTTGTCCAGGTTACTTTGATCGCTTTGTCAGAAACAGCGGCTGCTTTAATGTTTGGATTCAATGTAGTCGCGCAAACAGTAAATTTGCCGATGTTTGAGCTGTTAACAGTTTCGATCGTGTATGGACAAGCTTTCGGACGTTTCACCATTACTTTGTAGCAATATGTTTGGTTATGGTTCAACTTGATATCGTTATACGTAGTTTTTCCTGTTACTGTAGCAATTTCTTTAAAATCACCGGATTGATAATCGTTGCATTTCTTGGTTGCACGGAAGATTTTGTATTCAGCATTGCTGCCCATTGACTCCCAGCTAAGCTTCAACCAGTGATGTTGTGTTTCAGTCACACAAACATTTTTAACTGCATCCCATTTTTCTTTGTAGTTGTTTTGATTACAATCTTTTCCGCTATGTTTCTTATCGCAATATTCATGGTGTTTCCAATTGTTATTGCAGTTATGCCCACTGTGCTTTTCATCGCAGGTTGGTTTATGGCACCATTTATTGTCATTGCAACTTCCGCCGTTGTGATTTTTATCGCAATATTCGTCATGCTTGCAATTATTTTTATTGCAGTTTTTTCCGCTGTGCTTTTTATCACAGTCCTCGTCATGCTTCCAATTGTTGGAATTACACTTACGATATTTACTATGGTTTTTGTCACAATACTCATCATGTTTCCCCGCATTGTTGTTGCACGTGCGCCCACTATGCTTACCGTCACAACCTGTGTTATGTTTTGCTACTCCATAAGCTTGGACATCAGAAGATTCTTGTGCTGTCTCTTCAGTAGTAGCCGCTGTTGGTGCCTCTTCTTCCATTTTCGATTCACTTGTTTGTGTTACAACCTCTTGATTGGCGATCGGAGCAGTCGCAACTTGTTCCTTACCATCCACAACAGCTGAAACTTTATAGTAATAAAGATAATCAGCCTTAAGTGTGCCGCTAGTCTTTAAATCCATATAATTAACAGCTGTAAATGTTTTGTCGCTCTTTAATGTTTGGACACGTTTAAATTCCCCATCTTGTGATTCTGAACGATAAATATTGTAGCTTTCGGCATTATCTACTTTGTCAAATTGAATCACTGTCCATTTTTGCGTATCATCATGTTTAGCTGTTAAATTTGCAGGAACCTTACTATCTGCCGCAAACACTTGAGCCGGTACCCCTAACGAAGATACCGTCATGATCAAAAGCGTCACCAACGATATGATCCCTTTTAACTTTTTCATCAATCCTTTTCTTTTCATTTCCCTCTCCTTTTCTGCTCTTACCCAAGCGCAAAAAATGCACAACAAATAACCTTACCCTAACGATTTAGACTACTACCTTGAAAGATAGTAGTCTATTTATTTTTCGGAGATTGTTTTTGGCCAAAAACAGAAGTAAAATCCCATGTACCACCCCCCATCAAGTTCTCACACCAAAATGGTATGCTCGATAACAGGATTTGCTCTCTCAATTTTCTCCGCCTCTAAGATTGTGAATCTTTGGGTTATTCCTGTTGGTTAGAATATAACAATATTTGTGATAAATATCTATATTCCGTCAAAATTCAAAAATAATCTTTGAATTATGATAAAAAATTTTCGCTATATACCATATATTTTATAATATTTTCAATAATTCAATTGTAAAGCAGATCTCTTAAAACCTGAAATCTTGTTGATACTCAAGGAGTTTATCCACTAAAAAATGGTTCCTACTCGTTGTTTTTCAAATTTTTGTGAAATTTCGGCTTATTTTTTAAAAAGCTATTTTTGAACAGAATTTATGCGGAAAAAAGAAGCTGTGACAAGACGTTTGTCACAGCTCCCTTACGATTATTATTTTGTAAAAAATGAATTTGTGATAACTTTTCTACTGACGGTTAATCGAGACAATTTTTTGCTGCAAACGATCATAAACCACGACAAATTCTGCAACCTCTTTTTCAGATGTCGGTACGCGGAAATAGTAATCAGATTGCCCATCCGTCGGTGTATTTGTATGATAGAAACCAGATAGGTACGCATGTGCAAGATCCCCTCTAGTGTCCTTGAATAGTTCGAAAAATCCACTTGGGTCCGTCAATTCGATACTTTTTTCTAGTGCTTTAAATTCTGTTTGGTTGCTGTCCATTCCAGCTTTTTTCATTTCTCGATACAATTGTGTATCCGTTCCACGACGAACAACTTCCGTCCAAGCTGTCTCGAAATCAGCAGATTTATCAAGATAGGTATCATCTTTAGTAATAACTGATTTCACCTCACCGCCGTCCTCGGCTGAAAGTTCTGCTAACTCGTTTCCATTAAAGCGCAGACTTACGGTATAATCATGGCGCGTTCCATTTGTATCGGTAAAGCTCCAAATTTGTCTCTGGGTCGACATTGGCTCATCGTCAATCAGACGCTGCCCAAAACCAATCAGACTGATACTTACAAAACCATTTTCTTGCGAACTCACCATCGGATAGATTTTTCGATAGAGATTAAAAATATTCTTTCCATCCTTCGCGGGTCCATAGATTTTTTTAATTGTGTCAGCCATCGTTTGAGAGCTGGAAAAGCTATTATTGTCCTGTGCAAATGCTTTATTTAGCGCATCAACTTTTTCAATTTGTTCATCTAATAATGTTTGATCATTGACATCCCTTAATGCCAATACCTTTAATTTCGGCAACTCCTCCTTCTTCTTGCCCTTATCGTCACTAGCAAAAACACTGAAAGGAATCGTAAATTGCGGAAAATTCCCGCTTAATATGACGCCGAAGGTACCGACAAACAGCGCAGCCAGTACGCCCCAAAAAATCAACCATTTTTTTGATGTATTCATAGGTCACCTCATCTCCTCCTTATTGTGGCGACAAATTAAGCAAGCGTCAAGTATTTCCAGTGAATATCAGCCTATTTTTATGAAATAATCTAAATTTTTCTTGGAAAAATATGATTATCATAGTTATTCTCGTCATTTTCTATTACACTAGAAGAAATGATTTTATCAGGATGCCAGCTCTGCTTTTACTGATTCGTAAATTCGATTATGAATTAACTAAATAACGCTAAGTATAACTAGCAGAATGGTATTTGGCATGAACGTAAAACTTATTTTTTCCGAGAGAAGAAATAAATACAATAACTGAAATAAGGATAGGCAAATATGGCAAACAGACAAGAACGACATCAACGAAAAAAAGAAATGAAAACACCACGAGTGCGAAAAAAGTCCCCTCGAGGAAAACTAGCGAAATCCACTAAGATTTCACTTAGTATTCTGGCCGTCATGCTGCTTATGGTGGTGGCAGGCACCATCTTCTTCTTTCAAAAATACGGCAAAGAAGTAACTGCCGCCATTGATGCGGGTGAAGAGCATGCAGCCTCTATTCAAGAGAGCGACTTTAAGCAGTACCATCCAACAACCGTCTTAGATAAGAATGGTCAAGTTATCAAGGAACTAAAAACGCAAGAACGGGATTACCTGACGTATGACAAGATGGACCCATTAGTCTCTCAGGCGTTGATCGCTATTGAAGATAAGCGATTTTATGAGCATCACGGAGTAGACACGCAAGGGCTATTGACCATTGCGATAAATGCTGCGACAGGGCGCGGAATCCGCGGAGCATCTACTATCACTCAGCAATTGGTGAAAAATATTTATCTAACGCCCGAAGTCTCAATCTCTCGTAAAATTGAAGAAATGGTGATGGCACAATCATTAGAAAAGAAATTTACCAAACATCAGATTTTAGAATATTATTTGAATAACGTTTATTTCGGACATGGCGCTTATGGAATCAATGCGGCAGCAAAGGTTTATTTTGGTAAATCAATCAATGACACCAGTCTGTTGGAAAAAGCTGTATTAGTAGGAATTACAAATAATCCAGGTATATTTGATCCTACTGACAATAAGAAAAATGCATTGAAAAGAGCCAAATTGATCTTAAAAGAAATGAATCAGCAGGGCTACATCACAAAGGACCAATATGATAAAGCTGTTGCAGATGATTTTGAAGCTAAAATTCACAGTAATGCACTTAACAATCAATTAGACAATAACGAAGTTGCCTTAGCAGTTGATTCTGCAACTAAAATTTTGATGGGTCAGCAGGATTTCCGTTTCCAATACCAGTTTGACTCCAAAGAAGAAGAAGATCGTTATAACGAGGAATACAGCTCTGCTTATAATAAGGTATATCAACGGATTCTCTCAGGCGGCTATCAAATCAGTACCAATATCGATACTGGCTTACACGATCAGCTGCAAGGGATTGTCAGCAATGTGATGAATGCTTGGCAGGATCGTAGCGGCGACAATAATTTCTATACCAAGCAGGCTGCCATGACTGTCATCGATAATCAAACAGGCGATGTTGTTGCTAGTATCGGTGGCCGCGGTGAGGAAGGAAATCATTATAATCGTGCCTTTCTTTCCTATCGTCAGCCTGGCTCGGCGATCAAACCCCTAGTTTCCTACGCCCCTGCGTATGAGCGTGGCTTGCTAGAAACCAGTGTCGTTTCAGATGATCGGCCAAATAATACGTACCCAAATAATGTTTATAATAGTTCTAAAGGGAATCTGACACTGAGAAATGCCTTAGCGATTTCCTCAAACGTTGTCGCGTATAAACTAGCAGACGAAAATCGCAATGAACTGAAGGAAGCCGTCTATCAGCCTTTGGCACAAATGCAATTTACCGGTCTTGATGTGGCAGATGACAATCCGATTATTGCGGTCGGCGGGATGACCTACGGAGCAACTACTCAAGAAATGGCTAGTGGGATCGCAACATTAGTAAATCAAGGAAATTATCGTGCCCCATTAAATATTCAAACCATTAAACGGAAAGACAATGGTCAGGAGATTTTCTCCCAAAATGATATTGCGCAGCAAAAGATTTACAGCGATGACGCAGCTTATTTAACGATTGATACGATGAAAGCCGTTCATGAAAATGCGGATGGAACAGCGGCAGGCTTGACCCTAGCACATAATCAATTTTGGGCAGTCAAAACCGGTACGACTGACGAAGCAAAAGATTTATGGACTGTCGGAGCGACTCCGCACTATACCGTTGCGGTCTGGGCCGGCGACGACACACCGCAACCGCAAGACAATGCCAGTGTCGGACAGGCGACCAAAGAAATCTTCAAGCAAACGATGGATCTCTTAAATAACGGCAAAGAAGATGTTGATTTTCAGATGCCTTCTTCCGTACAAAAAGTCGGCAACCAATTAGTTACACGCTCCAGTCAAACAAAACAAGTACTGGCAGCCCGTCAAAATGCCTTGCAGGCGGCAACAGCCAATATAGACACCTTGGCAAAACAAAAAGCCAATGAATTGACAACAGCGAAATTGAATACACCGATGGTAGAAGAAGCTTCCACCTTCAGTAATCAATTGATCTCTGAACGGATTAATACCTTAAGTCAGTTCGAGCTTATTGTGACAGATACACAAGACAACTGGCAAACCTTCGACCAATACGCACAGCAGGTATACGCTTTGGTTCAACAAGTCGAACCCTCCGGCGGAACGCTGTCTGATCAATATACAAATGTTTATCGCAATAAGGAAGTCGAATACGCCCGTGAAAAAGAAGCCCGGAATTCAGCAGTAAATTCGGTAAAAGATCAAATCGATGATACGAAAAATCAAAGCAAAGACCTCGATAAACAAATCAATGATCTGAAAAAACAGTTGCAGGAAAAAGAAAAAGATGAGGATTAAAAAACAGTCGTCGCATTGACGACTGTTTTACTCTAGAAAGGATTTTTTTATGGAAACGATATTAGCGCTTTTGACTGCTAAAGACACCAAAGAAGCCTTGAACAAATTTAAAGAATTGGAAGAACAGTGTCTATCTGAACCGCTTTACGCAGAACATTTGGAATTGTTCCTTCCTGCTTTGACCGCTGAAAGAGCCTGTGGACGTGGACGAACCTTTAAGTTTTTTATGATTAATGCGCGTTGGGATTCACAAAAAGTCATTGAGACACATCTCGCAGAAATTTTGGCTGTGCTAGACGATCCCAAAGCACCGATTGTTCGTCAATGTATTCCTTATTTGATTTATTTAGCAGAGGCCAAGCCAGAATTAATCCCGATGATTCGGGAAAAGCTGACAGCTTTGGATTTAAGTCAGTATAAAGAAAGTATGCAAAGTTTGATAAAAAGAGATGCGGATAGTTTATTAGCTAAGATTACAGAATAACCATAGAATGAATACTTTTATTTAAGTTTGTAAGTCTTATGACAATTTCTCTTTTAACTACAATCTACTAAAAAATATCGTAAAACTGTATATCCAAAAAGCCCATCTCTCTTTTTTCATAAGGAGAGATGGGCTTTTATTTTACATCTGCACGGTTGTTCCGCTATTTCCATCCAGTGTTTCTGAAGCTTTTTCTAATGAAGCGATGATCGCACGTCGACCGGCTTTTGATTCGGCGAAGTCAATCGCAGCTTCTACTTTTGGCAACATACTTCCTGGAGCGAATTGATCTTCGCTAATATATTGTTTCATATCAGCCACGGAAGTTGTTTCCAAAGCTTTTTGATCCGGTTTGCCGAAGTTGACAAAGACATGATCAACAGCTGTCAAAATAATGAAGACATCAGCATCGATCAATGCAGCCATTTTCGCTGCGGCAAAATCCTTATCGATTACGGCATCGACGCCTTTATAGCGCGTACCTTCGTAAATGACTGGAATGCCTCCTCCACCACAAGCGATCACGACTTGCCCCGCGTCGACTAAGGTTTGTAGGCTGATTTTTTCGTAGATATCTACTGGTTTTGGTGATGGTACTACCCGACGCCAGCCACGGCCCGCATCTTCAACGTAGACATCGCCCGTTTCAGCCATCAATTTTTTGGCTTCTTCTTCGCTGTAATAGCCGCCGATTGGTTTGGTCGGATTCGAAAATGCCGGATCTTTCGGGTCAACCACCACCTGCGTCAGCATAGATACAACTGGGATATCTCCTAAGCCGCGAGAAACCAGTTCTTCATCAATTGCTTGTTGCAAATGATAGCCGATATAGCCTTGACTCATGGCCGTACATTCTGGAAACGGCATCGTGTCCTCTGGCTTTTGACTGGTTTTTTCAAAGGCTAAACGGATTTTCCCAACCTGGGGACCATTGCCGTGAGCGATCACGACATGGTGCCCCGCAGTGATCAGATCAGCGATGGATTTCGCTGCTAATTCAGCTTTGGTTAATTGCTCATTCGCGGAATTACCTAATGCGTTTCCGCCTAATGCGATAACGATTTTTGACATGACAGGCTCCTATCTTTGTGGTTGTTGCTGTGTAATACAATGAATATTTCCGCCGCCGTAGACGATTTCTACTGTATTTACACCCACAACTTCTTTATCTGGGAAAATCATTTCTAATTGTTCTAAAACTAATGCATCATTCTTGTCACCATATTGCGGCACGATGACACCATTATTGGTAATCAAGAAGTTCATGTAAGAAGCGATACAGATGTCGCCATCCTCACGCGGCATCGTTCCTTCAACATAATCAATCTTGAAGTTGCCGTCGATTGTGACGTTCTCGATTGGACAGCAGATTTTATGGACCTTCAATTTGCGTCCTTTTGCGTCCGTCATTTCTGTTAAACGTTTGTATGCATCTTGAGCAGCTTCATAAAATGGACTATTTTTATCTTCTGTATAAATACATGCCACTTCACCAGGGCGAACGAAGCAAGCTACGTCATCCACGTGTCCATTCGTTTCTTCTGGATCAATACCATCCCCTAACCAAAGTACTTTTTCACAGTTCAAGTAATCGCACAATTTTTGTTCGATCTCTTCTTTGCTCATATGCGGATTGCGTCCTTCACTTAATAAGCACATTTCAGTTACTAGAACCGTTCCTTCACCGTCAACGTGGAAAGAACCGCCTTCTAAAATGAAATCATCTGTCCGATAAGAATCGACATGCTCGATTTCACAGATTTTTTGAGCGACTAAATCATCTTGATCCCAAGGAAAATACAATCCGTCAACCAGTCCGCCCCAAGCGTTGAAGCCCCAGTCATTTGCCCGCAATTCACCTTTATCGTTGATCACAAAGCTTGGGCCACAGTCGCGAATCCACGCGTCATTATTGGACATTTCATAAACCGTGATATCTTCTGGTAATTGACGACGACAGTTTTGGAACTGTTGCTGCGAAACCACCACATTCATCGGTGTAAATCTGCTGATGGCTTTGGCTACTTCAGTGAAAGCTTCTTGTGCTGGCTTCCCACCGTCACGCCAGTTATCTGGACGCTCAGGCCAAATCATCCAAACCTTTTCTTGTGGTTCGTACTCGCCGGGCATTCTAAACCCGTCTTGTTTCGGTGTTGTCTTTTCGATTCTCTTCGCCATGATAAATTACTCCCTCTTTTTTGATTTTTTTCACCCATATAATCGCTTCACCAAATAGTGTGAAGACGACAGCTCCGATCGTGATCGGTAGTTGTTGGCTCAATGTTTCCGCATCAAATTGCAACGGTAACGCTGTAAAGATCAATGAAATGACAATCATGATCATTGGTAACGCAACCAAAACTTTCAAGACTGCGTCGCTTCCGCCAACCTTGAATGGTCGCGGTGTATCTGGATCGATTTTACGTAATTTGTAAAATGCAGGAAATACAGGTACGTAAGACATCAAGAACATTACTAGGTTCAATGAGAAGAAGGCCCAGAATAGATCTTGATTTGGCAAAATTGGCGCAATCACTACGACTACTGAAGCCACGATCCCATTCATAATCGCTGCACCAATCGGCATTTCGTCTTTTCCGCCACGTTTAGCAAAAATTTTCGGCATATCGCCGTTTTCAGCTGCGTAACAAGCCGTATTGTTTACTCCTAATGACCAAGAAATCATGTTGCCAAACAGAGTCAGCAGGAACAGAAAGGCCATCGCGATGATGAACCAACCCCCGGTAGAACCTGTTAATAGCTTGAAGCTATCCATTAAGCCGCTGCCAGTACTGATTTGATCCGTTGGAATTGCGACACCAATTCCGAATGCAGAGAAAATATAAATTGCAGCGATCACCAAACCACCAGCGATGATTGATTGTGGAATTTGTTTCTTCGGATCTTCCATGTCATCGGCAAAGGTACAAATAACTTCGAAACCTAATAGGTTGAAAATGATAACCGAGATAAACGACAAACTGTTCAGGTCAAAACTTGGCAGCATTGACGATAATGTAAACTCATTAGCTGCGCCTTTTGTCGCAAACGTATAAAGTCCTAATGCGCCAATCAAGATTGCCAACAGCATCTTAATTACAGCTGCGCCATTCAAAATCCATACACTGTCAGCGACTGGATAGAAGCTGATCCAAACAATAACCCAAATAAAGACCAATTCAATTAAAATTGCTGGAATTGTTGAAAATTCAATTCCTGTGATCGTCGTTAATAAATCTGGACATACAACTGCCAGCGAAGCCAGCCACAATGGATAATTGATCCAATAATACCAAGATACCCGCGAACCCCAGCGATGTCCGAAGGCTTGGGTCACCCAGTCATAAATCCCGCCATCACCAATATACGTCGTGCCTAACTCCGAAGAAATCAAACCGTACGGTAAAAGGAACGCGGCTAACAGGAATATCCACCAAACAAATTGTGAATTTCCGATCGCCGCAACCGGCGCCGCTGCCTCTGCCACGAACACGACACAGATAACGGATAAGATTGCACTCATCAAACTAAATTTTTTCTTCTTTTCTCCCATTGTTTTCTTCCTTTCCGGTACAAGGGAAACAGGGATTGAGGATTGCCTCAATCCCCGAATGGAAATAATCTTGATGAATTTTACTTAAAGCTGCAGATCATTTCCGTCCTCACCTCTTGGGCCTATAGTGCTTTTCCTAAAAAGACTTCCAAATCTGCTTTTGCTGCTGCTTTTTTCTTTTCATCAATTGGATTCTTATCAGCATAATCGTGCATCAAGTACACCAACAAGCCGCGAATCGAAGTTAAACGATTTTCTGCTTCATCGAAACAGATCGAGTTTGGTCCGTCCATCACTTCATCAGTTACTTCTTCTCCGCGTGTTGCAGGCAAGCAGTGCATAAATTTCGCATTTTCACCCGCACGCTTCATTAACTCATCGTTTACTTGGTATTTAGGATAGAAAGTGCTCATGCGTTCTTCTTCTGACAATTCTGCTTCATACAAGCCATACCAAACATCTGTATAGACAAAATCAGAGCCTTCAATCACATCGATTTGATCAGAAACAGTATATGAACCGCCAGACTCTTTACAAATCTTATCCAATCTTGCGCGATGGTCGTCATTCAATTGGAATCCTTCTGGACCGAATTGGACAAAATCCATTCCCATTTTTGTTGCGACTAAACCTAATGAGAAACATACTTGTGTAGCATCTCCAATGAAGGAAATTTTGCAGTCTTCGATTTTCTTGCCTTCAGGTAGGTGTTCAATCATCGTACAAAGGTCGCCTAACTCTTGTGTTGGGTGGTTAAAATCAGACATACCATTGATAACTGGAATCGTTGCATTGTTGGCTAGGTCATACACACTGTGATGGCGTTCAACCCGTGCCATCAAGATATCGACTAAACGAGATAATACACGACTGGTATCTTCGATTGTTTCATGTCCGCCTAGTTGAATTTGTCCTGGCGCCAAATATTCTGCGTGTCCGCCTAACTGTGTCATCGCTGTTTCAAATGAAACGCGAGTTCTAGTAGAAGATTGTTGGAAGATCATGCCTAACACTTTATCTTTCAATAATGGCGGATAAAAACCGTTTTTAATAGAAGCTTTGATTTTCAATGATAAATCAACGATGTATTGAATCTCCTCCTTTGTGTAATTTTCTGTTGTAATGAAATCTCTTTTTGCCATGTTGACGCCTCCTAAGTAATTTGTTTGCTTTTGCATCCTTACTGTAGGAGAAAAAGTACGAGTTTACGATAAGCTAAAGGATGTAAACGCTAACATTTTCCGTTATGAGCGTCAACCAGCGGTTTATTTTTAGATGTAAACCTTTTATTTTTCAAGGGTTTAGAAAAGTTTAGGGAAAAGTTTAGCGTATTTTGGAACGAAGGAGAAAAAAATAGTGTTATACTTAGGTTGAAAAACAGTTTTTTGATCCTGAAATGAAAGGGGATTCAATATGATAGCCATCTTTGTTTACAATATCCTTTTGATCATTCTTTATTCCATCACCATGGCTTTTGCGATAAATTCCTTTTTAAAGGAAAAGAACAAAGTGTTCCTGTTGATCAGTCTCTATCTAGCTTTTTTTATTTTCGATAATATCATTATTTATATGACAGAGTTCATCAATAGCTTTGCGCAAAGCTATGACCAAGCATTTATGAGCGCGCCGGCAGTCAAGACTATTATTTTTATGGGGAACGCCTTCTTCTCCGTTTCCATTATTGCCGAATTAAGGAAAGAAAAACTCACTCCGCTGCACTACACCCTATTGATCGCTTTGGCCGTCTGGATGATTTCGATCCCATTACTGCCAAATTCTGCCTTTAAGGTTTGGCTCTACTATTTAGGAAACCAAATTTTCCTCTTTTATTTAGGCTTTTATTGTTGGCGAGGCACGAAAAAAGAGCTGCCAGCGCTAAATAAAGGCTACCTAAAAAAATTATCAATCATCAGCATTCTATTCAGTATTCTGATCGTTATTGAAGACAGCTTCGTCATTTTTAATGTCGATCAATACAGCTCCTTAACGACTAAAATATACAATCGAAGCATTTCCGAAGACATTTTCTCCATTGTCGTCTGTCTGTTGATGATCCACTTCTTCTTAAAGGATCGGCATGTACAAGAGGAAGTGAACTCTGAAGAGCAAGAGGAAGCCATGTTGATCCAGAAGTTTTGTCATGCTCACCAATTCACGCAAAGAGAAACCGAAGTGTTTGAATTGCTTTTATTCCATCGAACCAATCAAGAAATTGCAGACCAGCTCTTTCTCTCATTAGGAACCGTTAAAACCCATGTTCACAACATTTTCATTAAGCTGGATATTAAGAAACGAACACAGATTTTCCCATTATTTGAAGAGTATCGCTCAGCTTCACACGAAAAAATGAACCTAAAAAAGAGCAACGATTTTTCCTAGAAAAATCGTTGCTCTTTTTTTAATCCTCATCTGGCTGTTCTGATGAACTAGAGCTTGAACTAGAGGAGCTTGATGAGCGGGAAGAATCAGATTCTCGTGATCGCGATTCCTCTTCGGATTTTTTTCGCGAGGATTCATCGTTCTTACTGTCATCAATGGAATCAAGGATGTCTTTATAAGAATCATAGGTCGCTTGCTTTTCTGCTAACTCTTTTTTCAGTTCTGTCAGTTCCTTGTTGCGAGCAGCCAACTCTTTCGCCTGCCGCTCTTGATAGCTCTTTTCTGCCGCTGCCATCGAGGTATCGCTTTGCTGAATTTTAGCCGCAAAACCAGCGTTCTCATTGGTAAGCTGATCCTTGACCGGTGATAGCTTCTCTAGTAGTTTCTCCTTGAACTTGCCATCTGGCAGAATCGCCAAGGTTTTTACGCCTTCTAAATAATCAGTCAGTGTTAAACTAGTGCCTTTATTGACTAGATTCGTCACATCCGCATCTGCATTGGTAAAATCCTTTGATTGTGTTTCTGCGATGCCTAGGATCATGCTGATGTCTTGACCCCACTCCTTGTCTTTCGCGCTACTTTCCTCTAGCTCAGCTTTTAAAGCTTTAATATCTTCTTCGCTAGGCGCCTTTAGAACGGGGTGGGCAGATAGATCCAGCCCATTTAGAACATCCTTTTCAAAAAGCTTATTCATTTCAGCCTGGAGTTTAAAATTTTTCTTCGCTTGGTCAATATCTTCTAAGGTTTGACTTTCCCCGCTTTGACTTTTCACTTCATCTGCTAACTCATCAAAAGCTTCAGCTGAGATATCCGCTTTGAAATAGCCCGATGTTTGATCCTCATAAAGATCAGTCAAGCGTGCATTTAGTTCCTTCTTATTTTCTTTTTCTGACTGGATAACATTCTCTTGATAAATATGATAGCCGGCAAACCCAACAGCACCTAACACAACCAGTCCTAAAATCAGCCAACCGATTGTCTTTTTGTTCAAACCGGTTCTCCCCCTCATTCGTTTCTATATGTTCAATTTTTCTTACCCAGCTATCGTGTTGAAGTCCTAAGCTGGTGTTGATACACAATTTTCTTAATATTATAGCATTTTAGCTATTCCAAACACAGCTTAACGCAAAATCTTTAACAAGTCTTTTTCTTTTTTGTTATTTTTGAATTATTAGAGTCTTCTCGCCGCTTTGTTACTTCAAAGGATATTCTTTAACCTATTTCACAATTTTTGATAAACTCAGACTATTCTTAAAAAAAGGACTGATTTTATTGGAAACACATGAGGAATTGAACAGAGGACTGAAAAATCGGCATGTTCAATTGATTTCAATTGGAGGAGCAATCGGTACTGGGCTCTTTCTTGGCTCGGGGAAAACCATTCAATTAACTGGTCCTTCGATTCTTCTTTCCTACACAATCACCGGCTGCATTATTTTCTTAATCATGCGCGCTTTAGGTGAATTGATGCTATCGAACGTAAATTATCATTCATTTTTAGATTTTATCGCTGACTACTTAGGGAAAAAGGCTGCCTTTGTCACAGGATGGACTTACTGGTTTTGCTGGATCGCAATCGCGATGGCTGATCTAACAGCAACGGGGCTATACGTGAGCTACTGGTTGCCCCATATCCCTCAATGGCTGCCGGAGGTCATTGCCCTAGTCCTGCTATTAGGCTTGAACTTAGTTGCTGTTGGTCTTTTTGGTGAACTGGAATTTTGGTTTGCTCTGATCAAAGTCGTCGCCATCATTGCATTGATTATCGCCGGTGCTTTTATGATCTTTACTGGCTTCAAAACAAGTGCTGGTCCCGTTGATATTGGAAATTTATGGCATCACGGCGGCTTCTTTCCAAAAGGTGCAAGCGGCTTTATTCTCTCCTTTCAAATGGCGACTTTTGCCTTTTGCGGGGTTGAACTGGTCGGTTTGATCGGTGGCGAAACCGCTGATCCCAAATCGGTGCTGCCAAAAGCGATTAATACCATTCCGCTGCGAATCATTTTGTTCTATCTAGGCTCATTATTTATGATTATGTCGATTTACCCTTGGTCAAGCTTATCAGCAGACCAAAGTCCCTTCGTTCAGGTCTTTTCTGAGATTGGAATCGCTGCGGCAGCGTCTATTGTTAATTTAGTTGTATTAAGCTCCGCCATGTCTGCTTGTAATAGCGCCATTTACAGTACCAGTCGGATGGTCCGTTCATTAGCTCAAGAAGGTAGCGCGCCTAGTCGCTTTACCAAGCTGACACGTAATCGTGTTCCCGGTAGTGCATTAGTATTCTCAACGCTCATCATTTTTATCGCGGTTCTCTTAAATTTTTTCGTACCTAGTCATATTTTCACCATGATCAGTTCGATTGCTACGATTTGCTTTATTTTTATTTGGGGAATGATCGTCTTTACTCACATGCACTATCGTAAAACAAAGCCCGAATTGGCAGCCAAAAGTACCTTTAAATTACCGTTCTTTCCTTATTCAAGCTATTTGATTTTTGCTTTCTTAGCCTTTGTCCTGTTCGTTTTGGCACTTGCCTCGGATACACGGGAAGCGTTGCTTTTCTCTCCATTTTGGTTTATCGGTCTTCTAGTGATTTACCATTTCAAATTCGAACGAAATAAACCGATATTTGGTAAAATTTTGCATCATTCTGACGATCTAGATCAGAATTAGTTATTTTTCTATTGCTATCTTATAAAAATCAAAAAAAGAACCGTCATCCAGCATTTTGGATGATGGTTCTCTTTGCTACTAACCCTCTCCACCGTCTTTAAACAAGTTACTTTCGCGGCGTAGCTGGTAAATTTTGTGAAGATTGATGATCAAGGTTTTGATCACCGCATACACTGGGATACAAATCAGCATGCCGACGATTCCTGCAACACTGCCGGCACCGATTAAAACTAATATAATCGTCAATGGGTGAATATTCAACGACTTACCGAACAATAGCGGTTTGATCAAATTCCCATCTAACTGCTGAATAACCAGAACGGATATGCCCATGTACAGTGCTTGAAGCGGTGAAATGAATAGCCCAACGATCACTGCCGGAACAGCCCCGATGAATGGACCAACATAAGGAATGATGTTGGTGATCCCACAAAAAAGCGCCAACAGTAAACTATATGGCTGTTTAAAAATAGTCATCGCGATAAAGCTTAAGATTCCGATAATAAAGGCATCTAAAACCGTGCTGCTGATATAAGCAGAAAGTGTTTCATTCAGCTCGCGCACTGTTTGACGTAATTCTTTACGAATGGTGATAGGAAAAAATTGTGACACAGCATCCAAAAATTTATGCCCGTCTTTAAACATGAAAATCAAAATAAATGGAACGGTGAACAAGAGAACAAAGAATTTCATCGCCAAACCAACGATTCGTGACAAACTTGAGGTCACACTGACAATCGCAAGGTTGATCAGTTTAGTAATCGTCAGGTTTGCTGAAGCCAATTGTTCTTCCAAATTGAAATTTTTAAATTCATCTCGACTAGCTAAATCATTAATCCAACGACCCGATTCCTCTGCATAAACAGGTAGATTTTGCGTAAGCTGAACGGTTTGTTCGATCATTTTCGGAACAGCGTTCATCATAATCAGCGCGATAATCGCCGCGATCACAATAAAGGATACAAGAAAACCAACCACACGTGGCAGCCCCCCTCTTTCCTCCAGAAAAACCACGATCGGATCAAACATATAGTAAAGAAAACCCGCGATCAATAGCGGCATCAAAATCGCAGAAGCCATTCCCACGACTGGTTTAAAAATATTCGGCATTTGTAATAAAAAATAAATCCCGATAATCGTTAAGACAATCTCGGCAGTCCAAAAGAACAGCTTTGATTGTTTGAAACGTGACAGCATAAAAACCTCCTTAAAACATTCTTATCCCCCAGGATATGGCTTCATCTTATCATTTATGAGGAATCGCAAGAACGCTTTTGTTAAAAATAAATAGAAATTTTAGATAAACCGACGTTTTAATCACTTTTAGCTAACATTCACATTAGAAAAGGAGCGAAATTCTTCGCTCCTAGTCTTACTCTTATTTTAACCGCATCACAAAACGCTCTAGACGCTGAATTGCTTCTTTTAATTCGTAAATCGAATAAGCATACGATAGCCGCAGGAATCCTTCACCGCTTTTTCCAAAGGCCGATCCGGGAACCACTGCCAGCTTTTCTTCATCTAATAGGCGCAGAGCGAATTCTTCACTGCTCAAGCCAAATTGACTAACCTGCGGAAAGAGATAAAACGCCCCTTTGGCTTTATAGCAAGGCAGCCCCATCTTTTCCAACGCATGATGCAGATAATTTCGACGTTCCTCATAAGACAAGCGCATCGGTTCAACGGTTTCCTGCCAATTGTTTTTCAAACCGGCCAATGCCGCATATTGGCTCGCTGTCGGCGCTGCCATGATTGTATACTGATGCAGCTTCAACAGCTGCTCCATAAATACTTCTGGACCAGCCATAAAGCCCAGACGCCAGCCAGTCATCGCAAAGCCTTTTGAAAAACCGTTAATAATAATCGTCCGTTCGCGCATTCCCGGAAGCTCCGCGATACTAGTAAAAGGCTCGTCGTAAACCAATTCCGCATAAATTTCATCCGTAATGACTAATAAATCATGCTTCTTCACAACATCGGCGATCTTGATCAACGCTTCGCGATCCATCGTTGCTCCCGTTGGATTATTAGGATACGACAAAATCAAAATCTTGCTTTTCTCAGTAATAACGTTCTCTAACTCTTCTGGCGTCAGCATAAACTGATTCACAGCCTGTAAGTCAATCGTCACTGGTTTTCCGCCTGCAATCTGGGTAATCGGTTCGTAGCAAACAAAGCTTGGCTGAGGAATGATGACCTCATCTCCTGGATCAACAAAAATCCGCAATGCCATATCAATCGCCTCACTGCCGCCGACTGTGACCACAACCTCCGTTTTCGGATCATATTGAACCTTGTTGCGATAAAGCAAATACTCGCTGATTTTTTTCCGCAACTCGATCAGTCCCGCGTTAGCCGTGTAAAATGTCCGACCTTCCTGAATCGAACGAACCCCTTCTTGAGCCATATGAGAAGGCGTATCAAAATCCGGCTCGCCGACACCAAGGGAAATCGCATCCGGCTGATCAGAAACAATGTCAAAGAATTTTCGAATACCAGAGGGTTGAATATCCGTGATTTTTTTCGTTAAAAAATTTCTCATGGGCTCACCTGAATTCTAGGATCGGAGTCATCCTGATACATGTCGACGCCCCACTCCTTGTATTTGTCTAGCAAGAAATGCGTCTGTGTTCCTGAAACATCAGGAATCGACGCTAAATTAGTAGAAATGAATTTTGAGATTTCTTTGATGTTGCGTCCTTGCAGTAGTAAGATAAAGTCAAAGCCGCCGCTGACGAAAAAGAACGATTTGACTTCAGGAAACTTCCGAACACGCTCCGCAATCTCGCGATAGCCTTCTTCACCTTTAGGAATTGTTTGGACCTCAACCAAAGCTTCGATCCAATCATCCTCCACCTTATCCCAGTCAATCAGAGCCCGATAGCCGCAAATAATTTTTTCTTGTTCCATTCGTTTGATTTCAGCAGAAACGATCACTTCATCTTCGCCTAGCATCACCGCATATTCTTCAATACTTAATCGACAATCGGATTCGATCAGCTTCAATAGTTGCTTGCGTTTATTTTGTTCCATATGAACGTCTCCTTCAATTTAACAATTTATTAGCTATTTTTAATCTTTTGTTTATTATTCCCAAAAAAAGAAAAACTGTCAAACTATTTCGAAAATTCCCTTTGATAATTTAAAATCTATTATCTTTTCAATTCACTCAAAAAAATTCTATTTTTTTATAACACAAGTGAGCCTTTTCATAGTACAATAAACTGGATGAGCAACAAGTAAAATGCGTTAAGACAGGAGGATTGGGAATGGAACAAGTAGTTGAGATGTTTATTGAAAAACAGAGGCAGCGTTTGGCTGACGGCAAGATTCGCCAAGAGGAGTACGAGGCATTTTTAGATGGGATCAATGATGCCCTCTCATTTTTAGGGATGCATTATGTAAATAGCTCGGAAACGGTCGAGCATGACGCCCGTAAAGCCGCGACCTTTAATGAAATCGAAGAAAAATATAAGAAATTCCGGGAAGTGGCAATGTATAAAAACAGCTTCCTGCGCGTATCAGATATCATCAAACATTCTGGTCAAATGACCGATGAACTGCAAAAAATCACCAAGACAGTCAAGGAAGAATTATAACTAACTCTCTAAAGAAGCGATGATTCGCTTCTTTTTTTACACCTTTGATGCTTTTTCACCAAACTAGATGTCTTTTATACAATGCTTATAATCAGTTCGCTTTTCTTAACTACCTTATATGTTCAGTTCGTTTTCCGTACTATGACTCCCGCTTCATCAAAAAAGGACTTCCCATCGTTCATAAGTTAACGACAGGAAGTCCTTTTATCATTCAAATCATTCGATTCGCTTTCGACAGCACTCTCTGTTGAATTAAAAAATCCATACTCCTTAGCTTGCTGCTGATACTGAATCTGTGTTGATATAAGAAAACTTCTTCGGGGGAAACACTCTTTTGATATTTATCCTTATTTCTTTTGTTCTATCACGTCTCTTTTTGATGCCTGCGTTACTTGTTCGTAACGTTGTCTGAGACTTTGTGGACCATCACTGATCTATTTTGATCTGCCTAAGAAAAATGACACAATCAAGACCAGAATGACTGCTCCAATAATCGACGGTACCAGTGCCATGCCAGCCAATGAAGGTCCCCATGATCCTAGTAACGCTTGACCTAATGCTGATCCGACTAAGCCGGCTACGATGTTAGCGATCCAGCCCATGCTGTTTCCTCTACCTGTGATCGCTCCAGCGATTGCTCCGATTACTGCTCCAATAATTAATGACCATAATAAACCCATGTTAATTCACTCCTTTGATTATTTTACTCGTGGTTCACGATTTTCTTCAATTTTTTGTTGTGCTTTGTTTGTTCCGCGATTGACGGCACTTTTAGCTTTGTCTGTTTGTTTTGAAGCAAATTGTCCAGTTGTTTTTGCGGCGCTTGTTACTTTGTCCTGCACCGTTTCGCTGTCTTCTTGATATTCAGATTCTGATTTGATATCGACAACGTTAATATTTACTTCAATCACGTCAAGATGCGTCATCTTCTCCACTTCATCATGGATAACTTCCTTGATTCGATCTGCGATTTTAGGAATGTCACGACCATATTCAATGACAACATCCATATCAACAGCGACTTGTTTTTTGCCGACTTCTGTTTCGATTCCGGCAGTCACATTGTCTGTATTGACTAATTTCTCAGCAATATTAGAGAAAAATCCACCGTCGACTGTTAATAGACCATCGATTTGTTCTACTGCTGTACCGACGATTTTTTGAATCACTTTGTCGTCATAGGTTAATTCGCCTTTAACGTTTACGGTGTTATTTGTTTTTGCTGCATCTGTATGAACGCCTGCGGCCATTCCGTTTTTGTTGTAATTTTCCATTATAAATTCCTCCTATAGAGTTGGTTTGTATGATGATTGAATCATTAATTGTTCTTTCGTTGACTGAAAAAGCTGTCCATCATGCCGGTTTGCTCTAAATAGCTTCCCAGCCAAATGCCAAGCGCTGTTAATAAAACGATCAAGAGTGTCTTGAAAAATCCCAGCGTGACAAACAATATGGCCAGAACCAAGCCTAATCCGCCGAAGATCATTGGGAGCTTGTATTGAGTGATAAGTTTTTCCATCTGTCTCCCTCCTAACTGTCGTCCTGTATTCCTAAAAATTAAATGAATCGTTCTTTGTTATTGTACGCGTGATTGATTTGCGGTGTTTTTTTCTTCTTCATCAAATGTCTTGTAGGCAACATTCACTTTGATTTTTTCCTGACTGCCAAGAATTTCTTGTAAGTCATTCTGAATTTCTGTCATTAGCGCATTGGTTTTCCCAATTAACGATGATGTTCGAGTCAGCTGACCCTTCACTTTCACTTTAATCTTGTTCTTGGTTGCTCGAACCTTAACGTCAGGAGATGAAACAAAGCCTACACCTCGTAGTTTCGAACGAACAAAACCTTCAATTGCCTTTTTGTCTAAAGATAAACGTCCCTTGTCTTCTTTTAATACAAATGTTTGTTTAACTCTTGGATAAAAGATCAGAACTAAAATCACAATAAGCAAGATAACTGTAACAGCTAGAGCGATCCAAAATAGGTATTGGCGGAAGTAATAATTTGCCAATGAATTTCTTAAAAACTCTCCACGTCCAATGCCAAATGGAAGATTCAAATAGGGTGAACTGATGGCAATAACCATCAGCATCACGGACATCAAAATCAATGAAAGAATGATCCCAATTGCTTTTATTCCACGATTCATAGTGCACCTCCTTAAAAACTTTTTAACGACTTGTTTAATTGCTTAACGGTAACGATCCGTTCCTGTCTGTTTTTTCACACGTGCCAATGCAAAAGCCGGTTGTCTGCGTTTAAACAATAAAGAAATCAAATTTAGAATTAACGAAATCCCGATTGCCTCGATTAAATGTAGCATCGCGTATCCCTCCTTACAGATTGATCGCTTCTCCTCCAGTGACACCATAAATCTGAGCAGTAACATAGCTTGCATCATTTGAAGCTAGGAAAACATACACTGGCGCCAATTCTGCTGGCTGCCCTGCCCGTCCTAGCAATGAATCTTGACCAAATTCCGGTAGTGCATCTTTAGGTTGGCCTTGATCTAATTGAAGTGGAGTCCAGATTGGACCTGGCGCAACACCATTTACTCGAATTCCTTTTTTAGCTAATTGTTGTGCTAAGCCAACTGTGAAGTTTGCAATAGCAGCTTTCGTTGCTGCGTAATCCATCAAGTGATCACTAGGATTGAAAGCTTGGACAGAAGTTGTTGTAATAATACTGCTGCCTGCAGGTAAATGCGGTAAAGCTTCCTGAACGAGTGCAAACATCGAAATAATATTTACCTTGAACGTATCTTCTACTTGCTGAATTGGTAATTCTTCAATCGATTCTTGAGAAATTTGTTGAGCAGAATTTAGCACAAGTGTGTCTAATCCATCTAATTCTGCGACTGTTTTTCTGATGATCTCACTAGGCGCTTCGTCATCTCGTAAATCATAAGGAAGCAATACTGCTTTTCTTCCAGCTTCTTCAATGTACTTAGCGACCTCTTGGGCGTCCTCTTCTTCACCAGGAAAGAATTGAATGGCTACATCTGCACCTTCTCGAGCATAAGCAATCGCTGCCGCCCGACCAATTCCTGAGTCGCCTCCGGTAATCAATACTCTGCGATTTTCTAATTTTCCATTACCAACATAGCTTTCTTCTCCGCAATCTGGTTGTGGCTTCATGTTGGTTTGTAGTGCGGGAGTGTTCTGATCCTGTTTCTCAAACGAGCCCCCATAAAATAATTCTCTAGGGTCTTTCAAAATTGGTTTCATAATTTTTCTTCCTCACTTTCTAATAATATCGTAACGTGTTTTATTCTATTTTTGAAATATTTCGCTCAAAATATTCAAATTCACATTATTTAAGCTTATTAATTGACAATATATTAAGGATAAGTTATAGAAAATTAACAGGGGTAATTATTAGAAATAACCTCTGCTTTATTCCAACTATTTATTAGTAAAAAATAAATGTATATCATTTTTTTGAAAGGATGAATGACGTGATTCAACATTTTGAGATCAGTAACCAACATATCCAGGAAGTCTCTCCAGGTAAAGGTAACTGGCTTGTTTTAAAGGATACGACGAAGGAAGAACAAGAAGAAATTATTAAAAATTATCGGTTGCCACAAAATATTTTTGTCGGAGGCAACCATGCAGAAGAGGTTTCTCGATTGGAGCCATTAGAAAATACTGCGCTGAATAACAGCTATGCTTTGGGAGTGACTAATTTATCCGCTGAAAAGAAAGAGCAAATTGAAGAACGACTTGAACCGCTTATTTTTATCATTTCTGATTCGCTACTCATCACCCACGTAGGGAAAGAATCGACCTTTATTGATCGTCTACTTGAAAAATATCATGAGAAAATTCATACATTTGCCGAACTCATTTCGTATGGCATTTATATGCTTTATACTCACTATATTGAAGAATTGTTAGAGATAAAGAAGGATATTGATGAATTGGACGTTGCAGCAAGAAAAACGACCGAAAATGACGCTTTGTTTAAATTAGCAGATACCGAGCGAAAAATCGTGTACCTCGATCACACTCTTGCTGATCAAAAAAGTACGTTAAACGGACTGTGGGAAAATGAATCCTTCATTCAGGACTTGAATGATTCAAAATTGGTTTATGATATTCAGCTTCATCAAAAGCATGCTGAAAAACTGATCCATATTTATCGTGATTTGTTAGAGACAGTCGGCGGATTATTCACTGACATGATGGACAATAATCTAAACCACTTGATGAAATATTTAGACTCTGCCGCTTTGATTATCTCCATCCCCGCACTAATTTCTGGAATTTGGGGAATGAATACAGGCGGCTTGCCGGGAAAAGGCTCCAGCATTGGTTTCTTTATGGTGGTAGGTGTCGCGGTGCTTTTAGCAATCATCGTTGCGGTTCATCTAAATAGAAAGGATTTTTCAAAATAACACTTGCTTCCCTAAAAAAGAGCAATTTCGGAGGAATAGCTGTTATTTTTCCTGTTGTTTTTACTTTCAAAATCCTATATTCGCCTTTTAAACTGGAGAGAAGCACTTGCTTTGGGGTATCGTTCGAGTAACTAAAAAGAAACAATCAGTATAGCCGTAATGAAATGCATAAAAAGAGTGCGACAAAAGTAATTGTCACACTCTTTTTTTCGAGTATTCGTCATTCCAAAAGAAGCAACTTTGGAAATAAACCGAAGTCTAACCCTTTATTAATAATTCATTATAAAACGCCTGACCGATTTCCTTCAGTTCACTTTTATTAAAGGATTTTACGATCCAGGTCGGCATCGGTACCTCGACCGTTCCGTAAATCTCGATCATGACTTGAATAAATGCTTGCGCATTCAGCTGATCGATGGCTTTTCTTAGACGTCTAGCCGGTTCTAGCAATTGGCTCTCCATTTGATTGGTGCGATAGATTCGATAAATCGTCCGCCCCTCTTTTGCGGCTAAAGAGAATAAGGGCTGTTCCTCTGCGATTGCCTGCAGACTCTCTTGTTTGTAACGATCGTAGCGTTGCTGCCATTCTAATAATTCGCCGTATACGGTTTCAATTTTCTGTTTGCGAACGGTAGCTAAAGCGCTGTAGAAGTCGATGGGCAATTTTTCGACTCGCCGTTCGCGCTTGATCCATGTTGCTAAGGTTGATTGCGGAATACCTGCGAGCTTGCCGAATTGTTCGACAGTGATTCCCAGATCCCGACGAATATACATTTTGATTGGGTGTTCGATCATGGTTAAGGACATCCTTCTCACCTAGCTCTCCTGCGATATTTATACCTCATTATAGCTCGGAGTGAAAAAAATACCAAGACGAAAAGCTCTTCTGCTCTTCGCCTTGGCACTTAATTTCTTTTTTTGGGAAGATTTAATTCCTGTTCTTTCTGCTGACTGAAACGCCGTTCGGTCATAGCTTTCTGCGTGGCTATCCGTTGTTTTTGTTTTTCTAAACGATTGATTTCTGCTTCGGCGCGGCGTTTGTCATGTTCATTCATTGACGAAAGATTCTGCTTGCGTCGATTGATTTCTTTTGTCACATGCTCTTCCCAGTCTGCCATGACCTGCCGCCAGCGATCAGGATTTTGAGCATCATCGCCCTTCATAGAATCCCGCAGTAAACTTGAATAACGACGCATCGAGTTGCCCCAGACCTGATTCCGATCCTGAAAATAATCAACCTGCTGTTCCTCGTCCAATGTCGCAATTAAGCTATCCTCTTCGCGATCGATGATATTTTGCAAAAAAGCCAAGATTGGTAGAACCAAATAGATAATCAACGCTGGTCTAACGTAAAACATCCCAAAAATCAAAACGATGATCCGAAATCCGATCGAAAGCATATCTTGTTTGTTCAACTCACTGATACGTCGTTTGCGTTGCTCCTGATCTTTTATCGCTTGTCCTGTTAGGGCTACGATTAAACGCCGCATTACTAGCGTGACGATCAGCGTCAATACGCCATAAATCAAAAGTGTCTGCTTCGTCGTATCTTCAATCAGCAAACGTGTCGCAGATGGTACCAATGATAAGAAAAATAGTAGCAGTAAGTAAATAACTAAATCCTTATTCTTTACCTGATTGATTTTATTAAAAGCATAACCCGTTTGAAACCATAGATTTGCCACAAAGCAGAAGCTGATAAAATAAATTCCCACTGCTCTAAATAATGAATATAGATCCACAGCACCATTCTCCGCTGTTTGAATCGGTAATTCTAAAACGATGATCGTCAGAATAATCGCGATAATCGCATCGCCAAAGACGACAACACGCTCCTTCATTATTCCACCCCTTTTTGTATCTGTGACCTATCATATACCAAATGACTTTAAAAGAATAATAATAAGGAGAGCTAAGATTTTGCTCTAGTGATACTTAGTAAAAGAAAAAACCAACCACAAAAGCTGTGATTGGTTTAAAGGATTTATTCACCCATCGGCAGAATCAATTGTGATTCGGCTAAATCAATGGTGTAATCAATGTCTTGATTGCCGCGAACGGTCATTCCAAAGTCGGTTCCATAAATAGCTAGGCCAATTTGACGACCTGCTGGTAGATGATACATCGTCGGATGCAAGACCACTTCGATCTCTACGAATTCATTGGCCTTCAGATCGTCGTTCTTCCAAGCATTCTCACGATTTTGCAGATTGATATGTCCACGGGAGATCAGCTTGTAATCGTCTTCCGCACCTAGTTTGAACTCTACCAGATTATCTTCCCGCCAATTTCTACCTAATGGCAATCCGTGTAAAGCGACCACGTCTGGTGTTGGTTTCAAGCGTTTTGCGGTGCCAAAGTCGATCAACTCAAAGCTCAGCATTCCTAAATCAACACTTGAAGCTACTTTGACCCTTACCTTAGGACGACCATTTAAGAAGACCGCTTCCTCCAACGCTTCCGTTTTCGCTAAATAGCGGTGCCCATCCATTGGTCCTTCTTCTTTAAGCTCTTTTTCCCAAAGTTCAATATTTTTCGTATATCTGTCATATTGTTCTTTTGGTAATTGATCACTGAAGGTGTAATGTTCTGTTTCAACGTTATTTGTCAGACTCTTCTCGCCTAAATGATAGACTTTTTCGCTGGCAGGCGCCCAGTCCTGCAACGTAGCCCACGTTTCTGGAGCTGTATTTTTCTGATAAACGATGTCCGGTAAAATATCTTTAGCATTGTTTTCAACACCGTAAAGCTTATGACTCAACCACAGATTCATCATATCTTGGAAATCAAACGACGGCATATTGTTGATGTAGATGTGCTGCCCTTGATGAAGGATCAATTTCTTGGCAACAGGAACCTCCTTCAACGCATCCCATAAATCAGCGACTTGACGTGGTTTCACATTCCAGTCGTTTAGCCCATGGACCATTACCACATCACACTTGATATCTTTAATGAATGGCAAGTAATTCCGTTCATCCCAAAAAGTATTGTAATTGCCGAATTTCCGGTCCTGCCATTCTGCCATATCTTTTAAATAGTCCAAGAAGAATTTCTTGCTGTGAAGGTAATCACCAGCGTTGCGCATTTTACTGAAGGTCTCAATGGCTAGAACATCTGCGTCTTCGCCTGGGAATCCGCCAGGCGCAATAACTAAGCCATTATCTCGATAATACTGATACCAGTCAGAGATCGCCGCTTCGGAAATGATTGTTTCCAACCCTTCCACCTGCCGTGTCGCGCAGGCTGTCGCTAACGTTCCTAAATAAGATTTCCCAGTCATCGCGACTTTTTTATTGCTCCACCAAGCCTTGATGCGAATATTATCGGTTCGATTTGTGAAGGCGCGACGGTTGCCAGCCAACCATTCAATGTAAGCCACCATTGCGGTTGTCTGCTCGACCGATCCGCAGGTTTGAATGCCATCAGAATCTCGTGTTCCGATTCCTGAACCATAAACTACCGCGAAGCCGCGTGCTAGGAAAAAGTCGTTCAGGCTATGATTATTTTCACGAGTGAAGGTTTCGGTCGCATGTGTCGCCTTGCCCTTCACTTCCCGTTCTGCTGGGAGTTCAACTGGCTCCGGTTTGTACCGAATATCCTCATAAGTCGTTTCGGTTGGTTCCTTCCGCTCTAATGGAACATTCACATCATAAGTCAGCTCTTCTCCCGCCGGTCCATTGACACCTTGACTATAAGGGCTCGCCGTAAATAGAGTCGGTACCTGTAGCCCATCTTCCGTTTCAGCAGGACGTAAAATCTCTAGTTTTAGTAAATCTCGTTTCCCGTCTTTATCCGTATCTAGCGGAGCTTCCACGTAAACTACTTCCCGAATCAAACGCGCAGTATCAAAAACTGCCTGCGCTTTCCCATTGAAGAAGAAAGGCTTGCTGACCTCCTTATTTTCGTAGTAGCCTTCAGAAGCTAATTTATCTAAATAATTCAAGCCATTCTTAGTATGACTCGTTAACAATAAATACCAGGCTTCGATAAGTGTCTCTCTGGTAGAAAAATCACCGTCAATCATTGGAACACCAATCTTTTCAGCTTCTGCTAAAACATTCTTTGGCTCAAAATCGATCGTTGGTTCAAAATCCAACTGCTGCAGAGCCATCGTATAAAAAACTTCCTTCGTTACCGAAGAATTCGCTTGATAAAACATGCTAAGATCAGTCTGTTCATCCGCCAAGAAATTACCCAGCTTATTGATAAAGCCGCTATCATCGCGGACAGTTAAGAAGCTTTTCCGTAAAAATTCAAACCATAACTTCGCCGCATCCTTTGCAGAATGAATAGTCAAAAAACCGGCCTGCTCCAGTTCTTTCTTTGCTTCTTCAAGTGAGACACGTTTTAAACCAAATTGATTGATCTTCATTGACTTCTCTCCTTAATGTTCGTAGTATCTTTTGTTTGCCATTCGAAAAATAGGACTGCTTTTTATTCGATGAATCAAACTTTCCTTCAACAATCAAGAGCTCGTTATTCTACCTATCACCGATTCTTAATAAATTTAGAAAAGTTGGACGAGCATCCTTTTTTTCTGATAGAATAATTATAACAAATACTACCGATGAGTTCGGTTAAAGTTCAATGAAAACGATTACCGGATTTTATTAAGAGGAGGATTTTAATGAGTAAAATGACCTATTGCCAAAGTTGCGGAATGCCATTGACTAAAGGAGTCTATGGAACCGAACACGATGGCTCAGAAAGCAGTGAGTACTGCTTATATTGCTACAAGCACGGAGCTTTTGTCGATGATTGCACGATGGAGGATATGATCGCCGTCAGCCTGCAGCATATGAAGGAAGCTAATATATTGAAAAAACAAGGGAAAACAGAAGAAGAAGCATTGGATTTCATGAACAGCTTCTTTCCTGAGTTGAAGCGTTGGAAAAAATCGTCGTAATTACGACGACTCAGACTGTAGACAAAAGACGTCTCGAACTCGTAATTTGAGTTTGAGACGTCTTTTTATCTGATTTCTTTCGAAATTTTGAACAAAAAAATAAAGGCTCCTTGCCTTTCCATAGCCAGGTGGCTAATTTCTTTAAATTCATTGCAGCAAACACTAGCATCGTATGCGTCGCGACTTTTTCCAAGCCTCGATACTTGGTCCAACGCATCCCATGCTTTTCTTTTGCATCCGCAAATATTCGTTCAATCGTTTGTTTCCGTTTTTTGTAAATTGATTTATTCAGATCCGTTAGGCGAAGATGTTCCACTTCATCCATCAGATCTCCCCAAACATGTCTCGTGATGACTCGTTGATGATTTTTACTTTTGGTACATTGGTTTAGCAGAGGACAGTTCACACATTCTTTTGGATTGGATTTGTATTCTCGGTACCCTTCTCGATTAACCGTTGAAAAAGCGAGCATTTGATCTTGCGGACAAATGTAACAATCATAATACTCGTCATAGAGAAACTCGTTTTTTGATAATAACCCCTTTTTCCCTTTGGGCCTTGAATAAGACAAACAAGGTCGAAGGTTCAAATGAGTCAAAAAGTGAACAAACTTAGGTGTCTTATACCCAGCATCAGCGACAACACAGTTGATTTCAGGAAAAAGTCTCTTCGATTGTTTGACGAGCTGAAAGGCGACTTGACTGTCATGAATATTTCCAGGAGTGATGATTGTGCTAAGAATAAATCCGTTGTCGTCGCATGAAGTATGGGCAGAATAAGCAAATTGTTTTTCTCGTTCGCCTTTGACGTAGTAGCCGCTTTCCGGATCAGCCTTACTTATTTTTCTTTCTTTCAGCTTCACTTCCTTTTCTAAGTCCAAAGTAAAAGGGCGTTTTCCGGCCTCTATTCGTTGACGATTGATCTCATCTTCTAATTCATCCTGATAGGCTTTCGCTTCATCATGGGTCATTTCTTTCGTAAACTTATGTTTATTGGCGTTAGCTTTGATGTGGGTAGAATCAAGATACAAATGATCCTCTGTTACAAAACCTGCTTTAACTGCTTGTTCTAAAATATAGGCAAAAATATCCTCAAACACCGTCGTTTCTCTAAATCGGCGGACATAATTCTTTCCAAAAGTTGAGAAATGGGGGATTTTCTCCTCGAAGGAATAGCCTAAAAACCAGCGGTAAGCGACATTGGTATCGACTTCCTTAATGGTTTGTCGCATGGAACGGATACCGAATAAATACTGAATAAACACCAATTTGATCAGAATCACTGGATCGATACTTGGGCGACCTAAATCGGAGTAAGTGGCTTCGACGATTGGATAAATAAATTCAAAATCAAGCGCGGCATCAATCTTTCGAACGAGATGATCTTGAGGAACTAGATCATCAATCGTAAGCATCGCAAATTGATTTCTACCATTCGTATTGTTTTTAGACATCATAACTATCACTCCTTGCATTCGTTTTCATAAATCTATTATAAAAGAAAAGACTGTAGACATCATCCATAAAATGGACTTTGTCTACAGTCTGAATCGTCGTAATTACGACGACTTTTTAGATTGAGGTTAATTCTTCAGATCGTCATTCCACTTATCGCTTATTACTATTTTTAAAGCCCAAAAAGTCCTTCAAGCGAATAACTTGAAGGACTCGAATTTAAATCAATCTATTATTGAACGATAAAAGAACTCTTTTCACTTCTTCATATTTTGGTGCGTTGGTTGCCAAATACATTGTACTCAATTCATAGTCCGCTTTGTAAAAATCTTCCTTCATTATCTGAGATATTATATTATTGATATTTATCGTTTGATTACTTGATGGATTTCGTTTCAAATCTTTTTGAAGAATCAATCGCACTTCCTCAAATGTCTCTGAAAAACTGTCCCAATCTATACTCTCTTTTTGAAAAAGATAATATAGATCATACAGATGTCTTGAATAATGTTTCGGTTCACGGATCATATAGTGATCACAGAGTGCAAAAATTTTGTCCGCAAATGTTCTTTCCAATGTTTGCACATTCATTTTAAATGGAAAAAGCTCAGGAAAATCCTTCGCCAACTCCGATATTCCCACTGAAGAACTCATCTGAAAAATGTAGTTCGAAACGTCCTTTTTATTGACAGGAAATGAACTGTTTTGGGCATACGTTTCGATAATAAGAGCCGATTTTAACTGGTCTCCTCGATTGAATAATGAGGAATAATCGACATTGTAGCGATTATAAACATTTCTACTTCTGATTTCATCCTCATTCAGAATCTTCAAAGACATCTCACTGGCAACATTTCTAATGGTATTCGTTAATTCTTTACGTTTGCTTTGAGAAGGGGCACCATGATCCTTAATAAAATAAGACAAATCAATATCCTCAGAAAAACGCTCGATGAGTTGATAAGCCTTTGAGAGTGAAGTCCCGCCTTTAAAGACAATATTGGGATTAGCTTCAGCAATTCTCTTAAGAAATAAAGAAACGAAATAGTCTTTCTCAATAATTTCTTCAGAAAGACTAAAATATTCAGCTGTTCTAATGATCAAATCTTCAAAAAGTTTTCTATTCTGATATAGATACATTATCATTTTCCTTCTTTAAGCTGTATACAATTTCATCAAAACCAGCTGTAAAAATACTTTTTGATGTTTTAGCAGGATAAGCGATCAATATTTTTTTTATTTCAGTATCGGTAAGTTTTATCCCCTTTAGATAATTGAAAACTTTGTCTTTAACGACTCTAATGTCCACCTCAATCAAAGGCATGTAATCAGTCAAAAGATCCAGTACTTGTAGAAATTTATAATTATCCTTTGTGATAGTAACTCTGGTTTTCTTTAGTTTATAACTGGTACTAAAATTTTCCGTCATCGACTTTGAAATTTTCCCTGTAACAATTTCAATCACTTGTGGTACTTGGGTTGTGAGACCTAAATAGTTCACAAAACTGTATCCCGTTATATAACCATAGACAACATTGTCGTTGCGAATGTACTTCTTTTCAATGACTTTGTTCTCACTCAATTTTGATTTTTCATTAAAGTATTGATTCAAGGTGGCAAAATAGTAAATTCCATTATCAAAGCGTTCAATTTTGTCCTCTTCATGAAGTCTAGATAAGTATTTTCTAAATGAATCTTTATCAATATCATACCTATTCTCTGAATCAATCTCTTTGATAATGATCGGCTCATTGTTTCCAAAATCGTCATATAGATTCTTTTCTAAGTTCGCCATTTTAGACATACCTATCACCTCAGATTCATTATAAACAGGATTAGAAATAATTTCAAATTAATTTAGAAATTTCGAGACAAAATGAGATTATTCTGTTTAAAAGCGACAGCTAGATCATTTTGGAGAAATTATTTTTAAGCATGAACAATACCCTGGTTTTCTTGTCTATATCAATCAGTTAGACTATTTCAGAAAAATACTTCTGTTTGCTTCTCAAAAGACCTTTTTGATTCCTCAAACTGCAGAAAGTATAACTCGCAAAAAAATTCCTTCAAGCAATCGCCTGAAGGAATTCTTTCTTAAACTAATTCAATATATTTTTCATTCTTCTCTAAATGATGCAAATAAATCAATAAACGATCGTACAGTTGATTATTGGCTTCTTCTATGGCTGAACCAAGGTTTTCGCCAATCTCCTTAACCGTCCGTTTCCCATCAATTTGTTGAAGAATAAAGCTGCCGTATTTATCCAATTCCATCTCTGAGGTTTCTGGAATCTTATAGTGAATTTTGCGTAATACTCGTTGAATCCAAGCATTTTGTTCCGTGATGACAAATACGATACCGTCACGAACTTCGTAATGCAGATCCTCTTTGAGGCGATAAACGCGTTTTAGCAGCTCCTGTGTTTCAGGGTTCACAGCTTGTGGCTGTTCTTTAGTCATTGTGTTTCACTTTCTTCACACTTAATAACGGAACGATGATCGCAACAACTAAGATTACTAATAGCAAGATTGCTGAACCGTTAGAGCCTAGGAAGCCTGAAGGAGTTCCTGGAGTGATGATGCCAGTTACTTGTAAGATGATTCCGATCAAGCCGATGATTGAACCACCAGCGATCAAACCTGAAGACAAGCTGACACCTAAAGTGATACGTTCTTCAGCAACTTCTTCTGTTTCTTTTTTGTTTAATTCATCGATTAAGCGACGGATCAACGCACCAACTAAGATGATTGACGTTGTTGAGATTGGCAGATAGAACCCAATCGCAAATGTCATAATTGGAACCTTCATGAAGTGTAATACAACACCCATTGCGATACCAGCGATGATCATATGCCATGGAAGTGAACCTGACGTAATCCCTGAAGTCAATGTCGCCATCAGGTTCGCTTGCGGCAAACCAAATGGAGGATTTGATCCAGTAATTGCTAATTGTGGAGATAAGATTACCATCATACCAGTAACAATAACCACACCGACAATGTTAGAAATCAAGAAGTAACGACGACCTTCGTTGAAGTTTCCGCCCATTACAAAAGTAACCTTTTGTGATTGAGAATAACCACCAGCTACTGAGATCGCTAATACGATAAATGTACCAAACATCAATAATTGTTGTGTATTTTCAGCTGAAGTCCAGCCCATCATTACAAAGACTAATGTTAAGATAACCATTGACGCAATCGTCATACCAGATACTGGTAAGTTTGAGGTACCGATCGTACCAGTCAAACGACCTGCAACGATAACGAATAGGAAGCTTAAGATAATTGACAACAAACCACCAACAAGTGCCATTGCAACACTTCCAGTGATAACGAAGCCCATTACGATACCTACAACAGCACCAACGATCAACGGCAACATACCGCCGCCTTCTTGTTCGACACCGTCTTTACGACCTTTCATCGTTGCAGAAATTGATGAAATGATTGTTGGGATCAATTTGATCGCGCCGATCAATCCACCAGAGATCATCATACCAGCACCGATGTATTTAACATAAGAACCGGAAATCACTGCAAAGTTTGAAGCACTCAATAATTGAGACGCGTTATCCCAAACATGGGCATTGCTGTTAGCCATTTCCATGAAGTAGCCTAATAATGGCGCGATCGCGAAGTTTGCTAAGATCGAACCAGCAAACATCAAGACTGATACGTCCATTCCGACGATAAATCCGATACCTGCTAATAATGGGTTTACTTCTGTTTCAAATTTCCATTTGTAGAAGCTTTCATTTACATAACTGATAACATTATTCATAATGCCAAATACAGAGCCAGTTAATGCAGTTAAGATACCGCCGATTCCAAAACCGATTCCCATGTATTTTAATGAATCGCCACCAGTATCTGAAGCGACTAATGTTTCAGAGATCGCCATTGCTTCTGGATAAACTAATTTACCGTGTTCGCTGACTAGCATGTAATCTTGAACGATTGAGAATACACCGACACCTAATAAAACAGCACCGATTCCTAAGCCGACACCTTCGATGAAGTTCACTTTACCACCGACTAAAATAACGGCTGGCAATACGAAAATCATCCCTGATGCTACAGATTCCCCACCACTTGACATCAATTGCAATAAGTTCTTACCTAAAATTGTTTTAGGTTTTACAAATAGAGCGACTAGCCCTGATCCAATAATTGCGCCTGGAATACCTGCGGCTACAGTTAAACCAGCCTTCATACCTGAATAAGCAGTTGACGCAGCGAACAACGCAGCAAGCAAAATACCTAAAATCATGATGATTGGTGAACCTGCTTTTTTAGGCTTATCAGCTACATACGGGACATAATCTTTCCCCGCTACTCCACCAAAAGCGTCTTTTGAGAGTTTTTTCATTATCTTTGAAATTCCTTCCTTACTATCATTTCCCCATCGAGATGAGGAATCCTGTAAAGACAGGATTCCTGTCTCTCAATACCGACTATTTAACTAAGCGATAAATAGCATCAGCATAAATAGCTGTTGCTTTGAACAAGCTATCAATAGGCATAAATTCATTTGGTTGGTGCATTACGTTTTCTTCACCTGGGAACATTGCGCCATATGCGACACCACGTTCTAAGATTCGACCGTAAGTACCCCCGCCGATTGATTCTTCGTGGCCTTCAAGACCAGTATGTTCTTCGTAAACGTCCAATAATGTTTTCACTAATGGATCAGTCGCTGGAACATAATGAGGAGTTTTCACATCACCGATGATTGCGATTGAAACATCTGCAGCTTTAAGAACTTCTTCCATGTTGGCTAAGATTGTATCTTTGTCGATGCCTTCTGGATGACGAACATTTAAGGTAACTTTTTTGTCGCCATCTGCACTGTAATCGAACAAGTTCGCTGATGAAGTTGTTTCACCCATTACATCGTGTTTTGTGTAAGCATTTAATTTCTTACCGTTGTAATCTAAATGCATATATTCAGCGATTGTTTGAATATAGTTAGCGCCATTGCCGTCTAAGTTGTAGTCAGCTAAGAATGCTGCTAAGAATGTTGCAGAGTTGACGCCGAATTTTGGTTCCTGTGCGTGAGCACCTTTACCAATTACAGTAATCGTGATTTCGCCGTTGTTTTCAGCAAATTCACCCTTCACTTCTGATTTTTCGATAAATGCGTCAAATGCAGCCTTCATATCAGCAACTTTTGCTTCATCATTTACTTTAAGAACAGCTGTTGCATCCCCTGGTACCATGTTCGTACGTAAGCCTGATTTGAAGCTTACTAGATCAAAGTCGCCAGCTTCAGCATTCGTTTTAGGCGCGAAAGTTACTTCATAAGACAAGATTCCTTTTTCACCATTAATAATTGGGAATTGTGCATCTGGAGAAAAACCTACTTTAGGCATTTCTTCTACTTCCATATAACGGTGAATCCCTACCCATTCACTTTCTTCGTCGGTACCGAAGATGAAGCGAATTTTTTTAGAGATTGGTAATTCTAAATCTTTGATAATACGCATTGCATAATAAGCAGCGATTGAAGGTCCCTTATCATCAGCTGAACCACGCGCATACAATTTTCCATCTTTGATCACTGGTTCAAATGGATCTGTATCCCAGTTGTCATCGACAGGAACTACGTCAACATGTCCTAATAGTCCGAACATTTCTTCTCCATCACCGTATTCGATATGGCCGGCTACGTTTTCGATATTTTTCGTCACGAAACCATCGCGATCGCCAAATTCTAATACTTTACGTAAAGCGGCAGCTGGTCCAGGTCCAAGAGGTTCTTCTTTTGTTCCATGTTCCACATCGCGAATACTATTGATCCGGATAAGATCGCCTAAGTCTTTCAGTAAGTCGTCTTTGCGTGCTTCTACTTCTTTTTGCCAATCAATTGTCATTGTTTAATCCCTGCTTTCTTTTTTTTATAACAAGTTAAAACCTGTTAGATTCATTAGAAAGATCATGTCTAAATATCGTTCTCAAATTTTGACAGCTTAGAATAACTTTTTTTCAAAAAGACGAATTAACGGTCCCTTTTAGAGGATGCAATACGTCAAAACAATCAACGGAAAAGATCGCTCATGAATGTCAAAATGTTATTCTATGATTCCTAATTCCGCAGTTTGTTTCACCTCCCAAATCAGCATTATACCGTATTTTTATTCATAAGTCATTGTGAAAAAACTATCATTTAATTTAAATAAGATAAATTTCATCAAAAATAAAGTTTTTTCTAAAAAAAATATGTTATCTAAGCAATTCAAAAAGAAAGAACTTTTTCTATGACATGACACATTTAAATCCTACAAGAAGTATAACGAAGGTTGTATCCGTTTACAAATTATATTTCATTCATTTAACTCTTGCGTTTCTCATTTATTTGTTATCTTTCATTAATATTAAGTTTTCGAATAATTCAGTCAATAACAAAAAAGAGATAGTCTCTTAAAAGACTATCTCTTTTTGAAATCATATTATATTTTAATCAAAAACTCATATAACTGTTTTTTTATTCTTGTTTTATCTACTTTTACAACGCCGCTTGAGCCAAGGTCATTTTTGCCTGCGGTATTCTAAATGGCGAACAAGAAATATAATCGATAGACAAGTTATTTAAGAAGGCGATTGACTTTGGATGAGCCGCAGCTTCACCGCAAATTCCAATTTTCAGCTTCGGATTCACCTGTCTTCCTCGCTCAATAGCTAATTTCATCAAGGCACCGACTCCCGCTTCATCTAAGACTTGGAATGGGTCGTCCGCAAAAATTCCTGTCTCCATGTATTGATTAATAATTCGTGGTGAATCATCTCTAGACAAGCCCAGCGCCATCTGCGTCAGGTCATTCGTCCCAAAGCTAAAGAAATCAGCATGTTTGGCAATTTCATCGGCCACAAAGCAGGCTCTTGGAATTTCGATCATTGTTCCAATTTGATAATCCACAGCGAGCTTTTGCTCTTCTAAACCTTTTTGGATTGCCTCTTCAATCGATGCCCGCACACGAGCGAACTCTTGCGCATCAATCGTAAATGGAATCATGATCTCTGGTTGGATGGCAAAATCATTTTCTTTTGTCACTTCGCAAGCAGCTTCAATGATCGCTTCGGCTTGCATCTGATAGATTTCTGGATACGCTACACCTAAACGCAGACCACGGAAGCCCAGCATTGGATTGACTTCAGCCAAATTATCGGTTTTCCGTTTCACCTCATTATAGGTCTTGCCAAGCTCCTTCGCCACTTCCCGACACTCATCCGCACCTTTTGGCAAGAACTCGTGCAACGGCGGGTCAAGCAAACGAATCGTCGTTGCTTTGCCTTTAGCTGCTTCATACATATATTTGAAATCTTGTTTTTGGACCTTTTTCAAATCCTTTAATACTTCCAAACGTTCTTCTAGACTATCAGCCAAAATCAATTGACGGAACTGCAACAATCGACTCTTTTCAAAAAACATATGCTCTGTCCGTGCCAAGCCGATTCCAACTGCCCCTAAAGCCATACCAGTTTCGATATCATTTGGCGTTTCGGCATTGGCACGAACCTTAATTTTCGCATGACGTTCCCAAATCTCATGAAGATCGTCTAAAGCGACGGTATTGGTCACTTCTTCCATTGGAATCTCACCAAAGTAGATATTTCCGCTGCTTCCGTCTACAGAAAGGATCGTGCCCTCCTCGATAACCTTGTCACCGACAGTCGCTTTATTTTCTTCTAAAACCGTCAGTCGTTCACAACCCACTACAGAACAGATTCCCATTCCTCGAGCAACCACTGCCGCATGAGATGTCATTCCGCCGCGGCTGGTAATAACCGCTTCGCTGACGGCGATTCCTTCAATATCCTCTGGCGAAGTTTCTTCCCTTACTAAAACGACTCTTTCTCCTCGTGCTTTAGCCTCGGTCGCTGCTTCGGCAGTAAAGTATGCCGCTCCTGTTGCAGCGCCCGGGCTAGCAGCTAATCCAGATAAGAAGGATTCATGACTCTTCAATTCTTTTTCATCGAAGTTTGGATGCAAGGCTGCTTCCAAATCCTTCGCTTCGATCCGACTGATTAATTCCTTTTCATCGATAATTCCTTCTTTGTAGAAGTCTAGCAGGATTGTCAACGCCGCCTTCGATGTTCGCTTGCCGCTGCGGGTTTGTAGGATAAATAATTTCTCCCGTTCAATCGTAAATTCAACATCCTGCATATCATGGTAGTGTTTTTCCAAATCTTCGCAGATGCCTTTTAACTGCTGGTATTGCTCAGGCATGTCATCCGCTAAGACTTGAATCGGTTTTGGTGTCCGCACACCGGCTACCACATCTTCGCCTTGCGCATTGATTAAATATTCACCGAATAATCCTGGATCGCCTAACGATGGATTGCGTGAGAAGACGACCCCAGTTCCTGAAGTATCACCGAAATTACCAAAAACCATTTCTTGAATATTTACGGCCGTACCTAAATCATCACTGATGTCATGAAGGCGACGATAGGTCTTGGCTCTTTGGTTATTCCAACTGCCAAATACTGCTTCGATCGCCAGATATAATTGTTCGATCGGGTCCTGTGGAAATTCTCGTTGCAGTTTTTTTCGATAAATTTCTTTGTACTCGCTTACAATTTGTTTCCAGTGATCCGCAGTCAACTCATTATCAAAGGTTAAACCATTTACCTTTTTTAGTGCTGTGATGCGATGTTCAAAATCATTATTGTCCAAGCCCATCACGACATTTCCGAACATCTGTAATAGACGACGGTAACAATCATAGGCAAAGCGTTCATTCTGGCTGTTTTCAGCTAAAGCCGCGACTGTTTTGTCATTCAAACCTAGATTTAGAACCGTGTCCATCATTCCCGGCATCGAAAATTTTGAACCGCTTCGCACGGAAACCAGCAATGGGTTTTCCAAATCACTGAATTTTTTCCCTGTTTTAGTCGATAATTTTTCAACAGCTTCCATCACTTGATTCTTCATTTCATCAATCAGCTGGTTGCCGTGGTTTAAATAATGTAAGCAGGCTTCTGTTGTAACCGTGAAACCTGTTGGAACTGGCAGTCCTAATTTGGTCATCTCAGCGAGATTAGCACCTTTCCCACCTAATAAATCCTTTTGTTCTTTAGATCCTTCTGAAAATAAATAAACCCAACGATTCATGCGCTTCTCCTCTTAAAAAAGTTTTATTTAATCTACTAACAGTTTAATACGCGACTTATATAAAGTCAATAAGATGATTATATAATTTCATTCTGCACATATATGCGCAGAAAAAGTCCTGTCTTATTATGAAAGACAGGTCTTAATTATTTTATTCAATTACTCGCGGTAGCATAGTGCTAATCCCTTCAGAAAATTTCGCGCATATTTATCACCGCAGGGCTTGAAATTACGATGTCCTTCTTTTCTTAGAATAGCCCCAAGCTCTCCTTTTGAAGGATAAACACCTGCCTCAGCCAAGATATCCAGCATATCATCATTGATCAGTGCTAACGCAATCTTCACTTTTTTCAATAAAACATTATTCATATGCCTAATTTCCGTGTTTTTAGGCTGTGGTGCCTGCGCCATTTTATTTTTCGGTTCACCACGTTTTAAGGTAATAAAGCCATTCAAAAAGCTATCCAAGGTTTTATTATTGATCATTTTTACATAAACGTTCTTTTCAAAGCCTTCATTTTCTTCAAACTCATGATCACGTACTTTCGTCAGCATGGCTCTTTCCTCTTCTCTGGAAATATCCAAGCCACCTAATTCAAAAGCTTTTATAATATCCACATCCTTGATATCCAACGCATATCTTAAGCGCAACAATAAATCGTTATTATTCATGTTCTTCCTCCATTGCTCTCGACTGATCCTCCTACTATAACACAATGCTGCCTGCTTCTTCTAAAGTGGCTGAAGACAGTCAAAAAAGTTCGGCTAGGACTTGCTCCTTAGCCGAACCCTTTAAATTAATTGAAGCAGGATGAATAAAACTGTAATGATCGCAGGCAGCGCTTGGATCAGATAGATCGATTTTGTCACGGTCTTACCACCATAGATTCCCACAATCACGACAAACAGATTGAGTAATAGCAAAACCTTCAATCTTATATCTCCCTGAAATAGCAGCAGACTTGTCAACAGTGCCAATCCTAAGCTGCCATTATAAATGCCCATATTTTTCAAGGCAATTTGCGCATTTTTTTGAATGACAAATTTCATTGGCATTGCAAATGTTTTTGCCTGTTTTTCCGCTGGTGCAAACATTTCCAGCCCCATAATTACCAAATGCAGCAAACCGATGATCCCGGATAATAAAAGAATGATGAATTCCATAGATACTTCTCCTTACTCCTATTAATGTAATTATTTTTTCTTCCAAAAAAATAAATCTGATCAGATATCTACTATATTCATCTTTTCCCTTTTTTCCAATCAAAACGTCTTACAACTTCTCAATCACAAATCCATGACGCGATAACTGATAAGCATCATCCTCATGGTAATTCTGCCCAAACAATCGCGTTCCTGCGCTTTCAACCTCAAAGGCTTCTCCTTCATTAAAGATAGCTCTTAAAGTCTTTTCCTTATACTGTCGAGTCAGCGAAAACGCCTTTTTGTCATCATCATAGTGCCAAGTCATAGTTCCATAGCAGAACACTTCCGAAAACTGCTTTCGCAAAGCAATCAATTGCTTCACAAATGCTAAAAGCTCTTCGTCCTGCTCCTCCCAAATCATGCATCGGCGACAATCCGGGTCCATTTCGCCCTCCATGCCAATTTCAGTGCCATAATAAATACACGGAGTTCCTTTTTGGATAAACATAAAGGTTAAGACTGCTTTCATCAACTCCTTATTGCCTTGACACAAAGTCAGAATACGAGGTGTATCATGAGAGTCTAGTAAATTAAAGGCTACTTCATTGGTTTGATCGCGATAAAGCATCTGCTGGCGATTCATCCCAAAAATCATTTGCGAAATTGAGAGCGACTGCTCGACAAAGAAAGCTTTGATATTATCTGTAAAGGCATAATTCATCACTGCATGAAATTCATCGCCCTGTAACCAGCGTTGAGAAGAATGCCAAATTTCGCCTAAAATATATAAATCTTCCTTTTGCTTCAAAACAGCTTGGTGAAACTCTTTCCAAAAATGATGATCCACTTCATTTGCCACGTCCAGCCGCCAACCATCGATATCAAATTCACGAATCCAATAGGTCGCGATTTCCAGCAAATACTTCTGAACTTCCGGGTTCGCTGTATTCAGCTTCGGCATATGCGGATTAAAATTGAAAGTATCATAGTTCAAATTTTTCGCGTTTTCGGAATTAGGAATTGCGGTATAGCTTGGTGGAAAAGATGCAATGTGGAACCAATCAGCATAGGCTGACTCTTGCCCATGTAAAATCACATCCTGCCACTGGTGAGAGCTTGCCCCAAGATGATTGAATACTGCATCCAGCATGACACGCATTCCACGTTCATGCGCCTTTTCGACTAACTCACGGAAAAGCTGCTTGTCCCCAAAGTGCGGGTCAATCTCATAATAATCGATAGTATCATACTTGTGATTCGACGGTGAGGTAAAAATCGGACAAAGATATAAACCATTCACACCCAGCTCTTCCAAATAGTCCAGCTTATCAATGATTCCTTGTAAATCACCGCCGAAAAAATTCTCTCGGGACGGTTTTTCACTGCCCCACGCAAGCGTACCTTCCGGATCATTCGTGGGATCGCCATTATAAAAGCGCTCGGGAAAAATTTGATACCAAACCGTTTTAGCTACCCAATCCGGTACCTTAAAGCGATCGATTTCCTGAAAATATGGCATTCGGAAATAGAGATTATCATGCATTAAACGTTTTTCTTCATAGTCAAAAATCCCTTGATCTGTATAAAAAACCTGCTTACCTGAAAAATCTGTAATACAAAAAGCATAGGCCAAACGGTGATGGGAAGCGGTAACTTCAATCTCCCAATAATCGTGATTATCAGTCGTGTAGGCTTTGTTCATAGGTTGCTGTTTCTGATACCATTTTTCTTCAGCAAAGGTATAAAAATCTCCGCTGATCAGCCCCACGGTTTTTACGTCATCACGAGCTGTCTGCAAACGAATCCGCATCCGATCTTTAGTATAAAGAAACGCAAACTCACTCTCGGGACGATGATAAATTCCTGCATTGTTCATCCCGCCACCTCCTTCTTTGCCTTCATTGTAACAAAAATATTAACAACGTCTCCACTTCAAACTATTTCAAGTGTTCAAACACATTTTTTTCACAAAATTATGCTACTATAATTATAGAAGAATAATTTTCTTCGCCTCGTTTTACGAGGATCACTCCAGGGCGTAGCATGTTTGGGGAAGCGGCTGCGTCCGTATTTTTTTGACAAAGCCAAAGAATTTTGTTTTAATAAATTCATCAAAGACAGAAACGAGGGATCATGCCGTTGAAAAACTAAGCGAATGTTGGAAGTTGCAAACCGATCATAAATTGACAGTTGTTGATAGGATCAGTGGGCAGATTTTCAGGATTGGCTTAGGATTTCAAGGGATGGTCTTTTTTTGTTGCCAGTTGTGCTTGTTGCAGTTTGCTAAGCATGAATAGGTAATATAAAAATTTCGCGAATATAGTGAACAAGCAGTTTAGCAGAATGGTAGGCGTACGAGAATAAAATTATTTTTCACGAACTTTGAAAAATAATTTCCTCTCTAATGAGCTAGCCGTTCTACCTGCTTGTTACTATTGAGCCAAGAATCGCCCTAATCCTTTCCTGAAAATTGGTCAGGATTTTTTTGTTTCTCTAATGAAACAAAAGGGGGAATTTTTTTATGTCTACAATTAAAATTACACATTTAACCTTTGGTTTTGATAAACAGGTCGATTTATTGTTTAATGACGCCAATTTAGCAATTGATAGCAATTGGAAATTAGGTTTAGTTGGTCGTAATGGTCGCGGAAAGACCACCCTTCTGCAATTACTTTTAGGAAAACACACCTATCAAGGAGATATTCAGTTTCCATTACGTCCGGTTTATTTTCCAGCAAGCGTTAGCGAAGCTGAACAATTAACCTATTACGCATTGCTGGAGGTCGCTGATTTTGAGCTATGGGAATTAGAACGAGAGATGAATCTGATTCAGTTAGACCCGCAAATTTTGTGGCAACCCTATCAAACTCTTTCTGGAGGCGAGCAAACAAAGGTTCTATTGGCGCTGCTCTTTACACAGGAAGACTTTTTTCCACTAATTGATGAACCGACCAATCATTTAGACCTACAAGGTCGTCAACATGTTGCGAATTATTTGCAACACAAAGATGGCTTTATCGTTGTCAGTCATGATCGACAATTTTTGAATCAGGTCACCGATCATACCTTAGCCATCGAAAAAAGCCAATTAGTGCTTTATCAAGGAAACTTTTCTACCTATGAGGAGCAAAAAAAGCTGCGAGATGAATTCGAGCTCGCTCAAAACCGCAAAATAAAAAAAGAAGTCGGTCGTTTGAAAAAAACAGCTGCCGAAAAAGCCGAATGGTCGCGCTCTCGAGAAACAGATAAATACGGCAAACCCTCGGAAAAGGGCAGTGGCGGAATCTTCGATACAGGTTTTATCGGTGCGCGAGCTGCTCGGACAATGAAACGCTCAAAAACTATCGAGCAGCGAATGTATGATCAAATCGAAGCAAAAGAAGGTCTCTTAAAGGATTTAGAAGACGTCGATCGTCTAACGATGAACTATCAACCGAGCCGACATGCTCAGCTTTTGAAAGTCGAGGAGCTATCACTACGTTATCCCGACCAAGAACCTCTTTTTGCATCCTTGTCCTTTGAACTGAAACGAGGAGAAATCACAGCATTGACCGGCCCTAACGGAATCGGAAAATCCAGCGTATTACATTATTTATTAGGAACCTTTGCGGGCGAAGGAAACGGAGAACTCCTGCGGCCAAACGTTAAAATTAGTTATGTTCGCCAAAACTACGAAAGCAATCGCGGCGATCTGCAGGATTTCGCTGAAGCTAACCAGCTAGATTATTCTATGTTTCTCAATAATTTGCGAAAGCTGGGAATGGAACGAAATGTCTTTCAAAATAAAATTGAAGAAATGAGTATGGGACAACGGAAAAAAGTTGAATTAGCAAAATCCCTTGCCCAAAAAGCCGAACTCTATATTTGGGACGAACCTCTAAATTATCTAGATGTATTTAATCAAAAACAATTAGAAGACCTTTTACTTCAGCTCAAACCAACAATGCTGATTGTAGAGCACGATCAAACCTTTTTAAAAAATATCCACGCCAAACAAATTGCGTTGCATAAGTAAAATGAACCGTCCAAAAAAATTGGACGGTTCATTTACATTTTCCATTCTAAAAAAGATTCTACCCAGGCCTGCTTAACTTCCCATATTCCCCCTTGAATATCTTCAAAGGGCAGCCGTTTAGTTTTCTTTATCTCTGCATCATAGTGAAAAAGCTTTTGCCAGCTGCGGATCAGCTCAGTTTTCAAATGCGGATAGAACGCTGTCGTATAAACATCGCCTTCATAGGTTATATTATATTTTTTCAGCTTGTTATCATACGTTGCTTGTTCCTCTTCCGTACCTAGAAAACGCAGATTCAAAATCCTATTCCAATCAGACATACGGAAAAAGACAACCTGCTCGATCGGCACACGCAGCTTGATTAGTTGAGAATCCATTGAATAATCGAGGTATTTTACATCTAAAAAAGTCCAGATCGCAGAATCAGCATCTGCAGGACGCTCAACGATTTTTTCGGCATTTTGACAATACCAGCTGTACGCCTGCAAAAATACTTGAGCCGTTTCTCCGTACTTTTCCTTTATAAAGGTGTTGTCGACAACATGCCTTCCCGATTTAATCAGCTTATCAACTACCAGTCGACTTTGAGAAGTATACAATGTTACCTGGTTATTTGAGTAATCCATTCCTTGCGAATTTCCCATATCGTTCCCACTTTCATCTCTCCCAATACACTCGAATCATCGAAAAGCCGCTCATGACTTTGCTCGATTTTTCGTTTGATATTAGGATAAAAAGGCGTCATAAAAGCAGTAATATCATCAATCCCGTATTTCTCCAACAGCCTTGTATGTTCCCTTTGGTCCTCTAGATCTTTGGGAATGTACAAATGATTGACAATATTTCCCCATTTCAATAAATCAACCACAATCAGCTGATCCTCGTCAAGTTCAATTTCTAAAATCGTATTGCCTTCACTATTTTGAATACTGTTTTCTTCTGAAAGCGATACCCAAATTGGATATTTCACGTCAGCAGGCGGCTGAACAAAACGCGCAGCCGCCTGCATATACCATTCATATACACCTAGATACAGACTGCTGTGGTCCTCCATCTTTTGCTGGATGTATTCCTTTTTCGCAATATACCGCCCCGTTTGTTCTAACACCTGTAAAATATTTTCATGCTGCTTCGTCCAAACCTTTACTTTGTTTGTCATATTTCCTCCAAAAGTTAGAAACAAGCAAAAACATGTTTCCTAGCAATCCAAACAAAAATTCTGTTCTTCCTCCGGCAAAGTAGCTTTAACATAATTTTGGATGTGATTATGAAACGAACGAACAACTAATGGAAGTTCATTCTTACGTAAAACCTCAACAAAAGCCAGATGCTCTTCTGATTTCTTCTCAAGAATCCCCAAAGAAGAAAGATCTTCGTTCATGGCGATAAGTAACTGATAGAACAAGCTCTCTAAAATCTGCGCTCTGCGCACACTGCCTGACAGCTGCCAAAGATACTTATGGAATGAAATATCTAATGTATTCAGCAAAAAGACCTTATCCTCTTCATTACGACAACGATTCTCGCCATCCTTCATCTCCAAAGCAATCTCTGTCAGCTGTTGAAAATCTTCTTCCTTAATCATTTGATTTCGCAAAATTTTTCGTAAAATTTGCGTTTCTAGTGAGGTTCGAATTTCAAACACTTCCATTATTTCTGCTGGGTCCATTTCAATCACATGATTGCCTTTGCGAGGTGAAAACGTGATTAACCCCTGTTCGTTCAAAATCCGCATGGCTTCTCTTACTGGAGCTCGGCTAATATTAAAATGATTCGAGATATCTGTCTCGATTAAACGATCGCCGCCTTTTAACGTGCCAGACAAGATTCTATTTTTAACATACGATACGACCATGTCACTTAAGCTTTGTTTTTCGTATCTAGGCATAATATCCATAAATAATTCAGCATCCTTTCAGATATACGTCACTAATTATATCAGAAAGCCTTTGCTAAGTCTCTTGTCGTTCGGTATTTGACCGCTTCAATCGTTTCAATATCTCTGATTTTTCAGAAAAAACCGATTGTACTTTTATTCACATGAATAGTCAGCCTAGTCGCGTTATTCTAGCTTAGAAGACTCGGATAATTTGTCTGGTGTTTTCTTTTCCTGCATCAAAGCCTTAAATAAACAAACGGCACATAATAGCATGATCACTGTTAATGGTAATGCCGCTACGATTGAGCATGTCTGCAAAGCATCCAAACCGCCGGTCATCAATAAAACCAAAGCTAATAAAGCTTGAATGACTCCCCATAAGATTTTTTTATCATTGCCGGGATTCAAATCACCCTCTGACGAAAACATCGACAAAACAAAAATCCCCGAATTGGCAGATGTGATGAAAAAAGTACACAAAAGACAGATAGCAATGATTGAAAAAATCATTCCTAATGGATATTCAGCAAGAACCACAAACAGTGCTGTTTCCGTCACTTCCTTTGCCTTATTGATAATTCCGATATCAAGATTCAATCCTAAACTGCCAAAGATCGAGAACCAAATAAAGGAAACCATCGATGGGGCAATGATTACTCCTAAGACAAACTCCTTAATCGTTCTTCCTTTGGAGATTCTAGCGATAAAGGTTCCTACAAATGGCCCCCAAGCGATCCACCACGACCAATAAAAAATTGTCCATGAACCGAGCCACGAGTTGTCTCCAAATGGATTGATTGAAAAACTTTCTGATACGATGTTATTGATATATCCCCCAAATGAATTAGTGAAAATGTTCAATGACATGATTTTCGGACCCACCAGAAAAGCTCCTAGAAGCAGCGCGATTGCCAAATAAAGATTAATATCTGATAATAGTTTGATCCCTTTATCAATTCCGCTGACTGCAGTCCATGTATAAATAATGGTTAAGCCCACAATAATAATAATCTGAACCAGACGTGTTGTTGGAATATCAAACAAATAATTCAGACCTGAATTAATCTGTAAGGTTCCTTGACCAAGTGAGGTGGCGATTCCGGCAACTGTTGCGAAAACCGCACAAATATCAATTAGTTTTCCAATCGGTCCTCGTACACCTTCCTCGCCTAAAATCGGTAAGAAAATACTGCTGATCAATCCAGGTGTTTTTTTCCTGAATTGGAAGTAAGCCAGCGCCATTCCAATAATCGAATAAGCCGCCCATGGATGAAAGCCCCAATGTAAAAAAGATTTCTGCATAGCTATATCCGCTGCTTTTTCTGTTCCGCCAAACGTAGCAAAATGATTCAGCGGCTCTGCCACTCCCCAAAAAACCAACCCAATCCCCATTCCAGCTCCAAACAACATTGCAAACCAAGATTTATTACTATATTCAGGAACAGAATCGTCTGGGCCCAATTTTATTTTACCAAAACGACTGAAAGCAATAAGTAACGAGAAAACGACAAATACAAACATAGCAATTAAATAAAACCAACCAAATGTATCTACTAAAAAAGCTTTCGTGCTATTCATCGCCTGTGCGAATGGACCTGGCGCAATTAACCCAATCACTACAATAATAGCCGTAATTAAAAGAGAAACATAAAATACTATATTTTTTTTCATCTGAACGTCTCCTCTTCAAAGTTTTTTGTTGGACGAGCCGTCGTTAAACAGCTCGTCAATTCTGCAATTAAACTTTTACTTCAAAGAGTCGAGGTTCTTCAATATCAGTGGTTAACGCATCTAGCGCAACTCCCACACGATGGTAACGGAGTTTGTGTTGAACTTCCTTCGGTGTGGCAGGATCGCCTAATGGATATGGAATCGAAATCGTTGGTACAATTCGGTTTACACCTACTGTACGAGCCACTGGAATCAGGTTCGCCATTTGAACAATCGTAATTCCTGCTTTTTCAATTTCTCTGGTCATCGTTGCCCCGCAACGAGTACAGGTGCCTCAGGTGGATGTCAGTATAACGGCCTTAACCCCATCATCGACCAATTCCTGCGCAATTTCTTGTCCCATCCGAGTCGCTTCTGCTTGCGTCGTTCCGGTACCTACAGTTGCATAGAAGTACGGATACACTCCGCCGATTTTTCCTTCTTTCGCATATTCTTTCATTACATCTAACGGCAGAACAACGTTCGGATCATCGTTGGCGGCAGCTGGGTCAAACCCCGCGTGAATTGTCATAAACTCACCTTTTTTCAGCTCATCCATTTCTTCAATATTATATTTGCCCCATTTGGTTGCTGAAGCAGATTGAATTCTATCTGGATTGCCAACTGGAACGATTCCGCCAGATGTCACTAAGGCAACTTTTATTTTAGCTAACTCTTCTGGTGGAATAGCTGGCGCGATCGGTGCTCGTTCTGATTTAGGAATGATCAATTCAGATTGATACTCTTCTCCATTGACTTTTTTCAATAGCATATCAATAACACGGTCGGTTGCTGGTACTGGTGGGTCCAACCAAATTTGATCACGTATTCCCCGACCGAAATAGCACTCTTCAACTGCTGAGTTCAATTTTTCTCCATATAATAAACGCAAGGCAAAAGCGGACATTTTCGCAACATCTTTACGCATCGCTGCTGCACTTGCTCCACCTTCAAAAATGTACATTTCCTTACGGTACATCTCCACACCTGGATTTTCTTCATTCATCGAGGTGATTGCTGGAACACCAAATTTCTTCTGAACAGCCGAACAGATATGGCCACAAGCTGCACCGTATCGCCCTGCTCGAAATGCTGGTCCGGCAAAGAAAATATCAAATTCTTTATCATCTAAAAAGCCAAGAATTCTTTTAATTGCTTCGTCGGTTTTTGATCCCATAAAATTGTCGCCACAGATGATCGTATGCGTGATTTCAACTTCATCTTTTAAAGCTTTGGCATAAGCCATGCCTGGGCCAACAATTCCCTCTCTAATTTCCGGCTCATGACCAGCGAATTCTTCGCCGCCAATCTGTCCGAAAAACTGATTGATATATAAAATCGCTTTCATAATTTCCCTCCTAATTCTGTCTATCTTGAATTCTTTTGGAAAAACGCTTCAATTTAATTCTTCAGTTCATTTCAAAGTACCAAATGACAAATTTAGAATTCAACCATAGTCTTCGTTGACCAGCCAACCACCTGATCTCCGCAGAACATTGCGTTGTTCTCCATAATAATCGACCCATCTGGTTTTACCGAAGCACCCAAAATTTCATCATTTGACCAGCCGCCAGAAAGGCCATCTCTAGCTAACGCTTCTAATTCTCCTAATACAGTCTTCATTGGTGGAAGTTCAATCAACGTTGACACGTTTCCTGCTGAAACGATCGCATCACATTTTTCGTCCATTGATACAAGTGGCTGGCTGGCGCCATCGCGCCCTGTGCATTCATTAGTCAAACCAACCGTTTTAATCCCTGCATCCTCTAAAGCTACATAACAAGCGGTAAAGTCAGCATCCGGATTACCATACCCTTCTTCTGCTACCACAGCACTATCAGCACCTAAGCTTTTTGCCATTTGCGCAACAAATAGGGCCGCACGTTCTTTTTGCTCCAAGGCGACGTTTAGATTCGACATAATGATTCCTAGGAAATTGATTGTTTTTCCATGTTCTTCATATAACCGTTTTATCATTGGGAAGTTTTGAAAATCATAGGTCGACCATTTTGATGAACACGGCATAAAGGAGCCCGAAATCATCGCACCATCCAGCACTTCATTCGGATGCATAAAAGTCGGAAGCATCAAATTGCAGTCCCAACCGTAATTTAAGTCATTATAGCCTGAGTCTTCCATTTGTGATTGCGGCTGTAAGACAAAGACCACACTTGGTAATTTGTTGACAGCTTCACTGCGTTTGGTAATCGGTTCTAGTTCATAGGTTTCCACCTCATCTGATTTTAAGCCTTTGGTGACTGCTCCGATATACTCAGCTAAACGCATGCCTGCCCAGCGTAGTGCATGATTTTTCTTTTGCTGTTCATGCCATTCGAATTCTTCATCCGTGTCAGCCACTAATACAACATTTTTAAGTTGAGAATAATAGGTATATTTCGCCCCTTCTCCACTCATGTCAATCAGTCCATCTTGGAACCCTCCCCAGTGTTGTCCGACAACTAAGACACTCATGTCCTTTAACGCATGAGTCACCCCGTCACCAGCTTGCATCAATTTCCCAGTAACGCCAGGAAAAACTGGTCCGTCTCCAACACGATAACGAGGCTCAATCGCTTCTTTTACCGGGACCAATCGAACTTCATCCCCGGGTTTAACGATGTGTAGTTCTGCTTTTGTGATGTGTTCGTCTTCAAAAACGACATCTAATGCTTCTTTTTTATTGATCGTCAAGATCCCATCGGCATATGCTGTCTTTTCACCGAATTGAATATCCACGACATGAAAATTTGCGATATCTAATTTCATTTACTTGCTCCTTTCTAAAATCAATGCATCTCATCTAAATGCTCTTTATAGAGTAAAACTTGATATTTTTACGTTAAACATATACAAGCGACAACTTAGCTTCCTATATAGCCGCCATCAGCCAAACAAGCCTTCGCTTCAGACAAGCGTTTGTCCGCAATCATTACAACTGGACCGGTACACCCCATACCACTCTCAGCGTATATTCCTTGTTTCCATAAATGATGAACAGCATTCTCTAAATCTAAGATTTCTACTCCATGAATCTCTTCAGTTACAATTTCTTTATCTGGTTGAGTAACTTCTTCTTGTACTACTTCTTTTTGCGGTTGAATTTCTTTTAGCAAAGTATCTAAAGACGCCTGCCTCAATTTGGCAAATTCCGCTTCTTGAACTTGCTGGAAGTTTCCACGAACAAGTTCATCTGCGAATTCTATCGCCCCGCTCACAACTGGCGCACCGGAAGCACGAGAGACGATCATAATCAGCTTGTCCATTCCTTCTCCCACACCGGGGCCATAACCAAACCCTAATGACTCATAATTTCCGCCTGTACTATAGGAAGAAAAGATTTTCTGCAAAATATTCCCCGTTAAAGAATCCATCACCATGACATCACAAGTCCCTGCAAGGACATCATTCCCCCGCATCACCGCTCCGCCATCACTGCGATTCGAAGTTGCAAAATGGATCGGATAGCCATTTTCCGCCAATCTTTTTAATGTAATCTCTGCTTGACGCGCGCCATCAATGTTCAATAACCCAATGGTCGGTTCTGCGATTCCACAAGCTTTTGCTGTGATGATGCCATATAAGGCATTCCGTACCAATGCCTCTACTCGTGTCAGTGCAGAGGTACCCGTTGTTGTTGCTAGATACATGTGCTTTCCTTTGGCGGGAGTGAGCACTCGACCAACAGTAGAAACACCGATCGGAAACGGATAGTGCATCGTCACACCAGCATCCGCAACACCTTCGTTCAATAGCTCCTCTAATTTCTTATGGCCTTCCTCCGCATCTGAAACTAAGAAACTTTCAATCCCAGAATAGTCGATTTTCTGTGTGCCAATAACTTTTACCGAAATTCCTTTGTTAGCAGCCATTTTTGCCGCTTCGATCAGCTCTGCTTCGTCATGCTCGCTTCCTAAGGCAGTTAAGGCCACTGTTGAGGAAACCCCTCGGCCAGTTTCCAACGTGTTCGCAAGTCCTTGAAATACATCCGCGATTATTTGTTTGGTTTCTTTTTCAGCCATAGGATCACTCCTCTAGCTTTCCAGCAAGATGACTTGCGAAGTCACGAAGAGCTTCCGCAATTAATTGCTTGATTTGATCTTCAGAAACAGTTTCCTCCTGTTTGCCGCTATTTTTTTGCAACACAAATGAAATGCCATCAAATAAGTTCGTCATTCGTCCTAAGAATAGACTGCCTTTTCCGACAAACATTGCTCGATTGACCTTACCAGCCATAATATCGTTTCGCCCGAAGCCAAGATAGGGGATACCAGATGGAATATGTCCTTGAGTCGGCGTCCATCCCACCATTCCATGCTGCTTCACGAAATTAGCTAATTCGGATTTTTCGATCTGCTTTTTCATTACTGCTAGAGCACCAATCATTTTATAATTTGCTTCAGGCACATTTCCTGCTCCCGCTGGTTTAGTGATATCAGAATTTTGCATCTCAACAGAATATTTATCGATATCTGTCAGCTTCAATCCAGCTTTTTCCAACGGGATGCTGGTCAGTGAAGAGATCACCTTTTGCGGTGATGCCCCTGTGCCGACCGTATGCCGCCCAACAATATCGATATTCAATTCTGGACTGACACCATCATTTTCAGAGATTAAGACTGCAAAGCTTGCAACACAATCCTCTAAAATTGGTAGCCCTTTATTTAAATGATCTTTTCCGTTCATGCCTAGCTTCGCTGTTGAACCGCCTGCGGTAACGATTACATTTTTGAAGACGCCCGATTTCACTAATGAAGCGGCTTGAATCAATGCGTGGGTCGGGCCAGCACAAAAACCGCGAACATCGCTGCCAGTTGCATTCTCCAACCCAGCCATTTCCGCTGCTGCCTTCGCAAAGTTCCCACCGCCGCGTTGATTCATATCTCCGCAGGCTTCTTCTGAACATTCGAGCACATATTCAATTTCATTTTTGGCGATGCCTGTTTGCTGAAGCAAATGTAAGATCGCAATCGTACAGGATGCTTTCGAAACCAGGTTTTCAAAAATGACATGAGCAAACAAGGTATCATCTAAATTATGAGCGGCTTTTACACAGCCTACGACATCGCCTTTAAAATAAATTGGTTCTGCCTGTTCATTTTCGATGAAACCTGAAATCTCTTCCGAGGATACTTCCTCTGAAAGCTTTGCTAAAATTTTCTCATCCAATAATGGATGTTGATCTAATTTTTCTTTTACTGTTTTACTAAAATCATCCTTCAATTTGACCAAGTCAAACACATCGACATATTTCATCATACCGATGAACTCATCTTCAGGCATGATCTCACCAAAAGTACCCTGGCGTTTGTTCTCAGCTTTTTTATCGTACCAAGGGGTCTCGATAGCTTCGAGTTCTTCTGGTGTCATGTTTCCAATATAGACTTGGTTCGGTGGATAAGCGACACAAGTTTCGTAATCGCGTAGATGGTTACTTATTTCTTTCAAGTATTCTGAATCAGGATCAATTTTTCTTTGAAGTGTTTGAGTAGTGCCGTTGTAGACTACCATATCTGGGGTATGTGCAAGAAAATAGCTCGACCCTTTCAATACGCTATACATAGAAACATCCTTTCTTTTCAAAATTGTGGGATGATGCTGAACAAGTTCCAGTCCAGCATCATCAAAAAAACTGCACTTTGAACTTATTCACTTACTTGACTTCGAATTGAAGTCATTTCGTCGACGATATCGTCAATGTCTAGTACCATTTCCATCATGCCAACTTGTTCCTCATACAGCTCAGAGTCGATCGCTTCTTTCATTTCTGGTTCCACGATATGATATACGTCAAGTCCTAACTGGACTCCCGCTAATGGACCGGCATACGTAGGGTCGCCTAAAGTTACAGTTTCGGCAGCTAAACCAGCAGCTTCACCTTCCGCCGCGCCAAGAACAACAACAATATTCTCAGCACCGAATTCCTCTGTAAATTCTTTTACCCTCTTTTGATTTTCCAGATCCATTGCGCCCGCGGCCGTTCAGACAAAGCATTCTGTAGATGAGAATACTACATCTGCGCCTAGTGGTTTCACACATTCTTCAATGGCTTGACCAGGAACGCCGTCTCTGTCGCCGAGGATAATAACTTTTTTGTCTTTCAGCAACATAATGATTCCTCCTTATTTTTTTATTTAAACGGCTTTACCCGTTAAATATATTTTTTGATCATTGCTTCAACATTTTCTGGCGTTGCGTCATCTTTCACTAATTCCTCGACTTTTTCACCGTCTTGATAAATTGCAATGACTGGTATTCCAAGGATTTTTTGTCCGATTGCTACTCTTCTAGCTTTTGCAGTATCTAATTTTGCAAAAGGAATCTTTCCGCTATATTTATCTGCAAACTCTTCGATACTTGGCATCAGAGCTTGACAGGGTTCGCAGGTTTCTGAAAAGAAATCAACTAGCATTGTTCCTTCACTTTGTAAAACTTCCTCTTCAAAGTTTTTCTTATTTAAAACTTTCATCGTTTCACTACTCCTTATTCAGATTAATGTATTCATTTTTCTCAAAGAAAAATGAATTTGTTTTTCATACCGTATGTCATTCTGTTAATCTTGCTAAAGCAAGAAACAGAACTGAAATCCTTATTCAGTTTAATGTACTTATTTTTTTCTACCTTGAATTTACACTTCAAGTAAAATGCTAATGATGCAGATACTTTTCGACTGCGACAGCTGCTGTACAGCCATCACCGCTGGCGGTAACAACTTGACGCACATTTTTCACTCGAACATCTCCTGCTGCGTATACACCAGGAATACTCGTCGCCATTTTCTCATCGGTTTTAATGTATCCGCTTTCCATTTCTAAGACATTTTCAAAAATTTTCGACTGCGGTAAGTAGCCGATAAAACTGAAAACACCAATCAATCCGTCTTCTTCGTCAGCTTCGAAACGTGTTGCTTCATTTGTTTCGGTATTACGGATCGTTATCGCTTCAACAATGCCATCACCCTCAAGTCTTTCTACTACAGAATTGTAGATAAAATGGACCTTTTCATTTGCCATTATTTGCTCGATTGCGATAGCATCTGCCGTCAACTCTGGTAAATTCTGGATGATTGTCACTTTTCGAGCAAAGGTCGATAAGAACATTGCTTCCTCAACAGCTGAATTTCCGCCGCCAATCACAAAAACCTCCATGTCTTCAAAAAAGGCCGCATCGCACGTCGCGCAATAGGATAGTCCCTTCCCCATGAATTCTTTTTCGTTCTCGCAACCAATTGGGCGCGGAAAGGCTCCAGAAGCAATAATAACCGAACGACTTTGATACTCTTCTTTTTTCCCTTTAATGACCTTTACATCGTTGGATAAATCAACTTCTGTGATCGTATCTGCGGCCCGTTCGACACCGAATGAGGCTACTTGTTCAGTCATTCGCTGAATCAACGAACGTCCCGATTCCTTCTCAAGACTTCCTGGATAATTTTCAATCTCGGAAGTCAGTATAATTTGCCCCCCATCCTTCCCTTTTTCAATTAGTAATGTTTTTAGTCTCGCACGTCCGGCATAAATGGCTGCTGACAAGCCAGCTGGTCCTGCACCGATGATGATTACGTCATACACTTGCATATCTATCCTTCATCCCTTTCTTTATAAAATACGATGATTAACCACCGTGATTTTCTTAAATAAATTTTTTATGCTTTCTTTTTACTTTTTGTAAACAAGATGCTAAAAGTAGATGAACCAACAAAATTGTGATTTATTGAACATTTATATCTTAGATGCTCTTTTATAGTTAAAAGGATATAGATAAATTCGCTTTTAGTCGATTGTCGACAAACGACTAACTTTCTCAACCACATTCTACCAACATTTACAAGATGATGCAATCCATTTTCAACTCATTTTTTTCGTTATTTATTTTATAAAATAATATTACAGTTGTTCTTTTATGAATCTTAAGATTTCTGTTTTTATCATTTTGTTATCCTTTATAAAACCATTTAGTTATCTATTTCACTTTATAAATATTCCATTCCAAAATTTTTCAATTTGCTATTACAGGTTTAAGACTATGGAATAGTCCATCTGCTTTTTACTATTTATTATTTTCCTGTTCTCTTATATGCAATCAAACGTTTTTTATTAATTGCCCGCAATTTTAAGCTTTAGAAAATTATAAGCAACAAAAAACCAGAGAAATATTTTCTCTGGCATAAAAGTAGTCTTTATTAAGCTTGCCTATCCGAAGGCTTGCTCCGTCCGTGAGATGATCTCATCCTGCAGGGCTTTTTCTAAATTATTGAAGTAATCACTATACCCCGCTACTCGAACAATTAGATTTTCATAATCTTTCGGATGTTTTTGCGCTTTTATCAATGTTTCACGATCAATAACGTTGAACTGAATATGATGGCCGTCTAATGCAAAATAACTGCGAACTAACGAAGCCATATTAGTGATCCCCGCTTCTCCTGCTACCACACTAGGTGTAAATTTCTGATTAAGCAGAGCCCCACCAGTTTTCGTTTGATCAATTTTCGATGCGGACTTAATAACCGCAGTTGGACCGTTGCGATCAGCGCCTTTTTCTGGAGAAATTCCATCTGGTAATGGAATTCCTTTATGCCGTCCGTTTGGCGATGCCTCCATGACTTGACCAAAGTAAACGTGGCACGTTGTCGGTAAAAATTCCACGACCGTTTTTGAGCCTTTCGGAGTTGGACGACCTGCAATTACCTCTTGTAGAGAATCAGCAACATCACGTAATAAAGTATCCGCGTATTCGTCATCATTTCCATATTTAGGCGTTTCATTATAGACACGATCAAAGATTTCGTCATAGTTTTCAAAGTCTGCTTCACAAGCATCTAATAAATCCTGCATCGACATCGTTTTTTCTTCAAAGACGTTATGCTTAATTGCGGCTAATGAATCAGTAATCGTTGCGATACCAACACATTGGATATAGCTAGTATTATAACGAGCGCCACCCGCATTGTAATCTTTACCAACTTTGATACAATCATCAGACATCACAGAAAGCAGCGGTACCGGCATAAATTCCATATACATCCGTTCAATCATGTTATTACCCGCAACTTTCACATCAACTACGTATTGCAGCTCTTTATGGAAAGCGTCAAAAACTTCTTCATAGGTTTTCATTTTAGTGAAGTCGCCTACATCGATTCCCACCTGTTTATCGGTGTAATGATCGTAGCCCCGGTTCATAGCAAGTTCAAATACTTTCGGGATATTCAGATAACCAGTTAGCACATAGGCTTCTTTTCCGGCTACACCAACTTCAACACAGCCAGAACAAATGCCGCTTTCTCTAGCATCGTCGACAGATTTTCCTAGATAGCTTAATTCGGCTAAAATCGCTTCAGAATTATACATTGCTGGTTGTCCCCAGCCTTTACGGGAAACTTTCAAAGCTTCACGCAGGAATTTTTCAGGGGATTTACGAGAAATTTGTACGTTTGAGCTTGGCTGCAGCAGCTTCATTTCATCCATAACTTCCAGAATCAAATAGCTAACATCACTGACCCCGCTTGTTCCATCTAGACGTAATGCTCCCGTATTTAAATTACAGAAATCCGTATAGGTTGCACTTTCTTTTAAAGTAATCCCAACCTTTGGCGGTGCAGGCTGGTTATTGAATTGAATCCAAAGATTTTCCAAAAGCTCCCGCGCTTTTTCACGTGTTAAGCGGCCTTCCTCGATATCCTTTTCATAGAAAGGCTCTAAATGCTGATCTAATTTACCTGGAGAATAGGCATCCCAGTTATTCATTTCTACCGTTACACCAATATGAGTGAACCAATACATTTGAATCGCTTGGCGGAAGGTTTGCGGCGCATGCTCTGGAACCACATCACAGACTTCAGCTAGATCCAATAGTTCTTGTTTCCACTGAGGATCTGTTTCCGTTTCAGCCAAATCACGACATTGCTGTGCATAGCGTTTCCCGAAAATAATCATGCCTTCGCAAACTAGCTTCATGCCTTCTAGTTCTTCCCGTTTATTTAAAGCCTCCATGTCATTGTTGTAATCCAAGTTGTCGATTTCTTGTTGGATATCTGCCTTGAAATCGGCAAAACCTTTTTGGTACATTTTTCCATCAGCTACTGTATGACCAGGACCGCGCTGCATTAAAAATTCGGTATACAACCCTGCGTCAAATAATAAATGCCATTCCTCTGGCAGCAATCGATTCATTCGTGTCATCATGGCACGGTCATGCCAGTAAGGAATAATAACCTCTTCCTGGATACGACGATCTTCCTCACTCACACGGAAGAAAACTTTCTCACGATTGTTCATATTGTCAAAATCTTCTAAAGTATGACAGCACAATTCAGGAAATGTCGGTGCAGCCCACGGTTTATCCCCTTTTTCGCCTAAAACTAGAGAACCTTTTTCAATATAATTGGTGCGATTTTCCATAATGTACTTGAACGCCTTTCCTCGTAAAACAGGCGCAGAAACCTTGCCCTCCCATTTTTTGTAGGCTTCCGTCAAAAGGACTGCTCGTTCCATTGAAATACTTGGTGTACATTCCTTATCACTGATTTCCCTTAATCGTTTGATTCGTTCTGTACTACCTCTTCTTGTTGGTTCTAGTGTTAATTCCGCCATTGATCTTCCTCCTATTTTGTATATTCATCTTTCTTGATCACTTACCCGCCAATCGTTACTTGATAACCTGCGTCTTGGTAAATTTTTTGCAAGCGCGCTACTTTTTCATCTGCTGGTTTAATGAAGTTCTGCGTACACACTCTTTTCAACCGTTCGTATTTATCTCGTCCGAAATCATGATACGGCAGCAACGATATTTCACTCACATGAATCTTCTCTTTAGCTAGCCAGGCAATAACTTCCTCTGCATCCAGTTCTTCTGCATTAATTTCATCTAATAAAATTAGACGAAGATTGATTTCTGCTTGCTGTTCAGATAGAAATCGCAAATTCTCCAGCACTAATTGATTGCCAGCACCTGTATAAAGCTGATGATTATGTGAATCAATGAACTTTAAATCGTACAAAAATAAATCTGCATATGGAAGAATTCGTCGATAATTTTCAGTTGGGGCGACTCCACAGGTATCAATAGCGACAGTTATGCCTAATCTCTGGCATTCCTTCGCTAGTTCAACCACATAATCCATATTTTGAGCCATCACTTCACCGCCAGAAAATGTGACACCGCCACCTGATTGATCGTAAAAGATTTGATCTGCTTGGATTTTCTTAACTAACTCATGAACAGAATAATCTTTGCCAATCAGTTCTTCCTTGCCATATTTGTTTAACATGATTTCTGGTGAAAATACTTGACTTTCAGGATTGTGACACCATTCACATCTAATGGGGCACCCTTTGAAAAAAATCGTCGTACGAATTCCCGGCCCATCATGGGTCGAAAACTTTTGAATATTAAAAATCGTCGGCTTTTTCACGTACTTCCCTCCCGCCCTTAATTATAAAACGCAAACGAGAAAGTTGCAAGCGCTTAATTCATTTTGATGAATTCTTCATTTTATTTTTCGCTTTTTTTTCATTTTAATGACGGTTAGGAATTTATCTGTTTTTCAGGTATACTAAAAATAATTAATCATGTGAGGGGCTAACAGATGAATATTGGAGAAAAAGTGAAAAATTTGCGTAATGAACAAGGGATGACTCTCAAACAGCTATCTGAAGCCACCGGTTTGTCAACCGGCTTCTTATCGCAGTTCGAGCGGGGGATTACAACGATTGCGGTTGAACATTTATCAAGTATCGCAGATTTATTTAAAGTAAGAATTAATTATTTTTTTGAAGAAGAACCTGAAATTGAACCAATTGTTCGCGGGTACGACCAGCCGGTGATCCACAAATTAAACAACATGATCTATAAACAATTAAGCCGCACACCACAGGATAAGAAGATTGCGCCAAAAACGATCGAAATCATGCCACATGAAAAGCGTGAATTGCCGACTACCTATCCACATCAAGGAGAAGAATTCGTGTATGTTTTAGAGGGAATCTTAACACTGGTGATCGAAGAAAAGACGTACCAACTTTATCCAGGCGACTCCGCTCATTATTTTTCGACGATTGATCACAATTGGGACAACCAAACTAGCAATGTCGTAAAATTTATCGTGGTGCACTATCCAAATGACTATTAAAAGCGCTCGATCAAAAATGATCGAACGCTTTTTTACTTAATAGTACAGACTTCTAAAATCATTTCTCTATGGATAGTTCCGTGAATAATTTTCTAAAAACCATTGCTAAATGCTCTTGTGCTTTTGAAAATAATTCTGAATCATATTTGGTTAGTACCTCTTCACCGAAAGAACGTTTCTCAATGTACTGATTATAGCGAATCTCTAGCTGTAATGCTTCAATTCCGGATAGTTCACTAAAGTGACGGGTAATAAATCCACCACGAAATGGGTGATTGTCGGAAACGCTGTAGCCAGCTTCCTTTAAAAAAACTGTTAACAGCTTTCGCAATTCCGCACTAGAAGTTTGATCCATTTGGTTTCCGATCACAAAATCAGCCGGGGTAGTTCTGGCATCATTTGGATATTCCGCAAAGCTATGCAGATCAATTAAATAGACTTTTCCAAATCGGCTCTTTTTGGCATCGATTAATCTCTGCAATGCTTGGTGATAGGGCCAATAATAGTTTTCTAAGCGTTCAGTAATAATATCTGATGTTAGCTTTTTTGTATACAAGGCTTTTCCAAAGGTATTTTGCTGATAAATCACTGACTCTTGATAATTCATTCCTTTTATTTGACTTTCTCGGTTCGGATCAGCCACATAACGATTCACTCGATTTTCGATCATCGTACAGCCCATTGCTACTAAAAAATTGTATAGCTCAGGTAAAAACCAATCTGTGTTCGCCAAGACCATATCTTTTCGTAAGCTTGAGCGCATTTCCTCTGGTATCCATGTTCCGCTATGGGGCAAACTGATAACTACTGGATAGATGTGTTTTTCTTTATTATATGTGATAAATGTTTTCATTGAGTCCCTGCCCTTCGATAATTTTTCTCTTTGATTATACCTCTCCAATCTCTTGTCTAGATACAAAAAAACTGACAAAGAGCATTCTCCTTGTCAGACTTGGATTTTAATTTGCTTCTAATACCTTCAGTCGTTTATAAACATCAATCAATTCTTGAGTTAAGCCTAAATAGGAAATAGCGTTCATTAAATGATCCTGACTATGCACCATCAATAATGTCACTTCTGAATTATTTCCACTAGCTTCCACGGTCAGCAGACTCGTTTGCGTATTATGGGCCTCAACTAATGCATCATTAGCTGCTTTCATTCGTGACTCAGCCTCCGAAAAATTATTTTCCTTCGCCGCCGCCAACGCTGCAATTGCTTCGCCCTTTGCATTACCAGCATTCATAATTAGTCCCATAACTACCTGTAACTGTTCATCATTCATTTCCCCAAAATCCCTTCTGCCTAAATTTCATCAAAATCAAAGGTATCAAAGTCGATCTCTTCTGCTTCAAGCTCTTCTGCTTCTTTTTCTTCTCGTAAATACTGATCATCTAGCACTTTGATGAATGGATAATAGATCGCCATTCCTAATACAATCAGCAACGCCTGTAAAACTGAGGCCTGCCAGCCGCTTACTAAAAAGCCGGAGATAATCGGCGGTGTCGTCCAAGGCAGTTGAATACCATTTGTATAAGGAACAAGTCCCCAATCCATCGCAAAGTAAGAAATAATAATATTAATAGTAGGAACTAGCGCAAAAGGAATCAAAATAATCGGGTTCAGAACAATTGGTAAGCCAAAAATGATTGGCTCATTAATACCGAAAATACTTGGAACGAGTGATAGCTGTGATAACTTTTTGACTCGCTGGCTCTTACAAAAGAGTACCATCACGATAATTAATGACAGTGTTGAGCCACCACCGCCAAATGTCGCAAACATGTCTTGAAATTGACCTGTGATGATATTGGGAATTTCATGCCCGTCTTTAAAGGCTTGCATATTTTCGACTGACAATGCACGTAAAACTGGATTAAATACTGCACCAACAACACTGCTTCCATTAATACCGAAAAACCAAAAGAAATGCAGGAATAAATAAGCAATAATCATCGCGCCTAACGTGTTGCCTAAACTCAATAGTGGCGTTTGTAAGAATGTAAAGATTACATCTTGCAAGTTCCCCATTGATGTCAAAGAAACTAACCAATTGAGAACGAACATAATTGTTACTACCACAAAACTTGGAATCAATGCTTCAAAAGACTTCACTACGGTAGGTGGAACACCATCTGGCATCTTGATTGTCCAGCCGCGGTGAATCACGGCCGCAAAAATCCGGGTAGAAACTAGCGCAATAATCATTCCTAAAAACAAACCGCTTGAACCCATCCATTTTAAGGGCAAGCTCGTTACTTCATAAACCTGAGTACTATTTTCTGGTGTGAAGAGTGTAGTATAGGGCGTCAATATAAAGAACGAAACCAATGCCAGAGCAGCCGACTGAATCGCATCAATTTCCAATTGCCGTCCTAAGCTATAAGCAATTCCCACAACCGCTAAAATTGTCATCACATCGAAGCTGGCTGAAGCAGGTACCGACATCAAGGATTCCCAATTATTGCCTAAAATTGGAGAAATCATGTTGCTCCAATTCGGAATCGGAAAATTCGCCAAAAGTAGGAAGAACGATCCAACAATCAATAAGGGCGTAGAAATCAAAAAACCGTCACGGATCGCGATCAAATACTTATTTTCCCCGATGACTTTGGCTAATGGTGTCAAAACTTTTTCCAACCAGTTTAAAAACTTCTGCATCTTTTTATCCTCCAATCAGTTCAATATTATTTTTTATTTTTTTTAAGCAATTTTAGAACGTCCTTCATCGCTTTTTCCCCGTCCATCATGCCGTAAATCTCGGGTGCGATCACTGCTACTGGAATCCCCTGCGGAGCAAATTGTTCCTGTGTTTTTTCCAATAAGAATTTTACTTGTGGGCCTAAAAGAATCGCTACTGGTTTTTCCTTTTCAACTACTTCCTGTGCACGTGCTACTGGAAAAGCTGTAATTTGCAGCGGCATATTATGTTTTTCAACGATCTCCATCATTTTGTTAACCATAATACTTGTGGACATCCCTGCATCGCAAAATAGATAAATTTGTTTTTTACTCATTTTCTTCACTCTCCTATTTTTTATTCAATCGGTGCTTTAATCCGTTTTTCATAGGCATCTAGCCAATGCTGTGTGATCGGTTGGATATCTGTAGTGTGACCGCTTCCCATATTGGCAATGAAAATCTGTGGGTTTTCCTTATCGTTACCTACACTGAACGTAAATTCAACGTTTGTCGCTACGCCCCACTCGCCTTTAGGGTTCATCGCGATCAATGAGAAAGCACCTGCTTTGCCATAGCGTGCAGTCAATTTATCATGAAATTCATAGACAGCTTTATCGCAGGCGTCTTGCGGCTTCACCCCTTCTCCCATCAAACGAACGATTTCATAGGATAAGCAGCCCTTCATCAAGTCTTCGCCTAATCCTGTCGCTGCTGCTCCTCCGATCTCACTATCCACGTAAAAGCCCGAGCCAGATAATGGGGAATCACCGACCCGTCCCGGCTTTTTCATGAACAGTCCAGAGCTAGATGTGCCAGCCGTCATCGTTCCCATCTGATCCAAAGTAATCGCGCCAACGGTATCATGACCATCGTAGGGATTCAGATTATTTTCCTGAATTTCCTTCAAACGCTTCTCCCAAATTTTATGGGCACGTTCTGTCAGCATACTCTTTCGTTCGAAGCCTTCCAGCATTGAATATTTGGTTGCCCCTTCACCGACCCGAAAACTATTGAATTTATCTTTACTAAGTTTTCGTGCAACAGAGATTGGATTTTTTACATCGGTGATTCCTGCCACTGCACCAATTTCAAAGGTATCCCCGTGCATGAAGGCAGCGTCCATCTCTAAGATTCCCTCGGCATTTGGCAATCCGCCAAAACCAACAGATTTATAATAAGGATAATCCTCTACTGTCTTTATTAAGGTCTCTACTGCGTCACCAGCATCCCCTTTCTTCTCTAGCAAATGCATTGCTTCTATTACACCATCATGTGCCATGCGCCATGTCGCAATTGCTCCCCACGCCATCGTCGTGCTCCTCCCGTTACCGTTTACATTTTCAAAATCTGAATTCATTATAGATAGTATATACTGTTTTGTATATACTAAATTTGAAATTTTTTTATCTTTTTTTACCGTTTTCTAAGCTAAAGTTATGAAATAACAAAAAAAAGACCCGCAATCCCTTGCTGGGTCTCAAAAAATCAATTATTCTATTAGTTTTAACATGCCCCGCATATAGATTTCCATGTTTTTCAACAGATCCTTTTCATCCATATATTCGTCCTGATTATGGGCAATCCCCTTTTGACCAGGAAACGAAGGACCAAAGGCAACGATATTCGGAATAAAGCGGGCATAAGTTGCTCCGGTCGTCGTTACCGGAGTCCCATCCAATCCTGTAGCCTCTTCATAAACAGCTGATAAGAGTTGAATATTGGGATTATCCTTAGGAAAATGGCTGCTTTTGATGCGACGGACTACTGTTAGCTGACTCTCCGGCGGCAAATGTTTTTTCAAGGTATCGGTAACTTCTGCTTCTGTGACTGAAACAGGATAGCGAATCGCTATCGAAAGAGCTAGTTGTTGGTCTTTTTTGATCAATTCATAGGGCGTGATCATTAATTTACCACTATCCGCGTCTGAAAAAGCAAGGCCTAAGCCTTCCCCATGATGCTGATTGGTTAGACTCTTTATTAGCCAAGAAAAATACTCCGCCAGTGTTCCAGTAACGGCTTGTTCCTGTAAAATTTTTTCCGCCAATAGTGTAATTGCGTTTTCTCCTAGTTCAGGTGCATTCGAAGGGGCTCTTTTCCCCTGCACACTGATATTCTTGCCGTGAATAGTTACTGATAACGCATCTGGAACATGATCGCGGGCTTGATCACCGATGAAATCACCTAAATCTTTTAGTTCTTCTTGAGGAAACGTTGTCAAAATTTCATAGTTAACAATCCCACGTTCGCCATAAACTACCGGATACTTGCAATCAGGCGTAAAACCAAACTGTGGTGGCTGTTCTTCGCTCAAATAAAGCGGAATATCTGAGCTGCCGTTTTCCTCATCGGTACCAAAAATGATTCGGATCGTTTTCTTTACGGGCAGATCCATCTCCTTCAACAGCTTCAAGCCAAATAAGCAAGCTAAAATTGGCCCCTTGTTGTCTAAAATGCCGCGACCATAAAAGCGCTGATCCTTTTTGCTCAATTTAAACGGTGGGAACGACCAGCCATCCCCCGCTGGAACAACATCCAAATGACCCACAACACCAATATAGTCTTCTGCGTCACCCCATTGCGCATACCCCACTACATCATTGATGATCGCCGTTTTGAATCCGTATTTTTCCGCTAAAGACATCACTGTGAGTAAGGCTTCTTTGGGGCCTTTCCCAAAAGGTGCTTGTTTTGCTGGTGTACCTTTAACACTTTCTATTTGCATTACCTGATCCAGATCCTGATAGAATTGTTCCTTGTTTTCTTCAATTACTTTTCGAAAATCAATCGTCATAAGAGCCTCCCTAGTTGTACTTGCTTTATTTACCATAGCGAGTAAGTGTTGTTTTAAAGACATAACGATCCGAGCGATAGTAAGAGATATCGTAAAAAATCGGTGTCGCGTCTAATGCATAGGTCACAGAATAGACTTGCAGCAAGGGGTCTCCCATCGGTACATCCAGTAATTTTGAAAGCTCCGGTTTGACCAAAATTGCCTCCACCTCCTGATGAGAATAGGCAATCTCGGTTTTTTCCTCTAGCAATTTAAATAGCGAGCCGCTGAAATCCTCTGCTTTTAACCCTTTTACATAAAACTCGGACAAATAAATTTTTTCCACTGTCATTGGTTCATCATCTAATATCCGCCGCCGAACCAACTCATAGATTGGTTGATCTTCTTCTAGTTGCAGTGCGTTCAGAATTTCCTCTGAAGGCTCACTAACCTTTTTAAACGAAATAACTTCTGTACTACTGGTTTTTCCATAGGCCTTCGCGGCTTCAGTAAAGCCTTGCAGCCCAGAGCGCCCACTTTGAATTTTTGGCTGTGACATTACATAGCTTCCCTTACCGCGCCGTTTCACCAAAATATTCTTGCCGATTAAATCATCGATGGCTTTACGAATCGTTAAGCGGCTACAATCAAACTCCTTCGCCAAGTCATATTCAGAAGGTAATTTTTGTGAGCTTACATAGATTCCTTCATGGATACGTTTTTCGATCTCAGCGGATACCTGATTAAATTTCGCCTTTGTCGTTTTCTTATCCTCCATAATTTCTCCCTTTTTCGATTATTTCTTTCTATCTACTATCCAATCTTCATTTTCACTATACTGATTCTTCCACAGCTTGGCTAGATTAATTTTTTCGACCCATTCGGTATATACCTTACAGTATATACTATATTCAGTTTTAAATATATTTCAATCATTCTCAGCTTTTTTTTACTTTTAAACCATTTTTTTAATCTTAAAGTGCTTTTCAATCGTCTTTTTTTCTAACTTCATTTCCCTTATAATACCTTCAGGTGATTTGATGAATATAATAGATGCAACGGAAATCGTTGAGAAAATGAATAACCAAAAAATAAATTATGACCGTGTTTTGCATAAGATGATTCAATCGTGGGAAAAAGAAAAAGTCCGCCCACGAATTTTGATTCATTCTTGTTGCGCACCCTGCAGTACCTGTACCTTGGAATTTTTGACCCAGCACGCAGATGTGACGATCTTCTTCTCGAACTCCAATATTCATCCTGAAAGTGAATATCAACGTCGAGTTTTAGTTCAAGAAAAATTTATCCATGACTTTAATACAGCGACTGGCAATCAAGTTGATTTGATTATTGACGACTATAAACCGAATGAATTCATTCAGTTAATGCAGCAAAAGGAATTGATCGCAGAACCTGAAGGCGGGAAACGTTGTACCGCTCGCTTTAATATGCGCTTAGACTTAGCAGCAAAAGAAGCGTTGGAACGCGGTTTCGACTATTTTGGTAGTGCCTTAACGATTTCCCCGAAAAAAAATAGCCAATTGATCAATCAAATCGGTATGGATATCCAAAAAATCTACAATACGCATTACTTGCCAAGTGATTTTAAAAAAAATTCCGGCTACCAACGTTCGATTGAGATGTGTAAAGAGTACGATGTGTATCGCCAATGCTACTGCGGCTGTGTATTTGCAGCAAAGCAACAGGGATGCGATTTGAAAATAATTAACAAAGAGGCAAAAGCCTTCGTGAAGGAATACCAGAAACAACCAACCGAAGCATAGAAAATGGACCGATAGAAAAAACTATCGGTTCATTTTTTGAAAAAAATCAAATCTCATATAAAATTTATACTATATTCGCGGATCATTGCTTTTTCTCTAAATTTTGTTATATCTCGTATTGATAGCCTTTACATACCAACCGTTTTTTCGATACAATTAACTAATTAGAACAAAGACTAAGAGAGACTAACTATATAGAGTCAAGTAAAAATTAGCCAAATCAAAAAATATTTTATAACAGATAATTCCGAAAAAAGGGTACAACAAATAAGCTTCTTACCATTAGTTTTTTTGAATGTTCAATAGCTAATCAGAAACAATTATATAAGGCTCGTTTTTAGTCAAAATAGCATGAATCACGTAACAAAGCTTACGAGAAACCGCACCTAAGGCAGTTAGATGATGTTTTCCTTCGGAAACTTTTTTCTGGTAAAACGCACTAAAAACAGGATCACATTGAGAAGCTACTAAAGCCGCCGAAAACAAGGCTTTTCGCAAATATGGAGACCCTCGTTTACTCATAACATTATGCGTTGCCTCATATTGCCCTGATTGTGTCACGGAAGCGTCTATCCCAGCGTAAGCAACGAGTTTTTTCGGGTTAGAAAATTTTTGAATATCTCCGATCTCACCAAGAATAGTCGCACCGTTTATAGGACCAATTCCAGGAATTGTGAGAATAACAGAATTTAAAGTGTCCATTATGTGCTTGATTTCTCTTTCCGTTTCCTTTATTTGGCTTTCAATGAATTTTAATTGTTCAATCATTGAACGTAGTTGGAAGGTGAACGCTTCTTGAGCAAATTTTACTCCAAAGGAGTTAGAAGCTGCTTGCTTCAATTGGTCCGCTTTTTCTGCCTTGATTCGGTTCCTGCTTAACTCAGCTAAGTATTGGGCCAAAGTTTCTGAGGAAATGTTTTCTAAGTCGATCGGGGCACTAAACGCCAGCAATAACTCTTTAGAAGCTTTTCCGAAAACGCCCTGCTTGGTAAAAATCGTCGCGTATTCTGGAAAGACTTGATCCAATACGGCTATAATTTTTCTTTTGAAGTCGCTCGCTGTACCTACTAAATAAGTTCGGTAACGAGAAAGTTGTTTCAAAGAAAAAACATTTTCATCGGATAAGACCGTTTCGACAAATGAGCCATAGCGCATTAAGTCAGCAATCAAAACAGAATCAATAATATCGTTTTTTCGTTTCCGTATTTCTGTACCTTTACGCCATCCGTCTGTTTGAAGGGGATTCACAACGTGAATCAAATAATCTGATTCGTGAAGGTATGAAAAGATGGACAGCCAATAGTGCCCCGTGGCTTCCATCCCTATAACAAAGTCACTGGGTGCTCCGGAATAGTCGACCATTCGCTCAATTAATGACTCTGCTCCTTCAGTGGTGTTAGGAAATGAAAAACCTTTTAGTAATACCTTTCCTTCCTCGTTCATGATAGAAGCAACGTGAGTGCGTTTACCGATATCAATGCCTAAAAAGTACATGTATATCTGACCTTTCAAAAAAAGAATTTTGGATTGAAATCCACTCAACTGAAAAGCGTCACTACCTTGTACGAGATACGGAGTAAAGTAAGGACTTTCAACATCTAACTCATACGCAATCCACTTATCAGAGAGAGGAGCCAGTCTCTCGAGTGCGGGTTCAATGACCCAAGGGGGGAACGGCTTAGCCTCTCAATCCAATAAATATATTATCTCAAAAGAAATGAGTTAATACCAAATTAAAATAACGATGGTTCATAGGGTTATCCAATCAAAACCGGAAGGTTAAAACCCTAACTCTAATATACAAGGTTATGACATGATCAAAGAAAAACTGAACTCGAGATTCGGCTTCTTTCTCATATTAACGCTATTATTATGGGCCAAAAATCTATTTGCCTATCTGGTCGATTTCGACTTGCGTTTAGATAATGCGCTTCAGGTTTTTATTCTGCTAATCAATCCGATAGCGTCCACGATGCTCTTTTTGTCGATCTTTTTGTTTATCCGGAGAACGAAAGCTGCCTATATTACAGGATATCTCATTTACTTGTTACTTAGCATCTTACTTTTTGCTAACGTGGTTTATTATCAAGAATTCACCGATTTTCTTACCATTGATACAATATTAGGTGCGGGAAAAGTCGCCAGCGGACTTGGAGAAAGTGCTATACGACTATTTAAGCCTCATGATGTTCTGTATTTTCTGGACTGTATTGCTGTACTAGCCGCTTTACTACTAAAGAAACTCCCAGTAGATACTCGTCCCGTTCGAGCAAAGCTGGCTTTTACAGTCACGATGGCTTCGTTATTGTTTCTTGCTGGAAATATTGCACTGGCGGAAACAAGTCGTCCAGGCTTATTGACTAGAACGTTTTCTAGAGATTATCTAGTGAAATATTTAGGAATCAACGCCTATACCGTTTACGACGGCGTCAAAACCTACCAAGTCTCACAAATTCGTGCACAGGCCAGCCCTAATGATATGGAAGTTTTAGCGGAAAAACTCAAGCAGCAGCCAAAAGAAATGAATAAGGAAACATTTGGTATAGCTAAAGATAAGAATATTATCTATGTCCATCTAGAAAGTGCCCATCAATTTTTGATTGATTACAAGCTGAAAGACGAAAACGGTGTCGAGCATGAAGTCATGCCTTTTGTAAATAGTCTGTATCACAGTCAAAGCTCTTTCAGCTTTGACAATGTTTACCATCAGGTCAGTGCTGGAAAAACCAGTGACGCAGAAACATTATTGGAAAATTCCTTGTTTGGGCTGAATCAAGGCTCTCTATTTTCACAGTTAGGTGGCAAGAATACCTTTAATGCCGCACCCGCCATTTTTGAACAAAAATTAGGTTATACAACTGCCGCCTTTCATGGTAATGCTGGAAATTTTTGGAATCGCAACGAAACATATAAACGATTTGGTTACCAGCACTTCTTTGACTCTAGTTATTATAGCTTAAATGATAAGAATTCTTTCCAATACGGGTTGCATGACAAGCCTTTTTTCCAGCAATCAGTGAAATATTTGGAGCACCTGCAGCAGCCTTTTTACGCGAAATTTTTAGCGGTCTCTAACCATTATCCGTTTTCTGAATTACCTGAAGCGGAGAATGGTTTCCCAAAAGTAGATACCGGCGACTCAACGATCGACGGTTATTTTGCAACAGCGAATTACACTGATACAGCCATCAGAGAATTTTTTGATTACCTAAAAGCCAGCGGACTTTACGAAAATTCTATGATCGTTTTGTATGGCGATCACTACGGTATTTCTGATTCACGTATTGAGGCCACTAAAGAATTATTTGGCAAAGAGGATTGGACAACCTTTGATACGATCCAAGCCCAAAAGGTGCCCTTGATCATTCATCTTCCGGGACAAGAAAAGGGAACGATCAATCATACTTATGGTGGACAAATCGATGTATTGCCTACGTTGTTGCATTTAGTTGGTTATGATTCTAATGATTTAATGCTGCTGGGACACGACTTGCTTTCTCCTAATCGAGAACAGTTAGTCGCCTTTCGTAATGGAGATTTTGTTACGGAGGACTATTCTTACCATAAGGGCGATGTTTACGATAATCAAACAGGGGCTCTATTGAACTTTAGTCAGCCTGAAATACTGGAAGAAGCCAAAGAAGTTAAAAAGAAAGTCGAGGAACAGCTAAATATCTCCGATCAGATCAATAATGGGGATCTGTTGCGGTTTTATTACGACAGTGGCTTGAGCCCGGTTAAAGTAGAGGAAATCAATTATAAAAATTCCATCAAAAACTTAAACGGGATTGAGAAAAAGCTAGGTGATCAATCAACCAGCGTCTTTTCGAAGAATAATCAGCAATCAACAGAAGATTTGTACAAAACAAAATCCTTTAAAGAATACACCACTGAAAAAAATGACTAACAAAAACGCGAAAACAGTTTAAACACACTGTTTTCGCGTTTTGTTACTTTAAATTCCAATATGTGTAGAATAACGGATTTATCCTAGGAAAAAATCTGATAATTCGTTTTAGTAAAAATGGCTATCTGCTTTTTTTCGGCGCGCAGCTCGGCTCAGTCAAAGTTAATATTTCTAAAACAATACTGGCTTCAAGTGAAAAATAACCATCTATTATTGTATTCTATATCATTTCTCGCCCTTTAATACACCTGATATTCCTGCCCTGTTTGTTTTCCTTCGACACTTTTTACAAATGCCATTGCCACGCGCTCTGCTGGTACAGGTACAAACCCTCTAAAGGAATCTTGGAATTTATCATAGGACTCTACTAAAACATTGGGACTGACACAGTTGATGCGAATACCCTGAGTAAAATCAATGGCTGCTGATTTTACAAAAGCTGCCACACCACCGTTAGCCATTGCTGCTGAAGCCCCGCCTGGAATCGGATCGTCCTTCATGATGCCTGTCGTTAGTGTAATACTGCCATCGCGTCGTAAATATTTTTGTCCAATTAATGTCAGATTGATCTGCCCTAACAGCTTGCTTTGTACCGCCACTAGATTATCTTCAGGGGTCATTTCTTCTATTGGTTGAAATTTAGCTGTTCCTGAAGCATTTACGATCGCGTCTACATGTCCAACTTTCTTGAACATTGTTTCGATACTCTCTACAGATTTTAGGTCCACCTGTACATCGCCACTTGTTCTTCCAGCTATAATCAGTTCGTGATGTTCCTTCAATTTTTCAACAATTGCTCGACCGATCGTTCCCTTACCACCAACTATTAAAATACGCACAACTAGCCACTCCTTTTACTTTTCTATATACTCTTTAGTAGTCATAATCGTTACACCTAGATCCTGTAACCTCCTATTCCAAATATTTCGCATTGGTTTAATAACAGAATCATGAGCATCTTCAATTAATGTCACAGGATAATTTTCTGCCAAAGCCCCTTTACACGTACTTTGGACGCACGCGTTACTCATTAAGCCAACTACCACAAACTTCTGAAAATCATGTTTAGAAATAATCGATCGGAATTCTGGTGCTTTAAATGTATTCATTTGAATCTTTGAAATCACTAGATCCTCCGGTTTACGGCGTAATTTCTGCGAAAGTTCACCATACCCAACCTTTTTTATAAAAACGATCGGAAGATTCTCTTTATGAAAATAATCGATCAATCCATTCACATTTTCTAAAAAATTTTCTTTGCCAATAAATGGTGCTAATGTTCCTTTTTGTATATCCACGACCAATAATGCAGTTTGCGACACGTCAACCTCAACCTTTCATTTTTCTTCTTAATAGTATTATATAGCAAACAAAGAAGGCTTTCATCCAATAGTCCCAGCTGATTGATCGCTTTAAACTGTTAACTTCATGAATTGCTTTGTTGATCATAAGAAATATTTGACCCTAAGAAAACCTCAGGAGAAAACCGCTCCTGAGGACTTTTTGTTTAGATAAATCATTTTATTGTCGATCACTGATTCTAAATTCGTATCCAAGTACGTTCTTATAGTATTCTGGATACATCTCTCCACCACATTTTTCGCAATCAAATTGCGGAGCGTTCTCAGGATCAAATGCAACATCTCCTGCATCCAAAAATTGAACTACTTCCTTTGGAATTTTTTCCTTTATCCCACATTCAAGACAAATGTAATGAACCACTCCATTGGAATCGAAGTTTTTTAAAAGCTGCTTCTTTTTCTTTTTCATACTTACGTTTCGATGCTTCTTCCCCAATTTTTTTATTCTCCTCTCGCATGAATCGTTCCGATTCTTTATTCTTCGCATATTTCACTACAAGTCGTCCATTTTTAGACACACTAACTCCACTAAATTCATAATATTCGCCACATCTAGTACATTCCAATGGATTTACTCCGAATTCTTCGGCTATTCGTTCACACCATGATTTTGGTTTAAGTGCTTTCTTCACATTCACAAGCATTCGTTGAATCTCTTTCTGGTAATTACTTAATACTTTTTTCATGATTGTCTTGATCCGCCGACTATAAATGCCGTATCTACGAATTGTTTTGAACTGGTTCTCTGGAATATGACGAATCAGTGCACCAATAAATTCCTCTGCCGACATCGTCTTTATCTTATCCGTGTTAGTTCGTTTATCATGATACTGAAACATCACTATTTTCCCATCGTACAAAAGGATACGATTTAAAGCAATGGGACCACGTTTCATATAACGACTGATATATTCTAATATCTTTTTGAGAGAAGTTCGGCTCCTTTTGGGTGCATGCACGTAAAAACCCTCTGCATTTTTCGTGTACGCCGCTTGTAAAAGCGGCTGGACTCGTGCCTTATCCCATTGGGATAAGGTTCTTCGAATGAGCTTTAGGACCGCATTCTGCCAATATTTCCTCAACATTGCGAACGGAAAATAGTCATAGTCCTTCCATTTTCCATCCTTCGTCAGTCCACCCATGGTGACGACTAAATGAACATGCGGATTGTATTCTAGCTGAGAACCGAAGGTGTGGAGTGTTGCCACAACCCCAGCTTGTATATGGTGCTTTCTAAAAAAATCTAATAGTATCCGTGCAGCTTCATCCATTAATCCTTTTAAAAGCTCCTTACGATACTTCTCCTTCAGAAAAATCTCACGTAAACCTTCATCGATCGTGAAGATGACGTGTCGATGCGTCACTGTAAACAGATCATTCGCCGCAACCTCTGCCCACCGTTGACTTTCCCCAGTTGCACAAGTTGGACAAAATTTCCCTTTACAACGAAAAGCCACTTTCTTTACATCATGGCATCCTTCACAGACAAATAGACGATAACCTTTTTTAAGGTCACCACAATCGCGAAACTTCTTCACTTCTCTTTTCACAACGGATCGAATCCTTCTTGTGTACCTTTGATTGAATTTCTCCCAGTTTTGATATTCATCAAAGAAAATGGCGTGTAAAATATTGGGTTTCATATCTCCAGTTTAATAGGAAAAAGACCAGATGAAAAGCGGTCAAAAGATTGATGTATCAATCCTTTGACCGCTTAAAATGTTATACTTCCTTTAATGTCAAAAAAAGACCCGCCGCAGCAGGTCTTAAAAAATTAATCTTCTTTTTCTTCATCGAGCTTTTTGTTAATTTTACCAGCAACATCATCTGCTGTTTCTTTTGCTTTGTCTTTTGCCTTACCGAATCCTTGTTGAAATTTGCCTTTTAATTCGGTCGTTTCATCATCTGTTACTTTCCCTTTTGCCTCGTTCACTTTACCTTTTAGTTCGTCGTTATTTGCCATAACAAATCCTCCTCTATTGATAAAATAGGCACCAAATATCTCTAAAATTATTCTACCATCGAAGAAATGAGAAGGCTAAATATCTGCTTGCGTATTCATCAAACGCTCTGCCTGTTGAATTTCCTGTTTTAGTGATTTAATCCGTTCTTCTTTCAACTCGCTGGAAAAGGCTAAACGCTCTAATCGTTCCAGTTCGATTTTTGCTGCAGCTAATTCTGCCTTTGCTTCAATAAGAACGCTTTCATTTATCTTCATTGTATATTCCCTCCCAAGCATCCCACACGAGATATCGACTAATTCTATGCTACACTGCTTTTGAGGTGAAGTAAATGCGAAATACATGGTTACAGGAACAATTGACTGCAATTTCTGATGAGAAGTACCAATTTATCATCGATGAGGCAGTTAAATATATCGAACAATTAGAAGATGACAATGAAAGTTTACAAGTCGCATTAGAGGGAAATATTTGGAGTCCAAAAAAATGGAACGAAAAAGCAGAGAAGTAAGCCAAGGAGTATTGGCTGCTTCTCTGCTTTTATTTAGCTACTCAAATGTTTCATTCAAAAAGCAAATAATTTCCTGCTGTGCCGCTTTTGCAGTCTCAGGATGATAATTTGCAGAATAGGAATCTAGAAAACCGTGCTTAGCTGTAAAAAGACGAACAGTTGTGTTCTGTTTTCCTTCTAAACTTCTCACTGTTTTCTCTATTGAAAAAGCAGGTTCTTGAGAAAAAAGCAGCAATGTCCGGCACTTTGGCATAATTTGTAGATGGTCTCTGATTCGCGAACCATAGCAGGCAATCACATCCGTACACTCCAGCTCATCACTACAAAGCCAAGCAAGTGTGCCGCCAACGCTGAAGCCTAAAAGATAGACCGTTTCATGGAGCAGAGATATTTTTTCAATATAATTGAAAGTGAAATTTTTGATCTCCGAGAAATGAGCATAATAATGCTCGTATGCCTGTTCCGCCTCCTGATAAGAAAAAGAGGCCCGCTTCAAAAGATTAGGGCAATAAACAGTGAAGCCCCTCTGTTCATAATACTTGATTTGATCCAGCATGAAATCGTTAATGCCATAGATTTCATGGAGAATTACAATGGCTGTGCTAATTGGAATCACCCTCACTTTTACTCCATTTTAACAAATGAAGGGAAGAAATTAAGAGAATTTTTGATCTAAACTTTGAATTGCTCGCATCAAACGTACAGCGCCATCAATAATTTTTTCTTTTGGAGCACCTAAATTAAACCGAAGATACCTCTCACCCTCTGGGCCGTAAGTCTCTCCTTTCATAATCGCTACCTTTTCCTGTTTGACTAAAACTGTTTGTAGTTCTTCCATTGTATAAGGTAATTGATCAATATTGATCCAACCAAGATAAGTAGCTTCGGGAATCTCAAACTGAATTCGTGAATCGCTAGTGAGAATTCTTTTCAATTCCCAGAAATTGACATCGATAGTCTGATTCAACTCTTCCACCCATTTTTTCTGATTGTTATAGCAATCCATCGTCGCAAGCAATGCGGGATACGGGATTGAAGACAAACCATCACGCCCCTTCAAAATACTCAAGAATTCTTCTCGTAATGCAGCTTCAAAAAAGATTCCATAAGACCCGCCTAGCCCAGGAGAATTGAAGGTTTTAGACGCTGAAGATAATAAAACCACTGGAGTCTCTATTTTCTCTATAAATGCTAAGATTGGTAAATGTTTTTTTCCCGGACGACGCACATCCATATGAATCTCATCGCTGATGATGGCAATTTGATACTGATTACACAAGGAAATCAAGCGGGTAAGTTCACCTTGAGTAAATACTCGACCAGTTGGATTATGGGGATTGCACAATAAAAAAATCGTTGGTTTTTCAGTTGCAAAAACTTTTTCCAGTGCCGCAAAATCAATCGTAAACTGTTCGTTGGCGTTTGTTAGTGAAAAAGTGATTAATTCACGATCATTACCGCCGATACAGTTAAAAAAAGCATCATAGCAGGGAGTTAAGGTGATAATTTTATCATTTTTTTGACTCAATAATTGGATACATACCGACAGACTATAGATCACACTGGGAGAATAGACACACCATTCGGGGTCGATCCAGCAATCAAATTCCTGTTGGAACCAATGACTGATGCTTTGTTTATAATCCAAATGATTCCAACGGGTATAACCGAAGAAGCCACGAGTAACCGCTTGATTTAAAATCTCGATCGTCCCATCAGGAAGCATAAAATCTGTGTCCGAAATAGAAAATGGCAATAGATCTTTTTCGCCAAAGCGATCTTGAACATAATCCCATTGGGTAGAATACGTACCGTAACGCGAACGCTGCTGATTAAAATTGCTCAAGCTCAATTCCTCCTTCGTCTAATGAACGGATAACTGCTGAAAGTAAATCAATCGTTGCTTCCACATCAGAAATTTCAACTATCGAGTTCCATGAATGACAATAACGAACAGGTACGCAGAAGACCAACGTTGGCTTGCCAGCAAATAATTGAACGGAACCAGCGTCCGTGCCACCACCGCCAAGTAGGTCATATTGCCATGGAAGTTGATTTTTTCCAGCAATTTCTTTACAGTAATCCAATAATTTGATATTTCCTAGCGCTGTTTTATCTGCTAAAACCAAGCCTGGACCATTTCCTTGGATACGATTTGGAAAATCTGCAGCATGTGGTGTATCCTTCCCATTGGCAACATCAATGACGATATTAATGTCTGCATCCACTTGAGCGGCAGCGACTTTGGACCCTCTAGTCCCGGCTTCTTCTTGAACCGTCCCTACGCCAATCACTTCGATCTTCTTTGTTTCTGCCTGATTTTTGACTTGCGCCATGATCGTACATGCCACTCGATCATCCAACGCTTTACCCATAATCTTCTTCTGATTAAAGCTTTTTCTTGCTTTTGTATTCGGTAAAATCATGTCACCGATCTGCAGACCTGCTTCTTCTAATTCTGATTTTGAATGAACACCAAAATCAATATACATTTGATTGATCGGCACAACCTCTGTCAGTCTTTGGCTAGTTTTGGGTAACGTCCCCACGATACCTTCCAAAATTGCACCATTTTTACGACATGTTGCCCTGACCTGCTGTCCTAAAACCACATGCCCCCACCAACCGCCAATTGGGTAAAAATAGACGAACCCATCTTCCGTGATATGGTGAACGAAAAATCCTACCTCATCCATATGTGCATAGAGCGCGATTTTTTTCTTTTTGGTCTCTAAATCGCCAAAATACAGATTGCCAAATGAGTCCTTTGTTACCGGACCTTGAATCGTTTCCTGCAATGCTTGCTGGACTTGCGCTTCTTGTCCTGGCAATGCATCTAAGTCAGATAATTGCATCAATAATTTATCGGTTGCAATCAATTGTCATCCACTCCTTGTTAAAATGCGTTAGGATTTCAGCGTGTCCCGATTCGTTTACCGCGACGTCATCTTCAATCCGAATACCAAAAGCCTTCTCTGGTAAATACACTCCTGGTTCAATGGTAAAGCTCATATTTTTTTCGATTAATAGCGTTTCAATTGGAGCTAAGGCTGGATATTCATGACAAGATAGTCCGATTCCGTGACCAAGATTGTGGCTGAAATACTGAACCAGATTTTCTTGTTCTAAGCCAAGGCGCGCAACCTGATCAATTTCTCCTAATGGCTTCCTTAAAGCGACTGTCTCAATCGCTTGTTTTTGAGCGCTTAGAACTTTTTGATACGTTTCTATGATTTCTTTGTCCACTTCACCAAACGCAAAAGTTCGTGTAATATCTGAATAATAACCTTGATGGATCGATCCAAAATCGATCATAATTAACTCATTGGCTTCAATTTTTTTGTTGCTTGCATGTGCATGAGGCAAAGCTGTTCGTGGGCCAGAAGCGACGATTGTCTCAAAGGCGGGGCCTTCGCTGCCTAATTTTTTGCTGAGATAGTCAATCTCGTTGGCTAATTCTAACTCTGTCATACCTGTGCGAATCAACGGTAAAATCATTTCTAGTGTTTGATCAGCAATTTTGGCCGCTTGTCTGATTGCAGATAGCTCCTCTGGTGTTTTGAGCATGCGTAATTCTTCGATCATATTCTTTGTTGCAACTAATCGTCCGCCGACTGCTCCCATTAAAGCTTGAAAATTAATAAAGCTTTGATAAGTAATCGTCCCTGCTTCAAAACCGAATACAGCCCCCTTAACAAAAGGTCGTAGTACTTCAATTTGGCTGGCGCCAACAGGAATTTCACAAATTTCGACCCCTTGCGTTTGCTGCTGAGCCTGTTGCGTATACCGTCCATCAATAAATAAGTGCAGTGCATTTTCAGTAACTAACAAAAGACCGTTCGATCCAGTAAAGCCACATAAATAGCGGCGATTAATTTTATCCGTTACCAGTAATCCATCTATTTTTTCTTCAGCTAATTTTTTTCGTAATTTTTCTACTTTCATTCGTTGTGCTCCTTAAAGCAAAAAGGACAGTCCAAGCTGTCCTTTTTGGCTAGAAATCAATATCGGTTAAATATTGTTCATCGTCATCTGAAATGACAGAATTGGCTTTTTCAGCTTCTAATAATGCTTCACGTTCTAATTCTTGCTTCTCTAAAACTTTAAAGAATGGCAGATATAAACCAAAAGACATCGCAACTTGGATCACCTGAATAATGATCGCACGCCAGTCAAAACCAGTCAGAAATCCCTCCATAAATACTGGAACATACGGCGGATCAAAGATTGGAAAGTTCAATAAACCAAGCTTCATACAGATCATCGGAAACATTCCCACTAAGGCACCGCCGAAAATAAATGGAATCATCAACACAGGATTCAGGATAATCGGCACACCGAAGAGCACCGGCTCATTGATTCCAAACAGTGAAGGTAGCAAAGCAACTGCTCCGACTTTTTTATAGCGTAAAGATTTACTGATCAGCATTGCTAAAACTAACCCGATCGTAACGCCTGATCCTGAGAAGTTTGCAAAAGCTGACAATGTTCCATTTGTAATTACGTGCTGTAGTGGTTCCCCCGCTTCATGAGCCGCAATGTTTTCTGACAAATACTGTACCGCAATTGGTGATAAGATCGGCGATAATACGGCTGAGTGAATTCCAAAGAACCAGAAAACCAAACGCAAAACTAATACAAAGTAAATGATCCACAATGAATCCAAGCTGCCAATAGCAGGTGCTAAAACATCCATGATTACTTGTGGGAGTAAAACCCCACCAGATAGACTGTCTGTCACCGCACGAATCACAATAAACAGGACACCGATCGCAGCGGTTGGTGTGATCAATTCAAATGAACTAGAGACAAAATCTGGCACCCCTTCCGGCATCTTAATCACCAATTTATGCTTCGTAAAGAACTGATAGAGTTTAACGGAAATAATAGCTACGAATATGGCGGTAAAGAGCCCTTTTGAATCTAGATAACTAGCAACGATATTGCCGTTGTCGTCAACATCCATTGCAACAATTAGAAAAGCTATGGCTGATAGCATCATAGAACCAACTGTATACAGCTTGTAATGTTCACTTAAAAAATAAGAGATCGCCAATACCGCATACAACCCAACAAGACCTAATGAAACTTTTGAAATAATGCCAAAGATATACCCATAATTTTCAAACCAACTCGCAACGCCTGGTGTTTTGATAAACTCTGGAATCGACGGAAAAATCGCCGCGATCGAACCCAATAGCAGCACTGGCGTCATAACGACCATTCCTTTTTTAATCGCCGTTAAGTAAGGATTGCTGTCAACCTTGTTCGCAATTGGAACCAGTGTCTTACGAATGAATCCTTCAACTTTTTCGAAGGCACCCTGTTTCTTTGGATTTTCCATTTTTTACACTCCTAACTATTTTGTTTTTAATGCTTGATTTTTTCTGTATGCGACTAATGCCTGCTTCATAACCGTGGCACCATCCATTGATCCGTAGATGTCTGACGTTAACAACACTGTTGGTTTATTACTTTTGTCAGCTTCTCCTTTAATGAAATCATATTTATGGCTCAACTGTGGACCGACTAAAATCACGTCGTAATCATCGATGTATCGTTCTAACTTATCGACACCGATCGCTTCCATCGGATAATCCTTTTCATCTAAACTTTTTGATTCCTTGACTACTTTTTTCATTGACTCCATCATCATGGTCGTTGAAAAGCCACCTGCACAAACGAGTAATGTTTTCATGTGTTAAATCCTCCTAATAAATTTTTATCTTATTGCAAAGCCTTGGCTTCGCTTTGTTCCTTTAGCATACCGATCATTTCCTCAATCAAATCTCGAGCCAGAATGCTGGTCATTAAGTGATCCTGTGCATGTACCATCAGTAAGCTCGTCTCCGTTTTATCTCCATTGATCTCACCGGTGATCAACTTGGTCTGCACATCATGTGCATCGATACTTTTTTCCTTGGCTTCCTGCATTTTCGCTTCGGCTTCCTCGAATTTTCCTTTGCGGGCGAGACGTAACGCTTCAAAAGCAGAACCTCGTGAATCTCCTGCTGCGGAAATAATTTTAAAAATATCCATTTCTTGATCGGTCATTGTTTTATCCTTCTTTCATTAAACTTTTCATATAAGACTTGAAGTCTTGAAAATTCGTCATTCTTCTTAGTTGCGTATCTAAAAGTGGATCATCCATCATCTTGATCATTAAACGACTGATTTCCTTATGCAGGCTCAAGTGATCCTTTTTGATATTGATTAGAAAGATGATCCTTACTTGTTTCTCCCGATAAATCAGCGGTTTTTTCAGTAAAATCACATCAATGACTTCCTTGATGGCTGCCTGCTCCATCGGATGGGGGCCTGCAACACCGTGCTGATAAATCGTATCAATCATCTTTTCTCTACATAAAACACTTTCTTTAAAGCCACGTTCAACCCAGCCGCACTTTTCAAGATGAGCACCTTCATTTTCCAAAAGCTCCAGATAATCATTAGATTCTTCATTAATCTGAAACCATTCCTCATCAAATAAACTGAGAATGAACTGGTGTACATCAAAGACTTTATTTTTCGATTCTCTTAACAGGTACAAATCTTTTTCGATCTTTGTGATCTCTGTCTGACTTAAAATCGTTTTGGTGTAAATGATCGGTATCTCAAAATCGGTTTGCTCCAGCGGTACAGTCGAGATTAAAAGATCAAAGCTGGCATCAATTTGCTCAATTTCATTGAGGGCAAATGTTTCAACCTTCGCATTACTGAACAATCGCTCCAAATTGACTTTTAGTAAATAAGCCGCCCCGCCACCTGTCGAACAGATCACTGCTATTTTCTGATAGTCATCAATCACTTGATTAGATTGTTTTTCCAAGCTCGCCGCGAAATAAATCGCTACATAACCAATCTCATCTTTGCTGATATCCGCATCTAAGTCTTTATTCAGTTCATTGATAAAGACCATTGCTACATTAAATACATTGGCATATTGCGTGTAAATATCCTCAATAATCGGATTTTCCAGCTGATGACCGGTGTAAAGACGTTGCAGTAATGGCGCTACATGCATCATTAACGCATTGGCTAAATCTTGATCCTGCCGAAAACACGTATGATAACGTCGATCCACCAATTCCAAGGATTTATCGATTGCCTGTCTCAATTGCTGATTACTAGCAGGATCATCTAAAACAGCAAATTTCCCACGCAGTTGTTCTTCTAAATAATTTTTTTCCACACACGAGAAATTCAACTGATAGGTCTCTTCTAAATAGCCGACTAATTTTTCCGTTAAACGATCATAGTCATCGCTAATTGTACGCTCCTCCAACTCTTCGCTGTTCAAGGTATTGTTTTGCAGGATGCGAAAGCTTAACAAGCGAATATGTTGAACGATGTTTTCAAAAACGATATCACTAATCTTCAATTGATTTTCTAACAATTGCTCCTTTAAAAGCTGCCGAAGCTCTTCTTCATTGAAGACAAAATTGAACTCCTTGTACTTTTCCGTCAAAACCGGCGTATGAATCGTATTACGAATTAAGTATAAGATCGCTCGTCTTTTTTTACTTTCTGTACCCATGATCTTCAAGCCGTAATGGGCTTTACTAAAGAGTGTCAGATCATAATTGTCACAAAACTGTTCGACCTGTTTGATATCCGCTTTGATCGTCGACAAACTGACATCCAGCCATTCCGCAATCTGCTGCATCGTAATGTACTCTTCATGGAACAGTAGCAATAGCTCGATATTTTTAATTCGCTCCTGCGGACTTGAATTATCTACCTGCTCTTGCTTTTTGGATTTCGACAGATAACTACTAAATCGAACGTTGTCGAAAACCTTCAACTGATAACCCGCTGAACGAACCCGTTCGACCGTAAATCCTTCGTTTGAACCGATTTCCTTCAACCATTTAATATCATTCGCCAAAGTTCGTTCTGATATTTGAAATTTAGCGGCTAATGCCCTGGGAGCAATCGCTTGCTTCTTTGCATATAAGTATTCAACAATTTTTTCTTGTCTCATAACTACCTCCCGCTTACAAATAAACTATACAATGTAAGCCCTTTACTTAAAATGGCAACTTTTACAAATTAAACATGCAAAATTAGACTGAATGAATAATTCTCTTACCATTAATCTGTATTAAATAATAAAGTTACAGTTTGCATACTACTTAATAAAATAACTTATTTCAATATTAAGGTTAATCTATTTCAGTTAATTTGTATTTTAGAATAACAAACACGGGATCTTTAACTTTGAAGCAACTCTTTACTAATGAAAGTAAAAAAATAAGCCCCTCTTTTGGAAGGACTTACGTTTTGATTGATAATTTAACACTTAATATAAGAATACCCACGCTCCTGTAACTCTACTAAACCGATCACTCCAGATTCAATGATCTCCACTTGCTCGTGCATTTGTTTTGAACGGACATGGAATGTGCGCATCGAATGATGACAGGCTTGATAAGTGATATTCGGATACTCCTTCATAAACTTGATCACTCGCGGCAGTAAATATCCTTGAATCGCTTCACCATTCATCAATAGTACGATATCCGCATCTGGCTCTGACAACAGGATATGCTCGATATCATGACGGGCCTCTCTAATCATTCCCAACTCATCAACATGAAAAACGACTTTCATTTGTAACGCCTCCTCTGATTCAATTAATGGGTAAATCCATAATTTTTTATTTCAGTCTCTTCATGAAAGACTAAGTGACTATTTTCTAATTCTTTGATTGCTTCCTTCAGATCTTCAATAAAATCATAGGCCATATTCATCCCAAAATCACTGCGCACCACAATTCGTTGAATAACTTGATACTCCAAATTTTTAGGCAGCGGATAAGAAGGAACCTGCCAACCCTTCATTAATAACCGATCGGATAAATCATAAAGCGTCCACCTGCGTGCCTCATCTTTTGCCAATTTATAACAAACTAACGGTAATTGACTACCATCATTGATGATCTCAAAATGTCGTGAACGTTCGATTTCTTTCGCTAAGTAAACTGCTACATCATGCGTTCGTTGATGAATGCTCTGATAACCATCAAAACCAAAACGTACGAAATTGTAATACTGACCGATCATTTGAGCTGCACTGTGAGAAAAATTGATAGCCATCGTTGGCATTTCTCCCCCTAGATAACTAACTTTAAAAACCAACTCCTCCGGCAAATATTTTTCATCTCGCCAAACGATCCAACCAACACCAGGATAGACCAGGCCGTATTTGTGTCCGGAAGTGTTGATAGAAATCACGTTTTTTAACTGAAAATCCCATTCTAGCTCTGGTTCGACAAATGGCGCATATAGCCCACCTGAAGCTGCATCCACATGGATATAAACTTTGTGTTGCGTTTGCTGATTATATTCTTCAACTAATTGATCTAATTTTTTGATATCATCATATTGTCCTGTGTAGGTAATTCCTAAAATACCCACAATTCCAATCGTATATTCATCTACAGCTTCCAACGTCTTTTCAACGTCCAATGACAAGTGGTCTTCTGACATTGGAATCTCTCGCAGCTCAATATCCCAATAGACGCAAAATTTTTCCCAACAAACTTGGTAGCCTGAAGAAATAATCAGATTGGGTTTCTTCGCTTGGATATTCACCCCAAGTTTCTCTGCTCGCTTGCGCCAAGCAAATTTCATCGCCATACCGCCTAACATACAGGCTTCTGATGAGCCAATCGTAGAAGTACCGATGTATTTTTCTGGTCCTCGCGCATGCCACAAATCAGCAATAATGTTTACACAACGATTTTCCATTTCTGCGGTCCGAGGATACTCCGATTTATCAATCATATTTTTATCCAGTGTCTCACTCATTAATTTGACTGCTTCTGGCTCCATAAAGGTTTGACAGAAGGTTGCTAGGTTCAAACGAGAATTTCCTTCATCTAATAGATCATCCTTGATCATTTGGTATGCAATTCGCGGCTCAATTGATTTTTCACCTAACTGATAAGAAGGCAATAATTCATCTTCATTCACTGAACCAAAAATCGGTTCCAAGTAACTTGCCTCGCGTCGATCTTTCTTTCCATAAAGCATTCGACTACATCTCCTCTATTTATAAAAAATGCGCGTTCCATTCCGATTGAAAAAACTTCTTACTACTTTAAGAGTAGCTGAAAGCGCTAAAAATTTCAAAAGAATTCCATCCATTTAACTGCTTCATCTAGTATTTATTTCAATTCCGACAAAATAAATCGGTTTTTTCAAAAAAAATAGCGCTTTTTTAAATAAAAGACTTTCTTTTTACTTGTGAATCTATTATTTTGGTAGTAGCATGCAAAAAAAATTAGCGGAGGACGCATTATGTCTTATCAAGAAATGCTTTTCACCTTCTTAGGTGGACTAGGAATTTTCCTTTTCGGGATCAAATATTTAGGAGATGGTTTACAAAAAGCTGCCGGAAACCGACTAAGAGAAATTCTAAATCGCTTCACTTCAACCCCTTTTCGCGCTGTATTGGCCGGAATCATTGTGACTGGCTTAATCCAAAGCAGCTCGGGTACCACTGTCTTAGCCGTTGGACTGGTTAGCGCTGGCTTTATGACCTTACGACAGGCTATCGGAGTTATCATGGGGGCGAACGTAGGGACGACTGTCACCGCTTTTATTATTGGATTTAATTTAAGTGCATATGCGCTGCCGATCATTGGCGCAGGGGCGATTTTGCTCTTTTTCTCGAAACGAACCTCTTTACAATCAATTGGGCAGATCTTATTCGGATTTGGTGCTCTTTTTTATGGTTTAAAATTAATGGGAACTGCTATGGACCCACTAAAAGATTTGCCGCAATTTAATCAATTAATGCTTAGTGTTGCTGATTATCCTGTCTTGGGTGTTGGTATCGGTACGCTCTTAACGATGGTTCTACAAAGCTCAAGTGCCACGATTGGTATTTTACAACAATTGTACATGCAAGGCAGCGTCACGCTAACTGCTGCACTTCCAATCCTCTTTGGTGACAATATTGGAACGACTATTACAGCAATCATCGCCTGTCTTGGTGCCAGTGTTTCCGCAAAGAGAACCGCTGCCTCTCACGTGATTTTTAACCTTGTAGGTGCGATTATTTTCACCTTGCTACTGTCACCATTTACAAAACTGGTTATGTTATTCGCAAATTCATTGGGATTGAATCCTGCCATGCAGATAGCCTTCGCTCATGGGCTTTTTAATGTGTCAAATTTAGCAATCCAATTCTGGTTCATCCCTCAAATTGAAATGCTGGTGAAGAAGATTGTCCCTGGTAGTGAGAAGAATTTAAATATTCGTTCTGTCACTTTGAGTGAACCAATCATTCATACATCTTCAGTTATGGCGATTGAGCAAGCCAAAGGAGAAGTCATTCAAATGGGGCGCTACGTTCTTTCCTCTGTAAAGTCTGCGCGCAAATATTATAACGATACAAAAGAAGAATGGCGCGATGATGTTTTACAATACGAAGATGCAATCAACCAATGTGATATTGAACTAACCGAATATTTAGTCAAAATCTCTGCGACTGTTCTTACACCCTTGGAAAGTCAAGAACAAGCAATGCTGCTGGAGTTCACTAAGGATTTCGAACGCATCGGGGATCATTCAATGAATATTATACGCTATGTTGAGGAATCGATCGCTCTTGAGGAGAAACAACGAGCAAAAGATAAGCGGAATCGAACCAAATCCAATAGCAACCGTGAGACCTTCTTGCTTCACGATGAACATCTTGAATTGCTTTTTGATAAAGTGTTAAAAAATATACGCGATGCCCTGCAAGTCTTAGAAAATGACGATATCGAACTTGCACAAAAAATGTTAGACCGTGAAGAAAATATCAATGAACTCGTAGAATTACTGCGTAAAAAATACATTCGCCTAATGACCAAGGGCGAAGGTCGTGCCGCAGATGGTGTTTTACTGATCGATATCAGCTCTAACCTTGAACGTTCCAGCGATCGCACATTACACATCGCGAAGTACTTCTTAGGAAATAAATACAACTTCAAATACGATACATCAAACTTCCATTATGAAAAACCGGAAGGGGAAACTTCAGACGATTCCATTGGCGATAATGGTGAAGTATTAGATTAAAAAACGCTTCCTGCTTTTCTTTAAAAGAGAAGTAGGCAGCGTTTTTACTTATCGCATTGGCTCTAGTTTTTTTTCACCATTTATTTCAACCTTTCACAATCGTAAGTCCATCACTGCTTTTGTAAGTATTTTAGCCTCGACTTCCTTGATATGATGAATACATCAAAGAAAGGGAGTTGGAATTTATGGATACATTTACGATTGTTTTGTTGGGCTGGGGACTTTATTCAGTGATTAGCTACTTTGAAAAACGCGGTGAACGAGGTAAAGCGATCCTTTCAACTATGCTAATCAGTTTCGTCATTGTTTTAGGAAACTCGTTTGGTAATTTTTCTGGTATATCGCAACTAGGGTTACCAAAACTAATAGTAACAGTTGGAGCAAGCGTACTAATTCTTTCATTCTTCATTTTTTTACCCGTACTTTTTAAAGCAAAAAAATAAAACTAGGACAAAGATTCGCGAATGAATCTTTGTCCTAGTTTTTTTATGCTTCTACCGAGACCGGTACAATTTCGAACTTCGTTACATCTACTAACCCAATGTCTGTAATTTTTAAATTAGGAATGACTGCTAGAGACATAAATCCTAATGTCATGATGGGATCAACGTTATTTGAAACTCCTAATACTTCATGAGCTAGTCGATTAATTTTCGCTTCTTGCTGGGCTACTTCCTCACCAGTGAGATCGCTCATTAGTCCTGCGATCGGTAACGCCATATTACCAATGATTTTTCCTGATTCAATCAGAACTACGCCGCCCTCTTGCTCTTTGAGGGCTTGAACGGCTACCGCCATATCTTCGTCGTTTGTTCCAGTTACAATCAAATTATGAGAATCATGGGCAATTGATAGCCCAATCGCACCTTTTTTCACACCATACCCCTTCAATAATCCCACAAAAACATTGCCTGTATTATGATGGCGCTCAATAACCGCGATTTTTGTAACGTCTTGCTTTGGATCAAAAACAAACTGACCCTGGTCATCTCTTTTCACAGAAACAATGGCTTCATTAGTTAAAGCTTCTTGCGGAATCACTTCAATCGCCCGTGCTTTATCGCTAGTTAGGTTCAACTTCAACTGTTCCTTTTGAAACTTGTCGATATGAACACTTGATTGCACCTTTTCCGTTGAAATTCGTTTCACAGTTGGTAGATAGGTACCTTTTTCAGCAACTAACTCCCCTTCAATATAAGTCGCTTCAATTTCTGGCTGAGCCAAATCAGAAAAGATAACTAAATCCGCCCTTAAGCCTGGTGCGATGGCTCCACGATCTGTTAATTGGCAGCATTGAGCCGCGTTGATGGTCGCCATTTGGATTGCTCTCAAAGGTGAAACACCTTCTTCAATACAAATTCTAATGCTATTGTCCAAGTGTCCTTTTTCTAGTATCGTTTTCGCTTGCAGATCATCTGCTGATAAGACACAACGCTGATAATTATTATCCGTTACTCCGTTTAATAGCGTCCGTAAATTTTGCGTAACTGATCCTTCTCGTAAGAAGACGTACATTCCACGAGCAATCCGATCCTTAAGTTCCTCCACTGTAGAGCATTCATGATCATTGGCGATACCCGCTGCAGCATAGGCATTTAATTCTTCATTAAAAACCATCGGCGAGTGTCCATCTATTCGCAATCCTCGTTCTTTTGCGGCTAATAGTTTATCCAGAACCTCATCTTGAGCGTGGATCACTCCGGGAAAATTCATGAACTCCGCTAATCCATCTACCTGTTTTTTTTCAAAGGAAGAGATCATATCTGCCGCTTCTATTACAGCACCAGCATTTTCCATATTCGTAGCCGGTACACATGAAGGCATCATGTAGCGTATATCCAGCGCCGTTTCCTTTGCGGCCTCTATCATATAATCCAATCCTGACAGGCCAAGAACATTAACAATCTCATGTGGATCCGCTAGCACCGTTGTCGTTCCGTGAGGGACCAGCAAGCGACTAAATTCCTCAGGTGTCACGTAAGAGGACTCCACGTGGATATGGGGATCAATAAACCCAGGCGCTACAATTTTTCCTTTAAGATCGATGGTTTCTTTACCCTGATACTCCCCATTGATCCCTGCGATCTTGCCATCAACGATCGCTAAATCGCCAGAAATCATCTCTGCTTGATAGACATCGATCACGTTTGCATTTTTTAAAACTAAATCAGCCGGTTCACGACCTGCTGCTACATCGATCAATCGTTTTAACGCCTTTTTATCCACTTGCTTCTCTCCCTTTTGTAAATATTTTTTCTATTATATCAGGGTTGAGGATACGAATCACTAGCAAATGTGTTATTTTAAAAATAATTCTTAATTGAGAAATTTCGTTTCTTTTATTTCTCTGTTTTTCACAAATATATCCATATTTCAGATATGTTTGCATCCCTACTTATAATAAAAAGAAGCAATTCCCTTTTGAACGGAACCGCTTCTTCGTAAATTACACACTATATATCAAAAAATTAGCCTTCTGGATGCAATACATGATAGGTTTTCTTCAACACTTCATCGGTGTAATCCGTCAAACTCTGATAAACCTCTTCATTTAACTGTTTATAGACCACCACATTGTCTGGGTTTGGAGTGAACACATCTTTTACTTTTACCATTTTTTCAACAGCTTCTTCATAGGTTTCATAGATTCCCAAGCCAACTGCGGCATTGATCGCAGCCCCAACGCTGGCGCTACCGTTCACCACATTTCGTTTGACCGGTAAATTGAAAACATCCGCAAAAATCTGCATCAGTAAATCACTATTTGAACCACCGCCAGTTACGATAACTTCGTCGATTGGATGGCCCATTTCGTCCGTCATGTTAGTCACATTATTTTTCATTGTGTAGGCAATACCTTCCAAGAACGAACGGTATAAATAACGATAGTCATGATGAGCGTTGAAGCCGATCATCACACCGCGTTTGAATGGCTCCCAAGGATTCGCCAACCAATCCAATTTCGTCATCAATCCATCACTGCCCGCCGGGATATTGGCAGCCTGTTCATTCAAGTATTCCTCTTCACTGATCCCTTGATAATTCGAACGAATACTGATTTTCTCGCCTAAAAGATCTTTGAACCAAGAGACGGTCCACATCCCACGCCGAATACCATAGCCTTCATAAATATAGCGATTCGGCATTGAGGATAGGATGCCCCAATAATTGACCGCATCACTCGGAGGCATTTCTTTGCCCATCATCATGCTGCAAATATATGTCCCTAGAGATACCACCGCGCTTGAATCCTGAATCAATCCAGCACCTAATGCCTCAACAGCCTTGTCACTGGTTGTCGCAAAAACAGGCACTCCTTCAGGCAAGCCTGTTTTCTCACTGGCTTCTTTTGTAATTGTTCCTAATTGATCTCCTGGCTTCACTGCTTCAAATAACATGTCTTCGGGAAGATTGTATTGTTTCAATACCTCTTCATCTGTCGACCAGTCCCATGTCTGATAATCAACGGGCCATTGCCCAAAGTTATTGCCGATATTATCTTTAAACTCACCCGTCAAACGATGCGTGATGTATCCGCTCGTTGACGTCACGTATTGAACCTCAGGATTGTCATGGACATAAGGTGTAGACGTACGTTTGTCCATCCAGCTGATGACTGGCTGAGCTAATGTACCATCCTTTTTCAAAAGCACGCGGCAGCAGCGGATAAAACCTAAGCCGATTCCCACAATATTTTCTTTCCGAATACCAAATTCATCCATCGCTTTCATTGATGCACTGCATAACGCATCCCATAAATCATCACCAGGATGCTCCACAACCACATCATCACCTAAGTGCATCGGACGCAATGCTTCTTTTCCTTCACCCACAATATTGCCTTCTAAATCAAAAATGACGATCTTGGCACTCTGGCTTCCACCATCAATACCGACGATATATTTCTTTTCCATAGTTTCTCCTTTTGATTTTTTCTTCTATTATATAGATGAACTATCGTACTAAGAATCCACCATCGACAGCCAAGATATGTCCGTTAACGAAATGTGAGGCTTCCGAAGCCAAGAAGGCCGTGGCACCCATCAGATCTGCAACATCTCCCCAACGTCCTTCTGGTGTGTGATCCACGATCCATTTGCTGCGTTCTGGGTCTTCGATCGACGCTTTTGCCGCATGGGTCTTGAAATACCCCGGTGCGATACCGTTTACTTGAATATTGTATTGAGCCAATTCATCACAGTAAGCTTTGGTCAAACCAGCTAAACCATGTTTAGAAGCTGCATATGCTGGCGCCCACTGTCCTCCTAAAAACGAGAACATAGAACAGATATTGATGATTTTTCCGCTCTTTTGAGGAATCATTACTTTCGCGACTTCATGACTCATGTCAAAAGCGGCTGTCAAATTGATATTAATGGTTGGGTCCCATTTGTCACGGCCATAGCTCACTACATCATCACAGGGGCAAATGCCGGCACAGTTTACTAAAATATCCACCGAACCAAATTCAGCTACACATTTTTCGACGACTTCTTGGCATACGCCGTCTTTGGTAATATCCGCTTCCATATATGCCGTTTTCGCACCACGTTCAGCTAAGATCGCATTGAATTCTGGATCATCTGGCATGATTGACGGCATAAAGATATTTGCGCCTGCTTCTGCCAATGCCAATGAGAATGCTTGCCCTAGTCCAGTATTCCCTCCAGTTACGATTGCATTTTTCCCCTTGATATGAAACATGTCCATCTTAAAGTCTTTGATTTCCATTTGTTTACCTTCTTTTCCTTTTATTTTTTTACCCGATTGGGATTATTCCTTAAGTTTGGTACTTAGTTTCCTTGCAAATTCCGCCGCATCGCCATGAACGACGAGGCTGGCTAAATAATTCATTGGTGCCCCAAGATCCGTATTCACCGAAATAATCTCTTTTACATTTTTTAACCCTTCAATATGCTGAGTTGATCCATAAATCCCTAAAGCGATATAGAGTTCCGGACTGACAGTCTTGCCCGATTGTCCCACTTGGATTTCCCGCGGGGCTTTTTTACGATCCACAAGCTGTTTCGATACTGCGACAACGCCGGTCAATTCCTTCGCTAAATCCTGCAATTGTTCGATCGGCTGGGTAAAACCGCCGCCCGCTGAAACAATCACGTCAGCCTCGCGAATATCTGTTGCCGTCTGTTCACTCTCTATAATTTCAAGCACTTCGATTGATGACGCTTTCAAATCTGTCGGTATAAATTTGACGATCTCTGGTTCTGTACTCAAGTCTTCTGTGTGAAAAACATTCGGATGGACACTAGCCATGATCGGTGAGGATTCACAGACGATACTTGCCATGATATTGCCTGAAAAAGCTGGCCGGATCAATTTCTTCCCACGTTTGTCGACATCGATATCGGTAATATCAGCCACTAATCCTACCTCAATCCGCATCGCCAAACGTGGTGCTACCATTCGTCCAAAATCCGTTGCGAGAATAATAATGCTGTCAAATTGATATTCTTCATGGACTTGCTGAATAATATCCGTCAATACGCGACTATCCTTCATTTGGATAGCTGGTGCCTCAACGCTGATCACCGCATCAAGTCCCTTTACTTTTTCAGGCAAATTAATTCCTAATCCATAAATACAGGCTTCTTCATTGCCGGCCAAACGTCTCACCACATCAATCAAGTCCAATGAGTAGTTTATATTTTCATTATCAATCAAAATGAGTCCTTTAAACATTATAAGTACCCCTTTTCTTTGAGAAAACAAACCACTTCATCGATACCTTCGTCGTCGACCTTCACTACCTTATGTTCTACCTGCTCACGTTTTACCACGATATTTTTTCTTACCTTCGTTGGCGAGCCCTTACCGCCAATCTGCTCTGCCGGCAACTGCAAAACTTCATTATCTACCAATGCAAATTGGTCATCCACGTTTCTACCGATATTTTCATAACGTACAAAACCTAAACGCAAGTTCATTTGATGTGTCACACTTAATACACTGGGATTTTGAATTTTCAAACGGTAAGTCATTTCTTCCTGCAAAGCCTCCACAATCGAAAATTCCTGATTCACTTCTTTGATGGCGATGATATTAGAAAACTGATTCAATCCCAACATTTCTGCGATTTGCGGACCCATATGTCCGGTTCCCCCATCTAAAGTATGTGTACCAGTAAGCAATACATTATACTCTTGTGAAGCCAAATAACTGGAAATGATCCGACTAGTCGCCAGCGAATCGCTCCCAGCAAACCGTCGATCACTTATCAAAACAGCTTTATCAGCACCTAAGCGAACAAAATCCTTCATTTCCTCTTCCAATTTCAACGGTCCCATCGAAACGACTTCTACAAATGTGGAGGGATCTTGTTTTTTCTGCTTCATGGCCCATGCCAAGGCATTTTTATCATCTGGATTTAGAATCATACGAGAAGTCTCACGATTGATCTTATCCGTTTCATAATCGTATTCAAACTTCTCTGTATCTGGCACAAATTTGACTAAACAAATGATTTTCATTCAAGCCCTCCTTGTTCACTTGTTCATTTTAATGGATTAATTTTTTTTCAAAAAATTAGTTTGCTTTTCACGCCGTATATCATTCTGCTACACTGTTCGATTCGTGCATTTGCCTTACCATATATTTTTAACGCGCTTTGTGCGTTATATACTGCTAAAAGCAGAACTGATATTTTTTATCCCTTCATTCAAGGGCAAAGATTCGCCCTTGAACAAATCATTTATTTCTGATACTTATAGCCTTCTTGAACTGGGTAGATATTTCCGAAACTCATAACACCTTTTGGATCAAATGCTTCCTTCAAGGTTTCTAGCATGTAGTACGCCGATTGATGTTCTTCTTTTGTCCATTCATTTCGGTATTTCCCAATCCCGTGATGGTGACACATCGAACCGCCTAATTTCAGTGTTTCTTCCACAATGATTGCTTGAATCGGATGATGGTAGATTTTCATTTCATCTTCTGGTTCACAGTTGATCTCGTAGTTGTAAACAAAGTACATATTCGTTCCGTTCAAATAACTATGAGAAGAGTGCCCGCCCAACATCGTTAAATCATCCGCACGAGGAAAATCGTTGCGAATTCTGTTTATGACGTTGTTGTAAATTTTTGTGATTGTTTCCCAATCTGCGGAAACTTCGGTGGTGTAGCCGTCGTGCTTGTCGTTGTCAATCATACCTTGGATTTCATCGTCAATCGTTTGTTGTGTCCAATTTAATTGATTAAACCAGTTTTCGATCAATTGAGAATCGACCTGCTTGACGATGCCGTCTTTGAATTTTTCAACCGCTTCTTCGATTCCTTTACCCGTTGCCTCGACAATTCCTGCAGGTCCTTCTGCCATAAAAATCAAGACGCATTTTCCTTCATAAAAATGATAGAAATGCTGACGCGCATCTTCTGGCGAATAGGTCCGAGCAACCGATGGACGATAACCGTTGACCATTACTTCACGCAGGACTTTTACACCATCTTCTACATCGTTTACTAGATAGCCATAAAATTTATTATTATCTGGATAATATTTAAAGATCTTCACCGTAACTTCTGTGATATAGCAAAGCGTTCCTTCATTTCCAATCACGATGTGCCGAATATCTGGACCGCCTGCACGACGAGAAATATTTTTGATGCGAGAAATGTGACCATTCGGGAAGACACATTCAAGTCCCACCACCATATCTTCGATCCCGCCGTATAACGTTGAAAATTGTCCAATTGAACGTGTTGCGACTAATCCGCCATATTGTGCGATTGGTTTTGATTGTGGCGAATGACCTGTCGTGTAGCCGATTTTTCTTAACTCATCTTCCAACGCCTGCAGCGGCACACCTGCTTGAACAGTCGCCTGCATGTTATAAGGATCGATTTTCAATATCTTATTCATGTGAGAACCGTCGATCACTAATGCCAAGTCCTTCCAGTTTTCCAAGCCACCCTCAGTCGCAGTCTGACCACTTCGCGGAATCACATTGATATCGTTCTCGTTGCAATACATCAATAAATCTTTGACTTCTTCGACATTGTTTGGATAAACGACTGCAGTCGGCAGCGGATTATCTAAAACACCTTTTGCTTTCATGTATTTACGATAACGGTCAGAGGCCGCGTCGTATAAAGTCTCGTGATCTGTGACGACTTGTTTGTCAGAAACAATATTTTTTATATCTTTGATAATTGCTTCTTTCACCAATGTTTCAGAATTCATTCAATTAACTCCATTCATCTTTTTTAGAAAGCGCTTTTCTTGAATTCAGTATAAAGGGCTAAAAACCATTTTACATTAAAATTTAATTAGATTTTCTACGTTTTTGCGATTTTATTTATATATTTGGAAAATTTTCCATAAGATGATTGCTTTTTTTAAATAGACTATGCTATTCTATTGTCAAGACATAGAATGTAAAGGAGCCCATTCAGAATGAAAATTCAATTGGATCGTTTAAACGATTTGGAAATAAAAATCCATAACCGTCTGATAAAAGAAAGTCAGTCTCAGCCAAACTTGACAATTACCGAAGCAGCGAAACTAACGGAGGTTTCCCCTTCAAAGATTTCTAAGCTGGTTAAGAAAATGGGCTTTTCCGGCTATAAAGAATATTTTCGTTTTCTGACCGGCAAAGAATTAATCAAACAGAAGAAATTAAATAGCGAGTTTGCACGTATTCAAAATTTCATGGAGAATTTCGACGAATCCTCGGTCGACTATCTAGCCGATCTCATCCAGCAATCAGAGAAAATCCTGCTTTTTGGCTATGGCCCGACCAATTTCTGTATGGAATACTTTGAATACAAGCTCAATTTCACCTTGAACAAAAATGTCATCCGCGTCAGCCAACCTTCACTAATTCCAGATTTATTGACGGAGAATTCCTTGCTGCTAACCTTTTCAGTTGCTGGGAAATTCGCCAGCTTTGATCCCTTGTTTGAGGAAGCCAAAAAGCACCATGCAAAATCCTTACTGGTGATGGAAGAAATGAACACGAATTTATCTTTAGATGCCAGTGAGATTATCTTTTTAACCAAGTCGCATCAAGACGAACAACTAAAATCTCATGAAAAAACGCGGACAATCCTGCTGATGTATATCGAGGAAGTTGTTCGAAAGTTAAGTATAAATAAAGAAGACGATCGCTAATAATCGCGACCGTCTTCTTTTATTTCATCATCCAATCAAACAGCCAATCCATCATCATGGCGATAAAGGCGCATAAAACAGCGCCGACAATAATGATCGGTCCGCCATCCGTGATCGCGATCCCCCGCAAGATCACGTCACCGACGCCACCTGCACCGACAAATGAACCAATTGTCGTGATCCCGACTGAGATTACCAACGCATTGCGCACACCAGCAAAAATTACCGGCATGGCCAAAGGAATTTTGATCATATACAAGATTTGATAGCGATTCATCCCAATACCCTTGGCACTATCAATATACATCGGGTCGACATTGACTAATCCAACATAAGTATTTTTCACAATCGGTAATAACGAATACAAAACAACTGTTGCCACCACTGTATTTTGTCCCAGCCCCATCAAGATCAATAACATAGTCAGCATCGCGATTGAAGGAATCGTCTGAATTACGTTGATAATTCCGATTACGATATCCGAAATTTTTGGCCGTTCAGACAATACTATTCCTAAAGGAAACCCAATCAAGAAGGTCAACACAACACCAATTACTGAGATATAAACGTGAACACCGAATTGTGTGATTAGGTACGAGGAGTTCTCACTTAAATATGTCACTAAATTGTCAAACATTAGCTTCCCTCCTCAAAAAAGTTATGTTTCTCCAAAAAACGACGTGCGATAATCTTCGGCTCCAACAATTCATTATCCGATTCGTAATTCAGCTGTTGCATTGTTTTGGTATCAATCGTGTCCTGTAATTTCAACAAGATCGGTTTGAGTTCTGGATATTCTTTCAGTGTCTCTCCCGAAACAACGACACTCGCAGTATAAGGCGGGAAAAATTTCAGATCGTCTTCTAGCATTACAAGGTCATAGCTACCGACCCTTCCATCGGTCGAATAGCCTAAAATCACATCCAGTTCATTAGCAACTAAAGCATCATAAAGCAAGCCCACCTGCATTGGATAAACTCGTTGGAATTTCGTGTCATAGGCTTCCGTGTATCCCTTATATCCATCACCTTCTCGTTTATACCAGGTTTGGTCGGAGCCTAACCGCATTTTACTTGCACATTTTTTTAAATCACTAACTTTTTTTAAGCCATACTTCTTCGCCGTTTCTTGCGTTACCATAAACGTAAATTGATTGGAAAACCCGTAACTTGGAAACCAGTCAAAACCAAAGCGTCGATCGAACTCTCGTTGAACAATTTCCAGGGCTTTATCCGGCTCCTTTTCCGTAGGTAATCCAAGGGTTCCAATCAGGTCTGTTCCAGTATAACGAGTCGGCGCTATATCTAAATCGCCTCGCAACATTGCTTCATGCATTAAGTTGGCTGAACCTAAATTATTTAGATAAACAACATTGTGGTCGGTCGAATGTTGCAGCAGTTCCACCACAATATTGCCTAAAATTTGCGACTCTGAAGTTACTCCGCCAGCCACCGTAAGTGTGTCATCTTTGGCGGAATAATTACTCACAATAAAGCTTCCAAAAAGCAGAAGTATTGCTGCTAAAAGTACTATTCGCTTTTTCATCGACTCACCCTCGATCCATCGTCAGTTTTTGTTCAGAGTGTTTCAATAATGCGTCAGAAAGCAAGGCCAATAGCGTGATCGGAATTGTCCCCATCAACACTAGATCCATTCGATAAAGATTCAAACCATTAAAAATATAATCACCCAATCCCCCTGCGCCTATATATGCAGCTAAAGTCGTCCAAGAGATCACATAAACTGTCGACACGCGAATCCCCGCCATGATGACACCCATCGCTAAGGGCAATTCAATTTGTAAAAGGCGTTGCATTTGCGACATACCCATTCCTTTAGCAGCATCTAAATAAGTCGCATCAACAGATCTTATTCCGACATAAGTATTTCGCAGGATTGGCAAGAGGGAATACAAAAACAAAGCGATCACTGCTGGAATTTTGCCAATTCCAAAAAAAGGAATCATAATTGACAGCAATGCTAATGACGGGATTGTTTGAAATACCCCCACCACTTTTATGACGGTTTCAGAGCCTTTTTTTAAACGAGTTAGCGCTGCTCCTAGAGGAACGGCAACAAGAATACCCAAGAAAATTGCCAAAAAAGACAAATAAAAGTGCTCCCAGAGTTTCATTAAGATTTCACTGCCGTATTCAGACCAAAAATTCACATAACCACCTCCTATTGCAATTGTTCCTGTACGAGCGAGACCAACGACGAACGAGTAACGATTCCCACAAGATGATCCTCATCATTCACTACTGGCAAATACTTATACGTGTGATTAATTAATGGGCCGATCACATCAGCTACTCGTTCCTTTTGATTTACACTAGCCGTGTCTGTCTCCATTACCTCGAAAACAGAGGTATTTGGTTTCAGCTTGGAGATATTCCGCTCAATAAAATTGATATCGACAAAACCTTTCAAACAGTACTGATCATCCACTACCAGCAGTGTATCAACTTTATTTTCTGACATCTGCCGAATCGCATCAGTGATTGATTTACTAATAGAAATTGCTTGCACGCGATCCACCATCAAGTCTGAAACCGTCATTTCATTGTTGTAATAACTATTACGTTTTCGTTTCCCAATCAATTCTTCCACAAAATCGTTGGCTGGATGCTCTAGGATTGTTTCAACCGTGTCGTACTGAACAATTTCTCCATGATCCATAATAATGATCTTGTCCGCCAACTTGATCGCCTCATCCATATCATGCGTCACAAAAACAATTGTCTTCTTCATCTCCTGCTGCAAGCCCTTGATCATCTCCTGAAGTGCATCACGAGTGATGGGATCTAACGCACCAAAAGGCTCGTCCATCAAAATAATATCTTGACTAGCTGCTAACGCCCGAATGACACCGATCCGTTGCTGCTGGCCTCCTGAAAGATTTTTCGGCTTGCGTTCCAAATAATCCAACGGTAGATCAACCCGTTGAATCAATCGTTCAGCAATTCCCGATTTTTTTTCATCACTCCATTTCAGCAGCTTCGGTACAATCATGATATTCTCTCGAATTGTCATGTGGGGAAATAGTCCGATATTTTGAATCACATACCCAATTTGTCGCCGTAGTTCGTCTTCGTTTAGTTTTGTGACATCCTGTCCGTTAATCCTGATACTGCCCTTTGACGGTTCGATCATCCGATTGATCATTCGTACCAACGTTGTTTTCCCACTCCCGCTAGTGCCAATAACACAAATAAATTGATTATCTTCGATCGTCAAATCAAAAGGATGGACAGCGATCGCATCTTCTCCATACCTTTTTTCTACTTGTTCGAACTCGATCATAGTAATGATTCCTCCATCCATTATGTAATTCATTGCAACGAAGATAATTCGTCGCAATGTTTGAAGTTAACGTACAACTAACGTACTAAGTAGCCGCCATCAACAGGCAAAATATGTCCATTAACAAAATTTGAGGCAGAACTTGCTAAATAGACTAATGCTCCCATCAAATCTGCTGGGCTCCCCCAGTAATTGGCCGGAACGTGAGCCAAAATCTGTTGAGTTATTTCTGGATCTTCACGGTCATTTTTCATCATATCCGTTGTCAAGTACCCTGGAGCGATACCATTGACTTGGATATTATAGCCAGCAAGTTCATCACAATAAGCTTTGGTCAAACCAACTAATCCGTGTTTGGCTGCAACATTCGCTGGGGATTGCTGTCCGCCTAAAAATGAAAACAATGAACAGATATTAATAATTTTGCCGCTTTTTTGTAAAATCATTACCTTAGCTGCTTCATGAGACATCTCAAAGGCCGCCGTTAAATTCAATTGAATCATCGGATCCCATTTTGAGCGGTCAAACCTGAGTACATCGTCTGAGAAATAGAGTCCTGCGCAATTTACTAGCACGTCTACTGTACCGAAGACTTCGACACAATGCTCTATAACCTGTTGAGGCACCCCTTCTTCTGTCAAATCTACTTCCATAAAAACATAACAGGAACCCGTCTCTTCAATAATTTTTTGTGTCGTTCCATCATCATCGATCAAACTTGGAACAAGAATATTTGCTCCGCATTTTGCCAGAGCCAGTGAAAACGCTCGGCCGATCCCAGTATTTCCACCTGTTACAATAGCTACTTTTCCTGCTAATGAGAAAAAATCCATGTTGAATTCTGTGATTTCCATTTGTATCCCTCCGTTAGTAATAATCCAAAACAAAAAAGCGAACACCAAATAAGCTGGTGTCCGCTTTTCTCTGTCCTCTTAGCATCAACTACCGTTTTTTATTTTTTTATATTTCCCAAACATCCATATTGGTTGTTGAAATCGCCACTGCTCCTGCTTGTAAGGCGGTCATTACTAGCTCCTTATCACATACTAACCCGCTAGCAATAATCGGCACATCCACGACGTCTTGCACCCAAGATAAAACTTTTGGCATCGCTCCTGGTAAAACCTCCACTACATCCGCCTTTGAGGTTCCCAGTTGTTTCGGCAGATTATGATAGGATTTCGAATCAATCAAAAAGAATCGATGAATGGTAAATAGCCCTCGCGCATTCGCCGCTCTTAGTAAGATTGATTTTGAGCTGATAATCCCATCGGTTTTGGTGGCTCGTTTCAAATAATCGACAGCCGTCTCCTTCGTGGCTAAGCCATCAATCAAATCAACATCTACCATAACGATCTTACCTGCCTCTTTCAAGCGATCAACAATGTCAACAATACTGCAAACATCTCCATACAAGACAAAGATAATATCACTATCACAGGTTAAGGCCTTTTCAAAACTACGTTTATTATTGATGGCAGCAATCAATGGATTGTCCTCCATCATCTGAATAATTTTTCTTTTCATTTCCATCCTTATCCCCATCAAGTAATTTAATACGCTTTCATTAAAGATGATATCACAAACTCGTTCATAATAATTTACAATACAAGCTATGAATATTGTAAAGTATATTTTTTCATTTTTTCGATTTTATTTCTTTTTGAATCTCTGTATTTTCACAGTCTAATGGATAACGCTAGTTTCGTCAATCCTATAATAAAAAAAGAAACCTGGAAAACACATTGAAACATCAGCATTTTCTAGACTTTCTTCTAAAAAAATTTAATAGAATCTAGCACATCGATTCTTTTTTATTTCAAAAATCATTGACATCGCTTTCATAAAATTCTATACTTTGGGTGTTACTGGAGAGCAGAGAGAAGTAACGCTTATTTAAGCGTTGCTTCTTTTTTGCGTTTTTTTACAGAACAATTCACAAGCAGGAGGGTGTTATATGAACAAGCAAGCAGTAAAAAAATGGGGAACGTTGTTACTACTTTCAGCCGGTGCTGGGATTATTTTTCAGCTTCCTTACATTCGGGAAACCTTTTATGTGCCAATCCAAAAAGCAATGGATCTGACCAATGCACAAATGGGGATGCTCTCGTCAGGTTATGCTACAATGGCAACATTTTCTTACTTTGTCGGTGGGGTCGTTGCAGACAAGTTCTCTGCTCGAAAATTACTGACGGTTTCATTCCTAGCAACTGGTGTTTTGGGGTGGTGGTTTTCGACATTTCCAGGTTTTCAGATCAGCCGGATTATTTTCATTTTGATGGGAATTTCTACAATCATCACCTATTGGTCAGCCGCAATCAAGGCTACACGAATGTTGGGTGACAGTTCCGAACAAGGACGTTTGTTTGGTTGGCAGGAAGGTTTACGTGGACTTTTAAATGCCTTATTGGTATTTGGAATGACCGCTGTTTACAGTCGTTTTTCAAATGAGATTCTAGGGACAACTTGGGCAATTAGAGTATGTGCGATCACAGTTTTTATTATTGGTATTTTAAATTGGTTTGTTATTGAAGACACAGCAGCAGAAACACATACAGAACCACTCTCTAAAATCGTCATCGGTATGTTCAAAACATTGAAAATGCCTCGAACTTGGGTATTAGTGGCTATTGTTTTCTTTGCTTACAGTATTTACGGAATTTTAGGCTATATTAATACGTATGCAATCAATGTGTACGGCTTGTCTGTAGCAGGTGGAACGACACTTGGTGGAATACGTTATTTAGTTCAAGCTGCCGGCGGGATCATTGGTGGGATTATCGCCGATAAAATGGGCTCTCGAATCCGTGTAATTATTGGTGGTGCAGGTCTGCTGACGCTTTGCTTCGCTGGTTTTCTCATATTGCCAGATAGCGCTGGTCTTTTGACCGCTATCATTGCGAACTTCATCTTCGGATTATTCCTAATCTATGTAGTACGTAGTCAATATTTTGCGATCATTGATGACGCTGGTTTCCCAGTTGAACTGACTGGTAGAGTTTCTGGAATTGTTTCTTGTTTAGGTTATCTGCCAGATGTATTCATGTATACCATGATTGGTGGCTGGCTAGATGCAAATCCTGGTAAAGCAGGTTTCAACATGATGTTCATGTATGCGATCGCCATGGGGATTGGCTGTATTATCTTCTCTGTCATCCTCACGACAATCATTAAAAAAGCAAAAGCTTCAGGTACAATTGCAGCTAAGGTCGATTAAGCAAAAAAGTCTCTCCCACAACCTAGTTGACGGGAGAGACTTTTTTACTGCTCAGGTACATCTAGAAATTCTCCATGCATGTTTTCATAGTGTTTGACACTCAAGGTCTCAAAAACGGCAATAACTGGATGTTCATAATTCAAATCTTTTTGAAATTCGTTCAGCTGGGCGGCCAATTTTTTATACTCAACTAACTCCTCAACAAACAAATAGCCCTTTAATGCAATGCTCTCATGCTTGTCTTTGTCAAAACAGAAGAGACTGCCAGTACGATTGTGTCGAATGTTTTCAGCAGTTCGACCATCCCCATTAATATAGAACTTGAAATAGTAAAAGTCATTCCGCTCAAGCGGCGGTGAAACAGCAATTGCATTGGGAAAACCGCGATTATCAATCGTGATCAGTGTAAATGTATCGGCATTAGCTAATAATGTTTCCATATTTTTATCCATTTCCAAAAGCCTCCTATCTTTTACTTTTTATTTTCTGGTACATAAAGCGGCACAAAATCTGCCAAAAATTCCACTGTTAACGGTAAAGCTGGGCCTTTATCGCCATCGATTCGAGAATAGATCTTTTTATCTGTTAAAGGCGTTAATTCCAACGTGTTGGTTTCTAAATACGTCAGCGTATCTGAATCTTTTAAACGTCCCGTAAAGATAAGTCGAATAAGCTGGAATAATTTACGAAAACGCATGTTGTGCAAAATGCTGACATGAAGTTCATCATAATCTGAATCCACATAAGTCCTTCCGCCAATTGAATGAGTAGTCGTCGCCAAGGAGAACCAGACCTCCAATTTTTCATGAAAATTATCCGTCTTAATCTCTACCGGATAAGACTTATCTTTGCCAAGCTGCTTCAAGGCCTTTAAAGGATAGACGATTAAACCGAATTTCTTTTTTTCGCTCTGTCGAACCTCATTAGAAATATCCGCAAACGATCCGAAAGTAAAAGAGCTGATAACAGCTTTTTGCCGATCTTGACAGGCTGCGATCCCAACCTTACGTTGATACCCTGCAATGATTATATCCATCGCTTCCTCTTCATCCATTGGCAAATGCCAGCGTTTGGCAAAATTATTAATGGTTCCGCCTGGGATAATTCCTAGAGGTATTGCCTTTCCTGCTTGAACAAATGCTGTCCCCACGATGTTCAACGAACCATCTCCGCCAATCGCCACGATTCCGTCATACTCTTCAATGGCCTCTTTCACTGTTTCAACTGCCTTTTCAGGATCAGGGGCAGTCAAAAATTCACCTTCGTGTCCAGCCTGTTTAAATTTTTCTTGCATTTTTTTTGCTAATTTTTCAGCATTCCCATTTCCTGCATTCGGATTAAAAAAAATTCCATAACGCATCTTTTTCACCCTCGTTCATTTGTTAAGTAAGAATTTTTTTATCAGTTAAAAATCTTTATCTGTTCCCTTTCACCTTATCATTTTTAACCTAAAAAAACTGTTTCAACGAACTAATTTGTAAGAATTTGATTGCTTTGACTTTTTTTCTTCGTAAAACCTGATATGATAAAGCTAAGAGAGACTAACTATATAGAGTCAAGTAAAAATTAGCCAAATCAAAAAATATTTTATAACAGATAATTCCGAAAAAAGGGTACAACAAATAAGCTTCTTACCATTAGTTTTTTTGAATGTTCAATAGCTAATCAGAAACAATTATATAAGGCTCGTTTTTAGTCAAAATAGCATGAATCACGTAACAAAGCTTACGAGAAACCGCACCTAAGGCAGTTAGATGATGTTTTCCTTCGGAAACTTTTTTCTGGTAAAACGCACTAAAAACAGGATCACATTGAGAAGCTACTAAAGCCGCCGAAAACAAGGCTTTTCGCAAATATGGAGACCCTCGTTTACTCATAACATTATGCGTTGCCTCATATTGCCCTGATTGTGTCACGGAAGCGTCTATCCCAGCGTAAGCAACGAGTTTTTTCGGGTTAGAAAATTTTTGAATATCTCCGATCTCACCAAGAATAGTCGCACCGTTTATAGGACCAATTCCAGGAATTGTGAGAATAACAGAATTTAAAGTGTCCATTATGTGCTTGATTTCTCTTTCCGTTTCCTTTATTTGGCTTTCAATGAATTTTAATTGTTCAATCATTGAACGTAGTTGGAAGGTGAACGCTTCTTGAGCAAATTTTACTCCAAAGGAGTTAGAAGCTGCTTGCTTCAATTGGTCCGCTTTTTCTGCCTTGATTCGGTTCCTGCTTAACTCAGCTAAGTATTGGGCCAAAGTTTCTGAGGAAATGTTTTCTAAGTCGATCGGGGCACTAAACGCCAGCAATAACTCTTTAGAAGCTTTTCCGAAAACGCCCTGCTTGGTAAAAATCGTCGCGTATTCTGGAAAGACTTGATCCAATACGGCTATAATTTTTCTTTTGAAGTCGCTCGCTGTACCTACTAAATAAGTTCGGTAACGAGAAAGTTGTTTCAAAGAAAAAACATTTTCATCGGATAAGACCGTTTCGACAAATGAGCCATAGCGCATTAAGTCAGCAATCAAAACAGAATCAATAATATCGTTTTTTCGTTTCCGTATTTCTGTACCTTTACGCCATCCGTCTGTTTGAAGGGGATTCACAACGTGAATCAAATAATCTGATTCGTGAAGGTATGAAAAGATGGACAGCCAATAGTGCCCCGTGGCTTCCATCCCTATAACAAAGTCACTGGGTGCTCCGGAATAGTCGACCATTCGCTCAATTAATGACTCTGCTCCTTCAGTGGTGTTAGGAAATGAAAAACCTTTTAGTAATACCTTTCCTTCCTCGTTCATGATAGAAGCAACGTGAGTGCGTTTACCGATATCAATGCCTAAAAAGTACATGTATATCTGACCTTTCAAAAAAAGAATTTTGGATTGAAATCCACTCAACTGAAAAGCGTCACTACCTTGTACGAGATACGGAGTAAAGTAAGGACTTTCAACATCTAACTCATACGCAATCCACTTATCAGAGAGAGGAGCCAGTCTCTCGAGTGCGGGTTCAATGACCCAAGGGGGGAACGGCTTAGCCTCTCAATCCAATAAATATATTATCTCAAAAGAAATGAGTTAATACCAAATTAAAATAACGATGGTTCATAGGGTTATCCAATCAAAACCGGAAGGTTAAAACCCTAACTCTAATATACAAGGGTTGAGAAAAATGTTTGAACCGACAAAACCACGAAGAAGTGAGGTTCCTTTTAATACTGTTCCTGAACATATGCAGCAGGAAATATGGCATATGATTTTTATGCGTCCGATGAAGGGGTTGCCGCTTACCTCACCACAACGTTTTCACTTTTTTAAAAACAAAATTGCTCGTACTTTAAGTGTCGTTTACTCCCAAAGTGAACCTTACTTTTCAGACGGGATCACTGCACCTTATGTTGAAGCATACGAAGAGATCGAATTTCCTAAAATCATGTATGTCTATGATGATGGAAATGAATTGATTATGACACTAGATGAAAAAACGTCCGACTAGTCAGGCGTTTTTTTTGTGCTTATTTTACGACCATTACATTACAAGGTGCTTGATTAACGACATAAGCAGTTGTAGAACCGACCAGCAACAAGGAAAGCGCGCCCAATCCGGTTGCCCCCATCACAATCAGATCCGTATCCAGTTTTTTCGCCAATTCAACAATCTCTCGTTTAGGATTACCAGCGATGATCTGAGAAGTTAGGTGAACTTCCTGCTCCTCTGCCATCCGATGATGCTCTAGTTCTGTGATAATCCCTTTCGCTCTTTCATGGACTTCCTGCATCAATGGAATTGAATTTCCGCCGGTTGTTCCACTGAAACTAGCCGTATCAATCACAGTTGCCAGAGTTAACTTGCCCCTATTTCTCTTCGCGATATTGATCGCTTCATCAAACGCCTTTTTTGACTGCTTTGAACCATCTACAGCAACTAAAATATTTTTATATTCATCAACCATTTTTGCCGCCCCTTTCACCTTTATTTTATCATTCTACTGATTCTTCGAAAAATGAAAATGACCATTTCTCTTTATTTTTTCACTGTCTAATCATTAAAACTGCTTAAAAAACCAGCTGAAAAATTGTACTTTTTGTGATGAAATGCTAGACTTGCCTCAATCCAATTTTTTACATGAATTATCCAGAGAAGTAAGGAGAATCAGAGATGAATAAAACCCAAAGAAGAAAAGCCCATTTCATTATTCATAGCGCATCCACTGCCGCAGCAGGTGTTGGGGCAGGAATGGCACAATTGCCTTTTCCTGATGCCACCGTTTTATTACCAATCCAAACCGCTATGGTGATTGCTTTGGGAAAAATTTTTCATATTAAACTCGAACAAGGTGCCGCAAAAGCTCTTGCCACCCAATTTCTAGCTCAAAAAGCTGGACAAATGACCGCACGTTTCCTTGCCGGAAAACTTCCTGTTGCAGGTAATATTGTTAATGGCTCCACCGCTGCCGCCATCACTGAAAGCTACGGCTGGCTCATTGTAAAGGAATTTTCAGAGGAATACGAGAAAAAACTCAAAGTATAATATTTTTTAAATTGCTGAGAGACCTCTTTCAAATCCACACAAGAATCGCTATACTTGTAATCGTGGATGAACTTGGTGTTTTACTCGTTCAATGATGTAGTCCGCATTTAAGATAGAGGTGCAGGTTCGATTCCTGTCATCCACATAATTCAAAAGAAGCTGAGAAGCTTCTTTTTTTTCGGAAAAAATCAATGATTCAACCTTTTTAGGCTCATTTAAGGTTATCCTTCTACAATTGACACAAGAAGAAATTAGTAGGAGGCGTTTTTTTGAAAAAAAAGCAGTCAGTAATCATTACACTAATAAGCACTTTAGTGTTAAGTACAACCACATTCCCTATTATCGGATTCACTAATGAACAAAGCAGTGTTCCCGCCGCTCCACCAGATGGCGGTGGAATGGGTGGCGTAGATACTATGACTTATGATTATACAGGAGAGATGAAGGGCAGCTTAATCGCTGATAATCAGGAAATAGAAGCTAATTCCGAAAAGCAACGCTCTGACGGCAATGACGAAAATGCTGCCTTAGTAAAAAATGGCGGAACCTTGTCGCTTGAGAAAAGTACATTAGAAAAAGCCGGCGCAAGTGCTAACGATGACAATAGCAATTTCTATGGATTGAATTCAATCCTGTTGGCAGTAAACGAGAATTCCTTTGCGTATCTTTCTAACAGTCAATTAACTGCTAACGATAAAGGAAGTAATGGGCTTTTCGCAACAGATAGCGGAACGATTTATGCAAATGACAATACCATCGCGACAGAATCGGACAATTCCCGCGGGATGGATGCAACCTACGGCGGCACCATCATTGCCAACAAAACCTCCGTCAACACCAAAGGCGATCATAGCGCTGCGTTAGCAACAGATCGCGGCGGCGGAAATGTTTCAGTCACTGATAGCCAGCTTGCAACACAAGGCTCAGGCTCTCCTCTACTATATTCCACGGGTGACATTGAAGTGAGTAATGTCAAAGGTACGGCTACGGGCAGCCAGATTGCTGGTATGGAAGGCTATAACTCCATTCAAATCTACAATTCTGAATTAATCAGCAAGTTAACCGGAACAACAGGCAGTGATCCTGTCGCAAACGGTGTAATTATCTATCAATCCACGTCAGGTGATGCCGAAGCATCCACTGGTGAAACAGCAAATTTTGAAGCCGTTAATTCCACTTTGAAAAGTGCCACTGAAGGTACGATGTTTTATGTAACAAATACTGAAGCCAACATTATCTTGGAGGATAATACGTTAGATTTTGATAGCGAAAAGGCAGCGCTATTAACGATTCAGGGAAATAATGCCAATAATTGGGGGACAGCCGGCAGTAATGGCGGCAAAGTGAACTTTATTGGAATCAATCAAGAATTGTCCGGTAAGATCAGTGTGGACTCTATTAGCGGTCTCAATCTCGTTTTAACCGAAGAAACGACTTACAACGGCGAGACCGAAATCACTGCAAACGAAGTGAATACCGCAGCCAGTGAACCCCCGATCACTGTAACAATTGATAAAACGTCTAAATGGGTAATGACCGCCGATTCACAGATAACCAACTTAAATTTGGAGACAGGCGGCGAAATTGTTGACGAGGATGGAAAATCCGCGACGATCATAGCAGATGGCGAAACCGTCGTAGAAGGAACTGGTTCAACAACATTAACAGTCACTGGAACATACTCGACTCAAACCAATTTAAATGAGAACAACCAATTAAGCGAACCATCTATTGACCGAACAGACTTTGACCAGCATTATCATTTATCAACCTCCTTTACCAACGAAAGCAACACAACCAAAACAAGCAACACAAAGAATACCGTAGCTGAAGTTACATCTAGCGTGAAAAAACCTACTACAGCTGTCAAATCTAATAAACAAGAAAACTATCCTCTATGGATTGCTTTCGGTGGGGTAATCATTATAGCAGGGGCATTAGTCCTGAAAAAAATGGGAAAAAGAACCAAACGTAGACACTAAATACTTTTAAAAATACGTAGCACGCTTGTCCTTTGCAAGCGTGCTTCTCTTATCTTTCAGCCTTAACTTTCATATGACATTCTCGAAGCAGAATTTCTCATTTCTTCGCGTATTTTATTTTAAAAGACTTCAACTTAACACTTTACTTATCGAACAAATGTTCGTATAATAATCTTGAGGTGATGACCATGTCTATGATTAGTCCAGATTCTGTTGAAATATTTTACCGAACGTATGATTCTTTAGTAAAAGACTCCCTGCCACTAGCTTTATTTTTAAGCCAAATTACCGCCAAGATGGATGCCGAAAATCGTGATTATTTTGTCATCCCTGCTAAAAAGACCGGTCGCAAAAAGGATATCTATTTTCAGTTTGAACGTAGAAATGACGAGCTCGTTTTCAAAGGCATTCATACAAGGAGGAAAAAGGATGGAGTCAATTAAAGGCACTGTCACGAAACTAAAAATCATTCAATTCTCGCAACAGCCTTTAGTTTATTTTCAACTCACAAACATCAACTGTCTGATTGCCACCCATTCATTAAATTTTTTGGCAGATGTCGAAGCTGGTATGAAAATTGTTGTATTAGGAAAACGAAATACCCGAGGACAATTTATTGTCGCAAAATACGCGGTCTTAGGCAGAACCAAATTAATGAATGATATTCAAAACTATCAAACAGCAAGCTAAAAGCCAGCACAAAATGTGCTGGCTCAGACTGTAGACAAAGTCCGTTTTATGGATGATGTCTACAGTCTTTTCTTTTATAATAGATTTATGAAAACGAATGCAAGGAGTGATAGTTATGATGTCTAAAAACAATACGAACGGTAGAAATCAATTTGCGATGCTCACGATTGATGATCTAGTTCCTCAAGATCATCTCGTTCGAAAGATTGATGCCGCGCTTGATTTTGAATTTATTTATCCAATCGTCGAAGCCACTTACTCCGATTTAGGTCGCCCAAGTATCAATCCAGTGATTCTGATCAAATTGGTGTTTATTCAGTATTTATTCGGTATCCGTTCCATGCGGCAAACCATTAAGGAAGTCGATACCAATGTCGCTTACCGCTGGTTTTTAGGCTATTCCTTCGAGGAGAAAATCCCCCATTTCTCAACTTTTGGAAAGAATTATGTCCGCCGATTTAGAGAAACGACGGTGTTTGAGGATATTTTTGCCTATATTTTAGAACAAGCAGTTAAAGCAGGTTTTGTAACAGAGGATCATTTGTATCTTGATTCTACCCACATCAAAGCTAACGCCAATAAACATAAGTTTACGAAAGAAATGACCCACGATGAAGCGAAAGCCTATCAGGATGAATTAGAAGATGAGATCAATCGTCAACGAATAGAGGCCGGAAAACGCCCTTTTACTTTGGACTTAGAAAAGGAAGTGAAGCTGAAAGAAAGAAGAATAAGTAAGGCTGATCCGGAAAGCGGCTACTACGTCAAAGGCGAACGAGAAAAACAATTTGCTTATTCTGCCCATACTTCATGCGACGACAACGGATTTATTCTTAGCACAATCATCACTCCTGGAAATATTCATGACAGTCAAGTCGCCTTTCAGCTCGTCAAACAATCGAAGAGACTTTTTCCTGAAATCAATTGTGTTGTCGCTGATGCTGGGTATAAGACACCTAAGTTTGTTCACTTTTTGACTCATTTGAACCTTCGACCTTGTTTGCCTTATTCAAGGCCCAAAGGGAAAAAGGGGCTATTATCAAAAAATGAGTTTCTCTACGACGAGTATTTTGATTGTTATATTTGTCCGCAAGATCAAATGCTCGCTTTTTCAACGGTTACTCGAGAAGGGTACCGAGAATACAAATCCAATCCAAAAGAATGTGTGAACTGTCCTCTGCTAAACCAATGTACCAAAAGTAAAAATCATCAACGAGTCATCACGAGACATGTTTGGGGAGATCTGATGGATGAAGTGGAACATCTTCGCCTAACGGATCTGAATAAATCAATTTACAAAAAACGGAAACAAACGATTGAACGAATATTTGCGGATGCAAAAGAAAAGCATGGGATGCGTTGGACCAAGTATCGAGGCTTGGAAAAAGTCGCGACGCATACGATGCTAGTGTTTGCTGCAATGAATTTAAAGAAATTAGCCACCTGGCTATGGAAAGGCAAGGAGCCTTTATTTTTTTGTTCAAAAATTCGAAACGAAGTAGATAAAAAGCTGTTCCAAGCTCGAGTTACGAGTTTGGAACAGCTTTTGTCTACAGTCTGAGCCAGCACAAAATGTGCTGGCTTCTTTTTTATCGAACGACCATTACGTTACATGGTGCGTTATTGACAACATATGCTGTTGTAGAACCTAATAATAACCGAGAGAAAGTTCCCGTTCCGGTAGCGCCCATCAAAATCAAATCAATCTTTTTCTCTTCTGCAAAAGCAACAATTTTAGCTTTTGGATTTCCATCATCAACGACAGTGTTATAGGAGATATCCTCTGGGATCGCTTTTTCTAATGCTTCCACAACAGTACTTGCAGCTTTTTGTGCTTCCTTTACGATATGATCTACAGCGTAAGGTTCAGCTCCTAAATGATTGGTGTCAGATACGATTAAAATATACAAATGTGCATCATTTCTGCGGGTGACTTCGATAGCTTCCTGGAAGGCTCGACGTGCCTGTTCGGATGAATCAACTGCGACAAGTATTTTTTTGTATGATTCCTTCATAATAAGACCCCCTTTTTTCTATTGTAACGAATTCAGACTATATTTGTACAGCAAATAGTAAACGCTTTCTTTATTAATATCTTTTAGGACACGACGACTTTACTAGATATCCTTTTTTAATAAGAAAACCTACAGATCAATTATCGTTAATAATTACTTCAGCATAAAATCATTGGTTCATTTCCTCATATACCACCCACAAAAGCCGAACATGCATATACTTGTTGTAAAGCGATTTAATCATGTGAAAATTTAATACTTTTCCTATAACCACAAAAAGCACCTTGATCACAAGGTGCTTAAAGGGGATGCTAGTCAAATAAAACTAGCTAAGAAAGATTGAGAGAGGTCTTCCTCATATTCATATTTTAACAGATTTCTTTGCAATTTTGGTGATTTTACGAATTGTTTTTTTAACATTTTTAAATTTATTCTGAATGTTACTAAATATTTTTATTCCATAAAAGTATTCCCTTTTTTTAATTACATTAGAAACAAATTATAAAAATTACTTTTATCAATATATTTAGCCGATTTAGTTCTTATAAAAATATCCTTGAAGCATATTACTACAAGGATATTACTATTCTAGTTTGATATTATTTTCACAAGAAAGATGAAAAAAATTAGATTTTTACGTATTCTAGTTCAACACCAGCATTTCCATTTTTGGTAGCAACTCGATAAGCAGTAGATAAGGTCTCCATGGTGGTAGGATCCAAAGCTAACTTAACAAAAGTCGGTAAATCTAGTTTTTCAACGTCCACTTCTTTCTCCGTTGCTAATGGCTGCATCATCTTAGCAAAGCCGCCCGTGATTGAAATATTTCTTTTCTCGCAACGAATAGCATCTCGCAACTCCATTGGATTCGCGACTACTTTTTTCATACCCATCACTCCTTCTTTTTTCGATAATATCATAGAGAGTATCAGAAATCAACGATTTTGTGAATAAAAACACAAAATTACATAACGAGAATTTCTGTTATACTCTTAAAAAGGAAGTGAATCACTTGGATAATTATATGCAGCGTAAACGACGTGGATGGGCTGAAAATAATGAACTATTTCCATATAAAGAGAAACAACTTGCAGAATTAATAGAGTTACTTTCTTCAAAAGAAGCCCACGAACGGACTATCTCTGCAAAGCTTTTGCCAATAAATTGTGATACAGTAAACATTTTATTGCATTCTTTGATGAAGGAACCAGCCCTCTACACTCGATTAGCCATTACGGAAAAACTAGAAAGCGGCGATTCAATGACTGCTCAGCAAATGATTTCTTTTCTTGCCGAAATTGGAACAAATCAGCACCGTTTCCCAGTGGCTCCTTCAAAAAAGAAATCTTTTCCCTTGCCGCGAGATTTGATTGCTCGATCACTGGGACGTATGAAACCAGAGATTTTTCCAGTTCTTTTAAAAGCTGCAACACAGCTTCCAAATTCTAAGCTGTGGGAGTTGATTGATGCGATCGGTTATATGGCTTTTTATAATCCCAGTTTGGCAACTGTACAAAATTATCAATCTCTACTTGAAATTAGAAATTCATACAAATCAGACTTATTGATTCAGTGGAAATTTTTGATCTGCTTTTCAGCTTTTCCCCAAAGTAAAGCACTTTTAGTGGAGGAAGAACAATTTATTCCTGAGGCACAACGATCACTAATAATACTTAACACAAAAAGGGTTGAATAATCTATCAGCCCTTTTTAGATGTTTTAATTTAGTTGTTTAATTTGGATTATAAATCTATTTTTATCTCACGACCATGACATCGCAAGGAGCATTATTGACAACATAATCGGTGGTTGATCCGACAAGCATTCGTTCAAGTCTTCCCTTACCAGTAGCGCCAATATAGATCAGATCAATCTTATATACCTCAGGTAGTTCAAAACAAAGAGCCTTTTTAGGACTTCCCACACAAGTGATCATTTGTTTATTGTAATATTCAATTCCTGAAAACTCTTTTTCTAACAATTTGAGTGCGGCTTTCTTCGCTTCTTCGATTATTTGGGCGATTGGCGTTGCACTATTTAGTAGTAAGCCGCTGCTATTAATCACCTGTGCGATATACAAACGTGCGTTATTTCGACGTGCGGCTTCAACAGCTTCCATTTATGCTTGATGAGCCTGTGGCGATCCATCTACTGCAGCCAAAATATTGTAATAGCGTTCATTCATAAGCCTTTCCCCTTTTTATTCTAGTATTACAAGCGGGCAAGCATTTGTAAGCTCTTTTTAACCGTGATAAGCCTATAATACCAATGTTCCTCACAACGAAAAATTTTACTCACAGAACATTAAAAAACCACCTCAAAATGACTTGACGTGGTAAAAAATGACTAATTTTTTTCTAAATACAATGACTGCTGATCAGATTCCTCATAGACTTGCTTCATATCAGACCAATCAATTTCACGATTTTGATACCCATAAGGATCATTAACGTAAACAATTTTTTCCTTACGATCAAAGCCAGTAATAACGGCTGAATGGACTAATGGCGTGACATACATACTTCCTTGATCTGTCTCCCACAACAACCAGTCATTGTCCTTTGGCACTTGGAAGTCCACCGTCGCGACGATCCAGACTGGTGTGCCGCCGGCTACGATAGCCATGATTTTATTGAATGATTTTTTGTTACTCGCGACTACACGATAATCATCCGCCACATATTCTTTAGCTAATTTTGCAATCGGCTCTACAGCTACACCCATCGCTTCATCTCCACCGGTAATGTCCCCTACGAATCCTAGATGGGGATTTCCATGATTACCAGATTCTGTATACAACGGCTGATAATCAAGTTCGTCTGCCAATTCATTTTTGTCTGTATCGTAACCGTAATACTGCAATAGCATCGAAAGAGCCGTAACCTCACAACCATTTTCCAAGGCAACATCATCAAACTGGCTCTCTAAGGGAACATCTAACACGATTTTATTTTTTTGTTGAGGTGTCACAATCCGTTCCGTCAGTTCATTCTTCCCTTGGGCAAAATAAATTCCTCCACTAACCACTGCTAGGAAAATTAGCAGAATCACGATTCTTTTTTTCTTCATTTCATCACCTAACATTAATAGTCCATCCGAAATTATACGGTTTATAATGAAAAGCAACAAAGAAAAGCCCTCGAAACAGCTAAATTTTAAGTTGTTTTAACCTTTCAATTAATAAAAATAAGGATTTGCTAGATACTTTTTTGACATTCATTTCTAAGACTGATATGTTGGATAAAATAATCTTTGGAGGATCTGACTATGAATGCCTTTACTTATCAAATTGATGATCATTTAGCTTTTGCCTTTCCTCAGCTAGAAGCTGCTGAAGAACTTTTAGCTTTGATTGAGTCTGATCGATCGCACATTGAAGCCTTTATTGATGTCATGGCGGAAACGAAAACGATTGAGGATGAAAAGGACTTTATCAAAATGAAATTGCATGGATATGCGGATGGTACCGATTATCTTTTTTTCATTCTACAGGGCCAAAAGATTTGCGGCTGTATCGATATTCATAATATTGACCCCAAAATTGGGAAAGGCGAAATCGGTTACTGGCTGCACTCATCTTTTACCAAACGCGGAATCATTTCAAAAAGCGTTAAAGCCCTTTGTCATTTGGCCTTTAATGATTTCGGAATGAATAAACTGTTAATTTGTGTCGATGTCGACAATGCTCCTAGCAATCGTATAGCCCAACGCTGCGGTTTTACCCTAACTAGTACTGAACCTCAAGATGCACTGCTTCATGGAAAATTGAGAGATATGAATCACTATACTTTATTGAAAAAACAATTTAAAAAAGGTTTTGACGAATAACTCCTTCGTCAAAACCTTTTTTTATCGTACGACCATCACATTACATGGAGCATGATTAACAATATATCCGCTAGTTGAACCAACTAGTAGACGTTGAAAGCGCCCCTTACCTGTTGCACCCACATAAATCAAATCAATACCATATTGCTTCGGCAATTCTTCTGTTAATGCTTTTTTGGGATTACCAATGTATTGAATAAGTTCCATGTTTTGATAGCGACCACGTTCCTTTAGTTTCTCTAGGTATTGTTTAGCTCGTTGAGATTCCTCTGCTAGGATATCCTCCATCGGCTGCGCGCTGCTCATTAAAATACTAGAATCATCAATCACCTGAACGACGTACAATTTAGCTTCATTTCTTCTTGCTGCACCGATCGCTTCAAAAAAAGCGCCCTCCGATTGATCAGATCCATCCACAGCAACCATAATATTCTTATATCTACTGATCATATTATCCGCTCCTTCAAACTAATGAATTTATTTTTTCCCTATACCATTCTTTTATTATCAAGGCAACTAACGAATGACAGTCACGCTACATGGGGCATGGTTAACAACATAAGCTGCGGTGGAGCCAATTCGAGACAGGCGAATTTCGCCTTTTCCGGTAGCACCAAGATAAATCATATCAATGTCATTGTCTTTTGCAAACTCAATAATTTTTTCTTTTGGACTGCCCAATTCAACAAATGGTTCCACATTCTCAAGTTCTTTACGCGCTGCGTCATGAACTTTTTTCAACATTTCTTTTTCAATTTGCTCTTTTTCCGCCGCATAGATTTTGCTAAAAGAAAAAGCGCTGGTGGAGAGTTCACTGTCATTAATGATTGAAATAACATTCAGTTTGGCATCGTGACGTTTGGCTGCTTCAACGGCTTCATCAAAAGCATGCTCTGAATGTTCAGATCCGTCGATCGCTACTAAAATATTTTTGTATTTACTCATCATTGTAACCGCCTCCTTTATTAAATTATAAAGGAAAATAAACGATCTGTGAAACGAAATCAACTTTTTACTTAGTATCTCCTTCGTTGAACTGCGTACAAAATTATCACTATTAGAAAGCTATCGACATAACTAACCATTTTACCCTCTTCAATCTTATCTACTTAAATAAATCATTTGTTTATACTATTCTGCTATTCTCTGAGCATTTTTCTTGTATCTTTTTCGACAATCCATTAAGGTTACAGTAGTTCATTTGTTTATCCGAGTTCCTTCCCAGGACTCCAGCCGTCGTTGCCCTGCGACGGCTCTTTTTGAGCAAAAAAATTGCCAAGAAAGCCTTTTCCTATTATAGTAAAAACTGGGTATTACCCATCCTTTATAGAATTTGTTTTTTTCACTTGTGGACCGTTGCCATCTTTGGCCGGTCTTTTTTTCGGTCCTCATTTTCTCAGTTTGACTACTTACGAGATACTATCTAGCTAGATCCTGAGCACGGTGAAGTTCAACTTCTTTCTTTACCGAAAAGGATTTTTTAAATGAAAATCACTTCTTTTTCTCCGGTCTTTGTGTGTTAAACTATGTACTGTGATACACAAGTACAAATGGAGGAACAGACATGTATAAAGCTAGTTTAAAAAATATCCTCACTCGAAAAGAAGAACGAACCATTGATCTTACACTACTTCCTAATGTAGGTGACACGCTGCAGCTAAGACAGCCTGACAAATTTTTGCTGGTTCATGGAATTACTCATATTATTGAAAACGAATCCATAGCATTCGAGATTTTCGTCGAACCGATTGATCGCACCTATTGGATGAATGAAATCTAACGAAAGCGAGGACTAACAATGATCGCACATAAGAGAGAGTTTCTCCATGTAGTTTAACCAAATACAAATTACATGGAGGAATTACAATGAAAAACATTTATGATAATGAGAAATTTTTTGAAAGCTACAGTCAGATGAACCGCAGTCAACAAGGCTTGGATGGGGCTGGCGAATGGCAGACGTTAAAAAGATTGCTGCCTGATTTTAAGAAAAAGCGTGTATTGGACCTGGGTTGCGGTTATGGCTGGCATTGTCTTTACGCAGCAGAACACGGCGCAGCTTCAGTCATTGGTGTTGATATCTCCGAAAAAATGCTAGAGGTCGCACGCAAAAAAAATACCTTTGACAATATTTGCTATCTTCACGACAGCATTGATAAAATCACTTTTGAGCCGAATAGCTTTGATGTCATCATTAGTTCCCTAGCAATTCATTATATTGAAGATTTCGAGAAATTGGCGAAAAATGTGGCGAATTGGTTGGTTTCCGGCGGACAATTCATTTTTTCCGTTGAGCATCCGATTTTTACGGCAGAAGGTTCTCAAGACTGGATTTATGATGAAAATGGTATGATTGTACACTTTCCTGTCGATAATTACTTTTATGAAGGAAAGCGCAACGCGCATTTTCTCGGTAGTAATGTCACGAAATATCATCGCACTTTAACCACCTATTTAGATGATTTGATGACGAATAACTTTCAAATTAAACGCATTGTCGAACCAATACCGCCTGGGAATATGTTGGATATCCCTGGAATGAAGGATGAAATGCGCCGACCCATGATGCTGATTGTGAAGGCGGAGAAAAACTAAAAACAAATCCCTGAAGATAATAGGTCTTCAGGGATTTTCTCTGTTGTGTCCATATTTATTCGTAGCATCATACAACCCACAAGCCATACCACCAGCAACAAGACCTCCGAGCGCCAATTCCCCTAGTGATTGATTGAAAAGAAGCCCCATCGTTACTCCTAACCCTGTGCCAAGAATTAATGACACTATTGGTAAATACCGTGTAGCTATTAATCTCGTCTGCTTCACACCCTCTGTTATGATCATCATGATCGGTGCAAAGCTCAACCCTGTCGCCAAAATATGTGTCAAAATCTCATCCATTTTCACCTATCCTTTCACGTATTCGATTGACAATTGTCTCGATTCTCTCAATTTGTTTAAGTGACTCTGTTAAATCGTCGATCGTGTTCAAGTAGCGCTCTTCACGTGCATTATTTTGCTTCATCACCCAAACTAATAGAAATACAAAAAGCACTGGAAATCCGATGCTTTCCGGGTTGTTAAGAACTGTTGAAATAAAGTTATCCATGCTTCATCGCTCCTTTAAAAATTAATCATCTATCTCCATCTAGACTTCAATTTCATTCAGAAGGGTTAAACTCTACAGAAATTTCTTTATTTCCTTATACGAACAACTTATAGCCGTCAAAGAGTAGGAAATCCACCTGTCAAAAAACCTCCAAACAATCAAAGCCCACGCTGTTAAATTCATCAAATATATTGCCTGTTCATCCCCCTCCATTTGATCTACTTACACTATATACGAACGTATGTTTGTTTTAGTGCCAAAAAAAAGACATCATATCCCTAGATGTTCGGCTAGTTCTTCAAAAAAAGCATCCCGTAAACGAATGACTTGCCGTTTACTTAAAAAAACTTGATCAGCTACCAAATCGAGATTAACCTTTCGATGATTCGTCATATAAAGCAATTTGATAATTTTTCTTGTCTCTTCCGTCGAATTTTCTAAACACAAAGAAATGATTCGCTGATTTCGCTCCAAGTTAATCAGTTGCCGATCAAGGGAAATTGAGATTAATAACTTCTTATCCTTGGTATCTGTATTGGCTCGTTGATGTGTCTTCTGATTATGCAAAAGCAGCTTTTCTTTTCTTTCCAAGTAATAGTCTTCCATCTTAGGATAATCTTGTAGGATGCCCTTCAAGTAATCTTTCTTCCATTTCTCCATCGTCTCTCCTCCTTAAAATAACTAACGATCCCCACTGGTTACAGGGAACTTCGGATTAATTTTAATGATACATAGCTTAAAAACGTAGTTAACTATTTTTTCTAAATTAATGGTAATACATTTCGCGTACTTTGTAAATTTATTTATTCTATTTTGTAGAAAAATTAATACGAATCGTGTTATTATAGAGTGAAAGGGAGTGTGTCTATGTTTGCCCAACAATTGAAGGATTTAAGAAAAAAAACACCTGGTTTGACTCAGACTGATATGGCAAAAAAATTGGGAATTGCGAAAACGACCTACGCTTCTTATGAACAAGGAAAACGAACACCTGATATTGAAACACAAAATAAAATTGCGGACTTCTTTAACGTTTCGCTGGACTACTTGCATGGCCGAGAATCGAAGAACTCTTTTTCAGCAAAACAAATGACTGTCGCAGCTCATATTGACGATGAAGTGACCGAGGAACAGATGGAAGATATTTTGAATTACATCGATTTTATTAAGCAAAAGCACGTGAAGAAGGATTGAGCAGATGGATAAAGCAGAAAAACTTATGGCCAGTTTTCAGGGAATCAACTATATTTTCGATTCTTCCATGCCAGATGGACAAAAAGGATTGTATATTGACAAGCATGTCTACTTAAATCCTCGTCAAACCTCCGAAGAGCTGACAGATACGGTTGCCGAAGAAATTGCCCATTATTTAACTAGCTCAGGCGATCTAATAAGTCAGGATACGGCTGAGCAGCGAAAACAAGAACAACGAGCAAGGGATGTTGGCGCTACCTTGGTCGTCACTCCAGAAGATATTATTGCTTGCTACAAAGAGCGTTTTTCAAACGTATGGGAATGCGCGGAGTTTTTAGGAATAAATAAGGAGTCCTTTGAGCATGCGGTCAAAGTCTATGCAAGAATGTATGAAAAGGGGTTATCCTATCAAAATTACCGCATCCTTTTTCGAGCAAATGGTACGATTGGAGTATTTGAATTTTTTGAATAAAAAATAAACGATCCTAGGCTAGGGTCGTTTATTTGAGCGATTTCAATTAACTATCTTCATGTCAGTAATCGTAATTAGTTCAAGGAAAAATCATTCATTTTTAAAAATCTGTTTTCGGATCAACTAAGCTATCGTAACTAATTACTGTTGTGAAATCATTCAGATCCTCTGTTTCGCTTTTTATGATTTGAACAATTGCCGAGTTATTCAACTTATTCTTTACAATGCCTCGTTGTGTTTCTTTTTTATATTCGAAAAATACCTCTTGGCCTACCGAGAAGCGCTCCCCTAAAAAAGAGGGCTTTGGAGATTTAAATCCATAAGTGCTTGCCATGTGACATCCTCCTTCAAATATTAAAAAAAGAAGATCGTTTCCGATCTTCTTAGTCATCCGTAATTAAACAAATTTTAGTCTTTTACAATGTTTGAAGCTTGTAAGCCGCGTTGGCCTTCTTCAACATCAAAAGTCACTGCTTGGCCTTCATCCAAAGATTTAAAACCTTCGCCTTGAATAGCTGAGAAATGAGCAAATACATCGTTGCCATCTTCACCAGTGATAAAACCAAAACCTTTTTCTGCATTAAACCATTTTACTGTACCTTTATTCATGTAAAGTACCTCCAATTACACATCAAATGTGTTTATTTGTAATAAAAAATGACGTGTAATAAAAAAGTATCTTAATAAATATAGATAACCAACTAGTCACATATCAAAGTATTACTTAGTTACCTTACCACGTATAGAGAGTAAAAGCAAACTTAATATGAACATTTACCAACTATAACATCTAAAATATTAAGTTTTCAGTTTTTTTCTTAATAGATCTGGACATGAGGTTATTTATCTTGACTTATTAAGATAAGCCTAACGCATTCAATTTCTATTTAAATAAATTTAGAAATAGCAGAAAACACGAACAATAACTTTTGAAGCTAAACAGTCATTTAAAATAAAAAATATTAAACGTATTTCGTTCTACATTCTTTCTTATTGTCTTATTTTTCCAATATTGTGCATTACACGAGAAAATATACTAAGTTAATCTATAGCGCCTGAACCACAATTTCTACCACATCTCCAATATCCTTTCCTATCTCCTTGCGAATATCTTTTCGAATTCCTAAAATATAGCAAATACTGCCATCCTCATTTTTTACCCCCATATTCACAATACTTCCATCATAGTCAACACCATCAAACGTCGCACGTACCTTGACACGGCCTTTACCAAATTCTTCCCGAACATCATAGGGAAAGATTACGTAAGCACCGCCTTTTCCTACTTCTGATGCATAGATTTTAGAATCAAACTTGTATTCCTTCATTTCTAAACTCCTCTTTCTTAGGTTTTGAAAATTTCTATTATAAACTTCTAAAATATAAAAAAGTCCGGCAAACACTGTAGAGATTGGCGTCAAATCAGTGTTTGTCAGACATAATAGTTTAATTGGCGGGAATGTGTAGGAATCGAACCTACCCAAGAAGCTCCTAACTCCTCATACTGGTTTTGAAGACCAGAGGGAACACCAGAACCCATCCACTCCCGAAACAAAATAATCATACCACTCCTTCAAGTTGGAATCAATAACAAAATGAAAAGAAAAAAAGAAAGAATTCACCTTATCTTAAATGCTTCTTTCTTTTTAAAAATTACTAAATTATTGGATTCAAAGTAGGATGATCTTTTCCTCAAAATCCTATTGTTCATCGGAAAATTCACTTATTTCTTTATTTAAGAAATAAGAAATCATCGTTCGGATCAGCACGATCATCGCTAACTTGATAATATCCTGAAAGGTGGGATTGATGATTGATTCAATAATGTCTGCAACAATCAAAAATTCCAGGCTCAACAAAATATAACTGCCTAAATAGGCTTTAATACACTTGTTTTTGTGCAGCACAGAAGAATAATCCTGCTCACTTCTTGATTGGATTAATTTGATAAAGGAAAAAATTGCCCCGTATAAAATGATAAAAATCGAAATGGCATCCAGTGCCAAAACGATGGGATGAAAAATAAGCTGAAGTATCTGTTCAAAATTTTCCATAATCATCCTACCCTCTAGACTTTATATCTTTATTTTAATCTGAAATAGATCGTGAAGCAATCGGATTTTCTATTGAATAATTTAGATTTTCTTAGCTCTATTTAAGTAGCGCGTAAGTTTCGCTGCTTATGGTAAGGACATTATTGATTCGAAAAGATGATTTTTTATGATGAACTCGTTAAAGGAAAATACGGCAAGCCTTTTGAAAGATACGTTTTATGACTTAACGGTGTTGCTTATTTCCCATTTGCTTTATCAAGTTATCACTCAGTTAATGAACTAAATGGCGGGAATGTGTAGGAATTGAACCACCTAATATAATCTTTCTTTTTCCGAATAAACGGTGTTCCAGAAGTAGCTTCTTCGGAAATAAGCCGAAATTTCACAAAAATTTGAGAAACAATTTTCGGAAATTCCTTCTTATTTCTTGAAGCTGACCACTTCTGTCACAACCTCTACGTGTACTATTGAATTGGCGGATACAATGCAGCTGTTGTCTTATTGCCATTTTTTGAATAAAGACTGGTTGATTGATTGTCTTTTTCCTTTTCGATTGCCGTATTTTTCTTATCAAGATCATGATAATCGTATTTCTGCGGATCAATCGGTGTAAAGCCTTCTGGCGTGTAGAAACGTAAGAGATTTTCTTGGTTCAGCTTATCAGATAGACTCAATGCTTGTTTGACTTGTTTTTGTTCCTTATCAATTTCTGACGCGATGCCTAAAGCTTTCGCATCAACCTTTTCACCGGTTTTATTCTCGTAGGTCTCGCCACCTAATTCGGTATAATTTGGTGTAATAAAGTCGCCGTTACGGAAGGCAACCGTTTGATCATGTTTTGGTGAAAATAGGTCTGTACCGAATTGAATATATTTCTGACTATCGATGCCCATTAAGTGTAACAATGTAGGCAAGACATCAATCTCACCACCATATTGATGTTGAAGCCCACCATTTGTATAGCCAGGAATATGGAACATCAATGGTACACGCTGCATTTGAGCGTCATCGAATTTGTCCCAAGTCGTTGGATCTTTTCCTAATGCTTTGGCCAAATCTTTGTTGTTGCTGTCGGAGATACCGAAATGGTCCCCATAAATCATAAAGATCGAGTTTTGATAAACACCGGAAGCTTTAAGATAATCAAAAAATTGACGCAGCGATTCATCCAAATAATGCGCGGTTCGAACATAATCATCCACCGTACTATTCCCAGTTTTTAAGGCGGGGAAATTAAAGTTCTTATCATCAGTCAAATATGGGGTATGATTGGTTACCGTCAAGAATTTCGTATAGAACGGTTGCTGTAAATGCTCTAAATGTCCAACTGTTTCCTTTAGCATATCCTTATCTAAAATCCCGTAGCCTAAGTTTTCATCAGCTTGGTTAAAGTAAGAGCGATCAAAGAAGTTTTGATAGCCGAGATTCTTGTATACGTGATCGCGATTCCAGAAGCTGCCGACATTTCCGTGGAAAACAGCGCTTGTATAGCCCGCTTCCTGATTCAAAATTGCCGGAGCGGCCTGAAAGGTATTATCTGAACCTAATTGGGTGAATAGAGAACCTTGAGACAATCCGAAGGTGCCTGTTTCCAGCATATTTTCTGCATCGCTGGTTTTCCCTTGACCGACCTCATGGAAGAAATTGTCGAAGGCTAATGTTTGCTTATTGTCATTTTCTAAACTATTCAAAAATGGTGTTACCTCTTGTCCATCCACCTTCATATTGATCAAAAATTGCTGAAAGCTTTCCAAGTGGATCACGATAATATTTTTGCCTTTTGCGATACCGTATTTACTTGGATCGGGCGCTGCATAATGACTCTTCGTATATTTTAGAATGTCTGTTAACCCATTACTTGAAGCGTGAGCTCGCACGCTGTTGGTCTGCTCAGTCTTGATCCCATCATAAACTGTAAAGGCATCCAGCCCTAAATATTTAACGATATAAGAACGGTCAAAGGTCCGCTGCAGTAATTGGGGGCGGTTGGCCTCGCTTAAGGATAAGTTGATTGAGAAGGTCAATGCTGCTAGACAGCTAACGGCCACTGCAAATGTTTTTTTGATCGGCTTGCTGGCTATTTCTTTGTGTGTAGCGAAGAGATAGATCAGAATGCCTAAAAATATAATTAAGTCCAGCCAATAAAAAATATCATGCACTTTCATTAAGGCAAAAGAACTGCCTGAAATTCCTTGTGAAACTTTAGAAAAACCAAGAATTGATTTGATCGTAACAAAATCAGTAAATTCACGATAAAAAATCACATTCAAGTATAAAATCAAGGTATTTAACAGATCCATTAAAAACAATACGATCAAGGCTGGCTTAAATTTCTTTACGTAAAGGAACACGCCAAACAACAGCAAGGTTGTAGCAATTGGATTGATCCACAAAATGAAGGTCTGAATGGACCCTTCCACCCCTAATGAAAAATCTACATAATAGGCTAAAATTGTTTTTGCCCAAAATAGCAGACTAACTGTCAGTAGGATCAGCCAACGATTGCTAAACGCTTTTTTTACCCGGTTCATCCGGATCACTTCTTTCTCTATTAAATTGTCCGTTTCTACTATAGAGCAGAATATAAAAAAATGCATATTTATTTGTATTGAAGGCTCAATCTTATTTTTTGGCTTAAATAGCGGTTTTTCCTTTAAAATTTAAGGAAAGACCCGCGAATTTTATCGCTTTTTCAGGTCAAGTGAAAATTTCCTAAGACATAAAATTTTCACATTCTTAATAATTATCCATAAAATAACAAAAAACACCTTCCAGCGACTAACTGGAAGGTGTTTTTTAGGCCTCGCGTTTCATGACAATCCCTGTATATATCCATATAGTTAATACATAATAGATAAAGTATAAAACAAAGAAGATCAAAAATGGCAGCCAAATGTTGCTGTAAGGTTCAGACAAAAGTGTAGTGAATAACTGCAGTCCAAACAAGACATGCGTGACTCCTAACAAGCCTGGGACCAAAAATAAGATACCGATCTCTTTGCGAATTGATTGCTTCAACAACTGACGGCGTGCACCGATTTTTTCCAGCATGCTGTAGCGTTGGATATCACTTTTTGCACCAGATAAAATTTTAAACATCAAACAGCTGGCTAACATGGTTAGAAAGGCAATTCCCAAGAAGAAGCCCATAAATTCAAAGCCTGAGAACAGCGCATTGTACAGCTCATAAACCAGAGCCTTTTGATTCATGCCTGCTGAATTTTTATCCAACGTCGGATTTTTATGGAAATTTTCTTCGGCTAAATTTTTCAAACCATCCTTATCTTTGGCAAAATCAGCCACCGTAATCAACCGTATCTCCGTTGTGTTACCAGGTAATGCTGAGAATGCTTCACTAGATAAAAATTGATGCTTCTTCGCACTTTGCTCTGGTAATTCCAACGATCTTAATTGATCCGAAGCTGTTAGATCATTTGCTAGTTGTTCCCCCGTATAGCGCACTTCTTTCGTTTGACGGCTAGCCGTAAACTCCTTGACCTTCAAAGGGGTTTGATCAAATTGTGAACGATCGTAATAAACGGTCTCATTATCCTCTTTTTGTTGATAAACAGCATCAGAAGTTGGAGTGATTTTATCAAGCTCAGTTTCACTAAAGCTTTGTCCATTGTTTAATACTAAGTCATAAGCAGAAGTTGCTTCAGTCATTTTCATGATTTCATTATGGAAGCCTAATCCAACAGTAATGGCGCCGAGAGCTAGAGCAAAAAGCATCGCCACCATCGATAGAATTCGCGTATAATCTTGAATCCGGAAGCTTAATTGCGACAACGTAAAATTATTCAGCTTCTTCAAAGCGATGCTATCACGTCGTTTCAGTAAATCCAGTACGAAAATCAAAATTGAATGAAAAACAAAATACGTACCTAAAATAATGGTAACCAAGGCAATAATCAAGGCTAGAAAAGCCAGCTTCATTAATTGCGTCATCATGAAGTAGCCGATTCCTAGGAAAATGATTCCTGCCAGAACCTCCAATACTAACGTAAAAAGCTTACGATTAGCAGGTAGAGGCGTTTCACTAGCTTTTAGCAAATTCAAGATTGGCTTTTTCACAATCGTCATGGCATTTACGAATGCTGCCAATAAGAAAATCACGGTGAAAAAAATCAATGTAAATAGCACGGCTGAAGAATTTACAGCGGTGAAATGAGTAATTTTAATGTCTAATTGTTTGACCAACAATTGCTGCACAACGCCGCTTAATCCAATACCAAGCAAAGTGCCGACAATAGTCGCGCCAACACCTACCACAAAAGTTTCAATAAAAATCAACTGTGCGATTTTACGGCCTTTTGCTCCTAACATCATAAACATCGCGTAATCTTTTTGACGCATCGTCATCAGAAAGGAGTTGGCGTATAAAATGTAGACGAAGGTAATAATTGAAAGTAGGACGGTTCCTAAATGAAAGATCATTACTACCGATGAGATCATTGAATTACTTTCCAAAAAGGTCTTATTCGTTGCTAGACCCTCAAACATATAAAAGATTCCTGAGGCTACTACAAGTCCTGAAAATAAGACTACATAGTCACGCAAGCGTCCTTTGATTCCAGCAAGTGATAATTTTAAAAGCATCGAATGACCTCCTACTGTTCCAAATTACCGAGAATGCTTAAAATTTGACGATAAAAAGCTTCCCGAGTTTGGTTTTCTCTTTTTACTTCTTGATAGATCACGCCGTCTTTAATGAACAAGATCCGTTGACAATAACTAGCAGAAAACGGATCATGTGTTACCAATAAAATCGATACTCGATCCCTTTGATTCAATTCCTCCATCGTGTCTAACAGATCCCTTGCACTGTTAGAATCCAACGCACCTGTTGGTTCATCTCCAAAAAGAATAGTTGGCTGGGTAATCAAGGCGCGCGCTGCAGCAACCCGTTGCTTTTGACCACCAGAGATTTGGGCCGGGTAGCTATTTAAAATACCATCGATTGATAAACGTTTTGCCACTTCAGCAACTCGCCGATGGATGACTTTGCTCTTAGCCCCTTGTAAGGATAATGGAACTGCGATATTTTCTGCTGCTGTTAAATTTTCCAACAAATTGAAATCTTGGAAAATAAAACCAATCTCGCGACTACGGAAATCGGCTAATTGATTGCCCGATAATTTGGTTACATCCGCCTGATTAATCTGAATTTTGCCGTCAGTTGGTTTATCCAATGTTGCTAATAAATTTAATAAGGTTGATTTACCAGAGCCAGATGCTCCCATGATTCCGACGAATTCACCCTTTTCTACTTCAAATGAAATACCTTTCAAGGCCTGAGTTTTTTTCTGATTGCCTTTTCCGTAGGTTTTCTTTACCTCATTTACTGATACGATTTTTTCCATACTTCCACTCCTCGTAATTAAACTAAGAGGGTCATTTTTGATGACCCGTCTTCTTCATCAATGCAACAGTCAAGGTTAAATTAAACACCTAATTTATCCGCTGCTTTTTTAGGTAGATCTTTTTGTTGGACTTCTTCATAGGAAGTCACCCCTTTTTTCTTGTTCCAGGTAACTTTAAGAAACGCTTCCCGACGCAGCGGACGGTCTTTATTTGCATTAAAATCTAACTCTTTTTTGTTTCCATCCTTGTCATAGCCTGGCAACGAGTATTTGTAATCAACGTAATTATTGCCGCTGTCATCTTTTTCTTCCACTCGTTGACCATCTGTTGTGATCTGAACGAAATACTCATCTCCACCTTTGACGACTTTATCTGCTATTTGTAAGCCTACAAAGGCGATAACAATTAAACTAACTAAACCGATTAAAAATTTTTTCATAACTGATCGCTCCTTTTTGATTTCTAGAGCAACTATACAAAAATTCTGAAAATCCAACCATTGAAACCTACTAAAAACACCTAACATTTTTGTCATTTTGAAGATTTTTCGCCGACAAAAAGCTGCCCTCAACTTTTTTGATACCAGCGTTTCATCCCAACTAACCAAATTTTGTTCCCCTTATTGATGGTCAGCGTCAAATCTTTAAAAACAGGTATTATACTAAACTTTTTCGTAATATTATTTACTTGAATCAGCATTTTATTATTTTGAAATTCCAAAAAAAGAATTTTACCGCATGATCATGCTTTTTCTTTAAATTCAGATACCTTAGACAGACTTCTCCCTTAAACACTAATTTAAAGTTACATGTATGACAAAAATGAACATAAAAAATAAGCTAGCCTCAACACTGTTCCCGTTGATTCTAGCTCACTTTAAGATTTCCAGACTAAGCACCTTAGTCTTAGAAGCTGTTCATGCTCATTTTACGGCGAAGCGTTTCATCTGCGGCAGCTTAATAAACCAAGCTACTAACAGACAAGAAACAATTTTATCCACTAGATTACCCGTCACTGCGCCCCAATAGGTTGCAGAAATCATTTCCTTACCAGACGCTCGCAATGCCATGATGACGACATCCGTTCCTGATCCGGTAAAACCGCCAAACAGGGCCAATCGAATTGGTGCGCCAATCATTGGACAAATAAAGGCTAACAAAAGACCTGCGATTACTGCTTTTCCAAAACCAAAACCATTTTTCGCTAATAAGGCGACGATAATCGCGACAGCCACATTCACTAATGCGAAAGGAATCGCCGTCACTCCGCCGATCAGCCCCATCAATAAGTTGGTGGTCACACCGGTTAAGATTCCATAGCCCATTCCAAAATTGGCCGCGATAAAAATCGTCCCCATCGTATCTAAGAACAATAACGGAATCCGCAGCATCGACACTGCTTCTCCTAACACCACATTTAATCCTACCGCGATGGCACACATCGCGATCACTTTTGCTTTACTATTCATTATCTAATCCTTTCTCTAAAAAATGTTGCAACTGTTCATCAAAATCCCCTTGATCCTCTTCACTGTAAGACGTAGGCACCTCCAAATAATTCGTACCGATTTTGGCCTGCTGACATTCTGCGAAAAACTCTTCCATTAAGACACCTCGTTGCCCACTGATGGAACAATTCGGGCTTTCATGGATGCCGATTATTCCTAGATACTGATAGCCTTCTGCTTGATACGCTTGAATCTGCTGAATGATCGGCTGCAGCATTGTCTGGCATTGATGACGATAATCAGGCAAATCATGGTATTCTTCATAAGTCATCGGCGGACGATCTCCGCCTAAGACGATAAACTCAGGACACGGCAGCTGTATCAGCGCAATCCCACTGCGCAACAACTCGACCGCAAAGGGGAAGGCTCCTCGTGCTCTTTCCCACCCGTGAATCACAGCATTTTGATTCAAAACACAATGAGACACAGCTACTAATTGCTTCTGTGGTTCTATAATCCTATCTCCTTTCTTTTTAGTTAAAAATCTCCTGCAAGCTCTCCTGAATTGTCGCGAATTCTTCTATCGCAATCGTTCGCACATCCAAGTAGTTGCAATCATCCTTGATCCGGCTAATGATCGGTGTAGCAGCTAATCGTAGTTTTTCTTGCAGCGTATCCGCAGAGAATTTACTACTGCTTAAAGCAACAGCATAGGTCGGCAATAAGTGCTCTGGGTAAGAACCGCCGCCGATTTTGCTACTGTCCTTTTCGATCTTTACACTTAGCTCAGTGATTGATTGCAACATCGCTGCTAGTTCAGCTGCTTTACCTAAGCAATCCTCTTCACTTTGTCCGATCATTTGTAAGGTCGGCACGGATTTTAAAGCTTCTTTTTCATCAAGGTATAAAGACAGCGTTGCTTCCAGTGCACTTAAAGTCATTTTATCGATACGCAAAGCTCGCAATAATTGATTTTTCTTCATCTTGTCAATGTATTCTTTTTTCCCAACGATGATGCCAGCCTGTGGACCACCTAACAGCTTGTCTCCGCTGAAGGTTACAATGTCACAGCCCTGATCTAGAACTTCTTTCACTGTAGGTTCGTAAGGTAATCCGAACGGTCGCATATCCATCAGTAACCCGCTGCCTAGATCATTAATCAATGGTAAGTTCTTGGCATGGGCTAACTCTGCTAGATCATTTAACACCGGTGTTTCGGTAAATCCAACGATGCGATAATTACTGGTGTGTACCTTCAAGATCGCACCTGTTTCTTCCGTCAACGCTTTTTCATAGTCGGCTAAATGCGTCTTATTGGTCGTACCCACCTCCACGATCGTACCACCGCTTGAAGTAATTACGTCAGGAATGCGAAATGCTCCACCAATCTCCACCAACTCGCCTCGCGAAACTAACACTTCTTTTTCTTGTGTCAAAGTACTTAAAACGAGTAATACGGCTGCAGCATTATTATTTACTACCAGAACATCTTCAGCCCCTGTGAGCTTCTTCACGATTGATACTAAGTGACTATAACGCGACCCGCGCTTGCCACTTTCTAAGTCAAATTCTAGATTTGAGTAGTGAAAGCTGGTTGCTAGGAGCTGTTCTTTTGTTTTTTCGCTTAATGAAGAACGCCCTAAATTCGTATGGATTACAGTTCCGGTAGCATTGATTACGCGTCGTAGTGAAAATTGCTTTTCTTCTAGCTGCTTGTGAATCAGTTCTACGACCTCTTTTTGGTCAATCACGGTTTTTCTAGTCCCGTCAACGACTGCTTCTCGAAAACTTGCTAAAACCTGCTGCGTAGCTTCTTTGGCTTTTCCATGAGGATAACTTGGATCAATCTGCCTCAATAGCACATCTACGGAAGGCAAACTTGCTAAAATATTCTGAATCTCTTTTGACATAGGCCACCTGCTTTCTTAGCGTAACGCCAGATTTTGTAATGCGGCTAAGACTGTGTCAACCTCAGCCTTAGTGGTAAAACTCGAAAACGACAAACGCACCGTCCCGCGATCCGCGGTACCCAATGCTTCGTGCATTAAGGGCGCACAATGATACCCCGGTCTGGTCGCAATTTCAAACTCTTCCCATAATAAATCACTGACGATTGCCGATTCCGCAGCTTTGATATTAATCGAAAAAACATCCACTCGCGGACCGCTGAAATCACCGTAAATTGTTAGACCATCAATTTTTTTGAGCTCTTGATAAAAATAATCACCCAATGTTGCTTTTTCTGCTTTTTCTTTTACCCATTGAACACTAGCGGCCAAACCCGCTAAGCCAGGAATATTCAGCGTTCCAGCTTCTAATAGGGTAGGAAGTTCTTTCGGCTGAACCTTTGAAAAAGACTGCATCCCATCGCCGCCCGTGAGCACTGGCTCCAAAGGCAGATCCTTTAGCAGGCAAACGCCGCCAGTCCCCTGTGGACCATAAAGTGATTTATGTCCCGTAAAACAAGCGGCGGCGATTTTCCCATCACTAAGATCAATTGGAACTACTCCGGCAGTTTGCGAAACATCAATAATCAAATAAAGCTTGTGCTCTGCGCAAAACGTCTTGACCCATTCTAGATCCAGTAGATTCCCTGTAACATTACTTGCATGATTGCAAATCACAGCCTTCGTTTCTGGACGAAGTTTTTCGGCAAATTCTTGATAGTTAAGACGACCAGTTAATGCTTCGCTAGAAACCACATCAAAGCTGGCACCTGCGGCTTCTAGCTGATACAGCGGTCGTAAAACAGAATTATGCTCCCAAGCAGTCGTGATTACATGATCTCCCGTCTGAATCAAGCCCTTCAAAACTTCATTCAGAGCGACCGTCGCATTATTTGTAAAAGCGACCTCATACCGTTTATCTGCTTTGAACAGCTCCTTTAGCTGATTACGGGCTTTTTCCGCCACACGATAACCCGCTAGAGAATACCCGTGAGCACCGCGAGAGGGATTGCCATATTCGCCTGTTAAAATCGTCGTCATCGCTTCTGCCACGACAGCCGGTTTTTGAGCAGTCGTAGCGGCATTATCCAAATAAATGCTCATTTATTTTCCCTTCTCTCCTAGCACACGATAGTTCTCTACACGTTTTGTAATTCCCTGCTTATCCATATATTCAAGAATCAGCATGGAAGACTTACGACTGGAATCTGTCAAATCGCGAAAATCTCCTAGCGTCATTTGCCCGTGTTCTGCGATATATTTTTGAATCAATCCCACTGATTGATCAAAAACCTTCCCTAACAATACAAACTCATGGGTTAAGAAGACCACCGTATCGCCGTTTAAGGCTTCCAAGACTTCCTCTGCATTTTTATCTAAGTCGAATAATTCTTCTTTTTTAACAGGTGTATAGCCATTTTTAGCAAGTGTCTGTTCGATTTTTTCTTTCACGGCCTGCTGATATTTGTTGAAGCTTACTTCGAAATCGGCTAAAGCAATTTTATCATTGGCTTCCTTGACAAGATCCACTTTCATCAACAGGATCAGCGCGGAGATTTCCTTCTCCGCTAAAACACCCCGCATCCGCGAACGAAATTCTTCTAACGGCATCCCATAGCGCAACCGATATTGCTTATGATAGGCTGACAGGATTTCGGTTGCCTGCTCCACCAATTTTTGATAGCTAGTCTGAGCTAGATAGCCGACCTTGGTTTCAATTACACGACCTGCTGTTAACATCTCCGTTAAAATCGGCTGCAGCTCTTCTTTACCCACACCTAAGTATTCTAATAATTCTTTTTCTTTCGTAAACGGCTGCTTTTTATTAATCATGAAATCTGCGATTAGTTCATCTAAGCTGCCCTCTTCTTTAGCCTTTAAGCTTTCCAGAATTTCAACTTTGAAACGGCGATGCTTATGTGGTGCCGCATCTAAAACCTCACCCCCAGCAATTGTATGCATTGGAGAATAGGTTCGTAAAATGAAGCGATCCCGCTCTTTTACTGCTACCTGCTCTTCCAGCCGCAGTTGCAGGAATCCGTCTTCTCCCGGACCAATCCAGTCAACACCTAATGGGACTGTTCGTGCCATTACTTCCCGCGTACCAACTAGCAAGCGGACCCGATCCCATAAGCCGATCCCGCCCTCTACTTCAGGCAGGCAGGTAACTTTTACATCCAGCATCCAGGTGTCCTCCAGCTTCTCTGAAACAGACAAGACATCGCCTCGTTGGATTTCATCAGTTGCGATATTCGCTAAATTCAAAGCTGTTCGTTGCCCCGGCTGAGCGCTTTTCACATCTGTCTCATGAACCTGAATGTTTCTTACTCGCGTTTTTTTCTGGCTTGGATAAAGGTACAAATCATCCCCAGCATTGATGGAGCCATCTAGTAAGGTCCCTGTAACAACCGTCCCAAAACCTTTTACGCTAAAGACCCGATCCACATTCAATCGCGCGGAGCCGCTAGCTGTACGTTCTTGTGCTTCTTCTGAGTGCTCTTGAATTTTGGCCAGCAGTTCTTTGATTCCTGTACCAGTCACCGCATCTGTCTCGATTAAATCCGCTTCAGCTAACGGCGTATCTGCTAATTGTTCACGGATATCGTCCACGACCAACTCCTTCAAATCAGGATCAACAGTATCCACTTTGGTCAACACGATCAAGTAATCACGAATCCCTAATAACGTTAAAATATCAATGTGTTCCTTCGTTTGCGGCATGATTCCTTCCGCCGCATCAATCACCAGCAGAACCAGATTAATACCCGGCAAACCAGCGACCATGTTTTTAATGAATTTTTCGTGTCCCGGCACATCTACAATTCCGACTCGCTTCTTATTCGGCAAATCCAAATAAGCAAATCCCAAGTTGATCGACATCCCGCGCTTTTTTTCTTCACTGGTGGTATCCGTTTCGATACCCGTCAGCGCTTTAATCAACGTGGTTTTTCCATGGTCGATATGCCCAGCCGTTCCTATCACAATATTTGCCATCTGCTTATCCTTTCTGAACCAATATATAGTTTGTCTTCAAGCCTTCTTGGGCTGCATGATAAAAGCCCTCTGAGGCAATCTCTGCCGCTGTAAGCAAAGACATTAATGCCTCCTCTTCTTTCAACGGATATTTCAAAGAAAAGCCGCAACTAGCATGAATCTTTTCCGGTGTGGGAATGATTCGAACGGCAAGTTGGGCTTCCTTCGCGATTTCCTCAGCTTTCATGGCCTCCCGGGTTGAATAAAACAACGCAACACCGTACGTCTGCATAAAAACTGCTCCTCTTTTCATAATACTGTAATCAATAAGCTACAGCTTCAAGCCATATTCCTCTAATGATGCTCTGCACCCTCTATGGTTTAACGATTCTCGGTGCTTGGCGCATCATTTCCACGATGCGATACATATTGGTCACTTCGCCAACTGCTGCGGTCAACTCGTAAAAATTCAAACAAGCTCCGCAGGCGTAAATTTCCACACCTTGTTCTGCTAAGCCTTTCAAATCCTCCAGCGAATCAGAACCTTCTATCACAGAATGCACACCGCCATTATAAAAAATGACTTTTCCCGGCAATACATCTTGTTCGGTCAATGAATAGATAAAGCCCTTCAACAGATTTTTACCTAATTCATCTGAGCCGCGTCCCATGACATTCGTATCTACGACCACGATATAATCGTCCGTTGTAACCATTGATTCAGCTGCTTGAGGTGCTTCTTCAGTCAGAGCCGCATTTCCTTTTGAAATAACCACAGTATAATGATTCGGCGCATCCTGATCCATTTGATAGATATAGCCAAGTTGCTCCGCCATTTTTTTCAAATTTTGCGTAGCGATCTCATTATCCACCAGTGTTTGCACAACTTCATGCTCCCGCAGTGCTTTTTTTGTTTCGATGACTGGTAACGGGCAAGCTTTGCCTAACGCATCAATTTTAAACATTTCTTCCACTCCGATCCTCAATTGACTTTCGTCTTCTTGCGATTAATAAACGATCAATTCCTTCTCTTGCTTCTCGATGACAACACCAAAATCTTGTGCCGGAATATCGGCAGCTTGTAATTCCTGTACTAGCGTGTCCGCTTGATCTGCAGGAACGCTGACTAATAATCCCCCAGAAGTTTGTGGATCAAACAACAATTCTTCAATCCCAAAATCATCAAGCTGAAAATCCATCTTCTGTTCCATGTAATTTCGATTACGTTGACCGCCAGCAGTTAAAATAAATTCTTTCGCGCCTTGATACGCCTCTTCAAAATACGGCAAATCTTTCGAATGAATTTTCGCGCTAAAACGTTCGTTCATCATTTCATGTAGATGTCCAGCCAAGCCAAAGCCCGTCACATCAGTACAGCTGTTGATCGTGTATTTGCGAATAATATCCATCGCATACTTGTTCAATGTCTCCATGCTCGTGGTAGCTTTCACAAACGCTTCTTCGCTGATTTCTTCAGCACTGTAGCCCACCGTGATGATGCTGACGCCCAATGGCTTCGTCAAAATCAGGTGATCGCCTAGCTGACAGGTATTGTTTTGATAAATTTTATTCGGATCAATCGTCCCTGTTACAGACAAGCCATATTTCACCGACTGGTCATGAATCGAGTGGCCGCCAGCCAAGATTGCTCCAGCTTCTTGCACCTTTTCAGCGCCGCCTCGTAAGATTTCTTTTAATATATTCAAGTCCTTTTCTTCTGGGAAAGCGACAATATTAAGAGCGGACAAAACCTCGCCACCCATTGCATACACATCGCTTAGTGCATTTGCTGCAGCGATTTTACCAAAAAGATAAGGATCAGTCACCATCGTTGGGAAAAAATCTAACGTTTGAATAATTGCTAAGTCATCACGCAGTTTAATAACAGCGGCATCATCTGTCGAATCAAATCCTACCAGTAAATTTTCATTGGTCGCTTTTGGTAAATCCGCCAGCAACTCTCCTAAATTCCCCGGTCCGATTTTCGCATTGCAGCCACCGCAGACAATCAATTGTTGAGCTGTCTCCATGCTTTCCACCATCCTTCACGTTCTCTATTATAACAGTTTACTTTTTGTTTCTCCACGTATATTTCCATCCAATTTATAACGATTTTAATCTCTCATAAAAACGCTTTTAATTTCTGTGATGATTTCTTATTTGAGGATGAGAACAGCATTAAAAAATGCGTTTCCTAAACAAAATAGGAAACGCATTTATGCTCATTTAGCCGGATGATTTTAGCTCTTTACTGATACAAACACCTCAGAGAAGCTCAATTTACCAGCAACTTTAACTTTAATATTAACAGCCTGTTTAGGCAAATACGCCAAAGGAATGACTTCGACAAAAATTGTTTTCAAAGTATCAACGGACGCGCCTGAATCAATCGCTTCTTTTCGAGCAGTGTCGATCGCCAGATTCACTGCCTCCTCTTGCGTTTGATTTTCTAATGAATAGACCGAACTTACTTCACCTGAGACTTCCCCTAAAGCGGCTCCGATCGCATTAGCGGCATCATAATTTTCTGGAACAATTACTTCTGACACCCCGTTCATTTCTTTGGGCAGAATGATGCTGCCTCCACCAACTAAAATAACAGGAACCTCTTTGCGATCTGTCTTCATTTGATCAATCGCATCTTCAATCAGTTCTCGTATTTTTTCCTTTGTTTGATTCACTAGATTCACCTCTAAATCAGGTGAAATAGCTCCATCTACCGGATGATTCTTTTGATTAGCGATCGCGATATCTGTCGTAGATAAGACCTTGCCGCCAAAAGATAAACTTTCTTCCAAAATTCGATAGCCTAAGCTTTCTGGTCCGACTCTAAGTTCGTTTTCCACATGTACAATCGTTCCTCCACCTAATCCAATCGATAGAACATCTGGCATCCGGAAATTTGTTCTGATTCCACCAATCACAGTTGCTAGTGACGATTCGCGGGGAAACCCTTTTTTCAAAACCCCAATATCCGTTGTCGTTCCGCCGACATCGACAACTAACGCATTCTCCAAGTTGCTTAAATGCGCGGCTCCACGAATGGAATTGGTTGGACCGCAGCCAATCGTTAATACAGGATAACGCAAAGCTTTTTCTAAATTCATTAATGTACCATCATTTTGGCAAATAAAAACCTCTGAAGTCAGGTTATTATTACTTAACGCTTGCTTCAATCCACGAATCATTTGCTGAATCGTTTGTGTTAAGGCAGCATTTAAAATACTAGCATTTTCTCTTTCCAACAGTCCAATTGATCCAATCTCGCTAGATAGCGTTACAGGAACTGCTAACTCTTCTTCTACGATCGCGGCAACCCGTTTTTCCTGCTCTCTGTTGACTGGAGAAAACACGCCAACGACTGCTATGGCTTCTACTTTTCCCCTCATTTGTTGACAAACTTCTCGAATCTCTGTTTCATCGACTTCAGCTATTTTATTTCCATTGTATTCATAGCCACCCGAAACAATCGCTGTCTGCGCGTTCATTTTTTCGGCAAGATCCTCTGGCCAGCCAACCATGGGAGCAACCGCAGTGGTGGCTGGTTTGGCTAAACGAATGATTCCCACCTTGCTCATTTCTTTTCTCTGAACAATCGCATTCGTACAATGAGTAGTCCCTAACATGACCACACTGATTTTATCCGTTGGGATACGCGTTTCTGCTAAAATTTTTTGAATCGCCGCATCAATTCCTAGACTAACATTCTCCATCGTAGGGCTTTTGATTTTTCCGATACAGTTTAATTTCTCATCTAAAATCGCGCAATCCGTATTCGTTCCGCCAACATCAATCCCTAATCTATACATATCGCTTCTTCTCCCATCAGTTCTTCCACCGGTCTGTACTCTATTTCGTATCCAAAATAGTTCGGTCCGGCTACTTCTATGCCTTTTTTTGTTCGCCATTTAGCGTCACAAGGCAAGGCGATCACATGAATACGCGCGCCGTAACGCAAGGTCTCTGTAGTGATCGGACGGCCGGTCTCATAATCCAATGCACAAATCAAATCAGGGGTCGAAGCAAGAACTTTTCCGTCTTTTTTAGCTAACAACAATTCATTTTGAAAAAGAACCTCTAACTCCTCACCTTTATTCTTACCGATACCGGCAAACGTCGCACTGCCGCGTGTAAAGCCGCCTTCCACATTCCGCTCAATATTCTTGATCTTCCCTTCAAACAAGGAATACCCCTTCAACGTAGATAATAGACGCTTAACTGGAGCTGTAGTCTCTTTCGAATCGATTAATTCTTCACCAATTTTTTTAGCTAAGCTCAAAGTTCCGCGAATCCCACATTCTTTCACGACTTTTCCAGGAAAAACATTATCCACCATATTGGCGCTGCCACCCATCACATCGGTAATCGCACGAGCAATTTTTTCAGACCATTCTCCATCTTTTGGATAATAGATGATTCGATTTCCCTGGCTATCAGCCATCGCCACAATCTCAGGCTGATAACCCTTTAAGAAAAAGGTAACCATTTGTGATTCTGGAAAAGCCCGACCCATGGCATCAGCATCCACGATAGGCAAGCCCATTTTTGCAGCGCAGGCAATCGGCAGCAAGGAGTTTCCGCCGCCAATTTCAATCGGCATAATCGCTTGTGTTCTTTCAGGAAAAGTTTCCTTTAATACCTCGGCAGGAGCATAGAGTTCTTCTTCTGAAGCAATTTTCTCGTTCGAAACAGAAGGTGCACCAATCGATCCAACAGGCATGACTAGAGCATCATCGTCCAAGTCTTCTACTTTTAAAACCCTCACTGGACCATATTTTTGAAGCGCCTGCAGCGCCATCAATCGACCGACAAACGGATCGCCGCCACCGCCCGTTCCCAGCAACGTTGCACCGATTGAAATATTTTCTAAATCTTCTACCGTAATCCATTCCATGAGTTATTTCCGTCCTTTAGTCAATTTTGTCACAATAAAATAGCAAAGCCCCGCCACTAAAATACCGTCTAAAGCTGAAACATTTGTTAGCGTAAACAAGCCAAAGCCGGCTGGCGGCTGACTAGTCATAAAGGCAACTGTACTGCCGACTACCCAAGAAAAAATAGAAATCGGATAATAGTCCTGCAGCTTTTCTTCGTAAGAGAAATCATACTTCTCTTTGTATAAGAAATAGTCAATCATGTATATCCCAGCAATTGGTGAGACTAAAACCGTCACGATCGATAGAAAGTTTTCAAACATGCCATAAATCCCAAACATCGCCATTAAAATACCCAATGTACCGCAAACAATGGTAATTAGTTTAGGGTTAATATTTTTAAACACTATCGAAAAGTCCAAAGAAGCGGAATAAAGATTGTTTGTATTCGTCGTCCATTGTGCAAGTGTTAAAACTAAAATAGATGGAATACCTAGACCTAAAGTAAAGAAAACTGCCGTAAGATCAGCCGTATTCATCACCTTGACTAAAATCAAGGAAATGATAATCATAAAACTATTCCCAATGGTAAAGCCAACAAAGCCAGCAATCATTGCCTGCTTTGGATTTTGCGCCCAACGTGCAACATCCGGTGCCATAACAACTCCCACCATATACACACCAATAACAAGAGAAACCGCTAAGCCAAAAGAGAGGCTGGAGCCTTGAGGTGCACTAGCTAAGCCAGATGTCCCATTCCGATTTAAGGACATGAGGGTTGCAACGATGATTAATACAGCTAATAATGGAACAGAATAAGTACATAACTTCTCAATCGCCTGATAGCCCCAGAAGGCCGAGAGCATCATTAAACTCCCGCCAATCAATGACAACAGCCATGAAGGTGTGTTAGCACCCGTCAATTGATTAATCGCCGCGCCAATATTTTCAGCAAAGAACCCAATCTGCACACCAAACCAGCCCAAAGAAGAAATCCCCATGATTGCCCCCATCAATGAAGCACCCTTCTTTCCAAAAGAGATTCTGGAAATCATTCCCGTTGATAGTCCAGCCTTCGCGCCAATGTAGGTCGCACCAATTGCCAATATTCCTAGAATAACCGATCCAATAATCACTGCATAGATAGCCGTCCAAAACGCCATCCCCTGCGATAATGCAACCCCCATAAACATTCCAGACAAGTCAATCCCGATAGCAATCCACACCATACTAATGGATAACCAGCGCTTTCTGTCTTTTTCTGGTACACGTTCTCTTTCATAATTTCCCGAATTTGTTTCCACTGTTTCTTCCATTTAACACCCTCATTTCTGAATATTCTGACAAATAAATATTTTATCATTATAGCTAAATGAGAATTCTCTGACTATGTTAATCTGACAAAATAGAAGAAGCCGTCTTGTCAATATTGACAAAAGCAGCTTTCCATCAGTCTTTATACGAATATTTTCGGTAATAAATTAGATTTTTAATCAACAAATAACGCGAAGCTGTATGTGAAAAGGACATTCCTAAGCGTTCTTGTGCTCGTTTCAATCGATACTTAATCGTATTATTATGCAAAAAAAGTTGTCTCGCTGTATCATTAATATTCTCATCGCAATCTAAAAAGAAAACTGCTAACGACTCGATGAAATCCTCCTCTAAATACGACTCTAAAAAAATCGATTCCGTCTCCTGCGTCACATCTTTCAACAGATATAGCTCTTCTGGATAAAAACATCTTTTCTTCGGAAAAACCTTTTTACTGTCTTCGATCTGATCCAGAATAAATGACATCTGTTTAAAAACAGATGGTAAACCTAAAAACTCTCTACCAATATAAAAATAGTCTGTCTTAACATCATATAACGGAAAAATTGCCGTAGCTGTCAGGTCCAAAGAATTACTAATCAACCACTCCAGATCCTTTTCCTGATAATAAATCCCTTTCATTTTATAAGCAGTTCTGCCTCTTTTAGGTGTTCCATTTTGTATACAATACAATTTTAAAGGCTGATTCACGTCAATTCCTTCTTTTTGAGCTAAGAGCATAGCCGTATGAAAATCCTCTGTTTGACAGGCAGAGAAAAACTGTTGGCCAGTATTCAGCAGCTGTCCCTCGCCAAAATACTTAATCATTTTTTCGACGACTGTCTTTATTCCATCTATTTGCTTGTCTGCCAAGGGTTCTCTTCTAAAAATTGCTAAATAATAATGGTGCTCCAAGGAAGACAGCGATAACTGAATATCCGTTTGAAAATAGTAATTTTGATTTACCTCTACAGGAGTATTTTTTTTAGCTTCCTTCTCCCTTTTATTAGCAATGACCTCTCTTAAATTATGATCCAGACTTCGCGGCCACGCCTTTGATAACAAAACCTCGTCTTCCTGACTTTTAATGAACAAGCTACACTTGAACTTGTCCGATAAAATACTTAATCCTGTTTCAATCTGATTCGGTGCAGGCAACTGTCGAATCGTCTCAAGCAAAACCTCTTGTTGAGGATCTAAATCCGCTTCTTCTTTGCTGATATAAGACAAAGCTTCAGAAATTACCTCGCTATATCTCAGATCCATTCGATTGATCGGCATTAAAATCAAAACCATTTCCAATTCGTTCATCTTAGCAATTACTTTTTCTGAAACTTCGGGCATGATCAGACCAACATAGTATAAGATAATCCCTAACTGGCTGTGTTGATGAAGGATCGAGATAATCTCAAGCTGCTTTTCTACATCATAAGCGATTTGAGCAAAAGAAGTAAGAACCAGTTCGTTTCCGGAGTATTCCCCTTTTATCGGCATTCCGCCATACAGTTTTGGTTCAGAAACCTCCAAAACAGAAATCGTAGTGACCAAACGCTGTCTTTGAGATGCACCAGCGATTATCTTTGCTCCCTTCATGGAAGACAATCTCAATATATCCTGAACGTTCAACGATATTCCCCCTTCACGAAAGCGTTTGAATCATTCTATCAAAAAATGAAAATAATATCATTTAGTTCTTAATTTTTTATTAGAATAAACCGATTAAGATTTTCTTCCGCGTCTAAAACTCCTTTATATACAAAAAACTACCTACTCAAATCGAGCAGGTAGTTTTGACGATGAACTTTACTATGCAGTCTGAGCTGCGTTCATACTCTTGCGAATATACATTACACCAGTAATAATGATAACTACGATAATAATATAAGTAAGCACATTTAAATCTAGTCCAGTTACGAATTTAGCAGCAACAATTACCCCAATAATCCCACCGACTGTAATCGCTAAACTTACTTTTCGTGCATAATCGCCTGTCTTAACGAAGTTCAAACTTGCAACCGGCATCAAGCCAGCACAAGAACCCATCATTACAGGGAAAGCAACTAGCGGGCTTAGACCTAACATATAAACCATCGCCATACATGGTGCATACAACCCAACACCGATCGTCATCAACGCGCCTAGGATAAAGTTGATTACCACACCAATCACTAATTTGATACCAGTCAAAGCAGTTGCCGTATTATCTGCTCCTAAAACATCAATCCAGCCTTGCTGACGAGCGAACATCAAAACAGCTGTGATGATCAATGCCCAGCCCATCCAAAGCTGAACTTTCTTTTCTGGTAAGCCTGTAACAAATTTTGATCCAATAAACGCACCAACTGTTGCTGAACCAACCAAAGCGAATAAAGTCACTGGTGATACGTCGACAACCGTTGTAAAGATAAATGCTTCTACCAACACGGGAATTCCGTGACCTACATTTAATGTACCTGGTAATAAACGGTCAGAACTCAACTGTTTGGTCATATTCAAAAGCAATGTCGTCGGCGCAAAACTTCCGATTCCCAATGTATCCAAAAAGTCAGTAACAAAACCAATAATCCCTGAGACGATCCAGTTTCCTTTTCCAAGATCATCTTTGTGTTTTATACAGTCACGTCCCATGTTGACCGTGTGCAGCAACATCAAACCAACATATACAGCTAATAATACTGTTACCATATTACCCCTCCTTCATCTTTATCCTAAAAGGAAACCATCCTTCAAGGAATCTTTCGGATCAACTAAAAATGAGTTGTATCCAGTGACATAAGCAGAACCTGTTACTCGAGGAATGATGGCTTTGTATCCTCCAACTTCTGCTTCTTCAACAATTTCACCTTTAAATTTCGTGCATAAAATACTTTCATACACAAAAGTATCGCCAACTTTCATTTCGCCCTTGCCGTACAACGTCGCAAGCTTCGCACTTGTACCTGTTCCACAAGGAGAACGGTCAACTTGTCCATCACCGAAAACAACTACATTTTGATATGTTGCATCCGGGCTGGTTGGTGGTCCATAAAATTCAACAAGATCGACTGTTTTGATATGATCCAGTGTCGGGTGTTGAATCTCAATTTGTTCGTTTACAGCATCACGAATGATCATGCCTAAATCATTAAATTTAGAAGCATTTTCTGGCTTGATTTCTAAACCAACAGATGCTGCCGGTAAGATTGCAAAGAAACTTCCGCCAAAAGAAATATCCATGGCCAATTCACCAATTTCAGGAACATTGACCGTTACATTTTCTTTATAAAGGAATGATTCCACGTTTTCGAATGAAACTGATTCTGCTGAATAGTCTTCATCCAAATGAACTGTTCCGCGTACGATTCCTGCTGGTGTATCTTGAACAACTTTAACTTCACGTTCGCCTTCTTTAGCCTCTACCCAGCCTTGTTCAACTGCTGATGTCATTGCTGCAATCGTGTTGTGTCCGCACATGTTCAAATAGCCGCCAGAATCCATAAAGATAATTCCGTAGTCCGCTTCTTCATGAACGGGCTCAGTAATAAAGGCACCAAACATATCACGGTGTCCACGTGGTTCCAGCATCAACATTCTACGCAAGTCGTCTGCTTCCGTTTCTAAATAAGCTCTCTTGTCAGCCATTGTTTCACCTGGGAATTTTGGAATTCCGCCGATGATCAAACGTGCAGCTTCACCTGCTGTATGTGTATCGATCGCTGAAATCATTTTTGATACTTTCATGATTATCCTCCCTTGTTACCTAATTTTAAAAATAAATAGGACTTTGATGATTCATACTCATAAAATTTTTCGCTAATGTATTTGTTGATTATCTTTTCGCATTTTTAATTTAATTGACGCAAGCGCTTTAACTGCATCTCGATGATTGATGGTATTTTCACCAACAACCTCCGTCTCGATTCCGGCTTCTGATTTATTAAAATCCAATACGTGATCCGTAAAGTCATTTTCCACCACAAATTTCGCTTGTGTACCAATGAACTTGAGTCCAATCACGCTAATATCTCGGCGACCGATTTCCTCTAAGGTATTCGCAAAATCCACATCTGAGTTTCCCCAGCCATCTGTTGAAGCAATCACACCATTGGTGCGCATCCCTTCTAACCACGCAGCCGTTCGCTGCCCGACTAGATATTTCATTGCATTACTTTGCGGTGTTCCCACGACAACGACTCCTTGAAAGTCAATGTCTGGATCTTTACCAAGAAGATCGACGAGCGGATCTTGAAAATGATGCAGTGATGTTTCTTTGGTTGATGGGCCAATTCCCATAACGCCACCACCTATCCATTATTTACGTTAAACCATGGAACGAATCGCCCCATCGCGGTATTCATTTGCTGTTAGAAAGACCGGCATGTTGTTCATATCAATGATCGAACAACCACCTTTAAAGCCACTAGGTTCATTCGGATAGAGCAACATATCATACATTGCTCCCTGACCAGCCACTTGCTTGACTAAAGCAACTTTCGGCTTACCAGGATTACTACGCTCTTCATAAACATGTACTTCACAGGCGTCTTTACCCTCCAGCATTTTCATTCTTTCGCGAATTTCTTGAACAAAATCGTCCACGATCGCAAACATTTTCAGACAAAGCTCACGATTAAAAGGGGTCCCCTTTTTCGCTAAGAGATCTACATGAATAATGTAGTCCTCCGCTTTAGGCGTCCCTGCTCGATCCAATACTAAATGATCACGCAAAACACCTTCAGAGGAGCCAAATTCATGCATTTGTTCTCCATCTTCAATAGCCCCAGTCATGACGACTGAAACTCCCGTAAGTGTATGCGTGATCCCTGTACCCAACGCACCCAACACCTTTGTGGAGATCGGAATGATATCCATAATGGTGTTGGTCTCAACTTCATGTTGGTGCGGTGGGAGCAATCGAATCGTCAGCTTCTGAATAGTGGCGTCCTCGCAGTCAAAGTCTTGCTTAATTTGTAAACGAGTTGGTTCAATACGGAAGTCGTTACCTGTAGTGACTTCTTCCATATGAAAAACTTTGATCTTTAAAGTTTCGCCTCGCATCATTCACACCTACTTTTTAGACGTGGGCAATGTATTCATAAGGTAATGGAACAATTTTCCCTGGCGTTTCGATTGATACTAGTGCTTCTAAAGTATCCTTCATGATACCTGTTTGCATTTCAATGTTGTGTGGTTCACCGGCATTGGCACCCATTGGTACACGCGGCGCAACGGCACGTGGAGTTCCGTTTTGGCGTACAACTGGTGGTAATGCGGCGATTAAAATAGTAGGAATTCCCGCTTCCTCAATAGCTCTCTGCACGATCACGGCAGTTCTATGACAGGTTCCTCAGCCAGCGGTTAAGACGACAGCGTCGACTTCTTCTTCTACTAATTTTTGAGCGATTTCTGGTCCAGTCACATCGTGGAATGCGTCTTGGTCTCCACCGCCGCCCATGAATGCGTAGTGAACAGGTGCAGATTCTTTGATAAAGCCTTCTGCAGCTAATTCATGTAAACGATCTAACGGGAACATCGAATTGATGTCGCGGTTCGCATCGGCATTATCATAACCACCGTGAGAAACCATCAAATCCTCTACTTTTGAAGTATCTGGTACTTCGCGGTATGTTGTATCACCCGCTAAATTGAAACGTTTATCTGATTTTAAGTGTACGCCAGCTGCTGTTGCTAACGCCACGCGCATTTCTTTAAGCTCTTTTTTCACAGGGGTAAAGACAGATTTTGGCGTAATCGGCACAAAAATTTCTGACTGTAACCCTTCAAAGACTGTTAAGCCCATGTGTTAATTCTCCTCTCCTGCTTCTTCACGTTTTCTTCTGGCTTCGGCCCGACGACGTTCATGCTCATAAATAGCAGTTTTATAATGTTCGTCTGGCTCTTCCGCCAAAACTTCTGGATAGCTCATTAGAAACCCAACTTCTTGACCGATCTCTAAATTATACTCAGAAATGATCATTCGACGGGGGATTTTAAGTTGACCTAAACGACCTTTTAAGTCGATTGTCACACTGGCATCGTGAAGTTCAACGATGATGCCTTCAAACATCTGTTCCGTCGAAATATATTTGAGTTTATTCATTCCATCCATTACTTCACCTTATTCTACTTCGTAAATTTCTTGGCGTTTTTTACTCTTAGGTAAGACTTGTTCGTTATCTACTAGGTCAATTTTCTTGCCTGTTGTTTTTTCGATGATCTCGATGTTGTTGGCTTTCACGTTTGGATTCCATTTACGTTCAGCAGCTTTGATCGTGCCGCCGCCCATCAAGGTCTTCAACATTGCTAGATCACGAATTGCATCTTCTTTACATAGGGTATTGTTCGACAAGATCTCATTTTCGATCCCTTGCATTGATTTGTTGTTGTCAACCATAGCGATCATCTCTGGGTTACCGACAACTAACGCACCCTGTACAGCTGAATAAGAGTCTCCGACAACTTTAATGCCGCGTTTACCAATTTCTTCGATATGTGAAGCAAAGTCGATATGGTTATTACCAAATCCTTCAGTTGTAACGATTGCGCCATCAACATCCATCGCTTCAATTGTCATACCTAAACGTTTAGAAACATAGTATTTTTCAGTGTTCGCTTGCGGAGAACCTACAAACATAACACCGACTAAATCGATTTCTTCGTCTTCCATTGCTTCACGTACTAATGGTTCTCTCCAGTAGTGACGAGAAGTCTCTTTTGATGCTGGTCCAATACATGTTAATGCATGGATTCCGCCGTCTAATACTTCAGTTGGCGCCAAAATGACTGGTAAGTTTCCAAGGTCAACGTTAGGTTTTGCACCTAATGTTCCAACTGGTTCGATTGGCATGATTAAATTATCGTGCATCGCACCTTGTCCCATGATTTCTTTAACGATGATCACGCGTTTGTTACCAATCCGGCGTTTTTGTACGATTTCATCATGTTCTACAACTAGAGATTCGTCTGCTTTTTTCACTGCTTCGCGAATTTCTTGTGTAATGTAGTCAGATGCTTTATGAGCGGCTAATGGTCCAGGACGTTCCATATTCGCGCCTTCTTTAATTGTTACTTGTGTTTTGATGAAGATTTCGCCTTTGTCTGGTGCACCAGGACGTCCCCACATGATGTTGCGGTCTAATTCACCTTCAGATGAACCGAATTCACCGATTTGAACACCATTTGCATCTGTTCCTGTAAGAACCATCACGACGCCATCTAACACACGTGTAACACCATGGCCGATATCCGCGCCATCCATTTTAGCAGCGATAGGTTGTACGTCCATGATCGTTTCACTATATTCGTTGTATTTATCTGGTGTAATGATTTCAAAAGTAACACTTTCAACTAGTTCTTCTAGTTCTGCCGCTTCCGCACACATATCTTCCATTTTACGTAAAACTAATGTCGTACCTTCGATTTTCGTTTCATCGCCAAACACAACTTTTTCAATCCTCATGTGATCGCGACGAACAGAACGAACGACTTTTTCTTCTACTTTTGCTTCTGGAGCTGTTGAAGCTTCTGCAACTGGCGCTTCTGGCGCTTGAGCCGCTGCTGCAACTGGAGGCACTGGGGCTGATGGAGCTACACCCATTTGACCTGCAATAGCCATCGGTACTTCTAAATCAATACCGCGTCCTTCAGCAATATGGATTTTAATTGTTTGTCCGCCCACTGGCGAAACTGGTGCCACGGGAGCAATAGGAGCAACTGGAGTAGGTGCTTCTTCGACAGGAGCTTCCTCTTCTTCTGCTGCTTCAGTGTCCTCAGAAACACCATCTAATAATTCTTTTGTTAATGGAACCAACGCATCCGTTGTTTCTTTCAATGTCGTGCCAAGTACTTGTTCGATTGTTAGAGTATTTTCAGGCATTTCTAATAAACCTGAATCCTCTAAATCAGGGAAGATCGCTGGATCTTCTAAATCATCTGGTGCGATTACTTTACCTGCTTCTGCACGGCAACATAATACTGCAGGGTCTTTGGCATGTTCTTTAGCAGTTTCTGCTGTAATAGACATTCGTTAAATCCTCCTAAATTTTTAAAATTAATTTGTAGGTAATCGACGATATAGTCTATGCCCATCTGCCCGCAGTACATGATCTGTATGATGATAAACCGGAACTCCTAACCTAGGAGCTACACCCATAACGGTGTTCGTTCAATCGGAACAGGATCCAGTCAATACTACTTCTGCTCCTTGCTTCTTCAAGGACATCACAGTTGCAGCTTGGCCTGGACAAATACCTGGCAGGGCACATCTATATCTTCCATTTACTTCTACCATTCGCTTGCAGCGTTCTGCAGCGACAACTTCAGCGCCCATGTTATTAGCGATCTCGGTCATGCGTTCGGCAGAGCCGCCGCATTCGCAAATCAAAAGACCGACTTTCCGACTTTCTTGAGGGAAAGGCATAGCGACTAACACACCACCACTTGTCTTAGTGATCGGTGTCATCTCGTCACCGCTTCTTCCTGTCATTGGTCCGCCAATTACGATCTCGCCATGAGGCTCGACATATCCGCCAACATTGTTAATCAATGTTTTAACTGGTGTGCCAATAGGTACATCTACGAAAACTGTTTCTTTTTGTTTTACACGACCCGAAACGGTCACGTCTTTGTCAATGAACGGTTTGCGATCTTCAATTGCTTCTGCGATACGTTTAATCGTTTCCACATTGTCGATCACAGCACCAACCTCTGTAGGAAGTTGCCCTGGTTCCAAAACAATGTCCATTACTTCACGAACGATCATACGCTCGTCCCCTGCTGGATAGATGTCTGGCAATTGATAAACATCCAGTGTTGGTTCATTATCCACTGCCTTCAGCAAGCGTGTGACCAGCATCCGGTGTTTACCTTTTACAGCAATTACACCTTTTGGCGCCTTCGTCATTTCCATGCAGTATTTCATTCCGCGGATCAGTTGCTCGATATGTTCACTCATTTGTTTGACATTATGAGCTAATAACGCCTCACATTCTGCACCGTTCGCAATAAAAAGACCTTCTGGAATCTCGCAAGCCAGTTTCAAGAATGTTGGAAAACCCGCGCCTCCTGCACCGACGATTCCCGCAGCTTCCACTGCCTTTGCATGAGAATCCGTTTCAGGAATGGGAACAAATGTTGAAAAATCTTGTTCCTCGTCAATCGTCAGAACGATATTTTCACCATCTACATCCACTACTTTCCCAGAAAAGCTGGCATGAATATTGGCACCTAAACCATTAGGCTCAGCGATTAATTGTCCTCGTTGGACCTGATCACCAGCCTGTACGATCCCTTTACAAGGAGCGCCGACATGTTGTTTTAATGGTATAAGAATTTGTGTCAAATTATTTCACCTCCTTGCTTCTTTGTTTGTTCGAACTTGAGCAAATCAGCCACCCGTAGTTCAAGTAAATCATAGCACACTCATCTCCCTTGTAAAAGGTCGTTTCTCGATTATTTTGATATTTTCTGACAAACAACTTGACAAATTGTAGATTTTTTTGGATTCTCTAATTAAATTTTCATCAAAAATATCAATTCCTCAAAAATCGTTTACAAAGACTGATTCAATAATATTTTTAACGATTGTGGATTGTCGACAACACAAGTTATGTATTTGAATATTAAGAAACCTCAATCGTTATTTCACATTTACACTAATTAATTATATTCGTTATTTTATTTAGCCTTGTCAGCAACTTAAATGAAGTTTTAGGACTATTTTTATCCCTTCCAACAAAATAAATCTTCTCCATTCATATGTATATAGGTTCACATTAAAGAATCTTGATTATTCTCTTTAACAATCTCATAATTAGCAAGATTCAAACTATTTTATTAAAGACAAAAAAAGCACTTGCCAGATTGAGGCAAGTGCTAAAAATTGATTAATCATCTTGTTCTAATCGATCAAGAGTTTTACTTCCAAACCATAACGCTAAACCTAACACGATAACAACTGCGGCTAAAATACCATAGCCCATCTGGAATCGAGAAGGATCACTTGTTTCTAAAATTGCATAAATTTTAGGGTAAATCATAGTCGCAAAGAATACCGCGATTGGCCATAGTCCTAATAATAGGCCCATTACTTTAGCTGGTGCTAACTTCGCGATAAATGAGTTGCCTAGTGGAGAGAAGATCATTTCACCCACAGACATCAACAGACTTACTAATACCAACCATAAAATTGATGTTTGTCCTTTACCGATGATATCTGCTAAAACCATCGCAACATAAGAGACACCTACTAGAATCATACCCAATGCTGTCTTTTTAAACATACTCATATCACCTTTAGGACGGGCAGCCATTTTAGTCCACAAACGACCTAATAGTGGGCCTAAAATGATACAAGTTAATGCATTCATTGAGTCAAAATAAGAAGTTGGAACTTTAAAGCTACCTACTAGCCAGTTTGCTCGTTCTAAGAAGCCTGCGCCATCACCATATCCAAAGTAATAGTAAGCTGGCATATAAGCTAAATACCAAACTGTCCAGAATACAATAGAAAAAATTGTAACTAAGATAATCGCTAGGATACGTTTTTTATCCCCCGAAGTTAATTTTGCATCCGCGCCTTCTTCCTTTTTACCGGCAGATTCAAATTTACGTTGGTCAATTTTAAATGGTTTTTTTCCTGCATCACCTAATGAACGGCTATTGAAAATAAACCATAGTGCATCAACCAATAGTAAAATACCACAAATTAAGAAAACAAAATTATAGCCAAATGTGGGAATTAACAATACTAAGAAAGTCGTTCCAATGAATGAACCAATGTTTACGAATGAGTATTGAACAGAGAAAGCTTCATTCAGTGCTTTTTCATCATCAAAGAGCAACCCGTTTACCCCGGATAAATTACCTTTGAATAATCCAGTACCAATCGATACTAAGATAATCATTATCCAAACCATAGTCAGGGAATCTGCCTGCCAAGTAAATAGATAACCTACACCCATCAAAATCATTCCGGCAGCCACACAAAGGCGTGGACTTAACCAATAATCGGCTAACCAACCACCAAAAATTGGAGTAATGTAAGTCATTGCAACGAAAGCAGCTGATACTGATGCAGCTTTTGCAGTTGAAAGTCCAAGACCTCCAGAGCCCACATTAACCGCAATCCAGATCGCCAACATATATTTTACCGTATAAAATGCGCATCGTTCAAACGAGAACCCTAATGCACAGACATAAAACCCAAAAGGTTTCTTTGTTTTTACTGGAGTTGTTTCCACTATCATTCCTTCTCTCTTTAAAAAATTAATCGTTCGCTGCGAGCCATTCTTCCAACAACTTCATATATTTTTCACGTTCTTCTACAAATGGCATGTGTCTGCTATTAGCGAACAGCTCCCATTTTGCGCCTGGAATCGCATCATACATAGTTTTTGCTACTAAAGGTGTACACAAATCATTTGTGCCACTTGTAACAAGTGTCGGGATAGTGACATCACGCAGCTTTTCGGTATAATCATACCCTTGTAAAGTACCTTCCGGCGAGTATTCATTTGGACCCCAAGCCGTGACATAGCTTTCAGTACCAGCTACTTTTTCACGCCACAATGGTTCAGGATCATCCTTAGTAAATACTGGAGCCGCATGGCGTACCATGAAGCGATCATTTGCCGCCAGATAAGCTGGTTCGTCGTAAACGCCGGTTTCTTCTGCTTTTGCAATGGCTGCTTGATCTTCTTCTGACATAAATTTGATCATCCGATGTTGTTCTTGCGCCCAAAGTTTGGCAGAAGGCAATGTACTAGAAAGTACCATACTCTTGATGCCTTTTGGTGCATAATCACAAACATAAATGATTTCTAACATTCCGCCCCAAGATTGGCCTAGTAAATGAACTTCGTCCAAACCTAGATGCTCTCTTAAAGCAATCAACTCATTGACCCATGTTTCCGCCGTCCAAAGTTCCGGCTGTGAAGGTACCGCAGATTTCCCGCAACCTAGTTGATCATACATGATGATCTGGCGGCCATCGACCGCCATTTCATCAAGAACTTCAAAATAGTTATGGGTTGATCCAGGTCCGCCGTGCATGACAATCAATGGTTTCTTATTACCGCTTTGTTCTCCAACAATCCGATAATAGGTTTGATGCCCTAAATAAGGCATATATCCTTCTTCGATTTTCATACGTTGCGCGGCCTCCTAACCGATTACTTCTAAGTCTTTCGGATAATGGTTCAAGTTTTCGCAGCCATCTTCTGTCACGATTACTAAATCTTCAATCCGTACACCGACTTCGCCTGGAATGTAAATTCCTGGTTCAATCGAGAAGACATTGCCTACTTCTGCGACAGCATCATTTGCTCCTGAAACGTCCCCTGTTTCATGACAATCGATCCCGATAAAATGGCCGAGACGGTGAGTAAAGTATTCGCCGTAACCTTTTTCCGTGATGTAATCACGAGCAGCAGCATCAAGTTCAGAAAATTTAACCCCTGGCTTCACAAGATCAATCGCACGTTGGGCAGCTTCTTTAACGATTTCATACACTTCACGACCTTTATCTGATACTTCTTTATAGAAGAATGTCCGTGTCATGTCGGAAGCATAAGAGTTTTTGATTCCGCCGATGTCTAAGATGACTGAATCACCCGGTTTAACTTTTGAATCATCCGTTTCATGGTGAGGATCTGCCGCATTTGCGCCATAACCTACGATTGGATCAAATGAGAAGCCGGTATTGCCTAACTCTTTGTAGATCTCGCCTAATTTTTCAGCCATTTCAGCTTCTGTTAGTTCTTGTGGCAATAATTTTTTCAAACGATCAATCGCGATCTCATTATCTGCTTGCGCATCACGCATTAATTGTTTTTCTTCTTCGTCCTTGATCGCACGGACCGCGTCAGTGACTTCCGAACCATTGCCTAATTTAGCATTAGGTACAAGCTCTAATAAGTGTAATAAGAAATGCGCAGGCCAATTCTTATCTACACCAATTTTTTTGTCAGTATCAACATACTCAAGTACTTTTTTCACAGCGTCGTCGGTATCATCAATAAATACTTTTTCCACGCCCAAGTCTTCTTCGACTGGGAATAATTTGTTAACGATCAATGTGTTTTTATTTTCTGGAGTAATTACTAATACTAACAACCGTTCACCAGGATGAATCCAGCGACCAGTTAGATAGAAAATAGTTGTTGGATCTGAAACTAGCAGTTGGCCATAACCTTGTTCTTTCATTTTCTCAATTACTCTTTCAACGCGACGTTCTTTCAAAATGTTTCACTCCTTCTATTGATATTCTTAGCCTGGCGGCATTATTAAAAACAGCTCTGTTTTCACGTAGCTGTTAATAATCCTTTTCGCGGAAACTAACTGCTATGCAACAGTTCGAAAACAACACAAAAAAATTGTGCAGCTATTCACCTATCACTAGTTTTAAAATAACCATAAAATCATTTGAATTTCAAGTCTTTCACAGAATAAAATCAACTAAAATTATAGGTATCCGCTTCCACTAGTTTACTATATCTTTCGGCTTATTTAAACAATTCTTTAAAGTTTTTTTCTAAATCGCCATTTGATTGGAATAATTATCAAAAAAATTGTCCCAAAATCTATTATTTCTCCAGTTATTTCTGCTCCTTATCTTTCTCTCATGGTTTTGTTTTTCTATTAAAATAATGGGATTTTCAATAACACTTTCTAAAACAATTAGTTTGTTTTTCCGAATGGAAATAAAATAAAAAACAATTCTGTTATACAACAAAATTGTTTCTACATTTTATTCACGAGAGTGAATTTTTATTCTTTTGCATTTTATGATAGGAATAGAAAAATTTAGGTGATAACTCATAACCCACTGTGATCCCTACAGCAATTGCGATAGCGATCTTCAAAACTTGAACACCAATTTGTGCGGCTTTGATGGAATCACCGATGAAAAAATTATAAGTAAAATTGTAAATTCCCATTCCGGGAACAAGGCAAAAAATACCACAAATCAAAAAAATTGTCACCGGTGCTTTTAAAGCAAAGGACGCTTCTCGTGAAAGATAAATCAATGCCATTGAAGCAATAAATGTCGCAGCAACTGGTGCAACCCAAAAATGCATGATCAGCAAATAGATGGCCCAACCGCAAGCGCCGATTACTCCGCAGTGAACATAATAGCAACGGGGAACCTCAAAAAGTATCGCAAATGAGATTGTTCCTAAAAACCCAGCTAGGATTTGAAGCAAAGTAGTGATCATGATTGCTTTCACTCCTTTCAATTTTCAAATAAATTAACTAAATAATTGCAAGACAAGTCCAACTCCTACAGAAACACAAAGAGCGGTAATCAGAGCATTGATCATCTGCCCCCAGCCAGAGCTGTAGTCGCCATCAAATAAATAACGTATACCATTAACAACCGCCACACCAGGTAGCAATGAAATGATTCCACCAGTAACTAGACTAGTCAGCTGCAGTACTGGAAAAAAATGAACAAACAAGCAAGCTAAAATACTGACAAAGCCGCTACTGGTAATTGTTGAAATAATATCCGACATATTAAATTTCGGTAATAAGTACATAGAAAAACAGGCTAATAGCACACCTAAAATGAATGCACCGATGGTATCCCAAAGACTTCCTCCAAAAATAAAACAGAAGCTGGCACTGCCAAAAGCATAGGCAAAAATTTTTAATGGATTTGAAGCAAAGGACTCATTTTTAATCTCCTGCAGCCACTCATTGGCATCCTCTGGGCTCAAACGTTTTTCTGTTAAGCGACGCGATAAGGTGTTGATCTGTTCAATCCGCCCCAAATTAATTGGAGAAATCGGAATATCCCGTACACGAGCCTGGACTGTTTGATCCTTCAGCCGAGCTGTCATAAAAATCCCATTGATTAAAACAAAACTATCAAATTCCTTCAAATCCAGAGCTTCCGCAATATGGCGTATGGTCGTCTCAATCCGCTTGATCTCCGCACCATTCTTTAATAGTGTTTCCCCAATATCATAGACGAAATCAAAAGCTTCCTGTTCATTCATCGGTTTCACTCCCTTTTTTACGTAATTAATCTGCCAAATCATACGTTTTTTTCATCAATAGTTTAAAGTGATTACTTGTTTAAAAAACGACGACAGCCTCTGCCGTCGTCGTCTTAGTATAGCCTATCTCAATCTTATAATTCAATCAAATCATGAGAAATACTGATCATATTTTCATAGCCGTCATCCGTGATCAAGACTTGGTCCTCAATCCGGACACCGCCCCAATCCGGAATATAGATTCCAGGTTCAATAGTCATAACCATACCCGTTTCCAATACATCATCATATTGTTCGTCAATGTATGGTAATTCGTGAACAAACAACCCGATACTATGACCAATATTCCGATACGTATATTGCGGATATTCTGTTCCCGCCAATGGTTTCAATGATGCTTGATAGATGTCTTTCACTGCGGCGCCATTTTTCATAACTGCTTCTGCTGCTTCTAGACTTTGTTTTTCAAGCTCATACACTTCTCGTTGTTTTTCTGACGCCTTTCCGACAACGACCGTACGTGTCATATCAGACATATAACCTTCGTATTGACAGCCAAAATCCATTAAGACAAAATCACCATATTCAATTGATTTTTTCGATGGAATACCATGTAACAAAGAGGTATTTGCGCCAGAAATTAAAATATTTCCATATGGCTGCGTATCTGCACCCTCTTGTACCATGTATAAAGAAAGCTTAGCTGCTAATTCTTTTTCTGTTACCCCGATGCGAATTTCCGGTAATAGCCGATTAAGTGCACGACATGAAATTTCGCAAGCGTTGCGCATGTATTGAATTTCTTTTGGTGATTTAATGGCACGCATGCGGTCAATTACACCGCCCGCTTGAACAAATTCCGCTTTGGTCTTCGAGGTGAAATCAGAATACATATCATAGGTCAGATAATCTGCTTCAAAAGCGATCGTCTTTATGTTTTTCTCACTTGCTAAGCGTGCCACTGTGTCCCCAACAGTCCGTCCGGGCAAACGCCAATTAATGATTTCATAATCTGGTACTTCAATATCCGCTTGTTCGGTATAACGCGGATCAGTCAAAAAGTATTGTCCCTCTTGTGTGAGCAAAATAAATGAATCGTCTCCTGTCCAGCCACTAGTAAAACGAACATTCACTCTTTTAGCAATAAAAAAAGCGTCCAATTTCTCTTTTTCCAAATACGCGCGAATCTTTGCTTCGTTTAACATTGTCACACGTTCCTTTCTGTTTTGAAGTTCTAGCCTTCTAAAGAATAGAGTAGCAGTCGCAGGAACTTTGGTCAACGCTTTCAAAAAATATACTCTCGGCAACAACCATAAATAACCATTCTAGCGGTTCATTCCTCTAAGTCTTTCTGACCATCAGCTCTAGTTTGACAGTTTATCGCGAAATCGCTTACCATTGATTTATCACATTTTTAAAAGGAGGTACTTATGGAAAAAGCTAGTCATCATACCTGTCAGCATAATCAACATGTGAAATCCAGCTTGCCTTTCAATCATAATCACGAGTTGAATCTTGCCAGACAAAATTGTGTTGCCTCGTTTAACAAACTTGAAATTATCCAAGAAAACAAAGTGATTTGGAGTCAAAAAGCTTATGATTTTTTGGAGAAGGACTGCCCTACTTCCGCAAATCCCAGTCTATGGGAAAATGCCCGCTGTAATCATCAGACAGGATTATTTCGTGTAACAGATAAGATTTTTCAACTTCGCGGCTTTGATATGGCGAACTTGAGTCTGATTTTGACTCCGCAAAATACTTGGGTGATTTTTGACACCTTGATGAGTATTGAATGTTCCCGAGCAGCGATTGAATTTGCCAATCGCTGGTTTGAAGAAAATGACTATCCAATTGTTGACGGACACATTGCAGGAATTGTTATCAGCCACTCTCATGTGGATCATTTTGGCGGAATTCGCGGGTTGTTTCCTGATTTCACGTTAGAGCCAGAGATACCTATTTTTGCTCCAACAGGTTTTACTGAAGCCGCGATTGCTGAAAATTTGATGGCCGGCAAAGCCATGGGACGAAGAGCAGGCTACCAATATGGCACCCTGCTAGAAAAATCCTCCACTGGCTCACTGTCAATCGGGATCGGTCAAGGGCAGTCTTTAGGAACGGTTAGTTTTGAGCTGCCGACAAAAGAGATTACTGAAAATCAAACGCTGGAAATAGATGGATTAGAAATGGTTTTTCAATTAACTCCCGGTACAGAAGCTCCCGCCGAAATGAACACATATTTTCCTCAGTATAAAGCATTGTGGATGGCAGAAAACTGTACCTGTACCATGCATAATTTATATACACTACGAGGGGCGCAGGTTCGTGATGCGACAGCTTGGGCAAAATATCTTCTAGAAGCCCAGCAATTATTTGGAGAACAAGCTCGGGTTATGTTTCATGCTCACACTTGGCCGCGATATGCAACAGCCGAAGTCCCCGACGCAATTAAAGATTACTTAATCTCTCAAGCTCGATTATATAAAGGTATCCATGACCAGACGTTATCCGCGATCAATAAAGGATACACCATCAACGAACTTGAAAGTCAGATTATGCTGCCAAAGGAATTAACGGAAAAATGGTACTTAAGACCTTACTACGGAACACTGAGTCATAATAGTAAAGCCGTCTATCAAAAATATATGGGCTGGTATGATTCGAATCCAGTAAATTTGGACCCGCTGCCGCCGATTGAAGAAGCTAAAAATTTCGTCAATTATATGGGTGGCGCACAGAAAATTTTACAAAAAGCCGCTGAAGACTATCAAAACGGTAACTATCGCTGGGTAGCTAAAGTAACCAATCTGATCGTTTTCGCAGAACCAGACAATCAGGATGCGCGCCTTCTTTGCAATAAGGCTCTCACCCAATTGGGGTATCAGGCAGAGTCAGGTACTTGGCGTAATGAATACTTAACTGGTGCTCTGGAGCTCGCGCAGGGAACAATCAAAAATCCCGATCATTATGCCAATGGATCTCAGGATCTGATCAGTCATCTCACTGGGGAAATGGTGCTCAATTATTTAAGTTTACTCACTATCCCTAGCGACAAACAGCTTTCTGGTATAGTTGTTTTTGAAGATGATTGGACTTTTGAAAATGGCGCGTACAAACAACGAAGCTCTTGTTACCAACTTGATTATTGGCGAGGAATCTTAACTTACTTTCCAATTAATTCAACTAATCTAGCATCACCAGAATATCTTTATCGTGGAAACAGAATACCTTTTATGAATCAGCTTCTCTATACGAAAACAGAGGAACTAAAAGAATGGCGTCAGCTATTTGAAATAAATCCTGACGAACGTTACTTCAATATTATTGAACCTTAATAAAATGGAACAACCAAAAAGCAGCAGAAATTCTCAATAGAAAATTTCTGCTGCTTTTTATTTACGTCGATGGCGACTCATCCGAGTCATTGGTGCATCAGATGAGGGTCTATCTGTTTTGGTTTCAACCGTTCGTTTTGGTTCACGTGAAGGACGAGCTTCTTTTCGGGTTAAAATTTCTTGCTTTGGTTTGGCAACACGCGGCTGCACATCTGAATTTTCAGCCTTTTTACGATCTGCTGCTTTTCTTAATTCTGAAACATCTCGTGTAGCGCTCTTTTCTTCTGTTTTTACTGAAGGTTTTTTAGTTCGCTTCGGCAATTCAGGAAATTTAAAGGATTTAATTGTTTGCTCTTCGTGGAAAAAGGGAATTCGTTGTAAAAACAAGTTGCCCAGATATCCCGCTAACCAGATCCACAAAAATAATTCCACTGGAAACAGTAATAAAAATAAACAGGCTGTAGCAAGTGGCTGTTTCAAGATTACTGCACAAGCGCTAGCTGTAAAAACAGCTACCAATAAGCCAGGTGAGTACGGCGATAGATTCGCAAAAGCCAATGCAACAGCGATACTTCCAAAAATCATCGGAAAGATTGTTCCGCCTCGCCAGTTGCAGGCCAGACAAATCATCGTAATCGCTATTTTACCAAATCCGATTAATAGCAGAATGAAAAAACTCATGGTTTCTGCCTGACGAGTAAAAGACAAGAGACTATGCTCGCCGGAAAATAAAAAGTATGGAGAGATCGTTCCCAATAATCCTAGAAGTACTCCCGCTAAAATAGCCAAAGGCAGTGGATTTTTGATCCGTTGATTCAGCTTGTCGCCCTTTTCTTGTAAAACCAAGAAAAATTTCCCAAAAAGCGCGCCTAAAATAATCATGGGAATAACCAGCAGCAAACCTTGCCAAGTAAAACTGCTCTCCATTCTGCGAATCGCAAACACTTGCTCTTGGTTAGGAAAGAGATTGTACGCTAAAAGATAACCAATGAAACCTGTAAACGTCGTAAAAATGTATAAAACGTATTTTTTAAGTTTACTTTCCGTCACCACTTGCCAATTATCACGTTCCACCGAACGTCCCACACCGAACAATGGTGTCATAAAGATAACACCCATGGATGTCCCGATGCTAAACTCGATCATATCGGTTCGCTGGTCAGCGGAGAGCTTCCTCCGATCAGCCATATACGTGACGAGACCACCAATGATTGCTACCAGAGCCGCTTCAGGCCCTAAGCTTGCGCCAAATAGCAACACGATCAAAGCGCCTAGTAAATTTCGAATCAGCTTTCCATCGTGATAATCGACTCGCTGTGTTTCTTGAAACTCATCAAAAGATTCTTGCAAGGTTCGAGGGTACCGTCCAAACGTTTTAACAAAAAAACCAATAGCTACCCCACCAATCGTACAAAGAATCAAAGGATAAAAGCGCGGATCCCCCAGCGCTTTAGGCAGTGTCTGCCATAAAAGTTGATGACCTACCTCTGCCAGCCCCATAAATAAAGCTATAATGACTCCTACAGCTAATCCTAAAAGCCCACTATAACCAAAAAGTGCTAGTTTAAACTTATTCATAAAATTAACCTTTCTATACTGATAGACTCCGCTACATTATATCAAAGGTTTTCGTTCTTAGGAGACCTTTTTAGAGACTTTTTGCGTTTTTTCAAGCTTTTGCCGCAGATTTTTTTGTTGAATAATTAATTGAACCGATGAAAGCGTTTGTTTAAGATCAGCGGTTAGCTCGTAATGATCAATTAGGTATTGTCGAGTTTTCTCGGTAAAGAAGCCCTTCATGAAGGCAAAAAAGAACCCTTCTGGATTTTTAACCGTTTTATAACGATACATTTGTTCGATAGCCTTAGCAATTGCATCCCCAATGTCACCCTTGAAATATTCGTTGTGTTCAAAGGTTAATACTTCAGCTTCTGCTGGTAATCCTGCTTGGATATATTGCTGTGTGCTGGCATATTTAGCTTTGAAAATAGTATCTACAAACCACCGTGCCTTTTGATAATTTCCCTCGCAAAATGGTAGAAATCGTTGAAAAGCTTGCTGTGGTAATAAATGAGCGTAACGAGCATTCAGGCCTTCGATCAAACTTTGATCCTGCGAAGTAGCTGTAATTTGCGGCGACTTGCTGGTTACTTTTGTTGCATTTGTGGTTTGTTTTGCTAATTGTTTTTGTGTACTTGTAAGCAAATCTTGCGAGCTCCTAGACGCAGATTCTGCTTGTCTATCCACAGTGGATAACTCGGCTTTTTTTTCAGGAACTGAGTTTTCCACAGGAGTTAAGGTTTTTGTGCTCATATAATTTTTAAAAGACAATTGAACAACCATTCCCTTTTCAGGTGCTTTAGGATTAGAAACATAGATACGATAGTTCTTTAACCCATGACGCAGAACCTGAATTAAGCCCGCTTTTATCAATACATTTTTCAAAGTTGTTATTTTTCGTTCAGACACACGTAACAAAGCTGCCGCTTCTTCGTTTGAAAAATAGATATAAGGAATCCCTGCTTCATCTAGCCAGCTTCCGTCTTTTTGGGAGTTGTAAATACTGCAAGTCATGCGCATTGTGTAAAGGGCATGGAGCATCATTGCTTCAATAGAAAGCTTTTCATATTGTGGATTATTAATTAAATTCATATCAATCGGAATATAATTTCCGTTGGGTAAGTTTGTTGCTGTCATGATATTTTCTAAATTTGTGGACACGACAAAAAACCTCCTTATTCACTCTCAAAATTATTTACGAAAGTTTTAAAGGAATGCTTACTGTCACAAGATATTTGATTGAGAAAGTATCCAAAATATGGTATACTTAATAGAAGGTTAGGCAAACGCCAATTTTTCTAACCCTTAAACGTTTATCTAAATGTGACAGGCTAATTCGCCAAAATTAGCTCAAACCTTTGAGTTTAAAGATCGCCAAATCTTTAAACTCTTTTTTTCGTTTTTTTCTACATGTATAGAATAATGGATTAAAAGCCTGTTGTAAAGCGATTCCCTACCATCTTTTTTTAGAGTAAACTTTTATTATGTTTATAAAACAAATTAAGGTTTACTCTAATATAGAGATAAAAACAATTTTGGTTTACTTTATTAAAGGATATAAAAGTATTTATAGTAAACCTTAAATTAAGTATTGTCTTCCCCCTGTTCGAGTTGTAATGTGGATAAAAAGTAATGTGGATAAGGACTTCTTTAGTTATCCACAGCCTACATAGAGAAAGCTCGTCTTTAGGAAAAAGTAAACTTTAAAAAATAATAAACAATAATAAAGGTAAACTTAAATAACAGATAACTTTTAAAAAAGTAAACCGTAATGCAAGATGAACTCTACATTACGGTTTACTTTTTTTACGTCTATTTCTCATCATTTTCTAATTCTTTGAATAATTTTTGGTACTTTGGCTTCTCTTTATACTCTTCCATCGAGGCTTCTTCAAGTTGATTTAAGAAACTTCGATCATCTCTTGAAAGACCTTTTTCAAGATAATAGTCGTATAAGAAGTCAATCATTTTATCTGGTGTATACCCATCGAACTTTGCATTGATTAAATTTTGCATGCGAATCTTAGTTCGGGCAGAGATTTTTTGCATTTCTAAAGCTTTTAAACGTGGATCGTAATATTGACGTTTACGCCCTCTCTTCCCTGCTTCTGATTCTTTGGGTTGAGGAGGATGTTGCTGAATTTGATTTCTCTCATTTAATTGTCTCGATTCATCGTGAAATGAAGAACGACGAAAATCTGTTTCTGGGCTTAGCGTACGTTTTGCTAAGAGGTCTTGAGAGCTAGGTTTCTTCTCTTCTTTATCTTGATTGGAATACTCAGACATTTTTTCAATGCCTTTATTCTTTTTATTCGCCGTTAAAAGCGAATCTAGCTTCATTTTTTTCGCCATTTAACGTCTCCCCTACTCTTCACCGCTCAATATAAGGCGATGTTCATCAATTTCGTCCAAAATATTGACGAAAACCTCGTGTGCGCGCTTGTCCCATTGCTCAACTTTACCGTTTTTGTTGATTTCATAGGTTATTCCGGACCCATCGTAGCGTTTCAAACGGCTTTGATTTAACACAACCGTATCTAAAAGATGCGCACCGTAGATTTCTCTTGCTGCAGTATAGATCTCTTGGTCAACGGAGTCCCGCTTTTGCATCATAAATGGAACAATCCCTACGACTTCAAGATCTGTTTCGTACTGTTCAATGAAGAAATTCATGTAATCAATGTAATTTTGCGCTCCTTTGAGTGATTTCACCTGTGTTTGCAAAATGACGATAACATATTCTGCTACATACATGGCGGCATTTGAATAAGTGCTGATTGTCGGAGGCACATCAATATAGATGACATCATAAATACTCTTAAGTGGTTCGATCAATTCCTCCATGTATTTAAATTGAGACAATTTATCGCCAGGATATTTCTCAATCATATAATCAGGAAAATCAGAAAATGAAATATTCGCCGGGATCAGATCCAAATTCGGAATGATCTGGTAAATTGAGGACTGAATGTCACCAGAACGAACAGCCTCCCAAATGGTTGCATCAAATTCGTCAGGCAAGGTATCATTGCCAAAATTTTCAGCAGTCAGCGACAATACGTCACTTGTATTCCCTTGAGGGTCCAAATCAATAACTAATGTCTTACGATCTTTCCGAAAAGCACTCTCGAAGGAAAGCATTTGAACGGTCGTCGATTTACCTACGCCCCCTTTAAAATTTCCTACTACATATGTCTCAGCTTTTTTTGGCATACTAATTCTCCAATCGTAATTTCTCAATTTAAAGTTTACTATAAAACGATAATAATATCAATAAGGTTTACTATAATTCATTAAATGAGGTAAACTATAATTGGCTATGGAGATAAAGTTTACTGTAATTACATAAAATAGAGTTCACTTTAATTAATAAATGAGGTATACTCTATTGTATCAAATGAGGTAAACTTTATCTTATATGTAGTTTACCTCATTTGATTATTTAAGTTAACGTTTTTCTATATAAGAGTATACTTGAATTTAATAAAAAGTAAACTTTATCTGTAGCAATATCCTTTAATATCAGTATTTATCTTTCAAAAAAGTCTACTTTAAAAAGAATATAGGTAAACCAATGATTAGTTAAAAGTAAACCTTATATTATTTTTAATCTTAATAAAGTAAACCGTTTTAAATTAAAGTAAACTGCATTTATTTCTATTAAGGTAAACTATTTATACTTATAAAAGTAAACTCTAAAATTATCAATATTATGAGGTAAACTTTTTCTATATGAAATTAAGTAAACTTTTTTGAATAAGAAAGTTTACTTAAATATTCTAAATTGAAGTTTACCTATAAATAAAAAGTCAACTTTAAATCGAATGTTTAAGGTAAACTGTATAATATAAATTTAAAGTAAACCCTTATTTAATTAGAGTAAACCTCAATGCTTAATAGGGTTTACTTCATTTAAAATAAATTGAAGTAAACTGTGAATTTTATCTATTATATAAAAGAAATCGAGATTAAAATAACTACTTAGAAACAGTGGTAATTGAAACAGCGATGAGAGGCATATTTCATTAGGGAATTTAAGGTAAACTTAAAAAGAAAATAATCTATTTGATAAAGTAAACTTTAAATTAAAGAAATTCATTTAACGTAATGATATTAGAGTAAACCTTTATTTAAAATACAAAAAAGGTTTACTTTAATTAAAATGCTTAATTAATAGTGTTATTAGAGGTAAACTCTATTAATAGATAGAAATTTATTGTATTTGAGGTAAACTCTATATTGGAGTGATAAAAGGTAAACTTAAATAAAATAAGCCATTGAGGTATACCTCAATGGCTTAAAAGTAAACTTTATAAAAATTCTATCGTTTGAATCGCTCGATAGATCTGATCCGCGGTGATATGAGGATCAACCATATTAAAGGTTTCATTTGGCGAGGCGGCATGTTCGATTACTGGTGTTAAAGCGTTCTTTGATGTGTCGAAGACTTCCAGATCTTTCAGTTTTAAAGGCAACCCGATTTTTTTATAAAAGGGTCTAAGCTTTTCGATTTCCTCTAGGTCTTTTGTGTGTGCTAATTGAACCAAAATACCATAGGCGACTTTCATGCCATGAAGCTGATTATGAGTTGCTTCTAAATAAGAGAGACCATCATGGACAGCATGAGCACCCCCAGAGCGGCCATAGGATGCAGCAAACCCGCCTGTTTCTCCAGCTAAACCAATGATTGTATCGGTAACACGACTGAAGGCAGGGGTTGCTTGGTGATTTTCAAGATCTTTGATAGCAGGAATGGCATCTTCTAAAAGAAGCTGCTGAATGGCTTTCGCACTGGCGATCCCAAGTCGAACATAAGCGGATTTTTCATCTTCGTCTAGATTTCGTGTAATTCCTTCAATTTCATACCATTTTGCTAGTGTATCACCGATACCGGCAACAAAGTAATCTTTTGGTGTTGCTAATAGGAAATTTGAATCTACGAGTGTTAAGAAGGGCGCGCGTTTCATAAATCCCATCGCTTTAAATGTCCGATTCGGATGATAGACTGCGACAATTGGAGTAAATGGAGCACAATTAGAGATCAATGTAGGAATCACCATTAGCTCGGCGTTTAGCTCTTCAGCAACCATTTTTGCTGTATCAATGACACGTCCGCCACCGATTGCAAGAATCAACTCGGCATGTCCAATCTGAGTGGCTAATTCCACTGCGTTTTCGTGGCTTGAACTGCCATCGTAACGATATGTTGGGTAATGTAGTTCCTTGTGATAGTATTTTTTGAATGCTTCAGAGGATTTCTCGCCGGTGATAACCGAGATTTTCTTGAAGTCAGCTAAATAGCTGGGTAAATTTTGCAGGATATTTGCACCGCTGGCATAGCGATTGGCGCCAGGGCGTACTTCGGTAGTGATGTCCATTGAATTCAACTCCTTTTTATATTGAAGAACAAGCCGTCAGTGGAAGACTTGCTCCATTTTAAACGAATACCGAGATGATTAAATGAAACATGGTATCTATTCGTTTGGTGAGATTTCAACTAGTTTATGCTTTGTTAAAATTAAAGTCAACTGTGTTTTTAATGATAAAAAGTATTGACAGCTTTTATTTTAACCTGTAAGATACGATTTAACAATTTGCTAAACAAAGAAACGTGATGAAGAGAAAAGTATAAATGACGAAGCATCAAAGAGAGTCCGGGCAGGTGAGAGCGGATATGCGGAAGAATTTAGAAAATGGTCTCTGAATGGCATTGCCGATAAGTAGGCAATGACGGGGCAGCGCTCGTTACCAACGCTCAAGTATGATTGTACTTGTTGAGGCAAGAGTTGTGAGGCTTTTGCAAATGAAGGTGGTATCGCGAGTTAGCTCGTCCTTTTCCAACACATAATGTGTGGAAGAGGGCGGGCTTTTTTCTTTGGCAAAAAAATTATACTTTAAAACGAATATGGAGGAAATGATGATGAAAAAAATAGGAAAAGGAATTTTATTAGGTGTAGCGGCATTGGCAGTTAGCGGAATCTTGGCAGGCTGTGGAACAAAAAGTGAGGCGCAGCCGTTGGATGAAAAGAAAGTAACGATTGGTGTGACGTCGGGTCCTCATCAGGAGATTTTAGAAGAGGTTGCTAAGCAAGCGAAAAAAGACGGACTTGATATCACAGTAAAAAGCTTCGACGATTATAATACGCCAAATACTGCATTAAACGATGGGGATTTGGATGGAAATAGCTATCAGACGTTCTCTTTTCTTGAGCAGCAGGTGAAGGATAAGGACTATAAAATTGAATCCGCCTTTAAAACAGTGGCTTTCCCATTAGGGGTTTACTCTAAAAAAGTTTCGAATTTAAGTAAACTTCAAAAGGGGGATAAAATCGGTGTACCGAATGACCCGACGAATGAGTATCGGGCGTTGAAGCTATTGGAAGAAGCTGGTGTTCTGAAGTTGAAAGAGGGCGTGGAAATTAAAGCGACCAAGAATGATATTGCGGAAAACCCTAAGGATATTGAGATCGTTGAATTAGAGGCTTCACAGATTCCGTCTCAGCTAGGCGAGCTGGCGGCAGCAGCAATCAATACCAATTTTGCCTTTGGTGCGGGATTGACCATTAACGATGATGCAATCTACCACGAGCCATTAAAGGATAACCCTAATTACAATGTCTTCGCAGTTCGCACAGAAAACAAAGATGACAAGATCGTTAAAGAGATTAAGAAATATTACCAATCAGACGAAACGAAGAAATTTATTGAGGAAAAATTCAAAGGCTCTGTGGTTCCAGCTTTTTAGTAATACCAGATAGATGAATGAGAAAGGGAGCTTCACATGATTGAACTTAGAAATGTGTCAAAGGTTTACCAACAAAAAAAGCGTCGAATCGAAGCGGTAAAAGAGGTGAGCCTAACGATCCAACAGGGCGAGATTTTCGGCGTGGTGGGTTATTCTGGTGCTGGAAAATCAACATTGATTCGCATGATTAATTTTTTGGAGCCGCCAACAACAGGACAAATTTTGATTAATGATCAGGATTTGGGCGAGCTTAACAAAAAAGAATTATTGTTGACTAGACGTAAAATTGGGATGATTTTTCAAGGGTACAATCTGTTATCGACAGCGACTGTTTATGAAAATATTGCCAAGCCCTTGAAGCTGGAGGGAGTGCCTAAAGAGGTGATTGCAGAGCGTGTGGACAGGTATTTAGACTTAGTTGGCTTAACGGATCGAAAAGACAATTATCCCGCACAGTTATCCGGCGGGCAGCGACAGCGGGTGGCAATTGCCCGCGCATTGGCTCATGAACCTGAAATATTATTATCAGATGAGGCTACCAGTGCGTTAGATCCTGAGACAACAGAATCCATTTTGACGTTATTGACGAAGATCAATCAGGAGCTGGGGATCACGATTTTTCTGATTACTCATGAGATTGACGTGGTACAGCGTATCTGTGATCGTGTAGCGGTGATGGAAGAAGGTAAGGTCGTCGAGGTAGGTCCTGTGATCGATCTGTTTACCCGTCCTGAAGAGGAAACGACGAAACGGTTCATTGGTGCAAATGATGGCTACAACGTCCCAGAAGAGGTCCTAGCGTCTTATAAGGGAACTGGCAGGCTGGTTCAGCTGCAATTTATTGGAGAAGAGGCGACGGAACCTGTTTTGGCAAAGGTCGCGAAGGATTTTCCTTTATGTCCCAATATTCTCAGCGGGAACATCGGCTATTTGAAGGACAAGCGTCATGGTCAGCTGCTGGTTCAGTTTGACGGCGGAACAGAAGCCGATTTCCAAGCGGCGAAGGAGTATATTGAAAATCAAGGAATCATCGTTGAGGGGGTTGTGTAATGAGCGAATTTTGGAATCAGTGGGGCAATGTCGTAATCGAAGGATTGGGTCAAACGCTTGTGATGGTGTGTGTGGCGTTAGGGCTGTCAATCGTTATTGGGATACCATTGGGAGTACTGTTAGTCATTGCTCGTCCTGGCGGTTTGAACAGCAATTTGCCTCTATATTCGATTTTAAACAGTATTATTAATGTGCTGCGCTCGTTGCCATTTATCATTTTATTATTTTTGATATTGCCAGTGACTAAGCTGATTATGGGCACCACTATCGGTGTACAGGGCGTCCTTTTGCCACTGATCATCTACACGGCGCCTTATCTGGCTCGGTTAGTAGAGACGTCGCTTTTAGAAGTCGATGGCGGGGTGATCGAAGCCTACCAAGCAATGGGAATCAGTCATTTTCATATTATCCGCAGTGTGCTGTTGAGAGAGGCGCGGGGCGGAATTATTCGCGGCTTAACGATCGCCATGATTGGTTTGATCGGAGCTACCGCAATGGCCGGTCTAGTCGGAGCAGGAGGACTAGGAAGCATTGCCTATCAATATGGTTTTTTACGCAATGAGCCGGCAGTGATGTACACCACGATTATTTTACTGATTGTACTGGTTCAGATTGTTCAGTCGTTAGGCAATACCATCGCTAAAAGCTTGGATCGAAGTTAAGAATATTACGATGAACCGAAGGAGCGTTTTCCCCGGGTTCATCGTTTTCTTTTTGCTATAATAAAAGTGGAGGTGAGGTCGTTGAAAGCCAAAGATTTATTGACTGCAATCCAGATAGATGCGGCGGGTGAGCTGAAGAAACTGTCTTCATATACTTATGTTTTTGTGAAGGATGGAGACAAACAGACGAATCATTTAAGGATCAAAACAGAAGAGTCAAAGATTATTTTACAGAAGCAGCAAAATCAGGTATTAACACTGAATGAACTGATCAAGGTATTGAATACGGCCAAGGAATCAGAAATTTATGTAGAGGACGAGCTGGTTTTTGGCTATAAATTGGTTAAACAGGGAATTTCCTTAGGATGAGCTATCATCTAGTTTTATAAACTAGATTGAATTATTTTGTTAACTATGATATAGTATCTTTAATAAATTATTCGAGGTGACAAATAAATGAATACACAGTTTAGCCGGAAATATCTGATCACAAATGAAGTGTTGAATGCGGTGACGCATGGTATAGGGGTAGTGTTGAGTATTGTTGGGTTTGTTTTTTTGCTGAAGAAGGCGGATAGCGGGCTGCATTATGTATCATTTATTATCTATGGCGTCTCGCTGCTACTACTGTTTTTAGCTTCAACGTTGTATCACAGCTTGATTTTCACCAAGGCGAAGAAAGTTTTTCAGGTCTTTGATCACTGTTCGATCTATCTGCTGATCGCTGGAACCTATACGCCATATTGTTTGCTCTATATTAAAGGAACGATCGGAATTGTTTTGTTAAGTGTCATTTGGTTGGCGGCGATCGTCGGGATTGTCTACAAAAGCTTGACGCTAAGCAAAGTTAAATCGGTCTCGAAATTGTCTACGATCATCTACAATGTGATGGGATGGGTAGTCGTGATTGCTTTGCCAAGTCTTTATCATAGTGTTGGATTGAAGGGCTTGCTGCTGTTAGTTGGCGGAGGCGTCGCTTATACCGTCGGATCGGTCTTTTACAGTATGAAGAATCGTCGCTATATGCATGTTGTTTGGCATTTGTTCGTGATGCTTGGCGCGATGCTGATGTTCTTTTCGATTTATCTATAAAAAATAATCAAAAATGAGTTGTCTCCAAATTGCGGAGACAACTCATTTTTTTTATAGATAATCATCTTCGGAAAAGCCAGTGTTGCGATAGGCTCCTTCATCAGCGAAGTACTTATTATAGCGCTGCTTGAACTTGCGGAAGGTGAAGACGACGAACAATTTGATCATGGAGTAGATCGGGATACCGAAGATTACACCGACTAATCCTAATAGATCCCCCATTACCAATAATACGACTAGAATCGTGATTGGATGAATCTTCAATTTGTCTCCCATGACCCGCGGTACAACCAAATCCCCATGAAGTAGCTGAACAACAAACCAAGCGATCACGAATTTTACCACCATCAGATTCGAATCCTGAAAGGCAATGAACATTCCTGGCAGAAAGGCCAAAAATGATCCGATATATGGGATGATACTCAAAATCCCTGCAGCCAGTGCAATGACTGTCGCAAATTCCAGCCCTAACAGCAGGAAGACGATCCAATAAATCAAGCCTAGCAGCAAGGAAGCGATCACTTGTCCTTTTAAGAAGGCGCCTAATTGTTGATTGGCTATTCGGATCAAGGCGCTCGAATCTTTTCTGAAACGTGGCGGAATCAGTTCAATTACTGCATTGTACAATTTATACGGACTTTGCAGTAAAAAGAAGGCGATAATCGGTCCGGTAAACAAGGTAATAGCGGTACTGGAAACTGCTGAAAAGATTGTTCCCAAACCTTTGGCACCGTCTTGCCAGTTATTTCCTAGATAGGTAAGGGCTTCTTTTGCCAGCTTGTCCAACGAATCCAAAGCCTGATCAGAAGAAGTCGCAAATGGTGTGGCATCCAAAATATTCCGAATCGATTTTTGGAAATCATCGACATAAGAAGGGAACTGCTTAATCAACTCTTGCGCTTGATTTTGGATTACCGGTATAAGCCGCGCACCTCCAAAGAAAAGCATTCCGAAAATTACCACATAGGTGAGAACGATGCTGAGGGTGCGTGGTACACCTTTTTTACTCAGAAAATTGACTACTGGATTCAGTAAATAATACAGCAGCAAAGCAAAGATCATCGGCGGCAGCACCGTTGTAATAATGACCACCAGTGGTTTAAAAATGAATGACACAGTATTTAATAAATAGATGGCCAAGGAACTCAAAATAATCAGTCCAATAATGTAATACGATGTTTTCCCGCCAAAAAATTGAATGATTTTTGAGGGTTTCTCTTTTTCCATAGGATGAGTCTCCTTCTATGTTTAATTCGAACGTCGTCAAGGTCTCAATGGGATAGCTAATAAAAATATCAGCAGGTTGGGCCATAGTAAATTACTGAACGAACATCCGCATAAAATAGTATACCGAAAGTAGGTAAGCATGTATACTTTTCAGAGTTTTTGGAGAAACGAGATTAAAATATTAGCATTCTTATGCCCTCCATCTGTTAACAGTGGATTTTGACTTTATTACTTGAAAGTTTTACAATAACCATATGGGGTGTGGGGGTATATAGCATATGATGAGTGCTGTAATATACTCAAGTTTTATCAAAGGAAAAGAGGAGGAACAAACATGTCACATAGACCGGATCATCAGGTGGATAACCTTGTAAAACGAATCAATCGGATCGAAGGACAAATTGGCGGGATCAAGAAAATGATCGTTGATGAAAAGCCTTTTGACGAAGTGATCATTCAATTGAATTCTGCTAAGGCAGCGATACAAAAGATTTCTCAAATATTACTAGAAGCACATGCAGATCATACCTTTATGGATGCTGTGGAAAGCGGGAAGACCGAACAGGAATTGGAAAGTTTAAGGCGGGCGATTCATCAATACAGCAAGATGCTATAAGTGAGGTGATTAGATGCCTTCACTCAAAGAAAATAAAATTTTAGCATTGGCGATTCCAGCGACGATCGAAAATATTTTGCAGACGACAGTAGGATTTATTGATGCTCTGATGATTTCAAAGATCGGCTTAGTGGCGGTGAGTGCAGTCGGCATTGCTAACACGGTCTTGAATGTGTATTTGGCCCTTTTTATCGCGCTAGGTGTCGGGGCTTCAGCCTTGATTGCTCAAAAAATTGGGGCAAAGAAAAGTGACGAAGCACAAACAGTTACCAATCAATCTGTTCTTTTAACCGTTGCAATCAGTGTGCTGCTTGGTATGCTCTCGATATTTTTTGGTAGCTCGTTATTGCGTGTGATGGGAGCATCGGCAGCTGTTTTGCATGAGTCGCTGCGGTTTTTCACTGTTGTAGGCGGTGGCGCGATATTCATGGGTCTGATGACGATTTTTGGCAGCATTTTACGGGCAACCGGAGATACGAAATCACCTATGCAGGTCAGTGTTGTGGTGAATATTGGGAATATCGTGATCGATTATCTCTTGATTTTCGGTATAGGACCTATTCCCGCTCTAGGCGTTTTAGGGACAGCGATTGGTACGGTTTTATCCCGGCTGCTGGGATGTTGGCTGCTTTATCGAAGGGTACAGCTTTCTAAAAGTCCATTGGATTGGTCAACCTTGTTTACTGCGGGGAATTATCGTCCGCTGATCAATTTATCGATTCCAGCAACTTTGGAACGGTTAGTGATGCGACTGGGACAGGTGCTTTATTTTGGTTTGATTGTCAGCATTAGTGCTAAGACCTTTGCGGCTCATTCGATTGCCGGAAATATTGAGAGCTTCACATATATGCCCGCATATGGTCTGGCGACAGCAGCGACGACTTTAGTAGGGAACGCTGTTGGTGCACGGGATTACTTGCAGGCGAAAAAATACGGCTATTCGGCGGCTAAATACGGTGTGATCTTTATGTCACTGCTGGGCGTGATTCTATTTTTCGGTGCGTCATTTTTTGCCTCGTTGTTTACTTCAGATCAAGAAGCGTTGCGACAGATTGTGATTGCCTTGCGGATCGATGCCTTCGCACAACCGGGATTGGCGATCAGCTTGATTACGACGGGCGCTTTACAAGGAATGGGAGATACCAAGTCGCCTTTATACAGCACAGCATTTGGCATGTGGGGAATTCGGGTTGTGGGTGTGATCATACTTTCTAAGTACTTGGGGCTTGGGATCGCTGGTATTTGGCTATCGATCGCGATTGACCTGTACCTGCGTTCTTTATTCCTAGTCTATAAATTTAACCATAATCTTAGTGGCGAAGTAATAACCATCAAAGAACCTTCTGAGTAGTGACTTGGAAGGTTCTTTTTAACGGAAACTACATGCAAACTGAGATTGACAAGCCTAGAATACGGCAGTGCTGAAAATGTACGACCGGTTAAAATTCTTTCTGATAAAAGCGCTTCGTTTCCTCCGGGTTTTGTAAGGATGAAACGAAGCGTCTTTTGTTTAATCACTCGGTTCAACATGGATATCGGTCTCGAAAATTTGAAACTTCTCTTGCAACAATTTCTCAATTTGATCGGTGATGTCATGACTTTCTTTGACTGTTAGATCAGGCTTCATGGTAATGGTGACGTCGAGATAGACATTAGCGCCGTAACTGCGACCCTTGATACTTTTAACTGCTTGCACTTGTTTGATCTGGCTAAGCGCTTCATTGTATTGATTCAGTTGTGTTTGGTCAAAGCCGTCAGAAAGTGAAAAGACGCTTTCTTTGAAAATATCCACAGCCGTTTTCAAGATCAGTAATGCCACAACGATGGCGGCCGTACTGTCGAGCCAGCCCAAGTTGAAGGAAGCCGCAAAAACCGCGATGGCTGTCCCGATACTGGTCCATGCATCGCTGCGATTATCCTTGGCAGCGGCCATTAATCCAGGACTTTTGACTTCTTCGGAAAGTCGTTTATTGAAGAAATAGACACCATACATAACAATAGCCGAAATAATTCCGACTATTGCCGCAGTGATATCTGGTGCTTCAGTTTTTTTATTGATTACGGAAAGAATCGAACTGTAAAGCACCTGCATTCCTACCAGCAGCATAATAAAGGAAGTCACTAAACTAGCGACATTCTCTGCTTTCCAGTGTCCATAGCGATGATCCGCATCCGCTGGTTTTTGCGCGATCCGTAAGCCGATCAGAACAGCAACGGAAGCGAGAATATCGGTGAAATTATTCAGTCCATCGGCTCGTAAGGCTTCGGAGTTAGCTAAATTGCCTACTATCAGTTTCATAGCGGAAACTAGGATATAGGTGGCGATACTAATCAGCGCGCCTAACTCCGCTTTTTTTAATTGTTCATAACGGTTATTTACCATAATTTACACCCCAAAAAATAAAATGTTTTATCACTATACACTTTAGTTCATCGATAAAACAAGCATTTTTCTAAACTGTAATCATTTTGGGGCAGCTAAACTATTTTACGATTGGCGCCATGAAAAACCCTTCTAAGCTTAGCTAATTTTATTGCTCAGGACTACTTTTGAATGATTCCGAAGTATTTATGCCCAAAAAATTGACGGCTAATCCTTGATGTAAGAGGTTTTTAGCACTATTGATAAAAAAATCATCAAAAAAAATAAAAATTTTTCAGTTTTATTCATTGACAATGATTAGGTACCGAAGTATAATAAATTCAAATAAAAGGTTAGGTACCTAAAATATAGGTACCGAAACAAAGGGAGGATGAGTGACGATGAGCGAGTATACAAAAGAATTATTGAAACGTCTATCCTATGTAGGAAGTGCCAGTCGTCAGTTGATGGTTGTAGGTAATTGTCAGAAGAGTGCACCCACCCAGCAATTGGTTTTAGATATTTTGGCAGAAGAGGATGGTGTAACCTCTGGGGTGCTAGCAGAAATTTTGGATATGCGTCCAAGTTCGGTCACCGAAATTTTGAACAAGTTGGAAAGCCGGGGAGAAATAAAACGTCGCGAAGATGAACAGGATAAGCGGATTAAACGGATCTATATCACAGAGATCGGCCGCGAGAAGGCCAATTTAAACAAACCACAAGAACGCTCGGAAGAATTCTTCGCCGGCTTAACGGATGAAGAATTACATACTTTGGATCAATTACTGAATAAGGTGATTGATGGCTGGAGCGAAGATTTCGGCGGTCGACCTGAATTTCCAAATGATCCATTTGAAGCGATTGAAGCGTTAAAAGCGATGAAGCTCCAATTCGAGCCTCATATGAAAGAGTTTGGTCGAATGTCACAAGCTGAACGCCGCCAAATGAAGCGAGCGTGGAGAGAACAAATGCGTAATCAATTCGGCAGAGACGGCTTTGGCCCAGGTCCATTCGGTCCAGAGCATCCTAGAGGTCCGAAAGAAGACCATAGAAAAAAAGACCCGCATGATCAGTCCAAAGATAAAGATTGGGAAAATTGGTAAACAAATGCGGCTTGAAAATCAAACTAATTTTTCCTCGGAAAAATTATTCTTTAATATGAAAAAGGATGTCAGTTCCACTTTTCGCAGTTTATACGGTGGGGAAACGAATAAAAGAGTAATGACACTCAACAAAAGAACAACTAGTGGAATGATATACGGCTTGAAAATCAAACTAATTTTACCTCGGAAAAATTAATTCTTTAATATGAAAAAGGATGTCAGTTCCACTTTTCGCAGTTTATACGGTGGGGAAACGAATAAAAGAGTAATGACACTCAACAAAAGAACAACTAGTGGAATGATATACGGCTTGAAAATCAAACTAATTTTTCCTTGGAAAAATTAATTCTTTAATATGAAAAAGGAGGTCATTGATGATGAGAATCGAAATGGCTGAATTATTTAGCAAGGAACACACTAGCGCAGTAAAATTGCGTAAACAAGTATTAGGTGGAAAAATTGACTGGGACAATGAAAAGAATTTACACGTTTTTGTCGCAATCGAAAACGATGAGGTTGTTGGAACTGCGGCGATTCAATTATATCCTTTTGGGATTGCACGTGTCCGTCAAGTGGCAGTAGCACCAGAATATCAGGGCCAGCACATTGGTGATCAACTGATGAACAGCTTAGAAGAATTTTCTCAAGAACACGGGCATTTGCGCATCATTCTAACAGGACGTAAAACAGCCCAATTGTTTTATATGAAACGTGATTACCAGCGAATGTTGTTTTCATTTAAAAAGCATGAAATTGAATTTTTATGGATGACAAAGACATTGCCAACAGTAGAAGTTCCCGTCTTTTCTGAAAATTAGTCGAACAATTGTCTGCCTCTCAGTGTTATGAAAAAGGAGGAAATCTGTTATGAAGGAGTTATTTGATCCGAGAAGAAAAGAAAACGAACCAAAGAAGCATACAAGCAAGGAATTTGAAAAAATTCGTGTCGAATTAGAAGCTAAATCACGCCTCTTCACCACGACACTTGGAATAGTGAATTATCAAAAGTATCACGAATTATACGATTTGAATTAATAAGAGAGAACACACATGTGTCCTTCTCAAAACTTTTTTACGTTAGAGAATCTGTAGCAAAAAAATGATACCAACAACGCCAACTACGATGCTAAAAAGCACGATGACCACCCGTTTAACCAGGTTGTTCTGGATTGAACGGGAGCTGGTAATTCCTAGAATGGAAAAGATCCCCATCAAAGCAATCAACACATTACAAAAGAACGGATAGTAGCTAAAGGGTAAAGGTGTATAAATTGCGACAAAAGGAAATAAACATAAGACCCCCAAAAGAGACAGAATTGTGAAGCTGATAAACAGCAATGATCGGGCCTTTTTATTTTTGATCAGAAGCGCCGACGCCGTTCCACCAAAAATACTGATCAGAATCGAAGATAACCCAAATAAAAGTATCGGAAGAATAATTCCACAAAGAATGAGGGGAATTAGAATCAATATGACATGAAACATAGGACGACTCCTTTCGCAAGTACGCTGATCAACCATTCCATTCATCTTGTTTAAATAAAATGAACGGATAACAGACATTTCCTATTATTATTATCTGTGAAAAAGGCTTTGAAAACAACCATTGGTAGGCCATTTGTATTGTTCGAGATTGGAAGTCATCACTTTTTAAAATTTTAAAATCAAAACAGCGAAGACTTTTTCAAGGAAAAAGATTTCGCTGTCTTTGATTATCGGGCATGAAACGCTTTGTGCAGTAGCTGGGAAATAAGAATGATCACAATTATCCCGAAAATGGCCGAGAGCAAGGAGTTTTGTCCAAATAACAGCCAGAGACTTATGGCGATGATTTCTAATCCAAAGATCACGTACTTCATTTTCGGCCCACTTTCTTTTTGTAAAGAATAGTTGTTAGAGCGTGAAAACGTCAATTGGTTTGCTTCTGCATATGCGAATAGGGGTTTGTGTCTATTATCTACAGTCTAAATGCTGAAAACTTCTTACCTTCTAAAATCTACTGCACTGCCTCTAGCATGACATCCATCTGATCAGGCTCTACATTGCCGGCATAGTTAGGGGTAATAAGAGATAATTCGCCATTTTTATTATTGATCAGATACATCACATTGTTTTGATCTTGTCCGCCGGTACCTGAAAGATGCTGGGTTAGGGTGATTTGAGTGTTTACTTTGACTGTGCGAATGCCGCTTCCGTCCTGAGAGAAAACACGGATTTCCTTTGTTGGAATCGTATCAACTTGGGCCGCAAATTGATCTCCAGAATTCGATTGACGACTAGCAAAGGTTACAGTCGTTCCGCCATTATTTTGCAAAGTGATTGAAGGAGGAACGTTTACTCCCCGTAAATTAAAGGTAGCAGGGCTACTGAATTGAGTGACATCCACTGCATAGGGTGCTGCTTGATTAACGGCTGCACTTTCTGATGATTCGGTACTACTAGAAGAGGCCTCTGTGCTGCTAGAGCTTTGTGAGGATTCACTTGAATTGCTGACCGAACTTGCTGATGATTTGGAAGAGGACGCACTGATACTGCTCTTTTTAGTGACTGATGATTCAGAGACTTTAACTTCCTTGTTGTCTTTTTTGTTATTGCAGCCTGCCAGAAATAGTACGCAAATAACAGCAATAGTAGCGATAGAACTTAATTTTTTTAACATGTTCTCCGTCCTTTTGAATAATTTTTTCCTAAAATGCGATGTTTTTTATGAATGACCTATATAGGATAAAAGAGCGATTCATTCTTTGAACGATAATAAATGAAAACCATCACAAATTTGGATAACTATTATTTTATAGTAAATAGATCAGAAAATACATAGTCATTAATCTGCATAGTAATGTTGGAAAATGAATAATTAAAAAATGTTTTTTAGAGAGAATTTGTGGGTGTTGGAAAAGATGAGCTGTTTTATTATTTATAGGGTTATATGAAAATATAAAACGTTCCTCTACCATACTAAGCAAAGGAACGTTTACTTTGTTTATGGAACCTGCAACTGTATATTGTAACGATAACGGTCTCCGCGATAAAAGAATTCGGTATATTCGATTAACCGATCCTTTTGGTCTCGTGTAACTCTTTCAACATACAATAACGGTTTGTTTTCTTCTATCTCTAAACATTTAGCTAGTTGTTTATCTGAAATGACTGACTCGATCGTTTCTTGAGCTTTTGTAACTATAAAGCCTTTTTCTCGTAATAATTTGTATAAAGAAGCATCGGGAGCTTCGAGTTCATCTGCTGACAATTCAATGAACGAAGGGCAATACACTCTTTGGAAACTGATGGGAATCCCATCTACCCAACGAATTCGTTCATGACAACTAACTTTAGCGCCTTTTGGTAATTCCAAATGTGAACAAACCGTTGGATCTGCCACAATCGATTCAGTAAAGGAATACAGAGACGAATGTGCATCACGATCATTGTTCTCTTCGGTAAAACTCAATAAAGTTTGTAATTGAAGCGATTCTTTCTGGCTCAATACAATCGTACCCACACCGTGAATGCGTTGTAAATAGCCTTCATCTACTAACAGCTTAACTGCATTCCGAACGGTAATTCGACTGACACTGAAGCGCTGTTGCAGCTCAGGTTCTGCAGGGAATGCTTCTCCAACTGTGTACACGCCATTAATAATTTCTTGTTTTAATTCTTCATAAATTGCTAAATATTTAACACTGTTTCCCTTCATGAAACCCCACCACATCTGCTAATGAATTTGCTAGTTGAACTAGATTAAAATCATTGGCAGACTGGACAATTTCTAATAAAGATTGGAATTGCGAATTAGATTGATCAATAAAAGCTCCCACCATAGAACCAACGATGGTTGCGATGGTATCTGTATCATATCCAATATTTACTGCATCAATGACTGCTTGCAGTACATTCTCTTTATTTAAAGCGATAATGCCAAAGGCACAAGGAACCGCTTCCGAAATATGCAACCCACTGCCAACGACTTGCGAAAGTTGACGCAATCGTTCTTCTTTCGTTCCGACACCGTTAACAATAGTATACGCTAGTTGAATACGTTCGACAACACTCGGTCCAGCCACTTCACGAGAGACTTCTTTTGCCAAAGTTTCGCCTCGAACAGCACCATAAAACCCTGCGGACAGCACATCGTCAACTGTAGCATGTGAAGCTAAAGAAACACTTGTTGCCGCTGCGACAGCACACGCGCCAGAAATTGCCAATGAGTTATCATGGGTTACTTGTGCGATTGATATTGCTGCATTAATAGCACCCTCTATGTTGTTTGGGAATAAAATTCCAGCAGGGGCAATCTTCATGGCCGCACCGTTAGTTGCTTTAGATGCGTAGTCTACGGTGACAGCACCTGGCAGAGGTTTCATTTCCAAGGAAGGGTCTTTGTACATAGCAATAGCGCTTCTTGTTGTTGGACCGGCAAATCGATCAAAATACAACGGAACATCGGACCAAGCTAACATGGCTTTGATAATCGTTTCTTTTTCTAACTTCCCATCGTTCGCTAAAATTTCATTACATAAAAAATATATTTGTGAAAAATCGTCAGTAACTTGTCCAGCCTCATTTCCTAAAGCAAAGGCTGTTTCACCAGGTTTTTTAAAATCAGTCACTTTTCCAAAAAGAGCCCGAATTTGGTCAAAAGATAAATTTTCTGTTGCAGCGCCCATTGCATCTCCAATTGCCGCCATTGCTAAAGTTCCTAAAATTTTTGAATGTAAAGTCATTGTATTTTTTCCCTTCTTGTTCTAATTTTTTGTCATTTCTGCTTCTGAATCTTTTACACCTAATAAAAGGGTTAAGATCATTCCGCCAATAAATGAGATTATCAGACCAACGATATATGCCCATAAAGTAGGTCCGGCAAATGCTGGAATTGTCGTTAATCCACCGAAAACAAAGGCGTTTCCGATAACGTCAAAGGCGCCCATAAATGCTCCGCCCAGCGCAGCACCCAAACAACCTGCGATCAAAGGCGTTTTAAACTTAACCCCCAAACCATAAATAGCCGGTTCAACGATCCCTGATAAAAAGACCGAAGTAATCGCTGTTAAAGAGAAGGTTTTAAGCTTCTGGTTTCGAGAACGTAGAAAGATGGCAAACGCGGCGCCTGCCATTCCAAAGTTAGCAGTCGCACCATAAGCAATAAAGGCCGAATGCCCAGTACGTGCGATTTCTGGAATGATTACCATCGTATTCGGTGCCCAGTGAACTCCAAACATAATCAAGATGTTCCAAATCCCTCCGATGACAGCACCAGTTACGATTTGATTAATATTTGCTAACCAACCAACAATATTGGCAATCCCAATACTTAGATAATTTCCAAGAGGTCCAAATACACTTACAGCAACTGGAACTAGCACTAACAATAAAATGGTCGGAATCACAATCATATGGAGACTATTCGGTAGTTTTTTCTTCATAAAATGCTCCATAACAGATTGTAGCCAGACAGTTAAGATAGCTGGAATTACTTGACTGGTGTAATTAAATACAGGAATGGAGATTCCAAAAAGCTGGATCATATTTCCACCATTACCTTGGATTAAATTAATAAAATCAGGCATAATCAATGCGCCTAGAATAGCTACAGCAATGAAAGGACTTGTTTTAAAACGATTTGCTGAGGTAATCGCTACCAATAGTGGTAAGAAATAAAAAACGGAAGTAGCAGCGAGTGTCAACATTAGATTTGTTGTACTTTCGGTAGATAACCAACCCAACTCGTTCGCTAAAATCGTAAAGCCGCGTAGTAACCCAGATCCTGCAAGTAATGGCAATAAAGGGGAGAAGATACTAACAACCAAAGCGACAAAATCATTTAAAAAATGTCTTTCCTTTGGTTCGGTTTTCAAATTTCCTGCTGCGGGAGAAGTGTGGGTATCTAGTGTTTGAATAAATGCCTCATAAACTTCTCCAACATTCGTACCAATAACCACCTGAAAACCCGAATCTTTATCAACAATACCAGTAACACCATCTAAATCTTGAATTTCCTTTGTTTGTACTAAACTTCGATCAATGAATTGCGGCCTTAGTCGTGTGGCACAATGAGTAATTGATTGTACATTTTCTGAACCTCCCATAAGTTTCAATAATTGTTTTGCTAAAACATCAGACTTTTCCATCACATTTTTCCTCCTTATCCTAAAAAATAATTGCGACATTGGATAAGACGTTATAACGTCTTATCCTTTAACAGAGTATACAACATAAAATAGTCAATGTAAACGCAATCATTTATGTTTTTTTAATAATTTTGAAAATTACAATATCTTTTTTGAGGATTCTAAATACAATAAAATACTTGATGCTTTCCAAAATAGATATCTCACACATCAAATACCCCTTGAGACTAAGCACTCAAGGAGTATTTTTAGATCATCTACACCCGTCCTTTATTCAATCTATCTTGCAGCACCTTCACACAATCGGATATGGGACTGATCAGGCCATCTCGTTTTGTGCCCATTCTTTTTTGCAATGCTAGACAGGTGACAGGACCAAAGTTTCCGTCTACGGGCACACGTAAATAAGCTTGGAGCGCGCGAATCATGTTCGAGCCGCCTGAACCATACTGAACGGATGGAATAAACTGATTTGCAGGGTTTTTGATTTGACCGCTGATATTTCCATCTTTGATAGCGCAATTCAGCACTTCCTGTAAACGTCGAGTGGTGGCGGGACCCCAAGAACCATCAATCGCTAGGATTTTTTGCTGACTGCTGGTTTGGCTAGGTCCAACGACGGTCGTTTGTTTTACTCGAAAATAACGAACAGGTAGGCCTGAATAATCACCCATCCAACCAATTGCTTTAGTAACAGCGATGTTTTGACAGCCTTTGGAGTAGGTACAATGCAGGGCATCGCCATTGATAGCTCCTAAGAACCAGCCGCAATGTCCAGCTGATCCTAGCGAGGCACCTTCGTAACCTGCGACCCATAAATCCCCTCGTCGGACTTCTTGCCGGGTGATTTCCTTAAGTAAAATCCCGTTCAATCCAAAGAGCGTTTCTGTATTGCCGATGGCGGTATATTTAGGTAAAAGGCCAGCTGCGATCAATGAACGGAAAACAAAGTTGGAGCAATCCATGGCACCTGCTCCAAGACGATTCGACATGGAATAACAGATTTTTCCGCGCAAAGCCAAGCCATATTGTAAAGCTGCTTCTGTATTTGACATTGAATCACCTCTTTTATTATGATGTTTTATTCGTATACAGCCAGACATTACATTAAATGTTTTAGCTGCAATTTTTCCGAAACTGTTTTTGCACGTGCAAATGCATTCGAATTTTTCCTACACATGATTGAGTAGACAGTGCCCGGGATTTAGTTATCGGTAGGGTCTTCCTTATTTCGACTCCTTCGTCTGAAAATCCGTTGGAACAGCCCTCTATCTTCAGCTGCTTTTTTCGTTGGTTCTGTCACTTGTGGTGTAGGGTACTCCGCCGATTGAACGGAAGCTAAGTGATGCTCCATTGATTGATTTTCATGCTGCTCTTCTAAAGAGACTTTATCGGTAAGAACCACTGTTGGAAAGACGGCTAGTTCCTGTTTGTTTGCTGCGTTAAAAAAGCTGACTGGTTCATTAGCTTGTTCTATTTCAGGCTCAGGATCGTGTTCCGGATCAAAAAGCACTTCTTCCTCATAAATGCGGATTTTTGCGGTGACAACAGAATCAAATAGTTTTACGCCGTCTTGTTCAAAAATATCTAGTGTTGTTAATAGTTTGCAAGCTTCTTTGATTTCTGGTGCTGACAGATTTGGGTCTAGGCCTTTGTAGGTCCAGTCATGGGTGCCGCCGTTGCTTTTCCCAAATGTTGCGACTAAATCTCGGGTCATTTTTTTCATTTCCTTTCTCTCATTTTTTCTGCGTAGGTTATTCTTATCAGGTTTCGGTTGTTTCTGTTTCTTCAGGTCGGACAATTGAGATTAGTGAACGGACGATGGACACGGTCTTTTGACCAAAGTTACGTAATGGAAAAACTCTCAAGTTTAATTGTTTCCACTCGGATTCCATAAAATAATCCTCAAAGTAATAGAAAAATCGCTTCATGGTGCGAGTGGCCTTGGTATTCATAAACAGATAGCGGACGAGATCCTTTAGAATGTGGGCAAACTCCTGCGCACCTAGTTTGAATCTCACGCGTAAAGCTAAAATATATTTGATAGTCAGGCTGCTATTCTGTGTTTCTTGATACTGCTCTATGATGCGTTTTTCTAATGTTTCCGGTTTTAACGAAAATAGTTTTTGATGTGACAAAAGCTGCTGATTCATTTTTTTCTCCTCCTGTGTTCTCTATTTAATGAAGAAGGGCGAGAGCATCGCACCTTCTCCAAATAGTCTCTCTAAAAAATAGTGATCTCGGTAATTTTGACATATTTCGCGCTTTCAACTGTGTCGAATAAATCAGCGCCGTCTTTATGAAATAGCTTTACCTTCGTTAGACGTTGCAACAAGTCTTTGACCTCAACCGCTGATTTATTTGGATCTGGATTATTGAGGCTCCAGGTTTGACGTTTACCTAAGCTGGTTCTAAATACTGTGACAAGTTTAAACATGTATATTTTCCTCCTTATTATTTGGTATATCGTGATTGACTAGTTAAGATAACGCCGTCTAGGGCGCTGCCTGCTGGTGAAAGTTCTGTCAGGATCGCGCCTAATTCCAGAACCACCTCTTCGGTTGGTTCATCGATGACATTTGGAAAACTGACTTTTTTTGGCTTGTCTTCCCCTGAATCAATCTGTACCTGCAATTTGTTGCCGAGTTTTTGGATCATTTTACTTCCTCCATATTTTGATATTTTTTGTTCCGGCCGGTGATTTAACGATAAAGGCCAAACACAAACTTGGTCAAAACCGGAAAAATTACATTTGGGGGTCAAAATTGCACGTTTCTTGCTCCCTTTTCTAGAAGAAATCGCATAAGAAGGGGATTGCGTAAAAAAAATACTCCGAAAACCGTGCAATTTTCAGGGGTAAATGCAATTTTGCCCACTTTGACACATTTTATGTTTTAGGCATTGGAGAAGAATGTTGTATTGATCGCTTTTCTGCACGGAAAATCTTTCGAAAAAAATTTCCTTTTTTGTTCTGCTTAATATTTTCTTAATAATTTACAAACAAAAATCATCTGAACAGATAAGAGGAATTTATTCCGTCGATAGATTTAGGATGGCTAATAAAGTTTGATAAACGCTGGAATTAAAAATTTTTTCAATTATAATGAGTAACTATCAGGCAACCTGTGAATAAGTGAACAGATCGCGGCGGAAAGGATTATAAAAACGAGACTTATTTAGAGCCTTATAAACAGGTTTTTTAGAATGGAGATATGAAATGAGAAAGATCGTTTTTTTAGATATCGATGGAACACTGTGCAATGATAGTGGCGTCGTGCCAGCTAGTACTGAGAACGCAATTAAGCAGGTACATCAAAATGAGCATCGCTTCTTTTTATGTACGGGGCGTTCAAAAGCAGAAATACCAGCGGAGGTCCTGGATTTACCTATCAGCGGAATTATCGGAGCAGGTGGAGGCTACTGCGAGGTCGAAGGTGAGGTGATTCTTCATCAGGTGTTTGATTCAGCGGAATTAAAAAAACTTATCGGCTTCTTAGAAGAGCACGGTGTGGAATACTATCTTGAGTCCAATCAGGGCTTGTTCGCGAGTGCGAATTTGCGTAGTTGTTTAGTCAAGCTGACGTTGAATGGATTAGCGGAAAATTCAGTAGAAGGGCAAGCAAAAATAAACGAGATCAAATGGTTTTTAGATCTTTTGATTGAAGATCCATCGCGCATCGACTATGAAGATGTTAACAAGCTGTCCTTTGTAAACCATGCAATACCTTATGAAACCATCCACAAAAAATACAATGGTGATTTCTACATGCTGCGAAGCACTGTTCCTGCCTTTGGAGCAGACAGCGGTGAGATCGGAATAAAAAATATCAACAAAAAAACCGCAATCGAAAAATTGCTGGCGCATATCAGACAGGGGAAAGAAGATTGCTTAGCTTTTGGCGATGGTGAGAATGATATTCCAATGTTTGAAGCAGTCGCAACCGGTATCGCCATGTCAAATGCCAGTGAGCGTCTAAAAGCAGTGGCTGATGAAATCACGTATAGCTCAGATGAGGATGGGATTGCTTATATGTTGGAGAAAATGGGGCTTGTATGATTAGTGTTTTAGTTGAATTTAGACTAACAGATCCTTAAAAATTAGTGATATTTTTTTGTAGTAAAGTAAATAACAAATAAATTTCTTTTACTTATTTTTCATTACTCTTTTGAGAGTCATATGAAAAAAAGGATTGACACTCTTTTTAACTATGCTATTATGTTTCTATAAATAGAGAACGGTTGCAGACGTGCTGTAACCTTGAGGCGTGTTACTGTTAGAAGGCAAACCTCATACTGTACCCAAGGGGTGGAGTATGAGGTTTTTTAGTGTCTAAAAATGGAGGGAAACATGAAAATCAAAAAGTTTTTAAACAATAACGTAGTGTTATTGAAAAAGGGTAGCAATGAGATTATCGGATTTTCTACAGGCATCAGCTTCAAGAAAAAAGCAGGAGATGATGTGGAGGAGAGCGATTTTGAAAAGATTTTTGTCTTGGATACCCATGCGATGCTGGAGCATTTCAGCTATCAGTTAAGCAAGTGTGATCCAAAATATGTAAAGCTGGTTACTCAAATCGTTGAGTATGCCAAACAAAATTATCACCTAGGAGTTAATGACTATATTTATCTGACTCTTCTAGATCATATTGATTTTACAGTGAGACGTTTGAAGGAGAATATGACTTTCAAAAGTCCATTACAATATGAGGTTCGGCGTTTTTATCCTGATGAGTATGCGATTGGGGTATACGCGGTGCAATTATTAGAACGAGAACTTGATTTGGAAATTCCAACTGAAGAAGCCATATCAATTGCCTTACATTTTGTAAACATTCAATCAACGAAAAGAGATATGACAGTCACCAATAAAATCACAAAATTTATTGAGGATGTGTTGACCATCGTGCGTTATGAATACAATCAAAGCTTTGACGAAAGCAGCTTTCATTTTTCACGATTTGTCACACACTTGCATTATTTTGCTCAAAACGTGATTAATCATACCATGCCTAGCTATGAGCAGACGGACTTATATGAACAGGTGGAAAAAATGTATCCTCAAGCGTTTCACTGTGTCGGAAAAATCAAAGTCTATATCGAAAATACTTACAACATTACGATTTCTGAAAATGAAGAAATTTATTTAACCTTGCATATCCAAAAACTGACAGAACAAATTGAAAAGGGGTAAATTTATGGACTACAAACAATTAGCTGCTGACATTTATGAAAAAGTTGGCGGTGCAAAAAATATTCAACATGTTACTCATTGCGCAACACGTTTACGTTTTACCTTAGCCGATATTAAAAAGGCAGATGGAGAAGGAATTAAACAGTTACGAGGTGTAACAGGATTAGTTGAGGGAAATGGACAATTCCAAGTAATTATTGGACCGGACGTTTCTAGTGTATACGCTCAATTACCTGGGGCGGGATCGGCTGAAGAAAGGGCAGGAAAACAACAATCAGTTGTTTCGCGTTTGTTAGATTTTATTGCTGGCTGCTTTACACCAATGATTGCAATTGTGGCGGCCGGCGGGATGTTACAAGTATTACTGTCGCTACTACAACTTTCTGGGTTGTTAGCGGAAACAGATGATACCTATCTTGTTCTCTATCAAGTTTCTCAAGCGGCATTTTTCTTTATTCCAGTATTTTTAGGAAATTCGGTTGCTAAACGATTAAAAATTGATCCGTTCTTGGGTAGCTTTATTGGGGCCATTTTTGTGATGCCGGGATTGACTGAATTGATTAGTCAAAAAGGCGGAATCTCTTTATTAGGTTTTGCGATTCCCAATGTCAGCTATAATGCATCTGTACTTCCAGTATTATTAAGCGTTTGGTTCATGTCCTATGTATACAAATTTGCAGATAAAATTTTACCTAACAGTGTCAAATTTATCTTGCGTCCACTGATTTCAGTGATTGTGATTACGCCTTTTGCTTTATTACTTTTGGGTCCCCTGGGTGTGATGATTGGTAATTATGTAGCAGAATTCTTAAATTACTTAACAAATAATTTTGGACCACTGGCAGTCTTGTTTATGGGAGCCTTTGCGCAATTACTTGTAATGACGGGGATGCATACGACATTGACACCGATTTTATTAACTTCTTTAGCAACCTATGGCTATGACAATTTGATTGTACCAGGAATGCTTTTAGGCTTAGCAGCTGAAGCGGCGATTTGTTTGGCTGCCGGAATCAAAGCGAAGGACACTGAATTCAAACAGCTGAGCTTTTCTTCTGCGATAACTGCTTTAATGGGCGTATCAGAGCCTGCGTTATATGGTGTGACGTTGCGTTTGAAAAAGCCGATTGTTGGTATGATTTTAGGTGGGGCAGTCGGCGGCTTATATTTCGGCTTAATGAATATTAATACTCCTGTCGTAATCGCTTCTTTTGTGGCACTACCTTCTTACAGCAATGTTTTACATGCGGCGATTGGATCATTAATCACTTTTGTTATTGCCTTTGGCTATACATGGGTCATGGTAAAAGACGCTGATTTCCCGAATGCGAATATACCAAGTGACCAGCCTGTTGAAAAAGGAGAACAAAAAACACCACCTTTGAAACCAGCAGCAGAAAAGATGATCATGGCACCATTATCAGGTACAGTGATCCCTTTAAGTGAAACGAACGATCAAGCCTTTTCTTCTTTAGCTTTAGGGAAGGGGTTAGCAATCAAACCGGCAGACAATAGAATTGTCGCGCCGTTTTCTGGGACAGTATCAGCGGTATTCCCTGGAAATCATGCTATCGGTTTGATTAGTGATGCTGGAATCGAGTTGTTGATTCATATTGGAATTGACACTGTGAACATGAAGGGCGAATCCTTTATTCGAGAAGTCAATGAAGGAGACAGTATTCATCCTGGTCAGGAATTACTTCGTTTTGATTCGCAAAAGATTCAAGAGGCCGGTTATGAGGATACTGTGATGATCACGGTAACGAATACGTCAAATTATTTAGACGTTATCCCAGCTACTGAAATGAAACAAGTAAGCGCCAGCGATCAATTTCTGGCAGTATTTTAAGAAGGGCGGAAAAAGATCAATGAGTTTTCCAACGAATTTTTTATGGGGCGGCGCCTCAGCTGCTAACCAATATGAAGGCGGCTATAATGAAGGCGGAAAAGGCTTAGCCTGTGCGGATCTTATCAGCGGAGGAAGTCATACTGCTTCACGCCAAATTACGACGAATGTTAAAGAAAAACTGCTCTATCCGAGCCATGAAGCAACGGACTTTTACCATCATTACAAAGAAGACATCGCCTTGTTTGCGGAGGCGGGCTTTAAAGCTTTTCGTTTATCGATTAACTGGACGAGGATTTTTCCTAAGGGAATGGATCAAGAGGCCAATGAAGCGGGACTGCAATTTTATGATCAGGTGTTTGACGAGTGTAAAAAATATGGCATTGAGCCTGTGGTAACGATTGCTCATTTTGATGTCCCTGCGTATTTAAGTGAACAGTACAACGGGTGGGCCAGTCGAGAAGTAATTGACTTTTATGAACGCTATGCAACGACGATTTTTGATCGCTATCAAGATAAGGTCAAGTATTGGATTACCTTCAATGAAATAAATACAGCGACATTAACCATTGGAAATTTTCTTTCTCTCGGTTTACAGGTTGGCGAAACAGCTTTTATTGAACAATCCGATAATCCGCAGCTACGCTATCAGGCGTTACACCATCAGTTTGTTGCCAGTGCGAAAGTGGTGAAGCTAGCACGGGAAAAATATCCGCATTTTCATATGGGCTGCATGATTTCCTATATGCCTAGGTATCCATATACTTGTCATCCCAACGATGTATTATTGGCTAAACAAGAGGAAAATATGCATTCAAAATTCTGCGGAGATGTTCAAGTGACCGGTAAATATCCGTACTATGCAAAGAGTTATTTTGCAGAACAAGGAATTGAGATTGCATTTGCTGAAGAGGATGCAGCGATTCTTGCAGAAGGAACGGTTGACTATTATACATTTAGTTATTACTTAACCTTATGTGTCTCGGCTGATGATGCAGTAGAGAAAAACGGTCATAGTATGATCGGTGGTTCGGGTGTAAACAATCCTTATCTAGAGCAAACAGAATGGAATGCCATGATCGATCCAGTTGGCTTACGGATTACGTTAAACGATATCTATGATCGCTATCAGTTGCCAATGATGATTGTGGAGAATGGAATCGGAGTGTCCGAGGAGCTCACACCGGATGGTCAGGTTCACGATCAGTATCGGATTGATTATCTGAAAAAGCACATTATTGAAATGGAAAAGGCATTAGCTGATGGTGTTGATCTATTCGGCTATACGATTTGGAGTGCGGTGGATATCGTGAGTGCCTCCACTGGTGAAATGAAGAAGCGTTATGGCTTGATCTTCGTTGACAAATACGATGATGGTACCGGGACTTTGAAACGTTACAAGAAGGATAGTTTTTATTGGTACAAAGAGTTAATTGAGTCAAACGGGGGTAATCTGACGTTAAGGTAAAAAATGTGTAGCGTCGTTGCTTAAGCAATGACGCTTTTTGTGCAAAGCAATATGAAGAGACAGCTTTAATTAAAAGAGAGGGTCTAATGAGATTTGCAAAATTATTTTAAGAAAGTCTATTTACGATAAATCGAGACCTGTATGGGATTGGTGGCTCTATGATAAAATACCTGTTTCGTATGCATAGAAAACAGGTATTTTTGGTGAAATATCTTCTGCCTTTAAATAGTAGATCGTTATCTATCCACCAATTTTTTATAGAGTTCATTGTGCTTTTGAACGGATGCGGCGGTCAGCAACGCTAAACTATTGCGCTGCGCTTCTTTAACTTCTTTCTTTACAAAAGCGTCCTTCAGCTTCTCTTCGTCGACGAAAACAATATCCGATTCATTCACTCCAATACTCTCTAAAAATTCTTTTGAGAGAGTAATTCCAACAGTATTTCCAATTTTTCGAAGTTTTCTTTCGTGAATTACCATATTAAAACCGCCTTTCGTATAGTCAGTATATCATGATCGGTGATGTGTAAAAGTATAACTTCTGTTTGTCAACGTTAGACATGAGAGAGTCTTTTTTGATAGTGAAGAGGTCAGAAAATAGATTACATAGATTAAAATAAACTACTATTGTGCTATAATGAAACATAGTAGATAGTACGAAAGTAGGTTTTTCAAATGAATAAAAAAGATAAAGTCTTAGAGATTGCCTATAAGAATAATGGAATTCTATTAACTAAACAAATTACTGATGCGGGAATTTACCGGAGTGCTCTGCAAGAACTGGAAGCAGAGGGAAAAATAATAAGAGTTCAACATGGTGTTTATGTCACATCTGATGGATATGTTGACGATTTTTTTCTGCTACAACACAGGTTTCCAAAAGGGATTTACTCTCACGAAACAGCATTGTATTTATTAGGTTATTCCGATCGTGCGCCGCTTAAAATCGTAATGACTTTTCCTCAAGGTCAGTCATCTACAAGGATGAAAAAAGCCCATATTCGACCAGTGATGATTTCAAACAATTATGAAATAGGCAAAACAATTATTAATAGAAATGGTACCGATATTTCAGTCTATACTATTGAGCGAACCCTCGTAGATTTACTAAAGCCGCGCTATGATACCGATATGGAGCAATTAGTACCAGCGTTAAAACGTTATGCCAACAGTACAGAAAAGGATGTTAACAAATTATTTCGATATGCAAAACTATTTGGTGTGGAAAAAAAAATGAATGACTATATGGGGGTGTTATTGTGATTTTCAAAAATGCTATGAGTTTTAAGGCAAAAATTAATCAAATTGCTAAAGAAAAGGGGATACCCGCACAACAAGTACAACAAAACTATCTAATAGAGATATTTTTGGAGAAATTAGCTAGATCTAAGTATAGAGATAACTTTATCATTAAAGGCGGTTATTTGATTGGCGGGATGATCGGGTTAGATCTGCGAGCTACAATGGATCTGGATACTACAATTGTCGGGATTGAATTAAGTTCTGAAAATTTGTATTCAATTGCCGAGGAGATAGTAAAGGTTCAAACTGAAGAATCCTTCCATTTATCAGTATTCGGCGTAGAAAATATACGAGAAAAGGACCAATACCCAGGATTAAAAATAAAACTAATTGCCAATTTTGAAAGAATCCATGAAGTAGTAACGATTGACGTTACAACAGGAGATGCGATCACCCCAAAAGAAATAGATTTCAAATTTGAAAAAATGTTTAGCAATGAAGAAATTCAAGTTTGGTCCTATCCCATAGAAAATGTTCTTGCAGAAAAATTAGAAACCATTTTATCTAGAGGGATTGCTACAACTAGACCGCGTGATTTTTATGATGTTTTCATATTGAGTAGTGTTCGTTCAAACAAAATAGATTACGTCATTTTAGGTAAAGCGTTAGAAAACACTAAAGAAAAGAGAAGATCCACTTTTGACCTTAAGGATCATGATTCAATATTAAGTGAAATTCAACTATCGGACTTTCAACAACAATTATGGATTAAATATCAGAATCAATATCCCTATGCAAAAGAGATTAGTTTTGATTCAGTTATCCATTCAATAGCAAAACTAATATCAAAATTTTATGAGAACGATCATTGAAGCATTACTGTTTTATAATTACGAGAGCCTTGCAATCGTATAAAAAACTTTCCACAAATGGTACACTGATTGAACCTCTCATGACTAAAGTCACGAGATTCTTGGGAACAGAGCATACTTGATAGCGTATGTCTTTACTACCAGCGGTGTCTCTTATTGACCAAGCTATCCCCGTAGTTCCTACGGTTCTTGAGTTTATCTAAGCCAATGTTTGTAATCGTAATCCTTCAGCCAAAATATTTTTACTGGCATTGATGTCGCGATCATGATGCGCGTGACAAACAGGGCAACTCCATTCTCGAATGTTGAGTGACTTCTTGCTGTCTTTGTGCCCGCATTCTGAACAAAGCTGACTAGACGGAAACCATTTATCTACTTTGATGATTTCTCGTCCATACCATTCAGCCTTGTATTGTAATTTAGTGACAAAGCTAGACCAAGATACGTCTGAAATACTTTTTGCCAGTTTATGATTTTTCGACATACCTTTCGTGTTTAAGTCTTCGATACAGATAATATCGTGGTTTTTGACAATCTCTGTACTCCACTTATTCAGAAAGTCCGTGCGTTGATTGATTACTTTTTCGTGCAATCGAGCGACTTTTTGCTTTTGTTTTTGATAGTTTTTCGCTTCAAATAGTTCTTTTCCTGCTTTTTTCGCGTTTAATGCTCGGCGAGACAATTTTCGTTGTTCACGTTTAAGTGTCTTCTCCATTTTGGACGTGAAGCGATTATTATCGATTTTTTGACCACTAGAAAGAATCGCAAAATCAGTGATGCCTAAATCAATTCCGATTTCTAAGTTTGTTTCAGGTAATTCTGGGACTTCTTCTTCACAAAGGATTGAGACAAAAAATTTCCCACTTGGATTTTTCCGAATGGTCGCGTTTAAGATTCGCCCTTTGAGTTCTCGACTTTTCGCAAACTTAACAATTCCTAACTTCGGTAATGTCACGAAACGATCTGTAATCGTGATATTATTGTTCACATTTTTCGTCGTATAACTTTGAACGGGATTCTTTTTACTTTTAAATCGCGGTCGGTTCGTTTGTTTCTTAAAAAAACGAGAAAAGGAGTCAGAAAGATTTTTGATTGAGGATTGAAGCGCAATACTATCGACTTCTTTTAGCCAACTCGTTGCTTCATTCTTTTTCATCTGAGGCAACATGGCAGAACAGGAATTATAGGTTAAACCTTTGCCATTTTTAGAATATTCTTCATTCCAAAGAGCCAAAAAGTGGTTATAGACAAAACGAACACACCCAATCGTTTTAATGATCAAAACCTCTTGGTCGGCGTTGGGGTAGATTCTGAATTTGTAGGCTTTGTGTCGCAGCATAGCATTCACCTCAATCTGTCGAAATTTTTTCGCATCGAATCCGTTTCCATCATTTTAACATAGGTATATACTAAATTTGAATATGTCGGTCGTTTAACATAGCTAAAGCTATGCCACGACCGAATCCGATTCATCTGCATGAATAAAGTCGCGAGTGTTCTCGGCTAATTCATAAAACGCAATCTTATGGAGGTATTTGCCATGGTGACACCCTATATCTTATTCGACAAGCAATGCGAAGAGGCGATGCAGTTTTATGAAAGGGTTTTTTCTGGGGAAAAGAAGAATATTCTTAGATACAACGATTACGTCCCAGATGGTGTGGAGGAGGATGTCAGTAATTACGTCCTGCATGGTGAGCTGGAGCTTTTTGGCACGCCGTTTACTTTTGCGGATGAAGTGGCTAAGCCAGTTGTTTCCGGCAATAATCTGCACTTGACGATCAATCCGCATGAGGTGAAGGAAGCATCCGAGATGTTTGATGAGCTGAAAGAGAGCGGCGAGGTCTTTCTTCCGCCAGCCGAAACCTTTTATAGTCCGTTCCATGCATCCGTTATGGATAAGTATGGCATCGTGTGGAATATTATTGTTGTTTAAGTATGTTTTATAGAAGAAGCTCCCCACTCACGTCGTAATGATTGGAGTTGTGGGAGTTTTTTTGTTTTTACACGAAAAGTATATCATTATCTTTTTATAGAGTAAGAGTTCATTCGCAGATTATTTGCAAAATTTTAGCCTTATTTTCTGCAACAAGTAACGAGATGTTGTAGCGACTTGTTGCAGGGAAATGTAATAGTCAATCTCAAAAAGCCCATCTATAATGAAGCCATGATCATGATAACGCTATCAAAAAGATTAAGGCCTTTATTCTAGATAGTAAGGAAGTGTTTTTCATCATGCTTACAAAAAGACAAAAAGAATTGTTGGAGTTGTTGGCTCAGCAAAGCGACTTTCAAACAGTGGAGTATTTTGCAAGCAAGCTGGGGGTTTCAAAACGAACCACTCACAGCGAATTAAGGATCATTGAAGATTATCTCCAGAGCTCGGGAGAATATCTTGAAAAAAAGCGTGGCGTTGGTATCGCGATAAAGCGTTTCAAAGAAGTCGAAGCGATCGAGGAAAAAAAAGAAGCCAGTGATATCTATAATACCTTCAATCGAAGAGTCGAAATCATGAATATTCTGCTATTTAATGAAAAGGTAGTCAGCTTCAATCATTTATCAGATAGCTTTATGGTTAGTAAAACTTCTATTATCAAGGATTTTGAATTTATCATGAAAATTCTGAATGTTGGCTCGAGGATTAAGTTATGCAGCGATATTCATGGAACGTCATTAGTAGGAAGCGAAGAAGATATCCAGAAAGCGTTATTACAGTTCAATCGTTATTTACTAAATAATTCTGAACTGTATGACGAGGATTTCGCTGAAAAGATCAAATTACTTGATACGTATTATGGTGAGAGCTTGATCAATGTTTGCTCAAATATTTTGTATACGTATATCCGAGAAAATGTGAACGCTATCTCTGATTATTACGTACAGAATATCTTGAATATTTTTATTATCTTGGTTTTCAGAATCGCTAAGGGGCATCATATTGAAGAGTTGAAAAGAACAGATGCCAGTGAAACAACGATTTTTTTTGAAGAAAGTGCGGTTCGAATGCTGCATAAGGCGGCTTTGCGATTGGAGCTTACTTATACCAATGAAGATGTCCATTACTTATCACTACAGCTCATTTCAAATCGTTTTGAACCGTTACCGGAAGAAGAGATCGATGAAGTAATCGTCGAGCGGCTGCTTTCAAGAGTATCCGCGGCGTTAAATATCAACTTTGCCAGTGACCAAAAGCTGGAAGAGCAATTGAAAAACCACATTCCGCCAATGATCTATCGGTTACGCTCAAACAATAAAACAGAAAATCCGTTTACTTCACAAATCAAGAATGAATTCTCTTTGACCTTCAATGTCATTTGGGTGGTCTTAAGTGAGTATGAGCAGGAATTAGGTATCAGCTTTAATGAAGATGAAATTGCGTTTTTAACGATGTATTTTCAAGCCGCGATTGAACGGGCACGGATGAATCGGAAAATTTTGATCGTTTGTCAAATGGGGATTGCGACTTCGGAGCTGTTGATCAATCGAATAAAAAATGTTTTGCCCTCATTGGATACTTTTGAGGTGGCTTCGGTCGCAGAATTAGAACAGATGCCTCTGAATGAGTATGACTTGATTATTTCTACGATCAAAGTGGATCTTCCGAAAAAGCAAGTCATCTTGGTCTCGCCGTTTTTGACCAAGGAAGATATTGAACGAATCAAACAGTCTGATCTTTTACCAAAGGCTGAAAATAACGTGTTGAAGCTTGTACGAGCCCATCATCTGATGAAATTTGTCGATAAGGATTTTGTCTTTGTAAACACTGATTTTTCTTCTAAGGAAGAGCTGATCGAACAAGTTGGCGAGGTCCTGATTGAAAATGGGTTTGTGACTCAGCAATTTATTCAAACAGTCCAGGAGCGTGAAGAGATGGGCAGCACGGATCTTCCAACAGGGACAGCTGTCCCTCATGGCAATTCAATCTGTGTCAATCAAACAATCATCGTTCTAGTTAAAAACAAAAAGAAATTCAAATGGAATAAATATTATGTTGATCTGGTGTTTTTGATTTGTATCGCGAAGCAGGATACCTTCCAAACGCGGAATATTTTAGCCGATATTTATAACATCATCGATAGAAATGAACAATTAAAACAATTACGTGAGGCAACGACAAATGATGTGTTGTTTAGAAAACTTGGGAGTGAGTAAGATGGAGAAAGTGCAGGAAAACAGCAAAGGTGTTATTACAACTGATTTAATTTTTTTAGATAGTGATTTAGACAATCAAGAAGAAGCAATCCAACACATCGTTGATACGGCAGAGTTTGTCGGATACGTAGAAGATGCAGATACCTTGTTTCAAGCAGTGATGAAACGGGAGGATGAAGTACCCACCGCGATCGGTTATGATATCGCGATTCCTCATGGAAAAACAGAAGCGGTGTTGAAGCCTTTCATTGCTTTTTTACGAGTGAAGCAACCCTTTCAGTGGGCGAAAGAAAATGAAGAAATGGTTCGTTTGGTCTTTTTGATCGGTGTGCCGCAAAACAGCGAAAGCAAGATGCATCTAAAATTTATCTCGCAATTAAGTAAGAAATTACTGGATGATGACTTTAGAAATAAATTATTGAAGGAAACAGACAAGCATAAAATATATGAACATTTAAGTTCTATTGAAATTTAAAAAATGGTATACGAAATGAACACAAATACGTTAAGGAGGAATACAAAATGAAAATAGTTGCAGTTACAGCATGTCCGACAGGGATCGCACACACCTATATGGCACAAGAGGCGATTGAAAAAGAATGCAAAAAACGTGGACATGAGGTCCAAGTAGAAACACAAGGCAGTATGGGGATTGAAAATGAGCTAGAACAAGAAGACATTGATCAAGCAGATGTATTGATCTTGGCGGTGGCCATCGATGTGGAAGATGGCGAACGTTTTGAAGAAAAGATCGATTCTGGCAAATCGTTGTCAGTGGAGCCAGGGGATATGATCAAATACCCTGCCAAGTACATTGATGAAGCAGAAAAATTATAGAAAGGGAGACTTAAAAAAATGAAAAAAGAGAAAAAGTTCGTTAAAGACTTACAAAAAGCCTTTAATACTGGGGTTTCTTTCATGTTGCCATCAGTCGTTGTTGGAGGTATCTTCTTAGCCGTCGCTTTAGCTACCGGTAAGGCGACTGATGCTGGGATGGAAATCACCAGTCCCTTCATGCAAAACCTGAATGATTTGGGTGCGGCAGGTTTTGCGATGATGATTCCTTTGCTTTCAGGTTATATCGCGAATTCATTAGCGGGTAAACCAGGTTTAGTACCGGGGATGATCTTAGGTTTTGTGGCGAATAATCCGATCGGTGCAGGTCAAGTCAAGACAGGCTTCCTTGGTGCGATGATAATGGGTGTGGCCGCTGGTTACTTTGTTCGCTGGTGTAAAACCTGGAAGGTGCCATCAACAATCAAAACAATCATGCCGATCTTGATTGTCCCGGTAGTGACGACCTTTGTACTGGGTATGTTCTATATTTACGTTATCTCTGTGCCGATCGGTGTAGCGATGGATTGGTTAGTTGAAGTTCTTGGGCAAATGCAAGGTGGAAGCGCACTTATTCTAGGCTTGATCTTAGGTGCTATGACGGCGGTCGATATGGGTGGACCGATCAATAAAACAGCGACCGCATTTACATTAGCCTTGATGGCCGAAGGCGTCTACGAGCCAAATGGCGCGCATCGTATCGCTTGTGCGATCCCGCCATTGGCAATGGCAATCTCGACATTTGTTGATCGGAAAAAATATACCGCCGAAGATAAAGACTTGGGAATTTCGGCATTCTTCATGTCCCTGATCGGTATCACAGAAGGCGCGATTCCATTTGCGGCAAAAGACATCAAACGGGTCCTGCCAGCAATCATTATCGGGAGTGCAGTCGGTGGCGCCATGGGTATGGCGACTGGTGTAGAAGCGTTAGTTCCTCATGGTGGATTTATTATCTTGCCGGTCGTGAACGGTAAATTATGGTATGCACTTTCCATCATCGTTGGTGCAGTAATCTCAGCAGGGATTCTGCATTTCACGAAACCAAGTTTAGTTGATGAAAAAAGTCAGGAAAAAAAGCCTGATGCTACTGAACAGGCGGAAGTAGCGAAGTAAAAATGTGTTTATAATGAAGCGATAAAGCAAGATGGAGTTTAACATCCTCTTGCTTTTTTAGTGTAAATATCATTATAAAAATAACAGATAAAAAGTATAGATAGCTCTAATCAATTGCAACAAGTTCCAACCGATTCTGCAACAAGTAACGGCGCTGATGCATTGACTTGTTGCAAACAAATGTAATATTCACGCCTGCATTTCCACCTTATACTTTAAGTGTGATAAGAAACATGGACTCAAATTTAATTACATGAAATGGAGATGTCAAGGAATGGAAAAGCTACCGATTAAAACAGTCGTAGAAGGGTTACTTGATTTACAGGCAACAGGAGAAAGTGCTACTTTACTAGGAATTGGACCGATGTCAAAAAACTGTGTTCAAGCAACACTGGAGCTATCAAAAGATGATGATTATCCTGTAATGTTTATTGCCAGCCGGAATCAAGTGGATGCAGATGAATTGGGCGGCGGCTATGTAAATGGTTGGAATCAATTTACCTTTGCTAAAGCGGTGGAGGAAGTTGCAGCTGAAATCGGCTATGACAATCTATACTACTTATGTCGAGATCACGGCGGGCCTTGGCAGCGTGATAAAGAACGCAACGACCATCTGCCAACCGAAAAAGCGATGGAATTAGGGAAAAAATCATACGTTGCCGATATTGAAGCCGGCTTTGATTTATTGATGATCGATCCAACCAAAGATCCGTTCGAAGTTGGGAAAGTCATTCCATTAGATACTGTATTGGAACGGACAGTGGATTTGATTGAATTTTGTGAACAAGAACGTAAAGCGCGGAATTTACCAGAGATCGGCTATGAAGTTGGAACCGAAGAAACCAATGGCGGCTTAACTTCAACGGAAACCTACGAAACATTTATTCTTAAATTGAAGGAAGAGTTAGAAAAACGCGGATTGCCAATGCCGACCTTCATCGTTGGACAGACAGGAACGTTGACCCGTAAGACTGAACAGGTCGGAACCTTCAATTTTAAAAACGCCTATGATTTAGCCCAAATGGCAAAGAAATACGGCGTTGGATTGAAGGAACACAACGGCGATTACTTAGATGATGTGACACTGCTAGAACATATTCCTTCAGCAATCACTGCAACAAATGTGGCGCCACAATACGGTACGGAAGAAACTCGGGCGTACTTGAATCTGGCGGCAGTCGAAGCAAAATTAGTGGAGTATGGTTTAGTCAAGGATGCTTCAAACACACGGGATGTTTTATTAGAACACGCGATCAAGAGCGAACGCTGGAGAAAATGGATGGTTGGCGAACAGAAAGAATTAACCGTTGATCAAATCATGGAACAAAATGACGCCGAACTTCAAGCGGAAATCCTAGACATTGCCGGTCACTATACCTTCAATGACGATGAAGTAAAAGCCGAAATCGAAAAAATGTACAAGAACTTGAAGGCGCATAATATCGATGGCCAACGTTATGTAGTCGATCATATCAAACGTCCAATTCGTGACTATGCAGAGTGTTACAACCTAAATGGTGTAACAACACGTATTAAGAATAGCGTCAAATAGATAGACGATTAGTCAAACAAAAAAGCAGCTGACATAGCATTACTGGATAAATAGGAAAGTCTAGAATGAACTGGAACGAGCACGATTTATGAGTGTTTCGTTTCAGTTTTTTAGTAGATATATAAGGAGAAGTTAAAGTGACGGCAATAATTTTTGATATTGATGATACATTATATGATCAGTTAGCTCCCTTTAAGCGAGCCTTTGAGAAGCATTTTTATTCCCCGGATATTCCAGTCGAGGAACTTTTTAAGTTGAGTCGTATGTACAGCGATGAAGTTTTTGAGGAGTCAGAAAATGGCACGATGACTCATACTGAAATGCATATCTATCGCATTCGAAGAGCGTTAGAGCACTTTGATCAATCCATTACGGATCAACAAGCAAGAACTTTCCAGCTGGATTATCAAATAAATCAAAACAATATCCAATTCTTGCCTGAAATGCGAGAAGCCTTCGACATATGCGTCAAGCATGGCATTCAGTTGGGAATTATTACCAACGGTCCAGCAGACCATCAGTTAGAAAAAGTCAACACGTTACAGCTACACCAGTGGATACCAGCCGAGAGGATAGTAGTCTCTGGCGAGTTAGGCTATTCAAAACCTAATTTAAAAATATTTCAACATGCTGAAACGATCATGGGATTAGATAAGAATACCACCTATTATGTGGGAGACTCATTTGTTAATGATGTTGTTGGCGCCAAAAATGCTGGCTGGAAAACAGTGTGGATAAATCGGAGAAAACACGATATTTCTGGGTACGATGTATCGCCGGATTATACAGTTGATGAGAATAGGACGATGAAACAGGTTATTTGTTCGGCTGTATCAAGTGGAAATCTTTAAATACCCTCCAACTAAAGGAGTAAAGAAGGCAAATTCAACAATATCAAATGTCAATTTTGCTCTCTTTTTGATTTCTAATCTAACATCCTTATTCAATTTTTGGTTTAGGTAGTTGTTCAATGTATTCTTTTATTGGTGAGAAATCATCATTGCTTGATAAACTAACAAGGTACATTGTTCTTGCAAGATTGCACCGTTTACTCTCAAATCCACCTATTAAAATTTGGTATAGATTGCAATTGTCTATCTTTTTCGATGATTTATGATAATCACACAAGAGTTAGATGTCACAACTGTACAAAAATTCCATTTTAATAATTTTTGATTTTTTACTTAGAAATACGAACTTTTATATGTGATATTACAAAAAACAATCATCCATTTAAACGGTTGATTGTTTTTCTATATTGAAAGCGCTTCTTAACCTGTGTACAATGTCACTAAACAAAAGGGGGTAGGGAGAATGGGGAGAAAGGCGAGTATTTTTACTTTCTTATGCAAACAAACAGAGGCCTTTATTTCTGGTGAACATTCACCGAAACTTGATTCTACTAGTATCTCTGGAGAACTGGGAATAGCACGTTACAATGTAAGTCGGGATCTGAATCGATTAGCAGAAGAAGGAAAAGTGTTAAAGCTTTCCGGTCGTCCAGTATGCTTTCTTACGAAGGAAACGCTCGAACAGCATATGGGAAACGGATTGAAAATGGATGCTGAATGGACGCTGGACAAGCTAAGAGAATTATTGAAAGAAGACTCTAAAAATAGTCTCAATGATTTTCCTTTTACGGAATTGATCGGGTATGATGGTTCCTTGGAAAATGCAGTTAGACAAGCTAAAGCAGCGCTATTGTATCCACCATTTGGCTTACATTCTTTATTAACGGGACCGTCTGGCTCAGGAAAAACAACATTTGCGCGCTTTATGTATCAATATGCGAAGCATGCGGGAAAATTGCAGGAGGATTCTCCTTATGTGGTTTTCAATTGTGCAGATTATTCAAATAATCAACATTTACTATTAGACCACCTATTTGGTCATGTAAAACATGCCTTTACAGGAGCAGAGTCAGATAAGGACGGATTAGTTGCAACAGCCGACAATGGAATTCTTTTTTTAGATGAAATTCATCGCCTACCGCCAGAAGGTCAAGAAATGTTGTTTTCGATCATGGACCGAGGAGAGTACTATCGCCTAGGAGAGTCAGCAAATCCTCGAAAGGTCCGTGTATTAATCATTGGTGCTACTACGGAGGAAATTGAAGGAAATATTTTGTCTACATTCTTAAGACGAATCCCTTTAAAAATTTCTATGCCCAGTGTAAAAGAACGAGGATTAGCTGAGAAAATTAAGTTGATTTATTTTTGCTTTAAGCAAGAAGCGAAGAAAATTGAACGTAAGTTACAGGTCAATGAAGATGTCATTCGTTTCTTTCTGCAATATGACCCAGTTGGCAATATTGGACAGATGAAAAATGATATTCAATTGTTGTGTGCCAACGCCTTGGTGGATAGTATTTCCAATAATCCTGAGCTCATTCAAGTAAAATTATCACATCTTTCAACGTATTTGATTGATCAATTTTATTATGCGCATTCTCCCGAAATTAATGGTGAGTTGCGAGAAAAATTGAAATTGCTGCAAATCGACGAATTTGTCTTCACTCCGGAAGAAGATCGGGATTACGATCCATTTCTTTTAGTTGATGAAGAGGAAAGTGTTTCTCATGATGTGTTAGAAACTTATCATAAATATTTAGATGGAAAGGGCTCTTTGTCACCGTTAAAGTCAATTATTCATGGAAAAGCACAGGAGTTGGCAGAAAAACAAGGAAATCAGCAGCAGGCAATCTTCAAAATTGTCTCCCGAAAAAATTATGAGGTTACGGTCAATATTTTAAAGAGAATCGCTACAAGAGAGCATTATCACTTAGAAGAGAGCAACATCAAAAGTCTAGCGTTGCATTTAGATACCTTGATTGAAAAGATTACAGAGGGGTATTCTTTTAGAGATAATTCTTTTTTAGAGCATAAACGACCAAATGAGTTGGCAATGGAAAAAGAAATTGGTGTAGCTGAACAAATCTGTCGTGAAATCTCCAATCAACTTGAAGTTCAGTTACCCGAGAGTGAAAAGTACTTTATCTCGTTGTATTTGAAAGCAATGAATGAAAAGTATACTGAGAAAAAAATCGGAGTTTTGATTTTGATGCACGGAACAAGTGCGGCTACTGACCTAGCCAATACGGCCAATCAATTACTGAATGTTGATCATGCAGTCGGATTGAATATGCCTTTGTCTCAATCGGTTGGCGATACGCTGGAAAAAGCTACCGAATTGATCCAAAAAGTCGATCAAGGAAAAGGCGTCGTGATTCTGAGTGACATGGGTTCGCTGAACATGTTTGGCGATATCATCACCAAAAAGACCGGAATTCCAACGAAGACGATTAAAATGGTGACGACTCCAATGGTCATCGAAGCAACTAGAAAATCATTGTTGCCGAAAATGTCGATCACCGAGCTTTCGGAAGATATTGTTGAGCAAAGTGCCTATATTGGGAATAGTGTAGAAGACTTTCAAGTAAAGACAATGGAAGAAAAAGGCACGGTGTTTACAGATGATCGTCGCAGTAAAATCATTTGTATCCTAGAAGAGAGCCTGATCTTCTTAGATGGTGCCACCATTTATGATCTGTTGGAGATCGAAGCGAAAAAGATTGCCACAGCTTTCCAGATTGAGCATTTCGAAGATTTTTGGATTAAATTTCTTTTTCATACCAGCAATATGATCGAACGAGCGATTCGTAAAGAACAATTTTTGCGAGAAGATACGGGTGTGATTGTTGAAAATAATCGTGAGTTGTATCAATATCTTAAAGATCTACTAACACCTATCGAAAATCGTTATGCAATTGTTGTCGAGGATAGTGAAATTAGCTATTTAATGGAATTGATCGAAGTAAATACAGATTTAGTTTACTAACCGACACACTGTATGAAAGAATAGCAGCACACTATTTTTCATTTAACAGCACACTAACAAAATAAGTTGTTCATTCGAAAGCATTAAATACGTTTTGTCGTTGAAACGTTGATTTAATGCTTTCTTTTTGTCTGTTCATAAAGTTGGCACGTTTATTGCTCTATAAAAAGTGAGGAGGTGAAAGGATGATCGGTGTATTACTACTAACTCATGGGGAACTTGCTGCTGGTTATCTTTCAGCATTGAGGTTAATTACTGGAGAAGCGGAAAATATCGATACATTAGGTTTGTATCATGAAACAAGTATTGAAGACTATAAAGAAGAGGTCGCTGCCAAAATGCTGAAAATGGAGCAAGGGGAAGGGGTCATCGTTTTTTGCGATATCTTTGGCGCAAGTCCCTACAACGTAACCGCTCAAAATTATCAAGTATTAAAAGACAAGGTAAACTATCGTTCAATCACTGGTGTAAATCTACCAATGGTGATCGAAGCAGTTTGCAGCAGAGAAAATATGGACTTAAATGAATTAGCAAAACATATTCAAACAGTCGGAAAAGAAGGAATCAAAGAACTTTTTGAAAATTATGGGAAGGATGAATAAATATGAGTGAAATCGTATTAACCAGAATCGATGATCGCCTAATCCACGGCCAAGTAATGACGGCGTGGGTGAAAAAGACGCGAGCGAATCAAATTTTGATTATTGATGATGAAGTCGCAAAAGATGATTTTATGAGTGAGATTTTAAAAATGTCGGCACCTGCTGGAATCGATATCGTGGTAAAAGGGTTAGAGGATGCTGTAACTTTTTTAAACACGCAAGAAAAAGAAAATAAACGGTTGATTATTTTAGTGAAGGCGCCGGTCACTATCGACACGATCGTGGAAAAAGGGATCGCGATCGACAAATTAGTGGTAGGGGGAATGGGGGCTAAAGCGAACCGACGAGTGTTGTACAAAAATATTTCAGCCTCTGATGAAGAGCGCGCCACCTTCAAAAAATTAATTGATCGTGGCATTCCTGTTGTGATTCATATTATTCCGGATCAAAAGGAAACCGATCTTTCAAAATATCTATAAAAAGTAAGGGCTATAAATAGTTTTTAAAGGAATAGGAGGAAGAAAAATGCTTTTATCTGCAATATTAGTTGCTATTATTTCAACGGTTTGTAATTGGTGGCCGAGCCATTTAATCACTCGCTCATGGCTTTATCCGATTTGGTCAGGGTTTCTAGTGGCGCTTGCAATGGGAGAGCCGATGATTGGGATGCAAGCGGCGGCTTATATCAACTTGGCTTATCTAGGTTGGATCACCGCAGGGGGAACCATGCCGGGAAACTTGCCAGTCGCAGCAGTATTTGGTACGGCGATGACAATTTTATCAGGTGCAGATCCAAGTTTAGCGGTAACATTTGCGGTACCATTCAGTTTGTTTGGGATTTTAACCTTCCAATTAACAATGTCTATCAATGCTCTTTGGGTCCATCGGGCAGAAAAATTCTTAGACAATGGAAATATTCGAGCAATGCGCCTAATGAATTATGTTCCATCAGGGATTTTAAATTTTCTTGTTACAGGGGTTCCAGCCTTTATTCTTGTCTATTTTGGAGCAGAGCCTATGAAGAACCTGTTGAATATGATTCCAGATTCTTTTGTTAACGCGATGCAAGTGGTCGGAGCGATCATGCCTGCATTAGGGATTGCGATGTTGATCAGTTTTATGGGGAATAAAAAGATTATGCCATTCTTCTTCTTTGGGTTCATTTTGGCAGTCTACTTGAAATTGGATGTCATGGCAGTCACGGCTGTTGCCGCAATCATGGGCTTTGTGTTCTATAATACTGGATTTCTTGATATGAAACCTGCTGGAAAGGAGCAATCATAAATGGAAGCAAAATTAACGAGAAAAGAATTATTAAAAAATTGGGCGCTGACTTATTCGAGTGAAACCGCTTATAACTATGAACGTCTGCAAGCTTTAGGCCAAGCAAACGCGATGGTTCCAGTCATTCGGAAGCTTTACCCTGAAGACAAAGAACGTCAAGTACAAGAATTGAAAAAATATTTTGTCTTTTATAACACGGAACCTTCTTTCATTGGAACAATGATACCCGGAGTTGCCGCAGCAATGGAAGAACAACGTGCCAATGGTGCTGAAGATATCACGGATGAAACGATTAATTCATTACGGACAGGTTTGATGGGACCAATCGCAGGGATTGGAGATACCGTCAGTCAAGGGATCGTTTATCCGATCTTGGCAGGTATCGCGTGTTCATTAGCCATTGATGGTAGCTATGTTGGACCGATCTTCTTTGAAATCGCCTACAAGATTTGTTTGATCGGCTTTGGCTGGAATATGTATCGTTTGGGTTACCAAAAGGGGAAATCCTTTATTTTAACGATGCTGCGTGAAGGAACGATTGCTCGTTTGACAGAGATTTTTAGTATGGTCGGTTTGATGGTTGTCGGTTGTATGACGGCTTCACGAGTGAATATTGAGATCCCGATGATCTTGAATATTAAGGGAGTCAAACTGGGGATTCAGGAACAGGTGATCGATGCGCTGATGCCAGGGTTAGTTCCCTTAGCGATCACGATGTTGGTTTACTGGTTAGTCCGTAAAAAGGTAAATATCAATTTAATCATTCTGATTATCTTTGTATTAGGGATCTCATTATCCTATCTAGGTGTCTTAGGAATTCCGAAATAAATGGGAGGAAATAATGCATGAAAGCAGTCGATTTAAAAGCAATCAATCAATTGGAACTAGTAGAAAAAGAGAAACCTGTACCCAAAAAGGGGGAAGTATTGATAAATGTTATGGCCTGCGGTATCTGCGGATCGGATATTCCGCGGGTTTACGTAACAGGCTCATATCATTTTCCGACTGTATTGGGGCATGAATTCTCGGGAAAAATCGTAGAAGTCGCTGATGATGTTAGTTCAGATTATTTAGGCAAGAAAGCTGCCGTTTTTCCACTTTTACCTTGTAATGAGTGTGAGTATTGTCAATCTGGCTATTATGCCCAATGTAAAAATTATAATTATTTTGGTTCAAGAACAGATGGCGGTTTTGAAGAATACTTAGCGGTTCCCTTGTTCAATCTGGTTCTTTTAGAAGATCAAGTGAGCTATGAGGAAGGGGCGATGGTCGAACCAGCTACTGTGGCTCAGCACGTCATTAATAAAGCCGAACTAACTGTTGGCGATAACGTGGTGATTTATGGGGCGGGTCCGATTGGTGTCATGGTGGCACAATGGGCTCAAATCAATGGTGCGGGGAAGGTTTTATTGATTGATATTGACCCAACGAAAGTTGCTTTCGCCCGAGAATTAGGCTTTGAACATGTCTGCAATAGTCAGGAAAAAGAGGCTGAAAGCTTTATATTAGAAACCTTAGGCGGAAAGTTAGCGGATGTTGCGATTGAGGCCACAGGTTCTAGCGGGGCTTTTGATCAATGTGCGCAATCCATTCGAACATTTGGACGAGTGGTCTTGTTGGGAAATCCTCATTCGGATATGGTTCTTAAGCAGAAAACGTATGATCAATTCATGCGAAAAGAAGGCACAATCGTCGGAATGTTCAACAGTGTGTACGAACATTTTCCTAAAAATGAATGGCAAGTGACTGCTCAAGCAATTGCTAATAAGCAGTTAAATTTGAAACCGTTAGTGACCCATAAAGTTCCAATCGAAGAGCTGATTGGAGCATTTGACATGATTCATGAGAAAAAAGAATTTTACAATAAGGTGTTGATGGTCAATGAAAAATTATTATGAGAACAGTCAAGCAGTAATGGAAGAATTGGAACATTTATTAGAAAAAATTTCCAGTGAAGAAATTGATCAATATGTAAAAGCATTATTGGAAGCTCGTGAGGTCTTTTTTATCGGTGTTGGCCGAGTGCGTTTGTCATTAGAGGCGGCGGTTAAGAGACTGACGCATCTGGAAATTAGCTGTCACATGGTTGGTGATTTAAATGAACCACCGATTACCGATAAGGATCTTTTAGTTGTGGGCAGCGGCTCAGGGGAATCAGTTATACCTTTGGAAATTGCCAAAAAAGCGAAATCGTATGGTGCAACAGTCATACACTTGACCTCCAATCCGGATAGTTCGATCGCAAAATTGGCTGATCACATTGTTAAATTTGATAGTCCTTCGAAAAGCAATCAAACCTTTACCTCGATTCAACCGATGACAACTGTATTTGAACAAGGACTGCTCATTTTCCATGATGTATTAGCCTTACGTTTGATGAATGAAAAGCAGATGACCATGGATGATCTGAAAAATCGTCACGCGAATTTAGAATAGCGATCTGTTCTAGTTTTGTAGTGAGGTTATTCCAAAAGGAGCTAAATAAATGAGTAATGAAAAGAAAATTGCTTTTATCACGGGTGCTGCCGGTGGTCTCGGCACGTCGGTAGTCAAAAAATTACTAGATAAGAATTTTATCGTTTTGGTTAATGATAACAATCAAGAGAATGTTCAACCCTTATTAGATCAATTCAAAGAACAGGAAATACACGCATTCTGTTTCGATGTGACAGAAGAAACAGCTTGGGAAAAAGCAGTCACTGAAATCAAAGAGCAATTTGGTAAAGTAGACGTGCTATTCAATAATGCCGGCATCTTCAAAATCGAAACGATTGAAGAAACCAGTGTAGAGCTATGGAAGAAAACGATGGATGTCAATGCATTGAGTATTTTCTTAGGGGTCAAGGCAATGTCTCCATTACTAGGCGAAGGCAGCAGTATCATTAATACCAGTTCGATCGCGTCATTTTTAGGATCGAAGAATCGGATTGCCTATGCAGCTTCAAAGGGTGCTGTTTCCGCTTTGACTAAAGCGGTGGCCATCGAATTTGCCCCTCGTGGCATTCGAGCCAACTCTGTTCATCCGGCTTACATCAAAACTCAGATGGCTGAACATGCGGCAGAGGCTACGGAACGGACAATGGAAGAAATGGGCAGTCGAATCCCCTTATATCAACGAATCAGTACCGCTGATGAAGTCGCCGATGTGGTTGTTTTTCTGGCATCGGATGCATCCCGCTTTATGACTGGATCTGAAGTGGTTGTTGATGGAGGACAATCGGTTAATTAATAGGAAAGAGGAACAAAACATGGTAAAAATATCTCCGTCCCTGATGTGTATGGATATCAGCAAATTTGAAGAACAGATCAATTGTTTGAACCAGATCGTGGATTACTATCATATCGATATTATGGATGGGCATTACGTTAGCAACATGACCTTGTCTCCGTGGTTCATTGAACAGTTAAAGGAGCATACAGCAATTCCTTTGGATGCTCACTTGATGGTGACGAATCCGATTGAGTATGTTGATCAGTTATTAGATTTAGGCGTAGAAGTGATCAGTATTCATGCAGAATATCTGAATGGGCATGCTTTCCGATTAAGCGAAACAATCAAACAGCAGGGAAAGAAAATGGGCGTGGTTTTGAATCCTGAAACTCCGTTGACGATCATTTCTGATTATCTTCATTTGATTGATATTGTGACAGTAATGACGGTAGACCCTGGTTTTGCCGGACAGACATTCATTTCAGAAAGCTTGGACAAAGTACGAAAACTGAAAGCTTGTCGTGAAGAACACAAGTTAACGTTTGACATTCAAATCGATGGGTCTTGTAATGAAAAGACGTATCATACTATGATTGAGGCTGGAGCAGATATTTTGATTGTAGGTTCAAGTGGGCTATTTAATTTAGATAGCTCAATTGAAAAATCGGTGAAATTAATGCAGGAACATCTTTCAACGGCTACTCAAACAAAATAAGTTCGTTTCGTCTGCTGGATAAAAAGTTAAGTGAAAGTATAATTTGAATTGCGGAGAACGACGTATTAGATGTTCTCCGCTTTACACATTTAAAATATTAATGTTTTTTCTGTTCTCCTGACCTAGTACGTTCACTTATACACTCAAGGATCAATCCCCTTTAATACAATTTTTTTATTACCCTCAAAAGTCAGTTTCGAGCTAATTTTCGAGGGTCGTTTCAGAGAGAGTTTTCTTTCTTCTTTTGAACAGTGTAATAAACAAGAACAACTACCCCACCAACAAGTGAAGAGATTGACAATACCCAGTAGGCGATTTTCAAGTTCAATGCATTATTGATGGCACCGACTATAACAGGAAAAAGCGTCATACCAATCGCGTAGATTGCCTGAAAGAAGCCCATAGCGCTTGATTTTTTATTGAGTTCTATGCCTTCCATGGCTTCAGAAGTGAGTAATGAGAATAGGATTCCAGTACCGACACCGGGAATGAGTTGTAAAAGATAAAAAACTAGCAGGGCATTTGCCAATGGAACAGTAAAACAATAAAGTGCCAGCAGGCCAAATGATGAGAAGGTTAGCCATTTTCTGCGCTGATAATTCAGAGAGATACCTGAACCAATTCGAGAAAAGATAACTGCTGATAACATGTAAGTGATCGAGGAGAGTCCAACTTGAAAATCAGTCGCACCTTGTTCTTTGAGTAATTGATTTGTAAAGGACATAGTTGTAGACATTTGAATTCCTTGTTGAATGAGAGCTAAAAAAGAGAATAAAATTAATTTTGGCTGCTTGCCAACAGCTAGTAGCTCTTTTACATTAACGGCTATTTCAATGTTTGTGTCTGTTTTTTTTAGTTTTAATGAAATAACAAAACCAGAGAAACCTCCTAAGACACTCAATAAACAAATATTCGTCATGCCAATATGATTATATAGTAGGCTGCTCGTAATAAAACCAATCAGCATGCCAATATTATTCGTCATGATAATTTTTCCAGTTGCTGCGGTTTGCATTTGGTTATCATGGAGACTAAGGTAGTAAACCATGAAAGAAATCCAAGTAGCACTGGCAAAGCCTGAGAAAACATTACCTAATAAAAAACCAGTGCCGCTTTGAAAAAAGATGCGAAATAAGGAAGCAATTCCCGCACACAAAGTGCCCAATGAAATAAATAAACGGTGGTTCGGCCGCAAATCAGCCAAGATACCCACAGGCAGGCGTAGTGCCAACTGAGAAATGCCGTAAGAGCCAACAATCACGCCGATGAAACTCGTAGAGACATTGATTGCTGCTAAGTAAGGAGTCTGGTAAGGGATATAAACATATTGGGCAAACCAAAATAACGCGACTATTATTAATAATATTTTTTGTTCTTGTTTTTTTATGATGAACACACCCTTCGTGATTTAAAAATTCAAGGACAAGCATAACGTAAAATGAGAAAAAAATGCAAATAAAATTTTTATTTTGAATTCGCTTGCATTTGAAAAAATCACATGCTATAGTGTGGATGTAAATTTAATAACCGCGTTCGTTTGACGCGTTACTGGTAATGCAGGCGAGATCAAGTGTACGTAAATGATATCCATGGCTCATGGTGTTATTTATGTATATTTGATCTTTTTTTTGTTAAAAAACGCGGACCTTTGGCCAAGGGAAATCGAAGATCACAAAAAATAAATTTTTGGAGGATTAAAAAATGGATAACCACGATGTGGCACAACGAATTTTAGAAGATGTCGGCGGGAAAGAGAATATTTCCAGCTTGACCCATTGTTTTACTCGTTTGCGCTTTGTGCTAAAGGACAAAAGCAAAGCAAATAAAGAAGTCATTTCAAATTTGGAAGGGGTCATCCAGGTTGTTGAGGCAAGCGGGCAGTTTCAAATCGTCTTAGGGAATAAAGTTGAAAAGATCTATGATGAACTGATGCCGATGGTGGGTGAGTTAGAGGAAACGAACAATGATGATGGCGAAAAAGTTGGTATTGGGACGAAAATTTTAAATACAGTAGCCGCAATCTTTACGCCAACGGTTCCGGCAATCGCAGCATCAGGTATGTTAAAAGGGATCTTAGCCGTCGCAGCATTGATTGGGCTGAATATGTATGGTGTCGATATTAAAACATACAACACGTACATCATTTTAAACGCAGCTTCTGATGCACTCTTTTATTTTATGCCGATTATTTTAGCACGTTCAGCTGCGAAAGTTTTCAAAACCAACGATTATATCGCTATGATTTTAGGAGCGACGCTTTGTTATCCGGCAATTGTTGATTTAATGACAGGTGAGAATCCAGTGACCTTATTCGGTATCGGAATTACACAAGCAAATTATGTATCGTCCGTTGTGCCGATTATTATTGCTGTTTTTGTTTTGGCATACGTAGAGGGCTTCGTCAAAAAAATCATGCCGGAAGTATTAAAAGTCATCATGGTTCCAACGTTGTCGTTATTGGTGATGGTGCCGGCAACCTTAATGATTTTTGGTCCAATTGGTATTTATTTTGGTAATGTAGTGAACTGGGCGTACTACTATATCATGGGGTTGAGCCCAATCTTATTAGGCGCCTTCATTGGTGGAATCTGGTGTGTGTTGGTTATCTTTGGTGCGCATCGGGCGATTATTCCGATCGGGATCAACGATGTAGCCAAAACCGGGCGTCAAAATTTACTAGCTTTTGCTGGAGCAGCTAATTTTTCTCAAGCTGGAGCAGCTTTAGGGGTATTTTTGAAAACGAAAAATAAAAACTTAAAAACAGTCGCAGCTTCAGCAACGGTAACTGCGTTGTTCGGAATCACTGAACCGGCAATTTATGGCGCCAATTTACGTCTGAAAAAACCAATGATTTATGCCGTGATCAGCGGGGCGCTGGGCGGAGCATTGATGGGCTGGGGAGGCTCTTATGGAAATGCGTTTGCTAACCAAGGAGTGTTGACGATCCCAGTATACGCAGAGGCAGGAACGAAAGCCTTTGTTTGCTACCTGTTAGGATGTTTAATTGCTTTTGGCGGTGCTTGTATTATGACGGTTGTTTTAGGGTTTAAAGATCTTCCAGAGGAAAATGCAAAGAAGGTTCAGGAAACATTGACGGATGCGGTGAAGGAAGCGATTAACGATGATTTGGTATTTGAGGACAGTGATTTAGTCGTAGATTCACCGGTAGAAGGTCGGACAATTTCCTTAGCGGATGTCCCAGATGAAGTTTTTGCTTCTGGAGCAATGGGCAAAGGAATCGCCGTGTATCCAAGCAAAGGTGAGATCGTAGCGCCAATGGATGCAACGGTCAGTGTACTTTATCCAACCATGCACGCCATCGGCTTAACATTAGATAATGGCGTTGAGATGTTGATTCATATTGGAATTGATACAGTGAATTTGGATGGGAAATTCTTTGAAAAGCATGCGAATGTTGGAGAGCATTTGACTAAAGGACAGCGAATCGTTTCCTTCAATATGCAAGGAATTGAAGCTGCGGGATATGACTTAACGACATCAGTAATTATTACGAATTCGAATAATTATGTAGCGATTGGTTCAACCAAAGATAATCATATTGAAACAAACAGCAGCTTATTATTTTTGCTGACGAATTCAGCAATTTAAACAACCCAAGAAGTGCAGATGAGCTGTATTCTGATAAACATCATGTATTTGAAAAAGTATGAAGGAGCTAAAATTATATGAAAAAATTTGATGAAAACTTTTGGTGGGGAGCTTCTTCCTCAGCCTTTCAAATAGAAGGAGCTTGGGATGAGGACGGCAAAGGGGAATCTGTTACTGACCACAATTCATTTACCCGTTCTGCTCAACAGGCGGACACAAAAGTAGCGAGTGATTTTTATCACCGTTATGAAGAAGATATCAAGCTGATGAAAGAATTAGGATTAAAAACGTATCGCTTCTCGCTTTCATGGGCGCGCATTATTCCTGATGGAGACGGTGAAGTGAATGAACGAGGAATAGCCTTCTATAATAAGGTCATCGATTGCTTGATTGAAAATGAGATTGTTCCTTTTGTGACCTTATATCATTTTGATTTACCTTATGCGCTTGCTGTAAAGTATAATGGATGGGAGGCACGAGCTTGTGTGGATGCTTTTAGACGATATGCCCAAGTATGCTACCAAGCGTTTGGTGATCGAGTGAAGCACTGGCAAGTGAATAATGAACAAAACTTGATGATTCGCGTGGACGAACGAATGAATATGTACGATGTGAAGCCAGAGGACCGAGAACGTGTTCGGGCGCAAATGGATTATCACATGTTTGTGGCTCATGCCCATGCGACGAATGATTGCCATGAAATGATTCCAGGCAGCAGCATCGGACCAGCAGTTTCATCAACGATGACCTATCCGGCTTCCAACAAGCCGATGGATATTTGGGCAGCTAAAATGAATGATAATTTTAAAACAAATTATGCGTTGGAAATGTATTGCTTCGGACAATATCCTGGTTATTATCAAACTTATTTAGAAAAGGCAGGCATTGCACCAGTTATACTACCGGAAGATAAAACGATTCTTAATGCGGCAAAACCAGATTTTATTGCGCTGAATTACTATCGGACACTCGTAGCTAGCTATTTGCCAGCTGATGAAACGCACCCATTCGGAACCCGGGAAAAAGATGTTGATTTTGATCTGTATGGATACTTCCGAGTGGAGAAAAACCAACATTTAATCGCTACAGAATACGGTGCACAAATTGATCCAATGGGGTTACGGCTGGTCCTGAATGAGTATTATCGTCAATTCCGATTACCGTTGATTATTACTGAAAATGGATTAGGGACAGCGGATGTGTTGACTGAGGATGGAAAAATTCATGACCAATATCGAATTGATTATCTTCGCGATCACATTGCAGCTTGTTATGATGCGATTCAAGACGGAGTTGAATTATTCGGTTATTGTCCGTGGTCAGTGATGGACATATTAAGTTCCCATCAAGGCTTTAAGAAGCGTTATGGATTTATTTATGTAAATAGAGCGGATCACGATTTAAAGGATTTAAGACGAATTCCTAAGGATAGTTTTTATTGGTATCAAAACGTGATTCAAAATCACGGGCTGACAGATTAGAGAAAAGATAAGGCGGTGAGCCAATGCAGGTGCTAAAAGTGATGAATAATTCTCTCGTTTTAGCCTTAGATGAAGCAGGGACTGAATGCATTTTAATGGGAAAGGGCATTGGGTATAACAAAGCGATCGGTCATGAAATACAAGACGATGAAATCGAAAAGGTGTTTATTTTAACAGATAACAAAATGCTAACCAACTTTGTTCAATTAGCCAGCACCCTGGATGATACCTATATAAACTTGGTGAAAAAGATTATCGATCATGCCGCTACCAGCTATCAAATAGAGGTAAAAGACTACCTCTATTTGTCTTTATCCGATCATATCTCATTTGTCGTAAAGCGTCTCAAGGAGGGAAACGTAGGTGAAAACTTCAATTATCCTGATGTGATGCTCTACCACAAAAATGAATATCGTATCGGCAGGTATGCAGTGGATTTAATAAACAAAGAGCTTCAAATTCAACTACCAGATAGTGAAGCTACAGCCATTGGACTTCATTTTGTTAACGCCAAGCTGGAATCTTCCTCCCATCAGAGAGATCAGAGTATTACCAAACTGATGAATAATTTTGAAAAAATCGTTCAAAGAATCGTAGGCGGAAAAATAAACCGTGATACCTTTACTTATTCTCGCTTTTTGACCCATCTAAACTATTTCAGTGAACGAGTCTATGAGGGAAATCTCTTTCCTGATGAGGATAAGGAAGAGCTGTACCAAACGTTAGCCGTAAAAATGACCAAAGAAGTTGCTATTATCAGAGCCTTTGAAATTTTTATCTCTAAGGAATACGGCTTGGATATCACAAAACAAGAGAAAATCTATTTACTCGTCCATCTTCATCGAATTGTGGAGGAACAGGAACGAGAAAGGGAAAAAAGTATTTGAAATAACTAAATGGATTGTTTGGGAAAAATCGTTGATCAATTCTAGATCAGAGAAACAAATTAATCGTGGTTCAACTATCGGAAGTGGTAGTTGAATCACGATTTTCTGTATTTTTATAGTGAAACATTTCCGTCAAGTAAATGATCTTCCCCAACAGAGTCAGTTCATATTGCAAAGTTTTAGCTCTTGTAGGTTGGCACTTAGGAAACGACAATCAAATGAAATACTAAAGATAATTCCATATAGAATAATCTTGAATAGAATTATTCTGAATGGAATAAATATTACGCACTAACGGCTAATGATATACATTTTCTCACAACGGTCAATTAGATCATAAATCTCATTGCAATCCGTCTTCTTAAGATAGTTCATTGTATCTGCTAAGGAACTTAGAATAGTTGACTTGGAAGCAAAGGTTAATTTCTGCGGGAACTGGTGAAATGAGTAAACGCTATGGGTTTATTTATGTGGATCGTGATGACCAAGGAAGGGGATCGTTAAAACGCAGCAAGAAGAAATCATTTGACTGGTATAAGCAGGTGATAGCAAGTAACGGAGAGAATTTAAAATAACGGTTTAATGATCTGTTTTTCTAGAGATTATAATTGATGTTTTTTGTTATTTTAAAATTATTCTGTTGACGATTCAAAAAAAGAATAGTAGTATTTTTCGTGAATTGAATAGTATTCTTCGGGGCAGGGTGTAATTCCCGACCGACGGTGACAAGGCGTGCCTTGAAGTCCGTGACCCGCATTTTTTGCGGTTGATCCAGTGTGAGTCTGGAACCGACAGTTAAAGTCTGGATGGGAGAAGAAAAACTTATCTGAAATATGATGGGGAAGGTCTATCCTTTTTTCATTATGGTTTCTTTGAGTTTATCTGTTACGGCCTCGTGTATGTGCTTACACGAGGTCTTTTTTTTGGCAGTTTTTCTTCCTGCTTCAGCAGGTTAGAAAAATGCTATGCGTAACGAGAATAGAATTATTTTTCCCGTTTTTTGAAAAAAATAATACGATAAAGCGAAATAGCTGTTTGGAAAGGAGGAATTGGTATGCATGAAAAATTTATGCGGCTTGCGATCAAGGAAGCGTTAAAGGGCAAAGGCAAAACCTTTACGAACCCCTTAGTTGGCGCAGTGATTGTCAAAGATGATCAGGTGATCGCAAAAGGCGCGCACTTAGCTTATAGTCAGCCTCATGCTGAAAAAAATGCGCTGACATCATGTGAAACTCCCGAAAAACTATTAAATTCAACACTCTATGTCACGCTGGAACCGTGTCATCACTATGGCAAGCAGCCGCCATGTACCCAAGCAATTCTAGAAAGTGGGATCAAACGGGTAGTCATCGGACAACTTGATCCGAATCCCCTCGTGGCAGGAAAGGGAAAACAGTATTTAGAAGAGCAAGGGCTTGAGGTGGTTACAGGGGTTTTAGAGGAGGAGGTTCGAAGTCTGAATCGTCATTACAATTTTTATCATGAGCAGCAACGGCCGTTTATCACGTTGAAGCAGGCCATGACCTTAGATGGGAAAATTGCGTTAGCTGGTCAAAGAACACCCTTAACAGGAGAAGAAGCATGGGAACGAGTTCGTAAAGAACGGGGGGATTATCAAGCGATTTTGATTGGAAGTCAAACCGCTTTGATCGACAATCCAACCTTAGGAACGACCGACGAAGATAAATTTCCTCCTTACCGAGTGGTCTTGGATCGAAAAGGAGAAGTATTGGCCCATAAGGAACTCGCACTTTTTCAAGCTGACAGCAGTCCGGTGCTCATTTTCACCGAAAGGGATGAAGAGATTCCTCTGCCTGAGCATGTCGAAGTCATTCGAAATCAGGCTCTTTCCCTGTCTTTTGTTGTGACAGAATTAACCAAAAGAAACCTTCAATCCCTTTATGTTGAAGGCGGTGCTGCTATCCATGATGCCTTTTTAGCAAGCGGCTATTGGGATGAGCTGGTTACCTATCTTGCGCCGAAAATTATCGGCGGGAATGGCACAGCTAGTTTTACCGGCACACGCTTAGTGGAGCAGGTGACTGCACTAAGCGACATATCAATTGAACAATTGGGATCAGACATTCGAATCGCCGGAAGGAGAGTGTAGCAGATGTTTACAGGACTTATTCAGGAAAAGGGCAAACTGACACGAATCATTCCTCGTGGAAGGACCATTCTGTTAACCTGCCGAGCGTCTAAAAAACTACTAGCAGATTATCAGATTGGCGATAGTATGGCGATCAATGGTGTGTGCTTGACCGCTGTCAAAAAATCAGAGCAGGAATTTACGGTTGAAATTATGCCAGAAACGTATCAACGAACGTCTTTTTCAAAGGCAAAAGTTTCTGACGAAGTAAATTTGGAACGTGCGTTAGCCTTCAACGGTCGAATTGAAGGTCATTTTGTCGCTGGACACATCGACACAACGACCCGCTTAGTCGAAAAAAGAGTGTTAGAAAATGCCTTGATTTTAACGTTTGACTACCCAAGAGAATTGACTGGTGAAATTATTTCTCAAGGCTCGATAGCAATTAATGGTGTAAGCCTGACCGTAACAGAAGCCACGAATCGCCTGTTTTCTGTGAGCCTGATTCCCCACTCGAAGGATCAAACCAATTTGGGGAGTTTACAGCGAGGAGAATTGGTCAATATTGAAACGGATTTGTTAGGAAAATATGTCAAAGCCCAAAGAAAGGACACGTCGTATGAATAGAGAAAAAATCGAAGCCGCCATTGAACAGTTAAAAAAGGGTCAACTTGTGATTGTAGCAGATGATGACGATCGTGAAGCAGAAGGAGATTTAGTAGGAATTGCAAATCTAGCGACTACTGAAACGGTCAACTTCATGACAAAACATGCTCGAGGATTGATCTGTGCACCGATCTCCGAAAAAATTGCTCAACGATTGCAGCTTTCTGAGATGGTCGAAAGAAATACCGACAGCTTCGGGACAGCCTTTACCGTAAGTGTTGATCATCAGTCAACGACAACTGGGATTTCAGCGGATGAACGAGCAAAAACAATCAAAGCACTAGCCGATCCCCAGGCAAAAGGAACAGATTTTAACAAACCGGGGCATATTTTCCCTCTGATTGGGAAAGCTGGAGGCGTGCTTGTGCGAAGAGGACATACTGAAGCCGCGTTAGACTTGGCGAAAATGACGAATCAAAGTGAAGCGGCCTATATTTGTGAGATTTTAAATGCCGATGGCTCTATGGCCCGCCGTCCACAGCTGGAAAAACTAGCAGCAGAATGGCAGCTGCCAATGATCACAGTGGAAGAACTAACGCTCTATCTGACAGCACAAGGCAGGACGACGGTTCAGCTTCCAACTGAATACGGGTCCTTTGAATTAACATTGTTTGAGGATGGACAACAGCGAGAGCATTTGCTTCTTTCAAAGGGTGATATTTCAAACTCAGAACAGCCATTGCTGGTGCGGCTTCATTCGGAATGTCTAACCGGAGATGTCTTTGGCTCTCATCGCTGTGATTGTGGTGAGCAGCTCCATGAAGCGATGCGCATGATTGAAGCAGAAGGAATCGGCGCGATCCTCTATTTGCGACAGGAAGGAAGAGGCATTGGCTTGAAGAATAAGCTGCGCGCCTACCAGCTTCAGGAACAAGGTCTAGATACCTATGAAGCCAATGTCGAACTCGGTTTTGAACCCGATGAACGGGAGTATCAATTTGCTGCAGAAATATTAGCTTCTTATGGTATCAAGGAGATTCGCTTGTTAACCAATAATCCGGAGAAGGTGAAAGAACTAGAAGAACGAGGCATCCACGTTCACCAACGGGTTCCATTAGAAACAGCCCCTTTAAAGGAAAACAGCGCGTACTTAAAAACGAAAAAACAAAAATTTCATCATTTATTATCGATTTAAGAAAGGGAGAGAAAAAGAATGCCACAATTTGAAGGAACATTTGACGGTCAAGAAATCAAGGTAGGAATCGTTGTTGCACGCTTTAACGAATTTATTACTTCTAAACTATTAAGCGGAGCGATGGATAATTTGCTGCGGCATGGTGTAAAGGAAGAAGATATTGATGTCTATTGGGTACCAGGAGCCTTTGAGATTCCCTTTATCACAAAAAAATTAGTAGCAAGTGGAAAATACAGCGGTTTGATCACCTTAGGCGCGGTGATTCGCGGAGCCACCACCCATTATGAACTGGTTAGTAATGAAGTCGCAAAAGGGGTGGCCCATATTGGTCTAGAGTCAGAGATTCCCGTGATGTTTGGCGTATTGACCACAGAAACGATTGAGCAGGCTATCGAAAGAGCTGGGACCAAAGCCGGGAATAAAGGAGCGGAAGCAGCGCAGGGCTTGATTGAGATGGTGACGTTGAATCAAAAACTCTTTGGTTAACAGCACATAGTCATTTTGAACGAAAATCGTCCTCGTGGAACAATAATAATAGGAAAGCGTAAATTCTTTTCTTTCCTAAACGTACAGGTTCATGGCGAGGGAAGAAGCAAAAAGGGGATTCTGATGAACGTGAATTTGATATTGTAATGGAGAACAAGAAAGAGCAAAAAATTTTGATTGGTGAATGCAAATGGCGCAATCAATTGAAGACGGTGAAATAAATTAAAAAATTAATGAGACATGCATCCTATTTACCAGGATACGATGAGTATTACTTCTATTTTTTCTCAAAAGCGCCTTATCCAGAGCAAGCACGTGAACTAGAAAAAATCCACGAAAACCTCGTATTAGTGACGATTGATGATTTGTTTGATCAGAAGATCATTGCGCTTCATTGAATGGGATGAATACAAGAGGTTGGTGATTTTTATAAGTCATCGTTGTTTCTTAGAATAGGTTGTTGCCTAGTATAGGAGACTCCAAAAGCTCCAGAAATTGACGAGTGTCCGTCGTTTCTGGAGCTTATAAGGTGAGTTCCGATGTTCACCAATTGTTTGATATAAACTAACACTTTAACTCTTTTTCTCCCATTTTTCAAATAAGATTCAACTTGAAAGCTTTACAAATTAAATTTCTTCGCCATTTGATGCAATCACTTGTTTATACCAATTGAAGCTCTTTTTCTTATATCGGTTGAACGTTCCATTTCCGAAATTGTCAGCATCTACATAAATGAAGCCATAGCGTTTGGAAATCTCTGAGGTAGACATACTAATAATATCAATCGGTCCCCAAACGGTATATCCGATTAAATCCACACCGTTTTTAATAGCCTTTCCCATTTCATTAATATGACTGCGTAAGTAATCAATTCTTTGAGTATCCTCAATCTCGGTAGTCCCATCAGAGTGCTCTTGAAGTCCGATACCGTTTTCTGCGACGAATAGTGGAAGTTGGTATCTATCATAAAGCTTTTCCAGTGTGATCCGAAGTCCGACTGGGTCAATTTGCCATCCCCATTCGTTGCTTTCAAGATAAGGGTTCTTAACACCATTCACCAAGTTGCCTGTTGTGAGTTCAGTATCTTCATCAATTTTATGTTTAGAAAGAACAGTCATGTAGTAGCTGAAGGAAAGGTAGTCGATAGTGTTTTCCTTCAGTAGCGTCTCATCTGTATCTTCCATAATAAGATTAATATCATTTTCTTTAAAGAAGGCTTTTATGTAGCTTGGATAATAACCTCTCACTAAGACATCAGAATAAAAAAGATTTTTCTGATCGTCCTTGATTGATTCCAGGACGTCAAGTGGATCACAGGACGCTGCGTATCCTTCTCGGCGCGCTAACATGCCCCCCATTTGTGCATTTGGAGAAATATCTTTTAGTATTTTTTTAGCCATTGCACTGGCCATAAAAAGGTGGTGAATCACTTGGTATTTATCCGTTTTTTCGTCCTTTATATAGTCCGTTGGAACAGCGCCGCCTACATAAAAACTATGATCAATCACATTTATTTCATTAAAGGCCATCCAATACTTGACCGAATCTTTGAACTCAGATATGACTGTCTCACAATAATGAGAGAAAAACGTCAGCATTTTTCGATTGATCCAACCTCCATACTTCGTAGCAAGATATGCAGGTGTTTCATAGTGGGAAAGAGTAACGATTGGTTCAATATCATACTGTTTTAACGTTCGGAATACGCGATGATAAAAATCCAAACCGGCTTTGTTCGGCTCTTTTTCATCACCTTTAGGGAATATCCTTGACCAAGAAATAGACATCCTTAGCGCTTTAAACCCCATTTCAGCAAATAAAGCAATATCCTCTTCGTACCTCTCATAGAAATGAATGCCCCATCTCTTAGGATAAATATCCTTTTTATCGGCTAATCTTTTTTCTATTTCCTCAATTGATAATTCATCGAAAGCAGCATATTTAGCGTAATCTTGATTTTCATAGTATGGAGCAGTATCTGCTACCGATGAACCGCGCCCATCCTTGTCCCAAGAACCTTCTGATTGATTTGCGGCGATAGCCCCACCCCATAAAAAATGTTCAGGGAAAAAAGTATCTTTTGCCATATTTTTACCTCCTTATCGTTATTTTAATCTTAAGACAAGGGAATGTTATAATCAATGGAAATTGGGCTAGGGTGCAAATGTTGTCCCCTGTATAAAGCAGGGTGCATATTTTGTCCCCCGACAGAAATGAAAAGAAAGTATGCTGTTAGTATAAAGAAATTGTTCTTTATAGAAATCGTTTGTGTAACTTTCGACAAATAGTATGAAGGAGGAAAAATATGAATTACCAATCAGTTTCTCAGGCGTTACTGGATGTTATTAAGATCGAAAACATTCGTAACATCACACACTGCGCAACCAGACTCAGAGTGAATGTCAGAAATATCGACCAGATCGACACAGAAAAGGTTGAACAAATTGAAGGGGTCTTAGGTGTCGTCAAACAGGGTGATACGCTGCAAATTATTTTTGGCCCGAATGTCCAAGGAGTCTACGATACGTTTAATCAATTATATGAGTCAAAAATTTCTACAACTAAAAGTAAAGAAGAAGATTCTACCAAAAGTAAAGAAGGACCATTTTCTAGAGCGCTGAGCTTTTTAGCCGCCGCATTTTTACCTACGATGCCAATCGTGGTTGCTGTGGGACTAATATCTGCAATTCTTAATATTATCATTCTTGCGACTAGTTTATCAGCAGAGTCACCTACCTACGAATTGATCAATGCAATCGCATCTACGGGTTTCTTTTTCCTTCCGCTCTATGTCGGTTATGGAAGTGCGAAGCAACTGAATATCAATCCTGTTTACGGCATATTTTTAGGGGCGGTATTACTAAATGAAGGAATTAACGGAGTAGAAGGTCTGAGTCTTTTTGGTCTGCCCATTGTCGCAACCACGTATTCTTATACCGCGCTTCCGGTGTTATTGGGCGTGATTATAATGGCTCAAACGCATAAACTTATTTATAAAAGAATTCCAAGCTATTTTAAAGAGGTCTTGATTCCATTAATTGTCATTACAGTCGGAACACTTGCTACGTTGCTGTTAGTAGGACCTTTAGGAGTCATTTTAGGAAATTGGATGACTGCTGGATTTGTATTTATTCATGATAAAATTGGTTGGCTGGCTCTGGGATTAGTTGGTGCACTATTTGGCTTTACGGTACTTACTGGAACAAACAAAGCGCTGGTTCCGATCATGGTTACTTCTCTCGCTGCTCAAGGGTATGATACATTCCTTATTCCTGCGATGCTTGGTACCAATATCGCGATTGCTATGGCCACTTTGGCTGTCGCTTATCTTGAAAAAGATGCGACGAAAAAAGGGACACAGCTGTCAGCCGGAGTGACTGGTCTTATGGGTATTTCAGAACCATCCTTATTCGGAGTGCTAATCAATGATAAACAGGCATTATACGGCTCGATGATCGGAGGAGCTATTGGAGGGGTAGTGGCAGGTATAACGAATTTGGCACAAAACTCAATTGTTTCAGGCTTACCCGGATTAGCAACAATGGTTATCTCGAAGGCTCCATATACGGGTCTATCGAATATGTACGCAGGCATTTTAGTCATTGTCGTATCAGGAGCTGCAGGATTTTTGGCAACGATTTTTTTAAAAAGAAGAAAATTGAGCAAAGCATAAGATATGACCACTTAATTTCAAAACACACAAAAAGAAGCTGGGTGATAAAACTATCCATCAGCTTCTTTGTGTGTGTGTTTTTCTTCCTTATCGATATTTGCGTATTCATAGTATAAAAAGTCAAAGAACAAATTTGTCGCGTATCTTCTGTTTACGACCTCTTCCTTGACCGTTTCATTTGAAATTTGATCCGTAAAATTGTAAAGAGTGCTGTCTGTTAATCGGATAATGTCGGTAAAGACTGAGTGAGTATATTGATTATTCAAAGTAACAAGATAGATCGGACACGTCATTTCTTCCAGATCTGTAACAATCGAATGCGCCATGACACTGCTGGAGGATAGGACGATGACTACATCATTTTCTTCTATTTGTATGTCGCTATCCTTCTTGTAATTGATGATGATATCCCAAAAAGAGTTAAATCTCAAAAATTGCATTTGCATATCCTCTACCATTCGTGTTGTTGAAGTAGAGGTAAGCCAGTAAATATTTTTAGCATTATGCATGACTTTCGCCAATGTTCTAATTTTCTCAAGAATCTTAGAGTTATTATTCAAAAAGAATTTCTGAATCTCATTTATTTGCTGAATGTGTTCTTTTACGTAGTCTTTTCTATCTAGTTCCTTTTCAAACATACTGATATCGTATGGGATCGTAAACTCATTTTTGAAATCCAAAAAACTCTCATGATCCAGTTTTGAGAAAAAACGCCGAACAGTGGCTCTTGAGACGTGACAATCCGCAGAAACATCGTAAATATTGATGCTTTTTATATCATCAAATCGCTTCAGAAAATATTTTGATAGTATTTTCTCCGTTGAGTTTGTCGGCGATTCATTGTACAGCCTCAGTAATAGTAAAAACGTTCCATATCTTTCAACTGACATTTTATTTCCCTTTCCAAAAAGTATTCTGCTATCATTTTATCATTTATTTTTGTTTTTCTGAGAAATAAATGGGAGGAAATACGAGCAGGTGGAAAGAGTGTTGTCATGTTACAAGAAGGGGAAATTATATCAGACCAACAACTGACGGATTTTGCACATTATTTATCATTCAAGCCAGACTATATTTCCCCACGCAAAGACAACCCAATTACAAGTCCACTTCAGCACTTGCAATTGGCTTCTCTTTTTTATTGTACATTGTTCTCTTGATCATCCTTAGCAGGAAAATCCCCGACATCCCGTTCAAAAACTCGCAGCCATTTCTGAAGCCATGCGATTTTTAGACCAAAGGCATGGGCATTTTCTAAGATCGAACCGATCTCGTACAGAATCAGAAGAGCAGTCCAAATCAAGGCGACATTGATAGGCAGTGCGATGCCAACAACAGGAGCGAGTTTTTCTAATGCTGCGGCGCAAATAATGGTTGAAAACGTGATGAACTTGGTAAATAGTCCGTATAGATTGATAGAGGAAACCCACGTATGGCTTTTCAGTGCTTTAGCGTAGCCAGTAAAAAGGTCTAAGCCAACCATCGTCAAAAATACACCCATGATCGGGACACTTCCGCCAAATAAATAGTGGACGAACGTTCCTCCTGATAAAATTGTTAAAACAGTCATTTCAAATTCCTTCTTTCATTTGATTTAATCAACACCTACGATCGTAACAGTAGGTGTCATTTGTCCTACGCGAAATAGAATGGAGCAATCTAACTACTAGATTCATGATTCGCTGGGTCGTCTTTATTCCGCTGTTTTCGCCTGAACATTCGTTGGAGCAGGCCTTTTTTGTCTTTTGCTTCTTTCCTTGTTGGCTGTTCAGTCGATCGTTTGACAGGTGCGGCTACAGTTGCTGGATGTGCGACGGGTTCATTCGTTTCTAACGATAATTGTGTTTTACTAAATGGCACAATCGCCACAGGAATCTGGAGCGGCACGTGTTCGGATTCCTCCTGTTTTTCTGACACTTCAAAACAGCCAACCTCTTCACAGGTCGCTTCATAAAACGGTTCAGTTTGATCCACATCAATCTCGTTTTTCAGGTCAAACAGCGTGGTTACCTTCGTAGAGACAAACTTTGCCGTGACAACAGAATCAAATAGTTTTACGCCGTCTTGTTCAAAAAGGTCTAAGGTCGTTAATAGTTCGCAAGCTTCTTTGATTTCTTCAGCCGACAAGCTCGTATCCACGTCCTGATAGGTCCAGTTGTGTTTCTTTCGGTCACTGTTAAAAAAAGTTGTGACCAATTTTGTAGACTCAGTAATCATTTTTCATTTCTCCTTTCATTCTTTCTACGTAGGCTTTGATTTTTTCAAGGCTCCGTATTTTCTTCAGGTCGTACAAATGAAACCAATGAACGAGCGACAGACAAGACTTTCTTGCCAAAATTTCTCAAAGGGAAGACCCTCATCGTCAGCCGTTTCCATTCAGGCGCCGCAAAGTAATCCTGAAAATAATAAAAGAAGCGCTTCATGGTACGTGTTGCTTTGGTGTTCATAAACAAATAGCGGACAAGATCGCTAAGAATGTTCGCGAACTCCTGCGCACCAAGTCTAAAACGGATGCGTAAAGCCATAATATATTTGATCGTTAAGCTGCTGTTCTGGGTTTCTTGATAATAGGTCATGATTCGTGCCTCAAGTGTCTCGGGTTTCAGTGTAAAAATCTGTTGGTGCGTTAAAAGTGGTTCATTCATGGATCTTATCCTCCTTATTTGTTTTAAAGTAATAGAGAAGAGCGGTACGTCTACCGCAACTTCTCAAGTTCCTTTGTTTTTTTAGTCAAATGTTGTTGCTACGATTGTTCCTGTGTGTTATCAAATAGGATCGTTTCAGTTGTTTCCACATATTTCGCGCTTTCGACCGTATGGAAGAGATCGGCGCCGTCTTTATGGAAAAGCTTGATGCCTGTCAGACGTTGCAATAAGCTTTTGACTTCGCCTGCTGTCTTGTTGGGATCAGGGTTGTTCAGGCTCCAGGTTTGTTTTTTTCCTAAGCTGGTTGTAAAGGTTGCGACAAGTTTAAACATCTAATTTTCTCCTTCCTTATTTGGTATACCGTGATTGGCTGGTTAGGATCACGCCGTCTAGGTTGCTGTCTTCTGGTGAAAGTTCTGTCAGGATGGCGCCAAGTTCTAGCACCGCTTCTTCGGTTGGTTCGTCGATGACATTTTGGAAATTCACCTTTCTTAATTTGTCTTCACCTGCGTCGATTTGTACTTGTAATTTGTTGCCGATTTTTTGTTTCATTCCTCCGTTATAATATTTTTTTGTTCCGGCCGGTGACTTAACGATAAAGGTGAAATACAAACTCGGTCAAAACCGGCAAAATTACATTTGGGGGTCAAAATTGCAGGTGTTTTCATTCGATTTTTTAGCTAAATCCCATAAGAACGGGCTTTTACTTTGTGAAAAATGAAAGAAGGGTGCAATTTTCATAGCCTCATGCAATTTTGCCTACTTTGACACATTTTGGGTTTTATGCGTGGAGAAGTAATGTTGATTTGATAGTGTTTGTAGAATGGAAACATCTTCTAAAAAAACTAAACATTTTTATTTGGCTTAAGGTTTTCTTAATGAATAAAGGAGAAAGTTGAAATGAGGAAGGTCTAGAAATAGTGTCGTGATTTAAAAAGATGACGGCTCCAAAAATTCAAATGGAGGCTTATTTTGACGGTTATAAGGAGTTAGAAGCTTGATAAAATTAAGGATGTACGTTATAATGTACGTGATAACGTACATGTGGAAAGAGGGGCTTGTCATGGAAGTAATCACACCAACGAATTTAAGAAAGAATTTATTTGAAACTTTGAAGGGCGTAGCAACTGATAACAGCGAGATTGAAGTTACCTTAACGAATAAAGAGGGGGTAAATGATGGAGTAATCATGATGTCTAAACGTGAATGGAGTGCGATTCAAGAAGAATTATATTTGTATAGAACAGGTACGCTTGATAATGTATTTAGCCTTATGGAAAGCGAATCTGAGGATGATTTTGAGGAAGCATAATTGAGCGATTGGAAGGTATTAGTCCATAAAGAAGTTAAAAAAAAGCATTTACCGCTGTTAGAAAAAATAAATCTGCTATCTGACTATGAAGAAATCATCGAAACGCTAAAAAAGAACCCTTATACTCAAATTAGAAATTTTGAGCAATTACGTCCAAAAAACAAGCTAATGTATTCTATGAGAATCAATGGAAAGCATAGAGTTGTTTATACGATTGATAAGAAGAATAAAGTAGTTAAGGTATATTCTGCTTGGTCACACTACGAAAATAATATGCCAAAATAGAGAAACACGAAAAAAACCGTTAGGGAAACCCCCAAGCGGTTTTTTGTGGCAAACAGGATGAAAGAATAGACGATGCAATAGATCAATCAGCTCATATGCACGTGATTTTAGAGATAGTCCTTGTTCCGATTGAAAGGTCGATTGTTCCGATGTAGAGATGTTTCTCCTAACAAAAAGAGCGTTTAGTCCCGTGTGTCGAGTCAGTATTTCCAGTAGTAGACTTTGCTCGATCGGTTTAAAGATCAAAAATATTCTAATTCCAGACTGAAGCAATGGCAGACATTCTATTTTAGCAGCTGAGATCAAAAAAATTTCATACCGCTACGCGATGAATATGGGTAGTGGCAATGAAATAGCTCGTTACTCTAAATACATTGAAAACTTTTACAATTTTTACTTTGATTTAGCTTGCTTATCTTTATATAAAGAAGAATCTGATATCAGTGATCTTATCCTATTAAGTAAATCATTTGTATCAGGGGCGGCATTTGATTATGACAAGTAGTATCAGTGAAAATTGCATCAAAAATACGATTTTAGAGTATAAAGAGATCTTTCTGTGTACTTTTTTATTTTGATCATGAGGCTCAACAACTAAGTTAGCAGCCCTAACTTTCAATCAATAATTTTTCAAGTTTAGGTGTATAGAAATTGTCGTTAACTTTATTCAAAGAAGCGTCTACGTGTAATTGATTTACGATCATATTTTCTTCTTGTGGAGAAATGTAATAGTTATACATTTTCTGGTCTGGAGATAAAAAAGTGTTGGGATGCTACTCTTTCAAAAAATAGAATGCCGCATCTAATACATCAGCGTCGATTTCAACAATGAGATTATTTGTCTGAATCAAATGAGTAGCTACAATCGGGTTTTCTTTAAAAAAAGATAGTAAGTCTTTCTCGTGTAATGCATCTTCCATAGTAAATTTTCCTAACCAAATAATTGGGTCATAATCAAATTTAGACCTAATTATTTGGTGTCTATCTACTCACAATAATAGAAGCAATGCTCTAATTTTTTTAATGACGCCATTCACAAAAGCTGGTGCAACATAATAATCTTCATCACGTAATTAAGTTACGCAAAAAGCGACGGCTCTTTTTTGAGAAAATACTTATTGACCGATTCTAATAAAACAATTTCACTCCGATAATAATAAGTTGCTGAAGAAAATTAAACCTAGATGTTCATCCAAACCAAATAAGACCAATACGATCCTTTCGTTTTGGTCTTAATCGCTATTCTTCCATTAAAACAAAGAGATAGAAACACTCATTCTTCTATTAATTCTTCTCCTGATGCTTCCTCAATACCTCACTTAAATACCTCTGATGAAAAACACCTCGATCCGTCATCCAATGCTGGAGAAGGGGACGATTCCGTAATGACAATAGAAAAGGGGTGACCGGCAATTGAAAATAATCCAGCGGACCACCTTTATAATTAAGCGTGATGGAATATTCACGCCGTAAATAACACAAGGAATAAATCGCCTTTTCAGCTTGATCCATGAAGCTGCGCTTTTGAATAGGTAGCTCGATGATCACGCCGTTTCGCAGCTCCGCAAAACAGATGCCGCGAATGGTCTGCGTCTGATATACCTCCAGCGGATTGACCCATATCCCATTCTCCGGTGATTCCAATGGACACAAGACAAAGTTCCAGTTCACAAAAGGTACCTTATAAGAAGAAAAACCGTCAATAACTTTAAAGCATCGCCGTGTCATCGAATAATCAAAAAAACGATGAGTCTGATAGAAACTCCGCAAGGTCTCTAAAGTCCCACGATCATAAAAGGAATGCTCCTCCTCCCGTAGCACTAGCGTTCCCAAATCACAAGGCGCCGATAAAAGGGCTGTAATCGGTTTCAAATCAAAGCGATTAAATGCTGGCGCATCCTCCAATAATGATAACCAATCCTCTGACATTTGTTTGTTATACAAAATTTTCCCATAATACTCTTCATTTGACATATGCATCACTCCTCAACTCTTAATGCCTCTAGTATACCTAAAAATAACTACACTATTTTGCTAAATTCTTTTCAAAAATAACGATAAATACAATTAGAAATTAAAGTAATTTAGTTTAAGTAAACATTTACATAGATAATCGACGTTCTATTTGCGGTATTATATCCTCTAAATGCGTAAACAATACTTGATGATATTTGTTATTTATAGTGAATCTTAATAATTGGAAAAACAAGTGCTTGATAACAGGTGATAAAGAACTAAGAGAGGGAATCCATAAAGAAAACACCCAAGAAAAGGACGTTTTCTGGGTGTCTGTAGGATTCATTTTTATGTGAGGCTGGAAAATGAAAAAAGTAAGAAATACAATCAAAAAGTAATAATTCTTTTTTCTTGTTTTAAATAAAAATAAGAAATCTGACAAATAACCAGAAAAAAACTATTCATATTTGTCTTCCAATAACTTTATATTACAAATTATAGGATATTATAAAAGGAATTGCAATAATAATTTAAAGATTATAGGAGGTATTTAACATTTGGTGTTAGTTAATGGTGGAAACTTACTAGAAAGTTTAATGAAAAGTAATAATTGCAGGTCCCGTCAGAAATAATCGTCAACCCAGATAGAAAGCGTGGTTATTTTATGAACAAGCAACGAATTAAAGGAGAAAACATTTATTATAGAAAAGATGGACGATGGGAAGGCCGCTATGCGATCGGCAGAAAAAGTAATGGTCGACTCAAATACGGTTATGTATATGGAAAGACGTATCAAACGGTGCGAGATAAACTGCTTCCGTTAAAACAACAAGCCAATCGGATGATCGAACTGTACGGGAAAAGTCTGATGACGTACAATGAATGGATTGTTCAGTGGAAAAAGGAGATTCGTATGTCCGTAAAAGTCTCGACATACTCGGACTATTGTTACAAGTTGTCTCGCTACTTACTTCCTCACTTTGGCGACATCCCGCTTTATCAAATCACTTCTGAACGCATTCAACAAGTGGTCGATACCTTTATTGAAGAAAAACTCTCACCAAACAGTATTCAAATCATTCATTGTTTATTGAAGAAAACTCTCAATGACGCCAAGAAACAAGGACTACTCTATCAGAACCCTTGTGAGGCGGTGCAATTACCAAAAAGAATTCCGAGAAAGGTTCGTGCATTAACGATTGAGCAACAACGTTCACTGCTAAAAGTAGTAGATAAAAGCGATGATGACAAAGATCAAGCGGTAACTTTGGCGTTAAATACCGGCATGCGGATCGGGGAAATCGCGGCATTAAAATGGACAGATGTTGATTTTAACAGGGGGATTATTTCCATCACCCAAACCTGTAATCGCGTCAAAAGTGGTGACAATCAGAGAACAATCGTTAATTATGATGCGGTAAAAAGTACAGCTTCCCATCGCATTATCCCCATGAACCAAAAAGTATGGAAGCTTTTAAAGAGGTTGAAGGAAAAGAGTGATGCAGAATTTGTCTTTTCGATTGGCGATAAAGGGTGTGAACCGAGAGTCTTAACCTATCATTTTCACCAATTGCGGAAAAAAGCAAGACTAGAGAATATCCATTTTCATCAGCTCCGCCATACCTTTGCGACCCGTTGTTTAGAGGCCAAAGTAGGGATTACTTCTGTCAGTGCACTATTAGGACATGCCTCTACGAAGATGACGTTGGATGTGTATTCTGATTCGATGCTGGAAGATCGAGTGACGGCGGTTTATGCGATTGAATCTATGGCGAGTTAGTTAATTATTATTAAAACTCACATAAATTTTAATGAAAATAACTTAATCTTTTTCTGACGGAACAACCCGTTTTTGCTTTATCGAAGTAAGCGCTAACAATCATAAGTAAAGTATAAATGGATGAAACCATTCGAATGAAACGCTAAATATTAAGAAAATATTAAGAATGAACACACATATAACTATTGTTATGTTATTTAATCGATCGCTTGTAAAATACGTCACCCGTCAAAACAAACCGTCAGGGACATTTTGATGCGTCATTCTGCGTCTTATGAAGTATTACTTTTTTTTATTTAAAACAAGAAAGAGATCAGACCGCCGAAAATAACTCGTACTGTATAAGTCTACCATTTCTTTTTGATTATTTTTCAGTTTTTTTGGTATCAATAGCGTTGGCTGTTCGATATAGATATCTCAAAAAAATAAAAAGAGGGAGAGACAAGAGATGAAGAAAAAAATAATTAAAGGGTTGATTACGACCTCATTAGTCGGAGGAATGGCTGTTGGTATGGCACCATTTGCTTCAGCGGATTCATTAGATACTGATACAACAGTCGGATTTAAAACCGACACTCATATTCCTCCAGTAACACCTCCTGGACAAGATACACTAGCCTTGTTGTGGGCACCAACTAAGTTTAACTTTAAACAAGGTCATGTGGCAGGGTCAACTGGTCCTGCAATCGCACAAAAATCGGATGTAAATTTAGCTGGTGGAAAATCTTTTGTAACTGTGCAAGATGGACGACCTACCGCTGCAAGCGGCGAATGGAAATTAACGATGAAAGCAAGCGAACTGAAAACATCAGCGACGAAAAAACTGACGAGCGCTACTTATACATTGGCAGATAAAGACGCGATTGAATATCTTGGTACTTCTTCTCCAGAATTGACAGCTTCTCAAGGTTCAGTCGATGCTGCAATCACGACTGATCCAGTTGCGGCGTTACCAGCGGATGGAGCAACAGAAGTAAAAATTGCTTCTGCGGCAACAAGTGCGCAAAAAAAATGGTCTATTCAGGTTGATGACTTGACCTTGAATGTTCCAGCAACGGATGTCGCTGCGGCAGTTGGTGGGGAAAATTATAACGGAACGATCACTTGGACATTATCTGATACTATCTAATATCGTATTTAGGGCAGGGAATCAGCCTCCCTGCCCTTTTGTCATGTAGGAGGATTTTTTGTGAGGAAAAGACGAAACCTTAAAATATGCTTCATTTTTGGAATCATGTTCTTACAATTGTTTGTTGGGACAATTCAAGGAAGGGCAGATAAGAATCAATCCAGTGAGGAAGTCGGGTACACGGTTCGCGCACTTTTGCCTGAGACACAAATTGATGCGCAAAAGTCATTCTTTTATTTTCAAGTTCGTCCAAAAGAACCGCAGACAGTCAAGGTCCGAGTAACGAGTTTGAAAAAAGAGCCAGTGACTGTACGAACAGCTTTGACGGATGCTTATACGAATGGCTTAGCGGAGATTGGCTATACCTCGAATAAGAATCTATTAGATTCATCGCTTACTGATCCGCTTTCCAAATACGTTACAATCAAAAATCCAGAAATCACTGTGGAGAATTTTGAATCTAAAGAAATTGACATTGAGGTAATGCCGACAAAGAGCTTTGCGGGAATTAAACTTGGCGCATTAGAATTCTCAACGAAAACTGAGAAGAAAAAATCTGGTATAGGAAGTTCTTATGGTTATCGCATCGGTATGATGCTTTCAGAGGATGCGGGAAAATATGAAGATGCTAAACGTTTGAACTTAGTCAATATTTTTCCAACCTTGAATCACGGAAAACGAGCGGTCGCCTTAAATTTTCAAAATCCTGATCCGCAAATCAATAAGAAGATGATTTTTGATGTAAAAATCACCAAAGAAGGAGATTCCGATTTTAAAAAGGAACTTAAAAAAGAGAACGGTCGCATGGCGCCAAATTCCAAATTCAGTTTAATGATGGACTGGGGCGTTGAACAGATTCAGGCAGGAAAATACCAAGCGAAAGTCAAGGTGGTGTCTGCTAGTGGAATATGGGAATGGGACGAGTCCTTTGAGATTTCTGGGAAGCAAGCCGATAAGGTGAATAAAGGAGCAAGCTACAATTTAACAATCCCAAATTGGATCAAATATCTGCTCATTGCTTTGGGGATTCTTTGGTTTGTTTTAATTGGTTATCTATTGACTCGCAGGAAACGTTGGAATAAAGGAGAATGATCTATTATGAAAAGGAGGCTATTCCTACTTTTAACACTTTTTATGATCGGGGTAATCCTTCCTCAGGATGTATTTGCCGATTCAAAGGAAACGGCAGTCAGTATTCAATTTGCGGAAGGAAAAGCGGATGATATTCCGATTTCAGCAGAACCAAAAGATCAGTTGCCAAAATCTGGAGGAATCCAACCTTATAATACTAAGACAAGCACGAGAAAGCTGTTACCTCAAACTGGGGAAATATTATCTTTTTCAAGTCGTCTGATTGGACTCTATCTACTTGGATTATTTTTACTACTTATCCTTGTTCGACGAAAAACGAAGGAGGAAGAGTATGAATAGAGCAAAATTAGTCACACTTATTAAACTATCAATCCTGTTCGGCTTTGTATTACAGGGACTTGCTCCTGCTTTGGCAGTAGCCGAAACAACAGGTACAAGTAATGAGAAAAAGGAAGAGACGACAGAGTCAAGTATTCCGAAGCTGTCAGAGTCGGTGGAACATGTGTTGAAGGAAATGCAAGATAAACCTGCGACAAAAAACACCACAGAGAGTATTGAAGTTCCAAAGAAAGCTGATGCTGAAAAAGAGGAACCTAAAGCTGATACAGAAGAAAAGAATAAAAATACCAAAAATTCTATTTCGCCGTTTGGAATAGGAGTTCAATCGATTAATACTTTAGATGTTGTTACTGATGGTCTTGATATGCGGGTTGGGAATGACAGTCGCTTCAAGTTGGTTAGCGTGGAAGATAGTAATAAAAACCCTTGGACGAAGGTGTTCACTATCTATTATGATAGAGCATCTGCTGATACTCCAGAGGTGGGAATATTTATTTATTGGACTAATGATGGTGGTGCAGGTAATTATCACCGCAAGATATACTATCGGACGTACAGTGATTATATGTCTGACCCAAATTTTATAGCAAATAAGTTAATTCAAATCGAAGTCTCAATTCCTGCCAATTTAAGAAATCCAGCCAATATATTCAGATACAATCCTACTAAACGTGCTCAAAATTATAGTAATGGAAAAGTTTGGGGGTATAGAACAGGAAGGGATCACGATAACAGACCACAAGAAGGGACGTTTAGTGTTAAATCAGCGAGCGGAAGTATCACACCTAATAGACCAATCAGTTTAGCCGCGGGTGGTACAAGTGTTTCAGGCTCCGCTAGTTACTCGTTAAATAATCTGGCTTTTTTTTCTGGTTCCGTACCGCCTCGGATTTACTTTTTTGAGGACAGAAATCAAGCAGCTGCTAGTATACCAAATCTTGGACAAGCTCAAGCGTATGCAGATTGTGGAGTAATGGGGTATACAATAATCTTCTCTAACAAAGCTTTGACTCGAGGAAAGACGTATTACTACAGATATGTTATTACGACAAATTATTCAGATATTACCATATATTCAGACTTCAATGACGGTTATCGAATAACCATGCCGGATATAACTTTAACTGGTAACTTAAATCGAGTGCTAAAATCTGATGGAGTGAGTGTGGATATGAGTCAATACTATTCCTTGGTAAGTCCTTATGAAGGAACTGCTACTTCTATTGTTCCAGCAAATAGCAGATTTCGCTTCTACACGAGTTATAACAACGCTGTAACAGATAATTTGTCTGGTGGAAGAGACCTCCTACCAACTAGTGTAGATACAACAAATGGACTATTACATTTATCGAATTATACTGGATTAGACCCGGGGGTAACTTATTGGTACCGCGTATTTTGCGCTGTTAACTACACGGGTATTTCTGCGACGAATATTGCACACGATACTTTAAAAGTTACCATGCCCAAACTAACATTATCTGCGCCTACTGTGACGCCAATTGCAACGACCGGCTCTATCAATGCAACTGTTACTTCCACTTTAGTAGGTTCAGGAGCGACGTACCCTGCAAATACTTCAAAGGTTTACATTTTTGATAGTGAGCAAAAAGCCAATAACAAAGAGACAGCTTCAAGAGTTCTGGAGGGAAACTTGGCTCAAAGTGGGGGCCAAATGGTGATCAACAATTTATCTGGATTGACTCCGGGGAAAAAATACTGGGCTCGTTTTTATGTAAGTTCTAACTATACAGCGATCAATCAGTGGTCGGATGTCGTTCCTTTTTCGATTCCTTATACAGTGAATGAAGATTATTACGATCTGGCAGGAAACCATATAAAAAATGAATCAGTAACGATTTCTAATGGTTCGACCTATCAACCGAGTCAGGCTGACTTTAACCACAGTGGAACGGATTATGTATACTATGGCTGGCTAAATGCTAGTGAAACACCAGGAGTGGATACACCAAGAAATTCAACCTTTACAGCAACTAGTAATACCACTGTAAAATTGATTTATTTGGATAAAAATACGGCATTCTTCTTACGCAGTGTACCGAAGTTTGATTTTGGTACAGTCACCGCCACAGATACTAATCAGGATTATTCATTGGATTCAAACCGTTACGGTGGAAGTACCGATGATTTATCGGTGGAATTTCTGGATAAACGTCCAACGTCGACGGGATGGTCATTGAAAGCTCGAATGAGTGAGTTGGAAATGGTTCAATCTCCTTCTGATAAATTAATAAATGCTAAGCTGACCATGGCTCGCAAAATGCAACGATTAGATGGCGCAAATAATTGGGGGAATACGTTACCGAGCGGAATCAATGATTACGGCGGCGGAGAGCTAACCTTAGATGCTGGGGGTAGCGAAGTGAATGTCTTAAGTTCTGGGACAGCCAGTGCCGCAGATTGTAGTGGAATCTGGCGTAACCTAATTGATTTTGATTCAGTTAAATTAAATGTTCAAGGCTCAACCGCTTTAGCAGGAGCAAAATATTCAGGAAAAGTAACTTGGACACTGGATAATACGCCTTAGGAGGAAAAATGAACGTATATTTATGGATATTAGGTGCAGTAATCATTGGTGTTTTTTATCTAGGCGGATTTATATTTTTCTTTCCATCTGATAAAAAAATGCTGGAAACACAAGGAAAAAATAAAAAGTCATTAATCATTGATAGTCTGTTAGGTGTGATATTTGTGGTTTGCCTCATTTTAGCTATCTACATCTATACGATTATCAATCAGCAATTACTTCAGTATAGTCGATAATTTTCAGCCCAAGTTTCAACTTGGGCTGTCTAAAAAGGAGAGAACTGTGTGAATGAAACCTATGTTGATTTTGACTAAGAATTTAGTCCTTGAACAAGAGCTGCAGCAGCAGCTTCAACACCTGAGCTACGAGGTTTTTTGTTCAGTGGAGCTGCTAGAATGCTTGAAGGCGAGCAGGCATCAGAAGAATACGACAACCGATACGCTGCAACGGTATCTCTTGAATTATCAAGCAATCATCTTAAGCGAGACAATCGCGGATTCCGAGATTCGAGAGCTATTGCCAATTTTGAAATCAGAGAAATGGGGCCTGTTGCGCAAGCTGGGCACAAAGCCAAATGCTAATGAAGAGGAACAGTTACACTCTTTAGGTGTGATCGATTGGCTAGTTGTTGATCATTCCATTGATTATTTACGGGAGCAGCTGTCAGAAAAGCTGGCACCCTATCAAAAGGATGAGACCAATATTGTCTTTCTATATAAGAACGAGTCCATCCAAGAAATGGGCAATCTTGTCCAGCTCAAAAGGAGCCTGACCAAACGGGAACAGACAACTTTGGATTGCCTGATCCAATCAAAGGGCAGCGTGGTGTCCAGAGAGGAACTGTGTTCACAACTTTGGAACGAACGGCCGAATAATTCTCATCTTTCCCAGACTTCTGTCTTGATAAAGCGGATCAAGATGAAGCTGGAGATCGCAGGCTTTGATCCAGAGATGATCAAAACCATCTGGGGCAGCGGCTACGTGTTGAAGAAGGGCGTCTTTGAAAAGGACTTTTTGGTAAAGATTTAGCTGCCATTACATAGGGTAGAGTGGTGGAGGGCGAAATAACTGAATGATTTTATGCGAGATGGCTGATGGATATTGGCGTCTCTTTTTTTAATGCTTGAATGAAAATTCAAAAAAAGGCGATCATTAATTGATCCTAATACTTTTCATTTTTCTGCGTATTTTAGAGTAAAAGGACTTTGATAGCGGTTGTTTTGCCATGTTATAATGTAGGCGAGAAAACCTGCTGTCTGAAAGGCAGGAAAAGAGATGCAAGTGTATTTACCAACCAACGATCTATTATTCAGAAAGTTGCTAACTTCGGAGGATTCCCAGCATATTCTAAAAGCATTCGTCAAAGATTTATTAGGCTTAGAATTCGAGAGACTGATGCCAAAGCAGACCTATCACATTGACAGCTACAAGAAATCCTATGAGGAACGAGAAAAGATGGAGGTAAAGCTTACCGAGGTTGACATCCTGGCAGTCGCTGAAGATGGAAGCTATACCACGATTGAGTGTCAAGTTCAGGCGCAAAAGTATTTTCATGAAAGAAGCCTCTTTTATCTCGGGGAAGCTTACCGCTCGCCTTTTGGCAACCTCGCTAAAAATGAGGTGAAGAAAAGCAATTTTTCGAGTCTGCGCCCAGCGTATGGTATCAATATTGTGAACTTTCATTTGTTCGATGACACAGAGAGTGCCCTGCAATTGTTCCGTTTAATGAATCCCGAAACCAATCGCCTTTTTCTAAATAAAGAGGGAAAAGAGCTGCTGGTTCTTTGTTTTCTTAGTTTGAAGAACGACGTACTTAATACGCAACATGCGGCGTATCACTGGCACTACTATTTCAAGACAGGAGAAGTGAAGACTGACGCCCCTGACTATATCAAAGAAGCGAAAAAGAAGACAGACTTCTTAACACTGGAAGAGGAGGAAAAGGAAATGATCATGAAAATCGATAAAGCCCGAGCAATAGCAGAGGCAGAGTTGGAGTATGCTCGAGATGAAGGCATGGAAAAAGGTCTGGAGATAGGCATGGAAAAAGGTATAGAAAAAGGTATAGAAAAAGGTATGGAAAGAGGGAGACAGGAAGAAAGGCGAATGCTGATTCAAAATTTAATGAAAACCGCGCTCTCATTGAAGGAAATCTCAGAGATAAGCGGCATAGATATTGAGACGCTGAAAAAGTGGAAGGTGGAATCGGAATAACTGAGGGAAGAGTTTGATAAGCTAGGAAGGAGCGGAAGGCGAAACAACTGAATGATTTTATGTGAGATGGCTGATGGATATTGGCGTCTCTTTTTTTAGAAATTTCAAAAGTCATCAGGAGAATAAACAAGTGTTCAGAAGGCCTAGTGATTTGTCAAAAGTTACTTGAACGGTTCTATTTTCAGTGTTCTTATCTTTCGCTACCATCGCTCATCACCTCGTCCTCTGACTCTTCGCCTTTACTATATCACGAGGTTTTTATCGTTTGAAGGTGATCTTCAGAGAATTCTTTTACAAACCTTCGCTGAAAAATAGACAAACTTCCGAATAAATAAAAGCTACCTACGCAAAAAATTGGGAAATGTTCGTTATTAACCGAGTCAAATTATTAATTAATAAATTAAAAAAAAGGGTTCTTATTTCTTGAAAAAAACTAGTCGTCCTCGATTCTCTCATTATATAATTTGGATGGGGAACAACAGTCTGGTTAAGGAGGATGAAACGATGAGAGTGGAGTATCAAAAAACTCAGCTATTTTATGGCGACTATCGTCCAGGGCGCGTGATTTGGATCACTCTGTTGAATGGACTAAAGGTGTTGAAGTTCAATCTATTGGACCAGGCTGGGAATATTCTATACAGTCTTGAATTAAAATATGATGAAGATGAAGAAGAGATAATCTACAATCGAATCACTTATGGGGCAATAACCAATGAGCAAATAAAAGATATTCAAGAAATTCTTATGCGAAATGACCCTTATTATGATTGGTGTGACGATGGTAAAGAGGATAATCTAAAGTGTTTTGCCTGTGAAATCATGCTAATTGCTGATTCTAAGAAGCATTCACTGAAAACTGGTGATCTGCTGGTCATTTATGATATTTACTCAAGCTATGAAGGAAATGAAGGGAAAGAAGTATCTAATAAGGAGTGCTATGAAGCGGGTACGATTACTAGAGCCGAGATCGAAAGTGATTTGGTTTATAGACTTTTGCAGCACAAGGAATGGGATACGATCGAAATGAAGATCTTCGAAAACGGTCAGATGTATAGCTATCTGCTGGAGTTTGAAGATCGGGATGAATGAGAAGGACTTGCGGAGGTGAGTCCTTTTTTATTTGCTTTGGGTTCAAAAAAGAAAGGCTACTCTGTAAAACGACAAATAGGTAAAAAAAACAGAAGGGATGTGGCATTTTACTTTTAATTGTTGAGTTAACAGGGATTAGAACAACTTTTTCTACTTAATAATAAAGTACAATCGTGTTTTATTGTTGTTTTGTTTTGAACTAGGTGTAGTATTTTTCGCATATTTTTACGTATTATCGTGTTTAAATGATTGTTTTTAACAAAACAAACCGAAATTATTACTAATAATCATAAATGATGACGCTTCGTTAACTATCCTATCGATTATGATACATTTCGTAAGGAAAAAAAGAAACGAAGTGAAATAGCTTATCGTGCTGTCGTTTGACGGCTTTTTTCGTTGGCAAGGTTATTTATTTCGTTTAATTTATAGAAAGAAGGCAAATGTAAATGAAGAAATCAACCAAGCAAGAACGATTGTCACGTGTCCTTGTCTTTTCCTCTTTTTTTGTGTTAACTGGTCCTTTTGTTACACAAGCGTTGGTGAGCCTTCCTGTATCTGCGGAGACGATTGTCGCTCCAGCAAGAACAGAAGCGTCATTGGACACAAGTGAGGAATTGCCTGAACAACAAGAAAATGCAGAAAAAACACAGACGACTGGAGATGAGAATGTCGTAACAGAAGCTTCCTCAACGACAGAATCACAGGTCACAGAAAATACAGAAACAACAAACAGTGAAGATAGTGCAGAAGCAGCCAATGAAGAGACAACGGCTTCTTCTGAAAAAGAGAAGGTAGAAAAAGCTTCCACTAAGGCAGCAGGTGTACTGAACGCTATAAGTGCGGATATTAGTTTGCTAAAAGGAAATACGACTGAAGCACAGCCTGCTAGTCAAACATTGGCAGGAAATAATTATGCTTTTTTAGGAGCAAAAGGAACGTTCACCGTTGAAACTAGCAATTTAGTGGCTGGTAATTCTATTATTATTGCTGAAGTTACTCAATCCACTACTGAACTTTCAGAAGCAAAGGCTAATTTTGATTCCCATGGGACTGGCGTTACACTTTTGGATAACAAGGGCAACCCTGTTGGGAAAATCCAATATGATAATTCCTTGAAGGCTATTACATTGAAGGTAACAGATACAGTCACTGCGGAAGGGGATATTCAGTCCTACAGCTTTATGGGACCGTACATGATGGGAATCAATGTTCACTCACCGAATGATGTGATCGCAAAAATGCCCTTTTCTAACACTATTTCCGTTTCTGGAAAAGACTATACCTTCGACTTTACGAAGATCGATTCTGATGCAGCAACGAAGATAAACTCAGACAGTTTAGGATTTGATAATACACCAACAAATTTAAGCTTCAATAATTTTCTGTTTCATAAAGATATTGCTGACGAGTCTGTACTGAATGAACTTCAAAGCAGTAATGGAGCAGCAGGGGCGGTTTTAGGCAATACAGGAATAAAGTATTCCTTTAAAATCTCTACAGAGTCAGATTTTTTATTTACAGGTGCGCATCTCGTTCTTGGAAATTATTATGTTTCTGCCGCAACGAACAAAATTCAGACGCTGGAAGGCGACACGAGAGCGACAGCTAACTGGAACAAAGTGGCTAAGAAGATTTCGTTGGTCAACCTTGGGGACAACGCGACGTTAGACGAACTTTCTGCCAGCGCCAATAGCACGGGTATTTACTATTCTCTTCAAGCTGATGGTAATTATCTGGTGGTGGAATATATCAGCCCAGAAGATACTATACTTACAGATGAAGAGATCATCGCCAATACTCGGGCACATCCTTTAGCTGGAACCAGTTCGGATGTGGAAGCAGACATTCAGGCAACACTCGATTATTATCACGGAGTCTTAGGAAATCGAGCTTCTTGCGTCATTCCAGCTTTAAGACTTAAATGGGCGGACGAATACTCATCAAACACCTTAACGGCTAATCAACTTGATGAAAACGGAGAAATCACTCGCACAGTATCAGCGACTAGCACCCCTAATACTATTGCCTCTGGGAATACTTCCGTAAAAGTTCATTATGCGGATCTTAATGGCAGAGCGTTAGATAGTATCGTGACAAAAGCGGGACCACCCACAGGAAAAGCCAATGAATTAGGAGACTTCTCCAATGCTGAGGCTACAGTGGACCCGAAAACAATCACAGGCTACCAACTCGTAACAGATATTTCGAAGCTGACTACTGAACAAAGGCATCAGCTTGAAGCGACACTTTCAGGACTTGGTTTGTATGCGGCGACAGCGAATGTGAAGCAAGATAAGACGGTCTTTGCCACAAGCCAGCTCAATGTTCCTTATCCTGGATTTGCGGATACCAGCTACGATGCTTCAGGAAATATTGTCACTGATGGCTCTGGAACAAAAGGCTACGGAGAAACAGATGTGTATTATTTTTACGTGGGCACACCGCAAAAGGTTGTGTACAACGTGATTGACGATACTGACGAGAAGAGCTTAGAAAGCGACGTTGAATTTGATGTCGGAACCTCCAATGCTAATCTAGCTAAGAAACAAGAGGATCTACAAGCGATTGCGGATGAGTACCTGTCAAAAGGCTATGAAATTGTTTCAGTAGATCCTGTACCAGGTGTTTTTGACACTGATGATTCAAAGGATCAGGTAGTAACGATTCATCTGAAGCATGCGATGGAGGTCAAGGAAGAGACAAAAACCGTCAAGCGAACGATTCATTATGTCTATGAAGACGGCACAGAAGCAGCGCCAGATCAGACAGATACAGTTACCCATATCCAGACAAAGACGGAAGATCGGGTAACTGGAGAGGTCGCTTATACCGATTGGGCAGCAAAAGATAACGACACTACCTTTGACGAAGTGAAGAGTCCGGAAATTGACAATTACACGCCTGATAAAGAAGCCATATCCGAAGTTACGGGTTTAACGGAAGACTCAAAAGACATTGAAGAAACCGTCACTTATACTGCGAAAAAAGAAACGACGATAGAAACAAGAGAGGTTAAACAAACCATTCACTATGTTTACGAAGATGGTATAGAAGCGGCGCCAGATAAGCTAGATTCCGTTACCTTTACTCGGACAGTCACGACCAATGAAGCAACAGGGGAAGTTACTCACGGGGAATGGGTAGCCAAAGATGATGATACCACCTTTGACGAAGTGAAGAGTCCCGAAATTGACAATTACACAGCAGATAAGGAACTGATAGGAAAAGTCACTGATTTAACAGGAGAGTCTAAAGACAACGAAGTGACGGTCACCTACATGCCAAAAATCGAAGAACGAGTTGAAACAAAAGAAATCAATCGAGTGATTCATTATGTCTACGAAGACGGTACAGAAGCTGCACCTGACAAAACAGATACAGTTACTTTTACTAGTATCGTAATGAAAAACCTAGCAACTGGTGAGATCACTACTGGAGACTGGGTAGCTACAAATGACGACACCACGTTTGACGAAGTAAAAAGTCCAGAGATTGATGGATATGTAGTGGATAAAAAGGTAGTTGAAGAAGTGAAAGATGTTGAAGCTGATGATAAGGATTTAGAAGAAACGGTGACGTATAAGAAGCTTGCTTCAGCACCTTCAAATGAGGAGCCAAGCGATTCAACCACACCATCATCAGAAGAAACGACTCCTACAACTGATTCTACAACCGCATCGAGTGAATCAAAAGACAAAACGACAACCGCTGTACCAAAGAGTTCAGGTGGAGGAACGACCAATCAGGCGACCATCACTACAAAAACATCTACTTCATCAAAGACTCTTCCAAGTACCGGTGAAAAAGTTCGTCATTATCTAACTTGGTTCGGTGGATTTGCGGTAGCCGCAGCGGCGATCCTGGGAGTATTAGTCAATCGCTCGAAACGTAAAGTAAAATAAGTGTTATAAAGTCGTTTTTAGAGAGCTATGCAGGATAAATACTGACTTAAAATAGGAATGAGCTTCTCTATTTAACGCTCAGGCTGTAGACAATGTCCGATTTCTGGATGATGCCTACAGCCTGAACTTATTTCAGATAGAACAACTGGAGGAATTTTATATGAGAATATTGGTGTTAACCAAGAACATCCATCATGAATTAGTATTACAACGAGAGTTGCAGGTTTTGAATCACGAAGTCTTCGTGACACGAAATGAACGGAGCATTTGTTTAGTAAATGAATGTGAGCTTGTATTTGATTGTTTATTTTTGAGTGAAACGTTATCAGAGAAAGAATTTTTATCAATAACCAAGAAAGCTTTTTCCTTATTTAACGAACAAATTATTCGTGTGATTCCTGAAAACGGAGAATACCCTTCACACTCAAAAGAAGCTTCGACCGTATTATACGTTAGTCGTTCATTTGTCGATTTGCGAGATCTTTTAGCCACGCTCATTACTAAAAATGATGAATACAAGGAACAGGCATCATTAGAACAATTTATTCGAAAATTAAGCAACAATGAACAGTTATTTTTTGAACAACTACAGGAGGAGCAACCGATCACTCGCCAACAATTATGTCAGATCATTTGGCAAGGAGACGAATCAAAATCGAGAAAATCCCAGCTCTCGTACATAGCGAAGAAAATTAATACAAAACTTGATGCGAGCAACTATACAGACAAAAGAATCAAGACCTACTGGGGGAAAGGGTATATCCTTCAGTAGTTGGAAGTGTTGAATTTTCGATGGTGATAAACGGGGCTATCTATCGTCATTTTGTTGCTATATGTAGCTTTTTGTATACGAAAGCATTATAATATAGATAGTTAATAATAAGAGGAGGGAGCAAAATGGCAACCATTCGCATTGATGATGAGTTGAAAAAAGAAGCCGACGAAATGTTCGACGAGGTGGGAATGAATACTTCAGTTGCGGTGAAAATTTTTTTGACACGATTTGTTAAAACTGGGAAATTTCCATTTGAAATAGAAACAATCGATCACCAGCCCAACGAGGAAACATTAAAAGCCTTCAAAGAGACCGATGAAATGATTAATCAAGGAAATTTAGGGAATAACGAAGAATTGCAGGCCTACTTTGATAGAATGAAAAAGGAAGCCGATTTGGATGCTTAATTATCAGACAACAAAACGTTTCGATAAAGATGTGAAAAAAATTGATTAAACAAGGGCGATCGATAGAAAAATTGCAACAGGCGATGGAGTTACTGATAAATGAAGCGGAGCTGGGTCAAGAGTACAAGCTTCATCCATTAGAACCCAAGAATCAGATTCCAAAGCGATGGGATATACATATTGGTGGACGGAATAGTGATTGGATTGTTATTTTTTATTATGTGTTCGAAAAGAAGATAATTATTTTTGAACGCACAGGCAGTCATTCTGACCTTTTCAGAGAATTGGATACTTTGTACTTAAGAGTCTTTCGAGGCTCTTTTCTTTTTTGCAATAGCAAGTAACTTGGATTATCTGTGATTCTCATCTATATTTTTATTAGGCATTCTTTTTTGAGTAACGAATATCATGCCTATAATTGAAAACGTGTACATGTCGAGAGGAAGGGGAAGAATTTATGAAGAAACCAATCCATGTTTTTTCGGAAATTGGTCCATTGAAACAAGTGCTCTTGCATCGGCCTGGACAGGAGCTGGAGAACTTGATGCCCGATTATCTGGAGCAGCTGTTATTTGACGACATCCCATTTCTTGATCAGGCGAGAATGGAGCACGATCTATTTGCGGATACCCTTCGCTCTAAAGGGGTCGAGGTTCTTTACTTAGAAGATTTAGCTGCGGAGTCCCTAACAAGTGATGGCATCAAGCAGGAATTTTTACAGGAATACTTAGATGAAGCCTTCATCACTGAGGGAGATATCCGCAAAGAAATCACGGACTATTTTTCAGCTATTAAGGATAACCGCATGTTTATTGATCATACGATGGCAGGGTTGAAAAGGAATCAGCTATCTGACAAGTCGGATGAAGCGTCACCTTTTTATATTGATCCAATGCCGAATTTGTATTTTACTCGTGATCCCTTTTCGACGATCGGAAGCAGTATCGCACTGAACAAAATGTATGCCGAGACTCGTCGTAGAGAGACTTTATATGCCAAATATATTTTCAACCATCATCCCATGTTTGCGCAGAATCCTGTGAATCTGTTGTACGATCGTGAAGACAGTACGAGACTTGAAGGCGGCGATGTATTGGTACTTTCAAGCAAAGTATTGGCTGTGGGGATTTCCCAAAGAACTGATATGGAGTCCATCAAAAAATTAGCCACTCGCATTTTTGAAGCGGAACCAAGCTTTGAACAGGTATTGGCCTTCAATATTGGCGAAGAACGAAAATTCATGCACCTAGATACCGTCTTTACGATGGTGGATCAGGATAAATTTACGATCCATCCTGAGATCGAAGGAGATTTGGCGGTCTATTCACTAATTAAGACCAATCAAAAAGTGAATATCATTGAAGAAAAGGATACGTTAGAAAATATTCTGTGCCGCTATCTCGATCTGCCTGCTGTAGAATTGATTCGCTGCGGCGGAAACGACATCACCGCAGCTGCTCGGGAACAATGGAACGATGGCGCAAACACCTTAGCTGTCGCCCCCGGCGAAGTAATTGTCTACGACCGGAACACGATCACGAATAAGAAATTAAAAGAAGCCGGTGTCAAAATAAACACGATCCCAGGAAGTGAACTCGTTCGCGGACGCGGCGGTCCACGTTGTATGAGTATGCCGTTTGTTAGGGGATAGGTGAGGTTTTGGTGGGTTCATTATATGGGAAAAGGAAATTGGTTGTTAAAAAAACTACATGGCATCGAATTGGACAATTTTTGATATGAGTGATTTTTGTTTCCGAATTTATATAACGTGATTCTCGCAAGACATATGAGAAAAAATCATAGTAACAAACTCGTTGTACTAATAACAACAGCTCCTTACTATGATTAAAATATATATTCAATAATTTGATCTATTTTAGCCATATCTTGCAAAGGTAAAGATTCAATTTTTTTGAGCTTTCTCTCTTTGAAATCAAGTGATTTTAATTGAGAAATAAGTATTTGTCCCGTAGTGTCTAAATCGTTTGGTAAAGAATAACGTGTTGGTAAGTTTCTTATTGTAGAAGTAATCGGGCAAATCACTGCAAACAGCGTTTTACGGTTAAACTCGTATCTAGATACGACCAACCCAGGACGTCTCTTTTGAATCTCTTTTCCTGCGGAAGGATCAAAATCAATCCACACAATATCTCCTTTTTTAGGAACATAGATTTTTTCTTCAGTCATTATAAAATCTCTCTTCCTTCAGGAGATAAATCTGTCCATTCGTCTTTTTCATAATACTCCGCTTCTTCTCCACCACTGAAGGGATCTTCGATTTTGGGAACTAATGTGATTGTCCCATCATCAGAATAGACAACAATATACTCTTTGTTTTCTTTAGGTTTCTTCCCATTATCCGAAGGTAAGGTTATCACTACAGAGCTTCCTTGTAATCTAGATTTTGCAATAAGCATAGTACCACTCCTTTATATCAATTTTACCATGCAACACTCAATCACGCAATGGGTGCAAATTTCATTTTAGTGTCTAGAGAAAATGCTAATTTTATATAGAAAGAAAAACCAATACGAGACAGATGTTTAGTAAAAATCATTATGATGTCTTTTTGGAAGAGGAGAACAGGTCATGGCTATTTTAGAGAACTTACTTGGCATAGACAATCAAACAGAGCTTGCCAAAGCCACAGAAAAAGTAAGTAAAACCAGAGCAAAAGAACTCGTAGAAAAGAATGTCATTGATTCGTTTGAGGTAGGCACCTTTAAAGGACTGGCTCAAATTCATCATTATCTGTTTCAAGATATTTATCCTTTCGCGGGAAAAATCCGAGAGGTTGATTTAGCAAAAGGTCAGTTTAGATTTGCGCCAGTGCTGTATCTTGAACCCGCACTGAAAGAAGTAGAGAAGCTCGAACAGACGACTTACGAACAAATTATTGAAAAATATGTAGAGATGAACATCGCTCATCCCTTTAGAGAAGGCAACGGTCGCGCCACTAGAATTTGGTTAGACCAGCTAATGAAGAAAGAAATAGGAAAGATGGTAGATTGGAATGAGGTAGACAAGGATAAGTACTTTTCCGCAATGATCATGAGTCCGGTGAATGATCTTCCTATCAAAGAGCTATTGAGACCTGCCTTGACCGACAAGATTGCTGATCATGAAACCTATTTTAAAGGGATTGATGCTAGTTATTATTATGAAGGATATACAGAGTTTAAGACAGAGGAGCTATGACAAATGTATTGTCACAGCTCCTCTCTTTTTTTAAATAGTTATCTTAATTCCCCCGGCAATGAATGATAAGTTTCTTTAAACTTCTGATTAAAAATATTTAGATTGCTATAACCGACTTCTTCGGCAATTTCATAAACTGGAAGATCTGTTGAAAGTAATAATGTATGAGCAGCAGCCACTCGCTTTTCATGGACTAACTGTTTAAAAGTCTTTCCGACATATTTTTTTAGTAAACGGGATAAGTGAATAGTGGAAATCGAAAAGTCCTCTGCCGCAGCTTTTAGAGACCCCACCTTATAATTGTCTTCAATATATTTCAAAATATCCGGGATATAGCTGTAACTCCCTAAATTTAAGTATTCTTTATTGACATAGAAATCTGTAGATCGTAACAATTCCCCAAAAAAGATGACCATGTAAGCTTTCATCATTTCAGAGGAGCCGGCCTTTGGGTGAAAGTGCTCATTTAGCATATTATCGATCGTTTGTTTGATTCGTTCATTTTTTTCAGTATGGAAAATAAGGAAATTCATTTGGTTGCTCTTTTCAAGTAAAGAAAAGAAGGTGGAGGCTACGATAGAGTCACTGGTAAATTGCTTGATAAAACTGCCTGAAAAAAAGGATTCAAACATTTGTAAATTGATCATAATGTCGTTCTCACCAGTCGTTTCAATCGCGTGAGGTACCAGTTGGTCCAATACTACAATATCTCCTTCTTTCAAAAGAAACTTTTTTCCATCAATCCATTGAGTGACGGTCCCACTGTACACATAATTTATTTCGGATGTGGCATGGGTGTGGAGTTGAACGGGTCGAAAACGTTCATGGACAGATAGGTAATAGTTCATACCATAGAGGTTAAAGTATTTTTCCGTATCAATATGAAAAGGTGGTGAGGTAAAGTCCACTTCTTCATTTCCAACTTTTTCGCGATTAATTCGTTCTTGTTTCGATAGATGAAATAGATTCGTTAAGTTGTCCATGATATTCCTCCTCAACATCATTTTAAAATGTTTGTTTTTGATAGTCAATATGAAAGTTAACGATATTGTAACCCTTTTCAATCGGCTGTATCATAGGTTTATAGAAATTATAGTTAGATTGTTTTAGATAGGGATAAAAATGGAGGAATCATCATGGAAAAAACAGCAAAAGAGATTGTAAAAAATGTTGGTGGTCCGAAAAATATTCAATCATTGACACATTGTGTAACACGTCTACGTTTTGTATTGAAAGATGATCGCTTGGCTAATACTTCTACAATTGAAAAATTAGATGGCGTCATGTCTGTGTTAAAACAGGGTGGACAATATCAAATAGTGATCGGGCCGAAAGTATCACAAATGTATGAACAGGTTCAAAAACTGTTAGGAAATGAAGTAGTTGAAGAAAAAAGTAGTAATGACCAAAAGGAAGAAAAAAAGAAATCGCCAATTGATCGATTAACAAGTATGTTGTCGGGTATCTTTTTGCCAGTCATCTCAGTATTAGCCGGTTCTGGATTAATTAAAGGCATACTGACATTACTTAGCCTGACGGGTGTATTAAATACAGCCGGAGGAACCTATACGGTACTTAGTGCTATAGCGGATTCAATGTTTTATTTCTTTCCTATCATTTTAGGCGCAAGTGCAAGTAAGTATTTTAAGGGAAATATGTGGCTTGGAGCTGTGTTGGGTGCAAGCTTAGTTTATCCATCAATCATAGAGATGGCTGATACGACTGTAAAATTTTTTGGTTTACCAATGAATGTCGTTAATTATACTAGTTCGGTATTTCCTGCTATCGTGAGTGCATTTCTTGCGGCGAAATTAGAAAACTGGTTAAAGAAATTCATTCCTGAAATTATTAAGTTTTTTGTAGTACCAGCAATTGTTCTGGTTGTTATTGCCCCGATTACGTTATTAGTTTTTGGACCAGTAATTTCTTGGTTGACTCAGATGCTGGCAAATGGTATTCAAGCGATTTACAATTTTAGTCCTGCTTTGACAGGATTACTTTTAGGCGGACCTTGGATTCTGCTGGTCATGCTTGGGCTGCATTGGGCAGGAATTACCGTATTAATCATTCAATTTTCAACATTAGGACATGCGCCCTTGGGAGGAATCTTGATTGCCAATCAAATGGCGATGGCTGGAGCGGTATTAGCTGTTGCAATGAAGGCAAAAGAAAGTAAGACGAAATCTTTATCAATATCGACAGCCATTTCTTGTTTCTTAGGAGTGAGTGAACCGGCATTGTATGGTGTTTTAGTACCTAAGAAAAAACCATTGATAACCGCTATTATTGCTGCAAGCTTAGCGTCAGTGCTTCCGGCAATTTGGGGCACGAGCACTTGGGTATCGGCTTCTGTCGCAGGTATTTTCGGAATATTTGGTTATATGAATCCTGCTGGGATTGACTATGGTTTTTATGGTGCCATTGCAGCAAATGTTTTAGGCTTGGTTCTCGGTTTTGCTCTGACGTACTTTTTTGGAACGGATAAAGAAACGGAGAACGAGGAAAAAGAGGCAGTTGATATCGCGTTAGGAGAGAATTGATATGAATATTTCTTCAATTCGGGTTAATGGGCTACGAGAACCTTTGGGATTTCATTATGATTATTTATTTATTACGTATGAATTAGTTAGTGAGATGCCGATAGAACGTCATTCAGCACAGGTGCGTGTTAGCTTAACCGAAGATTTTACTGATGTTGTTTATACAAGTGGAGTTATACCCAATAAAGAGGATTGTTCATTTGAAATCGACCTTTCATTAAAAAGTCGTCAACGTTATTTCATTGAAGTTCAAGTCGGAGAATCTAGGGGTGTCTCTTGGTTTGAAACTGGAAAAATGAACGAGGAATGGAAAGGTCAGTGGATCACGCCCCAAGATACAGGGATTACGCATCCAGTGCTTTCAACCTCATTTAAAATAAGCAAGCCCCTTCAACAAGCCCGCCTTTATGCGTGTGGTTTGGGGCTGTATGAAGCAACGATAAATGAAAAGAAAGTAGGGGAGGAATTTCTTGCTCCAGGTTACCATGATTATCACTATTGGCAACAGGTTCAAACCTATGATGTTACGGAAGCAATTGCATCAGAAAACTGTCTCTCATTTCATCTAGGCGATGGGTGGTATAAAGGAACGTTTGGCTTTGGCGGAGGAGAGAAGAATAAGTATGGAAAGGCCTACTTATTAATAGCGGAGCTGCATCTTTTGTATGAAGATGGGACGACTGAGATTCTATTTACCGACAGGGATTGGTCTTGCGCAGCATCCAGTGTTCTAGCAAGTGGTATCTATTACGGAGAAGCGCGCGATGATACGCTTATTGCAAAAAAAGAGAGCAACGTGATGATTGCTCACGATCTGACTCATGAAAAACTTTCAGATCGATTAAGTCCACCGATAAGGATTATGGAGACGAGAAGCCCTCAGGAAATTTATTGGAATCATCAGCAAGAATTGATCATTGATATGGGACAAAATATGGTAGGATGGCTGTCTTTTCTGAATAACCTGCCTTATGGACGTAAGGTTACTTTTCAATTTGGTGAAATTTTGCAAGACGGTCAGTTTTATCGGGAAAATTTGAGATTCGCTGAGGCATCTTTTTCATATGTATCAGATGGAGTACCCAAACAGATCCGACCAACCTTTACTTTTTTCGGTTTTCGATATGTTAAGGTTGGCGGAGTAACATTAGAAGAGTGCCAAGCGCTTCATCTCACGGGTGAAGTCATCTATTCTGACTTAGAGACAACTGGTCAAATTGAAACCAGTAACCCAAAGATCAACCAACTTTTCAGTAATGTACTTTGGAGTCAGAAAGGCAATTTTGTGGATGTTCCTACTGATTGCCCACAAAGAGATGAGCGAATGGGATGGACCGGCGACGCGCAGGTGTTTAGCCCGACAGCTTCCTATAATATGTTAAGTCTGGCATTTTTTAAGAAATACCTTCAAGACTTAACACTCGAGCAAGGCGATAATGGAGCGATTCCTATGACAATTCCAGCACTTAGCTCTGAGGAAACGACCAGCAGTTCAGCGGTTTGGGGCGATGTCTGTACGATCCTGCCATGGAATCTCTACAAATTTTATGGTGATAAGCAGTTATTGAAGAAGCAGCTCCCCAGCATGAAAAAATGGATTACCTATATTCAGGAGCATTCAAATGATTATCTGTGGGACCAAGGCTTTCAATTTGGGGATTGGTTAGCTTTAGATGGTATCGATCCTAATTCACCTATGGGAGCAACGGAGGAGGCATTAATAGCCAGCATTTACTCATACGTTTCTACTTCAATTGTTGCTAGGTCATGTACGATTTTAAATGAAAAAGACGCGGACAAATATAGTATTCTAGCCGAGAATATCAAGCAAGCGATTCAAGATGAGTATCTATCGAAAAATGGCCGTTCTGTGATCAATACACAAACCGCCTATACGCTGCTTTTGTATTTTGATTTATTTGAACAAGGTCAAGAAAACGTTTTGTTAAGACAATTCAAGAAATTGTTACGACAAGATAACTACTCTATTAAAACAGGTTTTGTTGGAACTCCCCTGATATGTTTGGCGTTATCCAAATTCCAGGAAGATGAATTGGCTTATACAATTTTACTGAATGAGGACTGCCCAAGCTGGTTATATGCGGTCAATATGGGAGCGACGACGATTTGGGAACGATGGAATTCCGTCCTTCCAGATGGACAAATGAATCCAGAAGGAATGAACTCCTTAAATCATTATGCAAATGGCAGTATTGTTCAATGGATGTATGAGTATATGTTAGGAATACGGCAAGAAGAAAGCAGCTGCGGATTTAACAGGATCATCATTAACCCGAGAATCAATTGGCGCTTGCAGAATGTCTCTGGACATTATAAAACATCTCATGGCAAGATTTCTGTGGCGTGGCTACTTAAGGAAAATAATCGGGTCAAGTTGAACATAACTGTACCACAAGTAACTCAAGCGACCTTGATTTTAGACAATGCCAAAGAAAATTCTTTTGCAGGATATGAAAGCAGGAAAATGAATGGACATGTTGAAATTGCTTTAATAGCAGGAAAGCATGAGTTCAATTATGAGTTATCCGAACAATTCACTATTCCGAGCGTGGACTCAAGCATAGACACGTTAACGCAGATTCCAGTAACGTATCAATTGTTAAAGAAGTATCTACCTGAATATTTTAGATTGAAGCCTTATAAACAGATAAAATTAGCGAATAAAACAATTGATTCTCTGATGGATCAGGATATACTTTCTGTTTCTGAAGATACAGTGACGCTATTGAGAAATAAGATAGCTGTATTAAGCAAAAGGCCTAACAACAAGGTACTAACAAAACTTTCATAGAAAAAAATGATTTGCTGAAAAAATACACTCTTCGATAAAAATGAGCGACGGATAGGCGCTTATTCATATATCGAAGGGTGTTTTTCTATTAGTTTCATTTAAGAGCTTCAGAAATGGTTATAAAGGAAAAGTCTCATCCTTTCAATAGCTTTTATAAAATCATTATTTTTCTCAAAAGTGACAAAATGGGAAAAAAAACGTGAACGAGTGTCTTCATTCATAATAAAAGCTAAATTAACAATGTTTGCAATATTCAAACATTTCAAAAAATAATGGTAGACACGCAAAAATGACGATTGTTATGACAAATATTTATTAAATTTATTTTTATTATGGAGATTTTTTTATCAAAAAACATAAAAAAAGGCAAAAAAATTGACCGCAACAAAGAAAAGCGTCGTTTTTCTAACGGTTTAATAGGTAATAATATTATTAGAAGGGAATTTCAAAGTTGAATGACCTTCGAATAGCTTTTAGGTAGGCTGGCTATTACTAGACGGCCTTTTTGTCGTGGAAAAGCTTTCATACCCATTCTCTTTATAGAAAGAAGGCAAGTGTAAATGAAGAAAACAGCAAAACAAGAAGTTCTATCTCGTCTGCTTGTGTGTTCGTCCTTTCTTGTGTTGACAGCTCCGCTCGTTGCTCAAGCGGTGAACAGTGTTCCTGTTTCGGCGGAAACAGGAACGACTCAAACAACAAAGGAAGCTTCGGCTGAAACAAGTGAAATAATATCAACACAAGAAAGCAATGTGGTGAAGGAAGCTTCAACGGAAATTCCAGTTGAATCAGAATCTGAATCGGTTGAAAGTACGAAAGAAAATTCAACAGACTTAGAAAAAACACTGGAAAATACAACAGATTCTTCTGTGGCGCAAAATGACCGTCAAACTAAAGCGAGTACAATCAACGCAATAAGCGCTGATCTCAGTCTGCTAAAGGGGCAAACAACAGAGAATCAGCCTGACAACCAGACTCTTGCGGGCACGACAGCGCAAAGATTAGGAAGTAAAGGTAATTTTGTTACAAATACAAGTGATCTAGTAGCGGGAAACACCATCGTTATCGCAGAAATCACGCAAACGACAACAGATCCTTCAGGAGCGAAAGTTCATTTTGCTAGAGACAGTTCTCCGTTAACACTTTTAGATAATGATAGTGGCGAAATTGTCGGTACGATCCAATACGATGGTGCATTGAAAGCTATAACGCTAAAGGTAACGAATACGGTAGTTAACGAGGCGGATACTCAGAATTATAGCTTTGTGGCTCCTTGGCTTATGATAATCAATTATGAAACGCCCGGTTCTGTCATAGCCAAAATGCCATTTTCAAACACACTTTCAATTTCAGGGAAGAATTATGTTTTTAATTTTACTAAGATTGCTGCAAATGTTGCGGCGTCGATCAAGAATGATGTTTTCCGTTCAGATGGTGGAGCATTAAAGTCCACTTTTACGAGAGATTTATATCATGAAGATATTGCAAGCAATCAGGTTTTAAATGAGCTTCAAAATAGTGGTGGAGCTAAAGGTGCTGTATTAGAAAACTTGGGAGTAAAGGAATCGTTTAGAGTATCAAGCATTTCAGGCTTGTTAGGGGTTGCCGATAATACAATTAATATGAAAACGTATTACGTTTCAGCGGACACGAATAAGATTCAAGCGTTAGACGGGCGTATCGAAGCCTTAGACGGTTCAACCGGATCGACCATTCTTGCTACGGTTAATTCGGGGAAGAATTTAAGTCTAGCAGAACTACAGGCACAGGCAACAAGCACAGGGGTCTATTATTCTCTTCAAAATGATGGCACCTATCTTGTTGTGAACTATGTAAGTCCTGAGGATACAGTGCTTTCAGATGAACAAATTATTGCAAATATCAAAGCGAATCCGCTAAGTGTAGTTAGCGCTGATATTGACGCGGATATTCAAGCCACCTTGGACTATTACCATGGGGTGTTAGGAAATAGAGCGTCAGCAATTTCTATCAAGAATAGTTTCTTTTGGGAAGACGAATACGTAGCAAATACTTTAACTGTTCAGCAATTGGATGATAGTGGAAATGTTATAAACACGGCGACTAGTACCAGTACCCCTAATGGAATTGCTTCTGGCAATACACCAGTGAAAGTTCATTATTTAGATCTCAGCGGCCAGGCATTAACGGGTGTCGTTACAAAAGCAGGAGCGCCAACAGGAAAAGCCAATGATTTAGGAGATTTCTCTTACACTGAAGCTTCAGTAGAGCCAAAAGTAGTAAATGGGTACACCCTAGTGTCAAGTTTAGATGGACTGACTGCAAACCAAAAGAGTCAACTCGAGAACACCTTAACAGGTTTGAAAATGGCTGCGACTAACTTAGATAATGTTAATGATCAAGCTATTTTTGCTACTAAAAAGAATACAGTTCCTTATCCAGGCGTTGCAGGTGTCTATTACGATGCTTCGGGGAGAAATGTCACTGATAGTTCAGGAATAGAAGGCTATGGGCAAACGGACGTCTATTATTTCTACGTCGGAAATCCACAAAAGATCGTCTACAGCGTGATAGATGATACTGATGAAAAGACACTAGAAAATACGGTTGATTTTGATAATGGAGCGACAAATGAAAATCTGAATAAAAAGCAAGAGGATTTGCAAGCTATCGCAGACAGTTACTTATCAAAGGGCTATGAGATTGTTTCGGTGGATACTGTTCCAGGCGTTTTTGATGATGATGAGACAAAAGATCAGATTGTGACTATCCATCTGAAGCATGGAGAAGAAGTGAAGGAAGAAATAAAAACAATAGAACGGGTAATTCACTACGTCTATGAAGATGGTTCGAAAGCTGCAGAAGATAAAACGGATTCCGTAACCTTTACTCGTACAGCAACAAAAGACCTTGTCACAGGGAAAACAGTTTATAGCGATTGGAAGGCCAAAGATCAGGATTCGACTTTCGATGAAGTTACTAGTCCAACAATCAAAGATTATACAGCAGATCAACCGACTGTTGCAGAAGTTACGGGTCTAACCGCGGATTCCAAAGATAGTGAAGTCACCGTGACATACAGTAAAAAGACAGAGGACACATCGACCTCATCAAGTGAATCAAGCGAATCAAGTGAATCAAGTGAAACAAGCGAGTCAAGTGAGTCAAGCGAATCAAGTGAGTCGAGCGGATCAAGTGAGTCGAGCGAAACAAGTGAATCGAGTGAAACAAGTGAATCGAGTGAATCGAGTAGTATATCAACAAGCGAGACCACATCATCTACACAAACAAACGTTGTAGGAGCACCATCAAAACCAAATGGTCCAGGAGCAGCTTCGAATCATACGACGGTACACACAACGAAAAAAGTGAGCTCTTCGAAACGACTGCCTCGTACAGGAGAAAAAGTTCATTCGTTTGCCTTGTATGCTGGCTGTGCATTCATTGCTGCAGGATTTATTGGATTTATGAGGAATAGATCAAAAAATAAGGCAAAATAAAAGCGATATTCAACATAAAAATCCCTTAGAGTATTCGTCACTCTAGAGGATATTTTTTTAGGAGTTGATAATAAATTCGAACAAACTTAAATGATCAACTGTAAAAAGTGTTTTTATAGCTTTAGTATTTCCTTCTCTGTTCAACCATTTTAAAGGAAAAAGGACCACGATTTGACCATTCATCTACTAATTAGCACAAATGTGCATTTCTATTTCAAAATAAAAATGTTTAAGAAAAGCACAAAAGTGCAATTTAGAATCTATTTCACAAGCTTCGTTGACGAAATCGCTTTCAGGTGATAACTTTTTACTTACGAAAGGACAGTAAATACTTTCGAAAGAAAAAAGAAGGAGTGACGTATGAAAAGAAAGCTAAAGAGTAAAAAGGTTTTTGCTACTATTACTGACCTGTTTATTTTCTCCGTATTTGCAAGGGTTATCCTTTATGGATGCCATCAAATCGGACTTGGGATGCAGCTTTCATTACTCGTTGGTCTATTAGTTGGAGGGATAATCAATTATGTATTGATTCCTTTATTTTTCAATAGACAGACCATCGGAATGAAGGTTAATCATCTTGCTTATGTATTTGTGAATAGTAGCACTAAACGTGATGGCATCGTCTTGTTGCTGAGGTTTTCATTGCAATTATTGTTGAACGTTGTTTTTCTTGGAATTCCCTTAGCAGTAAATCTGTTTCTGCTTGTTTGGAGAAAGGATGCTTTTACGCTAGTGGATCAGTTGTTTTCACGTGTCATGGTGAATCAGGAGTTACGTTAGAGAATGGAAAGGGATGAGTGATTTATGAAAAAATTATTTGGGATTCTACAAAAGGTCGGTAAGTCGTTAATGCTGCCTGTTGCTACTTTGCCGGCTGCTGGGATTTTACTCGCGTTTGGGAATCTGTTCCATCAGGAAACGGTCTTGAACCAATTTCCAGTGTTGCAGGCCGGCTGGTTTCAGATTGTGGCAGATGTAATGGAGCAATCTGGTTCGATTATTTTCGGCAATCTGCCGCTGCTATTTGCAATTGCGGTCTCCATTGGATTAGCTAAAAATGATGGAAGTGCGGCCCTTGCTGGGGTTGTTGGTTACTTGATGATGAACATGGCGATGGGGGCTATTTTAGGAATTACACCAGAAATGGTGGCTGAAAATGGTCAAAAATATGCGACGGTATTAGGGATTCCTACGTTGCAAACGGGTGTCTTTGGCGGGATTATCGCCGGGGTGATTGCATCCAACTGTTTTAATAAGTTCTATAAGATCGAGTTGCCGCCGTATCTAGGCTTCTTTTCAGGGAAACGATTTGTCCCAATGGTAACGGCGGTATTCTCACTGCTGATTGCGGGAGTTTTATGCTTCATTTGGCCGCCGATTCAGGATGGCTTGAATGGTTTTTCTTCGACCGTTATTGAAACGAATCAAACGTTGGCTGTCTTTATTTTTGGAGTAATCGAGCGGGCATTGATTCCCTTTGGTCTTCATCACGTATTTTACGCGCCCTTCTGGTTCCAATTTGGTTCTTATACGTCGACTTCAGGAGCCATTATCCACGGCGATCAGCAAATTTTCTTCCAACAAATGCGTGACGGGGTTGCGCTAACCGCTGGAGCCTTCATGACAGGGAAATTCCCATTCATGATGTTTGGCTTGCCAGCTGCTGCCTATGCTATGTATAAGGAAGCAAAACCAGAAAGAAAAGTGTTAGCAAGTGGGATTTTACTATCAGGAGCCTTAACCGCCTTCTTAACAGGGATTACGGAACCATTAGAGTTTTCTTTCCTATTCATCGCACCGGCTTTGTACGGTATTCATTGTTTATTAGCCGGAGTTTCATTTGCGATGATGAATATTTTAGGGGTAAAAATCGGGATGACCTTATCTGGCGGGTTAATTGATTTCATTCTCTTTGGTGTTTTAGTCAATCGTACCTCTTGGTGGTTGGTGATTCCGGTTGGTTTAGTCTTTGCGGTTATTTATTATTTTGTCTTCAGATTTGTGATCGTCAAGCTGAATTTGCCAACCCCTGGTCGTGAGGAAAATGTTGACGACGAAGAGGCCGCGGCTGTTTCCTCTGGCGGCAATCTTGTGGTCAGCTGGAAAATCATTGATGCATTAGGCGGCAAAGCCAATCTTAAATCGGTGGAAGCCTGTATCACGCGGTTAAGAACCGTATTGGTGGATAACTCGATTGTGGATGAAGAGATGTTAAAAAAATTAGGCGCAGTGGGTGTCGTGCACGTTGGCGATGGCTTCCAAGCGATTTTCGGCGCAAAATCAGATATTTATGCGACAACTATCAATGAAATCATCGATTCGAATATGGAACGACCTGCTGAAATTGATTTGGAGAAGACGATTACTGTGGAGGAGCCGTTAGAAATCAAGCTGGATGACGCCTGTGCGAATATTAAAGAAAAAGTTGTTTCACCAGTAGCTGGAAAAATCGTTCCCATGAGTGAAGTACCAGATCCAGTCTTTTCACAAAAAATGATGGGCGATGGATTTGCCGTTATTCCAGAAGATAATGTGATTGTATCACCGATTGATGGAACGGTTGTCAATGTCTTCCCAACGGAACACGCGGTAGGCTTAGCAACTGATTGCGGCATTGAATTGATCGTGCATGTTGGTCTGGATACGGTCGCGCTTAAAGGCGAAGGCTTCCAAGTGATGGTCAATGAAGGAGACCAAATTCATAAAGGCCAACGCTTGTTCATTGTTGACTTTGACTATTTGAAAGAGCAAGGGAAAAACACCATGACGATTGTTGCCTTTACCAATCTAGCGAATAAAGAGATCAAAATTGTCTCCGGAGATTCGGTTTCTTCCAGTCAAGCGGCGATTGTTGATTTAGCGTAAAGCAAGGAGTGACTTTAAAATGTACATGGTATTTGATATTGGTGGAACATTTGTAAAATATGCAATTTTAGATAGGTCTGGAAATAACTTCATTCAAGGGAAATTTCAAACGCCGCTTTCATTTTCCCCATAATAAACACCCCTAACTAGGACGTAATTATTTCCTTGTCCTCGTTAGGGGTTAATTTATCAGATTAAGATGATTTGGCTTCATTCAATGTATTTTCACGATAGAAAAACTATTGTATTACATTTAGATGGTACAAAACAAAAGGTGATTTATGAAATTTGTATAATCTCTCAGAGTCATAGAAGACTGAGCGATTTTAATCAACGAGGCACAATCAGCTTGTGTTTCATTGATTAAGGTTAATATGTTCTGATTTCTGGAGGTGTGTAATTTTTTATAAATTGATCGATTTCCTTTAATGAAACAGAAAATAGCGTCTTGGCTCTGTCTGCTTCAGTAAGAAATTCGTTTTCCACCATATTATCAAATAGATTCTTCAATGGATTATAAAATCCACTTTCATTGAACATAATACATGGATTTGGATTTTGACCAATCCTTGACCACGAAATCATTTCTGTAATTTCTTCCAATGTTCCTGGCCCGCCTGGTAAAGCTATGCAGGCATCTCCTAGAGTGAACATTTTTTGCTTTCTTTCAGCCATATTTGCAACGGTATACATTTTGGTCAACTTAGGGTGAGCCAATTCTCTTTCCATTAAAAATGTGGGCATTACACCGATAGCAGTTCCATTTTTATCAAGCACCGCATCAGCAACAACTCCCATCAATCCAGCTTTTCCACCACCATATACTAACGAATGACCTTGATCAGCGATCCATCCCCCTAAGTTCTCAGCGGTTTTCTGAAAGATTGGGTCTTTCCCCGTATTAGCTCCACAATAAACGATGATATTCAAATATTTCCCCTCTTTCTTTCATAGTTAGTTTAGTGTACCATAGAAAAGAGAACTTATGTTCCTAAAAAAGGAGGTTATAGATTGGAATTAAGAAAGTATCAATCATGGATCAGTGAATTTTATAAAAAAAGAAATTGGTATCAATATGATCCATTTATTCGCTCTAATTTTTTATCCGAAGAAGTCGGGGAAGTCTGCCGCGCAATTCGAGCTATTGAAATCGGCCGTGATCGTCCTGATGAACAACAAGCTGGCTATCAAGAATCTCTTGAAAATTTGACAGAGGAGCTGGGAGACGTTCTTGATAACTTATTAATTATTGCGGATAAATACAACATTTCTTTTGATGAAATCATGACTACCCATAAGAAAAAATTAGAACAGCGATATAATCATAAGTAAAGGCATTTTTAGTCATAATGCTCGCACGCCTTATTTAGTGAACCGAACAGGAAATCTGATGGTCCTCAAAGATCGCTTTAAAGTAATCCAAATCTTCCGTATGAAGCTGAGGGATATCGTGCATCGTGTACTCTCTCTCAAGGTATTCGTATTTTTTTTCTCCAAACTGATGAAAAGGCAGCAGCTCGACCGTAGTGATCCCCATCTGATTAAATAGTTGAGCAAAGGCTTCGGCATTTTCCTCTCCGTCATTATAGTTCGGGATGACCGGAATTCTTACTACTAAATTGGGATGCTCGTTGAGGGCGTAGGTTAAATTATTTAAGATAGGCTTCAACGACACACCCGTTCCTCTTTTATGTTCGTCTTCATCGTGGTGCTTCACATCAAAGTAGAGAATGTCGACTTGCTCGATATATTTTTTAAAGACTTCAGCTCGAGCGAATCCCGTCGTCTCACTAGCGGTATGAATGCCTTTCTCCTTTAATTGTCTAAGTAATTCGGTAGCGAACTCTGCCTGATAAAGGACTTCGCCGCCAGATAAGGTGACACCGCCGCCGGATTCTTCATAGAATGGTTCGTCCTTCATCACTTCCTCAATGATTTCGTCTAAGGTTTTGTATTCACCTACAGTAGTGACAGCTTTTTTTTGGTTATCCCACATATTTTCTGGTTTGCCGTCCTGAGACTCCGGATTTGAACACCAGTAGCATTTCAATGGGCAGCCTTTGAAAAATACGACGGTTCGGATACCAGGGCCGTCATGAATACTAAATTTTTGGATATTAAAGATACAGGCTTTGTCTTTCATGGTAAGACTCCTTTCCTAACTCACTTGTATTTTAACAAATAATATTGTATTCGTAAATACAATATATTACGTACGAAACATAATGATTTTAAAATATTGTTGCGTGATAGGAAATATGGTAATCTAAGAGGGATAAAGGAGGTTCACTATGACAAGAGAAGAGGAAATTATTTCGATAGTAAGTCAAAAGAAAAAAATTGAAGTAAATGAACTTTCGGAATTATTAAACGTATCCAAAGTAACCATCAGAAAAGATCTGGATAAATTAGAATCACGAGGCCTTTTGCATCGCCAGCATGGGTTTGCTTTATTGAATAATATGGATGATATTAACTATAGATTGGCTCAAAATTACGATTTAAAACGAAAAATCGCCTTAGAGGCAAGTAAGATCGTTAATGACGGCGACGTGATCATGATCGAATCTGGATCCACTTGTGCGTTGTTGGCAGAAGAGTTGGCTTTCAATCGAAACGACATTACGATCATTACGAATTCATGCTTTATTGCTTCCTATATAAGGAAAGCGGATTCGGTGAAGGTGATCTTAATCGGCGGCGAGTATCAAAAGGAATCTCAGGTGAACGTAGGGCCGCTGGTAAAACAGGTAATTAGCGAATTTTACGTCGATAAGCTATTTGTTGGCATTGATGGCTTTGATTTGAAGCGGGGATTTACTGGCAGTGATATCACGAGATGCGACACGACGAGAACCTTAGCAACCGCGGCAAAGCACACGATTGTCTTAACGGATTCCAGCAAATTTACTCAAAATGGCGTGGTATCTGAATTTGGATTTAATGAGATCAGCAAGATTTTTACCGATGATGGGATTGAAGAAGCAACACGCACTTTCCTGAATAAAAATAAAATCGATGTCGTCACAGTGAAGTAATGGATTACCTTTAAAGAGAATTGCACATTTGTGCAATTCTCTTTTTTCTTTTTTTGTTCTGGATTCATATTGACGTATTTTACCAGTGCATGGTATCATAACTTCGAAAGAACAATAAAATGGTTACGAACGAAACAGGAGGGCTTGATATGAGTATTCAAACAAAAGAACGTGAAGGTACGAACAGTCAACCGTATTTTGGTCATTTAACAAATCGTATGAACGAGTATCGGGAATCTGTACTGAACAAGAAACCCTATATTTGTGCAGAACGCGCATTATTAGCTACTGAAGCCTATAAGGAAAATCAACATCAGACAAATGTCATGAAACGGGCATTGATGTTAAAAAACATTCTAGAAAAAATGTCGATTTACATTGAAGATGAAACCTTGATCGTCGGAAATCAAGCAGCCTCCAACAAGGATGCACCGATTTTCCCAGAATATACGATGGAATTCGTTTTAAATGAACTTGATCTATTTGAAAAACGTGATGGCGACGTCTTCTATATAACTGAAAAGACCAAAGAGGATTTACGTTCGATTGCGCCTTTCTGGGAAAACAATAATTTACGAGCAAAAGCGGGCTGCTTACTGCCTGATGAAGTTTCTGTATTTATGGAAACGGGCTTCTTCGGAATGGAAGGAAAGATGAATTCTGGCGATGCCCACCTAGCCGTGGATTATCGGACTGTTTTAGAAGTTGGCTTGGAAGGCTATCGCAAACGGACCTTGCAAGAAAAGGCGAACCTAGATCTGACAGAGCCGGAAAGCATTGATAAATACCAATTTTACAATGCGATTTTGATTGTATTAGATGCTGTTCAAACCTACGCAGAACGTTTCTCTGCCTTAGCAAAACAGCTGGCCGAAACAGCGACACCGGAAAGAAAAGCGGAGCTGTTAGAGATTAGCCGTATTTGTGCAAAGGTTCCCAATCAGCCAGCGGAAACCTTTCAAGAAGCAGTACAATCAGTTTGGTTTATTCAATTGATCTTACAAATTGAATCAAATGGTCATTCGCTTTCTTACGGACGCTTCGATCAATATATGTATCCATATTTGAAGTCTGATTTAGAAAAAGGCGCCATTACTGAAGCGAAGGCGGTTGAGCTGTTGACCAATCTTTGGATCAAAACATTAACCGTCAATAAAGTAAGAAGTCAAGCCCATACTTTTAGTAGCGCGGGCAGTCCACTTTATCAAAATGTGACCATCGGCGGCCAAACGCGGGATAAGAAGGATGCCGTGAATAAGCTTTCTTACCTTGTTCTTCGAAGTGTGGCGCAAACAAAATTGCCGCAACCGAACTTAACGGTTCGTTATCATTCAGGGCTAGATAATAACTTTATGAATGAATGTATCGAGGTGATGAAGTTAGGTTTTGGGATGCCTGCTTTTAACAATGATGAAATCATCATCCCTTCATTTGAAAAAATTGGTGTCACAGAAGAAGATGCCTATGATTATAGTGCAATCGGCTGTGTCGAAACGGCTGTTCCAGGTAAATGGGGCTATCGCTGTACCGGAATGAGCTACATGAACTTCCCTAAAATCTTAATGATTGCGATGAATGACGGGATTGATCCTGTTTCAGGCAAACGTTTTGTTAAAGGTTATGGTCATTTCAAAGAGATGAAGTCCTTTGAAGAGCTGCAGGACGCTTGGGATAAAACCGTACGTGAATTAACGCGTATGAGTGTCATCGTAGAAAATGCCATTGATATTGGTCTTGAACGAGAAGTCCCAGATGTTTTGTGTTCTGCACTAACGGAAGACTGTATTGGTCGAGGGAAGACATTGAAAGAAGGCGGAGCCGTTTACGACTTCATTTCAGGCCTTCAGGTTGGGATTGCCAACTTAGCGGATTCTTTAGCAGCAATTAAGAAGCTCGTTTATGAAGAGCAAAAAGTTACGCAAGAAGAACTTTGGGAAGCATTGATGACAGATTATGCCAGTGAACGCAGTCAAGAAATCCAACAAATGATCCTAAACGATGTTCCAAAATATGGGAACGACGATGATTATACCGATCAGTTGGTGACAAAAGCTTATGATAGCTATATCGAAGAAGTCAAAAAATACCCAAGTACCCGTTTTGGCCGCGGACCAATCGGCGGTACGCGTTATTCTGGAACGTCATCGATTTCAGCGAATGTCGGACAAGGGAAAGGAACGATGGCTACACCGGACGGACGTAATGCATGGGTACCTTTGGCTGAAGGCTGTTCACCATCCCATAACATGGATAAAAACGGTCCGACTTCTGTACTTAAATCAGTCTCTAAGCTACGAACAGAGGAAATCATTGGCGGCGTCTTACTAAATCAAAAAGTCAATCCTCAAACGTTAGCCAAAGAAGAAGATAAGCAAAAATTGATCATGCTGCTGCGGGCATTCTTTAATAAATTACACGGATACCACATTCAATACAATGTCGTTTCTAGAGAAACATTGATCGATGCGCAAGAACATCCAGAAAAACATCGTGACTTAATCGTTCGCGTTGCCGGCTATTCTGCCTTCTTCAATGTCTTATCAAAAGCAACCCAAGATGACATTATTGAACGGACTGAGCATGTATTGTAAGAGATTCTAGTAAATCTGGGAGACATTGTCTCTCAGGTTTATTTTAGGTTTAACCGTAAATGAAAGTTATCTATTAAAAAAGGAATTCATGTTAGGTATAGCTGAAAATGATCACCGACTCAATTAATAGATTCAAAATCCTTTACATATTTACACATCGCCGTTCTTCATGCTATCTTTATTGAAAACTCATATAAAAACTGTTCGAAGTTTGTCGGCTAAGATAATCCAATGCTTTTCTATCCATGTTCACTTTATTCAGGTGTCAATATAAATAACAACTAGGAGGCTGTTCCGATGACAGGATTGGTAGAGGGATTTTTAAAGAAGACAGAGGAAAAGAACCTGTATGTTACTGCTGCTCAGATTCGAAAAGAGGGTCAAGTGATTGATGAATGGGCGAGAATTCCAGGGAAGCCAAGATTTGAAGCATATTCTATTTCGAAAACATTTGCGGCGGCAGGTGTTGGGATTGCTATAAAAGAAGGGCTGATTACTTTAGACGATCGAATTGTTGATAGTTTTCCGGAAGAGAGCTATGATCTCATAAATGAAAACGCTTTAAAAATAACGGTTAGAGATTTATTGACGATGACTTCGGGTGTGAGTGAACGAATGCTTCGCAGGGCTGGATATGAGCGAAAGTATGAACGAGATTGGGTACGCTATTTTTTTAAGCATGCGCCATTTCTTAACGAGCCGGGGACGACTTTTCTGTATAGCAACGCAAACGCCTATATCTTAGGCTGTTTAATCGAAAAGAAATCGGGTCAGAATCTGCGAGAGTATTTGAGGTATCGACTTTTTGAACCTTTAGAGATTCACAATGTCGAATGGACCAGCTGTCCGATGGGGCACACGATCGCGGCCAATGCGCTGCAGCTAAGTGTGGATGAGGTTGGGAATTTTGGTCAACTTTTACTAAATAAGGGAGTATACAAGGGGAAACGCATTTTGCCGGAGGCGTTTATTGATGACATGCTTATTCCACATTATGAAAGCACCGAGTTTGTGCCTAACGATCCTCCGCTTAAGGCAAGCTACGGTTATCAAATATGGATTGATGAGGCCAATGATCTGGTATTTATGTGGGGGATTCTCGGGCAATATTGCATTTTGATCCCTAAGAAGAATGTAGTGATTAGCGTGTTATCCTTGGAACCCACAGATGAAATGGGACACGAGCTGTATCCTTTGTCGCCGCTTCGTCAGATAATATGGAAAGAATTGGTTATGAAAGTGTGATGTAAATACTTGGAGTAACAATAGAACGTGATTGATTCGTTAAGACTATTTTATTCTCTTTCGTAATTCGTCCAATGAAAGTCCAAGTATTATAATAAAAAAATGATGGCAGCATACCGTTCTGGTGTATGCTGCTATTTTTTATTATCCAATTATTCTCCATTTCTATATTGACATAAAATAAAAACCTGCTAAACTTGGCTTATGGATAATTAATCCATAATTGATAAAAACGGAGGATAATTTTTTATGGAGAAGCTGAATGTTGCAGTTATTGGTGTTGGGATTTATGGGATTCATCATGTGGATGTGTACAAGCAAAATCCATTTGTAGAGTTGACTGCTGTTTGTGATTTCAGTGCAGATATTCGAAAAATGGCGGAAGAGAAGTATGGTGTAAGGACGTATGAAACTGTCGAGGAATTGTTAGCAAACGAGAAATTGGATGCGGTTTCAATTGCGACACCTGATCATCTTCATGTGGAGCCAGCGCTGGCGTGTATCAATCATGGGCTAGATGTATTGATTGAAAAGCCATTAGCCATAACGGTGGCAGATTGTACAGCAATTAAGGAGGCGGCCGAGAAAAATAATGTGCGTGTTGCGGTTGATTTCCATAAACGCTGGGACCCAGCAGCGATTTATACCTTCAATCAATTGAATGAATCTGAAAATGGCTATCCGATTCGCGGGTACATGAACATGGACGATATGATTGATGTACCGACAAAGTGGTTCAAATGGGGGAATTCTTCTGATCCAGTTGACTTTCTGGGAGTTCATTGCGTGGATCTGATGCGTTGGTATATGGGCTGTGAAGTTACCGAAGTTTATTCAGTTGGATCAAAGAAGCTCTTGCCTAGCATGAGAGTCGATACGTATGACAGTGTTCAATCGATGATTACTTTTGAGAACGGTTGCACGTGGATGTTGGAGAATTCTTGGGTTCTGCCATCAGGCTTTGCGAAGGCGAATGATAGTCGAACCTCGATTTTGACTTCAGAAAAATACATTCGCATCAACAATCAGGATCGTGGAGTGGAGATGGTAGACAATGAAAAATCACATACACCGAATGTCTTTTTCTTCAATGATTTCAATAATAAAGTGGTTGGTTTTGGGGCAGACCCAATCAATAGTTTCGTTGATTGCTTGATCGATGGGTCTGATTTTGTGGTAGATGTGTATGATGGATTGCAAGCGGCAAGAGTGACCGAGGCGATTCATAAGAGTTTGGAAATAGGTGACCGAGTGAAACTTTAGTCAAAAAAAGAAAAAAGGAGAGAGGAACGATGGCAAAGCAGAAAATTGTCAGAATAGACTATCGATTGATTCACGGGCAGGTTGTAGCAAAATGGATCAAGTATTATCCAGTGAATCGGATCATTGTCGCCGATGACGAATTGAAAAATGATGCGTTCATGTGCGATATCTACAAAATGGCTGCCCCAGGAAATGAAGTGGAGATCGTTGCTTTAGCGGAATTGCAGGCAGCACTGGATAAGAAAAATGATGATGTCATGCTGATCTTCAGAGACATTAAAAATGCGAAGCAGGCATTAGATAGTGGAGTGAGTCTGTCGGAACTAAATGTTGGGGCGGTTCAGACTGGAAAGGGCCGTCAATTCGTGACATCAGGTGTGGCCTTATCCAAAGAGGAGTTTGATTGTTTACAGGAAATTCAACAAACAGGCTTGAAGGTATATATTCAGCCAATTCCTGAAAATGAAAAACTATCGTTAGAAAGTATTGCGAATAAAATCAAGTAGGCAGGATGTCCGTTCCACTGCTTCAGTAATTTTTCATTTTAGTGGAGTGAGATATGTGGTGAAAATCACACCTATTTTCCTGAAAAATAAAATCAGTAGGAGGAATTACTATGGATAATAGTGTAATGATGGCTGTTGCAATGGCGCTGGTTTATTGGTTAAGTCGCGGAATGATCGGGGGATATTTCGCGCTGTTTTTCATTGGAAATCCAATCTTCATCGGGATTATTTCTGGCTTGATTTATGGGGATGTCAAATCGGGGCTGATGATTGGCGGAGGGATCGCGGCTGTATTTGCGGGGATTATTGCTCCGGGAGGCAATCTGCCGACGGATCAAGGGATGGCCGCGGCCACTATGATTCCTATCGCTTTAAATACCGGTTTATCTGTGGAACAGGCGATCGCCTTTGCTGTTCCGTTAGGTCTTTTGGGCGCGCAATTATTGAATTTACGTAAAATCATCAATGTTCCTTTGGTTCATAAGGCCGATGAATATGCTGAAAAGGTGGACACAAAGGGAATCGCTCGAGCAGCAATCTGGTATCCGGTGGCGACTTCTTTCTTATTATTGTTTTTACCTGTTTTTATCGTTGTATTGTTTGGTCAAGATGTGATGCTGAATCTTTTAGAAGTCGTTCCAGAATGGATCATGCATGGACTAGAGGTTGCCGGCGGAGTCTTACCAGCGGTTGGGTTTGCGCTAATCATTAATTCAATTGGAAAACCGCGGCTGATCCCTTATATTATTATCGGTTTTGTCTGTGTTTCTGTGTTAGGTATGAATTCTCTAGTAACTGGGATCATTGCGATTTCGATCGCCTTTATTACCGTGCTGAATCGTAAGCAGCTGTCTGAGCTAATGGGAGGGTAAGAAAATGGAAAAGAATGAAAAGAAACTGACGCGTTCAGATATTAACAAAACGATGTTCCGCTGGTATTTTTCAACAGAGATCTCCTTGAACTATGAAAGAATGCAGTCCATTTCCTTTACGTATGCGTTAATGCCTGTATTACAAAAGCTGTATGATACAAAAGACGACCTAAAGCAGGCTTTGCAGCGGCATTTGGCTTTGTACAACACGAATTGTACGGCTGGAGGATTGATCTTAGGAACGGTTCTTGCGATGGAAGAAGAAAAGGCCAATGAAGGAACCATCTCAGATGAGGCAATTATTGGGATTAAAACAGGATTGATGGGTCCGGTTGCGGCTTTTGGGGATTCATTCAGTGCAGGCACGTTGCAAACACTTTGTATTTTAGCGGCGAGTACCTTGGCGGCGGGCGGGTCATTTTTTGGTTTGCTAATGCTGTTTTTAGGGAATTTTATTTTGATGTGCGAGCTTGTTTTGACGACGAATCTTACCTATATTAAAGGTCGTGAGGCCATCAAGGATGTTTTGTCCTCTCGCTTGATGACTGACGTACTGGAGGGTGCGAATATTCTGGGCATGATGATGATGGGGGCATTGACTGCTTCGATGGTCACATTGGTTACACCATTAGCGGTGACTTTTGGTGAGACGAAAATGAAGATTCAAGATAATTTTGACAATCTGATCCCAGGACTCTTCGCCATTTTGGTCTTGTTTTTATTTTACTTCTTGATTGGGAAGAAAAAAGTCAGCATTTCTAAAGTTATTTTCGGAACCATTATCGTATCGATCGCGCTATCATTCTTTGGAATCGTATAGGGAAAGGAATTGTGTCTATGAAGGGAATTTTATTAGTCAGTCATGGCGGATTGGCTGAGGGCATGAGAGAATCGCTAGAATTGTTTTCAGGCAAATTAGAGCAATTAGCTGCTTTATCGTTATCCGCTGGGCAGGACATTTCGGAATTTAATGAACAATTAGTGCAAAAAATTGCTTCTGTTGATTCAGGAGACGGTGTGGTCGTTTTTTGTGATCTTGCCTTTGGGACGCCGGCGAATGTGGTGGCACGCTTGCTGACCGACCCCAAATATAAGGGGAAACTTCAGATCGTCACTGGAATGAATCTGCCGATGGTTTTAGAATATAGCCAATTAAGGGCGGAAACAATTGATTTTAATGATATGATTAAGGTAGGAAAAGATGGTATCATAAATTTGAATGAAAGCCTAAATCTGTGAGGAAAATATAACTGTTAAAGGAACGAACACAATGAATGCTGTTGATATGATAAACAAACATTATGACGAATTAACCAAATCTGAGCGAAAAGTGGCGGACTATATCGTTTCAAACAAAGACAAGGTCATTCACAACACGATCAGTGATTTGAAGCAGCTCTTGAATGTTGGCGATGCTACGATCAATCGACTTTGTAAAAAAGTGGGCTTTTCCGGCTTTACTGACTTAAAAATCTCGATTGCTAAAAACAATGTCAAGCTGGAGCATGACAGCTTCAATAACACCGACCTGTTGAACAAAATCAAAGAAACTCTGGACAGAACCCATGAGCTAATTGACAAAAATGACTATCGCGAAGTCGTCCGTTTAATCGAAGAGAAACGCCATATTTATATTTTAGGCAAAGGTCAAAGTGGCTTAGCGGCAACGGATTTGGAGAAATTACTTCTAAGAAATGGTGTACAATCAACAGCCCTGTTAGATTCGGATTTTCAAATCAATGCGGCAACGGTAATGACGTCAGATGATCTGCTTATCGTTTTTTCTTTAACCGGCAGAACAGCGGATCTCATTGATGCGATCAACATCGCTAAAGAAAACAACGTAACAGTTATCGGCATTACCAATTATTTGCTATCTCCTATTGCGAAGCTGAGCAATGTCGTGCTGCAAAGCTCTTACGATGAGTTGTTCAATTCACCGGTACCCGGGAGAATGAGCCAGATGTATATCTCTGGATTGATCGTTGATATTTACGAAAACAATCAACACGCTTCAAGAAGCATCGAAATCAGAGAAAAAACACTCAAAAGAATCATGAGCAGACGAGTAGAGGAGTAAAAGTATTTGTTGTTTTCTATAGAAAAATTTTCTATTTGTGAAGTTGCTTTAGTTGAGCCTAATCATCTTAATTGATGGTTGGGCTGTTTTGTTATGAACAGAAAAGGTTAATCCTTTGCCTTCAGAGAACGGGAAGAGCCCTCCAAAAACCAAGAGTACATTGTTACCTATTCTAATGACGAAGCGGAGTATTACGAAAAAGACGAAGTTACTAAGTGTGCTTTGTTTTGACAAAATATGAATTGCTTCTTAATATAGAGAAGGACGTATTTATACATAACACGAAAATACGCGGCGGCGGTTTGTTTATTTCTATGGCTACATTGTTTGAGTAGCTATAGAATAAGCAAATTGCGGCTGTTTTTATTGTGAAAGGAGTCTTGTTATGCTATCAAAAATAAAATCCTTGGTGGTTTTGTTTGTCGGAATTAGCCTGATGTCAATCGGGATCGCATTAGCGAAGCTTGCCCAATTAGGCACCTCGCCAATTTCTAGTATTCCCAATGTGATGAGTTATATCACACCACTATCGATTGGAAACTTGACGATGATTTTCATGGTCTTGATGATTTTTTTGCAAATGGTCATCTTACGTGAGGTAAATCTTCCTATTATCTTGCAAATCGTACCAGGTCTCGCCTTTGGTGGGTTGATCGATGTCTTTGTGGATGTATTTACTAACTTGGGTTTGCCGACACTTATGGGACATTACTTGGAGCAATTGGCATTTACATTGCTTGGAATGGTGGTGCTGTCTCTGGGTGTGTTTTTTGAAGTCAATTCGCGGTCTATTTTGATGCCAGGAGAAGGACTGGTGGTCGCTCTGACCTTGCGCACGAAGAAACCTTTCGGCAAATTAAAGATGTATACAGATTTAACGATGGTGGCAGTAGCACTAGTGATCTCACTGCTTTATTTTCAAGGACTTGTCGGGATTCGAGAAGGAACGATCATTGCGGCGCTCTTTACAGGTAGATTAGTGACCCTTTATAGTCCGTTGATTCCTTGGGTGGATCGTTTTACGACAAAATAAACCGTGTTTAAAAATGAAAGTTATCGAAATTCTTTCTTTAGAGAGGGCATTTTATTTTGATATTCATAGTGATGAGCCGTTGCGTGACGAACAACGGCTCATTGCTATTTTTTATTAAATCCCGCACTTTACAACACCTTCTGCAATAGCAAGATCGTCCCAATAACAATCACAAAACCGATCGTTGCGATGGCTGTCAATGACGTATGAAAAATCGGGACGGACAAAACGGTCGCAAAGATTGGCTCGAAGGCAGTCAAAATGCTGGCTAGGGATGACGAGATGTATTTCAAGCTGGACAGGTAAATGAAATAAGAAACAGCGGTTCCTAAAATGACTACGATCAAGATATGGAGCAGCGAAAGAAGCGAAAGCTCTCCGGTATAGCGAAAAAATGGCTGGATCAGATTTGCGGGTACACTTCCCAGCAGCATACCCCAGCCTACGACTAAGAGACTGCCGTATTTTTTTAGCAGATTACGGGGCTGGACGGAATAAAACGCTAAAGAAATCGCCGAACCGATACCCCAAAGCAAGGAGGCCGGAGTGACTGTCAATTGAGCAATATTTCCGTTTGAGACGATCATGAAGACGCCAATGAGTGTCAGTAGCATCAGCAGTAAAGTCTTTTTGTTAGGTATCTGTTTATTTTTCATGGCCTCATAAATGATGATAAAAAATGGGCCTGTATATTGAATAATCGTAGCGAAGGAGGCACTGCTTAGCTCGATCGTCTTGAAATAGGTATATTGAACGGCATACATTCCAAGAATGGAAAAAGTCAGAATCGCGATAAGGTCTTTTTTTTCTCGAAATGGCGCGAAGATTGAAGGCGCGCCCGTAAGTTTGGTAGCAGATAGTAAAAGAAGTCCGGCAATAAACATTCGAGTAGAAACCAACCATTCAGCGGAAAATTGGAAGACATTAAATAGAATTTGTCCGGAAATCCCTGATATTGCCCATAGTGTGGCTGCTAGTCCCGCAAATAGGATGCCTGTGTTCTTTTCTGCTAATTTCATACTGTTCTCCTTTAATTTACCAATAGTGTTGTGATACTGTATTATAGAACGTTGTATTTTTGACTTTCTATCAAAATAAAGACTATTTTTATCATTATTGTGTAAAGGAGCAAGGCGATGTATTTTGAAGTCAATGAAGCTGAGCAGGAGCAGACCGAACACCGAATCGGTGATTTCCCGCTGGCGATCTATCATCGCATTTTAGATCGGACTAGAAATGATGAGCTGATGTGGCACTGGCATGAAGAATTTCAACTGACCTTCGTTCTTTCCGGAACCTTGGAGCTTTCTGTTGGAAAAGAGACGTATCAGATCCATGAAAAGAGTGGGATCATTATTAATTCACGAAGGCTGCATCACGCGGTTCCCTTAACTGAAACGGCAGAATATGTGTGCATTGATTTTTCTTCTCATTTTCTGAATGAACAATTGTATCAATCGACCATCAAACCTTTGCAAGACAAACAGAATTTTATCTGCCGGCTATTAACACTTGCGCCTCATCAGCAGGCAATTTTACAAGAGATCGCAGAGACTCCTCAAGCCTATAACTTTCTAAAAATCTATGAACTAATCCTCAGCTGTCTAAATGAGATCGGCAATTCGCCTGCCTCTTCAGAAAAGAAGGAGGATCAGGATATTTATCAGCTGCTGAATTTTGTCCATCAAAATTTTCAACAAGATATTACAGTGGCGGCGATTGCTCAAGTGATTCCTATCAATAAAAATAAGTGTACGAGTTTGTTTAAGGCCTACACCAATCAATCGCCTATGAACTACACGATTGATTATCGATTGTTGAAGGCGAAAGAACGGCTGTTGGAAACCGAAGAGACAATCTCTGAAATCTGTTTTGCGGTTGGATTTAATAATTTAAGCTACTTCATCGCAAGATTTAAAAAGAAATATGGTTGCAGTCCGAAGCAGTTTCGGAAGAGGTTTGTGGGGGATGTTTGGAATACACCTAAAAATCGCTGAACTAAAGCAGTTCAGCGATTTCTTCGTCTATCACCAGATCCGTAATAAAATTCATCTTAAGCAGTGTTTGGACGCTCTCGGCTTTTTCCTTTCCAGTAGCTACGATGACTACTTGAGGAATTTTCTTGATGTCCTGTAGTTCGATTCCCAGCAGGCGTTGAGAGAAGCCTTTTTTTAACGGGGTGCCGTCTACAGTAAAAATCGTACTGCCGATATCGCCGATGGCGTGCTCGCTTTTCAGCAGCGCTGCTTCTTCTTCGGAAATATATTTCAATTTTTTATAGGTGGAGGAGCGAATAGGATCGCTGACACCTAGGATCGCAAGGTCGACTTTTTTTCCTTCTTCGATGATTTCTTTGATTAACTCTGACTTGAGCAGGGTTTCCTTCACCTCTAAGGTATCGGCAATCGCGGGTGCGTAGAAGTAGGAGACCTCGCTGTTGTATTTTTCAGATAGAACAAAGGCTAAGTGATTGGAATGAAAACGAACCTCTGATAGACCGATACCTCCGATTAGTGGCGTGATTTTCAAATGGTTCAAATTTAATAAATTCGCGTGTTCAACGTATTCATAAAGTGTGGAGCCCCAGCCAATTCCTAATTTATGGATGCTTTTTAGCATGGGCTCGATCAAGTCGGCGCAGAGCTTTCCGGCGGCGGCTTTTTTATCTTTTTGAGATTTTGCCGCGATTTTTACATTGTTTAGCTGATATTTTTCTATCAGTGTTTCCTGCAGCTTCAGTAAGTGCAGCTCATTGTGCTGAATGGTGATCTTGACGATGCCTTTTTCTTTGGCTTCGTGAAGCAGTGAAGCCACCGTTGGCCGGGAAATATTCAGCTTTTTGGCGATTTCACTTTGGGTGGCTTCCTCTTCGTAATAGAGAAGCGCTGTCTTTAACATCAAATTTTCTCGATCAAGCATTGTATCCCTCCTCGTAACATATGTTCCTACAAAATTATTTTTATATCAAATGATATTCGCGGATTCCGTTGACTTTTCCTCTTAATGATACTACAATTTTTACAAAAGTAAATAGTGTTTTGCAAATGTAAAAAGGAGAGGATTCATTTGTTAGTCAATTCCAAGGAAATGCTGTTAAAGGCCAGTAAAGAAGGCTACGCTGTACCTGCTACGAATTTTATCGATCTAGATTCGGCCCGGACATTTGTTACGGTGGCGGAAAAATTAAATAAACCCTTGATGCTGCCGTTTGCCCAAGCCCACAAAGACTTAATTTCGCTAGAAGAGGCGGCGTTAATTGGGAAATACTTGGCGAATAAGGCTTCTGTACCGATCGTCTTGCATTTGGACCATGGCGAAGATTTTGATTTTATTAAACAGGCGATTGATTTAGGCTTTACCTCTGTCATGATTGATGCCTCTAAGGAGAGTCTAGAAAATAATATTGAAATCACCAAAAAAGTAGTGGACTATGCTCAACCAAGAAACGTTACCGTAGAGGCGGAATTGGGGCATGTCGGTGCCGGCACCAATTATGAAAATCATGAAACGACTGATTCTATTTATACAGTGGTCAAGGATGTTCAGACCTTTATCGAGAATACCAATGTCGACTCGCTGGCGATCTCAATTGGAACCGCTCATGGAGCCTACAAGGGAACACCGGTATTGAATTTCGAGCGTTTAGCAGAAATTAAACAGATTACGGATGTTCCGTTGGTTTTACATGGCGGCTCCTCATCTGGCAGCGCGAACCTGAATCGCTGTGCTACCAGCGGCATTGCCAAAATCAATATTTTCACGGATTTTCTAAATGCGGCTTATCAGAAAAATATGGATGGGCAACCAAAGGACTACTTAGAAATGAAACAGCTTTCGAATGAAGCGATGGCTGAAACACTAGAAGCTTGCTATAAGGTTTTTGCGACGAAAAGCGTGAATTAAAAAGGGGGAGCAACGAATGTCTACTAAAATCAAGTCGCCATTTTTCGTATTTAATCCGAAATCTTATTTATACGGCGAAGAATTACTGAAATTGGCGAAACGTGCAGATGAACTGGCTGCGAAATATCCAGAATGTTCGATCTTGGTCACCGTTCCTTTTGCGGATATTGCCCCAGTGAAGCAGGCGACAGAAAAGATCATTGTCACCGCACAGCATATGGATGGGATTTATCCAGGCAGAGGGATCGGGCATGTTTTGCCTGAATCGATTTATCATGCGGGGGCACGGGCTGTTTTCCTAAATCATGCCGAACGGCCAATGACTGTCGCTGCATTAGCTCAGGCCATCAAACGGGCCAAGGAGCTAGGCATTGAAACAATTGTTTGTGCTGATTCTATTCCGGAAGCCCAGGCGGTAACGATGATGGGGGCGGACGTCATTTTGTGTGAGCCGACCGAACTGATCGGAACCGGACAAACAAGTGATCGTGGCTATATCGAACAAACCAATCAGGCAATTAAGGCGATTGATGCGGACAATTTAGTCATGCAGGCCGCTGGAATCAGCACCGCAGACGATGTTTATCGCACAATGGAACTTGGTGCCGATGGGACTGGTTGTACCAGCGGAATCACAAATGCGGATTCGCCGGCAGAGATGCTGACTGATATGATCGAGGCGTTGGCAAAAGCACACAAGGAAAGAGGTTAGACAAGATGACTGTAAAGCATGAACAATTATCACTGGAAACTCAAGCGGGGAAGGTGACGTATTTAGATATTACTCTTCAGCTAAGAAAAGCGATCAAAAATTCTGGCATTCAGGATGGTCTATGCGCCATCACGACTCCTCATACGACGTGTTCAGTGATTTTTGAAGAATACGTTCACGACAAGGATTGGAAGGGTGACGAATTTTTACAGGTTGATCAAAATCGCATTTTAGATAAATTAATCCCACGACAATATACGGAATCGGATTACTTATATCCTGGTCCAGCCCATGTGGAATTTCTCAAAGACTTAGCCGCCAAGGACCCTAATTATCTGCCTGATCCAGTCTCGATTTTAAATGCGGATGCACACATTAAAGGTTCGTTCTTCGGAGCCAGCGAAACGGTCATCATCAAGGATGGCGAACCGTTGATCGGTTCAGTTGGGTATCTGTATTTTGTTGATTGGGATCAAAATCGCGAGCGCACACGCACCTGCAATTTAATGATTATGGGTGAATAAGAAAAGAAGTACAATCGGAGTGGTTTCACTCAGGATTGTACTTCTTTTTTTAACTATTTACTGAGGAAAAAAGCGCTGAATCTCGATTGTCGCAGCTTCCGGAGAATCAGAGGCGTGAATAATATTTTCACTGGCGTTTAGTGCGAAATCTCCGCGAATCGTTCCTGGCGCGGCCTCCAAGGCATTGGTTGTGCCAATCATCGTTCGAACGATCCGAATGACTTCTTTTTGCTCGACAATCATGACAACGACTGGGCCTGAGGTCATATAGGCCAACAGGTCATCAAAGAAGGGCTTATCCTTTAGATGAGCATAATGGGCCTTAACTAATGGGACATCAAGGGTTCTTTGCTGCATTTTCCTGATGATCAAGCCACGATCCTCAAGACGTTGAATAATTCTTCCAATTAGTTTTCTCTTAACGCCATCTGGTTTGATGATTACAACAGTTTGCTCCACGTCTTTCACCTCTTTTTCATCGTTAACATTTTAAACAAAAAGCCAAGATGTGACACCTTGGCTTTTTGTAAGGATTCTTATGATTGGTGCTGTAGTTGTTTTAGAGCTTCCCATTTCCAATTTGCAACTTCTGGAATATCCGTTCCATTTTCACGAATAAAGTCGTGGTGGAATTGAAGGGTTTCATCCATTTTAGCTGAGAATGCTTCTGCTTCCAAGCCATATGCTGCGTTTGCTGCGTCTTGTGCCAAGTGGAAGCGATCCATTTCGCTAAAGACGCGCATATCAAATGGGGTAGTAATATCGCCATTTTCACGGTAGCCATGAATATGAATATTGTGGTTATGACGATCAAAGAAGATATCCCGCACCATTCCTTCATAGCCGTGGAAGGCGAAGACGATTGGCTTATCCGCGGTAAAGATGGCATCGAAGGCTTCATCAGACAAGCCTCTAGGATCAACATCTGGATGGCGCAGCTTCAAAATATCCACGACATTGACAAAGCGGATTTTTAGTTCTGGGAAGTTCTTATTCAATAGAGAAACTGCTGCTAATGCTTCTAGATTTGGTTCGGTACCAGCCGCAGCGATCACCACATCAGGTTCTTCGCCGTTGTCGGTACTTGCCCAATCAATCACCTTCAAGCCTTCTTCTACAAGCTCTTCTGCCTCAGCGGCTGAGTAGAATTGTGGGCGAGGGTGTTTACTTGAAACGATTAGATTGATGACTTGTTCGTCCTGCATCGCTTTATCCATGACCGCCATCAAGCTATTGGCATCGGCTGGTAAATATTCGCGGATAAATTCAGGCTTTTTCTCTGCTAAATGAGTCAAAATACCGGGATCTTGGTGGGTATAGCCATTATGATCCTGTTGGAAAACAGTCGAAGTGGCGATCACATTCAGAGCCGGATATTTTTTGCGCCATGAATGAGCACTGGCTTTGCGCATCCACTTGAAATGCTGCGTCAACATTGAATCGACCACCCGAAGGAAGGATTCGTAACTAGCAAAGAACCCGTGACGGCCAGTCAATACGTAGCCTTCTAAAAACCCTTCGGCCTGATGCTCAGATAATTGGCCATCGATTACACGACCAACAGAAGATTGCCATTCATCCGTTGCGTTCTTTGGTTCTAACCATTGACGGTCAGTGACTTCAAAGACTTTATTTAAGCGATTTGATTTTGTTTCATCAGGGCCAAAAATGCGGAAGTTTGTCGGATTTTCGGTGATCATGTCACGGGCTTGTTGTCCAAAGACGATCATATCCTGCGCCATTACCGCACCTGGTGTCGAAGTATCAATAGCATGCTGCTTCCAATCAGGCATTTTCATTGGTTTTGGTTCAATTCCGCCATTAGTGATCGGATTTTTTGCCATGCGTTTATCGCCTGTTGGAGAAACCACTCGTAATTCTTGCTTGATTTTTCCTTTTTCATCGAAAAGTTCCTCTGGACGATAGGATTTCAACCAATTCACTAATTTGTCGATGTGCTCCATATGCTCAGAATCCACTGGAATTGGTACTTGGTGGGCACGGAAGGTACCAGCGATTTGCTCGCCGTCCCAAGTTTCAGGTCCAGTCCAGCCTTTTGGTGTACGGAACAAAATAACTGGCCAAGCTGGCATCGTCGCCTCTTCGGCTTTGCCTTTACGTGCCTCGGCTTGAATTTCTTTAATATCTTCAATTACAGCATCCAAGGTTTTCGCCATCATTTCGTGAACTTCCTTCGGATTGGTTCCTTCAACAAAATAAGGATTCCAGCCCAAGCCTTCAAAATAATTCGCCAAATCCTCGTTGCTTTTACGAGAAAGGATGGTTGGATTAGAGATTTTTCCGCCATTTAGATAAAGAATCGGTAATACAGCGCCATCATTTACTGGATTGATAAAGACATTTGAGAACCAACCGCCGGCTAATGGACCAGTTTCTGCTTCGCCATCGCCCACAACTGTCGCGGCAATCACATCAGGATTATCTAAGATCGCCCCAGTAGCATGAGACAGGGCATAGCCTAGTTCGCCGCCTTCATGGATCGAGCCAGGTGTTTCTGGCGCCGCATGAGAGGCGATGCCGCCAGGGAAAGAAAACATCTTGCACAGCTGTTTCAAGCCGTTCTCATCTTCGGTAATCTCAGGATAAATCTCGGTATAGCTTCCATCTAGGTAAGAGTTGGCCACCATGACCTGACCACCGTGACCCGGACCTTCGATATAAAACATATTTAGATCATATTTGTTGATGGTCCGATTTAAATGGGCGTATAAAAAGTTTTGACCAGAAATCGTTCCCCAATGTCCGATTGGATGCGTTTTTACATCTTCTTTTTGAATCGGACGGCGTAATAACGGGTTGTCCTTTAAATACATTTGAGCTACCGAAATATAATTGGCTGCCCGCCACCATGCGTCTACTTTTTCCAAATACTCTTTTGAATCAAAATTTGTTGTCATCGAAAAGCTCCTTTGTGGTAAAATTTACTTTTATAGTTCTAGTATAATATACCTTTAACTTGTGAATTTGTAAACGATAAATTTTATTTTTCTTTTGTTAGCTGGAAAATCGTGGGTAAAAAATTGACGGCTCAGAAATCGGAAATGTGTAAATAGCAACATTTAGAAGGTGGTGTCTGATTGAATGATCGTCAAAAAATTTTTGTTTTAGTGATTAGTATTGATTTTATCGTGTTAATTTACAGCCCACTTGGTGTAAGTGGAAGGGTGATGATGTATGATATAAACCAGAATCTTCGTTGAGTAAAAAGAATGTAAGAAGAATACGAGCGAATTTTTTCATGTTCAGATATTCACAATATTATTGACAATCTTTTTTAATTATGGAATAATGCGAAATTAGATTGATGGTGCGTCTTGAAAAAAATGTAAATTCGGCCGAGTGAGCTCTTTTTTTTTAAAGATGTTTGTGATTTTTTTCACCCGTTTTTTATCAAAGAAAGGATGATCGAGTGATGAAGGAAAGAAGACTGCAAACCCCGTTTTATTGTGTCAATTCTCAGGTACTCTGGAAGGATGAAGAGGCTGTCAAGAATGCTGTGCTGGTTGATCAAAAGGTCTCACAGCTAGGAATGGACGCCATCTTTACGGTGTGCAGCGAGGATGTCTCCAAAGTAAAAAATGTGATTCATCGAATCAAACTCGCAATTGATTTTACAGACGCTAAACCTGAAAATTTGAAAAAGCTAAGAGAAGAAGGCGCTGAGGTCATTATTTTCGATGATCTTGAAACGATCTTCAATATAAAAAATATTTTAGAGATAGTCAAAGAACTGAATTATTCCGTCTTAGTAAGAACTGAGAAGCCCTTTGATATTCCTGAAAATGTCTTAAAGGATATCGACATCATCAAATGGAATTTTAGTGATGATCTGACAGATTCGACTGCTAGTGCTCGTTTGAATACGGAGCAAAAAGAATTTTTAGAGACGTTCAAGCAAGCGAATCCCCTCATCGCTGTTATCTATGGTGCAAGGAAGAACATTTCCAGTAACCTTGTCCTAAATACCTTATTGTCAGGCATGGATGGCTTTGGTGAGCTGGGGGGATATCGAACAACGACTGAAAAGCGTTCGGAGATGCTGCACGCGATGAATGATTACAAAAACGTCTTAGATTTCATCAAGTAAATCGAGTAAACTGAAGGTATCAATGATTTAAAATAAGATATTTCGTCAAAAGCCCATCATTTCGTGGGCTTTTTTCTTATTTTTAGAAAAAAATCCGGGTATTTATTTTTTGATTAAGTTATTTTATGTAGGTTTTTGATACGTGGTTGTCGTATTCCTTAGATTAGGATTTTTATATTTTAGTTGCAATCAAATTTTTGGTGTGTAAATCTCGCGAAAATAGGCGTATGTTGTTGGTGTAGATATCTCAATAAAGAATGATTTCAAGAAAGGATGTCACTTCTGCTTTTCACAGCATCTATAGCTCAGAAAAAATAGAAAGCCATAGTCAAAGAAAGCAATAAACCTGTTTAGCAGAATGATATACGGCGTGAGAATCAACTTAATTTTTTGCAAAAAATAAATACATTAAAACGAACAAGGAGGAAATCAGGTGCAAGAATACGGCATCACCAGACAAAAACTATTTACGTTGTCACGGCAGACAATCGAAAAACGCATTCGCAAATTTTACCATGAGACAAAAGATGGCACGGCCACCATCGAACTGTTGATTGCACTGCAAGTCCGAGCAGAACTCTGCGAATCAGAATTCAAGAGTGTGTTACGCGGATTAGCGAATCATATTTTCTTAAAAACCCGCTCAACTGCCGCGATGCGTCGCTATTATATTTATTTTACCGATTATTTTGGAAAGAAAGAATGGCAATTATTATCCGAAAAATTATTCCCAGCGCAAACCTATGTCGCTGAAGAAACTGAACAATTATTAAATCAAATTACCGAAGAACCATTAACAGGATTCGCGGAGTCATGAAGGTGATTTCCAGTCCAAGTGAAGAAAAAATGAAAAACGAAAGGAAGAAAACCAAAAAATGAAAACGATTACGTTAGATGCGGAATTTGCCGACGGAATTGGCAAGTCCCATCATTTGAAATTTAAACATTTTGATCCCACCAAAACCGCGGATCAAGTCAAAACAGCATTAACCAAATTAACCAAGATCGGCCTGTTTGAAAAAGACGGGATCGCGCTATTCAAAGAAGTTTTGCACGCCAAAGTAATCGTGCGAGAAGTCCGCACGATCTTTGATGATCGAGAAAAAACCGAGCAACCCGCGAATGATCCAATGAGTGTCATGTTGGAGACAGCTGGGGCACAGCCAGTTGTAAAAACGACTATTGCAAAAGAAAAACCGCAGCCGCACTCTGTAAAAAATACAGGACACATCCGCTTTCCAGAGGATTTCACAATCACCGAAGAGCAGCCAAAACCAGGCTGGTTGATCAAAACCATTCAGCTGCCATTAGGTGTTGAACCGCAGGATATCAGTGAAAGTCAGGCATTGATGATGATTACATCCAGTCTGCCAGCAGGCGTCTCCGTGGAGGATCTGGCGGTAGATGAACAAGTAACGCCAGCGAAGCTGATCATTACGGCGAAATATGAGGAGGAAGCAGAAGAAGTAGTCATGTCCGCAAATAAAGAATCGCCGCCAGCAAAACCTAAGAAGAAACGTAAACGTCTGCTCAATCGTATGCGCAAACGAGAATAAGTAGCACACTTCCGTCTTATCAAAAAATCCAACGTTGGGATGAGGCGGAAGTGTGCAGGATTTGAAAAGGTGAGTGCAAATTTTAAGCCCGCAAAAGCTGCGGGCTATTCGTTGTGTTTTGTTTAGAAAGTTGCGAATTAGACAATCAGGATTTTGTAAATAGAATGGGGCGGATCATTCTTTATAGTGATCTACTTGCTTGTTTTATGAGTCTCTCTGCCTTGAGACTGTCAACGATTTGGGCCAAAATGTTTAGTCGAAAATCGGCCTTTTGCCCTATGCTGAATGAAAGTAGATTCGGCATAATATAGTCATAAGGAAAACAACTTCCACCTAAACAAAAATTGGAAGTATGTTTTAAAAACTAGGGTAACTAAAAGGAGAAAAAGAAAATGAATAAGAAAATGACTAAATCACAAAACAATCGAGTATTAACAGGTACATTGGCAGGAATCGCAGAGTATTTCGGAGTTGATCCGACACTCGCACGTGTCATCTATGTTTTTGCTAGTGTTTTCTTGATCGGCGCACCAATTCTTTTGTATATCCTGTTGGCAATCCTGATTCCAAATGCAAAAAACAGCACGCGCAACTACGAACACGGCTATTACCAATCAAGTAAAAGCCAACCAAAACAAGCAGAAACAACCGCTGATGATTTTTGGGGAGATTTCTAAAAATAAGCTTCAAAAAACGATTCAAATTATTTGAATTTCAATATAAATCGCAAGGGTGGACGACTAAAACAGTTGTTCACTTTTTTTGGAGATTTTTCTTCCGGTTGTTCATTGTGCAGCAAGTTCTATCAATTGAAATCAGCGGTTCATTTTGATCGAAAACGATCAGAATGAATCGCTGATTTTTCATTTTTATGGTGCTCAAAATTAAGCTGAAAAAATCAATTTCAATTTTGGAACAATCGGCAAAACTAATATCATTTGTTATTTAATATTTTCTGATAATCAAAAAATATAAGTTGTGACATATGTTCCATATGGGTGCATATGCCATAAAATTGAAAAAAAGTTCTAGGAAAGCGTTGACAAACACTTTTTCGATGTTATACTGGGAACTGTTAAACATTTGCCAAATACATTGGCATATGACAAAAGAGGTGGAGGGTTCAAAATGACGTTATATGGTAAGTTATTAGAACGAGAAAAAAATGGTGCTCCAATCAAAGTTGGAGTAATTGGTGCAGGACAAATGGGGTTCGGAATGATTTCGCAAATTTCGACTATTCCAGGGATGATCGTCGCAGGTATTAGCGACATTAATTTAGACGCGGCGAATCGTGCAGCGGAGGCTTACAATGCAAGCGCTGATAAAAAAGTCGACATTCTGATTAGCGAGAATTTTAAAGACATCATTCATTCTGACAAAGTTGAAATCATTGTTGATGCGACAGGCGTACCAGAAGCTGGAGCGCAAATTTCATTAGAATCCTTGATGGCTAAAAAGCACTTAGTTTTACTGAATGTTGAAATTGACATCACAATTGGACCATTGATGAAGAAAATGTACGATGCGACAGACTTGATTTATACGGGTTCAGACGGAGACGAACCTGCTGCAACGATGCAAATGTATGAATTTGCTAAAAGCATGGGGATGGAAGTATTAGTTGCTGGTAAAGGGAAAAATAATAAGCTGATGGTTCATGCTAATCCTGATACGGCTGCTGAAAAAGCCAAAGCACAGGTGATGAGTCCTAAAATTCTAGCGTCATTCCAAGATGGCACGAAGACAATGGGTGAGATGAACCTTTTATCAAATGCGATGGGCTTTGTTCCTGATGTTGTTGGGATGCATGGTATTTCAGCAGATTTAGACGGCACTGTTAAAAATCTAGATTTAAAAGAAAACGGCGGAATTTTAAGCAAGTTTGGCGTTGTTGAATATGTTGACGGCATTGCACCAGGGATCTTTTGTATCGTAAAAGGACAAAATGAAGGCGTTGCCCATGAAATGAACTACTTGATGAAGAAAGGCGATCGTGATCATCATATCTTATATCGCCCATTCCACTTATGTTCGTTAGAAACACCGATCACTATTGCTCGTGCTGTTTTGGAACAAGATACAGCGATCGTTCCAATGGGCGCACCGGTTTCTGAAACAGTCTGTGTAGCGAAGAAGGACATCAAAGCAGGTGAAAAAATTGACGGGATCGGCGGCTTCTGTGTCCGCGGTGTCTTAGAAACCCATGAAGACATGAAGAAAAATGCAAACATTCCAATCGGTTTGATTGCTGGTGCGGTTGCTAAGAAAGATATCAAAGATGGCGCGTTCTTAACGATGGACGATGTTGAGTTAGACGAATCAACCACCGTTTACAAATTACGCAAGCTGCAGGATGAGACATTCGCTTAAAAGTGAAAACGATTTAGGACGCAGATAGAGCCGCTGCTCTATCTGGTCCTTAAGAAATGAGGGTAATAGTATGCAGATTCTATTGATAATTCTTTTCCTATTAATGATCGCGCAAAGCTTTACGAGCATTATTCAAGTGAAATACTATCAGAAATTTATTGCTAGTATCACAGATGAGTACAAAGAGAACTCTTCCTATGAGTTTTACACGGATGTTTCAAAGGGCAAGCTGTTAAAGACCATTGTTGCGGTAGTCGTTGATTCAGAGGGAAGGATTGTCAGTTGTCATGTATGCAGAGGCTTTACCGTATTTGCTCGCTTTAAGGAAGATACGAGTTACCGAGGCGTTTCATTGAAAGGGTTCTCTGAGGAAAAGGCTAAAAAGGCTCGCTTATCTCCAGTAGAGGCTACTCTTGCCAATGTTTATTCCAGAAAGATGGAAACGGTTACTGGTAATTAATAATTAGGAGGAACATTAATGAAGTATATTGAATGGTTTGGTAAAAATTTTATTGGCTTATTTGAAGCTGGTGGGGAACAATTTATGGGATTCATGACAGGGATTGTTCCTTTACTTATCGTATTATTGACATTCACTTATTCAGTCATCGCCTTTATTGGTCAGGATCGAGTAGACCGTGCAATCCGCTATTGTTCAAAATATATGCTTCTTCGCTACTCGATTATGCCGATTTTATCCGTAATGATGTTAACAAATCCGATGGCCTATACATTTGGAAAGTTCGTTAATGAAGAAGAAAAACCTGCGTTTTATGATTCGGTTGTTTCGTTTTTACATCCAGTTACGGGACTTTTCCCTTATGCCAATGCTGGTGAGCTCTTTGTTTACCTAGGGATTGCCAACGGGGTCATGAAAGCTGGCTACAGTCAGTCAAGTTTAGCTGTACGCTATTTCTTGGTAGGGGTAGTAGTGATTTTATTTAGAGGAATTGTCACTGAACGGCTGACGAAGTTCTTGATCGCAAAAGAGTCAAAACGTGCGAATGCGTAAAAACGAAGCGTACTCTAAATGGGAGGGAAACAAATGTATAAATCAGTTTTTGTAGAACCAGGAAATAATGGCTGGGGTGTGGGCTTCACCCTTACACCATCAGATAAAAAGAATAAGGTTGTGTCAGTAACAGGCGGCGGGATTCATCCGGTGGCTCAGAGAATCGCGGATCTTACTGGCGCTGAGGCTTGGGACGGCTTCAAAAATCAAGTGCCGGAAGATGAAATGCTTTGTGCGGTCATTGACTGCGGCGGGACAGCAAGAATCGGCGTTTATCCGATGAAGCGCATTCCGACTGTCGATATTTTACCATCATCACCATCAGGACCTTTAGCCAAGCATATTACCGAAGATATTTTTGTATCAGGGGTAAAGCCTGAAAGCATTAAGCTTACTGACGAGCAGGCTGCACCTCAAGCGGCTGCTGAAGCGACCGTAGCAGAAGAAAAACCTGCGGAGTCAGAAGAAAAATTTGAAGAGAAATATGCCAAGGCCAAAGAAGAGCACGCTAAGGAAAATGCGAAGAAGGATGGCTTTTTAGTAAGATTTTCACGCGGCATAGGCGGCGTTATGGGGGTATTCTATCAATCCGGCCGTGACGCGGTGGATATGCTCTTGAAAAATATCATTCCATTTATGGCCTTTATTAGTATGATGATCGGGATTATCAACTATACCGGGATTGGTGATTTGATTGCCAAAGTGCTGTCGCCTCTAGCGGGTTCGCTTCCAGGGATGATTGTTTTAGCCTTAATCTGTAGTATTCCAATTTTATCGCCGATTTTAGGACCAGGTGCTGTCATTTCTCAAGTAATCGGGGTATTGATTGGGACACAAATCGCGAATGGCTCGATCCCTGTTCAATATGCGCTACCGGCTCTTTTTGCCATCAACGCCCATGTTGGTTGTGACTTTATTCCTGTAGGCTTGTCCCTAGGTGAAGCAAAACCTGAGACCGTTCAAGTCGGTGTTCCAGCGATTCTATATAGTAGAATGCTGACAGGCTTTACGGCAGTTATTCTGGCTTATTTTGCTAGCTTCGGAATGTATTAATCGATAAGAATTGGAGGAAACGAACATGGTAAAAACAAGAATTGTAGAAATCGGTTCAATGGTGCCGGCGTTTGAGGAGGAACGTTTGATTATTCTTTTCGGACCAAAGGCAACGCCTGAATTACGAGACATCTCGGTAATACATGAGGTTCAAGAACAGCCAGAAAATTCAATTCAAGTCGGTGGAAAATTGAAAGTCGGAGAAAAAGTGTATACTATAGAAGAAGTTGGATCTCAGGCGAATCCGAATTTTGATGAATTGGGTCATGTTTCGATTTATTTCCGCAATGAAATTGGGGAAATTCTGCCTGGGGCGATTATTGTTAGTCCGGGAGAATTTCCAACCATTAACGTTGGGGATGAAATAGCATTTATTTAACAAAAACCTCCCTCTTTTGATGGGGAGGTTTTTTGTACAGGAGGTTATCATATGGATATTCTGGCTGATCGTGACTTGGTTAGAGTGGCAACGATGTATTACAAAGAAGAGATGAAGCAATCAGATATCGCTAAGCAATTAGGAATTTCGCGGCAATTGGTTTCAAAATACTTAGTTGACGCCAGAAGTAAGGGAATTGTCGAGATTAACATTAACAGCTCAAGTGCCTATTCAGTTCAGTTGGAGCTCAAATTACAGAAGGCTTTTGGGCTCAAACGGGTGGCGGTTTTGGATACGAGCTACTTGGAAAAACAAGAAATTGAAAAATTGATTGTTCAAACAGCCATCGCGGCATTTCGCAAGGACATTGCCAAGGCTCGTAGAATCGGTGTTTCTTGGGGGAAGGTCCTGCGCAGATTAGTTGATGAATATCCTTATGTGAACCAGCCTGAGTCCACGATTATTCCGCTGATTGGCGGGATGGGATCAGATAAAGTGGAGGTTCACTCGAATCAGATCGCCCATGACCTATCCAGAAAAATGCGGGCAAAATGTAAATACCTATACGTTCCTGCTTTGGTAGATAGCAGGGACATTAAGAAAAACCTCGTTGAAAATGTGACGGTCAAGGATGTCCTTGAAGACGGGAAAAAGGTAGATTTTGCTTTAGTCGGGATCGCCACGCCATTTTCTAAAAGCAACACGATGACAGAAATCGGCTACATTGATCAAAAGGATATTGCCGATTTAGCCGAAGCGAAGGTCGTTGGCGATGTTAACTCACGCTTTTTTGACAGTGAGGGCAATGAAGTGTGTTGTCGCATCAATGAGAATGTCATTGGCATTAATTTACATGATATTCGCAAGATTGAAAAGGTCTGTGCCATTTGTTTTGAGGATGAGAAAAAAGATGTTTTGTTCACCGCGGTTGAATCAAAAATCATTAACTGTATCACACTTACGGACGGATTAGCCGAGTATTTACTGGCTAGAAAAAATCAGACGTAAGCCGATGAGATTATCTGGCACCATTTTACTGGAATGAAAGGGGAAGCAAATGAGTCTAGCTGACGACAAAAGGCTATTGGTAGAAATAACCTCATTGTATTACGAACAAAACAAAACACAAGAAGAAATTGCCCAAAAAATGAACATCAGCCGATCATTGGTTTCAAAGTTTTTGGCTAAAGCCAGAAACGAAGGAATCATTGAATTTACGATCAATGATCAGTTTGCGGGACCCTATAGAGAGCTGGAAGAGCAGCTAAAAGAAATGTACGGACTAGAAGAAGTTGTCTGCGTGGAATCCACCGATCAGCACTTTCAAGGCAAAGTTTTAGGACTGGCTGCCGCGAAATACTTATCCAGGATTCTAAAATCTCATGATGTCGTGGCCGTTTCATCAGGTACCACCGTTCATGAGGCAGCAGAAAATTTTTCTAAACAGCATCAATTGCCAAATGTGAAGTTTATTCCATTAGTCGGAGGTCTGGGAACAGAACACCTTACGATCCAATCAAACCGTGTCTGTGAACTGCTGGCTACTAATTCTGGCGGGCGTTCAGTTGAATTGCACGCGCCAATCACCTTAGATGATATCGAGGCCAAACAGGTCTTAATGAAGCAATCCTTTATCAAAAAAGTTTTGGATGCAGCTGAAGCAGCGGATGTCGCGCTAGTAGGAATCGGTGGGACGCCTGAATTTTCTACCTTGACTAATGCCTATTTACCCGAACAAATCGACAATGATCCAGAATACTCACAGGAAAAAATCGCCGGTGATATTTGCTACAATTTTATTGATCATGCTGGAAAAGCAGCGAAATGCAGCTGGAACGATCGAGTCGTCTCGATTGAGCTAAACAAGCTAAAAAAAATCCCCTCTCGAATAGGCGTTTCAGGCGGTCATAAGAAGCTCAGCGGGATCAAAGCAGCTTTGAACGGGCAATTGATCAATGTGTTGATTACTGATGAGAAGACGGGGAGAGAATTGGTTAACGTTTGATGCTCGTTTATTCACCTAAAATAGGAAGAGATCGACTCATAAGACGCTACTTATTAGTCGCTGTTTATTCGTGAATGTGAGCTGATCCGAAAGTCTATAAGACTTTTGGGTCAGCTCCTATTTTTGTTGAGAAATACTGAGAAAATTTAACCTTTTTCGATTGTTAACGTATACTTGCGTTGCAGGGAAAATAATGAGTGAAAGTGTGACTGGTTATGAAAAGAGAAGCTGTTTTAAATAAGCTAAATCGACAAATTTATGATGGGAAGTTCCTTTTAGGTGTTGCAACGGCCACCGGAATGAGTGCAATTAATGCGAAAAAAGGTGGAGCAGATTTAATATTAGCCTTGAATTCTGGAAAATTTAGACAAATGGGCCGAAGTTCATTAGGCGGGTATTTGCCATTTGCAAATAGTAATGAATTAGTTATGGATTTCTCCACAAAAGAATTATTGCCAATCCTAGGGAATTCTCCGGTCTTATTTGGTGTAAATGCAACAGATCCATTACTAGACTCGAGTGAACTAATCCATCAAATTAAAGAATGTAATTTTGCAGGAATCGTTAACTATCCAACAATCAGTTTGATTGATGGGAAGTTTAGAGAAGCACTAGAAGAAGAGCAGATAACCTTTTCTCAAGAGGTAGCGTTTATTGGTAAAGCCAAAAAAGCTGGTCTATTTACCATGGGATTTGTCACTAATATTAATGAAGCTGAGCAGATAGATCGAGTGAATCCAGAAATTATTTGTATCCATCTTGGCTTAACTGAAGGCGGTAATTTAGGTGCAAAAAAAATGAGATCCTTTGAAAATATGCTTAGTACTATTCAAGATATTTGTCTTAAACTGAAAGAGCTTAAATCAACTAGCATTATTATGATTTACGGCGGACCCATTAATGATTTGATAGAAATTCGTTACGTATACAATAAATTTCCAGAGATAAAAGGATATATCGGCGGATCAACCTTTGAAAGAATTAATTCCGAACAAATTTTATCTTCCCAGATTAAGTCTTTTAAAGATGCTACTCACACGCAACATGATAATCTGACCATTCAAATTTTGGAGGGAATTGAAAAGTATTATGATTATGTTGACTTCGTAAAAAAATATATCAGTGAGAATTATTCAACGACTATCTATATGAGTGACTTGGCTGATTTCACAAACTTGTCGCCTAGCTATTTAAGTGATCTATTTAAAAGAAAAGTAGGTATTAGCTTTACCGAGTATTTAATTAAATTTCGACTGAATAAAGCCATTGAGTTAATGAATTCAACGAATCTAAGATTAATAGAAATTGCGAATAGTGTGGGGTATTCGGACTATGCTCAGTTTAATAAGATCTTTAAAAAATATATGAAGCAGTCACCAAAAAAATACAGAAAATCTAATATATAAACTATTTATGCGAATGATAAAACGTTTTCAATGCTGGCTTTGCTACCTATAATCAAGTTGTAAGCAGTTAACTATTGAATGAATAAGGAGGTAGAAATAATTGAAAACTGTTGCTTTAGTAGGAACTTTTGATTCAAAAGGTACAGAGTATCAGTACATCAAAGAGCTTCTAGAAAAACTTGATTTGAACGTATTCACTATTCACACTGGTGTATTCGAGTCAGCTTTTGTTCCAGATGTTGATGTAGCTGAGATTGCTGCAGAAGCCGATGAAGACATTGCGTCAATCCGTAAACGTAATGATCGAGCTTATGCAACGGAGGTTTTATCGAGAGGGTTAAAGCGTTTACTTCCAAAATTATTTGCAAAAGGATTGTTTGATGGTGTTCTTTCTTTTGGAGGGACTGGCGGGACCTCGTTAGTTGCTCCTGGGATGAGACAGTTGCCGATTGGTATTCCCAAGTTGATCGTTTCAACAGTGGCTTCGGGAGATACTAGTGTTTATGTTGGCACCAGTGACATCATGATGATGCCTTCGATTGTCGATGTATCAGGGCTAAATAAGATATCGAAGCGAATTTTTGGAAATGCCGTTTCTGCAATGGCTGGGTTGTTGAATTATCGATTTGAAACTAAAGAGGACGAGCATCCATTGGTTGCGGCTACTATGTTTGGCGTTACCACACCGGCTGTTAATTTTGCGCGAGAGTATCTTGAAAAAAACGGCTATGAAGTTCTAGTATTTCATGCAACTGGAATTGGTGGTCGAACGATGGAATCACTAGTTTCGGATGGATATTTCACAGGTGTGCTTGATTTGACAACGACAGAATGGGCAGATGAGTTGGTCGGAGGAATCCTAAATGCTGGAGAACATAGACTAGAGGCTGCTTCATTGGCAAAAATACCACAAGTTGTTTCACTTGGAGCGATGGATATGGTCAATTTTGGGCCCTTTGACACGGTTCCTGATCAATTCAAAAATAGAAATTTTTACAAACACAATCCGACTGTAACATTGATGAGAACGACTGTCGAAGAAAATGAAAAATTAGGTAAGATTATCGCAAGCAAGCTAAATTTAGCTAAGTCAGAGACCATTCTAGTTATTCCGAATGGCGGATTTTCAGCCATTGATGTAAAGGATGGACCGTTTTATTGTCCTGAAGCAGATAAAGCGTTGATTGATTCAATTAAGAAGCATTTAACTAATGAAAGTGTCAAATTAATTGAAAAGGATCAAGCAATCAATGATAAGGCGTTCGCTGAATTTTCAGCGCAGCAATTAATCAACTTAATGAATGAAAAGGGGAAATGAATCATGAATAAGCAAACAAGAAAAGAGATCGTTGCAGATTTTAAAAGAAAAGTAAAACAAGGAGATATTTTAGTAGGAGTAGGCGCAGGCACAGGAATCACAGCTAAAAGCAGTGAAGCCGGCGGAGCTGATATGTTGATCATTTACAATTCTGGACGCTATCGAATGGCTGGAAGAGGTTCATTAGCCGGACTTCTTTCTTACGGCGATGCGAACCAAATTGTCGTGGAAATGGGACAAGAAGTTTTACCTGTAGTGAAAGAAACACCTGTCCTAGCCGGTGTCTGCGGAACAGATCCATTCCGTGTAATGGAAATTTATCTTAAACAACTAAAAGATCAGGGCTTCAATGGCGTACAAAATTTTCCAACTGTGGGCTTAATTGATGGTGTCTTTAGACAAAATCTAGAGGAAACAGGCATGGGTTATGATTTAGAAGTAGAGATGATCAAGAAAGCTCACGAGTTAGATATGCTAACAACACCTTATGTATTTGATCCAGAGCAAGCCAGAAAAATGGCAGAAGCAGGAGCCGATATCTTAGTTGCTCACATGGGATTAACAACAAAAGGAACGATCGGTGCCAAAACAGCCTTAACTTTGGATGATTGTGTAGAAAAAATTGAAGCAATTATTGAAGCAGGCAGAGAAGTTAATCCTGAAATAATGGTCATTTGTCACGGCGGACCAATCGCTGAACCTGAAGATGCAAAATATGTTATTGAGAAAACAAAAGGAATCGATGGATTCTTTGGTGCCTCAAGTATTGAACGTTTTGCAGCAGAAAAGGGGATTCGGGAACAAACAGCGGCATTTAAAGGAATAAAAAGTTAAATTAATTCATGAGAATTTAGAAATATTAATAGATAAACTAATCTAATTTATTTTCTGAGAGCCCAATCATTTATGGTGATTGGGCTATTTTTACGACAACCTTGCTTTATCAATTACCAACCGCTGATTTTTTTTAAAATGAAGGAACAGGCTTCTATCAAGCTGATAGTTCCTGTTCCTTTAGTTTTTGTTGAAATTTGAGTTTTAGATTTAAATATTTACACTCGTTCTAACTGATTATTTTTTTTCGATACCTAGCAGGTGTTGTACCCACGAAGGAACGGAAGATTTTGCAAAAATAGCTCGTTTGTGAAAAGCCAATTTCCTTTGAGATGGCGTTTACGCTTAGGTCTGAATGAGTTAAAAGAATTTTTGCTTGTTTCACTCTTCGTTGGTTTAAATAGGTGTTGAAGGGAACCTGGATTTCCTTTTTGAATACGCGACTAAAATGGAACGGACTTAAATAGACATGATCCGCGACATCCTTAATCGTTAAGTCAGAGGTGAAATTTTTGTTTATGTAAGTGATCGCTTTAGAAATTTCTGCTTTTTTTGGACCATTCACAGCTTGTTTTTCTATTTCTAGTGTGGGAAGCGTAAATTTCATTTGGTCATGCGGATCGATCGCTTTAAATTGATAATTGATGATTGTTTCGAGTAACGATGCAGCAGCTTCAAGCTGAGTTTTAGTCACTGTTTTTCGTGTTCTTGCCTGTCGTAAGTCGGGATAAAATTGCCAACGAGTACTCGTCGGCTGTAGTTGAGGAATTTGATTTTCCTCGTCCTCCTTTAGGTCTATCTGTCCAAAAGAAATAGCTCCCATCAAGTGATTATTTAGAATAATAGGTAATGAGACATTGACAAGCCCAGCATGACAACGATACATACAAACCTTCTTATCTTGATATGCTTTCAGTTCGCCAATAGCATGACATTGTTGACAGCGTGATTGGAATGCGGGCTTTGAACGCACTTTTTGGCAAAAAGTTGAGAAACTAGAAAAATCAGAAATGACCTGTCCTTGTCTGTTAACAACGACTAAGGAAAAATTGGTTGCAGCAGAAAATGCTTGCAGGGTGTTGAAAAAATCCAACGAGCTGTTTGTCTCCATTTTATTACCTCCATTCTTTATTGAAAAAATAATTAGATCAATTGATTGTAAAAGTTATGCTTCGTCGATAGATCAAACAGATATTCTATTTACTACTATCCTTCTGCCACTTTCTTAAGTGTTGCGTCAACAGTCTCCTTAAAATAGGCGCCAGCAAAAGATAAAAGACAATATTCCCAAATCCATGCATAAAGTCAGTCGGAAGCCCCGCCAAGTAATAGGGGAGGAAGGCCGAAATGCCGAAAAACGGCGCCTGTATTGCGGAAATAAAAAAGCCAAAGAGAATTCCTGAAATACCGGCATAAATGGCCTGCAATAACAGACTATTTTTAAAGGTAGGGCTCATTTTTAATACACTGGTTAAAAAAATAATCAAACTGTAGGTAATAATTTGCGCAATTGTCCAGACGCCCATTCCCATGTAGAAATTTGTGATCAAAATGGAAAAAATACTGACTAAAAGCCCTTGATAGCTTCCCCAATAAATGGTGATGATTAAAAGAATAGCAGTTACTGGCTGGACATTTACGATAAATTGGAAGAAGGTCCGGCTAACCACACATAAAGCGATCATCATTGACAGCAGGCTTAACTCTCTTACTCCAAGTGAAAAGAAGACAGCTGTCTTACTATTAGAATTGTTCAAGCTTGAACACCACACGATCACCTTCCTGTAGAACAACATCCTTTGCTCCAGAATTTACTTGCTCATCGTTTTTTGTAAATACCCAATATTTATTGTTTTTATCGTCTTGAGCTTGCCCATCAATGGAAGTAATCATTCCATCCTTATCCTCAATCGCATAATTGTTCTTGAGTACATCAAATAGTTTTTCTCCCTTATTGAAAGTTACGTCTTTTTTCGATAATTCCTTTTCTCCATCCAATAAGGTAATGGTCGCCTTAATCTCTGTTTCTTGACTGCTGGAGATCGTTTCTTTCGGCGTTGAACTAGCTGTCGAATCAGCTTCTTTTGTTGTGCAGCCGCTAAATAGCACAAGACCTATTGCTAATACAAAAAAACAAATTTTTTTCTTCATAATTATCTATCTCCTTTTGTAAAAAAATAAAGACACCCCAAAATATAAGGGTGTCTAAAATGATTGAAACAAACGACCCTGATATTGCTTGTTTTTATCAATCAGGATTAGTGTCTGACTTTGCCTAAAGCATTTACAGTAGAAAGGGGCTGTAAAGGAATTTCACCTTTTTCCTAATAGCTGATTGAAATCTATTTAGTTTTTAAAAACACGATCACTGTTGCGATAAAATACTTCCTCTTTATTTTTCAAGGTGTTGGCATAACGAGCTGTCACAAACAAATAATCCGATAGACGATTAACAAAAACATAAGCGTGAGTGTTGATTTCTTCTTGTTCCATCAGGGTGACAATGCGGCGTTCAACTTTACGACAAACCGCGCGAGCATAATGCAACCATGAAGCCAAGGCGTTTCCGCCAGGCAAAATAAATTTTTCGATTGCTGGGGTCTTATCAGTGTACCAATCAATTTGCAGCTCCAGCCATTTTGTTGGCTTTTCTGTGATGCGAAGGGGAAGCTCCCCATCTATATTTGCTAAATCTGTTCCGACATCAAACAATAAGTGTTGAATTTCAGTCAGTTCCGTTGCCAGCTTACTGAAGGCTTCTTGCTTGATTTCATCTTGGCTAATGATTAAACCAATGAGTGAGTTTAGTTCGTCGACTTCTCCATAGGCTTCAATACGGGGAGAGTCTTTCATAAGACGAGGCCGCCCGATTGCACTGGTTTTTCCTTTATCACCGCTACGAGTATAAACTTTCATTGCAACAAAACCTTTCTCTAAATTATTGGAAACGCATACAAATAAAGTAACAGATTAGTACAAGAAAAGAAATGCCAAATACGAATGTTTAGTATGCCAATTTTTATTTCTTTTTAAATATTTCAAAAAAAGATTCAAAATAATCAATTTTCGAATAGTAACTATGCAAGTTTGTGAATTTCCCATAGAGAAGAAAAAGTATCATATTGTTGAAAGCGCTTCATAATAACATGGAAGGACGAATGCTATGAAAAATCCGAGAATCGTTGTTGATCGGACAAAGTTAAGAGAGAACATTTCATTTATTGTAGCGAAATTAAAAGAACATGACTTAACGATCACGGCCGTAACAAAAGTATTCAATGCGCATTCACAAATTATTGCTTTATATGAAGAATTTACTGACATTATTTATTTTGGAGATTCCCGCATTGAAAATTTAATGAGCTATTCCCACTCAAAAAAGCAGAAGATTTTGATTCGGATACCGATGATCAGTGAAGTTCCTGAAGTGATCCAATACGCGGATATTAGTTTTAATTCGGAGTTAAAAACGATCCAGCTGCTTGATTGTGAGGCACAAAAGCAAAAGAAGCTGCATAAAATTGTCTTAATGGTAGACCTGGGTGATTTGCGGGAAGGCTTTTTCGAGAAGGAAGAGCTGTTTGACTGTATTCGCGAAGTCATGAAGCTGAAAAACATTCAAGTTTATGGTCTAGCGGTGAATTTGACCTGCTACGGTGCCATCATACCTAGTTCGAAAAATCTTGGAAATTTGGTCGCTATCCAAGAAGAAATCAAGGAACGGTTTGATTTGTCTTTAGAGATGATTTCTGGCGGCAATTCTAGCTCACTGTATCTGCTGGATTCACCAGAGGATCAGCTTCCTAGCGGGATCAATAATTTGAGAATTGGTGAAAGCTTTGTATTAGGAAGAGAAACGGCTTATGGCGCCGATTATCAAGTAATGCATCAAGACGTCTTTACTTTGGTGACAGAAATTGTCGAAGTAAAGCAAAAGCCCTCCTATCCGATTGGCGAGATTGGCGTGGATGCCTTTGGTAAAAAGCCTCACTACGTTGATAAGGGAAAGATGTTGCGGGGCATAGTGGCGATTGGCCAACAGGATATTGCATTGGATGATATTACGCCGAAGGATTCGCAAATCGAAATCTTAGGAGCCAGCTCCGATCATCTGCTGTTAGATCTAACACAGAGTGAGAGAGAGTATCAGGTGGGAGATGAGATTGAATTTTCAGTCTCCTATGGATCGGTATTAAGCACATTTACGAGCAAATACATCAAAAAAGAGTTCATAAATTAAAGGAGGAAAAAGAATGTCACTCAAAGAACAGCAGGAGAACCAATCAACAGATTCAGCTTCGTTAAAGCGAGGGATGAAGATTCATCACGTTGCGATGTTGAGCGTAGGCGGAACGATTGGAACAGGATTGTTTCTGGGAACTGGCTATGTTGTCCAGCAATCTGGTCCCGGTGGAACCTTTATAGCCTATGCCTTTGGGGCGCTGATCATGGTTCTCATGATGTTAAGTATGGGAGAAATGCTGGTACAAATGCCTGTTGCCGGTAATGTTCAGGCCTATGCGACCCAGTTTTTAGGCTATGGCGCAGGCTTTACTGTTGGATGGGTAAAATGGCTGCAGCTAGCGGTTACTGTTCCAACACAGATTGTGGCTTCAGCGATTATTATGAAAAATATTATTCCGCAGGTACCATCAATTGTCTGGATCATCGGCTTTGGACTGCTGCTATTTTTCTTAAATTCACGCTCCAATGAAGAGTATGGTTCCTCTTCGTTCTTCTTCAGCAGTATCAAAGTGATCCTAATCGTTGTTTTCGTGCTGGTTGGTTTAGGGATGATTTTAGGTGTTGGTGGAAATGGTGTGGGCTTAGCGAACTACACCAATGACGGCGGACTATTTCCGACAGGCTTTCGTCCAATCATGATGTCGATGATGACTGCGGTTTTTGCTTATAGCGGCGCAGATATGTTTGCGACAGCTGCCGGTGAAAGTGAAAATCCCGAAAAGAATCTGCCTCGAGCAATCAAGATCAGCTCTTTAAGTATCATTATCAGCTACGCCTTGACATTGTTTGTTCTAGTTGCGGTTCTGCCTTGGCGTGAAGCGGACTTGATGGGCAGCCCGTTTGCCTACGTATTTGGAAAGCTTGGTATTTCTTCAGCAGAAATGATCGTGAACCTGGTTGTCGTTACCTCGGCACTGTCTTCAGCGAACGCCCATGTTTTCGCTGCCGTTCGTACTCTATGGTCAATGGGGCATTTTGAACAGGCTCCTAGTTTCGTAAAAACAGTGAATAAACGCAAAGTGCCGATCAATGCCTTGATCGTGACGATGATTTTCGCCGTTTTTGCGGTGGCATCAAGCTTCATTTCGCCAGATGTTGTGTATTTATTTTTGACATCGTTTATCGGAGCAGCAGAATTGGTGGTTTATTCGATTACCGGAGTCTGCGCTTTGAAGCACCGAAAGGCCTTTTTAGCGAAAGGCAATACAGTGGCAGATTTGAAATTTAAGATTCCACTGTTTCCAGTCGTCCCAATTTTGTTAGTCATCTTATGTATTTTAGTGGCTACAGGGATGCTCCTTGATCCGACTCAGCGAGGCGCGCTGACAACAGGCGCACCGGTCTTTATTGCCTTGTTTGTTGGAAGCACCACATGGGCAGGAATGAAAAGAAAGAACAAAGAAGAAGCACCAGACAAATCATCAGTAGAATAAAAAAATTACTTAGGAGGATTCAACTTGAAAAACGTAAAAGTCATTATTTGGGGAATGGGTGCCATGGGAAGCGGCATGGCAAAAATGCTAATGAAGAAAAAGGGTGTCGATGTTGTTGGCGCGATTGATATCGGCGATAAGATCGGAAAACCAATCTTTGAAGTGTTGGGAGAGGAATTTCCTAACAATGAAAATATAAAAATTAGTACGGCAGAGGATGCGATTACAGAAAAAGCAGCGGATATTGTTCTGCTATGTACAGATTCCTTTACAGTAAAGGCCTTCGATAAAATTAAAAAAATCGTCGAAAACAAGATCAATGTCATCACCAGCGCTGAGGAAATGGCCTTTCCAATGGCACAAAATCCAGCGTTAGCAGAGCAATTAGATAAATTAGCCAAAGAAAATGGGGTGTCAATTCTGGGAACAGGCATTAACCCGGGTTTGATTATGGATGTATTGGTACTGGTAATGACGGGGGCTTGCGAGGATATCAAACATATCACTTCTCGTCGTGTAAATTCCCTCTCTCCATTTGGAAAAGCGGTAATGGAGGAGCAAGGAATCGGTATTTCTGTAGAAGAATTTGAACAAGGGAAGAAAGATGGCACCTTAGCGGGTCACGTCGGCTTCCCAGAATCGATGCTAATGATTGCCAAGGCTTTGGGCGTCGAGCTTGATACTGTTAAACAATCCATGGATGCGATCGTAACGGATGTTGATCGTGTGGCTCCATACGGCGAAGCAAAAGCAGGCGCGGTTGCCGGTGTTTCCATGAAGGCAAGCGGAATCAAGGACGGCAAAGAGCTGATCGCCATGGATCATCCGCAACAGATCGAACCAGAGCAGGTAGGGGTCCAAACGGGAGATTATGTCATTATTGACGGAAATCCTCAGGTTAATCTAGTGAATTCACCAGAAATTGAAGGCGGAGTTGGAACGATCGCCATGTGTGTCAATATGATTCCTCAAACAATCAATGCGCGTCCAGGCTTAGTCAGCATGATTGACTTGCCGATTCCTCATGCGATTTTAGGAGATTTTAGAGATCAAATCCATGAAGAGGCAAAAATCGTTTAAGAGACAGGAAAGGGTAGAAAAGATGATAAAAAGCGGAAGTTGGGTGCAGATTCATTCAGTTGTGTTAAAGACGAATGAACGGGCACCGCAAGTACCAGATAGCACCAAAAAAGTCCCGCTTGAAATGTGGGTCAAGGGTTTTTTACAAGAGGATGGCAATATCGGAGAAGAAGTAACGATCAAAACCGTCACCGGTCGGATGGAAACTGGGCGATTGGTACAGGTTGATCCGACATTTAATCACAGCTTCGGAAATTTTGTCCCAGAAATCGTCGAGATTGATCAGATGCTGAGAAAAGAATTATTTGGAGGTGCAGATTAGTGAGAGACGACAGTTATCAAGCCGTCATGGCACGTCGCGGAGAGCTGATGGAGGCCTCATTGCAAATCAATTATGAAGAATTTGAGCTAGAAGGTGTAGCCTTTGATTACGAAAAAATGATGTCAGAGGCTGCCTATTCGATGGAGGAAATGATTGAGATTCAACGCTCGTTAGGTGTGGGGAATACGCCAATTGTCGAGCTGAAGAATTTAACCAAGCTCGCCAGAAAATATGCGCCACAAGGAAACGGTGCGCGGATTTTTGTAAAGGATGAAGCGGCTAATGCTTCAGGAAGCTTCAAGGATCGACGCGCGGCCATCTCGGTGTATCATGCCAAGAAATTAGGCTACGAAGGTGTGGTGACCGCAACTAGCGGAAACTACGGTGCAGCAGTCGCTTGTCATGCCGCAAAACTCGGCTTGAAGTGTATTGTTGTTCAGGAATGCTTTGATTCAAAGGGTGTCGGACAGCCAGAAATCGTTGAAAAGGCTCGTAAATGTGAAGCTTTAGGAGCGGAGGTTGTCCAGCTGACAGTTGGACCGGAATTATTTTATCAATTCCTAAAACTAATTGAAAAAACCGGCTTCTTCAATGCTTCCTTATATACACCCTTTGGAATCGCAGGTGTTGAGACATTAGGCTATGAAATCGTCCAGCAGTTTAACCAGCTTGGTCAGCAGCCAGACATCGTTGTGGCTACAAATGCGGGCGGCGGAAACTTGACTGGTACTGCTCGGGGAATGCGCAAAGCGGGAAATACAGAGACGAAAATTGTTGGCGCTAGTGTCGATTTGCAGGGATTGCACATGGCATCAGACGTAGACTTTAATCGGAAATCATTTACGACTGGCCATACCGGCTTTGGTGTACCTTTTACGACTTCACCAGATCGTTCAGATGTTCCGCGCTCGGCCGCGCGTCCACTGCGTTACATGGATCGTTACGTGAAAATTCGTCAGGGTGAAGTGTTCTTTATCACCGAAGCTTTAGCCAACTTGGAAGGATTAGAAAAGGGTCCTGCAGGAAATACGTCCTTAGCTGCCGCCTTTGTCTTGGCGCAAGAGATGCGGGAGGATCAAATTATTTTAGTTCAGGAAACGGAATATACCGGCGCTGGCAAGAGTGTTCAGCCGCAGCTATCCTTTGCACGAGAAAATGGGATCGATGTTCGCTTTGGCGATCCAGCAGAGGAGATCCCAGGGAAATCGATAATCTTACCTTCTTCACCGGAAAAAATCTCAGTGAACGACATTGATTTGGCTTACCTGAAGCAATCGCTGGTGAAGAATGTACTGAAAACGACTGATCAGCCATTATCTGAAGTTGAACTGAAGTACTTGGCAGAAGAGATCAATGGAACTGTTGAGCAGGTCCAACAAATCATTAAAAATTTGAACTAAGAGGTGACGGAATTGGAAAATATAAAATTTGAGGATGCGAGAAAGCATTTAGCTGATTTAAGCGATGAGGAATTGAAAGCACGTTTTTGGCAACTAGCAGAAGAGGTCGTTGAACCGATGCTAGAGATGGGGAAAAAATATACCTCGCCGTCAATTGAACGTTCCGTCTTATTAAGAATGGGCTTCTCATCAATTGAAGCAACAGAAATTGTTAAACGTGTGCTGTCCCATGAGCTGATGGGTAAAGGAGCCGGACACATCGTTTATCGTATCGCCAAAGAAAATGGTATGAGCGTTCGAGATGCCGGATTAAAACTAGCCGATGGCGAACTTTGGGAACAAGTAGATCGTATCTTCAAGGAGGCAAACTAAGATGTCAAAAGAGATGAAGCTTGATGAAAATAAAAAGTTAGATATACACGAAATTTTGGATGATTTAGTCAATTATCGTCCAAGACGCCGCGGCTGGTCATGGCGTACCCCAGTTCCACGCTACAAGATGCACAGCTTTGAATACCATGACATGGCGGAATCCTTAAAAAAATATGTTCCCTTACCGTCTGCAAAATATTTTGACAATATTGATCCTCAAGGAACCTCTTCAATTACAACGGAAATAGCTTCAGGTCGTTTTGAAGATGATATTCGCAGAATGCGGATGGCCGCATGGCATGGTGCTGATCATCTGATGGTGATTCGTACGGCAGGCCAGTCCCATTTTGAAGGGCTGATTGAGGGCACACCGCAAGGAATCGGCGGTATTCCAATTACGCGAAAACAAGTTCGAGCGCAAAGAAAAGCGTTGGATGCGATCGAAGACGAAGTAGGCCGTCCAATTAATTATCATAGCTACGTTTCAGGAATCGCTGGTCCAGAGGTTGCGGTAATGTTCGCCGAAGAAGGAGTCAACGGCGCTCACCAAGATCCGCAATACAATGTATTGTATCGCAATATTAATATGATCCGTTCGTTTGTCGATGCCTGTGAATCGAAAAAGGTGATGGCTTGGGCAGGAATAGCCCAAATTGACGGGGCGCATAACGCGAATGCTACGGCACGCGAAGCCTGGAAGGTTATGCCTGAGCTGATGGTCCAGCACGCGATTAATTCGATCTTCTCCCATAAAGTCGGAATGGAAAAATCAGACATCTGCTTGTCCACCGTTCCACCAACGGCACCACCAGCACCATCAATGTACCTAGATTTGCCGTATGCTGTTGCTTTGCGGGAATTTTTCAGCGACTATCGGATGCGTGCGCAGCAGAATACAAAATACATGGAGGCCTCAACACGTGAAGCTACGGTGACCCATGTATTGAATCTATTGATCTCAAAATTGACCAGTGCCGATATCCAATCAACTATTACGCCAGACGAGGGTCGAAATGTTCCTTGGCATATCTACAATATCGAAGCCGTCGATACCGCGAAACAGGTTTTCCAAGGTTTAGATGGCTTTGGCGATATGGTGAAGCTGCTTGATGATGGCCCGTTACGAGAAACAGCTCGTGAAATCAAAGAAAGAGCGGTCCTGTTCTTTGAAGGAATCATTGAAGCAGGCGGCTACTTCCAAGCAGTTGAAGATGCTTTCTTCGTGGATTCTGGAAATTATCCAGAGCGAAATGAGGACGGAATTTCTCGCAAAATTAATGGCGGTGTTGGAGAAAATACAGTTTATGAACGAGATGAAGATTATTTAGCGCCCGTTACCGCTCATTACGGTTATAACAACGTCGCTCAATACGATGAAGGCGCGGTAGATGATCCTGCGAGTCTAATTGGCGGCTCTACTTTTGAAAAACCGGAGAAAATTATTTTTATCGACGAACTGGATGAAAATGACAACGTCAATGTTCGTTTAGAAGAAAACAAAGAGCTTCGAGAAAAGGAATTGATCAAACCAGAAGCAGAATGGCAGGGCGATGGGATTATCCTACTAACAATGATGCTTCCAGAATCAAAACGCGTGGCAGAATTTGCGGCGCTAGAAATTGGGAAGAAGATGGGGCTGGTCGATTGCGAAGTGATCAATAAGGAAGTGATGCAGGCCGCCGAAGGAACACGAATTGAGCTAAAAGGCCGGGTACCATTTACGATTGATAAAGCCACTTTAGTCATTCCTGAAGAACCAAAAACATTGTCGGACGATGAAATTCGCGAAGAAGTAAAACGCAAAAAAATGGTAATTGTCGCAGGAACAGTAGGCGAAGATGAACATTCTGTAGGATTGCGCGAAATCATCGACATCAAACACGGCGGAATCGAAAAATACGGAATGGAAGTCCATTACTTAGGAACGAGTGTACCAGTCGAAAAATTAGTGGATGCGGCGATCGAATTAAACGCCGACGCAATTCTAGCTTCAACGATTATCAGTCATGATGATATTCATTATCGCAACATGAAACGGATTCACGAATTAGCAATTGAAAAAGGCGTTCGTGAAAAAATCATGATCATGGCTGGAGGAACCCAAGTTATTCCAGAGATCGCTGTTGAAAATGGAATGGACGCTGGCTTTGGTCGGGGAAGTAATGGAGCAAATGTCGCAACAGCGTTAGTAGAGCGCAGGAAAGAAATGGAAAGAGAAGAAGTCTAATGAAAATTGATATCTTAGTAGCAGAGATCGGGTCCACGACAACCGTGGTTAATGCTTTTCAAGGTATCCACGGAGCGCAGCCTGTCTTTTTAGGACAAGGACAGGCTGCAACAACGGTGTTAGAGGGTGATGTTCGAATCGGTCTAGAGAACAGCATCAAGGATCTGCAGGAACAGCTGGAGGTGGATCATTTATCCTATGACGAGATGTTTGCCACATCCAGTGCGGCCGGCGGGCTAAAAATGACTGTTCATGGGTTGGTCTTTGATATGACTGCACGTGCGGCTAAAGAAGCGGCGCTGGGAGCAGGAGCAATTGTCCATATGGTGACCGCTGGAAAATTACGGCGAACAGACATGAAAAAGATTGCGGATGCTTCGCCAAATATTATTTTGATTGCAGGCGGCGTTGATTATGGCGAACGTGAAACGGCATTAGACAATGCAGAAAAAATCGTTGATTTAGGTATTTCGATTCCCGTGATTTATGCGGGTAATGTTGAAAACAATGAAGAGATCAAACTGATTTTTGAAAATAGTCAACAGGAGCTGTACATTGTTGAAAATGTTTTTCCTAAGATTGACGAGTTGAATGTCGAGCCGACACGCAGGGTGATTCAAAATGCCTTTGAAAAGCATATCATCCATGCGCCCGGAATGGAGCATATTCACGATTTGGTAAATGAAACCATTACACCAACTCCTGCAGCGGTAATGAATTTAAGCCAGCTAATCTATGAAAAAATCGGTGATGTCTTGGTCGTCGATGTGGGTGGCGCAACAACAGATGTCTATTCTGTCACCGAGGGAACCGACGCTATTTCAAAAATTCAAGTTGCTCCTGAGCCAGTAGCCAAAAGAACGGTTGAAGGCGATTTGGGTATGTTTGTCAATATGGAGCATGTCATCGAGATTGTTGGTGAAGAGCAGCTTGTCAAAGAAGGACATCATCTGGAAAAGCTGCGTCAGGAGTATCACTCGATTCCTAAGAATAAAGAAGAAAGAGCATTTATCGAACGATTGACCGAAGTAGCCGTGAAGACGGCGGTAGATCGGCATGTTGGTGCTCTGCGCTATGTTTATGGGCCTTCTGGAAGAGACACGTTAGCCCAAGGGAAGGATCTGTCGAATATTCGCTATGTCATTGGAACCGGAGGCGCATTGACACGATTGAAGAATGGTTCAGACATTTTGAAGAACATTCGCAAAGAAGATTCGGATACAAAATTGCTGCCGACAGGTATTCCGAAAGTTTTGATTGATCATGATTATATTATGTCCTCATTGGGAGTATTAGCCTGTAAATATCCCGATGAAGCCTTGAAGCTACTAGAAGCTTCATTAGGCTATCCACTGTTCAATGAGGAGTTAATTTCTAGTGCTGCTGCTTCTCAATAAGAAGCTTCTATGCTAAAATGATGGTAGTTTAATACAATTGAGTGCGTAATAGTCGTTATGACTTGATGGAAGTTGGTGAAAATCCAACGCTGTACCCGCAACTGTAAGGATCGTAGTATCCAAGTCAGGAACATCGTGAGTGCTCAATCACTTTTTCGGGAGTAAGAAAGTGGCTATAAAACCATGAAAGTAGCCGCTTTGTCTCAAAACAAAGCGGCTTTTTGTTGTTTAAAAAGATTCCCCAATCTTCTTAAACGCTTGAATAGAAATCAGATCCATTGGACTTTGGCGGTCTTTGAGTGGGCCTGACTTTGTTGACAGATAAGCGAATACAAATTTTGAATACTTTCATGGTTGCTGCTTGCTTTATTGATTACCACATTAACAGGTTCATTTGTCGAAAGCTCTTTGATGATCGAAATTTGTTTTGAATCAATCAAATGTCGAATTCTTCCTGCTCGAACGATGCCCAGCATGCTATTGTTCAAGACGGCTTCTTGCACCACTTCATCACTTGTTGAATCGATGATTTGCGGTGTGTTAAGTGATTGCTTAAAGGAGTTGTGGTAGTTATAATATTCAGATTGATCCACAACGATTGGATAACGTTCAAAATAATCCTCCAGCTGGAAATTAGAACGATAATATTTTGTATTGATACACAAGACAACGCTTTCAAAATCGATCGTTTCATAATTCAAATCAGAAGATGCGATATTGCCTGAAATAATTCCTATATCGATCTCATTTTTTAACAACTGACTGATTGTTTCTTCGTTGCTAGAACCATGCAGCTGAAAAGATAGAGTCGGATTTTTTTTGCTTATTTGACGAATGGCCGGTAAAAAATAGCGAAAGCAATAGTAATCGTGTCCCTGTAGCTGGATTAGATAATTCTTTCCATATTCGCTAGGAATTCCTTCGATCAGATTCACTTCTCTCAATATGTTGATTGCACGTTTATATAACTGTTCTCCTGCGTAGGTCAATACATATTTTCCCCTGCGTTTCTCTAATAAAATGGTCCCTAGATGTTCTTCTAAGCTGCGTATATGCTTCGTGACTGTTGGCTGTGAATAATTCAATTTGATTGCGGCTTTAGTAAAATTCAATTCCTCAGCAACGACTTGAAACGTTTGCAATGTTCGAAACTCCATAATCTCCCTCCACTTATATTTATTCTAAAAATAATTTCCATAAAAAGCATTTTCGTTAAAATTATTTTTAACATTACTTCCATTATAATATAAATAGAGCCTATTGTATAGGGAACGAACGGTGGTCTAGCCTAAGAATGAATGAGGATAAAAAAACTTATTTTTACTTTGGAAGCGCATGACGTCAGGATCAAGAAAGGGTAAAATGATACATATTTTATACGAATCGTTCCTCATTAATAGCTCGCCGAAAATAAAAAGAATAACTAACTAAAAAATAGAAGACTCTTGATCCTGTTTTTATTTTTCTATTTTGGCTATAGTAGAGGAGTGAGGCACTCTCAGGATATATAAAATAACTTAAGTTGTTTGTCACGTTGTAAGATATTTTGAGCTTAGATGGCGCTGATTAAAATGAAAAACGGCATATTTTATTTGTAAACAGACGATTTGTTCACTTCTTTTAGCGGGTAATCTGTCATAGCGAAACAAACACCAGCAATATTTTCAACTATAAGAAATATTTGATAAAGGATAAACAACGAGAAAAAGCAGCGAAGAAAGAATCTCTTGTTATTAGGAAATATCAGCAGTTTTTCTGAAGCGGGTCAGAATACGATAAACATAAAACTAAAAATAACAACAGATGTTTTAAGGAATCAGAGAATTCCTTTTATTGAACGCGACACTACTGTTATTATTTGTAAATCATTCTGTCATTTTTTTGCCTTTATTTTAGTTAATAATCAGTGAGGAAACGTTGTTAACTGAAAGTATAAAAAGAAAAGGTTGAGAGTATGATGAAATTATGTATTGGAATGAAGTTAAAAGCAGTAAGTGTCCACGGCGACTATGTTGAAGGAGAAGTGTTGAGTATTTATCAACGAACCTTTGTAATCGTTTCGAAAAAGGACGCAAAACGATATTTAGTTCGGCTAGACACACTAAGTGAAGACTTATATACACAAGACGTTCCTGCCTGAGGGAGCAATACTACATAATAAAAAAAGGAGCTGCCCTAAAAGTCTTTTAACCTTTTTGGCAGCTCCTTTTGGCGAATAAACCGTGACTCATAGATGGCCTTTTTTTTCTTGGAGTTGGACTGTTAGATTATCGTTCGTCCTTGACGAAAAATCTTCTACGCAGGTGAACTAAAAGGACGCCTAATAGAAAAGTCATTCCCAAAATCGTTATTGCGGTCGAACTTTTCTCTCCAGTATTCGGATAAGCTTTAGCTGCTTTGCTTGTATTATTTATGTGCGTGTTCACGATAACAAAATCAAAGGGTGCCTGTTCAACAACTGTTGAATGGTAATTTTTTGGGACGTCGATGGCTTTAACGGTATAGTTCGTCTTGTTTACATTGGCGTCCTGTTTTGGAAGATTTTTCCAAGAATGGCTCCAATGATTACCATCATTTAAAATTACCGGGTCTCCATGTTTTTTATCGCGATCGTAAAGCTGTACCTTAACAGAAGAGGGGCGATCCTTTTCTCGATCGTTGTTATCATTCCATTGTTGAGTGACATTTACTGATGGAATAGTCGGGACTTCTTTATATGTGTTCGTTATATTAAAGCCCTCCACCTGACTTGAATATCCAGAGACGGGCTCTTCATTGACTGTGTAAACGATTGGTTGACCATTTAGATTTTTTGGCAAGTCAGTGAATTCATAGTCCCAATTATCATTAGCGGTAACTTGTTTAGTCGCCACCTGCTCGCCATTTGCTAACAGTAGGACGGTGATGCTGTTGGGTCTTTTTTTATCACGATCGTTATTGTCTTGCCAGTTTTTGTGCCCCTTAACGGAGGTTTGTTCTGGTGAATGGGTATTGGTAACGATAAAGCTATCGTCATTTTGTTTAGACACAGTAGAGGTATAACCAGGTACTGCCGTTTCTTCCTCTATTGTATAGTTAATTGCTTGTCCCTTGTCATTTTTTGGAAGCCCTTCCCATGTGTGGGCCCATTGATCGGCGCCAGAAACAGAAGCTTCGTCGATTTTTTCTCCGTTAGCTAGAAGTGCTAACGTAACAGCTTCCGGTCTTAATTTATCCTGATCATTTTGATCGTCCCAGACCTTTTGAACATTAATGGCTCGAACTTCAGGTGTGTGGGTGTTGGTAATTGTACTCCCTTCAATAGTAGTGACATAATCAGGCACGGCGTTTTCGGAGACGCTATACTCGATTTCCCGTCCATTTAAAAATTTAGGCAGGTTGGTGAATTGGTAGTGCCAATCGTCTTGACTCGTGACCGTTTGACTTTCCTGAAAGGCGCCGTTGGCCAGCAGATTGACGGTAATTTGATCCGGACGTTTGCCATCTTGGTTGTTTTGATCCCGCCAGTTTTTTTGTCCAGAGAATTCGGTCGTTTTTGCCGGATAGTGATTGATGATGTCAAATCCTTTTACCTCGCTGCTATATCCTTCTGGGACAGTCGTTTCTTGCACAGAATAGCCATATTCTCTTCCAGTATTGTCGTATTTTGGTACTGAAGGAAAGGCGTAGCTCCACGTTCCGTCCTGGCTTTCTGAGATAGTTGTTTGGCGATAGTTTACGCCATCTCGCAGCAACGAGACGGAGATAGTTTCCGGTCGTGTTTGGGAATCATTCTCTTCGACCTCCCAAATTTTCGTTCCCGAAATGGTAATCAGCTGATCACCTTCACCGCCGCCGCCTTGGCCATGATAAGTAGCGGTGGAAACAGCGGTATCGATAAAACTTCCGTTATCATAAGTAGATGCGGTGTTGTGATATCGATTATTGGCTGCATTATATAATAGCCGCGTTTGATAATGGATGACTAAAGAAGTCGTAGCTGTATTATTTTGTTCCTGCACACTGGTCAATTTCCCAAAGCTAAGACTGAAGGTCTGCGTCCCGTCTGCCTGTTGCGTAATAACTGGCTCAGTATGTTCAGTAGCTAAAGGAGTTCGGCGCCAATTTCGATGAATGACTGTCATCGATCCAGGAATATAGTCCTGATTGTTCTCCATAATATCCTGAAGTGTTGCATTTTCGACTGGGTAGCCGCCATTATTGACCGTTAGTGTCCAATTGATAATTGTGGGGTCTGTATCCTCGTAGGATAAGCTCTTGGCGATTGCACTTGTGCCAGAGCCGCCGCCTGAGCTGCTTTTTGAAAAATTTAAGTGAACCGTGTTGTTTGGATTGGTCTGTGTCGGAAAGGCCAGATCATTTCCAGTTTCATAATTTAACTGACTGCGATTGAAGGTAGCCCAAAAATTAAAATTAATTCTTAAATTGTCATAGGATTGAGCATCAGAAGTAAACTGGATTGAAATGATGCCATTGCTGATGGTAACATCCGCCAAATGCACGCCAGTTGGTGTATTGATGCTGATTGGTGTTGTCGTTGTGTAATTCAGTTCTTTAGGTAAAGACATGGTGTAAGGCTGGTCTGTAGTGATGGCGCTGCCATTTCCCAAATTTAAATTATAGGTCACTTGAACAGAAGAAGTATCGCGAATTCTATTGGTTCCGATGGGGCTGTTTGCATCAGCAAGAGCCACGCTTGTAACAAATTGTGAAGCATCCAGGTTTTCTGCTGCATAAACGTTGGTTGAACCTAGCTGAATAAATAGATTGCTTAATAAAAAAATGATACTAAAAAGGGATTTTAACCTTTTTTGCATGGAAATCTCTCCTTTAGGATTCTTGTTATCAAAAGTATAAAGGGGAAATTACTGAATCCAAAGAATTCTGCCTATCCAAGAAAAGGACTTGTACTAGAAGTGGTCAGCTTCAAGAAATTTCGGCTCATTTTTCGAACAAGCTGCTTCTGTAATACCGCTTGTTCGAGAAAGGGAGATATGACAAGACTTTTGTCATATCTCCCTTCTGATGGATTATCGGTTCATTGAACTAAATAAAACTTTCTAAAAATTCTGTTGCGACTCGTTGAAACGATTCATCGTAGTCGATTAGTAATTGCTTTAAGGGCTCTGTTTGACTGAATTTTTGCCCTTTACTTTGAACCTCCAGCAGTAATTCCTCACCATTTAAACGAAAATCCACAAACACTTCATCGTCCATCGATGTTTCTAAATAATCAATCATGGATTCGAAATAACCTTCTGCTAACGGCTCCGCAACCTCCAACAAGACATGCTCCATCAAGGCCTCAACCTCTGGATTTTTATATAAAAGAAAATGCTTGCTGACAAATGCAGAATCATAGATGTTCTCGATCTTAAAATCTAGAAATTGCAGATACTCTTCGACTTCTCCAATTTTTTCTAAACTATCTAAGACAGTGCGTAGGATTTGCAGGAGGGCATCATCTAAAATCGCATCAAACTGCTCATTGGGATAATAGGTCTCGATCACTTTTTCTATTTCAAAAAAGCTTGCTTCGATTTTCTCAAAGTAGCAGCCCTCTGGTTGGTCTTTTACAAAGAAGCTCACTTGCATACTCATTTTGATCACCTCATTGAGAAAAATGATTGAACAGTTAATCCATCCGCTAAACTCGCACAAGGATTACTTTTTTTAGTTTAGCATATTCGAAAATAGTTTTTGCATTTGCTGCACGGATGTTGAAATAGGGAAGGGAAAGTAAAACCATCTATGTATGATCAACACGCCATGGATGGTTTTTTTGAGTGCTTCCCCTTGGACTAAGAAGTTTATTTTATAAAAAAGTAAACATATCGTCTCGAAATAAAGTTTATTTATGTGAAATACGCCAAAAAAATAAAAATCGTCCTGATTTGTGACTCTTGATTAAATAACCATTGAAATAATAATAAAAATTATCAGCAGAGAATCGCTGTCTAATAATAACCCCTATCTTGTGAATCTAAAAAACGACCCTTCTATCACTGACTTTTTTGATGAGAGAAAACGACAGTTTTTGAAGAAAAACCTTATTTAATCCAATGTTTATTTATAAAACTAGCCGAAATGTTAAGAAAAAATAATAGAAAAATAAACGTGGCGTTTTTACTAAATAAGCCTCAAAGCGTAACAATCATAGACGATTATGACGTTTTTTAGGCCTCAAAATAATCAATAATGACTTGGAAGAAAGATTATATATTTTTGAGGAGGAAGGCCATGCATCAATAAAAAGGAGTGCAGTTGGTTTGTTGGATAGTCAAAAGCAAAGTTACTTACGGTTTGTAAAAAGAAAGTAGGTTATGAATGTGAAAGGCAATAAAAAAATAATTACAAAATTTGTCGTGGCGACTACATTATTTACTACTGCAGGAGTTGTGGCTCCTGTAGTTGGTTCTTTTTCTGTTTACGCTGCTACGACGAATCCTGTTGCGGATAATACCTCAAAGCGTTCTATTACACTTTGGAAATATCAGGTGAAGGATTTATCTGAGCTGGGAGAACGCGGAGACGGTGAAAAAGACGATACAGTAACGAAAACACCATTAGCAGGGATCAAGTTCCGTATTCAACGAGTAACACCAATTGGAGATGCTGCGTTGACAAATCCTTTAGTTCAAAAGGAAGGAACAGATTATACAATCGATTCTTCATTTACTGCTCAAACAGTTACCACTGGAGCTGACGGCTCGATCAAAGCAGAATTAGGCACGGGGAATGCGGCAGATGGGATTTATCTGGTTACTGAATTAGAAGATGATCGTGGCGTGTCTCCAACATTCGCAAAACCTGCGGATCCGTTCTTTGTTCAAGTTCCGCAAACAGATCGTGATGATCTCGGCTCATTGATTTATGACGTTCAGGTACAGCCTAAGAACATCATGGAATCATTACTTGAGCCTGATAAAACAGTCGAAGAAGGAAAAGGCTTCTCGAATAAAGCTGGAAATCACTTCACCTGGGAAGCAAATGCTAGTTTGCCAAGTGGCTTGTATCAAGTAGCTTCTCAAGACATGGTTATTACACCAGTCTACGACAAGGATGGCAATCAAATCGCAGATAAGCCTGTTTCAGCAGGAGAAGAAATCTATGCCGATTACTATACGATTCGCGATACGTTGAACGAAGCAATCATGCTTGACGGCCTTACGGTAAATGTTAAGACGGAAACAGGTAATTGGACAGCTCTTACTTTAGGAACAGATTACACGGTTACTTTAAACGGTGCTTCTAAAACCGCTCACCCGATCACTGATTCTTCTACGAATGAAAAAGCAGTTGTGGTTAACTTGACCACTGCGGGGATGAAGAAAGTAGCTACTGGAAACAATACAAAGATTCAAGTTGTCTTTGAAACACATACGGACAAAGATTTCAATGGTACGATTCTCAATCATATGGATGTTGACTACTTGAGTCCAGGATTAGAGCCAGTCGAAGTTCCTTCACCGCCAGAAGAAGATCCTGAATACTACACAGGTGGTTTTGATATTAAAAAGACAGCAGAAGATGAAGCAAAATTATTAGCAGGGGCAGAATTCCACCTTGCAATCAGTGAAGACGATGCGAAAGCTAATAAGTTCTTAGCTTCAGATGGAAAAACATATACGCTAAATAATGACGGTACGACTACACCAGCATTGCCAGCAGGAACGACGCTGTTGAAAGCAACTTCGGATGCACAGGGGCTAACGGAATTTAACGGATTAGAGTTGAACTGGTTTACAGACACAGATGGCGATGGTCAACAGGATATTGGAACTGAACCAACATTTACTGAAGATCAAATCAAACGTGATTACTGGGTAGTTGAAACAAAAGCACCTGATGGCTACGAATTATTAAAAGCGCCTCAAAAAGTTACTGTTAATTTGGCGAGTGAAAATGATTCAACAATTGAAGCAACCATCGTCAATGAAACAAAAACAGATCTACCATTTACAGGGGGCGTCGGAACGACCTTATTGATTGTCATTGCAATCGGCGCAATCACAATCGGTACTGCGGCAGTAGTGATTGATAAAAAACGCCAAGCCAACTAAGAGAGGTTCTGATGGAAAGAATGAGGTGACTTAAGACATGAACAAACTTAAATTGAATAAACTTGTCGCCGTTCTGTTTCCGGTTGTGCTTGTCTTGTTGGTTATTTGGGCAATTCCACACACTTCTACATTAAAAGCTGATGATGGCAACGCTACTAAAGAAACAGCAAATGCAGAAGTGATCAGCGTTCCAACCGAAGTGACAAAGAAAAGCTTGAAGGAGTTGACCGCTGCTAATTATGCGCCAGAAGATTCGTTAAATAAACCTGTCTATTTTAGTTCTGATACATCAGAGGCGACAGTATTAGCTGCCGATGATCCCATTCAAATGGGAGAAGGAAGAATTAGCTTAAAGACAGGAACAGCGACTTTTGATGGTGATGATGCTCCTGGACACGATTCAAACGATACGAATACAATTGTTCGTTCATATGATCAAGTTATTTATCTTGTTTCCTTTACTATTCAAAATAGCACGCAGGATCAGGATTATACAAATATTCGTTATCGTTTGAAGGCAACATTGTCCAACGCAGTGACAAAGGATGGGAATGGGGTTCCGCAAGTCAATGGGGAGATTGCCAACGGAACGTATTATGATCATGCGATAAATGATGGCACACAGTATTCCGAGGGGATCATGGAATCTACTATCAGTGATACGGGACAAGTCTTTGTTCCCGTTGTTGTAAATGTTTTTGACGCTAAGCATGGGACTGAATTAAAGCCAACGTTTGAATTAGAAGTTTTGGACGCCGAAAATGCAGAAACAGGAAACATTGAAGCAATCAATACTACGTACGATTCAGAGTTCACAGTACCTGAGACAACGGTGTCTGCAAAACCATCGGTAGCGATTCAATTGGTTCAAGGAGATAGAAAAAAAGGAACAGTGGTATTTGGAGGCAGCAATGCCAATCTGGATGCTTATGATGTTGCAGCGATCACTGTATTACGACCATTAGATGGCAGAGCAGCAGGAGATTATCGTGGAACAACTTTTCCTAGTGGTCCGATCACTTACACTATCAAACAAAAAGGGACGTATCAAGTGAACGGAAGTGCAACGACGAATAATTTAACCTCGTCTCAATATGCTAATTATTCAGTTAATGCATATGCGCCGGCAACTTATTCTCGAACGGCGTCCTTTACCAAAAATACTGAAACGGTAAATACTAATGTATTCACGAATCCTCTGGCAGCGCCTAACGCGAGTACCGGAAAAATCTATTCCTCTCAACCTGAAGGAAATCTTGCTGAGATCGGGGTATATGAATCTGGCGACTTTGAAGTTACCAGCAACGGGAATGTGACGAACAAGAATTATGCTGGGGTTGTAAATCCGTATACCTATAACATGACTGGTACTAGAATCTCAAGCAGTGCAGCGAAAACCTTTTCTAGTCTGGAATTAATTATGGGCTGGGATCGTACCCAAACAGAATCACTGGCTCGTTCGAATAACTGGAATCGTTATGATATGACTTTCTATGTAGATTCGGTCTCATATGATGGTCTAACGACTACAAATAATGCCAGTATCAGTTATCCGAACATCGTGACACCATCAGGAGCCTATACGGGAGGTCCGGTATTCGGAAAAACGAGTGACCCAGAGGATATAACCAGTAATCTGACTAACCTAGATTTAAATGAACCTTCACCTGCAGTCAATACCGGCAATGCGAGACTGTCTTCTGGCGATTCTATCGTTGGATTCAATTTTGTAGGAACTACCAACGAGGCGGTCTATGAAATAGATTCTATGCTGATGTGGGACCCTAGTGCACTTGAATATGACAAATCTAGAAAGACTTATTCACACGCTGAATCAGATACTGTGAAATTCATGTATGGGGTAGCGAAGAATTTTTCGAACTCGCCACCGGCAACCATGCAGGTTCAGTCGTTCACTAATACAGAAACATTGTACAACTGGTATTCAACACCAGAAGCAGCTGAAGCAAGCGGCGGAAAAATTTCCGCTGTTGCCTGTTACGCAAAAACCTCAATACCAACAGGCTGGAAGGGCATGCAAAGAGTCCCGCTGAAAGTTATTCAAATGCAGCCGGGAAATAAAACACCAGCAGGAAATCCTTTGGTATTGTTGAGTACCATGCAGTTTAAAGATAATAATGGTGGGATTATATATGATCCAGTTAGAGATTCACCAGGATGGCTCAATAATGGAAAATATTTGCCAACGATCTTTGATGCCAATGGGAAGGCAACCTCTTATCCAATGTCCTATGTCTGCACGATCGGAGAGTCTGCCTATGTAAATCCCTTTAGTATTTTAACAAAAACAGAAGTCGAGAAAGAGCTTTACGATACATCAGAGACGATTCCAATAAAGGTAACAGGAACGCTGACTGGAACTAGTTCCGTAAAGTATGATGGCGCTTTGACCACCACGTTACCAAAAGGAATCCATTACAAAGCTAATTCCAGTAAGGATGCTAAAGGAGATGACTTACCAGAACCCACGATTACCAACAATGCAAATGGGTCGACCACCCTTCGATGGAATTTCTCGGATATGCCATTAGCAACAGGCGTAGAAGTGAATTTCAAGGCAACATCGGATTTTTCAGAGCTAAGCTTTGATTCTAGCGGATTTACAGGAAATTTAACGGTTTCCACAGTGGGTGAAATGTGGCGATCGGGCAATACTGCAGTGAAGGATGAAGCAGTTGCAGCGATTCGCTCATCCTCAGATACGTTCAAAGAAAATCTGATTCAGCAAATTATCGTCAGTAAAACGGGAAATAAGAAGACGATTGAAGTAGGTGATGACAAGCCAGTTGGAACGAAGGATGCAATCACGTATGAAATGACCACTAAAAATGAATCCGCACAACCTGTTACGGATGTAAGAATCGTTGATGTACTTCCATATAATGGCGATTCAAGAGGCACCATCTTCCATGGAAGCTATACCGTCACAGATGTCGACGTTGATGATGAAGATGCAGAAATCTATTTCACAACAGAAGCGGCCGATGAAGAGGCGGATCCTAATGATATTGATAATTGGACACTTTATACAGCAGGAACTTCGGATATTTCTAAAGCGAAAGCCTTTTTAGTCAAATCGGATTCATTACCTGTCGGAAAAACGATCACTTTGTCTGTCACTTTGGACCCGTCTGATCAGAAACCTGGAGATATCTTGGTGAATAATGTGAGATTTAATTCTCATTTAGATATGATGGTTCGTTCACAAAACTTCGAAACGAAGGTTTACGGAAGAGACCTTTCTGGAGTGGCGTGGTATGACGATGATTCGGATGGTTTGATCGATACTGCAGAACCATTTGTAAAAGATATTCCTGTCAAGCTTTATCGGACCAGTTTAGATGATGAAAACTACAAGAATGAATTGGTAAAAGAAAGCTTAACTGGCGAGAAATTTGTTGATGATTCAGGAAATTCTTTGATTAAGACAGATGCCAATGGGAAATACCTATTCTCAAACTTGGCTGAAGGAGAATACATTGCTGAATTTGTTGTAGGTGATCAGGTAGTTCAGAAGAAATTTTCTGTAACAGAGCCTCTAGTGGGAGATGATCCGACATTAAATTCTAAGGCAGATCAAGATACCTTCAAGACCGACGAGTACACACAGCCCAAACTATCGGACTTAGCTACAGATAAGAATTTAACTAATGCTACTCACCATGTAACAGATGTCAATATTGGTTTGATCCGTCTTTCTAGTATCCGTCTGTTCAAATATGAAGCCGGCAGTGCCGTAGATGCGGATTCAGACGGCTCACTCAGTGATACAGAAAAAAGTACCGGAACGCCTTTAGCAAGTGCGACCTTCGATCTTTATAAGGGCAACGATCAAACTGAAAAGATTGGAACAGCAACCACTGATGCAAATGGTTACTTGAATTTTACCGGCTTGGCACTGGGAGATTACAACTTGGTGGAAACCAAAGCACCTAAAGGCTATGAGCTGATAAAAACACCGATAAAGGTCACGCTCGCTGAAGCCAATCAGACGGTCATGGTTTATCAGGACAATGAAAAAACGACAGAGCTGCCACATGCTGGCGGCAATGGACCGATGGTTTGGCTCTTAGGTATTGCTAGTGCTTTAGGTTTAGCAGGACTTGGCGCTTTGTATCACTACTATCGTCAGCCTAGAAAGAAAGGAGCGTAAGAAAATGAAAAAACGTATACTCATCTTTTTCACGCTCCTGTTCTTGCTGGGAGTAGGAGCAGGTCCGTTACACTCGCAAGCTGTGGAGAACGCATCGACTCCTACCAATGGTTACGCGATCTCTATTTTGAAATACAAATTGAGTGAGGCAGCAGCTCTTTCGACAGAGCTGCCCTTAGATGGAACCAAGGCAGAAAAGGTCACCGATAAAAACGGAAATGCCTTAGAGCCTTTAGCCGGTATTTCCTATGAAATTACTCGGGTATCACCCGTTCAAGGAGAATCAGCGTTTGCTCCGGTGGAAGGGACGGATGCCTTTAGCGTAACCGTGACCACTGATCAAAACGGATTAGCGCGAGTTGATGGGTTAGCGAGCGGTACGTATCAGGTGGTTGAAAAAGAAAATAGTTTACTAAATTCTGTGATGGAACCGGTCATTCTAGAATTGCCTTTACCGCAACGAGAAGGTGAGGCATTAAGTGAAGTTTACCTGTATCCGAAATCAAGTGTGGTGGGTCCTTCAGAAGAGACTGTAAATGAAGACAGTGTCAATACGGGTACCCAGACGGCTTCAGACAAACTCCCGCAAACAAGTGGAAGTATTGGAAACGCCCAGCCGCTTTATCTTATCTTGGCGTTTATCGTTGTGATGGGAGCGATCGGGGTAAAGGTTCTCAAGACAAAACATCATAAATTTTAAAAGGATTGTTGCACGGGGTAGTCCTAAAAAAACTACCCCCTGCTTTTTTAGAAAAGGTTATTGAAACAAACGTTTTTAAGCAATCATACATAAGAGCTGAGGGGAAAAACAGGAACCACTCAGTGAGTAAAGCGATGGGAGAGGAGCTGCCATGAAGAAAAAAAACAAGAAAAAGAAGCATTCCTTCTTGATGGTGTTTGCAGTAACAATGATTACCGCGGGCTTTTTGGTCCTCCTTTATCCAATCGTTGGGAATTATTTAGCTAATCGGGAACGAAGTCAAGCAGAAACAGCTTACGATCGAACCCTAGAGGAAATGACTGAGACAGAGAAAAACACGCAATACGAATTAGCAAAGAAGTACAATCACTACATTTTTGAAAAGCAGCAAGGAAAAAATCCTGAGCCTGCAGTATATAAAAGTATTTTGAAAAATCGTTCGGGTGTTATGGGGACGATCGACATTCCAGCAATTGATATCAAAGAGATGCCGTTTTATCACGGTACCTCCTACAAAACATTAGATAAAGGATTAGGACATTTTGAACCAACATCCATTCCGATTGGCGGGAAAAATACCCGCTCAGTCATCACTGGTCATAGCGGTGTTAAAAATCAAGTCCTTTTTACAGATGTGCGCAACCTCACGGAGGGTGATCTGTTCTTTATCAATATATTAGGCAAACGCTTAGCGTATCAAATCGATTCATTTGAAGAAATCTTACCCAATGAGGTTGAAAAAGTAAAAATCACACCGGGGAAAGATCAAGTGACGCTGCTTACCTGTACGCCGCCTGGGATCAATACCTATCGACTATTGGTTACAGGACATCGGATTCCTTATAAGGATGCCATAGCGAAAAAGGTCATAAAGCGGAATTTATGGAGTTATCAGAATATCGTTTTAGGGACTCTAGGAATCAATATTGTGCTTTTCTTGATTCTTATAGTGATTTATCGCTTCTGGCTAAAACGATTTCGTTCAGCTGATCCTAAAATCTCCGAACGAGGGCGAAAAAATCTGAAGCGGTTGTTCCTTGTGACCAAGACGTATTTTGCATTGATATTTGTCAGTATGCTGACAATCTTAGCCATCGCTTTTTATGGCTATCTCCAAATGCAGCACGATACCGTGGTCGAAGCGGCAGATGTAGGGGTAGAGGAGACACTTAGTGATTACAATTTGAGCAAAATTCAACGCGCCAATTATGAGGAACGACAAATAGCTAGTGTGAACGTTGCAGATTATGCGTCTGCGAAGAGTGCGCTTCAGCAATCAACCAATAATTGGGGCATCGGTAAACTGGTAATTCCTGATCAATCGATTGACCTGCCAATTTTAGCAGGACTGGCCAATCAGAACTTGTTGACAGGAGCTGCGACCTTTCGCCAGGAGCAGCAATTAGGCAGAGACAATTATGTTTTACTCGCCCACAACATTTACGAACAGGATGTCTTGCTTCACCGAATTAAATTTTTGAAAACAGGAGACAAAATCTATACCACAGATTTTAAGGACGTTTATGTCTATACGGTCTCATTAAATAAAGTTGTCAAGGAATCGGAAGTCTCTTTCATCGAGAAAAACAAACCAGGTACACAGCCTAAGCTGACGCTGTTGCGCTGTGAGGGGAATATTGGAACGATCTATCGTCGTGTCGTTCAGGCGAATCTGCAAACGATAGAGCCTGTTCAAGAAATGAACGCAGGAGAGCTGTCTTCCATAGGATTAAAGCAAACAACAAAGAAATCAGATGGAAAAATGGTGAAGAAAAATCCAGTCTCAGCCTTTCAAAGCTTCGCGATGGCTGTAGCTGCGAGATTTGTGAAGGAACCATTACAGACGATTTTACCGATGTTTCTATTCTTCATGCTGCCGATTCTGTTTTTCAATCTTCTGCGTTGAGGCTGGTTACTCAAAAGAGAAAATTGAATTGTCACTGAAAAAAACCAATAAACAACTAACTATAGAAAAAAACAAAGAAGGTGGATTACATGAAAAAAAGCATTTGGAAAATTTGCGCAGCATGTTTGAGTGTCTTGCTTTTACATAGTACCTTTGGGCAACCATTACAGGCTGCGGATGAATTAACCTCTGAAACAACAATCACTTCGACTGAATCCTCAGCAAATGAAAAAATATCCGCAGAAAATTCTGTTACGAGTTCTGAACAGCTTCAGGAGTCGGCGACTGTACCAAGCGAGTCAGCCGCTGAATCATCAAGTGTTTCTAGTTCGTCGTCAATGACTTCGGAGAATACGGCAACATCTTCTGAGCAACCAGCAAGTTCTAGTACAGAGTCTAGCGGCGGGCAATCAGAATCCAGCACGGTACCTTCTAGTACAAAACCGACAGCTTCTTCAACAACCTCGAAGCCGTCTACCAGTACCACACCTAGTAAGGAACAAAGTGCGCCGTCAACTTCTAAAGAGACATCTGCCGGAAGTACGCAAGCAAGTCAAGAAAACAATAGAAATAACGAAAATCAGATAACAGCTGAAAAACAACCAGCTCCTGCGACGACTGCACAATCTGCGCCAACGGCAGGAACCGGAGATACCGCTGCGGCGGCTACACAAACTGCGGCTGTCCTTTCACAATTAGATGAGGTTACCTTGGATGAATCCCTACGTGTAAGTGATGTTTCAGAATCTGATTTAAAGGGCTTTGAATTACCACTTTTAAAAGCCTTTGAAGACAAAAGCAAAGCAGTTCTGGTTTATGAAGGGATAAGACAGGTTGGCAGGTACCAAGTAACGACTGCAGAAGCAGATAAGACAGGTCAGACCTTTAAGACAACAGAAGAGTTACTTCATCTGATCACAAAAAATCTCTTTGGCGAATCGGCAAAGACAGCTCAAAAAGTAAGTATTGCCAATGAAAAAAAACAGCCGGGAGATTTGCTTTATAAGGATGATCAATTGTTTGGTTTGTATTTAGGCGGCGACCATTACTTAGTTGCAGGTGATCCGAGTGACAAAGAAAAAACGGAAAATCCAGAACAGGCCGATCATAAAATCGGAAAAATTGCTCTTTTTTCTGACCAGAAAGACTTGGAGCAAACACTGCAGGTACAGCGTTTAAGCAACAGCACCTTAACCACCTATGGCAAGGAAGTAGAAAAAGCTTATCCAGCATCCATGGACTTTACAGAAAACGAGCAAACCCAAGCCTTCATTGAAACAATTGCAAAATCGGCTCAAAAGCTGGGACTCGATTATGATGTGTTTGCCTCAGTGATGATCGCTCAGGCAATCTTGGAAAGCGGATCAGGTACGAGTACCTTAGCGGCAGCTCCTAACTATAATTTATTTGGTGTTAAAGGGAGCTACGAAGGCGCTTCGGTGAATTTTTCGACTCAGGAAGATCGAGGAAATGGCGATATGTATACTATTCAGGCGGCTTTCAGACGTTATCCTAGCTACGCAGAATCGTTGGGGGATTATGTGACTCTTATTCGAGGCGGCATTCAAGGAAACGAAGAGTATTATCAAGATGTTTGGCGCTCACAGGCGAAAAACTATCTACGATCTGCAAGTGCATTAACAGGAAAATACGCGACCGATACAAGCTACAATCGCAAAATCAGTTCATTGATTGCCGTTTATCACCTTACCCAATACGACCTGCCGATTCCGGAAAATAAAGTGACTGGAACCCAAACAAGTGCAGTCATGCAAGGAAAAGAAACCATCCCGGCGGCTTATCGTGAGAAAATGACTTACCCAGATTACGACGGGAAAAATTATAATCTTTCGGGTTCTTATCCCGTCGGACAATGTACCTGGTATGCGTATAATCGTGTCGCTCAATTGGGCAAACGAGTAGATGATTATATGGGAAATGGCGGGGAGTGGGGCGCCTCGGCCAAACGCTTAGGGTATCAAACGAGTCAAACACCAAAAGCAGGATGGTTAATCTCCTTTAGTCCTGGGACAGCCGGATCTGATCCTCGCTATGGGCATGTTGCCTTTGTAGAGGCTGTTACCGATGAAGGAATCTTGATTTCTGAAGGAAATGTGGTAGGAGGAACGATCATTTCTTATCGCATCATTCCAAATAGCTTGGCTCGTTCACAGCTGGTGACCTATATTGAAGCAAAATAACTTGAATCAGCAGACCGCAGATCTTGGGAAGGAACAGGCGGTAGATTCAAAGTTTGCTAGTACACCAGAGAGTAAAAAGAAGAAAGTCAAAAAAAGACTAATACTGATCCTTGCTTTCCTTGGTCTAGCTACTCTGGGATTTTTCCATACGAGGTATATTATCCATCCTGTTTCTGGCAGCTCTATGGAGCCGACAATCCACGATGGTGCCCAAGTGGTGATTGAAAAAACGCAGAAGGTTCAACGGTATTCCGTTGTGGCCTTCTCCGTTTCAAAGGAACCGGGAATGTTTGTCAAACGAATCGTAGGTATTCCCGGTGATTCAATTCTTGTACAGAAGCAGACGCTGATCCTTGATTTAGGCGGAAAGGGCACCTTTCAGTCGACTCTTCGCCTTGAGTTGAGTGAGTCAATTGCAGCTGAACTGGCTGGAAAAACAAGAATTCCGCCTAACTGCTATTTTATGCTAGGCGATAACACCGACGTTTCACAGGATAGCCGTAGATTTGGTTATGTTAAAAAGACACAAATCGAGGGAGTGCTGAAAAGTATTTTTCCTTGATGCTAGAAAAAGGAGGACGCCTCGTGTTTGTTATAAATGTCATTGGTGTCGTAATGATTGTGATGGTATTTGGGGTTTTGGTGCCACGTTTGTTTGTGCATTTTCAATTAACAAAAGTTGAAAAAGACCCGCAGCATTCTCAAGAATTCCGTCGAAAATTACGAATTGTACAGCAGCTGGCAAGTCAAAAGAACACTGTATTTCTGCTGGTAATCAGCTGGTTGCTTGCCACAGCGTTGTTGCTGTTAATGATCTCTTATTTTCGAATGGAAGATCAATTAGCAAAAACGCAGCAACGCGTTGTTCAAGTAGAAGAAGTTGTACAAAGGGTGAAAAACGAACAAAAGATGCTAATTTCAAAAGTACCGCTGCGTTCCTATCCGGAAGAAGGGTTGGGACTAGAGAGCATGGCTTGGGAGAAGGTCTTCGACGAGAACCAGCAGGAGTCACTGCAGCCAAAAATTGAAACGGAGCTGTCACAAAAGCTGGCGCCGTATTTTGGATTGGCACAAGCGATTGTTTCCATCGACGTACCCTCTCAAACGTTGAGTCTTTCACTGACTGGAAATACAGAAAATGAAGACAATCAAAAAATGATTGAAGCCAACGTGAACACCTTTATAAATGAAGCTAAGACGATTCCTAAGCTGACACAAATTCATATAGAAGTCTTAGTTACCGCGGAGGAAAAAGACAAAACAGTTTATAATGAAACGTTTTTACGCAAAAAGGATGACCAGAAATTTTCAAAAATAGAGAACACATCAAGTGATCAGAAAGGAAAAGGATAATCGTGGCAAAAAAGAATGACGGTTGGTTTTTTACCAAAAATATTATTGATGAAATCAATAATGTATCAGAGGATTTGTTTCCTGAAGAAGACGCAAGAGGAACAGATCAAGTAACAGAACAACAAGAATCTCTTGCAGAGCTGCAGCAAACCATTCAACAGTTGCAAACAGAAAAGCAACACCTGCAAACGGAACTAACGATGAAAGAAAAACAAATGAGGACTTCAAATGAAGGAGGCCAAGAGCAGGAAGCGCAAACAGCAAAGCTTCAAGCAGAAAAGACACAGTTAGTCGAAGAGAATCAACAGTATCAAGCTCAATTGACTGAGCTGCATCAGAAAATCGAAGTTTTGAAGGCTTCAGTAAAAAAAGAAGAAGCAACAGAAGGACAGGACAAAAACGAGCTGTCGCTTCAACGTGCGAATGAAGCTCTGAACGAACAGGTAGAAAAAATCACAGTGACAGTTAATCAATTAAAGGAAGAAAAACAAATCTGGTTGGCTGAAAAAGACGAATTATTGAATGAGCAAACCGCTGTTTTAACCAAATTGGATGAAATTCAAAGTCAACGAGAACGCGTGCTGTCAGAACTGGTAAAACAAACCACGCAGATGGAGCGTTTGCAAAAAGAATACGAGAATGCTAATGCTGTCAATCAAAATTTGACGGTGAAGCAAGAAATGCTGCAACAAAAAATAGCAGAAATAACGCGACGAAATACGAAGATACAAGAATCAAATGACGAACTGACAGCAGCCTGCGAAATGAAAGAGCATGAACTAATTGAGCTAAAAAAAAGAGTGGAGGAACTTCAACAAACCTTCGAGAACACCCAGCAGACATTTACACAGCTAAAAGAAGAAAAAAATACTTTGAATGAAGCTTTGGTAAACGCACACGCTGAAATTCAGCAGCTCCATGAACAATTGAAGCAAAATGATGATCAAGTCAAAGAACTAATGGAAACAAAGTGTTTGTTGCAGGATCGGACAGATGAGGCTGAGCAATTGAGCGGTAAAATCGAGCAGCTTAATGATGAAAAAGACGCTTTGACTACCCAATTAGTGAAGGCGACTAGAGAAACAGTTCAGCTACAGGAAAAATATGAGGGAAAAGAACAAGCCTTTCAAGAGCAGCAGGAACAATTAGCGCAGCAATCCCACGAATTGTATGAGCTGAGACAACAAATCGAAACAGAGAATTCCGCTCAAACAGGTGAGAACGATTTGTATGTTGAACTGCAGGAAAAAATCGCTGACCTAACTTCGCAAAATGAACGCTTGAAGCAAGAAGTCACTCAGGCTCAGCAGGAAATCGGCGAGGTCCTGCTTTCTGCCAGAAAACAGGCAAGTCAAACGATCGAAGAAGCACAGCTAAAGGCAGAACAAATCATTGCCTCCGCAAAAGTAGAGCTGAAGGGTATGAGTCGTCATGCGAACAAAATGTTAAGTGAAATGGATGATTCCAAAGAAGCAGTGCTAACAATGTATGAAGAGCTGCAGGAAAAAATGGAACAATTAGTCAAAGAAACGATGCCTCTAGAGCTTGAAGAACTGCATGTGCCTAGACAAAGGGATGAAATTTCAGAAGAACAATAGGAGTCTCAAGGGTAAGTGCAAGAAAAAATATAGCGTTTGGTTCAGTAACAATTATGAGGAGAAGGCATTCGTTGGAAAACAGTTTAAGTGTGACGCATTTGGTCAAGGAAGGCTGCTAAACACACGTCTTCCTTGGCTAAATCAGAAAAAGTCTAATGGTGATAAGTCAAGATGAAATTTGAGATTATTTTTATTGAATAGACTATTTTGAAGCGCACTGAACTAAACCCGACTAAAATCAATTTTTTTCGGGCGTTTCAAGGATTTGCGTCAATAACAAATTGTTATTTATCTATCACGCTCCTTGGTGGCGTGTAGAGTTGATGGTTACGTAGTAGCGTATCCACCAAACGCGTAAATTTTCTTGCGGTTAAGACGAGTGCTCGTTTGTGTTGGTGTTTAGGTACCTCTTTATACTTGCTTTGATAAAAAGCTTTATATTCAGGAAGATAATTTTTTACTGAGTTGGCAGCTTCAACTAAGTAATAACGAAAATATCGATTCCCTTGCTTGGTCAGAGGTGTATTTTGAGACTGATAGTTTCCAGATTGTTTAACTTTCCAACTTAATCCAGCGTACTTCGCCAATTTTGTTTGATCTTCAAATCGTTCGATTTGACCAATTTCAGCGATCAAACCAGCAGCGTAGACTTTTCCAATTCCTGGAATACTGGTTAAACATTGATATTCTGGAATGACTATAACTAATTGTTCAATTGCTTTATCCAGCTCTTTGATATTCTTTTCAAGAGCCCGCATTTCACAAACAAGAACGCCCAGAACAATATCAATAGATTCTTGGGCTACAGTGCCTAAGCGATAGCTTGATCTGATGGCTCGTTGAATAGCCTTGGCAATTTTCTCGGGTTGTTTGAAACGACCTCTTCCTTTTTCTTGGATTAAGTCACTGAAAGCTTCCAAAGGAAGCTCAGCCAGTTCATCTAACGTGAGGTCTTCTGTCATTAGAGAAATCACTGTAGCACTAAAAAGACTAGTAGATTCGTCTTTCATTTCACGAACAAGTGTGTTGCATTTGTACGTTAGATTTTCAAGAAAGTGTTGCTTTGTACGAGTTAGTTGCTTAATTAATTGATAACGAGTTCGGGTCAGACGCTGTAACGCCATGTATTTTTCTTCTTTAATAGGAGACGTGGTAAAACGTTGAATGCGTAGAAAGTCAGCAATTCTTAGCGCGTCATTACGATCTGTTTTGTCTTCATCAAACATGCGTCTAAATTGTTTAATTCGAAAAGGATTTTCGATAGTTACAAGCGTATTGAGCTTTTTTAGTTCCTCGTCTTCATGAAAAAACATTGAAGGATGGAAACTGTACATGGACGTTGATTCCATGCCAATTATAATTTGATCAAATAGGTAATTCTCATTGAACTCAAGAATCATTTCTCGTGTTAATGAAGCACCTTCAATGTCATTGGAGACTGAGATTTCAGACAATGTAGACAACTGATCGTCGTCAGTTAGGAAACAGACATCTAACTTTTCAGAACTAACGTCAATACCGACAAATAATTTCATGGAAGAAGGACCTCCTTTCGATCTAAATTTTGGAAAATGCTTCGATACTGTGGGATTTCCCAGAAGCTCACTGTGTAACCACAACCTCGCCTAATAGAATACGGTGATAAAAGAGCTAGAAGCTGCCTTCCAAACTACTATCTGAAAGTCTAGTCCATTATCGAAACAGCTAATGAGTTGGTAGTGATAACAGTGGTTCGGGTAACAGACTTTGCAAGGTAGACAAAGCTACAGGAGGGCATAGCAAATTCCCGTTGGATCCTTTCCATGAATCCATTGTACTCTGAGAAATCACACAATAACGAAACAAATTCCGCAAGGAATGTGTTATTCAATAAATTTTTCGATTCAGAAGCATTTTGATTAAAAAGTATTAGACAAAAACTATTTTACGAGGAGGGAAGAAGATGTTAAAGCAAACACTTCAAATTAACAATATAGACGACTATTTGTACTATTTTATTGAAAAAGCAAATGAACAGTCATTTGAAATAAGGTTTCCTCAGGTCAAGGAGCGTATTCTGCAGAATTGTGCAGAGTTAAAAAATAGAATTGCTTCAATTGATGGAAGAAACTTTTTTCAACATTTAGCACAAATCAATGGACTGGAATCGGAAATATGGATCTTAATTGAAATGTGCAGCATCGCAGATTCAGAAGGAGCATCTATTTTTTCAGAGGAAGAAATATTAACAATTGATCAAAATGATTTCAAAACCTATTTCAAGGAAAAATGCGGAATAAACATATTAAACACGCCGCCGCATTCCTTGCACTTTTTAACAAAATAATAGACATCAAGAAGCGAATCGTCTTTTTTCTCACTAAAATCAGAGAATATTTCGTCAATGAGACTCATTCAAGGGTATTTATTCGTACAAAAAAGATAGACAGCCAACGAGTTTTTAAAGTTTCTTTTAAACCTCAAAGTGTTTTGTCTATTTTTTTACACAGTGAAGCAGATAGATTGAGTCGGGTGAAAAAAGGTGATATATTCTAAAATTTATCAGGGGAAAAGGAGGAATATCAGTGCTAGATTCTTTTATCAAAGGACAAGATCAACTAGTACAGCAGCTTTTTTTATACTATTATCGATCCTATCAAAATTCATTTAGCTACAAGGAATTGATCGATGAATTGGATATTACATATCCAATGTTAAAACATGCGTTAGATCAGGTAGAAGCCATTCAAGCCGGCTATCCTGAGTTTTCTATAGATCGAGGAAGTCGTACAGTAACGATTACTTTCTCAGAAAAATTTTTATTGAACAAGATTCGTGTGAATTTGACCAAAGAAACGGTGCCATTCATTATCTGGAATGCGGTTTTCTATCAAAAGTTTACGTCGTTAGATGCCTTCAGCCAGAAAAATTATTTGAGCCGCCGCACAGTCCAACGTCAAATAGCCGCTTTTGGCCCGATTCTGGATCGTTATAAGATCGGATTAAATCTGAAGAAAAACGATCATTTAGAAGGGGAAGAATATCGTATTCGTTACTTTTTTCATAGTTTTTACTGGCACGTGTTCGATGAAATTGAAAGCAACCGGCCACCGATCACGGAAAAGAGTGCTTCAGAGATTTATCAAAAAATAACCGCTTATTTTCCATTTATCCGACATGCGGCAAAGGAACGTTTCATTAATCTTTTAGCAGTATCGGTCACGCGGATAAAGCAAGGGCACGTGATTTCTGAAGTACCGGATTCGGTGAGAAAATTCTACAATCCGTTCATGGCGAAGGGGGCCTTTGAAGAGAAGCTTTTATTACCGTTTTTTGAGGCGAATTTTCTTTTTTCTAAGGATTTAACCAAGGATGAATTACTGTATCTTTATTACATGTTTACGATAGGTCAAAGCTATCCAATTGATTCGATGCAGAAAATCCAATTGCAATCACCGATGTTTTTGAGTAATTATCGTCGCCTAATTGACGATTGGATCTCGTTGGTAGAAAGTCAGCTGAAGTTTCAATTTGGAGAAAATGAAAAGAAATACTTGTTCGTAAATGCCACCTATGTATTTTCATTTCTGCTTTCTTTTGGACTTAGTAATCAAATTGATTCCTTTGGGGATTACCTATCCGTGTCAGAGATGGAGGAAGAATACCATTATTTGTTCGCCGTTTTAGACGATATTGCACCTAAAGTAAAAACTGACAATCCAGAATGGACCGAAGCTTTGAAATCGAACTCGTTCAAATACTACACTTCTCAGTTGTTGTATTACATTCTAATGGATTACGATATACCGATTCGTGTGGCGATAGAATCAAAAGGACGGGGAATTGAAGAAGCCTTGCAGAAGCAAAAGCTTGTGCGCTTGAGTCCGCGGCCAATAATCATGGTGCGAATCAATGAGGAACCTGATGTGATTATTTCCGATTATGCGATTGATCTGTCAAAATATTTTTCATCAGATGTCCCTTACCTGTTCCAATGGAGTGAAAAACAGTACCTGCCTGATTGGGTGCGAGTGATCACCTTTATAAATGAGGTTCGGGAGCGAAAATACGCCCGATTACTGCCAAAGAATGTTGAAGAGGAACAAACCAGCGAACATAGACGTTAAAAATGAAATATTAGGAGAAAATTTTCAGAGAATTACTTTATAGGATTAGAAAATTTTTTGACTTACACACCCTAGGTAGAGGGAAACTTTACTTGGGGTTTTTGGATTGTCGAGAATCCTAAGCGTTCTATTGAAGCCATAGGCTTTTTAATATCAGTATAAAAGAAGATGATGGCTTCCATTTTTTACTGTTTTTACAATGAGAACAAAGAAGCTAAGCAAACCGCTTCCTATGAAACGGGTATCATAGCGTATACTCAAGAAAAAAATAGGAGGAAGGGTTATGAATACTTATGTTAAGGTTATTGACCGGAACGGAGAAGATTATTATTTTGCTGAGGTGGAGTACGAGAAAGGGATCATTGGAATAAGCAGGCATCGGGGCTTATATAAAGTGAGAGAAAGAGAAATTTATCCTTGTGATGTTCGAGAGATTATAATTGAAAAAACAAGTGAAGAAAGAACCATAAGCTTTTATCATGATAAAGAGCATTATACTTTTTTTGATTCTGGTAATGGCATTGTGTCATTTTTGAATCTAAAGGTAAATCCACTATTCTTTTCAAAAGTGATCTAAGGGTGTAGGAAAACATGATAAATAAGAGAAGAATCTGGATAGGTGCGTATCGGGATTCTTTTCTTTTTCAAAATTGAGGTAAAGAATGAGTCTTGTAGATATAAATGTTTTTAGTTAGATAAGATTAGGATATGAAAATATCGTCGGACTAAAATTATTTTATAAAACAACGATAACTTGGTTTTATAAAACGTAAAACTAATATGCTTTAACTGTGAGATTGTATTATACGAGTGTTCGCTATGAATAATAATTGCGACATTAATACGGAAGCAGGATGTGTTATACATAGAAAAAGCCATGTGATATATTTAACTAAAGTTGATAAGCGCTTACAATTTGGAGGAATAATTATGGAGGGAATGAATACAAGACAGAAGAAATTGATTCGATTACTTGTTCAAAATGATGAGTATTTAGCAATATCTTTTTATGCGACGAGACTTTCTAAGTCAAATCGTACAATCTATTCGGACCTAGAAAAAATACAAGAGGAGCTAACAAAGCTTCCTATTAAAGTCAGCATCGATAGAAGGCCAAGGAGTGGAATCAAGTTACTTGGAAGTGTCACAGAGAAAATGTCTTTGTTGGAAATTCTGGACGAGGATGTTCATGAATCTATTTATCTTGAGCCCGTTGAACGGCAATTTGAGATTAGCAGGATGTTGCTTGTCGATGGGAAAACCGTGACACATCAAAAATTAGCAGATAAATTTCACGTGAGTAGTAGTTCAATTTCTAATGATTTAGAAAAAGTGGATGAAAGCTACCCAGTAACAGTCGTTTCTTCGAAAAGGGGTACTTATATCGAAGGGAGTGAGGAGGAAATTCAACGAAGCCTTTTCCGATTTTGTGAAAATTACTTAAACATTAAAGGCTTTGGCAGTGAACAATTATTGGATACAAACGGGCAAGAATTTTTATCAGGTCTTTTTTCAGTACAGATTGTGGAGGCTGTTTTCCATGAAATTGATCGGATTGAGAGATTCTCTGATTACACGATTCCGGGACAATATAGAAAATCAATTATTATAAGTTTAATTGTCTTCTTCTTCAGATTAGGCTTAGGAAAGCATATTCTTTCAAAAAAGGAATTCCTGTTTGACCAGATCCAGTCTCTTGATACCTATTTTTTAGCGAATGAAATAATGGAAGCAATCTCGAAGAAAATACAGGTAGATTTTGACGATCAGGATCTATCTTATATTAATCGTCAGTTAGTAGGTTATGGCATTAAGCTGGAAACATCTACAGAACAAACCTACAAGAAATATGAACCTATAATTAATAAAATCATTCGAAATATGAGCGAGATCATGCATGTAGATTTTTCCAAAGATACGGCCTTGAAAGAACATTTCTCGCAGCATTTTATTCCAATGATTTACCGACTAAAGATGGGAATCGAAACAACCAATCCACTGTTAGCTGAAATAAAAAGTCAATATGCTATCATCTTCAGTTCAACCTGGTATGCGATGGGAAATGTGGAAAGCGAGTTGGGAGTCCACTTTAATGATGATGAGGTCGCATTTTTGGCGATGTATTTTCAAGTGTCACTTGAAAAAAGTCAGCATGGGAAGAAAATACTGATTGTTTGTCCAACTGGTGTAGGTACTTCTGAATTGATTTATAGCCGAATTAAGCGTGTGTTGCCAGCTCAAGATACAGCAGAAGTTACCACGATTCAAAATCTTTATCAAAGTGATTTAGACAGCGTCGATTTAATTATTTCATCTGTCAATTTAGATAAAATTGAAAAACCAATCATCAAAGTTTCTCCACTGATTACGCAAGAAGACATCAAGAACATTTCCATCCTTTATTCGGATTTCTTTTTTAATGAAGAAAGTAAAGCGACTAAACCAAAGGCGGAAACATTTCCATTTCTTAAAAAGGTCATCGATAGAGAATATATATTTACAAATCAATTTTTTGAAAATAAGGATTCTTGTTTAGATTATATGATTGATATTCTTGAAAAAAATAATATAGTTAGCACAGAATTTCGAAACGAGGTTTTTGAAAGGGAAAAACTGGGGGAAACGGCTCTAGATACAGGTGTGGCAATTCCCCATGCAGCGCCGCAGAATGTTTTGAAGTCTAAGGTTTTCATTTTGACTTTGAATCGTGGCATTGTTTGGGACAATAAGAGAGTTAATTATATTTTGCTTATTTGCATCTCGAAGGACGAAAAAAAGTTGGTTAAAGGGGTTATCACGGATATTCATAAATTAGTGGAATCCGAAGAAAACGTAAAATTTTTCTTTAATAAAACGCGTCCAGAAGAAATTTACCGCAAAATTTTAGGAGGATAACTATGACAAAGGTCATTACGGAAAATTTGATTGATTTGAATATTGAGGCAGAGGATAAACTTGGCGCAATCAGAGTTTTATCTAATAGAATTGAAGCTGCTGGCAGATTATATGATGGTGATGGTTATTTAAAAAGTGTTATTGAACGAGAAGAATTAACAACAACTGGTATAGGTTTTGGAATCGCGATTCCACATGGTAAATGTCCACATGTGAAAGAAACAACGGTTGCTTTTGGGCGATTGACCAATTATCTTGATTGGCAAAGCCTAGACGGGCAAGAGGTTGGGTTAGTATTTCTTTTGGCTGTCCCAGAGGAATGCAAAGGAGATCAGCATTTAAAAATTATTGCTAGTTTATCGCGAAAACTGATTCATCAAGATTTTAGAGAAACGCTTCAAAATGCAAAGACGAAAGAAGAAATTGTGAATTTACTAAACGGGACCTTAGCGGCGGTTGTCGCTTAATAATAAAAAAGGAGAGGAAAATGATGAAATTAGTTGCAGTAACAGCATGTCCTTCGGGCGTAGCACACACGTATTTGGCAGCAGAAAGCTTGGAAGTGGCTGCTAAGGAAAATGGTGTGGAGATTCACGTTGAAACACAGGGCTCCATCGGTATCGAGAATGAATTGTCTTCAGAGCAGATTGGCGCAGCAGATGCCGTTATTTTAACCAATAATATCGGAATCAAAAATGAAGAAAGATTTATTGGTAAACCAGTAGTCAGGGTCAGTGCAGGAGATTGTATCAACAAAGCAGGCGCAATTGTGAAAAAGTTGCAAGCAAAACTTGGATAAAAGAAATAAGCCTTCTCCACAAAGGCTCATCTCTTTTAACAAAAAACATTTGACATAAGTATACAACTTTTCACTCCCAAAAAAAAGTAAAGGGGTATTAAGATGAACGATTTAGTGAAGATTTTAAAGGATACAAAAAAGCACCTAATGACAGGTGTTTCATACATGATTCCTTTTGTTGTAACTGGTGGTGTAATTCTTGCTGTTTCAGTATTGCTGAGCGGTGAAACGGCTGTACCAGATGCTGGGGCACTAGGTAAGATTGCTCAAATCGGTGTTGCTGGATTAGGACTTATGGTACCTATTTTGTCCGGATTTATTGCTTTTTCAATTAGTGATCGTGCTGCTTTGGCGCCGGGAATTATTGGAGGGTATCTTGCGAACAGTATCGGTGCTGGTTTTATTGGCGGATTAATCTCGGGGCTGCTTGCCGGGATTGTTGTTTTCTATTTGAAGAAAATCAAGGTACCATCCGTTCTCAGATCCGTCATGCCAATATTTATCATTCCGTTAATTGGTAGCTTAATTGTTTCAGGAATTGTTCTGTTTATTATTGGTGAACCAATAGCCGCGCTTATGAAGAGCTTAACTGGTTTTTTAGAAGGTATGGGTACAGGAAATATCGTTGTATTAGCATTTGTATTAGGAGCAATGAATAATATCGATATGGGAGGACCGATTGGCAAAGTTTCCTATGGCTTTGGTACAGCGATGTTATCCAACATTGATCCAGCTACTGGGTTGCCGACGGAATCATCATTAATGATTATGGCAGCTGTTGGCGTATCTTGCGCGATTCCAGCGATAGCTTGCGGATTATCAACATTAATTTTCAAAAAGAAATTTACACCTGAAGAACGTGAAGCCGGGAAAGCTTCATTGATTATGGGTTTTGTAAGTATTTCGGAAGGAGCCATTCCTTTCGCGGCGACAGATCCATTCCGAGTAATTCCTTCATTGGTTGTTGGTGGCGGAACAGGTGCAGTTATCGCGGCACTTTTGGGGGCAGGAAATCCGGCTCCATGGGGTGGCTTAATTGTAGCGCCAGTAGTGAATAATCCTTTTGCTTATGTATTAGCTATTGTAGTAGGAAGCATGATCGGCGCAGTACTCATGGGCGTGCTTAAAAAGGTGCCAAGTGCAGAAGAACAAGCAATCCAAACAGCCGATGAGGATATTGATTTAGATATCGAAATTATGTAACGAAAATAGCCAGTATGTCTAAAAAAGGTGTACTGGCTATCATTCTAAAACTTATCAATAAATATCCGATTTAGCAGGAAAGGGAGTTAGAGATGAATGATAAACACCTTACAGTGCAACTTTAATAGTATTGATTTGGACAGAATTAAAACTCTAAAAAACGACATGTTGAATCCAACTAGAGAAATTTCTTTAGAAAGAGCGCTGCTGTATACAGAAAGCTATAAGCAGACAGCTGGCATGAGTGTGATTTTAAAACGAGCAAAAGCGGTAGCACATATTTTAGACAATGTAGCAATTTCGATTCGTGAAGGAGAACTGTTAGCTGGCAATCGGACAGTGAAACCAAGAAGCGGTATCGTTTCACCTGAAATGGACCCGTATTGGATTTTGAAGGAGATAGATACAATCGATACACGTCCTCAGGATCAATTTCATTTTTCTGAAGAGAACAAGAAAATTTATCGTGAAGAGCTGTACTCTTATTGGCAAGGAAAATCCATGAAGGATTTTATCACGAAAAAAATTGATCGTGATATTCAAAAGTCGATTGATGAGGAAGTCGTCAGCTTGAACCAAACGGACAAAGGGCAAGGTCATATTATTTTGGATTTTCCAACTGTTTTAAGGTATGGAATTGGTGAATATTGCAAAATTTTAAAGGAGAAAATCGCAGATAATCCTGAAAATGAGTTTTTAATCGCCGCCTTGATCGTCTTTGAAGCTTTTTCACGACATTGTGTAAGATATGCAGAGTTGGCAAAAAAATTATCGGAACAAGAAACTTCGGAAAAAAGAAGAGAAGAGCTTTTGGTTATTTCAACTATGTGTACCACATTAAGCAAAGAAAAACCAGCGAATCTCCAAGAAGGGTTGCAGCTTGTTTGGTTAACCAGTATTGCCGCCCAATATGAATCCAATGCTTCTTCGATGTCGTTAGGTCGGATGGATCAGTATTTGTTTACTCTTTATCAGCATTCGATCGAAGAAGGCTACACAAAAGAAACTATCTTCAGCTATTTGATCGATTTCTTCATTAAGACAAATGATGTTGTTATTTTACGGAGTCAGCAAAGTGCCAAGTCATTTGCTGGTTTTCCGGTAGGCTACAATATTGCATTGGGCGGACTTGATTCATTTGGTCGTTCAGCAGTGAATGAGCTTTCCTATCTTTTTTTAGAGGCTTACGAATATGTGAAAATGCCGCAGCCAAATCTTTCAGTAAGAATGAACGAGTTGATTCCGCAAAAATTTTTGAATAAAACCTGCGAAACGATTCGTATGGGAACAGGAATTCCACAATTATTCAACGATGAAGTGTGTGTACCAGCGTTTCTAAGTAAAGGTGTTTCATTAGAGGATGCACGAGATTATGCGATTGTCGGCTGTGTCGAAGTGACGATACCTGGTCGTACCTACGGGCTTCATGATATCGCGATGTTCAATTTCTTACGAGTGATGGAATTGACAATGTATAGCTTCAAGGGTGATGAGACGATTACTTACGATAAGCTTTATCGCCGAATGAAGGAAAGGATTTCTTATTATGTAGAGCTGGTCACTCGAGGATCAGATATCGTTGATTTAGGTCATAGAGAATTTGCGCCAACACCATTTTTATCTTCGTTAGTGATGGATTGTTTAGAAAAAGGACTAGATTTAACAGAGGGCGGAGCACGCTACAACTTCTCAGGTATCCAAGGAATTGGACAAGCAAATTTAAGTGATTCGATGTATGTGTTGAAAAAAATGGTTTTTGAAAACAAAGAAATTACGTTTGAGGAAATGCTTGAAGCTATGGAGAATAATTATGAAGGAAAATATGCTGATCTGCAGGAGCATGTCATTAATGATTTTGATAAATACGGCAATGACAATGACGAGATTGATTTTGTAGCAGCTGATATGTTTAAGCATTACGCAGTGGAATTGGACAAATACACCAATATTCGAGGCGGTAAATTTAATCCCGGTGCCTATACAGTTTCTGCTCATATTCCACTTGGTGAGGCAGTTGGCGCAACTCCAGATGGACGGAAAAAACAAGAGCAATTAGCTGATGGCGGTTTATCGGCAATGGTTGGTCGAGATCGCTTAGGACCAACCGCAGTGTTAAAAACTGTCAGCAAGCTAGACAATATGTTGATGGTTAATGGAAGCTTGTTAAATTTGAAGTTTCAGCCTAACACATTGAAAGGAAAAGAAGGGATCGAAAAATTCGCCAATTTTCTGCGTGCTTATACGAAATTAAAAATTCAGCATATTCAGTTCAATGTTCAAACAAGAGAAACGCTACTTGAGGCACAAAAAAATCCAGAGAATTACCGTGGTTTAGTAGTCAGGGTAGCGGGCTACTCCGCATTTTTTGTTGATTTAAACGAAAAAATCCAAAACGACATCATCGCTCGGGCGGAACATGTTCTCTAAGAAAGGAAGCTGTTTTAGTGACTAAAGGATTGATATTCAACATTCAGCGATATTCGGTTCATGATGGAAGCGGAATAAGGACAATTGTTTTTTTGAAAGGCTGTCCATTGTTTTGTCCGTGGTGTAGTAATCCAGAGTCACAAGGTCCTGTTCAACCAATTGAATGGCTAAAGAATGGTAAAAAAGAAATTATCGGTAACTGGATGAGTGTTGATGAAGTTACAGAGGAAGTATTAAAGGATGAAATGTTCTATCGGACTTCGACTGGTGGCGTAACATTATCTGGTGGAGAAGCACTGGTTCAGCATGATTTCATCTTTGAGCTATTGAGAGAGCTGAAGGATCATGGGATTCACACTGCGCTAGAAACTACTGGCTGTACGAAACCCAAAGTTTTAGAAAAATTATTTCCTTACTTAGATCAAGTCCTTTTCGATCTAAAAATTATGGACAACGAGCAACTTAAGAAAACGATCGGTGCAAACCTCAATTACGTCAAAGAAAACTTTCGAATGGCTTCTACTAATTCTAACGTTGAGTTGATTGCACGCGTCCCTCTCATTCCGGATCACACAACAAGTGTGGAGAACCTGAATCAAATTATGGATTTTTTATATGAATGTAGGATTGAAACGGTCCATTTGCTGCCATTTCATCAATACGGTAGTAACAAATACAACTATTTAGGCTGGAAGTATTCGATGGAAGATGCTCAAATACTCTCAGCCCAAGAGTTAGACGAAATAAAAGAGCTATTCATTTTGAGAGGGATTCATCCAATCGTTGAAGGGCTTGCGTAAGAATCTTCGTCTACTTTTTAGCTGAAGATGTAGTTCAAAAGAATAAAAGAACAAGGAGAAAACGCATGAAGGTAAAATTTTCGCCATCATTAATGTGTATGGATCTATTGAATATTGAGAAAGAAATCAAAATTTTAGATCCAGAATCAGACTATTATCATGTAGATATTTTAGATTGGCACTACGTAAAAAATATGTCACTGGCACCTTGCTTTATGGCTGAGATAAACAAAATTTCAAAAGTTCCTCAAGATGTCCATTTATATGTAGATAATTTAGATGTGGATTTGGTTGATTTGTGTATTGCTAGTGGTGCTGAAATCGTGACTATGCCGCCAGAGATCATTGAAAAGATGGCCTTTAGACTGTTTAATCATATTCATCAAAGAGGTAAAAAAACCGGCATTTTCATTAATCCAGCTACACCTCTATCGGTGATCTTGCCCTATGCCGAGCATATTGATCGGCTTTTGATCATGACTGTCGATCCCGGTTTTGCTGGGCAAGCGTTCATTGATGAAACTTTAGAAAAAATAAAAGAAGCAAAAGAATGGAAAGAAAAATACGGCTATCACTATGAAATAGCGGTTGACGGCTGTTGCAATGAAAAATACTATAAACAGCTATACGATGCAGGAACTGAAGTATTCATCCTTGGCGGCAGCGGCTTGTTCAGTAAGAGTAAAGACACCAAAGAAGCCATTGCGATAGCGAAGAACTATATTGAGGAAGCGACAAAATAAGCTCACAGTTATATCATTAAGTCTTTAAAATTTAAGTTTAAGAGCAATAAAACGATTATGAAAACGAGTTAAACGAATCATTTTCCTATAATTATTAATAAAGCTTAGAAACTGAAAATATTCTTTGGTCCAATCATTAGTAAAGATGATTGGATCTTTTTTCTATTCGATTGATGATAAAATGGATTGAGGAAAAAAGGTTATAGCGGAAAAGCCATTCGGTTAATCAGGATTATTAGGATATAAAGGAAAGGTTGATAACAAGGTGGAAATTCAAATCGAAAAAATGGAAGCGTTCCGATTACTTGGGAAAGTCGAAAAACAATTTGTTAAAAATGTTCGGGCAGATGAATTTTGGAAGTGCTGCAACCAGGATGGGACTTTGGAGGAATTGATAGATTATTCCACATCGCAGAATAAGGAACTTATAGGATTGGCGGATGGCTCTTCGTATGATGGAGCGAGCTATCAGTATTATATCGCGACTCCTTTTGATGGCGAGGAAATTCCAGAAGGCTACGTAATGAAGACGATTCCGAAAAGTACATGGTTAAAGGTTCAAAGTCCCAATGCGGGTGGATTCATTGATCAGGAGATATGGTCAAAAATATATTCAGAGTTTTTCCCAACAACGACCTACGAGCCAGCTGAATATCAATTAGAGGTTTATCCAAATGGGGACATGAAAAAAGAATCTGAGGTTTGGATTGCTGTTCAAAAACGCGGGAAATAATCGTTAAAAAGCCTCTCTGGATTATTTCTGTCCAAAGAGACTAACATATCGACGGATCACGTAATCGAAAAAGAAGGTTAAGGGGTAGGTTCCGATTTGCACGTAATTTTGGCTAGTGACCTGAATGGTCTGGGTAAATAAATTTGTAAGTGTATTTTTTGTATTTTGTGTAATAAAGATCGACTGAGCGGAACTATTATTAATTAAGCGCGTCAGTTCAGGGTCCTTCGTCAGCAATGTTCCATAAGAAGAAATAAGAAGGATCAAGGCGTCTTGATTCAAGCCTTGAAGTAGTTCCTTTTGCAAGGGTTCGGTTTCACCAAGATAGAGAATTTTTCCGCTGGAAAGAAAGGACATCTGGACTTCCTTGGCGATCTCCAAAGTAGCACCATAGCCCATCAAAACAACTTCGGGAGCCTCATGGATTTTTTTGAGCAGCTGATCAATTTCAGGAATATCGATGGTTTTCAGCACGTCTTGGATCGAGGTAATGATTTCCTCACTGTAATTTTCTAGATAAGTTCGCGGGTTTCTTTGGATTAGCTGGTATTGCTGCTCATTCATCCGTAAGCCGTTGTAAGGAGGCATGCCAACCAAATGAGCCAAGGTTTTCCTCAGTTCATTAAAAGAGGAAAAATCAAAATGACGACTGAAACGGGTCAGCGTAGCCGGCGAGACATAGCATTTATCGGCAATTTCAGAAATCGTCAAGGATTGTACCTCTTCTGAATGAGTCAATAGGTAAATAATGATCTTAGAATAGCTGGTTTCTTTTCCATGGATATTTAAATAGGTTAAAAAGTCTAAGAGATTAGACAAGGTTAGGCACACTCCAATCAAATCAAATCATTCATTTTCATAAACATGAAAATGGCTAATGCAGAATGAAAATGGGTCCTATCACAAGAAAATCTACTTCGGTTTTCTTGTGATAAGATAAAGGAAATCAAGTATAACAATTATACAATAGACTTGAATAGAAAAGGAAGGATGAAGAGCATGAGTGGATTTCCTAAGGACTTTTTATGGGGCGGAGCAACGGCGGCCAATCAATTTGAAGGCGCTTTTTTAGAAGACGGCAAAGGCTGGTCGACCGCTGACACAGCCCGTTATATTAAAGAAAATGGTACAAATATGCATGGCATCACCAAGCCAATGACCACTGCGGATGTCAAGGCAGCGATGGCGGATAAGGAAGGGATTTATCCTAAACGGTATGGGATCGATTTTTATCATCGCTATAAAGAAGATATTGCCTTATTTGCTGAAATGGGCTTTAAAACCTTTCGATTATCGATTTCTTGGCCGCGAATTTTTCCAAATGGCGATGAAAGTGAGCCGAATGAGGCGGGATTGGCTTTTTACGACGCTGTTTTTGATGAGCTGTTGAAATATGGTATTGAACCGCTTGTTACAATTTCACATTATGAATTTCCGCTGGAATTAGCCTTCAAACAAAATGGCTGGGAGTCTCGTGAGACGATCGCGGCTTTTGAAAAGTATGCGCGGGTTCTTTTCAACCGGTATAAGGACAAGGTGAAGTATTGGCTGACCTTCAACGAGATCAATATTATCGGAATGACTGGGTATTTAAGCGGCGGGATTTTGGCCGATAAAACAGACAACATGCTGCAGTCGCAATTTCAAGCGACTCATCATCAGTTCGTCGCAAGCGCACTAGCTGTGAAGGCGTGTCATGAGATTATTCCGGATGCCAAGATCGGTTGCATGCTGGCTCGCATGGAGGATTATCCAGATACCTGCAATCCGCTGGATGTGATGGAAAGTATTGATAGCGATCATACCAATCTGTTTTATTCGGACGTTCAAATTCGCGGGTATTATCCTAGTTATATGAACAAGTTTTTCCGCGATAATAAGCTTACAATCAAAAAAGAACCCGGCGATGACGCAATTTTGCGAGAAGGCACGGTTGATTATATGTCCTTCAGTTATTATATGAGCAGTATTGCTACCCATGAAAAAGATGGAGAAGAAGTAGGAGGCAATTTATTAGGCTCTAAGAAAAATCCTTATCTAAAAGCCAGCGACTGGGGCTGGCAGATTGATCCTGTGGGTCTAAGAATCACCATGCATAAGCTGTATGATCGTTATCAAATTCCTTTATTCATTGTTGAAAATGGTCTAGGGGCGAAAGATGTTGTAGAAGAAGACGGTGCTATACATGATCCATACCGCATTGATTATCTCCGTGATCACATTAAGGAGATGGAACAAGCCATCGATGAAGGGGTTGAGCTAATGGGCTATACACCATGGGGCTGTATCGATCTAGTCAGCGCAAGCACGAGTCAGATGTCTAAGCGTTACGGCTTCATCTACGTTGATTTGGACGATGAAGGACATGGAACATTGAAACGTTCGAAAAAAGATTCCTTTGATTGGTATAAAAAAGTCATTGCCACAAATGGGGCGGATTTGACTTAATTGCCATTATAAGAGAGAAAAAATAATGGAATAAGACATAATAAATAGCACGCATAGAAGATGTTGATCATTTTCTATGCGTGCTATTTTTGACGTAGAAATTAAGATTCCTAGAAAGCTCCACAAAAACAGCGCCAGTTGTGCTTCCTCCTTTTCAGGCACTCTTGAATTAGTTCACGTTTTTTTATGCGGTTCATAAAAAGACCGTATTAATTTTGTGAATGAAGGGTTCTATACTTTGGGTGTATTAAAAATAGGAGGAACGTGTTATGACAGATTGGTTAGACATTGCAGGCAAAACGGTGATTGTGACAGGGGGCTCATCAGGTATTGGAGCGAGTATCGTCACGGAATTGCTGGAGGTTGGTGTGAAGGTAGCGAACTTTGATCTCAAGGAAGGCAAGCAAACACATGAAAATCTTCGCTTTTTTGCGACAGACATTTCATCCAAGGAACAGGTCGAGGCAAATGTAGCAAAAGTAGTAAAAGCGTTTGGAACCATTGATGGGTTGGTCAATAATGCAGGAATCAATGTACCACGATTATTAGTAGATGGAAAACAGCCCCATGGCGAATTTGAACTATCTGTAGATGTTTTTGACAAAATTTGCGGGATTAATCAAAAAGGCCTCTTTTTAATGAGTCAAGCAGTTGCTAGAATCATGGTAGAAAAGAAATCAGGTGTGATTATCAATATGTCTTCAGAAAGCGGATTGGAAGGCTCTGAAGGTCAAAGTGCTTATGCGGCAACCAAGGCTGCAGTGAACAGCTACACTCGTTCATGGGCGAAGGAGCTGGGCAAACAGGGAATACGTGTGGTCGGGATTGCTCCAGGGATCATGGAGGAAACAGGCTTACGAACTCTCTCGTACGAAACAGCCTTGGCTTATACTCGCGGAATCACCGTTGATGAATTACGTCAAAATTATAGTAAAACCACCACCATTCCATTAGGAAGAAGCGGCAAGTTAAGTGAAGTGGCAGATCTAGTATGCTACTATCTATCTGACCGAGCAAGTTATATCACTGGTGTTACAACCAATGTCGCAGGTGGTAAAACAAGAGGCTAAGGTGAAAGTGGGGTAATATGATGGCGTTGGTGAACCGTTGGTATCAAGTATTGCAGCATTTTATTACTCAAGATCGACTAACTCTAGAGGAGCTAGAGCTGATTACCAATACAACTTCACAAACAGTCAAAAAGACGATTCAATTACTAAATGAGCAAATGGAACATGTAGGTAAAATCGTGGAAGTCTCAGGTGTTTATCAGCTGAAGGTGATTGATTCAAAGCAATTTGAGGTAGTGATGAACGGCAGCTTAAAGCAACAGATGGATTTTAATTCAAGCAGTAAACGCATGGCGGTATTAATTGATTGTTTTATGAAACGACAGGATTACGTGATGATTGATGATTTGTCAGAACTTCTGGGGGTCAGTCGTTCAACGGTAAATAAGGATCTGCGGAATTTGAAGCAGCTGCTGCAGGAATTTAACATTTCATTAATTGGAACCCCTAACAAAGGACTGCTGCTGCAAGGACAAGAAGCGGATCTGCGGATGCTGTACTTGCATCATGCCTATGATTATTTAGAATATCTCAGCTTAAGTGAGACGATTTTATTAGTAATCGAAGAAATATCAATCACGAAGAAGCTGGATTTTCGCACTGCCGGCTTATGGAAAAAAGTCATTGGTTTAACCTTGGATCGAATTCAAGGGGGGAATACATTACCGACTGCGATTCCGTATTACGTAAATTATTTCAGTGATGATGCACAAGTAGAAGAGCTGCGGGTGACGATTGAAGAAAGCTACAGCGTGACCTTAAGCCAGTTTGAATTTGACTTTCTGTGCTTTCCTTTGAATATTTTCAACAATAACATAGTGGATGAAGAAGTAGCGGACAATTCAATTGTTCATCAGCTGTTTAAAGGCATGATGACGACCATTCACGAGTCAGTCATTATCGCTATTGATGAAGATCAGCTATTTAAAAATTTGCGAGCGCATTTTATGTTTTTACTTAATCGAATTATTTTTCGCGTACAGACAGCTGATATCTTCGGACGTGATTTTCGTACGAAGCACGCATTTGCTTGTGAATTAGCAGAGATCGGTATTCGTGCATTGGCAGATGTTTTGAACAAGCCGCAGTGCAGTGCAGAAATTCCTTATTTGGCCATTTATTATGAGTTAGCACTTAAGGCAGATACCAGCGGGAAATTTAAAGAAATTGCGATTGTCTGCAATACCGGAAAAGGAACGGCTTTGATGCTGAAGCGTCAGCTAGGCAATGTACTGGGGCCGAATATTCGGATCGCTCATTATTCAGAGGAAGAATATCAAACGAAGGATTTGAATCGCTATTTTGCTATTTTTACAACGATTCCGCTAAATAAAACCAGCGTTCCTACGACGCTGATTAAGCTGACGGATCTTTTTAATGATAATTGGCTTTTAGGCGAGTGGAAGCGGATTATTGCATCAAAAGCGGCTTCATTTGAGAACATTCATTTTAATTTTAAGACACTGGACAGTCAAAAATCATATGAAGAGAACTTATTGCTAATGCTGAATCAGCTTGAAGCTGAAAAGTGGATCGATGGCGCCTTTAAATCCTATATCCTGCAGAAATCGCAGGAGGAGTCGGCGGTCATTGAAAACGGGATTGCGTTTCCTCATGGTATTAATAATCAAAGTGATCAGATTATTGCCTTTATTGGTTCGTATCCTGAAAAACCGTCAATCGAAGAAATTGAGCTGGTCTTTTTAGTCGCTATTCCAGTCGATTTAACGATGGAGGCCGAAGACGAGCTGTTGAGTTTCTACGATACCATTTTTACCATATCTTCCAGTCCGAGCCTGCGTAAAAAGGTAAAGGAAGTCGTTTCTAAGGAAGAATATACACAGCTATTAACGAAAGGGGAAGTCTAAGATGAATATCTTTTTTTTAGGCGCTATTGCTCTTGTTGCTTACATTGTTCAGACATTTTTAGGCTTAAAGCAAATTAAAAATTTCAATATGGTATATGGACGGATGCGAAGAAGAGGCAAGGTGGCTATCGGCAGACGACCGGGAAAGATTGCTTCAGGGACACTTCTTTTGTTTGCTGTAGATACGACAGGAAAAATCGGAGAGGCAGAGATGATGCAAGGAACATCAATCTTGGCTCGCTTCAAACCTCGCCCGCAATTCATCGGCTTGGATATTCATGAGCTATCTGCGGATCATCCAGTCTTATTGAAGGAAAATAAATTGACTCGTCAAGCCGCGATGAACGCGCAAAAAGTCTATTTGGAAGTTGAAAAGGGCAATTATCAAGAAAGTCAGCCAGTTTCACCAGCGATGAACGTAGGGCTGAAAGTAACGATGCTAAAACAAGCAATTCAGACAAAATTTACTAAAAGGAGTGTATAAAAATGGATTTTCTAATTAAATTCGCAGAAGGCTTCATGGGCCTTTTCCAAACAGGTGCTGAAACATTTATCAGCTGGATGACGGGGATCGTCCCGGTTGTCTTACTATTAATGGTGGCAATGAATACTCTAATTGCCTTTCTAGGAGAAGAACGAGTAACAAAGGTCGCGCAGGCTTCTTCTAAAAATCCCTTTACCCGCTATTTGATTTTACCGTTTCTGTCAGCCTTCATGCTGGGGAACCCGATGTCCTTTACGATGGCTCGTTTCTTACCAGAGTACTATAAACCAAGCTACTACGCGTCGCAAGCACAGTTCTGTCACACAAGCAACGGAGTTTTTCCTCATATTAATCCTGGCGAACTGTTCGTATGGATGGGGATCGCTCAAGGGATTACGGCACTAGGCTTGAATTCAATGGAACTAGCGATTCGTTATATGCTGGTAGGAGTTGTTATGAACTTTATTGGCGGCTGGGTCACAGACTTTACGACAGCTTTTGTTTGCAAGCAGCAAGGCATTGAGCTGAGTAAAGACGTACGAACAGTAGAGTAGAGGAGGAAAAGGAATGACTTACAAGAGTATCAAGATTGTTAAAGGCAACGGCGGATTTGGCGGACCATTAGTCATTACACCGACAGAAGAAAAGCATAAATTTATTTACGTAACCGGCGGCGGTGAAAAACCGGCAATTGTTGACAAAATTGTTGAACTGAGTGGTATGGAGCCAGTTAACGGCTTTAAAACTTCGATCCCAGATGATGAAATTGCCTTAGCGATTATTGATTGCGGTGGAACCTTACGTTGCGGGATTTATCCAAAGAAAAATATTCCAACTGTCAACATTGTACCGACGGGTAAAAGCGGTCCATTGGCACAATATATTACAGAAGAAATCTATGTGTCCGCAGTTGGAATAGATCAGATCACGTTAGCTGATGAAAGTGAAGCAGTCGTTGCGCCGACTGAAGCGCCAAAGGAAGAAAAGAAATTCAAGTACTCTACAGATAAAAAGATCACGGAACAGCGAGCAGAGCAGCAAAGCTTTATCGCTAAGATTGGCATGGGAGCCGGAAAAGTAGTTGCCACCTTCAACCAGTCTGCTCTTGAAGGAGTTCAAACCATGATCAATACGGTCATTCCTTTCATGGCCTTCGTATCATTGTTAATCGGGATTATTCAAGGTTCAGGAATTGGCACAGTTTTCGCCAATATGATGAAGCCATTGGCAGGTAACGTGATTGGCTTGATCATTATCGGTTTTATCTGCTCGCTGCCATTTCTGTCACCATTACTAGGACCAGGAGCAGTAATCAGTCAGATTCTAGGAACTCTGATTGGTGTAGAAATCGGCAAAGGCAATATTCCGCCGCAGCTGGCGTTACCAGCATTGTTTGCGATCAACACGCAAAATGCCGCAGACTTTATTCCGGTTGGTTTAGGTCTAGAGGAAGCAGAAGCAGAAACTGTTGAAGTCGGAGTACCATCCGTTTTGTATTCCCGTTTCTTAAATGGGGTGCCTCGCGTATTAGTAGCGTGGCTGGCAAGTTTCGGTATGTACAGTTAAACTAGAGGTAAAAGTAGTTGTTGGGAGAGATGAAAAGATGATTTTTGAGACGCACGTAACGAACATTGGACCAGAGGCAGAGATGTTTCAGGCTGAAAAAATGCTGATTTTTTTCGGGGATGAAGCTCCTGAGACGCTGGCTGATTATTGCTACAACATTGAGCTAAAGGCTTCAACCGGTGATATTTTGCCAGGCATGACCTTTGGCTTTAACGATCAGACGTATAAGATCACAGCCGTTGGAGATGTGGTTAAGAAGAATTTAGACGATTTAGGGCATATCACCGTGCGTTTTGATGGTGCCGCAGAAGCAGAGCTTCCAGGAACATTATATGTAGAAGAAAAGAACCTGCCTGATATTCAAATCGGAACGAAAATCAGTATTTATTAACAGCGAATTTTCTTGGCAAGTATCACTAACGCGGTACTTGCCAAGATTTTTTTTCAGCAAAAATGGAACAAGCAAGACAGAACATGTCATGGGAATAAAAATGACTACGACAAATGGCATATCGACAGAAAAACTTGATATATCAATATTTATAACAGTTTTCAACACTTAAACAGCAATGAAAATAGAAGAAGAAATGTAGCTTTTGACTCGCTATCAGCAAATTAATCGTTGATAAACTTTCTAATTTAGAATGATTTCATTTATTTTTAGTAAATCAAGACTCAAAATTTATTATTTTTAATCGATAATGACGTTTCTAAGGTAGGGAAATGAAACATAATAGAATTGAAATAAATCCACACAAAAAAATTAGAAAAAATGAACGAAATCGATAGATGATTAATGGAGGGATAGAAATGAGAATATTAGTACTGACCAAAAATATTTTTCATGAGTTAGAATTACAACGAGAATTACAGGTTTTAAATCACGAGGTATTCGTGACAAGAAATGAACGGAATAACTCCTTATTGGCTAATTGCGGAAGTGTCTTTGATTGTCTATTTTTGAGCGAAACATTATCGGAAAAGGAATTCTTAACCATAGTGAAGGAATCCTCTTCTTTATTTGATGGGCAAATTATTCGCATAAATGTTGAAGAGGGACAGCAAATTCCCGCATCAAAGGAAAAGTTGGACGTCTTGTATGTTGATCGATCTTTTGTAGAAATTAGAGAGCTTTTGGATATCCTAAATACTAAAAATGATGAACACTTAATGGCAACCTCGATAGAAGAATTCAATCGAAAATTAAGCAAGCAAGAGCAATTATTTTTTGAGAATCTGCAGGAAGGAAAAACAATTGCCAGAGAGGACATGTGCTGGTTAATTTGGGGAGAAGATGAATCAAGCTCAAGAAAATCACAGCTATCTAACTTAGCCAAAAAGATCAATCGAAAACTAGATGAGTGCAACTACACAGACAAAAGAATCAAGACCTATTGGGGAAAAGGCTACATTCTGCAGTAGTCTGTTAAAGTAGTAGAAATTTATAGCTAAAAGCGAAGTTGTGACAGAAGTGGTTAGCTTCAAGAAATAAGAAGGAATTTTCGAAAATTGCTTTTCAAATTTTTATAAAGCGTCGGAAAAAGGCACTGTGACAAGAATCCTGCCACAGTGCCTTTTTTAGTTGATGTATTTGGGAATAGCATTATTTTTCCAGAGCTAATTGACGTTGAGACCAAGTGTGATGGAATGTAATGACTATAAGTGCAGCAGCTACTAATACGATGGCTCCTACGAGTTTGATGAACAAATCATCGATCAGCGGCAACGAACCCTGCATCGCATTGGTCATACAGTGAAACATGACACACAACCACGTGCTTTTCGTCACCTGGCGAATAGCCGCCATTGCAAATGAGGCACCGATGGCGTAGAAGGAGAAAGATAGCAAGTTGCTAGAATTTTGCGACGTACCAACGATCAAAAAGAGTGGCAAATGCCATGCGACCCAAATCAGCGAGGTAATAAGTGTTGCAGGGATGAAAGAGAATTTCTTCTCAAGCGTCGGCTGTAAATAGTTGCGCCAGCCAAGCTCTTCTGATCCGCCAACGAAAAAGAATAAGGGAGAAATCAGTAGCGTCATCCAGATGGGGAAGCGTTCAGCAGCGGCAGTCCCACCAGAAAACGGGCTAACCTCAGTCGCGATGCCTCCCAGCAAAGCAGGTACCGCAAAAAATAGCACTACGAATAACACAAGCAGACCATAATAGACGGGCTTTTGTTTGATGTCAAAAGATGATTTAGCAAATTTCTTCAGTGAATAATCGGTTTGCTCCCGGCGGAATGCAAAAAAGGCAGCGATTGCCGGACAATTTGCGGCAAGAACAACAAGGATAACAGAAAAGGACTCGCCATAATTAAACCAGCCAAGCTCCTGCGCCAGCAGAATAATCCCCCACAATAAATAAGGAACTAAAAATACCAACAATAAATAGACCTTCAAACCACTTTGATTACTTTTCATTAGATAACCCTCCATTTTTTCGTTTTGATACATCGCCGCTCAGTAGGAGAACGGTAGATAAGTATAAAGTTGTCACCAATTTATCAGGATCAAGCTGCATCGCATTTTCATAGGCTTCACCGATTTTGTAGTGACGAGCTAAGATCAAATCCCGTATCATTCCATCAAAAGCAGTTCCCATAAATAACAGAAGATCTTCAATGGACGTTTTTGGTTGAAAATAACCTGCTTGAATTTTTTCTGCTAACCAGCCGAAACATTTCGCTTGAAAAATCGCCTCCTGTGCTCCTAGACGATTTTCAGATCTGAAATGCTCCAGACGTTCCAAATCGTTAGCGTACATATTTGTGACCTCAAAATAAATTTTTCCTGCGCCGACATAGTTTTTCAGCACCTCATTTTGCCAAAGCCGAAATAGCTGCTCCAATGTTTGTTCAGGGACAAGCTCTAAAGACAAAATAGCGTTCACCTCTTGCTCCATATCACAGGCCGGACATTCACGATTGATCAGGGCGATCAAAATATCATCTAATCCTGAATAATAGCGATAAATGCCTCCTTGACTTAACCCGCTTTTTTGGATAATGTCCCGCAATGAAACGGAGTAAATAGGCTTTTCCATCACTACCTGATAGGCCGCATCCAGAATTTCGTCTCTCTTTTTCTTAAAATAATCTTCACTCACTTTTGGCATGCTGCTTCCTCCTTATGTCTACCTATAAAAAATAAATGACATACTGTTCATTTTAGATAATAACAGTGCGAACATTAGGTGTCAATATAAAAATGACAATATGTTCATTTTTATTCAATCAATAGGTGTTACCACATTGAAAGAGGTGGGTAAATTGTTCAGTCACAGCTTTGATTTATTCAAAATGCTAAATAAAAGAAAAAATATTGAGAACCAAAAGAAAGAAACGAAATGCTATCATTTAATGAGAAATATTTTTCGGTTACAGCGTTCATATAAATGATCCCGTTAATTTTTTGTGAGAATTTTTTTGAGCCACGAAAGAAAAGGAGCGTTATCAAGAAGAGGTTGGTGAAATTGGATTATAAAAGAATGTATGGCATTCATTATGAGGCGGAAGTGGGAGGCTACATTTCAGGAACTTATCTTCAGAACCGAAAGAATTATGTCCATTTGACTGAATTATATCCTAGTCAATTTCCAGAAGATAAGATACCCGTACCAGTGCTTCAGATTGCTAGTATAATGATGTTCGATTCTTTACTGCGAGCACAGAAAAATTTAGAAAAATATGCTAAATACGCAAATGTGACGGATGCGGACAAGCTAGAAGTAAGAGAGCTGAACTATCAAGAGATTGAGCTAATCAACCGATGTCGCGTATTCATGGAGGAACGAAAAAGAGCGCGCTCTTATGCGGAACGCTTCAAAAACGAAAAGTTAAAATGCTCTTATTGCGGAAATACCAATATTGCGGAGATGGTGGTAGGGGAAAAAACGTTCCAATTAATGGATAAGCACAAAACAACTCAGGTTGATGAACGCTTTCAAAAAGAACTCAGTGTTTATTGCAATAAGTGCGCGACTCAGATACGATAGACGAGTGCAAATTAGAATAGGCAAAGAAGAAGTATCCAGCAGCGATACTTCTTCTTTTTTAGTGCTGAACTTAGTGGATAGTTTAATTTTGGTGATTTTGAAAAGGACTCACACCAGTTTAAATTTCGTCCACGGGTTCAAATAATTGATGAGGGCAATTTCATCTTTTGAAATTCTTCCAATTTTATTTTTACGGTCATCCTTATGCGGTGTTAATACGATCTGCAATTCATTTTTGTAAATTCCAAAGCGGTCGTTTCCGATTAAAATATCGCCAAATTCAAATGTCATGTCGTTGTCATGAGGAGGATTCGCTTCGTTTTTATAAATAACACGTGACTGTGTAGAGCGAGCGACAAGGGCATTCGTATCGCCACGGCGAAAATGCTGCTGCTCACAAGCGATTTTTCGTTCCAATTCTGTTGTCTCCGCTAAAAAATCCACCTTCAATTGAAGCTGATAACGATCTAGTTCTGCCAGTGCCTTCAATTCCTCTTCAGTAGCATAGGCATTTCCAATGATGACATCATCAATGAGGCCAGTGGCGAATAATTTTTTTGCCTGTACCTCGATTGGCAAATAACGATCACTTTCCAAAGTAGGCAAGCCATCATTCACATTCCAAGGACCTTGTTCTCCATATTGGCTGGCTACGAAGGCGGCGGTATGAATGCCATTCTTCTTAAATCGTTCGCTGCACTCTAGGAAAAACTCTTCTGTTAAGCCAGTTCCCACCTGTGGGTAAAAATTGTGACAGCCGAATAAATATGGTTTATTGGCTTGATAACTCAAAATATTCTCAAGGTAAGCGACATCATTGCTCATGTTCAATTCGATGATGAGTCCATAAGGATTATAGCTTATCAGTGCTTCGGTATTTCCATCAAAGCCTTGATCTAAACGAATCCCATCCACGCCTAATTCCGCAAAAAAGCGCAGATCCTGATAGCTGATCCCCAGTTTTTCAAAGATGCGAGGAGAGATATCGATGATGGTTAAATAGCCTAAATCCTTCGCCACAGCAATGATCCTGCTGAATTTTTGTTTGGTGGCAAGGATGTCGTCCGCTTCAAGCATACTCATGAAAAGTCGAGAATATCCGTATTTTTTCCCCAGTTCTAAATAGTCTTTGTCTTTTGAAAAATCACTATGGTCTGGATAAATGGAAAGTCCTAATTGTCTAAATGTCATGGTTTATTCTCCTTTGTAATAAAGTACCCCAGAAGCATTTGTACCAACTAAAGGGATCAACGCCACTTCGGGATAGTTATGTTTGATTGTTTGTTCAAAGCTATCTTTGAGCACTTGATTGTTTGTTAAAACGGAACCTGTAATAGCAATTTTACTTTGATTTGCGCTCGGACCTATTTGATCAAGGATTGCCAAAACCTGAAGGCCTAAACATTTTCCGCAACGCTTTAAAATCTTTTGGAAGGCTTGGTTTTTAGTGCCGTGTTCTGCAAATGCTTTTCCAAAAGCCGCCAAATCATTGCGAGGAAGACGATTGAACAGCTGAACAGCTTCAAATACATTTTCTACGCCAATTATTGGCAAAATTAGTTTTGTTAAATCACCGATGATTCCACGATCCGCTTCTCCCAGCATTCCTTTAAACGCCTGACGCACCAAATCATAGGCGCTGCCCTGATCCCCTAATAAATGTCCCCAGCCGCCAGCTCGATAGGCTGTTTGATTGAATTGGCCTAAGACAATCGAACCTGTTCCAGCGATGACCAAGATTCCGTCTGTTCCCTGTAATCCTTTCAGCATTGCCAGTTCAGCATCGGATAAGACGACTGCTGGACGATGAAATGCCCGTTCAATAAATTCTGCGATTTCTTTTTGGTTTCCAGCACTTTGACTACCGGCTACACCAGCTAAAATTAGCTCACAATTAGCTATCGGCAATTTATCGAATAATTCTGTTAAAACGCTCTCAATATTTTGTTTCGTCTGCTTGAAATCGACCAAACTATTTCCTGGTCCAGCCTTTCTTTCAGCCAGTAATTCTCCTGTTTCAGAGTAAGCCTGAGCGGTGATGACTGTTCCACCGCTGTCTATTCCTATTCTATAATGCATAGATTTTTTCCTCCAAAATACTTGACATGGAATAAAAATACGTTTACATTGTATCTGAAATGAAATTTTATTTCAAGTTTTGTGAAGAAATGAAATCGAATTTCTAAAAAAGGGGAGAAAAAAGAAAGATTGAAGGAGGTCAGTTAGTAAAGATAGAACATTATGGGAGGAACAAGGATGCCGATTTTTGCCAAAATTCAGGAACAACAAGAGGCGTTTTCAAAATCAGAATTAAAAATCGCGCAGTTTATTTTGGACCAACCGCAGGATGTGTTGGAAATGACTGCTCAACAATTAGCCAGAGCAGCTGATTCCAGCAGTGCCGCTGTTATCCGTTTGTGTAAGCGGTTAAAAGTCTATGGTTTCCCGCAGCTTAAAATAGAATTATCCGCGGATTTAAGCGGGGGAGAACTTAGTCGGAAAATACAGCCAGAAGTACGTGAAAATGAAGAAATCAGCTCCATCAAAGAACGCTTACTAGTGAATACTCAAAATTCTTTAGCTGAAACGGTTGAAGAAATAGACGATGATCAAATCCATCAGCTTAGCCAAATAGTTGCTCGTTCAAGACGGTTACTTGTTTTAGGTATCGGTGTTTCTAATCTAGTAGCTCAAGACATTGCCCAAAAGTGGGGAAGTGTTGGCACTATTGTTATCGCTTTTAATAATGTGAATGATCTATTGCCGATAGTAGCAAATGCTGGAATTGAGGATTCCCTGTGGGTAGTAGACAATTCAGGAGAAACCCCAGAAGCAATATATGCAGCTCAAATCGCTAAAGAACGAAAGGTTCCAATCATTACGATGACTAAAAAGGGCAGCAATACCATCTCTGAGCTAGGTGATGTGGAAATTCATACGAGCCAGCCGATCGAATTACCAGGAAGAATTGCTGCGACGGATTCCTTACTATTACAGTTTATGGCTATTGATATTATCTTTTATGATTTTGTGAGTCGGAATTACGAATCAAGCATTTCTCAGTTGAATCAATCAGCGAAACTTGTGAAGGACTACAAGAACCATTTCTATAAAAATAAATGATACAAACAATCTATTGTTAAAAAAGGAGAAGTACCATGGATAAATTCATGAAGATTATTGAAGAAAAACTTGTGCCGCCAATGTCTAAACTAGGGACACAACGGCATCTATTAGCCATTCGTAATGGTGTAGTGTCGACGTTGTCGCTCATTTTAATCGGTAGTTTCTTTCTTATTTTTGTAAATATTCCTTATAAACCATTAGCTGACTTATTAGCCCCATATAGCGCAACGATTGCTTTGCCATTTCGGATGACGATGGGCTTGATGGCGATCTATGCGACCTTTATCATGGGGTCTGATCTTGCCAAATCCTACAAGCTCGATCCAACAACCGGTGGGGTATTGTCGCTAGGTGCATTTTTCATGCTGCAAATGCCTGTGAATGTGACCACGCCTGCTGACGCACCATTAGGCTTTGTTTTACCGATGGCATCATTGGGAGCTTCTGGGATGTTCTCAGGAATCTTAGCAATGATCTTTTCTGTTGAAATTTATCGCTTTTTCACCAAAAAGAAAATCACGATCAAAATGCCCGAACAAGTACCACCAGCAGTTGCCCGGTCGTTTGAAGCCTTGATTCCGGGGGCAGTCGTTTTGATCACATTGTGGATCATCCGCGATATCATTGGCTTTGATGTGAATTCGGCTTTAATGGCAATGTTTAAACCAATTACTGGATTACTTGGAAACAACTTATTTGGTGCCTTACTGCCAATGTTCTTTATCCATTTATTGTGGTCGTTTGGGATTCACGGGATGAGTATTGTCGGCTCTGTTATCCGCCCAATTTGGCTAGTGATGTTAGACGACAATGCTAAAGCGTTAGCATCAGGAACATCGGCTACAAAGCTTCCTTATATCGCACCAGAACAATTTTATCAATGGACAGTGACGATTGGTGGAGCAGGTGCGACCATCGTTGTTGCCGCATTATTCCTGTTCATTTGTAAATCAAAATTTCTAAAAGAAGTCGGACGCTTCACCTTGATTCCTGGGATTTTCAATATCAATGAACCAATGATGTTCGGAGCCCCAATGATTTTGAATCCATATATGTTCATTCCGTTTAATCTAGTTCCGTTAGTATTGACGACAATTTCCTATTCAGCTATTAAGCTGGGGATCGTCAACGGCTTTACGACGTATCAGGCATGGACGCTTCCAGCTCCAATTGGTGGGTTCTTGAGTGCCGGGAATGATTGGCGCGTTGTAGTCTTGATTGTTGTGAACCTGCTTGTTGCTGGAATTATCTACTATCCTTTCGTAAAAGCCTATGACAAGAAGATGGTCCAAGATGAAATGGCGCAGGTAGAAGTAAGCGCTGCAGAATAAGTTTTAAAAGAGAGACTAACTATATAGAGTCAAGTAAAAATTAGCCAAATCAAAAAATATTTTATAACAGATAATTCCGAAAAAAGGGTACAACAAATAAGCTTCTTACCATTAGTTTTTTTGAATGTTCAATAGCTAATCAGAAACAATTATATAAGGCTCGTTTTTAGTCAAAATAGCATGAATCACGTAACAAAGCTTACGAGAAACCGCACCTAAGGCAGTTAGATGATGTTTTCCTTCGGAAACTTTTTTCTGGTAAAACGCACTAAAAACAGGATCACATTGAGAAGCTACTAAAGCCGCCGAAAACAAGGCTTTTCGCAAATATGGAGACCCTCGTTTACTCATAACATTATGCGTTGCCTCATATTGCCCTGATTGTGTCACGGAAGCGTCTATCCCAGCGTAAGCAACGAGTTTTTTCGGGTTAGAAAATTTTTGAATATCTCCGATCTCACCAAGAATAGTCGCACCGTTTATAGGACCAATTCCAGGAATTGTGAGAATAACAGAATTTAAAGTGTCCATTATGTGCTTGATTTCTCTTTCCGTTTCCTTTATTTGGCTTTCAATGAATTTTAATTGTTCAATCATTGAACGTAGTTGGAAGGTGAACGCTTCTTGAGCAAATTTTACTCCAAAGGAGTTAGAAGCTGCTTGCTTCAATTGGTCCGCTTTTTCTGCCTTGATTCGGTTCCTGCTTAACTCAGCTAAGTATTGGGCCAAAGTTTCTGAGGAAATGTTTTCTAAGTCGATCGGGGCACTAAACGCCAGCAATAACTCTTTAGAAGCTTTTCCGAAAACGCCCTGCTTGGTAAAAATCGTCGCGTATTCTGGAAAGACTTGATCCAATACGGCTATAATTTTTCTTTTGAAGTCGCTCGCTGTACCTACTAAATAAGTTCGGTAACGAGAAAGTTGTTTCAAAGAAAAAACATTTTCATCGGATAAGACCGTTTCGACAAATGAGCCATAGCGCATTAAGTCAGCAATCAAAACAGAATCAATAATATCGTTTTTTCGTTTCCGTATTTCTGTACCTTTACGCCATCCGTCTGTTTGAAGGGGATTCACAACGTGAATCAAATAATCTGATTCGTGAAGGTATGAAAAGATGGACAGCCAATAGTGCCCCGTGGCTTCCATCCCTATAACAAAGTCACTGGGTGCTCCGGAATAGTCGACCATTCGCTCAATTAATGACTCTGCTCCTTCAGTGGTGTTAGGAAATGAAAAACCTTTTAGTAATACCTTTCCTTCCTCGTTCATGATAGAAGCAACGTGAGTGCGTTTACCGATATCAATGCCTAAAAAGTACATGTATATCTGACCTTTCAAAAAAAGAATTTTGGATTGAAATCCACTCAACTGAAAAGCGTCACTACCTTGTACGAGATACGGAGTAAAGTAAGGACTTTCAACATCTAACTCATACGCAATCCACTTATCAGAGAGAGGAGCCAGTCTCTCGAGTGCGGGTTCAATGACCCAAGGGGGGAACGGCTTAGCCTCTCAATCCAATAAATATATTATCTCAAAAGAAATGAGTTAATACCAAATTAAAATAACGATGGTTCATAGGGTTATCCAATCAAAACCGGAAGGTTAAAACCCTAACTCTAATATACAAGGGTGGGAAACGATGTACTGGATCGCTGTATTCGCATTTTTCTTCATTGTATTAACTGTGAGTCAATTTTTATTAAATAATTTAAAGAAAGCAGGCATTCGAATTCATCGTTGGATTTGGGCTTTTGCTTCCTTTCTAATTATGATTCTTCCAAATGTTTTATTGCCAAATTTATCTGAGCAGGCAAATATCTTCCTGTATGCATTGTGCGCAGTTTTTGCGGTCAATTTTATGATCGAGCAGAGAAAGTATGTGGAAGCGATGAATAGTCGATACCCTACTCAAGCAAAAACGAAATAGAGCTTAAATCAGGCAGTATGCTTTCTGCTTTTCGATTGATTAGAAAAAGATTCTAATGAAAAATAAACCGGAAACAAGTGACAACCGAGTCTTTCGGTTTTGCTTGCTTCCGGTTTTTTGAATTCTTCTCTTAAATCACCGTTTTCTGCAATTCAGTGAAGCTTTCCACCGTTTTGATCTGCTCACTGCCTCGTTCCCAATGGTATTCTTTACAATCGCTGCCTGTTGCTCCCTTGACCATATTCTTAAAATGACCAACCTTATCCATATTATTCAAATGGAATCGTTTGTTGCCCCAGACACCGTAGATATCGTTAGCAGTTCCTGATGCCTGCGGTTGATAATAAATAAACATACCAAATTCATTCCTTTCATTCGTTATTGTGCAGTGTCAATGGCTTCTAATTTATTCGGATTTTGTTTTTTAATGGCATTGTAGGTAGGCACTAACATACTTAGGTAATATTGATACCCACTCGCGGCATAATCTGCTTTTGCGCCGCCGACTCTAAACAAACCTTTACAAAAATCTTCAATCGTACTTTTTCCTTCGACTTTGTAAAGTCCATTTCTAGCAGATAATAAGAAAGTATATGCGTTGAAATAGTCCTCCAAAGTATCAAAATGAACATAGTAGCCGCCTTCATTGGACGGTCGTGCACTTCCTCGGCGCATACGTATTTCTAAATCGGAAGGGACAGTAAAGGGTTCAGATATTCCGCTCCAATTGTTATCAATACTCCCGACAATGGATATGTTGGGATCGCCCCAATGACTTTCGATAAACATTTGAGCGATTAAAAAACTTGGTTTCAACTGATATTTTTTGGAATGTTGAATAATCCGTTTAATATTTTGTTCAGAAATAGATTTACCTGCGTTTACTAGTGAACCTAAGTTGTATTCTGCTGACATTGTCATCACCTCTTTATTATTATAGTGGGATAGAGGTACGGTTTTGTTGCCGGAAAAAGGACATTAAAAAGAAGAAAATAGAAGAAAAGCAGACAAGGCAACTGACTTAAAAATCTTCCCATGAACAATAAAGGGCAAGAAAATCTGATCGTCGATTTTCTTGCCTTTTTTCACAAGTTTAGTTTAATTTACTCTGCGATGTGTACGAGATATCCGCTTCAACGTAAGGATGAATTTTTATTTGAGAACACTGTTTTATTAAGTCACTCCCCACCAAATCCTCGAAACAAATAAACACCCAAAAACGCATTAAACCCCATCGCCGCAATCACACTGAACCGTTCAGGGATACCGAAGTATTGGATTGGCACTACGTTGATACCAATGGCTCCGGTGACCATAAGTAAAAGTGCAGCAGCGGCCCAGATTCCTAATGAACGATAGTGATTACTACGAAAGCTGCCAATCGTAATAGTCAGTAGGGACGTGATCGAAAGGACCACGACTAAGACGGTCACGACGACATGCATGACGTCTTGGAAGGTTCCAGCAAAACCACTGTCAGTTAAGGGAAACATGGTATATCCCACTGCGGATAACCACATCATTACCGCAAACAGGTAGATCCCGACGCGTATGGATTTGCTCAATCTCCCTTGAATATAGACGCACACCAGCATGACACACACGACACTGCCGACGCCAGATAGGGAAGAGAGCTGGTTCCATAAAATTCTGGAAGGCGAATTATCTGCGCTTAAGTCACTGACAGCCTGCGCCATCCAGTTGTATCCGGGATAAGCAAGCGGACTGAAAACCAACGCTGCGATGTAGGATAAGAAGCTAACTATGCCAAATAATCCTAGCCATTGAATTAGGTTTCTTTTTTTATCCATGGGCATTCGCTCCTGTTCGATAACATTCATTGAATTGGCGAATATGCTGCTCCAGCATTATCAACGCTTCCGGCTCTCTTTCTGGTTGCCGATCGCAAATCGTCAGCAGCAAATGAATCGGCGCGTAAAATTGCAACGCCATAATCTTAGGATCATTTGGCTGCATGACACCTGCTTGCGTCAGCATCGAAAACAGCATTCCTTGATAAGAAAGCGGATCGTCTGCGTATTGCTTCGTGAACATTGCGGCCAGCTCGCTGTTTTGAAACTGTTCGATCGTCAATAGTTTGCGGAAATTGGCGGCGTAATCATCATGTAAAAAAAAAGCAAAGAGCTTATTGCCAATCTCCACAAGCTTTTCTTCAGACATCGTTTCGAAAACATCCGCATCTGTTTCACCATCGTGTCCATTCATCTGCAACGCCGCCATATTTGTTTCGTAACGAGTATTCATTGCTTGTACAACGGCATCGAATATTTCCTTTTTGTTCTTATAATGCTTATACAAAGACGGTGCCTTAATTCCGACTGCCTGTGCGATTTCTTCGACATTGACCGCATCGTAGCCCTTTTTTGCAAAAAGGTGAGAGGCTTCTGCGATGATTCGTTCTTTTGTAGGAAGGCTGCTCATAGTCTGCACTCCTTTTGGCTAATGTTTATTAGCTTAAGTTTAGCTAATGGTTGTTAGCTTGTCAAACTTCTTTTGAAAGAATGATCGCTTTGTATAATATAGACTAGTTTTTTATTTCTTATTATATAAGGAGTTGATGAAATGGGAAGTTCAGGAAGTTTTATTCAAACAAGCGAAAAACATTCTTATAGGTATTTTTCACCAGCATCATTACTCCTAAACCCAAATTGGATATGAATGAGATAAAATAATCAATTAGCAAACGCTATGGAAGCATGACGCTGAACAAATAATTGCTGAGTTAGGTCACACATCCCAAACGGTGATTGTATTGCTTTATAATCAAATTGTAGAACAAGGAAAGATCCCATTTTCGACTGAATTAGCAGAGAGAAATAGACGTACTTTGAGCATTTAAAAATTATCTAAAGAGTTGCCAATCAGAAGATTAGATACTGACGAAAAAAACAATGAATGGTTCAATGAAGATGAAGCTTTAATTTCACAATAAGTCAAAAAAGCAACGACGCTCTTCTCAAACCAAAAAGGAGAAGAGCGTCGTTTTTATTTTAGATATTCCCTATCTTAAACCCGCCACGTTTATCCTCAAAGGATTTAAGCAGTTCCGCTTTTTTAGGGTCACGTGACTTGTGTTCGTTCTTTTTGACTTTCAAGAGGGTAAGGAAGGCAGCGGAGCGTTCTCTACGCTCTTGAATGGATGTATTCAGTATTTTTTCTGTGTTTATGTCAACCATTGCTTAGTACCTCCTCAAGTATTTTTGAAATAGTTCTAAAAGGCTCCCCATAGGCCTTAATCAAATCAATAATAGATAGATTATCCTCAGGTTCAAGGGTTTCCTTTTCTTCATTATACAATAGAATATCAAAGTTTGGTTCCAATAATACTCCAAAGTAAGGACCAATGTCTTTACTAATTTCTTTATTTAAAGGAAATGCAAGATAATATAAGTTAGTCTTTTCATATTCAGAATAGATGATGTTTTTTTCTTCAAGTTTTTGTTTTATAGCATACTTAATAAATTCCAATGAGGTTCCATCTTGATAAAGTGCAACATACTGATCCAAAATTTCCCGTTCCTCATCGCTCAACTGTTCATTTAGATAATCAAAATCCAGTGCTTCATAATGAAGCTCAAGCAATTCCAATACCCACTTACCATAATCCTTGTAGCCCCAATGCAATAAACCTCTGATTCGATCAATTAGCATATCATTTACATTGCTAAAATTTATTTTAAATCCATCTTGAGTGGTATAAGATAAGGGTTCCTTATAGATACCATCGAAGGGAATATTCGCTACCAATTCGAGGACGATTTCCAATTTTTCATGAATCCAATATTTTGCCTCTTTTTTAAAGCCTAAATCTTCCAGAACCTTCGCCAATTCTTTTTCAGCCGGGGTGATGAAGTCAATATCTTGAGTGTTGTAGCCGCCTCGAGTATAAAATTCGATAGATAATCCGCCAGTCACGATAATTTCTGAACCTGAAATACGCTGGAGATAATCGTTGATAACGGCAGCCATGCGAATATTTCGAATCCCAGAATTTGCTACTTTATCGTCCATGGATTCACTTTCTTGTTGGGTATACATTTCTTCAATTATTTTGGTATATTTTTCTAAACACACATGCTACACCTCGCGATCACCTTTATTATACATTCTAAAAGTCGTTCAGGATATGTTTCCGCAAATTTTATAATCAAGCTAGCCCTAAAAAATAGAAATCCCCTAGTAAACATCGTGAAAAATCGCTAGAGATTACTTAGTTGCTTGACTGCAAACGTGCGGCTCCAGTTGTGTTTTCACCAAACAGTTGATTCAGCAAAATTTTAAGAAGCGCGTTAAAGACATCGTTTCAGACAATTTGATCACTTTGTTTCTAAAAGAAAGGGGTTGCATTTGTTGGTGAGTACGGTTACAATCATTTTGTAATTATTAATTACTTACCAATATACAAAAAAATGTATATTCAATTAGGAGGAGCTATCATGAAAAAAATTGTAGTAGGTGGACAGATTGACAAGCCAGAAGTGAAGGAGCTGGTTGAAAAATTTGGTGATAATCAATACGAAATTGACATCAAAAGTGATTTGGAAGCAGCAATGGCGGTAAAAAATGGACAGGCTGATTATTATGTTGGAGCGTGCAATACAGGAGGCGGCGGTGCGTTAGCCATGGCGTTAGCTTTACTAGGACATGACAATTGTGTAACCGTTTCAATGCCGGGGAAATTGATGCCAGAAGAAGAGATTCGTGAGAATGTTCGTTCTGGAAAACAAGCGTTTGGATTTACAGCGCAACATAAAGAAATAGTGATTCCAATCATTATGGATGAACTTAAAAAACAATAAAAAGACAACGGAGGAAAGAAGATGGATTCGTCAAAAATTATTGAATTAGCTGCAATCGCGTTACTGGGTGGTTTGTGTGCGGTATTAGCGAATAAAGGCATTGCTGTTTTTAATGACGGCCTGCGACCGATCGTACCAGAATTTTTAGAAGGCAAGATCGGGAAAAAAGAAATCGCTGCTACGAGCTTTGCATTAAGCTTTGGTTTGGTTATTGGATTTGGAATACCTGTTTCAATTGGCGCATCAATTCTTTTGGTGCATAGTGTGTTACTAATGACAGACATCATCGGTTCGTGGGCTCCAGAAGGAAAAACCGGTATGATCATTTCTGCTTGTGTTGGTGCAGTATACGGTGTCGGCTTAGTTCTAGGACTTCAAGCAGTGGTTGATCTATTCGCAATGATGCCAATAAACTTTATGGACTCACTTTCTCAAGTAGGCTCTCCAGTCGTCATTGGGTTCAGTATTTTTCCTGCGGTGGCTATCGCAAGTCAGCATGGCTTCAAAAAAGGGGCCATTTCATTTAGTGCGACCTTGTTAACGTTGTTTATTGTAAAAAGATTTGGTACATTTGACTTAGGAAAAGGCGCGACGTTAACGTTAAGCGCTGAAGGGATGTCATTACTTGTTGGCATGATCTTTATGATTGTTTATGCTATTCAAGTAAAAAGTGATGGCAGCAACTCAAATGAAAGCCTCGTCAGCGTTTTTTTAGAACGAGTGAATCGAATTAAGAAAAACTGGATATGGCTTTCTATCACTGGCGGTTTAGTCGCTGCTTCAACAAGCTTGATGATTATCGCAGGAGACCCCATTTCTCTTAGCTTACTTTCAGAAGGAAAAATGAGTGAAGCAGCATTAGCAGCTTTTGCTAGAGGGATCGGCTTCATTCCGTTAGTATTCTCTACAGCAATCGTTACAGGTGTGTATAGTCCTGCCGGTACAACATTTGTATTTGTAGCAGGGATTTTATTACATGGAAATCCTATCGTTGCATTCCTTGTGGGCGCGCTATTGATGTTTGTGGAAGTTCAACTATTAAGCTTAATGGCAAAAGCACTAGATAAATTCCCAGGAATTCGCGAAATGGGGGAGCACATCCGTACAGCCATGAATAAGGTTCTCGAGGTTGCGTTATTAGTTGGCGGGGCCATGGCTTCGGAGCAAATCGCACCAGGAATTGGCTATTTTTGGGTGATTGGCTTGATGCTGCTAAATAGAAAAGCGAAGAAGCCAGTAGTAGAATTAGCTGTTGGACCAATTGCAGCAATCAGTTTAGGTGTAATCGTAAATATTCTGTACCTAGTTGGACTATTTGTTCCCGTTGTTACAAAATAGGAGGAGTCAAAATAGATGTTACTTGATGGAATAACGTACATGCATGAACACACAACAATTGATTTATCACGGTTAAAAAATACTGATGATACCAATTTAAACTGTTTCGATGAAACTGTCTCAGAATACAAAAAAATGTATATTAAAGGCGTGCGTAATATTGTTGATGTGACGAATATGGATATGAGAAGAAATCCGAAATATGTTCAAAAAGTCGCTGATTTATCAGGGATAAATGTCGTGCAAGCGACTGGATTTTATCAGGATAAATTTCTTCCAGAATTCGTAACAGAGGCAACCGTCGATCAGTTGACAGAATTCATGATTAAAGAAATCGAAACGGGAATTGCGGATACATCAATTAAAGCGCAAATCATTGGTGAGATTGGAACAAGTAAAGACACCATGACTGAGCGTGAACGTAAAGTTTTTACTGCTTCAGTGATTGCTCAAAAACATACTGGAGTTCCAATCACTACTCATACCACTTTAGGAACCTATGGGCATGAACAGGTTGAATTTTTCAAAGCGCAAAAGGCAAATTTAGAAAAAATCGTCATTGGACACGTTGATTTAACAGGAAATTTCGATTACATCTTGCATATGCTGGACCAAGGAGTGTATGTTGAATTTGACACAATTGGGAAAGAAAACTACCAACCAGATTTATTACGAGCGACCATGCTAAAAGAAATCGAAAAAAGAGGCTACGACGATAAAGTATTTCTCTCAATGGATATTACACGGAAATCAAATTTGGAGTATCAGGGTGGGATTGGTTATTCCTACTTATTAGATAAGTTTGTCCCATTAGCACTTGAAACAGGTGTTTCTGAACACTTTATCAAAAAAATGCTTCAATATAATCCTCAAACATTTATGAATTAGGAGTGGATCGACACTATGGAAGCATTTCCTTTGAAAAGTTTAACAATCGAAGAAGCGACGAATTTGCAATTTAAATTGGTTGATTCAATTACACATTATTTTTCTGGTGACGAAATTTTAACTCGAGGAGATCTCGGAGTAGTAAAAGAATTAAATCAACCAAGAATGACCAACAAAGTAGAAAAAGTATTAGCTGATTTTTTCAATGCTGAAGCGGCTATGCTAGTACGTGGTTCAGGAACGAATGCGATTAGACTTGCACTACATGCGGTTGTTGGAACAGGAAAAACAATCCTGGTTCATGATGCGCCGGTCTATCCAACCACTCAGGTCTCGATTGATATGCTGGGTATACATTTAGTTTATGCGGATTTCAATGATTTTAATAGTGTGACAGAGGTACTTCGAGAAAACAAAGTTGATGGAATTTTAATTCAAGTAACCCGTCAAAAAATTGACGATTCGTATGATCTGAAAAAATTGATCTCACATATTCGCTCAATGAATAAAAAAATACCGATTGTGACGGATGACAATTACTCAGCTTTGAAAACTGAGGGAATCGGCTCACAATTTGGCGCAACCCTCGCTTGTTTTTCGACCTTCAAGCTGTTAGGGCCTGAAGGGATAGGGTGTATCGTTGGAGCTAGAGGTGCGATCAAACGCTTAAAGCAAGAGAACTACTCAGGCGGCGGTCAGGTTCAAGGCCATGAATCACTAGATGTGTTAAGAGGGATGATTTATGCGCCAGTATCGTTAGCGATTTCAGCCAAGGTTAGTGAAGAAGTCAGCGATAGAATCAATCGCCATGAGATTGAAGGATTGGAAGCGGCATTTATCGTTAACGCGCAATCAAAAGTGATTGTTGTGAAGCTTACCAAACCATATGCTAAAAAAATAATTGAAGCAGCAACAAAATTTGGCGCTTTACCCAATCCAGTAGGCGCAGAATCGAAATATGAGTTTGCACCGCTGGTTTATAGGGTGTCAGGAACGTTTAGAAAGGCTGACCCTGCTGCGGAAGATACAATGATTCGGATCAATCCGAATAGAGCAGGAACCGATACTATTATCAATATTCTAAAAAAGGCCATGGCGAGTATTTAAAGAATGAGGAGTTTCTATGGGAGAAGAATTTTTAAAGAAAAAAGGAATTGTTGTTAACTATTTAGCTTCCGATCTACTACAGAAAAAAAAGGGTGATCGGGTACTGAGTGTGACGGAATATCAAAATAAGTACGCCGTTTCTCGGGGAACCGTACAAAATGCTTGGGCATTTTTGAAGGAAATAAAAGCGATCAAAGTAAAAAGTCACGGACATATGGGAACCTTCATCGAAGAAATTGATTACAGCATTTTGCAAGAATACGCCTTATCAGATACGATTCTTGGAACGATGACTTTGCCTTATTCAAGACTTTACGAAGGACTGGCTACCGGCATTTACGACGTATTCAAGGAAAATAATATTAAGCTGAACCTGGCCTATATTCGAGGTTCGAAGGAAAGAGTCCGTTCTATCGCAAATAAAACGTATCGCTTTGCGGTTGTCTCAAAATTTGCCGCCGAGCAAGCCATTTCCGATGGGGAACCAATAGAAATTAGTCTTAATTTTGGTCGACATTCTTATCTAAGTGAGCACGTCTTGCTTTTTCGAGATAAGAATCAGAAGAAGATTGAAAAGAATATGAAGATAGCCATTGACTATAGCTCAATTGATCAACGATTACTGACAAAAGCGATAATCAAAGATGAACAGGTAGAGTATGTTGAAATGCAAGGACATCAAATTATTGCGGCTCTCCAAATGGGACAAATTGATGCTGGTATCTGGAACTTTGACGAAATACGTGATAAGAATCATCAAGGACTACATTATGTTCCCTTAACTGAAAGTGAGATGGAGAAGGATATGAGCACATCAGTAATCATTACCCAAAAAGATGATTCTTCAATGAAAGCATTCTTCCAAAAAAGCGTAGACAAGAAAAAAATTCTATGCATTCAAAAAGACGTATGTGATGGAAAGCTGATTCCTCAGTACTAATTTTTTTAAATTATTCTCTTTTCCATAAAAACCAAAAAAGGGTAGGTTATATACCATGAAATTTATCCTTCAATAAATAAAAAACGTTCATTCGTAACTAGGGGGAACAGCATGATTCGAGAAAAATTAGCAATATTACTTAGCTCTGAGATTATTGATCAGGAAACACAGGATTATGTCTTGAGTGTTTTAGAGTATCTACTGAAAGAGAACATCATCGAGGAAGAACAACAAGCGGATGTTTTTTTAACGCATCTTGCTATGGCTGATATGCGTAGAAAGAAAAACGAAACCATCAATGATCTAGAGTCTTTCATCCGCGCAGAAATTGAAGCGGATGAAAAATTTCTTCACTCAAAAGAATTATGGCAAGACCTTCAAGAAATGACTTCAAACAAGCACTTTGATGAGACAGAGTTAGACTACTTTTATCTTCACATCATCAATATGCTGAGGGAGGAATAGGATGTTTTTAGATGTCACTGCCCGAAGAAATCCAAACTTGATTGATGCAGCAGTTGAACTTCATCAAAAAGGACTCCTCCTTCCAGATACCTATATCTTGGATCTTGACACAATTGAAGAAAATACATTAAGCCTTGTTAACGATGCAAAAAAACAAGGGATTCAATTATTTTACATGACAAAGCAATTTGGACGGAATCCATATGTTGCGCAAAAAATTCATGATGCAGGGATAGAAAAAGCTGTTGTTGTGGACTTCAAGGAAGCGTTAATCATGATGGAACAAGGGCTGCCACTTGGAAATGTTGGCCATTTAGTACAAATTCCGCAGCGACTTTTAAAAAGGATCATGCTTTATGGGACAGAGTACATGACCATCTATTCGTTGGAAGCGTTGCAGCAAATTATCAGTATTGCCGTAGAGCTGAACATCAAACAAAAAATTTTAGTCAAAGTCATTGAAAAGGACGACCAAATCTACGAGGGACAATTTGGCGGCTTTCACTTAGATGAGTTACCAAGTATCGCTCATTTATCAAATAAAACGGATTTAGTTGAAATTGCTGGTGTAACGTCTTTTCCATGTTTTCTCTTTGATGGTAAAGCGAAATTATTACCAACAAACAATGTTGAGACGATAAAAAAAGCAAAAATGATATTTAAAGAAGCTGGCATTGAAATTACAGAGGTGAATATTCCATCAGCTACTTGTCACGAAACAATTCCTTTAATCAAGGAAATCGGCGGCACACAAGGAGAGCCTGGACACGCATTAACAGGCACAACCCCTCTGCATGCCAAAATGGATTTGCCCGAAAAACCAGCAATGGTATATGTCAGTGAAGTCTCGCATAATTTAGATGGCCAGGCCTATTTTTATGGCGGAGGCTACTATCGAAGAGGCCATTTTAGATCTGCGTTGATTGGAGATGCCCACTCTCTAGTGAGAGATAATGTGAATCCATTCAGTGATGAGAATATTGATTACTATCTTTCAACTCAAAAAGAACACCCGATAGGCTCGACGGTCATCGCGGCATTTCGAACACAAATTTTTGTCACTAGAAGTGATGTAGCAGTAGTATCTGGTATTCAAAAAGGAATAACAAAAATTGAAGGAATTTATGACAGTCTAGGAAATTTGATTAGAAGGTGAAACAATGGGAAGATTTGTCGTAATTGTTTTAGATAGTTTTGGTGTTGGAGCGATGGAAGATGTAAAGGAAGTTCGTCCAAGAGACATCGGAAGTAGCACAGCAGGACATATTATACAAAAGAATGAAGCCATTCATATTCCAACGCTTGAAAAATTGGGGTTAATGAACGCTCTTGGATATGAAATAGGCAACCACAAATTTTCAAAAGAGGCAAACTATGGAACCAGCAATTTAGCCCATCACGGAGCAGACTCCTTTTTGGGACACCAAGAAATCATGGGAACTACCCCTAAAATACCTTTAATCCAACCTTTCAATCAAAAAATTGACGAAATTGAAGAAAACCTTATTAAGCAAGGGTATAAGGTTAGACGTGTAGGAGAAAAAGGCACACAAATTTTAGTGGTTAATGAAGCGGCAACTGTAGGAGATAATCTGGAAACGGACTATGGGCAAGTTTATAATGTATCCGCTTGTTTAGCGTTAATCAGTTTTGAAGAGCTGAAAAAACTGGGACAGGCAGTTCGAGAGGTCGTTCAAGTGTCTCGAGTAATCACTTTCGGAGGACAACAGATCACTTTGGACAATCTATTAAAGGCAAGAAAGGTGAAAAATAATGAGATAGCTGGGGTAGATGCTCCTGAATCGGGAGTTTATGATCACGGCTATCAAGTGGTCCATCTAGGTTATGGCATTGACAAAAATGTACAAACACCAACAATTTTAGATAATGCCGAAATTCCTGTTTCTTTTCTGGGTAAAGTAGCTGATATTATCCAAACGGAGAGTAAACGACTATTTCCAGGGGTGGATTCAGATAAGCTTTTCGATGACTTAATTCAAGAAGTTCAAGGGATAGAACATGGTTTTATCGCGTTGAATATTCAAGAAACAGATTTAGCCGGTCACGCAGAAGATGTCGACAGGTATTCAGACCGACTAGAACTTAGTGATCGACGAATCAAGGAATTAATCCCGTATCTGAATAAAGGGGATATCCTACTTGTTATGGCCGATCACGGAAACGATCCTACAATCGGTCATAGCAACCATACAAGAGAACGGGTTCCATTATTAATTTACAGTCCTGATATTCAAGGGAGATATGTTGGTGAGCGCAAAACCCTCGCTGACGTAGGAGCAACAGTTGCTGATTATTTCAATGTAGGTGCTCCGCAAAATGGAGAATCATTTTTAGCTGATTTAATTTCAAACTAATCAGATATGCTCGATCTACGGTGATACACCAGCTAGATCGGGCTTTTTATGGAGGGATGAGTATGGAAATTCAAAGATTTCAAGAGTATTCACTGAAAACAAGTCTGGCAATGGCAAATTTATTCCAATCAGTGATAACTGTTTATCCTAATTGCATCACAACTATTCATTCAGAAGCTGACTATTATATGGGCGTTAAACAAGTCCCTATGATTCCAGATGCATTTGTCAGTCATTTGGAACAAAATGGTTTTCATCTTCACACGATTGATAAGGCAAGTCACAAAGGAAGAGGCATTGATATAGATTTAAAAAATCCAATTACAGGTCGTTTCATGACAGGCTCATCAAGCGGTACAGCAGTAAATGTTTTCTATGGAATAAATGATCTTGGGGTTGGAACAGATGGTGGAGGCTCGGTACTATCTCCTGCAGCTGCTTTAAATTTAATTGGATATATTCATCCTAATCTCGGATCGGAATGGATAGATTATGTGAAATATTCAAAGACATCAACAGATGGAATCTCTTTTATCCCTTCTATTGGATTTATCAGTAGAGATTTGGATTTAGTCAAACAGGCATCATCATTATTCATAGCTGATAATTTAAAAAAGAAAAAGATAAAGATCGCTGTAGATTCTGAGATTGATAAAAATGAATGGGCTGAGTTTGATGAGTGTATAACTGTAGAAACTACGAATCTCGTCTATAAATATGAAGCGAGTAGAAGCGAACTGATTCATTCGCTAAAGCAGCTTCTTTCCGATTTTGATATTGTCGTTTCAAAAGAAGGACCGATTGATGTTTACGGAATTGGAGAAACACTTTTTGGACATTTTGATAAACAAACTAGGTCAATTCAGATTCAGGGAAAAAAAGGGTTTGTTCGTGTAGTGAACATGTGTAATGCAGTAGGGTTGATCGTCCCTAGTCAAGAACTTGCCACAGGGTATTTGATAATAGGTAGGAAGTACAATTTTATTGAAAAATATATATTTGATTTGGCTGAAAAATTGATAAGCAAGCAAGACTCATTAATTGAAAATTATTTTTTAGATTATCGTTCATATTTTTCCGAAGGCTATACTGTTTAATAATGAAAAATAGAAAACTCCTCCATAAAAATTACCTATTTTGCTATCTTCACTTTTTTTAGTAATGATTTACGTTGGGGGAGGCAAATCAGATTAATGATTTTTTTTAACAGAATTAAGAATAGGATAAGCAGCGTTTTTGACAGAAAAGAGGTCAATTTTGATCCTAAAAAGCTAATAATACACTCATTCCTCACTTAAAATTCTGATACTTTTTAAAATGAAAATGTCTACACGTAATCGTTTTTATATCAGAGAATGCCCTTTTTAAAATAATACAAAATGCGAAGCAAAAGACTAATTAGCTACTAACAGCCAATTAGTCTTTTTGCTGTTTTAGGGATCTCTTATATGGATGATACCAATTATTTATAAACAATTATTTGAATGCTGGTGGTGCCTTCAAAAGTCTTTTTGAAAAGGAAGTAAAAATAACAAATAGCAGAGAAGAGATTTTACGGTTAAAATTGAATATCATCAACTTGTTGATTGGGGTGCTTAAAATTGGGGATGAAAGCGGATACTTTCCGTTGTATATATGACCTATACTATGGGTGAGCTCAAATGATAACGAAGAGAGACTAACTATATAGAGTCAAGTAAAAATTAGCCAAATCAAAAAATATTTTATAACAGATAATTCCGAAAAAAGGGTACAACAAATAAGCTTCTTACCATTAGTTTTTTTGAATGTTCAATAGCTAATCAGAAACAATTATATAAGGCTCGTTTTTAGTCAAAATAGCATGAATCACGTAACAAAGCTTACGAGAAACCGCACCTAAGGCAGTTAGATGATGTTTTCCTTCGGAAACTTTTTTCTGGTAAAACGCACTAAAAACAGGATCACATTGAGAAGCTACTAAAGCCGCCGAAAACAAGGCTTTTCGCAAATATGGAGACCCTCGTTTACTCATAACATTATGCGTTGCCTCATATTGCCCTGATTGTGTCACGGAAGCGTCTATCCCAGCGTAAGCAACGAGTTTTTTCGGGTTAGAAAATTTTTGAATATCTCCGATCTCACCAAGAATAGTCGCACCGTTTATAGGACCAATTCCAGGAATTGTGAGAATAACAGAATTTAAAGTGTCCATTATGTGCTTGATTTCTCTTTCCGTTTCCTTTATTTGGCTTTCAATGAATTTTAATTGTTCAATCATTGAACGTAGTTGGAAGGTGAACGCTTCTTGAGCAAATTTTACTCCAAAGGAGTTAGAAGCTGCTTGCTTCAATTGGTCCGCTTTTTCTGCCTTGATTCGGTTCCTGCTTAACTCAGCTAAGTATTGGGCCAAAGTTTCTGAGGAAATGTTTTCTAAGTCGATCGGGGCACTAAACGCCAGCAATAACTCTTTAGAAGCTTTTCCGAAAACGCCCTGCTTGGTAAAAATCGTCGCGTATTCTGGAAAGACTTGATCCAATACGGCTATAATTTTTCTTTTGAAGTCGCTCGCTGTACCTACTAAATAAGTTCGGTAACGAGAAAGTTGTTTCAAAGAAAAAACATTTTCATCGGATAAGACCGTTTCGACAAATGAGCCATAGCGCATTAAGTCAGCAATCAAAACAGAATCAATAATATCGTTTTTTCGTTTCCGTATTTCTGTACCTTTACGCCATCCGTCTGTTTGAAGGGGATTCACAACGTGAATCAAATAATCTGATTCGTGAAGGTATGAAAAGATGGACAGCCAATAGTGCCCCGTGGCTTCCATCCCTATAACAAAGTCACTGGGTGCTCCGGAATAGTCGACCATTCGCTCAATTAATGACTCTGCTCCTTCAGTGGTGTTAGGAAATGAAAAACCTTTTAGTAATACCTTTCCTTCCTCGTTCATGATAGAAGCAACGTGAGTGCGTTTACCGATATCAATGCCTAAAAAGTACATGTATATCTGACCTTTCAAAAAAAGAATTTTGGATTGAAATCCACTCAACTGAAAAGCGTCACTACCTTGTACGAGATACGGAGTAAAGTAAGGACTTTCAACATCTAACTCATACGCAATCCACTTATCAGAGAGAGGAGCCAGTCTCTCGAGTGCGGGTTCAATGACCCAAGGGGGGAACGGCTTAGCCTCTCAATCCAATAAATATATTATCTCAAAAGAAATGAGTTAATACCAAATTAAAATAACGATGGTTCATAGGGTTATCCAATCAAAACCGGAAGGTTAAAACCCTAACTCTAATATACAAGGGTTGATGATGAAAATTTAGATTACATGAAAGGATGATTGAAGTGGATAAGAGAAGTGAACGGATTTTGAACTATCTGGTATACCATTCTCAAGTCGATAGTCGGACGCTCATGAAGGAGTTCCACATTACTCGCAATCAGTTAAATTACAGCATCAAGAAAATCAATGGCTGGTGTGAAGGATTGAATTTTCCAGAAGTTATGCGAACAAGAAATGGGTTATTTTATCTTTCGCCAGAGTTATTGGCACATTTTAAGCAAGCGAAGGGGACAGAAGCAGCAGCAAATTCTTTTTACACAGAGAATGATCGGTGCAATATCATACTGCTAATCTTATTTTCGAAACCGAGTTATTTGTCTTTGGATCACTTCATGATTGATTTACAGATTAGCAAAAATACGGTTTTGAGATCATTGCGTTATTTGAAAAGGCATCTTCCTAATGAAATTGAGTTAACTTATTCTCGCAGTCATGGATATGATTTGGCAGGCAATGAATGGAATCTGAGAAAACTATTGATTGAGACAGTTAGCTCGCTACGAAAGTTATCCAACGGTGATCAACTGTTAATGAAATTTGCTGAGCCAGTCAGTGATAAGATCGCAATTTTTCATGAGATTTTAGAAGATGCGGAGGAAACACTGAAGGTTAAGTTTTCTGATGAGCAGGTTGAGATACTTCCCTACATTTTGGCAATTATCAACTATCGGATAGCAAATGGAAAAGTAATCCAAGAGTCATTTCAAATTAACAATAGTATGCTGGCAGATACCAAGGAATACGCGGTAGCTAGTGAGATATTTGATAATTGGAAAGAAATTCCTGATCAAGAAAAATTATTCATCACTTTACAGCTGCTGACTACAAACATCATCTCTGGAGATATTTTGACAGAGGAGCTATCTAAAAATCTATCGTCGATTATCGAGGATTGTTTGACTACTTTTGAAAAGAAGGCTTGTGTAACGTTGAAGGACAAGCAAGATCTTAAAGAAAGAATGATCCTGCATATGAAGCCGGCCTTTTATCGAATGCGATATCACTTGAACTTAAAAATGAAAATTGAAGATATCCAATTTGATCCAAAATATGATGCGTTTAAAGAGCTGATTCGTGAGGCTTTTCAACCTCTTCAAGAGTTTATCGGTGAAAGTATTCCAGATGAAGAATTCTTGTTCATCACGTTATTCATTTTGAGTGCATTGTCTGAAGAACAGAAGGAAAGAGAAAGTTATCATGCTGTTGTAGTTTGCAAGAGCGGCATATTGATCTCTCAAACGTTGAACACTTTCCTGCAAAAGATTTTCCCGGAGTTTACTTTTTTACCTCCTTGTTCATTGAGAGATTTTTCAAAAATTAAAAGCAAAATAGATGTAGTTTTTTCAACTGTTCCAATTAAGGATGTAGAAAAGCTCTTTATTGTAAAACCTATTATGAGTCAATCAGAGTTAAAGATATTGAAAAAGCGTGTATTACGAGAAACAAATGGGGGTGCTCAGGAAGAAGCGGGGCAACTCTTAGAAAAAATAATGACAACTATAGAAGATTTTTCAACTGTTCACGATCGCACAGCCTTAGAAAAGAAGCTTATCGAGCTCTTTCAAACAAGAGATGACTATCCATACGATCAAGAAATAAATCATGAGATCAGTTTGCTGGATGTTTTAACACTCGATGCTGTTCAGATTATTGAACAGGTCGAAGATTATCAAGAAGCGATTCGTTTAGGGAGCCGCCCTCTTTTGAAAAAGGGACAAATTACCTCAAATTACATTCAATCGATGATCGAATCTCATAATATGGATGACTCTTATATTGTTTTGGGAAATGAAGTTGCAATTCCTCACTCTCGCCCAGAAGAAGGAGTTAATGAATTAGCTGTTTCATTGCTGCATGTTAGACAAGGAGTGAACTTTTCAAGAAGTGAGCGCGTTCATTTTGTGTTTATTATTGCTCCAATAAATCAAGAGAGTCACATCAATGCGCTTTTCGAAATTATGAGTATTGCTGAGGATGAACATAGGCTGCGGTATATGCGAACCTGCAGTACACCTCAAGAATTATTAAACAGTTTAAAACTAGGTGAAGGTGAGGAAGACAAATGAATGTTAATGATTTGATTAGAGAAGACCTAGTAATTTTCTCTAACGCCAAAACGAAAACAGAAGCAATAAGCGAATTAGCAGATGTATTGTATGGGAACAATAAAGTAAAAGAGTCCTACAAAAAAGCTGTATTAGAAAGGGAGGCAGCCTTCCCGACTGGTTTGGAGACTGAACATTTTGGAATCGCAATTCCTCATACGGATAGCATTCATGTCAAAGAGCCAGCAGTTTCCATCGCTCTTCTAGAAAACAAGCTCCCTTTTATTCAGATGGGTAGTAGCGATGAGGATGTACAGGTTGAAGTGATTTTCATGTTAGCGGTAAAAAAAGCAGAGGATCAATTAGAAGTTTTGCAAGTGTTTGTCGATTTAATTCAAGATGATTCCTTTATGGAGAGGCTAGTAACTAGTAAAAATGCAAAGGAAATTATCCAAACGATCCATGAATTTTCTGAACAAATGACTTAGGAGTGAGAAAAATGTTAGCACCCATTCTTGATCGTGTTTTGTACTTCAATCTTGGTTCTCTTGGTAGATCAATCGTAGATGTGATCCAAAATAACCAGTGGCTCTTCCTTACCATATTTTTACTTTACGGAGGAATCGTTTTATATGCCAAACTGATCTGGTCGCGTTATCTGCCTCAAAAAATGTACAGCTATCTGAAAAACACTGAGAAGAAAAATCTTTCAATGGAAGAGTTATATGAAGGCTGGTTAAGGTATCGCAAAAAATTGCCGCAGTATATTTTAGTTCCAACACACAATGAATTTTGGGTAAAACCAGCGGCAAAGATGACTGGTACTGAACAAAAGCTATTTTACAATTCTGATAGAAAAAAGCTGAATGAAAAGGATTGCTTTATATTGATTGCTGAAAAACTATAACGATAAACAAACTTGGAGGAATTTACTATGGAAAGAAAAAGAATCTACGTATGCTGCGGATCAGGGATTGCGACATCAACTGTTATCTCAAAAAAAGTGAAAGAAGCCGTTGAAGCAAACAAAATCCCTTACACCTTGGAACAGTGTACGGTTCAACAAATTTCATCAAAAGTTGCAACCTTAAAACCTGACTTAATTGTTAGTTCTGCACAAATACCAACCGATGTAAAAGGTGTTCCGGTAGTTATGGGCCGCGCATTTTTAACAGGGATAAAAAAACAAGAAACGATCGATCAAATTATTTCTATTTTGAAACAATAATCTATCCAAAAAGCTAGCTATGAATTAGTCAAGTGAAAAAGGAATTTCTTTTATCTTTAAGAAAACACACCAAATAGACCTCCAAAAATCGAATGAAAAATTTATTTTTCGGAGATATCTTCGGGAAAATGAACTTCGTAAGGTTTGTTTTGTGTCCAAACGGCAAAAATGATATTCACGAGTTTTCTGGCAACTGCACCAATGGCGGTTCCATGTGACTTTCCTCGTTTTCTCAATTTTTGATAATACAAGGAAAGGGCAGGATCTTTAAATGCGGCGACAAAAGCAGCTTGCCAAATGGCTCTTCTAAGATAAGGAGAACCACGCTTAGAAAGTCTGTTTTTGGTTCCTGTAAAATCTCCAGACTGATGAACAGAGGCATCCAGTCCAGCAAAAGCAAGGAGCTGATTGGGGCGTTCAAAACGTTTGATATCCCCGACTTCTGCCATGAGGACAGCGGCAGTAATGTCACCAATCCCTGTAATGGTCGTCAAATAGTTTTCTTGTTTTGAAACGATTTCTTGAATTTCTGCTTCAATGATCTTGATTTGAGAATCAAGCAACTGAATCTGTTCCAACATGATTTGAATCTCTAACTTGAAGACATCAGAAGCAATTGAAATGCCAAAAGAATGTGCCGCAGCTTCTTTCAATTTCATCACTTTTTCTTCTGAGCGAGCGATTCCTAACCGTTTCTCACTTGCGGTATTGATGGTTTCAATGAGACGTTCGGCATCAATCTCAAGAAGATCTTCTGGAATAGGAGAATTTAGTAAGACTTGCGTGGAAGAACAACCAAACACATCCGAAAAAATCTGATCGTATTCAGGAAAGACCTGATCTAAACAAGCAAGAATTTTTCTTTTTAAGTCAGAACACCGATCCACTAAACCATAGCGGAATCGTTCCAGCTGTTTCAATCGGAAAATATCTTCTGCGGGAAGTTCGGTTTTATCAGGCAAGTCCAATCGAATGACTTGGGCGATCAATAAAGCATCAATCGTATCAGTTTTTGTTTTCCGAATGTAAAAATCGCGTAATACATCGGACTGTATTGGATTGAAAACAGTGGTATGAAAGCCTAGCTTATGCACGAAAGTGTAGATGGACAGCCAGTAATGACCAGTGGCTTCCATTCCGACCATGGTGTTTTCTGGAAGTAACGCGTGTTTATTGAAGAAAGCAAGCAGTTGTTCACTGCCAAATTTGGTATTGGAGATACGGATGGTTTTTCCGATCGATTTTCCGTGTTGATCAATCACTCCAACTTCATGGTGTTGCTTACCAATATCAATACCGAGAAAAAACATTCAATCAGATCCTTTCAAGGATTTGTCAGATAGCGGTTATCCTCTCTGCTCTTGGACGATATAGCCTCGTTAGATATTCAGAAACCAGGTTCTATCTAGCTCATTCATATACTGTCGCAAGAGAAGAGGCGTCAGTCTTTTTGAGGAAGACAAGGCTTCAAGGAGGAAAACTACGACCTCTATCTGCTTACTACAAGTTTAAACCAAAAAGAAGGTTTAAAGGAATAACCAGTCAGAATGTATCTGACAATATTAATATACGAGGAGGAAAAAAGATGAATGCTATTTTTGATTTTTTTCAATACATCGTCAACTTAGGAGTCAGTGTGATGATGCCGCTCATCATTACAGTACTTGGGTTAATCTTTGGTAATAAATTTTCCGCGTCTTTTAAATCAGGCTTAACAGTTGGGGTAGGGTTTGTCGGGTTAAATGTCATTGCTACGCTGATGACGACGGCTATCAGTCCTGTGACGAAGGCGTTGGTCGAAAACTACAACTTCCACCTTGTAGCTACTGATATTGGCTGGGGTGTAGGTTCGTCTCTAGCTTGGGGTACGCAGATTGTTCCCTTTGTTTTTATTACAGTTATTGCCACAAATGTTGTAATGATCTTATTGAATTGGACCAAGACAATGGATGTAGATATTTGGAATTTTTGGCATTCAATGATGATTGCAGGAGCTCTTTATTTAACAACTAAGAGTATGATTCTTGCTTTGCTTAGTGCTGTGATCAATATGGCTATTGTCTTTAAAATTGCTGACTGGACTCAAAATGATTTAGATGAGGTATTAGGGCTGGAGGGAATCTCATTCCCTCAGATTCAATCTAGTGGTTGGGCATTAATTGGCTACCCATTAAACTGGTTGTTTGATCGAATCCCTGGGGTAAAGAATATTTCATGGACACCAGAAAAGGTTCAAAGCAAGTTAGGGATTTTTGGCGAACCTATGCTGATTGGCTTGTTTGTAGGCGGTATCTTAGCTGCTGCAGCAAGAATGCCGTTAGATCAAATTTTACAAACAGCGGTGACGATCGCTGCAAGCTTAGTCTTGATGCCGCGAATGGTGGCCTTATTGATGGATGGCTTAACCTTGATTTCTGAATCAGCACAAGAATGGATGCAAAAAAGATTTGAAGGCCGCGAATTATATATTGGATTGGATTCAGCATTGGGGATTGGTCACCCATACGTTTTGACGACTGGACTATTGATGATTCCTGTTGCCCTTATTTTGGCATTCATTTTACCAGGAAACAAGGTCTTGCCTTTAGCAGATTTGACAGCGTTACCATATTTTATGATATTCGCCATTGTACCTTCAAAAGGTAATTTGTTCCGAGGACTGATTACAGGAGTGATTTTCACAGCAATTATCTTGTACTGCGCAACATATGCTGCTCCGATCGTTACCCAACTTGCAGCTCAGGTAGGCTATCAATTGCCTGCAGATACTGAGATGGTCACTTCATTGGCAGTAGGTTCGCAATGGTATACATGGATTACTTATGCATTATTCAAGGCAATCGGTGGCATTTTCTAAGCATCCTTGTCTAATAAAAACTTAGTTTAATTGGAGGAATTTTATATGAAAGCAGCACTTATGTATGGAGCAAATGATATTCGAATTGAGGATATTGAGAAACCCGAATACGATGCGGAAGGATTATTACTTAAAGTAGAGGTCATTGGACTCTGTGGTTCTGATATTCGCAATTTGACAACGGACTCAAGAAAAGGGGACTATCCACATATTTATGGTCATGAAGTGGTTGGAACAGTTGCTGAAGTGGGGGAGAAATGTACCAAATTTGCCGTTGGCGACAGATTGTACGTCTATCCAGCAGTTCCTTGCTTAGAGTGTGAATATTGTCGAGCGGGTAACAGTCACAGCTGTAAGAATCTGAAGGCCTATGACAGAATTCAAGGCGGGTTTGCACAATACATGGCTGTTCCATCATGGGGCGTAAAGGGGCCAAACATTTATAAAATTCCAGATGATGTTCCCTTTGAGACAGCGATCATGGCCGAACCACTTTCTTCTGTCTACGCTTGTTTGGATAATGTGAATGTTCAAATTGGTCAGACAATTGTAATTGTGGGCGCAGGACCAATTGGATGTCTCCAAGCAGAGCTTGCTAAGATTCGCGGAGCAAATAAAGTTATCATGGTTGAAATTAACGATCAACGTTTAACAGAATCCAAAGAATTTGGCGTGGACCATACGATCAATAGTTTAAAGGTTGATGCGGTTGAGGAAGTGAAGAAGCTTACTAACGGACAAGGAGCACATGTCGTTATTTCAGCTAATCCTTCTACTAAAGCACAGACGCAAGCAGTTTATATGGTGCGGCCAAATGGGACGTTAGTCTTTTTTGGAGGTGTTCCAAAGGGTGAGCTGACACCTATCGATACAAACTTTCTTCATTATAATAGTATCTGGGTTTATGGTCATTACGGGTCAAATACGATCCAAGTAAAAGAAGCCTTTGAAACGATCATTTCCGGAAGAATTGATGCTACACGATATATCTCGGAGATCATGCCTTTAGACAATCTGTATGATGCAATCCAGCTAATGAAGAGCGGAAAGGCAAACAAAGTATTGATTAAGCCTTGGATGAATTAAGCAAAGGTCACTACACGTTGAATCAATGAGTAAAAAAATTCAATTGGAGGAAACAGCTTTGGAAAATATCATGCAATTTAGACCTATTCAAGAAATGATTGAGGTAACATCGAATCTTTATCGTTTAGGATGGGATGAAAGAAATGGTGGGAATATCACCTATCTAGTAGATGAAGCAGAAGTTCAAAAATATATCGATACAACAAAGGTAATTCGAAATATTCCGATGAGCTTTGATGGAAAAGAATTAGTTGGGAAATATTTCTTGGTTACTGGTTCAGGGAAATATTTCAAAAATGTTCAATCTGATCCTGAGAACAATTTAGGGATCTTACGGGTAGCTGAAGATGCTCATAGTGTGGATCTTTTATGGGGATATAGTGATGGAGGATTGCCAACGAGCGAATTACCAGCTCATTTTATGAGTCATATTGCTCGACTAGCAGTTGATCCTGAGAATCGAGTAGTCATGCATTGTCATGTGACACATTTGCTTGCGATGACATTCTCACATGAGATAACTTCTAAAGCGATTACTCGGACGTTATGGGAAATGTGTACTGAGTGCCTCGTTGTTTTTCCTGAAGGAATCAAAGTCTTGCCTTGGTTAGTTCCTGGATCAAATGAGATTGGGGAAGCAACTGCAAAAGCGATGAAGGACTTCCGTTTAGTGTTATGGTCCTTCCATGGCGTATACGGTGCCGGAAGAACAATTGATGAAACCTTTGGGTTAATTGAGACAGCAGAAAAAGCAGCAGAGGTTTATACCTACGTTCAAGCTCAAGGCGGCATGAAGCAAACGATCACAGATGAAAATTTCAAGGCTCTGGCTAAGCAATTTGGTGTAACCCCAAACAAAGACTTTTTTGAAATGTAAGGAGGAGAAAAAATGGCCAATAGAATTATTTTGAATGAAACATCTTATTTTGGAAAAGGCGCAATCCAGCATATAACTGAAGAATTGAATAAGCGGAACTATCAAAAAATTGTGGTTGTCACAGATAAAACTCTGATTGATCACAGTGTTGCAACTAAGGTAATGGATCTGTTAGATGAAGCAAGTGTACATTATGACACTTATGACGGTATCGTTCCAAATCCTACCATTGAAAATGTGAAGGATGGGGTAGATTTTGTTAAGAAATCAAATGCTGAATGTATGATAGCTATCGGCGGCGGTTCACCAATCGACACGGCAAAGGCAATTGGAATTATTATGACAAACCCGGAGTTTTCTGATGTTGTGAGTTTGGAAGGCGTGGCTGATACGAAAAATCCTAGTTTGCCAATTTTTGCAGTCCCAACCACATCAGGAACTGCTGCAGAAGTAACGATAAATTATGTAATCACGGATAAAGAAAACCAACGTAAATTTGTCTGCGTTGACCCCCATGATATTCCGGTCGTAGCTTTTGTAGACAGCGATATGATGATGGGAATGCCAAAAGCTTTATGCGCCGCAACAGGAATGGATGCCATGACTCACGCGATTGAAGGTTATATAACAAAAGGAGCATGGGAAATGACGGACATGCTGCATATCAAAGCTATTGAACTCATTGGTCGTTTCTTGCCGGATTCCGTTGCAGGAGATCAAATTGGTCGAGAAAAAATGGCTCTTGCTCAATATATCGCTGGAATGGGATTCTCAAATGTCGGCTTAGGTTTAGTGCATGGAATGGCCCATCCATTATCTGCTTGGTACAACATTCCTCATGGTGTTGCGTGTGCTTCATTGCTACCAACGGTTATGCGTTTCAATAAAGATTTCACTGGAGAAAAATACCGTGATATAGCGATAGCTTTAGGAGTTTCGGATGCTGAGAAAATGGATTTGACAAAGGTTCGCAACGCGGCATGTGATGCAATTGATCAGCTAAGCAAGGCAATCGGAATTCCTAGTACAATCTCAGAGCTTGGGGTAAAAGAAGCAGATTTATCAAAAATCGCCGAAGATGCCTTCAACGATGTTTGCAGTCCCGGTAATCCTCGCGATGCCTCGATTGAAGAGATTATCGAGTTATACAAAAAGCTAATGTAGAAGAATGCCTTATTTGAAGTCACTTGAAAAGATTGCTATTTATAAAAGGAGACGAATCAATTGTTAGTTTCTACAAAGGAAATGCTACAACGAGCAAGAAGGGAAGGCTATGCGGTACCTGCGCCAAATTTCTTTGATTTTTGTTCTGCTTCAGCTTATCTAGAAGTTGCCGAAGCTCTTAATAAACCATTGATTTTGGCTTTTGCACAAGCACATATGGATCAACTTGACTTGGAAGATGCCGCAATGATAGGTCGCTACTTAGCTAAAAAGGCAAGTGTCCCAGTAGCGCTGCATTTAGATCATGGAACAGACGAGACGATAATAAAGCAGGCGATAGATTTAGGGTTTACATCAGTTATGATTGACGCTTCTCAAGAGAAAATCGAGGAGAATATTATGAAAACCAAAGCTATTGTAGCGTTTGCCCGTCCAAGAGAAGTGGCTGTGGAGGCAGAGCTGGGGCATGTAGGTGCTGGAGATAATTATGAGGATCATGAGCATTCGGATTCCATCTATACAAGGGCTTCTGAAGTGGAAAGATTTATTGAAATGACCGATGTTGATTCCTTAGCGATTTCTATCGGAACAGCTCACGGTATTTATAAAGGAAAGCCTAAGATCAGCTTTAACACATTACATGATATTTTTTCAAAAACTGCTATCCCATTAGTATTACATGGCGGCTCCTCATCGGGAGAAGAAAATTTGCATCGTTGTGCCACAGAAGGCATAGCTAAGATCAATATATTCACAGATATAGTCGAGGGCGGAATGAAAGCCATCAATAATGGACGACCAACGGAGCTTTTTGAATTAGAAAATCTTCGGAGTCGGGGAATGAAAGCGGTACTGGAAGAATATTATCACCTGCTTGCTACTAAAACTTGGAGATAAGAATATGAAAAAAATTCAAACACCATTTTTTTGTGTGAATCCAAAGGGGTACTTATTTGGATCAGAGCTGCTGGAATTAGCAAAAGCAGCGGATGAACTTTCAAAACGTTATCAATTGACGGTATTCTTTACAGTTCCATTTACTGAAGCTCACCCAATTATAAGAAATACTGAGAATTTAATTGTTACTGCTCAGCACATGGATGGTATTTCCAAAGGAAAAGGTATGGGACGTATTTTTCCCGAGTCCTTAGTTTCAGCCGGTTTTAAAGCGATCTTCTTAAATCATGCAGAACATCCTATGACGTATCATGAATTGGAACAAGCAATAAGAAGAGCCAAAGAATCAGAGCTATACACGATTGTTTGTGCAAACTCAGTGACTGAAGGAAAAGCAGTGGCGCTACTTGAACCCTCAATCATCGTTTGTGAGCCCACTGATTTGATTGGTACAGGGAAAACAAGTGATTCTAGCTACATGAAAGAATGCAATCTAGCTATCAAAGAAATTTCTCGAAAAACCAAAGTGCTACAGGCAGCTGGAATAAGCACCGCAGCGGATGTAAAGAAGGCACTTGATTCTGGAGCGGATGGAACCGGAGGAACGAGTGGAATTGTTTGTTCCGACTCTCCTAAAGAGACGTTGACGGAATTGATACAATATGTCGCAAAATATAAGGAGAGCTAATAAATGAAAGTTTTAACAAAAGAGCTTATTTTAGAATCCAATGGACGTCGCGTGACGTATCATAATATTACTGAACAGGTAAAAGCATTTGTTGAAGAAACAGGAGTGAAAAACGGCTTATGCTTAGTTCAATCACAGCACACAACCTGCTCTGTTATCTTTGAAGAGTTTATGCATGATCTTGATTTTAATGGGGATGACTATCTTCAGGTCGATATGAATGCATTTTTAGATCGTCTGATACCTAGAGAGCTATCTGAAAATACAAATTATCGTTATCCTGGTCCGGCGCATAAGGATTTTCTATTCAGCTTATCCCATTCAGATCATCCTTCAGATCCAGCAGTATTATTGAATGGAGATGCTCATATTCGTGCCTCTATGTTTGGAGCAAGCGAGACGTTTGCATTAAATGACGGTTTATTGGCTATTGGTGTTGTTGGCTCAATTTACTTTATTGATTTCGATCAAAACCGCATTCGAAAACGTGTATGTCGAATCCAAGTGCTGGGTGAATAATAGACAAAGGCAATAAACTTATCGTAATCAATAAAAGTGATGCTAATGAATTAATCAATCGGAAATTCTTTTATTTGCGAGGGGACTTTAAATCAGCTGCTTCTTTATTTATAGTATGATACTCACCACTTTCGGTTGGATTCCAATCTGTCATCGATACCTTATAAAAGAATCTTAGCACAAGCCAAAATATAAAACATGGAAATTATGGGTTACTCAAATTTTCTTCATAAATCCAAACTTCGTACAGCTGTATTCTATCTTCTTGGGTGATACCGATATATTGTAACTGGACGATCATTGGTTAGATGATCGAGGTGACAACTGAATACAACTGTCTACCTGACCGCGCCCCAACTGTCGCATCTGGTGATAAAAAAAAGCCCTACTCCTGGCCGAGTAGGGCTTTCGTGTTTCTAGCACTCGAAATCTTCAAATTTCGAAAAATCATTCTAGCATGAATAATGCATATTTTCCTGGTGGTAAGTTACGATCCACCTTATCAGTAGATAAAACGCTTCTCCACTCTCCCATAAGTATTAACCAATTAATCGATATTTTGGCGGATCGCTATGAATCTGTTCATAATCGATCTGTGGGATAAAACTTCTTGTTTCTGAAGTAATGGGATTTAGGCTCGAATTTTTCGCTTCAATTTCTGAATTAACTTTGACCATAATAAAACTGGGTGTAGCAAGTGAATTCTTGAATTGATATAATCAGAATAATTCTATTGGCTGGGTTTGCTGAATGAGCGGTAACTGATTCTACATGTCGAGAGGAGATCATACGAAGCTGTTCTCTTAAAATAGAGGACTTGAACTATCAAATTGATCGCAATCACCTCCCCAGCCACCAAAAAAAAGAAAGGATAAGAGGGAATTTATATGGGTGTAAAATTAGAAGAATTGTTAAAGCTTCCTTCATTGAAAGAAGCGAAAGTAGTGAGTGGCGCGACGAATCTGAGTAATACCGTGACTTCTTTATCCTTTCTGGAAGTATCTGACATGTCGTTTTTCAATGAAAAAATTGGTCTGCCAGATGAGTATTACGCAGGGGAACTGGTCATTGGTTCCTTTTTTACGATCAAGGACGATGTTGAAAAGCAATGTGAAGCAATTCGCCGGCTGCATGGACTAGGAGAACTCGGTATTATCCTGTATTATGTCGGCATTGTTTTAGATGACTTGGCGCAAGAGGTTATCGATGTGGCCGAGGAGCTAGGCTTTGTCATCATAAAAATGCCTGAGAATGATTATTCGTTGAGATACAACGAAGTAATAGTCGAAGTGATGACCGAGTTGCTCAAGCAAAAATCAACGGAAAATATCGTAAATGAAGTGTTAGAGAAAACGTCTTCCTTACCAGAGCACCTTAGAAATGTTGAAATGAGTTTAAAATCTCTTTCGGACTTGCTGCGGGCCAACATTATTTTGACAGATGAAGAAGGAGAAATAATCAATCAAATAAGATGGCCGAGAAATTCAAAACTAAAGCTGGCAAACTTTTTATTGAGTGCTGATCGAAATGCCAATGCGCCAATAAAAAAAGAGAATTGTTGGGTATTTTCTAGAGAAATCTTTCATAAGGACAATGGCGTATTGAACGTATATTTAGTCAAGGAGCATGAACCTCTAACGCCAGCTGAATGCGAGCAGTCGGTGGAGCTGATTCAAGTCGCATTAAATCTGTGGGGGAAAAAGCATGGCGAAGTGAGTGAGCATGGACTGGTCAAAGCCATCTTGAATGATGAAAGCGAGAAAATGTATCGCTTGGCAAACAAACTGTCCATTGATGTCAAGAGTATCAATTTAATGTGGCTATTTCAACTGAAGGGACCTGAAAAAGAAAAGGAGATAAAAGCGGAGGTTCTTGACTACATAACCAAGTACTATCACACAAGTATTGTCCAGCTAGTGGAGGACCAATTAATTGTTTTGCTAGGAAATTATCGATACAACGAGCAGGAGGTAGCTTTGAGTGAAAACTTTTTAGGCAGCAGTCAGTTTGTGATGGAAATTGAGAGTCTGGCGGTTTGTCCTCGTTTGAGAAACACGACAGACGTTCGAAAAAATTATCAATTGATCAATAGCTTAAAGGAAGAACTTTCGACCCTGTTTATCGGTAAAAAGCATTTTACAATCAGCGAAGTGCGCCAAGTTCAGCAAGCAATCGAGTGCGTACGTTCTGGAGAAGTAAAAGTCGATGAGGTATTAAGGAACATCCAACCAATTATTGAGAATACTGAGCAAATGCACACATTATGTACGTTTCTGTTGGATGCTGATGCCGATTATCAAAAATGCGGGGAATATTTATTTATCCATAAAAATACAGTGAAATACAGAATTAAGCGAATCAATGAGCTTTTGGGCTGCGACGTGACGAGAATCTCTGATAGCTATGAATATTCAATTACTTGTCTGGTCTATCGAATCGTTCGTCGTTCAAACCTCTTATGATCGAAGAACTTGGCTGCCTGCACTATCCAATCTCTGCTGGATAGTGCAGGCAGTCTTATTTGCATTGTAAAAAAACAAAAAATATTCTCATTTATTTTTCATTTAGAAAAAGACATCTGCTTTTGCCTCACGTATAATCGGGATTTATACAAGGGGGGAACGATATGGAAGATAAAAATAAAACACAATCCTGGTACAGCTTAGCATTTATTTGGGGCGGTTCGATGGTCTGTGTCCCGAGTTTATTAATTGGCAGTACCTTAGTATCGGGAATGAGTTTGGGAAAAGCGTTGTTGGTTGGGCTGATCGGATATGCGATTACAGTAGTCATTATGATTCTTCAGGGAACGCAAAGCGTGGATCTGCATAAACCAACTGTTCAAATTGCAAAACAGGTTTTTGGCGAGGTCGGATCGCAACGAATCATTTCCATTATTTTAGCGATTGCTTGCTTAGGATGGTTTGGTATCCAAACAAATGTCGCAGGAGCAGCCTTTGCTAATCTTTTAGGTCTATACGATATTCATATTTCAGTCCCAGTCTCTTCAATAATATGGGGAATCATTATGCTTGTTACAGCAATTTATGGGATTCGTTTGATTCGTCTGATCAACTACATTGCGGTTCCATATCTTGTCATCGTGTGTCTATATGGCCTATTCGAGGCTCTTTCCTCTGGACAAGGCAACCAACTTTTGCAGGCGTATCAGCCGACGAGTCAGCTTTCATTTTTTGACGGCTTAGCGGTAACGATCGGCTCATTTGCCTTAGGAGCAGTCATTGCCGGCGACTATTCGCAGTTTTCAGAAAAGCGTTCAGATGTTGTAAAGGCCGCAAGTGCTGGGATTATTCCGGCAGGCGTATTGATGATCGCTGTAGGAGCAATTTTGGCTATCGTCAATAAAACTTCTGATATTAGCAGTGTGTTCATGAACATTGGCTCACCGCTGATCGGAGGGATTGCACTAATCTTGGCTACTTGGAAAACAAACGTCATTAACGCGTTTTCGGGCGGGTTAGCCATTATTAATGTGTTTGGTATTTCAAAAGAAAAAGAAAAAATCGCCGTAGCAATTGCTGGTGGTATCGGAACCTTACTAGCAGTTGTGGGGATTTTAAATTATTTTGTCCCTATTATGTCCATCTTATCAGCGATGGTTCCGGCAGTTGCTGGAGTAATGATCGCCTCTTACTGGGTCGTCCAAAAAGGCGAACCTTCAAATTGGGCACCCGTTTCAGGAGTCAATTGGCTGGGGATCATTTCTTGGTTAATCGGTGCAGTTATTGCAGTAATTCCTGTAGTGCTTGGCTTTTTCCCATCGTTGCCGCAATTTCCTAATCAGCCATTGATTGGAATCATCTTATCCTTTGGCTGCTACCTAGTTGGGAACAAGCTTTTTGTCAAAGAAGAAAATAAAAGAACCATGCATACAAAGGAAATGGAGGAGTAGCAATGCGTTATTTAGATGAAGAAGCAATTGAAAATATTGCTGTTGGAGCAGCGTTCTTAGGAACAGGTGGAGGCGGAGATCCCTATATTGGTAAAATGATGGCCCTATCAGCGATCAAGCAACACGGTCCTGTACGCTTGATTTCTCCAGATGAAGTTCAGGATGACGACTTCTTTATTCCTTCAGCCATGATGGGTGCTCCTTCAGTGTTGATTGAGAAATTTCCAAAAGGTGATGAGTTTCTTCGTGTTTTCCAGAAGCTGAGCCGCTATTTAGGAATCGAAGAAATCGCAGGAACATTTCCAATGGAGGCAGGCGGTGTGAATTCCATGATTCCTATTGTGGTAGCCGCTTCTCAAGGAATTCCGATTGTCGATTGTGATGGAATGGGTCGGGCATTTCCAGAGCTTCAGATGACGACCTTTAATCTAGGAGGAGTCTCCTCAACACCGATGGCCATCACAGATGAAAAAGGAAATATCGGCATTTCAGAAACAATCAGCAACAAATGGACAGAACGATTGGCCAGAGTACAAACAGTGGAGATGGGAGCCAGTTCATTGATCAGCATTTACCCAGCTACCGGTCGTCAATTAAAAGATCATGGCATTCACGGCATCGTGACTCTTTCAGAGAAAATCGGGGAAGTAATCCGCAGTAACGATTTAGAAGAGTCAACCAAGTTAGAAAAGCTACTTAAATTAATCGATGGTCTAGAGCTGTTCCAAGGAAAAATGATGGATGTCATCCGTAAAGTAGAAGGCGGCTTTAACTTTGGGGAAGCAACTCTGGAAGGCTTGAATCAGGATGCAGGATCGACTATGAAGATCTATTTCCAAAATGAAAACCTGATCGCTGAAAAAGACGGCAGTGTCATCACCATGACGCCCGATCTGATCTGTATGGTTGATTTAGAAACCTTGATGCCCGTAACCACCGAGGCGTTAAAATACGGGAAAAGAATCCGCGTTTTAGCCTTACCTTGTCATGAAAAATGGCAAACCAAAGAAGGCATCAACACTGTTGGGCCGCGCTATTTTGGCTACGATTTAGATTATATTCCGTTGAAGGAGTTAGCGATAAAAGGGGGGCATAAGCATGTATAGAATTGGAATTGACGTAGGCGGGACCAATACGGATGCTGTGATCATTAATGAAAATTTGGAGCTTGTTCATGGTGTCAAGGTGCCTACAAGCGGGGATATTCAAACAGGGATCGAAACGGCTTTGCATAAGGTCATGGCTGAATCTCAGATTGAAGCAGGCAGTATTAGCCATGCGATGCTTGGCACCACTCAATGTACCAATGCGATCGTTGAACGAAAAAAACTATCGAAGGTCGGCGTGATTCGTCTAGGCTATCCTGCCACTGCTTCCGTTAAACCCTTCACGGCTTGGCCAGAGGACATGATCGAATGTCTCGGAGAAAAATTCGAATTATTGCACGGCGGCTATGAATATGATGGTCAGATTTTGTCGGAAATGGATGAAGACGAAGTTAAGACAGTTTTAGCCAATTGGCAGGGGAAAATTGAATCATTAGCGATTGTTGGAGTCTTTTCTTCGCTGAAAAACGATCAAGAGCTGCTTGTAGAAAAATGGGCAAAAGAAATATTAGGCGAATCCATTCCGATATCTTGCTCCTCGCAAATCGGTTCTGTCGGCCTGTTGGAAAGAGAAAATGCCACGATTCTAAACGCTGCGTTAGACAAGGTCATGGCGTTAACCAGCAGCGGTTTTGAACGCGCACTGAAAAGTGAAGGGATCAATGATGCTGAGATTTATCTCTGTCAAAATGATGGCACACTAATGTCGATTGAATACGCGAAACGTTTTCCTATTTTAACCATCGCCTGTGGCCCGACGAACAGTATTCGCGGAGCTTCTTATTTGGCTAGAATCACAAATGCCATCGTCTTGGATGTTGGAGGAACGACCTCCGATTTAGGCGTACTAGCAGATGGATTTCCGCGAGAATCCTCAATAGCGGTTGATGTCGGGGGAATTCGAACAAATTTCAGAATGCCGGATATCGTTTCCATTGGTCTTGGTGGCGGAAGTATCGTTCGTGAAGTAGGCGATCAGGTTACTGTTGGTCCAGATAGTGTTGGCTACAAAATCACTGAAGAAGCACGGGTATTTGGCGGAAAGCAATTAACCACCACTGACATCGCCGTGCGCTTGGGTCTTGCCGATATTGGAGACAAAACACTGGTTGAAGATGTTCCGCTGGAGCTTGCCGAAAAAGCCTATGCAACGATCAAACAAATGACCGAAGAAGCGATTGATAAAATGAAAACCAGCTCAGGCGATGTGGATTTGATATTAGTTGGCGGAGGCGCAATCATTATTCCGCAAGAACTAGCCGGAGTAGCAAACGTTTATCACAATCCACACGGCGGCGTCGCCAATGCGATCGGAGCGTCCATTGCGCAAATAAGCGGACAATACGAACAAATCTACATTTATACAAAACTATCAAGAGAAGACAGCATGAACGACGCCAAACAAAAGGCGACCCATCAAGCAAAATTAGCAGGGGCTATCGAAGAAACCATTGAATTGGTTGAAGTCGAAGAAACCCCACTGGCCTATCATCCAGAAAATGCCACACGCTTACGAGTGAAAGTTGTAGGGAAGATGGAATAATCTATAAATGAAAATAGACTCGATTTAGAAAATGAACTTTCTAAATCGGCTCTGTTTTTGTTTAATGACTCTGAAATTTTAAGATATTAAGAACCCTATAATAACTCGTTTTTTATGAATCTTGATTCTAATAGCGGTTATCAAAAACTTTAGCATAATTAGAAAAACTATTTACATTTATGGATAAAGGGAATTTCACAAGAATTGGTGAGACAAAACCACGTAAAGCTGAGGTGCGTTTGGCTTTTGAAACAACAGAAAAACCTCAAGAATTTATGCAAACATTTTTAAGAAGAATTCCGATCCATATCTATATTCCCAATATGGATGGACGAGGAATAATGGAGAAACGCCAGATGATCGAATATTTATTTGGTAAAGAAAGTCGAAAGCTGAACAAACCGATTGAAGTTACGCCAAGAGTAATGAACATTTTACTGCAGACGTATTATGAGGGAAATATTGGAAAGATTGAGAATACGATCAAATATGCCTGTGATAGTGACATTGTCCGGAACGAACAGATTCAAGTGAGAATTCAGTTACGAGATTTACCGCAAAAAATCTATGCTCGTAATACTCAGCAAGAAAAATGGTCGACATTTGAAGGGTCAAATCTTATCTTTTCTGGTTTCTGTGAAAGAAAGCAGGTTTCTAGCCGAACTAAGGAGCTGGCTAGTTTTATTTCTCGGATAGTACTGTTTCACGAGCACTTTGAGAATGGTGAGGAGACTTTACATGAATTGAAAAAGCAATGGTTACAACAGGTAACTCAATTCATGGATGAGTTAGTGTATCAAGATAAATATGATTAATCTTTTTGTTTTCAGTTTTAATTTTTTTTAATCAATTGGACATCTGGACTTCGAAAGTGGTTTCATTAAATGACTACTTATGAAGTCCAAGATGTCTTTTTTTGTATAGACTTCAATATTTATATATTTAATTATTTTGTGTGATGGAATGCTGAACCTAAGCTATGATAAAATATTTACAAACAAAAAGGAATAGGGGATTACGGATGATTAATAAAAAAGTCAGAGTATATCAGACTCCTTTGGAAAGGGCTAACACATCATATGATACAGAGGTACATAAAGAAATTATTCATCAAGAGAAAAATTTTTACAATGTACTTTTTGATAATATACAAGTAGGAAAGGTAATAGAACGGCGTTTTCTAATAAAAAAAGATGATTGTCCTATAGCATTTATAAAATCTTTTATTCCGTGTATCCACTCAAATATTAAATCAAATGAATGTGTTAACCTAGAAAAAGAAGTAGATGATTTACTACAGGTTAAAATAGTTAAAAAGGAGTTTTCATTAACTTGGCCAACGAATGAAGAGGCGGAAATACTGCATATCATTGGTGATGGTCAAATAATAGTTGAGAAACAATACTTATTGAACCGCGAAAATAAAATAATCAGATATGAAGAAGAAAGTTCAAGTCCAGAGACATTCATTTTTGAGGAATAGTAGGTGATTGCATGGGAAAATTTTTATATCAAAAAGCTCGAGAAGAAATAATTTCTTTGATACAAGATGGAGATATTAAACCTAGTGAAAAAATAATGCCTGAGCGAGAGTTATCAGAATTGCTTGGATACAATAGGATGACTATAAAAAAAGCAATCAACTCATTAGTTGCTGAGGGTGTTCTTATAAAAAAAAGGGGAGCGGGTACTTTTTTGTTAGGTACAGATAATTCCAATAAGTTTGATATTGGAGATGAGGCACCTATTTCTTTAAGCCAAGGCATAAAAGTAAAAGGTATGATTTCTTCTAGTTTCGTTGAATCCTTTAAGATTATCTATGATACACCTGAATTGATGACTATTTTCGGTGATTATTTTGAGTTCTTTGAGTTGATTCGAGTAAGAGAGGCTGATAGTGAAGCAGTGTCAATACAAAAAGCATATTTTCCATTTAGATTATTTAAGGATGCACACCGTTATGATTTTAGTCAATTTTCTCTTTATGACTACATGGAATATAAAAATAAACGACCAATAAAATTTAAGAAAAGGTTCTTCGCTCGGCGTGTTGAGAAAAATATGAATTTAGAAAAAATTGGTGCTCGTGCTGGTGAGTACGTCCTATGTATAGAGTACTTAGGTTACACAGAACAAAATGAGCTCGTTGAATATACACAATCATTTTTTGATTCCAACAAAGTTAACTTAGCTATAGAAATACCAAGATGATTGGTTCCTTAATTGGTTCCTAAAAGAGACCTATTTTGAAAATTGGTCTCTTTTTTATTGTTTTAAAGCGTTTTCCAACATATTATTAAGATAAAGAAAGATAGAAAAAAATAAAAACTGGAGGACAAAAATGGAGATAGTTTTAGCTAGTCATTCCAACTTATCCGTTGGAATGAAGGAAACCACTGAGTTTATCATGGGAAAACAAGATAATCTTCATGCAATTGCAGCGTATGTTGAAGAAGGGAAAAGTGTAGGTGATCAGTTAGAAGAATTGGTTTCTAGTCTCGCAACAAATGAGGTGCTTTTTATAACCGATTTAAAGGGAGGTAGCGTAAATAGTGCAGTGAGTGAGTATATGATTGGAAAAGAGAAATATTTCCTGATTTCAGGAATGAATCTTGCTTTAGTATTAGAATTGTTATCAGTATCATTCAAGAAAAAAAGAGAAGAGGTGATAAAACAATTGGAAGAAATCGTCGTTAACTCGGCTAGTGGAACTGAAGTAATTGATGTAAATAATTTGGGAACCCAAATAGATGAAGATTTTTAAACTTAGGAGGTTTTAAAAAAGATGATTAAAATGACAAGAATTGACTACAGATTATTACATGGACAAGTAGCTTTTGCATGGACAAAGAACCTATCAGCAAATGCAATACTGATCGCAAACGATGATGTTGTAAATGATTCGTTTAGAAAACAAACGTTAAACTTAGCAAAACCGAATGATACGAAGCTTATTTTTAAAAGTATAGAGGATTCAATTAAAGCAATAAAAAGTGGTGTTACAGATAAATATAGTGTGTTTATCGTAGTCGAAAATGTTCATGATGCTTATAGATTAACTAAAGCTGTCCCAGAGATTAATAAGGTCAATTTAGGTTTATCTGCTAAGAGAGAGAATACTGAAAACATTGCCAAAGCTGTTTATGTTACAGAAACTGAGATTAAGGAATTAAATGAATTAGTTGGTTCAGGAGTAGAAGTCTTAGTAAAACAAGCACCAAACGATGCGAATGTTGAATTTAGATCACTTTTGAAATAGAAAGAAGGAGATGAGTTCTATGGTTGTACAAACGATTGGAATATTTTTAATTGCCTTGATTGCAAATATGCAAGACTTTTTGGGAGCCTCATTTATTGGTAGACCCTTGGTTACAGGTCTTTTTGTAGGATTACTTTTTGGTGATATTACACAAGGATTGATCATGGGAGCTACTTTAGAATTAGCTTTCTTAGGTTTGATGGGGGTAGGTGCAACAGTTCCCCCAGATGAAATCATTGGAGGAATTTTAGCAACAGCACTTGTTCTAAAAAATGGATATGGCGTAGATGTAGCATTAACACTCGTTTTACCAATAGCCGCTTTAGGATTAGCAATCAAAAATATTTTATACGTTATCATTTTTCCAGCGATGACACATAAAGCGGATAAATTAGTTGAACAGGGGAAAATTAAACAAGCAGCAAATATGCATCTAATCGCATCATTTACCAGAATTATTATGATGACAACCGTAACCACAGTTGCATTTGTTATCGGTAGTAGTACTGTTGATATGATTTTAGATTTGATTCCACAAGCTTTTATTGATGGTATGAACATTGCTACTAATATTTTACCAGCGGTCGGATTTGCAATGTTAATTAATATGACTTTTTCAAAAAAAGTTGCACCCTTTTTCTTCTTGGGATTTGTTTGTTCAGCTTATCTACAATTGGATATGATTGCTACAGCAATTGTGGGAGCAATCTTTGCAGGAATTATGTATATTATCTTGGATACCATTGAAAAGAGCAAAGGACAAAATAACAACGGTGGAGAGGAGCAATACGATGACTTCTAAAAACTTAACTAAAAAAGATTTAATGGGAATTTTTTGGAGATCTATGCCGATGGAGGCCTCATTTAACTACGAACGTATGATGAGTTTAGCCTTCTCTTACTCAATGAGTGGAGTAATTCAAAAGCTTTATTCCGACGTTAATGATCAAAAAGCAGCAATGCAAAGACATTTAGAATTCTTTAATTGTACTTCTGCGACATCTCCATTTATTGCTGGTGTAGCTGCTTCAATGGAAGAGAGAAAAGCAAATGATCCTTCATTCGATGAAAGTTCGATTAATGCGATGAAAGCTGGTTTGATGGGACCGATTTCAGGTATAGGTGATTCAATTTTCTGGGGAAGCTTAAGAATTATCGCAAGTGGGATAGGTATTTCACTAGCAAAGCAAGGTAGTATTTTAGGTCCTATTCTATTTTTAATAGTGTTTAATGTCCCAAATGTATTGGTCAGATATTTTGGAACATTATGGGGATATAAAGCTGGAGTCACATTTATAGAAAAAATGTCTAGCGGTTTAATGGAAAATATTACGTATGCGATAAATATTCTCGGTAATACCGTTATTGGAGGTATGGTAGCGTCAATGGTAATCATTAACATCCCTGTAAAACTAACCAATGGGAAAGATGCTCAAACTATTCAAGGCTTACTAGATTCTATGATGCCTGCACTATTACCGTTACTGATTACTTTCTTGTTTTGCAGACTGTTAAAGAAAGACGTTAAAGTAATTTATATCTTACTAGCTATTTTAATTGTTAGTGTTCTAGGTGCTATTTTTGGATTTTTATCTGTATAAAAAGGAGAGTAAATTGATGTATTTCAAATCAGAAAATTTTGTGAACGATTACCAAAAGGTTGTAACCCAGTTTAATGATGTAGAAAAAATTGCTAGAAATTTGCAACAAAGAAATATTACAAAACTTTACCTAATAGGTTCTGGCGGAACATATACAAAGTTTGTTGATATGCGGCCAATGCTTTTTGAAAAAATTGATATTCCATTTTTAATTGTCAGCCCAGAAGAACTGTCTGAGTTATATTTTGATCAAATTGATGAAAATACATTGCTGATCGTGGGAACAAAGACTGGAGCTACTGAAGAACTAATTGATGTTTTGAAGAAAGCGAAAGAAAAAATTCCTGAAGTTATGATTTATGGATTTATTGGTGATGACGAGACAGAGTTAGATAAATTAAATATTTTAAGCTATCGTACTAGTTCTGTGGATACAGATGTACATTTAGTTCTTTTTGGTTGGTTCATTCTATGCTTTACAGAGAATGATGATATCATTTTATCTGAATACAAAAAGGAGTTAGAGTTAGTAGGAGAAAAGGTAGCTTCAGAAATTTCGAGAAATGAGGAAACCGCTATTAACTTAGTACAATCTTCAGATCCAAGCCGCATGCAAATGTGGGTTACATCTGGGCGATTATGGGGTGAAGCGTGTTGCTTTTGCAATTACATTTTGGAAGAAATTCAATGGATTCAGGCACAAGCTATCCATTCATCAGAATTCTTCCATGGTCCTTTCGAATTGATAAGTGATGACTTTCAGGTAAATGTGGTTTTGAATTCTAGAGAAACTCGAAATCAAGATCTTCGTGTAAAACAATTTATTGATCAACACTCAACTGCTTCAAATACAATTGATATGAAAAATTTCAACATCGAAGATTTTGCTGATGAGTTAATCAAATTTATTGAGCCATGGTTGCTAAATCATTATTATGACTTACTACTACGTATCTATGAACAAAAAACAGGAAAGTCAGCAAAAACTCGTCGATATTATCGTGTAATGGAATACTAATGGACGGTTATACCCTCTTTGAATTTCTATCGATTCATTTTCAAATCATCCATTTTCAAAACAAAAAGAAAAAATTTGTTAAATGGTTTAGTAGTGTATTTACAAATGATTCGATAACTCAAAAAAGTCCTAATTTTTTTATCGAGATGAGTCAACAAAGACAATTGTTGTGAATATTACTACTCCAGAATGGAGCATATTTGGAGATCGTTTTCAGACACAAAAAAATAGAGAAAGATATTTGAAGAAGTTAGGGATAACAAAACTTATCTCAATGATTGCTTTCATTATTCTATTGTTCCTGACTACCAGAGCATTTAATCAAGGAAGTATTATTCTATCAATCATACTTCTTCTTTTATGTCTCTCTCTTTTTATTGCGGGTATTGGTATTCCGAAAAAGTATAGTTTTTCTTCACTTGCTACGGTCGCTAGCGCGATTACTTGTTTCTTGTCTGATGATCAGTGCTCCATATATTTCGTTGAAACGGAAAATCAGCTGTATTCTGATCTTCCTTCGTTTATTAAAACTGAAACCATTTGGATATTTGACGATCTTTATAATGGAGACATTTTAACTTGTAAGTCCAAAAAAATAGACGATAGAACATGTAATTACTTGCAGAGTATAAAGAAAGATAATCAAGAGATATATTTAATAAATAAACAAAGAGATAAAACTACTGTTCCACCCAAAAAATTAATAAGTAGTTTTCGAGAAATAAATAATGAAATCACCAAATTTTGATAGAATGTTGTGATGTCTTATTCACATGATTTCAATTTTGGAACTTTTTTGAAAATCGGAAGGAATCATGTTAGGAGGAAGTAATGAAAAAAGGGATCGTTTTTGATTTTGATGGAACTTTAGTTGATAGTGAGAATTTAGTGTATGAGGCTATTCATGATTTCTTATATTATGAATTTGATTATGACTATACTCAGGAAGTCTATCAATTATCAATCGGGCAAGTAGAAGGAAATTTCATCAAGGATCTAGAAAAACGAGTTGGACGAAAGATCAATCAAACGCAATTAAATGAAGCAATAAAACAAGCACAACGTTTAGGCTATCGTAACTTACCTTTGCGACCAGGAATTGAGGATATTCTTTTAAAGTCTAGACAAAATGGCCTGAAATTAGCTATTGTTTCTAATTCTTGTATTGAAGAATTAAATTTCTTTTTCAATTATCATCTCGAAATTCGAAAAATATTTGATACAGTTATAACGATTGAGGATGTAAAAAAGGGGAAACCCGCACCAGACGGATATTTGGCCTGTATTTCAATGATGGGATTAACACCAGAAGAAACAATTGCTATCGAAGACAGTCCAACAGGTGCGTCTGCTGCGCTTAATGCGGGACTACGAACAATTATATATCCCAATAAACTTACTGAAAAATTGAAATTTCCTTGTGAAGGAAGAATAATTGATGATATAAAAGAAATAACTACGAAGTTATTGTGTTTAAACTATTGAATGCTTTAGCTTGGTTTTATGTATCCTATCACTTATAGAATACGATTGGACTATATACTTCAATAGTTCGATCTTTTTTTTTTAATTACTGAAGTCGTTAATAGAACGGATTTCAAATTTAAAAATATATAATTTAACAACCAATGTGAGTAGAGAAAAGTCACCTTAATGATTTATGTAAACCTACTTATATGATAGAAAAAGTAAAAACCCAATTTGACCTATATGTGCTTTAAAAGTAGACTAAAAAGAGAGAGTGAGTTTTAGAAAGTGGTGGTATAGAATGAAAAGGGAGATTTTGAAATATGTTGAATCACTAAATAACGAATCAATTTCTATTGTAGATGAAACATTTGCGACTTCAGCTACTGATATTTGTGAGCGATTCAATATTAAACGTAATACAGCAAGTAGATATTTGAATGAGTTAGTGACAGAGGGATATTTGATAAAAATTAACACTCGACCTGTATTGTTTCTGAGCAAGAAACATACGGAAGAAGCCTTAAATATTGAGTGTGTGAAAAAAGAATATTCTTCCTTAGATGAGCTGCTACATTACAATGAAGAAGATGTATTTGACATAGTTATTGGACGAAATGGTAGCCTTAGAAATGTGATTGATCAATTAATTTCTGCAGCAAATTATCCTGGAGGACTTCCAATTCTTTTTCAGGGAGAATCTGGAACAGGTAAAAGCATGTTGGCTAGAAAAGTATACGATTTTTGCTTACAACAAGGTATCCTTGAAAAAGATTCGCCCTTCGTTGTTTTCAATTGTGCACAATATTTTAATAATCCTGAACTACTTTCAAGCCAGTTATTTGGATACAAAAAAGGTTCTTTTACAGGAGCAGAAAATGATCGTGGCGGATTGATCGAAGAAGCAGAAGGAGGTATTCTTTTTTTAGATGAGGTTCATCGGCTGTCTCCAGAGGGTCAGGAAAAATTGTTTATTTTGATGGATCAAAAAATCTTTAGTCGCATTGGAGAAACCGAAAATAAGAGGAAAGCTAATGTTCGTTTGATTTTCGCTACGACAGAGGACATTCAATCAGTTTTTTTACCGACTTTTTTAAGAAGGATTCCTATGGTGTGTAAACTGCCTAATTTTTCAAATCGTACATATAAAGAACGAGAAGATTTAGTATATTTAATGTTCAAGAATGAGGCAAGTGTTTTGAAGATTTCTATTCGAGTGTCAAGCACAGTAATTTATATTTTGACTCATTCTGAACATAAAGGAAATATTGGAGAGATAGAAAATTTAATAAAACGAATTTGTGCTCAAGAGTTTTCTTTTCAAAATGAGAAGAATCCGATTGATATACGACGGGCGTCTATTCCAAAAGAATTCATTATCGATAATTTAGAGACTCTGGATGGAAAGCGTTTTATTAATGAACCAATATTGTTTACGCCTTCAATGGAAATCAGAGTGTCAAAGGAAGAAACTGTATTCAATAAATATGCAGATATCTTCATGTCGCGGGTTTTAAAATCATTTGCCTTATTAACAGAAAACAAAATTAATCAAAATGATTTTAGAGAACAAATATCTTCCGATTTATACTCATTTATCGATCAATTAATATTCAATGATTCAAACACATCACAAGAAATTCTAAATTATATGATTAGACAAATTCAAGAAAGTTTCCAGATGGTATTGCATTCAAAGAACAATCTTTTTAATGGAAACGACATATTTATTATTGCCCATTATTTATTGAAAAGAAATGATACTTTACGTTTTAGCGTAAATGTATGTGAAATAAGAAACTTATATAAACATCTTCAGAAAATGGTTAGACAAGATACTCAAGCACTCTTTCAAATGCTTGAGAACAATTTAGATATTTCATTAAGTGAGTTTGATAAACTTTTCATTCTATTAACGCAATTAATTGGCACTGTCAATCAGGTAGAATCAAAAAAATTTAGTGGTTTGATTGTAGCTCATGGTTATGCCACTGCAAGTAGTATTAGCAGCGTCGTTAATCGGATGCTAAAAGCCCATATTTATGATTCATTTGATATGCCTTTAGATATAAGCACAGATGAAATGATCGAACGAATTGAAAACTATATAAAGACTAATAATTATCAAGAAGGCTTATTAGTCTTAGTTGATATGGGATCACTTCATAATATCGGTAAAAAATTAGTTCAAAGCACATCATCTCCCATCATTTTGGTAAACAATGTTTCTACAGAAATGGCTTTGTGGGGAGGTAGTTTACTACAACAGGGCGTAAGTATGATTGAAATATCTGAAAAAATGAAAGAAAGTGGTAAGATTAATTGCCAAATTATTTATCCTGAAAGGACAAAAAAGAAAACGATTATCATTTCTTGTAGCACTGGATATGGAACTGCGTTAAAGCTAAAAGAGATGTTTACAAGAATTGTCCCAAAAGAAAGTTCAGTCTACTTTATCGCTCAAGATTTCGAAAAAATTCTCCAAAAGGGACTAGAGTTGGAGGTATTTAAGACTAATGAAGTTATAGGATTAATTGGTACTAATAATCCTCATATTGACAGCTTACCATTTATTTCTATTGAGGATTTATTTACCGATAAGGATAACCGTCTTTTAAAATTGTTAGAAACACACACAACAAAAGAGTTAGCTGAAGTTGTGAATAATGAAATGATCAAGAATTTATCTTTGAATAAGATTATTGATTCATTGACTATCTTAGATAGTAATAAAATCATTACTCAAATTGAACCTTGTTTGGATTCGTTGGAGCGATATTTAAATAGACAATTAAACAATAGTCAGAAACTAAATCTATATGTCCACATTAGTTGTATGATTGAACGATTAATGCGTGGGAAAAAAATGGACTCCTTTCCGAAAGACGGATATTTTGGAGAAAATCAAGAACAGTTAGGATCATTAATCAGTACCGCTTTTCGTCCTATTGAACAATTATATAATATTTCACTGCCAATTGAAGAATGCTATTACATCTACAATATTACTCAAAACCTGGATTGACACTAAAAATAAATTTGTGGACACTAACTTAATGAAAAGTTAGTGTCACTTTTTTTGTGTGAATAGATAACTTGTATCACAAAAAGCCTGTTAAACCAAGTGTTTTGAAAATTTAAACTAATTGGCACGCCAATTGCTAGTAATAAAGTGAAAAGGAGGAATTCTATGAGAAAGATTTTATGTATCAGTCATGGAAATTTAGCTAAAGGAATGACTGAAACAGTGAAAATGATTGTAGGAGATTTTAAGAACATCGATTATTATTGTGCTTATTCTAAAGAAGATGAAGATATCGAAAGAGAAATCAATCGTATTATCGAAGAAAATCACGGAAATGAACTTTTCGTTATTTCAGATATTTTTGGTGGAAGTGTAAACAATGAATGGATGAAGAGGATAAACAATGACAATAGTATTCATCTTGTTGCAGGCATGAATTTAGCATTTGTAATTGAACTATTGGTGTTAATCAACGATTCACAAATGAAGGGGGACGAGGCAATTTTAAGGGCAATGAAAACTGCTACAGAAGGTTTTATTTATTGCAATCAGTTAAAAATGAATATTTCAGAAGATGATTTTTAGGAGGGATAAACATGATTAAGCTAGTTAGAGTTGATCACCGATTGATTCATGGTCAAGTCGCCTTATCTTGGACAAACAGCATAAAGGCTGACTGTATTTTAGTTGCAAATGATACTGTCGTAACTGATCCGTTACAAAAAGCAACACTAAAAATGGCTTGTCCTCATAATATCAAAGTAGTAATCAAGACGGTTGAGGATTCGATTAAAGCTATCAATTCGGGAAAAACAGACAAGTATAAACTATTTATTGTCGTAGGCTCTATCGGAGATGCCTATCAATTGATTAAGGAAGTACCCGAGATTACTAGATTAAATCTTGGTGGTACTAAGGCTCGCGAAGGAACGAAGAATATTTCAAAAGCAATTAATGTTTTACCGGATGAAGAAAAACAGCTAAAAGAGTTAGCTGCTAGTGGGATTAATTTAGAAATTCAGCAAGTGCCAACTGACACAGTTATCAATTATAAATAGAATCTGGAGGAAAAAAATGATTATTCCAATGCATGAACTATTGAAGGAAGCAAAAAAAGGAAAATACGGAGTAGCTGCTCCAAACGTGTTCAATCGTGAAACCATTGAGGCATGTTTCTTGGCTGCAAAAGAGTTAAGAGCACCAATCATTTTGGATGTTGCTGGGGTACATGGAATTTATGAATGTGCAGACATCGCCCGTTTTTACGAGAGAAGATATCCAGAAGTACCTGTTGCACTAAACTTGGATCATGGTGGACCATTTGAGGATATTGTCAATGCAATTCGTGCTGGATTTAGTTCAGTTATGATTGACCGATCTCAAAGCAGCTTTGAAGATAATGTTAAAGAAACAGCAGAAATAGTTAAGATTGCTCATGCTTGTGGAGTTTCAGTTGAAGCTGAGCTAGGTCATGTGGGACAAGCGTATGAGTATGATAAAACTCGAGATACAGGATTGACCAGACCTGAGGAGGCTGCTGATTTTCTAAAACAAACCTCCGTAGATTGTTTAGCAGTAGCTGTTGGGACTTCACATGGTGTTTACAAGGGAGGCTGCAAAATTGATTTTCCACTACTTGATACACTTGCTTCACAAATTGAGCAACCATTAGTTCTTCATGGAGGTTCCGGATCTGGTGATGATAATTTACGCATGACAATCGAGCATGGAATTCAAAAAGTCAATTTGAATACAGATTTAGTTATGTCTGGTCTAGATAGAATTCAAGCCTGCTATGAAAATAATTTAGAAATTAAGGTGCCAACGGGAGCAAATATGGACGAGTTTACTACTAAACGGATGAACATGCAACAACTTTACTTAGTAGGTGCTGAAGGCTACAAAGAGAAGCTCAAACACTATATGAAATTGTTTAAGTCAGATGGAAAATGGTAAAGATGATAAATCGGTTTGCACCGATGAATCTTACTTATCAAAAATTTCAACTACAAACATTTTTGAATGATGTTTCAGAAGTAGGATTCACTAAAATCGATCTGTGGACCTGTCCGACTCACTTTTATGTTGATGCTTTTTCTCATAGTGATACCGATCAATTAAAAAGACAGTTGCAACAAAAAAAGCTGTCTATCAGTTGTATCAGTCCACGACAAAGTTGTCCTAATCCTTTTCACTTAGCGGCAAAAGACAAAGATATGATTCGCCGTACAAAAAACTATTTTCAACAGGTTGTGTACAGCGCTCATGAACTCGAGGTGTCTAGAATCATGATTACTTCTGGGTGGTCGTTTAATGATGAAACTAAAGTAGAAGCATGGAAAAGATCTGTTAGTCTTTGTAAATGGTTATGCCACTTTGCAGAATCTTATGGAGTAAAAGTCGCTATTGAACCTTTGACTCCTCAAAGTACCAAATTAGTAAATTCTATCGAAGAAATGAAGAAATACATTGCCGATGTAGATGAACGTAATTTAAAAATTATCGTTGATACAGGAACAATTCGACGAGAAAAAGAAAGCTTATCTCAGTATTTTCAATTTTTTGGAGAAATAATTGATTACTGTCATCTTACAAATTACAAAAAAGGGCAATTTGCACATGTAGATTGGACAAATGGCGAACTACGTCTTGCGTCAACCTTGAAAGAAATTGAACAAAATCATTATCAGGGCGATTTTTGTTTAGAGTATACGCATAGGGACTATTTGGATAATCCTAGAGAAATATATGAAACCACGTATAATCAAATTTTAAAAATGGAGGAAATCAAATGACAAACTCAATGTCGACAAAATTTGCAGTTATTACTGAGAAATTCATTGCAGAAGTCCATGAACGAGAAATTCCTGCGTTGAAAGATGACCAAGTCTTGGTCAAGGTGAATGCATGTAATCTTTGTACTTCAGAATATGGCGTATGGGATGGGGCAAGACTTGGAAAGCAACCATTACCTATGGCTTTTGGGCATGAATACAGTGGTGTGATCGTCAATATGGGATCAAAAGTAAAGGGTTTTGATGTTGGAGATACAATTGGTGTTGGTTACGATTGGTGTGGTGAATGCGACTTTTGCAAAGAAGGAAAAACAAGTCAGTGTCCACATCGAGGCATCATGAATATTGCTTCGGACGATGGCTATTATGGGAATTTTGGTTGTGGAGAATATGTAGTTAAAACTTATCGCGCGCTTTGTAAGATGGATCCTTCGGTAGACCCATCAGAAGCTGCTTTTGTCGAACCGGCAGGCACAGTTGTAGAAGGTTTGCGCAAATTAAGAGTAGTAAAAGGTGAAACAATAGTAGTTATTGGTGCAGGCACAATGGGAATTCTAAATGCCTTAATTGCACGCGAAATGGGGTGTCGTGTGATTTTAACCGAAATGATGCCTAAAAAAATTCAAACGGCAAGAGAGTATGGTTTCGATGTTGTTGACGTATCAAAAACGGACCCAGTTAAAGCTGTAAAGACGTTAACTAAGGAAAAAGGAGCAGATGCTGTAGTCGTTGCGGTTGGTGCTACGTCAGCCAATAATCAAGCCTTAGAGATGATTAAACAGATTGATGGACGAATTCTTTTATTTGCTGCTGGGTATCCTGCACCAGAAATGAATATTGATTCAAATACAATTCATTACAGAAAGATGGAGCTACTAGGAACATTCAGTGCAGATATAGATGATTTCCAATATGCAGCTGATTTGATTAGTGAGAAGAAGATTGATGTTTCCAAGTTGGTTGAAAAGAAATTCTCTCTGAAAGATGTTCAATCCGCATTTGAGGCAGCAACAGTCCCAGGTGCTTATCGAGTTAGTATCGTTTTTTAGTAAAGTAAAGGAGGAGAAACCATGTTACAAGCAGTTCTCGCAGGGTTAGTATTAGGTATTTGTAAAATGGATATGTTCTTTGGGTACTGTTATCTTTCACGACCACTAGTTGCTTCGACATTAATGGGATTAGCGTTGGGAGATGTGACCCAAGGGATCATTATCGGGGGTGTTCTTGAAGTTATTTTTATTGGTTCATTTCCAGTAGGTGCAGCAGTCAGTCCCGATGGCGCTGCAGCTGGGGTAATTGGAACAGCATTTGCGATTATGACCAATTCGGGTGCTGAACTTGCAACCGCTTTGGCAGTTCCTATTGGACTTTTAGGCGGCTTTCTATTTATTGTAGTAAAACTATTTAATTCTGTTTTTTCTACAGCTATGGGTAAACAATTGGAAAAGAGGAAAATGAAGGCGGCTTCACGGATTTATGTTATTGGATGTTGGATTTCTACATTTGGTATTTATTTTGTATTTGGTTTATTAGCTGTTTATTCAGGAAGCGGAGCCGTTCAAACCTTTGTTAAATCAATTCCAGTTGATGTGATTAACGGTTTATCTGCTGCAGCAAATTTGTTACCAGCTATTGGATTTGCCATGCTATTAAAAATGATAATTAGTAAGAAAATGTCTCCCTTTTTCTTTATTGGTTTTATGCTCGCTGCATATTTAAAGTTACCAACGATTGCAATTACTCTTTTGGCTGTAATGTTTGTAATTATCATGCTAACACCTCACAATTTGAATACTTCACCCGCTGTAGGACAGGAGGATATTGACGATGACTTCTAAATTATCAAAAAGAGATTTGAATCGAGTTTTTGTAAGATATATTGCACTGAACTGTATGAACGATTATCCAGGACAGATGCACAGTGGTTTCACGTTTTCAATGCTTCCGTCATTAGAAAAAATTTACGCAGAACATCCTGAAAAATTAAATGAGTCCGTGATGAGACACCATGCTGAGTACTTCAATATTACACCATCATTGGCGGGCTTTCCATTGGGAATAACGTTAGCGATGGAAGAAGAAAATGCTAAATCGGAAGATTTTGATGTTACTACAATAAGTGGTATGAAAACTGCATTAATGGGACCACTATCAGCTATCGGGGATACGATTTTCCCTGCAACACTTAGAATTATTGCCACAGCAATGGTAACTGAAATGGCGGCGAAAGGTAGTATTTTGGCTCCTATTATTTTCTTACTGGTGTATAACATCCCAAACTTTTTAGCAAGATTTTATTCTTTAAAATTAGGCTATAACTTGGGTAGTGACTTCATTATCCAATCAGAAAAGTCTAATATCATGCAAAAAGTTTCGTATGCTTGCTCTGTTGTGGGCTTAATGGCTATTGGTGCTATGTGTGCTTTTAATATCAAAATTTCTACACCGATTGTAATTGGTGGGTCAGTGAAAGATGGGGCAATGAAATTACAAGAAACCTTAGATAGTATTTTACCAGGAATGCTCTCGTTGATTCTCGTGGGTATTATTTACTGGCTTTTAGATAGAGGAGTGAAAGTGGTCCCTTTACTATTAGGTACAATGGTTGTTGGTGTCGCTCTGTTCATGTTGGGAATTATAGCTTAAGGAGAAATGGATATGAAGAAAGCATTAATCATTGGAGCGGGCAACATAGGGCGCGGCGTCGTAGGCTATTTATTAAATCGTGATGGTTATAAACTTTCATTTTATGATGTTCATCCAGAGCATTTGATAGAAATGAAGAATTTGGGCGGTTACTCAGTGTTTGTTGACGATAATAATAGACAGACAGAGTTTCATGTATCTGATTTTTTGATCATAGATTCAGACAAATTATCCAAAGCGTTGGAAGAACATGATTTTATCTTCTGCTGTGTTTATGAAGGAGCTTTTAAAAGTATTGCAGAAAATCTAGCAAGGGCTATACAAGATTGTGAGAAAAACAATTTTAAAAATGTCATGCTATGCGTTAATTCACTGGGAGCTCCTCAAAAATTTGTTCAATATATCAGCGAGTATTTGAAAAATGACCCTTTATCATTGGATTACTTTAATGAAAAAGTTGGAATAAATCAAGTTATGGTCCTTTCAGCAGCATTACCGCTTCCAAAAGAGTTAAGTGAAAATTATCCATATGCAGTTATGATTACTGCTAATCCTCATCTAGAAATTGATGGAATAACATTCACAGGAAAAAAACCAGAAATTCTAGATGTTGAATTTGTCGATAATGCTGAAGGAAGAATTTACAGGAAGGTATATGTAGGCAATATGCGTCATACTATGGCCGCTTTTATTGGAGTAATAGAAGGCTTAACATATATTTATGAATCACAACAAGATCCACGAATTAGACCTTGGCTGGAAAAGGCGTTTGATGAGGCACATCAAGCAATTAAGGCTACGTATGATTTTGATATGTCAGAAGACAAATATTGGGTTGATTATATGCAAGAAAAATTAAATCAAGACATTAAAGATCCTATTGAAAGAGTCATCGCAAATCCAGAATTGAAACTTGGCCCATCTGAACGGTTTATCGGTCCTGCTAAATTGTGTTTAAAGAAAAATATTTTGCCAATGTATATCGCAAAAGGAACAGCTTACGGACTAAAATATCTACAGAAAAAGGACCAACGTTCGATTGATGAGCTATTAGCAGAAGTTTGTGGTTTAAACAAGGAGAACGATTTTGTACTTTACCAATTAATAAAAAAACAAACTGAGTTGATTTAGTAGAAGGAGAGCAAAAATGAGATATAAAAAATTTGGTAGTAGCAATTTAGAGATTTCTTCTGTTGCAGTTGGAACTTGGGCAATGGGGGGAGAAAATTCTGCAGGAGGTAGCTTTGGAGAAGTAGATAGAAATGAATCCATCGCAGCAATTAAGACTATGCTGGATGGGGGAGTAAATATCATTGATACTGCACCAATATACGGAGAAGGAACTGCCGAAGAAATTGTAGGAGAAGCAATTAAAGGGTATGATCGTAGCAAAATTTTTATTGCTACAAAATTCGGATCTTATATTAGTCATTTTGATGGGAAACCAGTCCGTAACAATAAATATGATGCTATTTTGAAAGAAGTAGAAGAATCTCTTCAAAGATTAGGCACAGATTACATCGATTTCTATTTGATGCATTGGCCAGATGTGAATACACCTATTGAAGAAACAATGGCTGCATTAAATTATTTGAAAAAAAGTGGAAAAATTCGTTATATTGGTTTGTGTAATTCATCAAAGGAACTTATCGAAGAAGCGTTAAAGTTTGGAGAAGTAAATGTTATTCAACCCCCTTTTTCTATGGTTAATCATTCACAAAAAGAACTGATGGAATGGGCAGAAGCTAATGGAATAGCAACTATGACTTCAGGTTCGTTGGGAGCAGGAATTTTGACTGGAACGATTCGTGAATTACCAAAGTTTGATGAAAAAGACTTTCGATTAACCTTTTATCCATTTTTTAAGGAACCCGAATTTTCAAAGATTATGGAGTTATTATTGACGTTAGATAAAGTTGCAAAAAAATACGATAAACCAGTTGCACAAGTAGCAATTAATTGGTCAACTCAAAAGAGTTTTGTAAATACAGCTCTTTTAGGGGTTAGAAATCCAAATGAAGCTAAAATCAATTGTGAGACATTTGAATGGCAATTAAATGAAGATGATATTAAGTGTATTGATGATGAAATACTTCGGTTGGAAATTGGTAATTAAATGATCATCTAGCAAAAGAAAAATAGATAAAAGAAAGCACAAATGGTGTATGGAGGTTAATAAAATAAGCACGTACCCAGGAATACGTTTCTTTCTCAAGTTTGAGTATAGCACGAAAAAACGAGTAATTTTGCACTCGATTTTTCGTGCTATTTATTACGAGCCATGTTCTTTCCCCCCTTTTATAGACACTAATCAATAATTGATATTAAGAAAATCGGTATATACAATTGGTAGAAATTAATCATCTGACTTGTATAGTTCTTTAGGGAATAATACCTTAGAATGTGTTTTGTTAAAATCAGATTGATGAGTACATAGTCTAAAAGCTTCTAAGTTGGTTCATTATTTTTAGAAGATTATCTTCATTCAAGCTAACTATTTTTAGTTTTCAAATATAATTTTATTTTTAGAGAATGGCAAGATCTGGTTAATGAGATAAAATCTTCCCTCAGATATTTTATGATAAACTGATACTATAACGCTTACTTTACGAGCAGCCTTTTTCGACGTAATGCTATTTGGAAGGGGGATAGTTATGTATAGAAAAGATAGAGTATACGACTTTTTGGAACGGTGTGTCAGTCATATCGGATATGTGGATATAAAAAATGGCTTTAATGGAATTGGAACGACAGAAATAGCGGAAGCGATCAGCATTGATCGAACGAACTGCAGCAAGGAATTGAACAAGCTGGTGAACGAGGGGAAACTGATCAAGGTTGAAGGCCGGCCGGTGAAGTTTTTCCCGACGAAAAAGATCATGGAGATTTTTGATCTGACGATTACTGGAAAAAGTGTAAAAAGGCTGAGTGATTTTTGCAGCGGAGAGGATGGCATCAATGCCTTTGATAAGGTAGTAGGAAATCAAGGCAGCTTAAAAATGGCGATTGAAAAGGCTTGTGCAGCGATGATTTATCCACCCCATGGATTAAATACGATTTTATCCGGAGAGACGGGAACGGGAAAAACGATGTTCGCTGACATCATGTACAAGTACTCAAAATCTCATGGCATATTGAACAAGGATGCTCCCTTTATCATATTTAACTGTTCTGAATATTCGGATAATCCGCAGCTGCTACTCTCGACACTTTTTGGATTTAAAAAGGGATCATTTACTGGTGCAGAGAAGGATCAGGCGGGCTTGGTCAGTAAAGCGAACAACGGGATTCTTTTTTTAGACGAGATTCATCGTCTTTCCTCAGAAGGGCAAAAAATGCTTTTTCATTTGATCGATACGGGAAATTACCGAAAATTGGGGGATAACGACAACTATCATTCTTCTCGAGTATTGATCATAGGAGCGACCACGGAGTCATTAGAGTCAGCGCTATTATCGACTTTTCTTAGGCGAATACCGATGGTGATTGATTTACCACCTATCAGTGATCGAGGAATGGATGAACGGCTAGAGCTGATCAGTATCTTCTTCAACCTGGAGTTTGATAAAATCCAAAAGCCTATAACGATCAAAAAAAGTGTCTTGAAATCATTGCTCGGATATCACTGTGTTGGAAATGTCGGACAGCTAAAAGCAGATATCAATCTAATTTGCGCCCGAAGCTACCTTGATTCAATCTCGAATCATGAAGAAAGCATTCAAGTGACTAAAAAAGTTCTTCCCAGCTACATATTGGAGGGAATATTGAATGGGGAGAAGAATAAAGAAATTGATTTTTTATTGTCTAAGCTTGATGGGGATTTAGTGATTGATGGCGCATCAATGCCTAAATCCCTGATAAATAGTCAAATGTGGTATAAAAGGCTGGATAAAAATGCTAGTCTGAGCACGATTAAAAAAGAGCTGGAGCAAAGCATCCTAGAGGAATATCCATCTTCACCTTATAGTCGGACAGAGCACGAGAATATTTTCAAGGTTATTGAACCAAGTATCTACTACGAAGTGGATATTATTCTAAAAATAGCGGAAAGAAAGCTGCAGAAGAAGTTTTCGAAGCGAACCTATATTGCCTTTGCGATGCATGTCAATTCCTTGATCAACCAGCCAGTGGTGCATTCTGGGATTGATATTACAGTCGAGGAGCTGAGCGCCAAATATCCGAAAGAATTGGAAGTTGCTCGCTTAGTCAAAAAACATTTGGAATTCGAACTGGGGATAAAGTTTTCACCTGAAGAGGAATATCTATTCACACTCTTTCTTTCGATGGACGAGCAAAACGATAAGTCAAATGAGACCAAGCGTGTCGGACTTTTATTGATGGCTCATGGGAATGGTGTGGCGAAGAATATCGCAAAAGTCGCAAACTCTCTGTTAGACACACAGCACACCCACGCTTTAGATATGCAGTTGGAAAAATCTGTCGATGAATTCTATTTTGAGTTTGAGGAGACGGCCAATGAAGTTAATGAAGGGAAAGGCATCCTGATCATGACAGATATGGGCTCGCTGAATTCATTCGGGGAGCTCTACACCGAAAAAACAGGTATTCCAACGAAAACGATCAATTTTTTATCGACACCTTTTGTCTTAGAGGCGTTAAGAAAGACTCTAATTTCTGACTATAAGCTGGAGGAAATCTATTCAGAAGTAAAGGACATCATGCATGCCCACGTGGATGGGGACATTCAACGGTCAAAAACGAAACCTGAAACGAGAGAAGTCATCATTACGACCTGTCTAACCGGTCAGGGAGCGGCAATTACGTTAGCGAACTTCCTGAGAAATTCAATCACTTTAATTTCTAAATACAACATTGAACTCTTTCCTACCAATAGTTCTGATTATCGGCTGGAGGATTTCAAAAATAAAAAAATTCTAGCAGTAGTAGGAGTCAGTGATCTGAATATCACTCAGGTCCCCTTTATTCCATCGGAGAAAATTCTTTTGGATAACGGCTTGTCGCAGCTGAATGAGATCATTGAGGCCAATTATTCTGACTCGGATGGGAAGAACTCTTTTGAAGTAACGAATGAAAATGGCTTGCGGATCATTTTGGAAGAAACACTGACATTTTTGAATCCAGAGAAAACCTTGAAAACATTAGTTCATGCTTTTGAAGGGATAAAAGACGATTTGGTGACAGGGGAAAGTGCGGAGCGCTATCTGATCATGTTTGTTATGCATGGCGCCAGTATGATCGAACGTGTAATTCGAAATGAATGTATTGATTATCCTGATATCGCAAGCAGCATGCGTGATCGATCAGAGACCTACCAAATTCTGAAACGAGGGATGGTCGAGGTCGAAAGTACGTTTATGCTGGAGGTTCCGAATGTGGAAATCGGCTATTTAATGGATCTCTTTGACACAGAGTGACACACTAACTGGTTTTCCCAGAATATTTTGACACGGTAAATTACGTGACAGAGTCGAACGCTGACTCTGTCACTTTTTTTGCTTTAGAGAAGGTTGGCACGGAACTTGCTAAATAGAAAAGTAGAAGGACTATTTTGGGGAAAGGAGTAGAAAAAGACATTGATTTAATTGGATAGCAGAGTATAAAAACGTGGAAGGAAATGAGGAAGATGGGAAAGATAAAGTTGATTCGGGCGGATTTTAGATTGATTCATGGACAGGTGATTACTAAATGGTTAAAAGAGGCTGAAGCGAAAAAAATCGTCATTATCAATGATGCGCTAGCAAAGGACGATTTTCTAGGCAATATCTATGTAATGGCAGCACCACCGGGAATCAAGGTGGAGATCAAAACCATTGATGATGCTGTCAAGCAGTGGCAAGAAGATGCATTTGGAGCAGAAGATTTATTGATTTTATTCAAGTCAGTCAAGGATAGCTATCAAGCACAATTATTAGGGTTTCCCATTGAGACACTGCAGATTGGCGGATTGGGCGGAGGACCGGGCCGAGTGAACGTCCTAAATCAAATTTCCCTTGATCAAGAGGATGCGGAATTACTAAAGGAAATCCAATCCAAAGGGACACATGTGTATCTACACGTTTTACCGACAGAACCAAAGGTTGAGTTAAATGCCGCATTGAGCAAAATGAATTAGGAAAGGGGTAAGGTGAAAATGACTTCAAATTTCGGTATGGTATTAACAGCAGGTCTACTTTATTTTATGGGGCACTGCAAGATCGGTTATTGGTTTTATGATGTTTTTGGACAGCCATTATTTATTGGAATGATTTTTGGGTTAGTTTCAGGAGATTTAAAGACCGGATTACTTTTAGGCGGAACGATCCAGCTTGTTTATTTAGGAATGATCATGCCCGGAGGAAACATCCCCTCCGATCCGGCGCTGGCTTCGGTGATCGCTATTCCAATTGCGTTGAAATCAGGACTAACTGCGGAGCAGGCGGTGGTGTTAGCTGTACCATTTGGTGTACTTGGTGTTTTCATTGATCAGATCAGACGTACTATGAATGCCATGTTTATACATAGAGCAGACACCTTTGCAGAAAGTGGAAATGGCAGCGGAATCTTTAGAGAAGGTGTGATCTATCCGATCATCCAAGGATTCGTTCTCCGCTTTCCAATTGTTTTTCTCGTGACCCTGTTTGGCTCAGATGTAGTGAATTCGATCATGGATTTTCTGCCAGAATGGATTATGCATGGGTTGGAAGTCGCAGGAGGTTTGTTACCAGCCCTCGGTTTTGCAATCGTAGTGTATACGATTGGTAAAAAATCGATTCTGCCATATTTTATCATTGGCTATTTTGCTGTCGTCTATTTAGAACTGAACACCATGGCAGCAGCTGTATTTGGTTTATGTATCGCTATATTAGTCGTTAGTTCAAGAAAACCAGAAAGTGAGGGTGCCTGATATGGAGAACAATGTCGTAGAAAACGAGAAAAAAGTGACACTTTCCAAGAAATCCTTGAAAAAAACCTATTTTTGGTGGGTCTTTACTACCGAGCTAAGCAATTCTTATGAGCGACTGCAGGCCTTGTCTTTTTGTGTGAGCCTGCTGCCATCCTTGAAGGAACTCTATAGCGGTGAATCTGATGAATACAAAGCCGCACTTAGACGGCACCTGCAATTTTTCAATTCAGAGGGAACTTTTGTCGGATTGATCTTAGGAGTGATTTGCTCTTTAGAGGAGGAGCGAGCTGGCGGGGCGGAGCTGCCGGATGAAATGTTCTCTGGATTAAAAACCGGCTTAATGGGTCCAATGGCCGGGATTGGTGATACCATCATTTGGGGAACACTGCGTCCGATTATCTTTTCGATAGCAGTGACTTTAGCACAATCAGGAAATATTTTAGGCGGGCTTTTTCCGTTCCTGTTTTCATTTATCAGCTTGGCACTTGGGTACAATATGTTCAAATTCGGTTATAAGGTCGGCAGAGAATCAATCCAGTCATTACTAGGATCAGGAATGATCAACAAGGTGATCACGGGCTCAAGTATCTTAGGACTTATTATGATGGGGGCTCTGTCTGCCAGTTATGTCAAGCTTTCCATACCGATCAAAATCAAGTTAAGTAATGCGAATCCAATCGTCATCCAAGAATTATTAGACCAAATTCTTCCGGGAATGCTGCCGCTACTGGTAATTGCGGCCATCTATCTATATTTCATGAAGAAGGGTCAAAGCTACAACTTAGTAATCGGAGTGATCATTGCGGTATCGCTAGTAGGATCGCTGATTGGTTTATTTTAAAAAGTTGTCGTTTGTGGGCATGAAAACTGGATTGGAGGAGAACATGGAAAAGCATATTCTTGTTTTGACACATGGCGATTTTGGCGAAAGTCTCTTGAAATCTGCGCAAATGATCATTGGCGAAGTGTCAGAGGTAACATCAGTTTCTCTGACACCAGAAGACTCTGGGGATACATTCTATGAAAAGATTGAGCAGGAGATTTCGAACGTATCGAAGGAGATCATTTGTCTAGTCGATATGTTTGGCGGAAGTCCCTGTACGACTGCATTGCGGCTGTCGAAAAATCGCTCGATTACCATTATCTGCGGGCTAAATCTGCCTATGTTTATCGAGCTCTATAATCAATTATCGATGGGAGAAACTATTGAGAACGAATCGTTGATTAAGATCGCGAGAGACAATATCTTTGATGTCGCAAAAAAGGTTTTCCAGTGAGCATCAATATTTACAGTTAATTTACGAAAGGAGTTTGATAAATGACTAGTCCAATCATCGAGACAACAAAAGGGAAAGTGCAGGGAATAAACATTAACGGTGTAGATAAATTTCTGGGGATTCCATTTGCGAAACCTCCAATTGGAGAAAGAAGATTTTTTCCTCCTGTCGAAACCGATACATGGGAAGGTGTATTGGATGCTAGTAGCTTTAAAGCTAGTCCGATGCAACTGCCAGGAAGCTCTGAAGGAGCGATGTATCCGCCGGAAAAACGAACTGCGCCAAGCGAAGATTGTTTGTATCTCAATGTTTATGCGCCAGAGAACGCGTCTGGGAAAAATCTGCCAGTAATGGTCTGGCTGTATGGTGGACACTATATGAACGGCTCCTCCACTTCAGCAGGCTGTGAGGGAAGTAATTTTGCCAAAAATCAAAAGGTAATCGTTGTCACCTTTAACTATCGTGTTGGAATATTTGGTTTTATGGCTCATCCAAAGCTAAAGAAAACGGATCAAAAAGCGACAAATGCTGGACTTGAGGACATGCTAGCCACGCTAAAATGGATCAGAGAAAATATCTCAAGCTTTGGAGGGAATCCAAATAACGTTACGCTGTTTGGCGTGTCAGCCGGGTCTTCAGCGATCAATGTCTTATTGACCTGTCCGGCAGCAGAGGGACTCTTCCATGCTGCGATCACCCAAAGCGGATCGCCCTTTAATCATGACGAATGGGACATTAATGAAGCACAGGAACAAACTCGCTGCTTAAATTATTTAGCAAAAATCGGTGTCAGTGAAGACGAGCTATTCTGTGTTTCCGCAGAAAAACTGTTAAGTGATCCTGAAGCTTACGAAGCCTCCGAGTTTTGTCCTTATGTGGACGGACGATTAGTCCCTGCTCGTTTGGAGGAATCCTTCTTGGCTGGGAAGATTCATGATATTCCCATTATTCTCGGCTGTACAGCGGATGAAGCCTTCATTCTCCTTGGAGAACGAGAAAAGGTTACAAAAGAACGTTTTGAAAAAACAGTGGCGACCAAATATCCAGATCATAAGGTTGCTATCTATAATAAATATGGTGCCTATTTGGATCAATCACCTGCGTATGCGTTAGGACGTTTTCGGTCAGACAATACGATCGCAAATATGAGATATTTTACCTCCTGTCTTGTTGAGTTTCGTACCTCACCGACCTATTTTTACATTTTCCAAAAAGTCACACCAGGCAAAGAACCTTATTATTACGGCGCCTATCATGCCAGTGAGAATGCCTACCATTTTCAAAATTTAAATAGCGAGTTCATCAATTATGGGGAAAGTGACGTTCGAGTAAGCAATACAATGGCGAAATATTGGGCGAATTTTGCAGCGTGTCATGATCCGAATAGCAAGGCTTTGCCAGAATGGAAGAAATTTACACCACAGACAAATCAAATTATGTATATCGATGATCCTTGCGATTGTGTTCCCTTAAAAACCAAAGCTTTGACGGAAGAGTTGCAAAAAATTCTAGAGGAAAGAACGGAAAAAAGCGTGAGAAGGGCAGAATCAAGGATTTAAAGAGATTGAGCTTGGATTAAAAAGATAAAAAAAGCAGAAAAACTCGAAAACAATGGAAACTTTTACCACAGTCGGGATTTTCTGCTTTTTTCTTTTATAAATGATTATCCAATTTCTACTTAGTTGAGTGTATCGCGTCTTGTATTTTTTCTAAACTAGGGATAGATAAGGTATCGTCAGAGGTCATGACTAAGGTAAACAAAAGATCCATGATTAGCATTTGCGCTAATCTTCTTGTATAGATTCCCATGTTTTTATATTTTAGTTCCTCAGTTGTTGCAATGAGTGTGAAATCAGCAACTTTAACCAATGAAGTATTATTGAAGCTGGTTATCACGATAATCGGTACATCATTTTTTTTCAAAATATCGGCAATTCGAAGGATATCAGAATTCTCGCCACTATGAGATACAATAATTGCACAACTTTTTTTCGTGAGTTTTCCTGCTTTGAGCAATTGCATGTGGTAATCCATATTAAACTCTACTTCTAGAGGTGAGCGCAAGAATTTATGAAATCCATCCAGAGCTACTGGCGCAGACCCGCCGAGTCCGAAGAAGACAACCTTATTAGCTTGAATTAACGTATTGACTACTTGTTGTAATTGTTCATAGTCAAGCAAGCTAGCGGTAGTAGCCAAAGATTGTGTTGAAACCTCTAATACTTTTTCAGCGATCGCCTGAAAACTATCCTCTTCATAGATTCCTTCAAAAATTTTTTTCTTCGAACTATTTGATAAAAGAACAGTCAATTCTTTAAATCCAGATAGTCCAATTTTCTTCGAAAAAAGAAAGACGGTTGATTCAGCAACTCCACAGATTTCCGATATCTCGGAAATAGTCTTTGTTTTGGCTTCTTCTGGACTCTTTAGTAAGTAGTCAGCGATTCTTTTTTCTTTTTTTGTCATTGTTGGATAATTTGTTTGAATAACGCTTTCTAAGTAGACCATTATGTTCCTCCTAAATCAATATCGAAAAAATTCGATTTATTGTGTTTACTTTTCGAAAATATTCTATATAATAAAAATATATTTATTAATCGTAGATGAAAATGAAAAAATTTCATTTTTAGTATATCACATTTTCATCAATGATTAAATTCAATAAAAATAGGGGGAAGTAAGATGACAGAAATTGGTTTAGTAAGGGTAGACAGCCGCCTGCTGCATGGACAGGTAGTTACTCGTTGGATTGGACAGGTCGGTGCAAGTGAGGTCATTATTTTTGATGATGATTTGTCACAAGATGAATTCATGATTGAAGTGTTCAAAATGGCGGCCCCAAATGGTGTAAAGCTGATTGTTAGAGGGGTAAATGATATAGAAGATACCTTAAATGGGCGAGAGTTAAAACATACGATCATTCTTTTTAAAAACATTCCTATGTTACTAAAAGGAATGAAAGCGAATACAAAAATTGAAAAGGTTCAAATTGGCGGTATTGGTGGTGGACCAGAAAGAGTTGTTGTGTTCAAGAATGTCACGTTAACAAAGAATGAGTATAATGATCTTCAAAATTTAGCTTCGGAGGGTATTCGTATCTATCTTCAAACGGTACCTGAAGAAAAAGAAGTTAGTTTAAAAGATATAGAAAACAAATTTAAATAGTAGGAGGAAAGAACATGACGATTTTTCAGGCAATTATTTTAGGTATACTATTTTGTTTTTGTCGAATGGGGATCCTATATACATGGCCCAAAAATATTCCTTTGTTTGGGGCGTTGTTGATTGGGATTGTCTTGGGCGATGTTCCTCAGGCAATGATTATTGGCGCAGCTATCCAGGCTATCTATATGGGTGTGATACAACCCGGAGGAAATATACCTACAGATCAGGTGTTAGCTACATTTATCGCTCTTCCAATTGCTATTCAAACAAATTTGTCTCCAGAAGTTGCGGTTACTTTAGCAGTTCCGGTTGGACTATTGGGTGTTCTGCTGGACTATATTCGTAGAACGGTTAATGCTGCTTGGGTCCACATGGCAGATAGCTATGCAGAAAAAGCTAATACTAAAGGAATTATGCGTGCACACTTTTTATATCCTACTTTGTCTTTGATATTTATTTACATCATTCCTGTAGCGATAGCGATTTATTTAGGACCAAATGCGGTAAAAAGCTTTATGAACTTTATTCCAGAATGGATTATGACAGGACTTCAGGTTGCGGGAGGAATTCTTCCAGCGTTAGGATTTGCAATCACGATTTCAGTCATTGGGAAAAAAGGAATTCTGCCATATTTTGTTTTAGGTTTCTTCTTATTCCAGTATGCTCAGCAAGTAAACACCATTGCTTTCGCATTACTTGGGATATTCATGGCCTTTCTGCATATCACGTTTACTAAATCAAATTCATCTGAGGAAGCGGGGATCTTATAATGAATGAAAATCAAGTAGATACAAAGAAGCTGTTAACAAAAAAAGATATCCGACGATCATGGATGCTTTGGTTAGGCACATGTGAGCTGTCAAACTCTTTCGAACGACTACAAAGTTTATCTTTTGTCGGCTGTCTCGCACCGATTTTGAAAAAGCTGTATAAAGATGATGAAGAATTAAGCTTAGCTTTTAAACGTCATTTGACCTTTTTTAATACTGAAGGCATTTGGGGAAGCCTAATCCACGGAATTGTAATAGCGATGGAAGAAGAACGAGCAAAAGGCGAAGAGATCTCAGATGATATGATTACTGGTCTAAAAACGGGCTTCATGGGTCCATTGGCTGGAATCGGAGATACGGTGGATTGGGGAACTATTCGTCCAATCGTTATAGGATTATTTTTGCCATTGGCTTCTGCTGGAAGCTGGATCGCCGGGTTAGGCCCCTTTGTCGTAGTTAGTTTGATTACATCCACCATTAGCTACTATCTATGGCATTTAGGCTATAAAGTAGGTCGGAAGAGTATCTTGCAAGTGTTGAAAGACGGTCGAATTAATCAGTTTATTATGGCATCTAGTATTTTAGGAATGTTCATGATGGGAATTCTATCTTCTCAATATGTCAAGCTGGAACTGAAGCCTTTTCTGATGGTGAATGGAGAAAAAACGACAATTCAATCCTATGTGGATCAGATTCTTCCGGGACTTCTACCGATAGCTGCAGTATTTATTCTGTACTATTTAATCAAGAAAAGAAATGTTAAGTATACAACTATTTTATTGGGTGTTTTAGTCTTTTCATTATTAGGGGCACTAGTCGGATTATTCTAGGGAGGAAATCATGCAGTCAGACGTTAAAAATACAATTTATAAAAATGTTGAAGAGAATAAGTTAGATTTAATTCGGATCAGTGAGTATATTCACGAAAATCCTGAGTTGGGATATAAAGAATTCAAGGCAGTAGAGAAATTGACGAGTTACTTAAAAGAGAAGGGGAATGAAGTTATTATTCCTTTTGGAGGACTAGATACATCTTTTAGCGCCTCGTTCACACAGGGGAAAGGAGAAAGACATATTGCAGTACTGGCAGAATATGATGCATTGCCTAAATTAGGTCATGCATGTGGACACAATATTATTTGTACATCCGCTCTAGGTACCTATCTAGCTGCAAAGAGGGCGATGGAGAAGTTCAATATTTCTGGAAAAGTTTCTATTATTGGAACACCCGCAGAAGAAGGCGGTGGCGGGAAAATAAAATTACTGGAAGCGGGTGTATTTGATGGGGTAGATGCCTCATTGATGGTGCATCCTACCTCAGGAACTACACGAATTGCTGGTAGATGTACGACTACGTATTCATTTACAATCGAATTTTTTGGACAGTCTGCACATGCTGCAAGTCAGCCCTTTAAAGGTATTAATGCTTTGGATGCAGCAAATCTTTTTTTCAATGCGATTGGATTTTTACGCCAGCAGGTGACCTCGGATGTCCGTATGTCAGGATACATTGTTGATGGCGGTAATGCCAGTAACGTTATTCCAGACTATACTAAAATTCAATACAGTATTCGTTGTATGGAAGATCGAGAAATGTCTAGATTAGTTGAGAGAGTGAAGAGTTGTATTCAAGCTGCTGCTTTAGCAACCGGTTGTAAGGCAAATATTATTGAAGAAAAAGGCTACGCCGCCCGTACCTTTAGTGAAACATTAGGAAATATTTGTCGTGAGGCTTTGGAAGAGCAAGGCGAGGAAGTGTTAACAGGGTTTCCAGATGATTTTGGATCAACTGATTTTGGAAATGTTAGTCAAATAATCCCAACGACAAACCCATACTTTAGCTTGAATAAGACACGGGTATCATTACACACTCCAGAATATGAAAGACTGGCTAATCAGCCTATTAGCCATACAGCCATCGAACGCTCCGCTAAAGCAATGGCTTTTACAATCATTGAATGTTTCTTAAATGATTCGATTTTGGAACGTGCTAAAAATGAAAAATCGAATGAAGTCAGTATAGATATGAGGCCAAGATAAGGGAAGTGATAAAATGATCGCAATACTCGTTGGAAGTCACGGAAATTACGCTAAGGAAGCATTAAAAAGTGCTGAAATGGTCATCGGTGAACAAAAAAATACTGCCTATTTCACATTGACTGAGATGATGGATTTATCAATGACAATAGAGGCTGCGGAAGTAGCTTATCAGTCATTGGATAAAGAAACAGGCACGTTGATTTTGACTGATATTGTTGGAGGAACGCCAACAAATGTTGCAACGGTTCTAAAGAAGAAGGGAAAAAATATTTCTTTGCTAGCTGGATTTAATATGCCTTTATTATTAGAGGCATTATTAAATAGGGAACAGGAGTTAGAAGAACTTGTTGTCTATTTAAAAGAGCTATTTGAAGGCACCTTAACAGAAATAATTTAGCGAACGGATGAAATGATTTCTTAGAAAAATAAATATGAGAGAAAAATGCTAGATAATGATAAAACTCCCCTAATTAGGATCAATAAATAGTTGAATCCTAGTTAGGGGAGTTTTTAAAAGAAAGGTGAGCTTTAATCCAATTTTAAATTAAGTTACACGATAATCACCAGATTAAGATAAATGGATTAGAGTAACAAAAAGCAAAGAGGTATGAGGAAATGAAACATTTATCAATTAATGAAGTAAAAGCAAAAAGAGCACAATCCTAAAAAAAGAATGGGCTCTTTAATTGTTTCGCATTTAGTGATTGAGTATTCACATGTTAGTAAATTTAACTATCGGCTTTAATAATCTTTATACGTGAATCGAATTGCTGTTCAATACTCTTGTCCAAATTAGCATCGGTGATCAGTATATCTACTTCTTCGAATGTACAAAATGTAGAACTGGAGTCCTTATTGAACTTTGTACTGTCGACTAATGCGATCGATTTTTTTGAATTGATCACGTTTGTGCGTTTATGTTTTACTTCCATCAAATTATTTTCGGAAAATCCTCCATCCAATGAAAGTCCCGAAGCTGAAAAGAAATAGGTGTCTATATTAAAATTGTCCAAAATAGGACTGAAAAATTCGTCATAAATTGTATTTGAATTTGCTTTAAGCAGTCCACCGATGGCTAACACATTGATATGTCGATTTTGTTTTAGAATTGCGCCTGTAGATATTCCATTCGTAATCACGGTAAGCTGTTCACTGAACGTCACCAATTCAGATGCAAATTCAAAACAGGTAGAACTGGAGTCTAATAGGATCGTATCTCCTTTCTTTACAAATTCTATCGCTTTTTTGGCGATTGCTTTTTTTTCTTCTTTATTGACGAATGCACGTTCACTGTATTCGGTAATTCCATCTGTAAGATCTTTACCCATAATTTCTTCTTTGAGCATAATCCCACCATGGATTCTAGTTAGGTCATTATGCTTTTTTACTAATTTGTCCAAATCGTTTCTAACCGTCGGACGAGTAACTCCTAGCTCATCTGCCAAATTATTAACATAAACGACTCTTTTTTCTAAGATCAGTTTACGAATGAACTCTTCTCTTTCTGTAGCTAACATAATATCTACTCCTTTGATTTTCATTATAAGTCATACTAAAAGAAAAATAAAGAAAAAATATGCGTGTAAAAAGAAAAAGAAGAGATATAAAAAACCTTCCCTAAATCCAACATAAATATTTGGTTTTTAAGAAAAGCACAAAAAATTTTTTTCTTTTTAAAAATATTGTTGACTAAAAGAAAATAAAGTAGTACATTGTGTGTGTAAAAAGAAAATAAAAGAAAGAAAAAGGAAGAAAAAGAAAGAGGTAGTTATATGTTAATTAGTGGAAAAGAAATGTTGGACGTAGCAAAGGAACATCATTTTGCTGTTCCAGCATTCAATGCTGGCTCAGGTCAATTGCTGTCAGCGGCAATGGATGCCTGTGAAGAAGCTAAGTCACCGTTCATGATGGCGATTCATCCATTAGAGTTGGAGTTTTTGAGAGACAGTTTTATTAGTCAGGTCATTTATGAAGCAAATCATAGCCGGATTCCAGTTGCAATCCATTTGGATCATGGAGCTTCGTTTGATCAAGTGATACACGCGATTCAGTTAGGATTCACCTCAGTAATGATTGATAGCTCGCACTTGCCTTTCGAAGAAAATATTGCTGTAACACAGAAAGTCGTTGAAGCGGCTCATGCGGTTGGTGTATCTGTTGAAGCAGAGCTGGGAACAATCGGTGATACTGGAAACACGGTAGAAGGCGGAGTAAGTGAAGTTATTTATACGGATCCAGCAAAAGCAAAAGAATTTGTTGAAAGAACAGGGATTGATTCTTTAGCAATTGCTATCGGAACGGCTCACGGAATTTATCCAAAAGATGTTAAACCAAAATTACGCCTGGACATTTTACGTGAAATCATCAAAGTCGTAGATATTCCATTAGTTTTACATGGAGGATCAAGTAATCCAGATAAAGAAATTGGCGAGTCTGTTGAATTGGGAATTTCAAAGATTAACATCTCCTCTGATATTAAGATTTCATTTACAGAAAAACTAAGAGAAATCTTAAATAATGGTAATCTAGAAATTCGTGAACCAAATGTGATCTTCCCGGATTGTATTGAGGAATCTAAGAAGACCGCGTTGCATAAAATTAAGTTGTTCAAATCGGACAACAAAGCAGATCTTTACCATAAATAAGAAGACTATTTGGAGGTAAATCATGCAAGAAATTAATTTAGAGCAGGTTTTGGATGAAGAAATCATGGGCGTTCAACTTCCTGGCAATTCCAAAGAAGATACGATTCACTACTTAGCGAAGCTTCTACTTGATAAAGGATACATTAAGGAAATAGATGGATTCGTTAAAGATATTTACTATCGCGAGTCGCTTGGAAAGACGGGGATCGGCAATTTTATTGCGATCCCTCATGGTCAAAGTGAAAGCGTTATCACTAATGGGATTGCAATCGGTGAATTCAAAAATGAGATTCCTTGGGAAACATTAGACGAAAAACCAGTCCGAATTGTTTGTTTATTTTGTGTAAAGGCTGGAGATGGAGGTGAAAACGAGCATCTACGAATGTTAGCGGCCTTAGCTGGAAAATTAGGAAATGATGAAGTAGTTGCACAATTACTCAATGCCAAAAATGTATCAGAGATGAAAAAAGCATTTTTATAGGAGGAGAAATATGAAAATCGTAGGAATAGCAGCATGTACTGCAGGAATTGCCCATACGTATATTGCCAAAGAAAAACTGGAAAATGCAGCTAAAAAAGCCGGACACGACATTCATGTAGAAACGCAAGGAACAATTGGAACTGAAAATCCGATTCCAGAAAGTGCTATTAAGGAGGCGGATGTGGTTGTGATCGCTGCCGATGTAAAAGTAAGAGGTAAGGAACGCTTTGAAGGCTTGCGCGTCATTGAGATACCTACAGAAGTAGTTATTAAATCTCCGAACAAATTTATTGAAAAAATTGAAGAAATTGTAAACCAATAACGAAAGGATGCGATGGAAATGACGGACACAAAGCAAAGCGGGAAATTGTTTACAAATTTAAAACAGCATGCACTTACAGCTATTTCATATTTAATTCCAATTGTTGTTAGCGGCGGTTTTTTGTTAGCAATTGGAAGTCTCTTAGGCGGTGCAACAATTAATGATATCAAAGAATCTTACAATTTCTTTGATGTGATGTACACGATGGGTGGATTAGTACTAGGAATGCTGCCGGTAGTTATCGCAACTGGGATATCATTCTCGATTTCCGATAAACCCGGGATCGCACCAGGGTTTCTCGTTGGGCTGATTTCTATCAATATGAATGCAGGGTTTATTGGTGGATTTATTGGCGGGTATATAGCTGGCTACTTGACCAAATTCTTAAAAGAAAAAATTAAAGTACCGTTGTGGGCTGAAGGCTTGAAACCAATGTTGATCATTCCTTTTATTTCATCCGTAGTCGTTGGATTCATTATGTATTTCGTTTTAGGTTTCCCAATTTCAGCTCTTACAGACACATTGAATAATTTCTTATTAGGGTTGGATACAAGTCAAAAACTAATGTTTGGATTAATCGTCGGTGTATTATCTGCTATCGATTATGGCGGACCGATCAATAAAGTGGTCTTCGCATTTTTATTGTCCTTACAGTCAGAAGGAATCAATGAACCAATGGCAGTATTAATGTTGGCCTCTATGGTCACGCCTTTTGGAATGTCCATTGCTTTCTTCTTGCAAAAGATCTTTAAAAAGAACATTTACAACCGGATGGAAGTAGAGACATTAAAGACCGCTTTTCCGATGGGAGTATGTATGATTACCGAAGGATGTTATCCAATTATCTTTAATGATTTATGGCGGTGTATTGTGTCTACAGGTATCGGTGCAGGTATCGGGGGTGCATTGAGCATGATTTGGGGTGCAGCTTCTCCAGTTCCTCACGGTGGTTTGTTTGCCATGGTAACGATGACAAATCCTCTTGGGTGGTTTGCGGCATTAATGATCGGCTCAATAGTAGATGCTGTTTTATTATTAGTATTGAAGAAGCAAGTCGATTACGACGATGTGAAAGAGATTCAAGCAGAAGATGAAAAAGACATTGATTTGTCTGATATAAAAATTAGTTAAGGTGGGTAATAACTATGAGTGGAGCAACTGAAGAATACAAACAGGCAGTGAAGGATCTATACAAAAAATCTCAAATCGTTCTCACAGATGAAGAGTTAGAATCAGTGGATTATGCAGATTTTGGTTTAGATAATTTGGAAGAAGAAGGTTTGAACTTGATTCTGTATGTAAATAATGCTCGATATTGTGCGAAAGAAATGGTTTTACTGCCAAATCAAACATGTCCAGAACATTTACATCCAGATTGGAATGGTCACGAAGGCAAACAAGAAACGTTTCGCTGTCGTTGGGGCGAGGTTTATCTTTATGTAGAGTCTGATGAACCGTTAGATCCTGAAAAAATTAGTGTAAGTATTCCAAAAAATAGTCAAGAATACTATACCGCAAGTAAAGAATATCGTTTATTGCCGGGAGAACAATATACGATTGATCCTAAATTAAAACATTGGTTTAAGGCTGGAAAAGACGGTGCAGTGATCAGTGAGTTTTCTTCTCCTAGTTATGATGAATATGACGTGTTTACTGATCCTAATGTGAAACGAGTTATTATGGATCGTTAGTGCACAAATTACTAAAGCGCTTTCGGTTATTTTTAATCGTAAAGCGCTTTAAGTATACCGTGGGAGGCTCTTATGAAAAAAATTTTGAATTCAAAAGAAACGTTGATTGAGGATATGCTGGCCGGATTTATAGCCGCTGAAGGAAAAAGGGTTGCTCGATCATCTGAAAATTCTCAAGTTCTTTTTCGAAAGGAAAAAAAAGCAGGGAAAGTCGGGATCGTCAGTGGTGGAGGAAGTGGTCATGAACCTCTTTTCTTTGGATTGCTAGGGAAAAATATGGTGGATGCGGTAGCAATAGGCAATTTTTTTGCTGCACCAACCCCAGGAACCGTTTTGGAAGCAATCAAACAAGCGGATCAGGGTGCGGGTGTAATTTGTCTTTTTGGAAATTATGCGGGTGATGTCCTAAATTTTGACATGGGTGTTGAACTAGCAGAGATGGAAGATATTAAAGCGTATAATTTACCGATCGCGGATGATGTGGCATCAGCTGGAAAAGAAGAACAAAGAGAGCGTCGCGGAATTGCCGGTGACTTATTCGTCATTAAAGAAGTCGCAGCGGCAGCAGCTCAAGGATGCTCTTTAGAAGAGTGTTTGAGAGTTGGAGAGAGTGCAAATCAACGTATTTTCTCAATCGGTGTTGGAATTTCTCCTGGGACAAATCCTGTTAATGGTCAAAAGAATTTTGAGTTGGCCGATGATGAAATCGAGTTTGGTCTAGGAATTCACGGTGAACAAGGAATTGAACGGATGAAGATGCTGGATGCTAAAAGCTTGGTTCAACGGATGGTCGATAAGCTTCTCATAGAACTAATGCTATTTGAAGAAAAAGAAGTCATTGTCTGTATTAATGGTTTGGGCGCTACTACGCATCTAGAGTTGTATACAGTTAATCACGAAGTGGACAAGCTGTTAAGGGGAAAAAATTTTAATGTCTACGATACTGTCGTTGGAAGTATTTGTACAACACAGGAGATGGCAGGTTTCTCTATTACAGTGCAGGTGTTGACAGAGGAGTTAAAAGAAATGTATCAAATGGATGCCTACAGTCCCTGCTATTTTCACAAGGAGGACTATTGATGGAAAGATTGACTAGTGAAAAAGCGAAAGCGATGTTGATTTTCACAGCTGAGGAATTGATTAAAAAGGAAGAGTATTTAGGTGACATCGATCGTGCGATCGGTGATGGTGATCATGGTATCGGGATGTCTAGTGGTGCGAAAGCTATTTGTGACGTTCTGCAGAATGATTCGATTACAGATATTGATCAGGTATTCAAAAAAGCCGGGATGGCGATGATGGAATCAATGGGAGGCGCATCAGGAGTTATTTTCAGCTCTTTATTCTTGGGAGTAGGGAAGGCTGCCGGAAAAAAAGAGGACTTGTCGGTTGAAGAATTTGGTGCCGGTCTTCGAGAAGCGGTGGCGATGATTCAAAAAAGAGGCAAAGCGCAATTAGGAGATAAGACCATGTTAGATTCTTTAATCCCCGTTGCAGATGTTTTTCAAAAGACACAATCGGTTGATTTTTTAGAGGTTTTGGAGGAGGCCGTTCAGGCGGCCTATGAAGGGGTTGAAAAAACCAAAAAATATCCTGCAAAATTTGGTAGAGCAAAATTTTTAGGAGAGCGATCGTTAGATAAACAGGATGCTGGTGCGACTTCGGTTGCAATTATTTTTGAAGCAATGCACGAATATTTAAAAGGAGGAATTATGATGAAGGTTGGTTTTGGTGCAGATGAAAATGCGGTTGAATTTAAAAATACTTTGAAGGAGTATGCAGAAGAATTAGGTTATGAGGTTATCGATTTTGGTTACTATAGTGATTCACCCGTTGATTATCCGGCAATCGCTTTTGAAGTGGCGAAAGCAGTGAAATCCGAAACGATTGATCGTGGGATATTATGTTGTGGGACAGGGATTGGAATGGCGATCGCCGCGAACAAAGTTCCAGGTATCCGTGCCGCGCAATTGACTGATATTTATTCAGCTGAACGTGCGCAATTAAGCAATAATGCACAAATTGCTACGTTTGGAGCTTTCGTTCAGGGAATCGATTCTGCCAAACTATTATTGGAGGAATACTTATCTCAATCTTTTGAAGCCGGAACAAGATCTGAACGGAAAATTAATCAGATAATGGATTATGAAAAAAATCTAGCAAAATAAAGGGAGATAGTGATGAGGAAACCAATTGTTGGAATTAGTTTAAAAATATATATGAACGAACTAGAACCCACTATTAAATATACCCAGAAGTTGAAGGAGCTTTGTAATCACTTTGCAGACACTGATTTATTTATGTTTCCCAGTATGGGAACCTTACGGGAGGTTGGACAGTGTCTAAGTAATTCATTCATTGAGTTTGGGTCTCAAAATATCGCCTTTATGGAAAATGGTGCGTTAACAGGAGAATTCTCAGTAGAATCACTTTGTGATATGGGAGGTAGCTATGTTGAGTTGGGGCATGCTGAACGACGGAAATACTTTAACGAGACGGACGAAATAATAAACGAAAAAGTAAAGCTTGCTTTCAAAAACGGGATACGTCCTGTTTTATGTATTGGAGAAAGTATGCACGAAAAGGACCAGGTGAAAGCACACTTGAAGAAGCAATTGATTGTGGACTTAAGTGGGGTCACCCCAGAAGAATTAACAGAATTGGTCATCGCCTACGAACCCGTATGGGCGATTGGACAGGAAAAAGCCGCATCAGCCAGCTATGTACACCATGTACATGAGATGATTCGAAATATTTTGACCGACCATTATGGTCATTCAATTGCTCAGAAAATAAGAATCATATATGGCGGTTCTGTTAGTCAGAATAACGTGAATGACTTAATCGAAAATGAACATGTGGATGGTGTTTTTGTTGGAAGATTTGGACATGATCCAGAAAAATTTAAGAACATTGTTGAAATTGTTCAGCAAGTAAAGGAGAAAAAATGAAATTCTTTTTAGATACAGCAAACGTAGATGAAATCAAACGAATCAACAAATTAGGCCTAGTTGATGGAGTAACGACCAATCCGACAATCATTGCAAGAGAAGGTCGAGATTTTGAGGAAGTCATCAAAGAAATTTGTGAAACGGTAGAAGGTCCTGTCAGTGCAGAGGTTATCAGTTTAGATTCGGAAGGCATGATTAAAGAAGCCAAAAATATTGCACAATGGGCAGAAAATATCGTAGTGAAAATCCCAATGACCGAAGCAGGTTTGGAAGCAGTAAACAAATTGACAAAATTAGGAATCAAAACAAATGTCACATTGATTTTTACCGCTGCACAAGGGTTGATGGCAGCCAAAGCTGGCGCAACATACATTAGTCCATTCTTAGGCAGATTGGATGATACTGGAACAGACAGCCTAACGTTGATTAAGAAGTTGCGAACGATTTTGGAGACGTATGGATTGAAGACTGAGATTATTTCAGCAAGTGTTCGTGGTTTAGAACATGTAGAAAAAGTTGCAGTGGCAGTTTCGGATATCGCTACGATCCCGGGATCATTATTCCCTAAATTATGGAGTCACCCATTGACTGATGCGGGTATTGCAGCCTTCATGAAGGATTGGGAAGCATTCAAGAATCAATAAGAATCAATAGCATAAACTGGAGGAGCGAAAAATGAGTAAACGTAAACCAGTAGTCGTAATGAGTTGGGCAATGAGACAAAATCGCGAAGTTGAGGCGGTAACCTTTGCCGAACAATTAGTCGAACTTTTAGGAGATGATCAGAATATTGAGAAGATTTTGCTGCCATCGATGGCCATGCTCTATCCAGTATCAAAAGTTTTATGGAATACCAATATACATTTAGGAGCGCAAAACATCAGTGCTTACGCATCCGGAGCATATACCGGCGAGTATTCAATTGAATCGTTATTGGATATCAAAGGGGATTACGTAGAACTTGGGCATTGGGAAAGAAGACAATACTTTCATGAGACGGATACAACGATTAATAAGAAATTGCGTTTGACCCTTGAAAAAGGCTTGAAGCCGATTTTATGTGTGGGCGAAGTGGAACAGACAAGCGATTTCGAAGAGATTGAATCCTTTCTTTACTTACAATTATTTAATGATCTTTATGAAGTGAAGAAGGAAGATTTGGAGACTTTAGTGATCGCTTATACGCCGATTTGGGCAGTGAATAAAAGCAAGGCAGCGAGCGCACCGCACATTCATCTCGTCTGCGGAATGATTCGAAAAGTTCTGGCGAAAATGTTCGATTTAGCATCGGCCGAGAAAGTTAGAATAATTTATGGCGGAGCAGTTAGTCCTGAGAATGCTACATTGATCGTTCGAAACAAAGAAGTTGATGGTGTTTTTGTTGGGCGCTTTGGCAGCAATCCTGAGAGATACGCCAAAGTAGTGGCAGAAGTACAAAACAATATCGATAAAGAAAGCAGTTTTTGATTGGTAAGGAGAGAAGACATTTTCTGATTATACAGACCAACTAGGTGTGAACACGATTCGATCGCGGTCGGTAGAAAATATTGTTTCTGTCTTTCTTTCATTGAACATGGAGGTAGAATAAGTTAGATGAAGAAATATACATTAGAGAATGAATTTATCTTAGTCGAGTTTTTAGATCTAGGCGGTTGTATTACTAAATTAGAAAAGAAGAATAACCAAACAAATTTCGTGCTTCATTATTCTGATAGTGAAACCTATCAGTCCAATCCTTATTTTCTAGGTGCAACAATCGGACGAAATGCGGGGCGTACTTTTCCGCCATATTATTTGAATAGCGATGAAAAGCAAATTAGATTGGATACAAACGAAGGAGATTTGCATCTTCATGGTGGTAAAGAAGGTCTTCAATTTAAGCAATGGTCCGTTAAAAAAATAGATGAAACTGCATATAGATTGTCTTATTTTGACACTGATTCTGTATACGAAGACATGGACTTCACCATATACTATCGATTAGAAGGAAACACCTTCATTGTTGAAATGCATGGAAATTCAGAACAGCCGACGATTTGTAATCTGACGAATCATTCCTATTTCAACTTGAATCACAACAAAAAAACGATTGAAAACCATTGGTTGACAATTGATGATGCAGAAATTCAACTTATTGATGCACAGCTTGTTCCTACGCAGGAATACGTGAAACCTACAGGCGAATACGAAAGCTATAATTTTCAAAAGGAAGTACAGATCAAAAAGGCCTTGGGTACAGAAAAGAAGTTAGCGAAACTCTGCGGAAATGGGATTAATCTGGCCTATCGTTTTACCGATCCCGATTTTATGCGAACAAAAATAAAACTAAAAAATGATACTGGAGACAATCGCTTAACAATTCGTTCTAATCAGGAAGCTTGTGTCGTCTACACTTTAAATAGTATTGATAAGCCCGTACTTTTAAATCGAGAGATACCAATTGAACCTTTCATGGGGATTACTTTTGAAATGCAGCAAATTCCCAATTATGTCCATGAGAAAAAGGATCATCTATGTCACAAGTATTCTTCGATTACTACTTACGAAATAAATTAAGGGAGCATGCACGATGGATTATTATTTAGGCATTGATTTAGGAACAAGCTCTTTAAAAATCATCTTGGCTGATAATCAGGGAAGAATACTCGGTAATTCAAGTAGTTCTTTCTCTATCATTTCAGAAAAGGAAGGCTATAGTGAAGAAAATCCAACCGATTGGCTGCGAGCGTTTGATCGCGCTTTCAGTGAAATGTTGGAAAGATATCCTCAAATAAAAGAGAATATCGTTTCTATCGCTTTCTCTGGACAGATGCATAGTTTGGTGATGATTGATGAGGAAGGGATCCCTATTCGTCCGGCGATTCTATGGAATGATGTTCGAACAACTGAGCAGGTGAAACAGTTAAACACCGATATTCTACCTCACCTATTATCGGTAGAAAAAAATATTTCTTTAGAGGGTTTTACGTTACCAAAAATACTATGGGTGATGGAAAATGAGCCGGAAAACTGGAAAAAGGTTTGGAAATTCATGATGCCGAAGGATTACCTCATTTATTATCTTACAGGTAAAGTTTGCACAGATTATTCCGATGCATCAGGGACTATCATGTATGATGTCAGGAAACATCAATGGGATGAGGAGATACTGACAAGGTTTGATATCCGTTTAGATCAATGTCCTGAACTGTTGTATTCTACTGACAGTGCGGGTGTGCCTACTGAGCAGATAAAGGAAAAGTTTAACATTACTAAGAACTTTGCTGTGATCATGGGTGGGGCCGACAATGCTTGTGGTGCACTAGGTACAATTGATAATATTGAAGAGCAGGGACTTATTTCAGTCGGAACTTCTGGCGTTATTTTTGACCTACTCCAATGACAGTATGAACCAAGTAGGAAAGTATCACTATTTCAATTCATTGATTGAAGAACAAGATTACAAAATGGGTGTTACACTTTCCGCGGGCTATTCCTTAGATTGGTTCAAAGAGAGGTTTGCACCTGGTGAGGATTTCGAGACACTAACGAAGAAAGCTGAAGAAAGCTCTATTGGAAGTAAGGGGGTACTTTTCTTACCCTATCTTTTTGGCGAACGCAGTCCCTATTACAATGCAAAAATGTCTGCGGAATTTGTTGGAATGAAGGCGTACCACAATGATGGTGACTTGATTCGGTCGGTATTGGAAGGAGTGGCCTTTTCGCTTAAGAACGTATATCAAACTATGAGGGATTTATCCGATAAACAGGTGCAAAAATTTCGGATTACTGGAGGCGTAGTGAAAAATCCTCTTTGGTTACAAATGTTTGCAGACATATTCAACTCCGAGATCGAAGTTTTAGCAATCGATGAGGGTCCAGCTTTTGGTGCTCTTATCTGTGCGATTCATGCTTCTACCGGACAGCTTTCATCAGAGATATGGAAAAAATATAACCATGTCAAAAAAATTTATTCACCTGAGCAAAAAGCTGTTGAAGAATATGAAGTTTATTATCAGAAGTTTAAACTACTGAGTGATAAGATGGATGCTTCATCGTGTCTGAGGATTAAATAAAATAAAACGAGGTATTGGAAAGCTGTAAAACGTTTTTTTGATACCTTTAATCATCCATCTTTCCGATAAAGAGCACCTCTTTCTAATACTTGCTGCTCATGTTATAACAAAAATACCAAACAGAAAATTGCTGAGTGTGGCACTATATTCTGGTATTCGAGATCTATAGGTTTAAAAAGGTAATATTATGTTTTTAACTAGGACGAAACAATAGCTGAAAACTAACGACTATCAATTGAAATTTGTTGTTGCTATCTTAATACTGAAAAAAAGTAAAAAAATTTAAGCGATCAAAAGATTGATGATTCAATCTTTTGATCGCTTTGTTTCTGAAACTAAAATCTACTTTCTAAGTCTAAGGTAGTTATTGATATCTTATCCTTGTAAGATGATATTACAAAAAAAGTTATGTAATAGATAGAAAACGCTTTACTTTCAATATGAAATCTTTTTATGAACTGGGAGGAATAAAATGAAATTAAAAAGTAGAGAAATCAAAATACTTCATTATCTTTTGCAAATGAAAGAATACGTACCAGTGAAAGATATTGCTCTTAGTCTACAAATCAATGAACGGGAGGTTAGATAAAGTCTATATAAAGTAGATTAGTTTCTAAAGAAGAATCAGTTTGAGAAGTTGGTCAGAATAAAAAGAAAAGTTTTTTATTGCTAAAAAATAAGAAAATAGAAGAAATGATTCTTTCGATGCAATTAAGAGTTAGTCCAAGCAACTTCCAGTATTCACATGATGAAATTTTTTGTTTATTCTATTAAGTTTGCTAATCTCAAACGAGTATTTATCTGCTAGCTATTTTGAGGAGACTTTATTCATATCTCGAACAAAAATTATTACTATTCTTGATGAATTGGAGGAATTCTATTTCTTGGAGATTCAGAATTAAGTCATAAAAAGAGATCAGTTTTTTTATAGAAGGATCATTGTTTGATAAAAGTCGTCTGGCTGCAAAACTTCTAATTGAAACAATTCCTTTTAATGAAATTGAAAGGTTCATTCTTTTAGGTGAGACGACGACAAAAATAAGCGAGTTGCTCTTAAACAACATTTTTACAATTGATGAAGACCTCCTTTTACAAAACGATTATACACTATTACTAGTTAATTAATATATTAAATTAGCTGACTAACAGAGAAACTTAGATAGCTCCATCACATAGAGTTTTTCTTAATCATTTTGAAATGTAGTATCCAAGAATAAAAAAACTCAAGAAGAATGTATCTCCTTGAGAGAATTTTGGGTTTAGTATTTTTTCAATAGTAGAAAAATGGAAACACTCAAAATTATTGAACCAAATATCAAATAGAATGGGTTACCTTTTTTAATATTGGTTTTAGGATAACGGAGATTTCCTGTTTTGTTTATATTTGTATAGATCGATACGCTGTCGGATTTTTTTTCAAAATCTTTAGCTGTTTCGGAAGGCGTACTGGATTCAGAAGGCGTACTGGATGTAGACGACGAACTAGACGAAGACGATGAACTAGACGAAGACGATGAACTAGACGAAGACGATGAACTAGACGAAGACGATGAACTAGACGAAGACGATGAACTAGACGAAGACGATGAACTAGACGAAGACGATGAACTAGACGAAGACGATGAACTAGACGAAGACGATGAACTAGACGAAGACGACGCACTAGACGAAGACGACGCACTAGACGAAGACGACGAACTGGACGAAGACGACGAACTGGACGAAGACGACGCACTAGATGTAGACGACGTACTAGATTCGGTACTTGAATCATCAGGATTTATAGGAGGTGTAGGAAGAGCTTCGTCTACGGTAATTTCTACAGGCATTCCTTTTTCACCTTGACCATTACTATTTATAATATAAAAAGTAACAGTAGCCCCACCTTCTGCAATTCGATCTGGAGCAAGGTCTACTTCCCAATTTGGAGATTTCAGAATAGTTTCCCAATCGTCTCCCTTACCAGTTGCATTAGGATTAGACGCGCCAATAATTGCAGCATATAAAACATAAAGATTGGTATTCTCAGTTATAGGCCCAATCGTCAGCCAATCGTTTTTGACTTCACCTTGAGCGTTATATTGATCACCTGGATAATTATCGCTCTTAGAATTTGAATTTATTTGTACGTATTTATCCCAGTTGTAATAGGCATCTTGAACCTCAGGATCATCCCAATGTTCGATGATATTCGTATTAACGTCAGTAATTGCTAGGGCTTCTTGATTTAAAAGAAAGCCATAAGCAACTACTAGAACAACTACAATAAACGAATAAAATTTTCTTTTATAAAACATATTCCCGCCTCCTATTGTTGAAGATCATTATAGAATAACAGGGCAGGAATATAATTATTTTTTGTTGAAAATAAATTAAATCTAATTTACTTATTAGAAAAATCGAAAAAATAAAAAATAAGATTTACAATTGATTTATTTTTGGGAGTTTCATGACTATCGCTAACTAGAGCAATTGTCCTTTTTTAAATCTAGAACCATGTTGTACCACGTTTCTCCAGCATGTTGTGAATCAGAAACCCCCTCTAGTTTGTAACCATTTTTTTCGTAAAAGGGAATAAGTGATTTTAAACAAGTTAGTGTGATCCCATCTCTTTTCTTATTTCTCGAAATATCCTCCAATTCAGTAAGTAGATTAGTAGCAATGCCGAATTTTTGGAATTGAGGATCAACCACTAAACTCAGAATAGTTTGATAGCCGCCAATGGCTGGATTTTCAACGGTTTTTTCAAATAGATCATCATGCAAGTATCTTTCTGGGATAACTGGTCCAACAACATAGCCTACAGGATTATCAGATTCAGTTACAGCCAATATAAAGCTGTCATTAATAACTTCAATCCGTTCTTTCATTGACTCTGAGGAAGCAGCTTCTTCAGAAGAGAAACCTGATTTTTCAATGTCCATGATTCTCTCGAGATCTTTCAAAAACGGTGATCTAAAATTGAAAATCACAAAATCACTCCTTAAATGTATTGTTAAATCAATGTATAGTTTAGCATATTTAGATTATTCAGATAATAAGGTTTAATAGGGTTTGATTTTGTGAATACCATTTTAGAACATCCACAATCGAAAAAAAATCAGAATAGCTTCACCAGAATGGGATTGCTAAGAAAAGAAAATCAAGAGGCTGTAGTAAAAAATTCATTGATAGTCTTTCAATTCTAGAAAACCTTTGATCCCTGCAAAGATACCTAACAATAAGATAACAGGGTTTGTCTTAATTCCAATTAGAATTAAAAGCAAGCTTAGTGCAAGATAACGGTTCTTTTTATTAAAACTAATGTTCATTTCATCAACCCCTTTTGGTATTGGATTTGAGTCAATTTTAAAATTAGTTTGACAGTTTTGTCTAGGTAATCATCTTTACATCGACATTCTTATTTTTGGACATTGGTTATCCTCCTATGATTGGGTTTGGCGATTTAATCACAGGACAACCAAATGTTTTTTTGTGTAAAAAATAGTTGATGTTCTCTCTAAGAAAGAGTAACGACGCCTAATATTATCGAACCTCATTTCTTCTAAAATGAATACAAAAATAACGATACAACCAAATGTTTTTTTGTGTAAAAAATAGTTGATGTTCTCTCTAAGAAAGAGTAACGACGCCTAATATTATCGAACCTCATTTCTTCTAAAATGAATACAAAAATAACGATAAAAGACGGGAGTTTCTAACGAAGTCAAAGAAACCTTAAATTTTTTTCCGAAATCAGGAAAAATTTCGAACTAGAAAAAGCCGATTCCTCATGTGAGACTTAATTTAAGTCAGATTAGATCATTTGTTATTTGTGAGGGATTGAAAAATGAAAAAAGCTTTGATTACAACGGCTGCACTTGGTTTGTTGGCAGTGAGTGGGTCAAGTGTAACTGCTCTTGCTAATGAATCTACGAGTGTCGGAAGTAAGACAGACGTTACGTTGACAGCGGGATCTGGAGAAGATGTGGACCCAATCGTTCCAGACGACACTCATGACGATGATCCAAGTACTGGTGATACCGGCGCGCTTTCAATTCCGTACGCGTCGAATATCACATTCGGTCAAAAAGAAATCAAGCAAGGAGATACAGACTACTTTGCATTAAACAAAAAACCCCATGTACAAGTGAATGACACCCGCGGCGGAGCAAAGGGATGGGCATTGGGGGTAACACTTTCACCATTTATGGGTGAAAATGGCAAAGAACTGACTGGTGCGAAAATGTCGCTTTCTAATGGGAAGATAGTTACAAAAAACAATCGCTCAACAGCTCCAGAACTAGCTGGAACCACCTTTGAGTTGAGTGAAGACTACCAAGAGGTTATGAGTGCTAAAGAAGGACAAGGTGCGGGGGCCTTCGCGGTAGTTTTTGAAGGGAAAGATGGTCAAAACGAAAACGTCAGGCTTCATGTTCCGCGGGCAGGTCTGGAAGCACAAAACTATACAGCAGATTTAACGTGGGTATTGACTGATGCGCCAGCGTAAGAAGCTTGGAGGGTGGGGAAAGAAATTTTCCCACTTTTTTATTTATGCAAGTCGTATGGGGGTACTTATTTTTTCTTGTAAAGTTTTCGCTGCGGTCGAATGGTGTTGAATGGATTGGCGGTTCATCCTTTAAGAATCAGGCTTCTGAGTCACAAACAGTTGTGCGGCAGCTGAAAGAAGAATCAGAGCGGCACTTTCAATTAAGGATTTCTACAGAAGAATTTGATGGAATAAAAGAAACTAAGAATTATTCTTGGTGTAATCGCTGATATTTGTAAATTGAAAAAAAGTTAGAGTGAGGGAAGAAAATGAAAAAAGTTATTCGCCTATTTCTATTTTCGTTAGTAATCTGTATCTCTACGCCAATAGCGGAGCTGAACAAGTCAAAAGTGAAGCAGGTATATCATTTTATCAGCCTAGTAATAAAAATCAAACGATACCAATGGAAAAGGTAACGATGAATGATTCTAAAAATACTGCACCTCAGGAAAGAGTAATCGCACCAGAATCAGGTTCTAAAATGTACCCAAAGACAAATGAAGAAAAATACTTATTACTCGGAAGTATCGGCGTATTGATTTTATGTTTGTTTTTCTTCGTATATTTTTTGAAAAATAAACTGAATGAGAGTTCACAGGAAAACACATAGTAAAAATCAGGAAGCCGAAAAGCAGCTATTAATAAATAGAAAAGCTCAAACATCGAGCTATAAGTAAAAGAGGCAACACGTCCAAATGAATGCCGAAAATCAATTACTCTGGCGAGGGAAAGGTAATGTGAACGTTAATTTGGCAGAAAATATTTTTTATTAGTCGACCCTCCTATCAAACTAGTAGAAATAAAGGAGTATTAGAATGAGAAAAATTTCAGAAGTAAGGTATCTTTTACCAATCGTTTTACTGTTCGGAATTTCAATCGGTTGTGGAAGGACTGTTGGAGCGACTATCGTTGAAGAAAACACCAATGATTCTGCTGAGAATGCAATACTTTCTAATCGGCCAGAAGACACAAAAATGAGTGGAATCACGAATGATGGATCATTAGAACCTAAGAATGTACAAAGTTCAACGAAAAATTCTGATATTTCTGTACCTGGAAAAGGACAAAATACAGCTAGTAGTTCTGAAACAAACGCTTCTGTAGAGTCCAATCAAACGAAAGAAAGTTCAGGACTAGTAGAACAACAAGCGGATAAAAAAGTTGCAGATCAAGCAACTGTGAACGTAGACACATATGAAGAGTTTAAGGCAGCTTTACTTGATTCGAACGTCCAGACAATCTCTTTAGAAAACGACATCAAAATACTAGATTCTTTCAATTTTATCGGTAATAAAAAAATTTCTGGTAATGGACATACACTCGATGTGAATTATCAAAGTGTAGGTGTAGCGTTGAGTAATGCAGTGTGTACCATTGAAGAGATTCATTTGATCAATCAGCCTATTTATTCTTTTTTTTGGTCGGAGTATCCGGGTGTAACGGTTAACTATAAGAATGTGACTTCCTCCGGTTATCAGTTTATTTATTTGGCCGCTGGAACTGCCAATCTTGAAGGCAATATTGAAGCAAGTGCCAATTTGCAGGAAATTTTTCAAGGACAAAAACTAAATGTTGGAGACCATTCGAATGTGACATTTAAAGACACAGCGAATGCAATTGCCATCTACTCTGGTGACGGCTTGACTGTAGGAGATGGAGCAAATTTTACCGTTGATGCTCAAGGACTAGGAATGTTTATGTACAATGTAAATGGCAAAATTGATTTACACGGAAATGTTGAGATTAATTCTGCGACAGATTCAGCTATTCGAGGCGGAGCAAACAATGGGTCATTGATCATTTATAACGATGCTAAATTGAAGGCTACCTCCAAAGTAACGGATGAAGAAGCCATTTTGCTGTATAACGGGTCTGTCATTGTAAAAAGTAATGGGACCTTGGTGGCAACGTCAGAAGGCCTGCAATCTACTCTCCAAACCGGTAACAAATTAGAGTTGCAGGAAGGATCGAACTTTATGATAGCCAACAGTAAAGGAAACGCCTTGGGTGCTTGGGAGCTTAAGACGAAGGTATCACTTTCTTCTTCTCAAGGGGTAAGTACCTGGAAAATTGGTAATATAGGAACAGAGATGTCAGATGCGATATATCAGGGACCATTGTCAGCCAGTTTTACCTTAGATACTTATACGACTGGGCAGCATACTCTGGATTTGGCATCGAATAATTCAACATTTAAAGCAGATTTTGATTCAGGGAAAGTTGCAAAAATAGCAGGTGGAATCTATTCAAAGAAAACCGAAATTGCACCAACAACTATTGATAAGTTAACCACGGAGAGCACACAAGTAAGCGGAACTGCTGAACCGGAAGCGATACTTGAGATTAAAGCGGATGGCAAAGTTATAGCTAGTGGGACTGTCAATAAAAATGGTGAATACAAGCTTGCGATTCCCAATCAAAAAGAAGGAACAAAAGTCGTTGCAGTAGCAAGGTCGGGAGGCTTAAGTGCTGAAGCCAGCACAATCGTCCAAGCTGTTGGACCACGTATTGAACTACCTGATGTGATTAATTTTAAGTCTCAAGAAATACCTCCTCAAGATACGCTGATCAAGTTTGTTGGTGATCAGGAGATTAACGTTTTCGATGATAGTAAGAAGAAATCAACAACATGGACACTTTCAGTTCGAGAAGATCAGCCATTGAAGAACGAATCTGGAGAACTGCTAGTTAATCGATTGGAGATCTATAACCAAGGAAAGCTTTTTCAAATCACCGATGAAAATCAGCCGCTTTTCGAAGGAAAGGGACAATTTTCGGTGAAACTTGCAGACTGTATGCGACTAGCCTTGCATCCTGCAGACAAAATTGGTTCTTATAAAGGTGCATTGATGTGGACTTTTATTAAGGGACCTCAGTAAAGATTGAAGGGAATAATGAATAACAACCGAATTAACTGTTAAGTGATTAGATTGTTGCAGGATAGAATAGTAGGTCTATCTAAAAAATTTCTAGTTTTACACATAATACCCTGAACTAGCAAAAAGTCGGTATAAGTTGTCAAAATCCCAATGCTTCAGTCATATTTATAAATAGGTCGAATTGGTGGAGTGGTTTGATACCGCTGCTAATTATTTGGTTAAAACGGTGAGAAGTAAAAGGTAATTCGAATACTAAAAGTGATGCACAATATATTAATGAAAGTTCAGTATTTTCCCACACAAAGTCAGTCCATGCTGCAAAGTCGCTTCGGCGCTTGCAGTATGGACATTTTTTTATTTATTGTACATTGTGCTCCTAATCGTCCTTATCCGGCAAATCCTCAACATCTCGCTCAAAGGCCCGTAACCATGCGATCTTTACACCGAAAGCAAAGGCGTTTCTACTTAGCTTCCTTTTATTGGTATTGGATAAGACATCCCAAAATAGTTTTATAATTGAATTGCTCTACATCACGGATTAGGCAGGTTCGAGAAGCTTGGCAACGCTCGTGATATAGATAAGATAAAAATAAAAGCTGAACATTCTGCGTATTTTAGTTTAAAGCACTTCTAAACGTCCATTTCATGATCAAGTTAGAAAAGAAAACTTTTGTGTTAGTGGGAGAAGAAGCTTGATAGATCAAGATTTTTAGAGGTTCTTAAGGATCATTTCCAACCTATTGCTCTGCCCTAATTAAAAAGTTATACTTGTTCTAACGGGAGGCGATTAGTATGGATGTCGAAGTAAAAAAAATTGGTAATTCTGTCGGAATAATTTTTCCTAAAAAGGCCCATATGAGTGAAGGAGACAAGTTTACTTTGCGAATGTTTAATAATGCCTATGTGTTAACTCCAAAAATTAAAGACATATACTATAATGATGATTTTTGGGGCGATGTTAGAAACGAAATGACAAAAGAAGATGTTGAATGGGATGAGTTTGACACTTTGCCATCGGAGGAAACGGATTGATGTATATCCCTCATCAAAGAGATATTGTCTTTATTAACTTCGATCCATCTTTAGGTGCTGAAATAAAGAAAAGAAGAACAGCAGTTGTCGTAACAAACTATGAGTTTAATCGACGGACTGGATTCTGTTATGTCTGTCCAATTTCCTCGGTGAAAAGAAAAGCGCCATTGTATGTAGATTTAATAACAAATGATTCGAAGGTAAGTGGGCAAATATCCGTCCATCAAATGAGATCATTGGATTTTTGTAAACGAAATATAGAAAAAAAGGATACCTGTGAAATCAGCTGTTTTGCTGATATTTTGGAAAGAATAGAAGCCTTTGTATCAATAGAAAACGAAAGCTAATGACATCCTCAATCAAGCGTTAATGGTTGCGGCAGCATTCGCAATAATAATGACGATCAGCAAAAATAAAGACAATAAAAAATCGTTAAATTGGTCACCGCATTAAACGGTGCTGCAAAGGGAGATTGTTAGCGCAATCTCTCTTTTTCGGTTCTTTATATCCTAACTCCCCATAATTTTACACAAAAGAATCTCTATAAAAATAAGGATAAAACTGGTGTTAGGAAGCTTTAGTAGACACATTTTTAGAAGAGGCCCATCATAGCTTCGACTGTAAGAAAATTCACCAAATAGAAAATATAGCCAAAAAAGGCTGCTATTTCAAAATATTCATAATAATGCTACTTTATAAACGCTAATCTCTTAAGTGAATGCCATTGCAATTCGGAAGGTATCTCCTCTTATCATTTTTACATCTCATCCAACCAAGCACATCAAGCTTTACAAAGAGTTTTCAGCATATTGACCTAATTTTTACATTCATTTAGTATTCTTAGTTTTGTAACAAATACAAAACAATGTCATAAGGAGAGTATTATGAATTTGAAAAAAGTGGTGTTATCTTGTGTTACAGTTTTAACTATTGCGTTCTTTGGGGGACACACGGTTCACAAAGCGGCTGAGAAATCCAAAGAACAAACAACTTCTCTTGCCTCCGAAAAGAATACTAGCAAGAAAATTGTTCTAGTGGGATCAGCTAACACGAGGGATTTGGGAGGAATCGTCACAAAAGATGGAGCGGTGATTAAAAAGAATAAGCTAATCCGTTCAGGTGAGCTGGCTGACCTTGTCCCATTAGATAAGGAACGATTGGTTCATGATTTCAAACTAACAAATATTGTCGATTTTCGTACGGATAGTGAGGTTGCATCAAAACCTGATCCAGAAATTGAGAATGTTAAAAACTACCATTACGGCGTCATGAAAGACAGTGGTGCTACCGCTAGTAAAGACGACTTTTATAAAAACTTAGACAAGGTTAATGGTGTTGAATACATGGAGAAAATCAACGCAGAGCTTGTTACAACACCTACAGCACGTGAAAATTATAAGAAATTTTTTGATGTCCTGCTTGACACTAAAAATGGTGCTACTCTTTGGCATTGTACTGCTGGAAAAGACCGAGCTGGTTTTGCGACTATGCTTGTACTAAGCGCTCTAAATGTCGATAAAAAGACGATTTTCGAGGACTACTTACTATCAAATAAGTATCGGAAATCGGAGAATGAAAAGACCATAGAACAAGTCAAAGAAGCCTCAAATGATAATAAACAGGCAGTTGAAAATATTACTGCCATGATGGAGGTTCGTAAGAATTACTTACAAACTGCCTACGATACAATGGAAGAACAATATGGCGGCGTTAATGGCTATTTGAAAAAAGGCTTGGGATTAACCAACGATGATCTTAATAATTTAAAAGAGATCTATCTTAAGGATAATTAAAGGAGCCACTAAAAACTATAAAAAATCACTAGCTTGATCGACAATCTTATTCGTTTTCTAGATTATACTATTGGTTCCAACTTTCATTAGCACATTGGATAAACTCTTATTAGAAATTGACATAAGTATCTACAAATCGAATAGATTAAACGTTGAAGATCAATCATCTTAATCGGTGATTGGTCTTATTTTTTTATAGCTAATCAAAAGGCAAAACAGCCTGAGATTGTATTGGAAAGTATTATTACTAGATAGTCGGTTTACAAGCGGATTTTTCGTAATTGGTGAAGATTGATTTGTTCCTTTTTTTGGTTTTACTAATTTTAATAGATTAACAACGAATCAAGAGCATTTTATAGAGGTATAGCGAATCAACATGATCAAAGTTCAGTTTACATTTTCACCTTTTTTTGTTATTTAAAACACTATAAATAAGCTATATGGCTATTGCAACTGTTTAAATTTTGTTAAGCGTCAAAACAAAAGATGAATTGAATAGCAATTGAAGGATGTAAACGCAGCCATTATATTTTAGGTAGGAGCTGAGGAAAATGATTGATAGTCAAGATTTATCTATTCTTCAAGAGATTGCTTTTAGAGATCAAAGGAATACAGCAGACTTGGAAAGAAAATTTTTACTAACAAGGAGGCAAATTACTTATTCTATTAAAAAAATAAACGAACTGCTTTCTGAAGGTAATCAAGAATTGGTCAAAGTCTCTAGCAGCGAGCTCATCTTGGATAATAAAATCCAAAAATATTTACAAAATTATTTTTTAAAAATGGAATTTTTTTCGGACGTCTATCATTCGAAAGAAAACCGACAATTGATGATCTTATTAACACTTTCTTGTTCATTAGAGTATTTGTCGTTGGACCACTTAATTTTAATGTTGGATAGTAGTCGATCAACTGTTGTAAATGATTTGAAGGAGGTAAAACGAAGGCTCAAAAAAAGTGAAATCAACGTTGGCTACACTCGAACAAAAGGATATTTTTTAGATGGTGATGAAGCAGATACTCGCTATCTTGTAATGAAAACAGTGATTAACTTTCTTCATCAGGATAATGGGGAGCTTTTTTTAGAAAGTTTCTTAAAAAAGCAATTGAATATTGATTACTCAGAAATAGAAAGCAAGATCTTAGAGGCGAGTGCAAAATATAATATCTCTTTTTTCGAAAACAAACTCAAGGAATTTACTTATTGTTTCATTCTGTTGAGTCAGCGATTTAAATATGAACAGCCTCAAAAGATGATTAGTGATTTTATCGATCATCAATCGAACGAGTATCAGTTTAGTCTTCATGTATGTAATTTTTTCCAAATAGAATTATCAGAAAATATTCTTTATATCTCTGCGTGGATTCTAGGTCTATCCGCTGGAAATATCGATAATCGCACGTCAGATCAACCAATGATCGTAAAAATCATTCAACGACTAATCGCACGTTTTGAAAGCTTGTCAGGTATTCGTTTTTTAGATAAGGGTGCAGTTACTCGTAGATTGTACGAACATTTTAGGCCTAGCTATTATCGGTTATTTTATCACTTGCCTATCATTAATCCTTTAGCTCATAAAATACAAAAAGAGTATCCAGAAATGTATGCCTTAGTTAATGAAGCAATTAGGCCTTTGCAGCCTTTGTTTGATAGAGAACTTCCAACAGATGAAATTGCCTTTTTAACAGTACATTTTGCTGCATCTGCTTTTGAAGAACAAGAAGAGCACGTAAAAAGGAATCGGGGGTTGATTTTGTGCCCCAATGGCATTGGAACATCAATCATTTTACAAAAAGAATTAGAATCCTTATTTCCTAGTATAGAGTTTGTCGTGCAAGATTTTCGTAGAAAAATAGCATCTGATAGTTTTGATATTGTTTTTACGACTACCATCACCACTGACATGTTGAGTATGAAAATCCCATTTATTGTCGTCAATCCAATCATGACATCAAAAGAAAAATTTGAGTTGATTGGACGTGTGTATGAGATTTTAAATGACGAATCATTACTAGACTCAAAACTCGCGGAGACACTTAAAGTGGTGAAAAAGTATGTAACGAGAGAACAATACGAAAAAATTGAAAATGAGCTGCTTATTCAAGCAGATGTCAATCATTCTAGAATCATCATCGAAGAAGGAGGTGAGTATCCGTTGTTAAGCGAAATTACCAACAAGGATCTTGTGAAACTACAGGTAGAGGCTACGAACTGGGAAGAAGCAATCCGTAATTCTACAGATGTCTTAGTCAGTACGGGGGTTGCCACACCTAGCTATATTGACGGAATGATTCAGACAACGAAAGAAACCGGCCCCTATATTGTTATTACCAAACACGTAGCCTTACCACATGCTCGACCTGAAGAAGGAGCGAGAAGAATCGGGATTAGTATTTCTACTTTAAAAACACCTGTAGTCTTTGGTAATGAGGAAAATGATCCAGTGAAATATGTTTTTGGTTTAAGTGCTCTGGATAATCAGACTCATTTAACTGCAATGTCGGAACTGGCAGAATTGTTGGATCAAGAAAGCTTCTATCAGGTATTGGATAATGCTACAAATCCAGAAGAAATCATCGAGTATATCAAAAATTTTGAGAAAGAGAGGATGTAGGAATGATTAAAAAAGCATTGATTGCCTGTAGAACAGGGATGGGATCAAGTATGATGCTGAAAATCAAAGTGGATCAAGTTGTAAGAGCCAAGTCGTTTCCATTAGAGGTACAACATAGCACTTTGGATGATGTGAAAAGCTTCAAAGGAGATTTATTGATCACAATGGCTGACGTAGCAGATGAATTAAAAGGGCAGGTTCCATATATAATCGGGATCAATAATTTGATGGATAAAAAAGAAATCGAGACAAAATTGCAGGCATTTTTTGATAGTCAGGAGTAATAAAAGGGGGAAAAACAATGGAAATATTAAAGGTAGTGGTGTTTGACTTACTCGCTTCGGCACCAATTTTAGTTGGTATTATTGCCTTAACCGGGTTGTTATTACAAAAACAGCCTGCTGATAAAGTCATTTCAGGCACATTAAAAACAATTGTTGGATTCTTAGTTTTCGGGGTTGGATCGGCGGCGGCGGTAACTTCCTTAGATAGTTTTCAAGCCTTGTTTGCGGAAGGCTTTGGGCTAAAAGGAGTTCTGCCACTAGCTGAGGCGGTGACTGCTTTAGCTCAAGATAAGTTCGGTACTACGGTTTCATTAGTCATGTTGATCGGGTTCTTGTGTAATTTGCTGGTTGCTAAGTTTACGCCATTAAAATATATCTTTTTAACAGGACAGCACAATCTTTATTTAGCTGCTTTATTGACAATTATGTTTAAAGCACTAGGAATGAGCAATTCGCTGACTATTATATTTGGAGGAATCATTTTAGGGATTTGTGCGGGCCTATTTCCAGCCATCGCTCAGCCATACATGCGAAAAGTTACTGGTGATGATGAGCTTGCAATGGGACACTATGTAACTGTTGGTTATGCCCTCTCTGGATGGATTGGATCAAAAGTCGGAAAACCAGAAGATAGTACTGAAAATTTAAACTTACCTGGTTGGTTAACAATGTTTAAGGATTACGTAGTAGGTGTCTCAATTACAATGATTATTTTCTTCTATATCGCGGCGATTGCTGCAGGGAAAGGAGCAGTAGAGGAATTATCTGGTGGAGTGAACTGGTTAGTCTATCCACTATTTCAAGGCTTGGGATTTTCAGCGGCACTTTATGTAATTATTACCGGAGTTCGACTGTTTCTGGGAGAAATTGTCAGCGCGTTTGTTGGAATCTCTGAAAAATTAATTCCTAACGCACGCCCAGCTTTGGATTGTCCAGTGGTCTTTCCATTTGCGCCGACAGCGACTGTAATTGGTTTTCTAGCAGCTTATGCTGGTGGATTAGTCACCATGGTTGTTATGGGACTAATAGGTACAATCGTAATCATCCCAGTAGCAGTTCCATACTTTTTCATTGGTGCGACCGCAGGTGTATTTGGTAACGCTACCGGTGGTTGGAAAGGATGCGTAGCAGGCTCCTTTGTTGTCGGGATTTTAATTGCTGTTGGTCCAGCATTAATTTACCCAATTATGGAAAATATTGGATTAACTGGGACATCTTTCCCAGAAACAGACTTTAACATTGTCGGACTACTTGTCTATTATATCGGACAATTATTACAAAGTGTATTTTAAATTTCAATTATCGTGAATTTAATGGAGGAAGTCAAATGAATAAAATTGATATAGAATCGGTTACTACTATGAGAAATCTGGTTGTTGATAGTGTTGAAAATGCAAATCATGGTCACATGGGTGCGCCGCTTGGTGCTGCGCCTATGGGCTACGAATTATTTAGATATCATATGAACCACAATCCTAAAAATCCAAAATGGTTTAATCGAGATCGTTTCATTTTAACTTCAGGTCATGGCTCGATGCTGTTGTATTCGTTATTACATTTATCCGGTTATGCTCTATCAATGGATGATATTAAACAATTTAGAAAACTAGACAGTAAGACACCAGGTCATCCAGAAGTATTCCATACACCAGGAGTAGAGGCAACGACAGGACCGCTAGGACAAGGCTTTTCAATGACAGTCGGGATGGCTATTGCTGAAGCACATTTACGAGACCGTTTTAATAAAGAGGATTTTGATGTAGTAAATCATTACACATATACCATATGCGGAGATGGTGATTTAGAAGAAGGTGTTGCATTAGAAGCAGCGGCTATCGCCGGGAAATTAGGACTTGGAAAATTAATCGCCCTTTACGACTCAAATGACGTTACTTCAGATGGACCATTAACGCAATCGGCTCATGAAAATATTCAAGAAAAATTTAGAGCAATGAACTGGCAAACGCTCTATGTTGCTGATGGGAATAATTTAGATGAAATTTCCGCAGCAATTAAAGAAGCACAAGCTGAAACGACGAAACCAACGCTAATTGAAGTAAAAACAATCATCGGATTCGGCTCAACATTGCAGGGGACTGAGAAAATTCACAGCAACCCCGTCGGTGCCGAAGAAGCTAAGAAAATCAAAGAAGCAATCGGCTGGGAATATGACGATTTCTTTGTACCAAAGGATGTAAAAACGAATTTCGATGAAATTGCTATTAATGGTGAAAAGCTAGAAATGCAATGGAATGAATTGATGAACGAATATTCAAATGAGTACCCTGAATTGGCGGCAGAATTAGAAAAGGTGATTAATGAGAAGTTTGAATTAAATGAAACGGCTTTAACACCATTTACAGAAGAAAAAATGGCGACAAGAACAGCTAGTGGAAAAATGTTGAACCGAATTTACAAAGATTTACCAATTTTAGTCGGAGGTTCTGCCGATCTAGCTTCTTCAAACAAGACAACGGTTGAAGGATTACCCTTTATGGATGAAGAAAATCATGAAGGACCAAATATCTATTTTGGTGTTCGCGAATTTGCCATGGCATCAATTTGTAACGGATTAACTTTACATGGTGGGTTAAGAGGGTATTGCGGAACTTTCTTAGTATTTTCTGACTATATGCGCTCTGCCATTCGTCATTCCGCATTGATGGGTGTTCCTGTGACTTATATCATGACTCATGACAGTATACAAGTTGGGCAAGATGGACCAACTCATCAACCAGTAGAACACCTGGTATCTTTAAGAGCGATGCCTAATCTAGTTGTTTACCGACCAGCAGATGCTAACGAAACAATCGTTGCATGGAAACTGGCAGTCCAATCTAAAGATCGTCCATTCCTAATCGCTCTTGGAAGACATGATGTGCCGGTAATTGAGAATGTCAATTTCGAAAATGCCGAAAAAGGCGGATATGTCCTATCTAAAGACTCAGACAATCCAGAATTAATCCTAATTGCAAGTGGTTCTGAAGTTGAAATGGCTATGTTAGTAAAAGAACAGCTTAAACAGTACAAAATAAACGTTGTTTCATTGCCTAGCTGGGAACTATTTGATGCACAAAGCGAGGAGTACAAAGAATCCGTGTTACCAGCAAATGTTGATAACAAGTTATCAATTGAGTTGGGTTCAACAATTGGTTGGTCCAAATATGTAGGCGCCAATGGAGCATCAATCGGCTTAGAGAAATTCGGAAAGTCTGCTCCTGCAGGAGATTTGCTGGAGGATTACAATTTTACGGTGGATCGTATCATTGTAGAAGCTCAAGAGCTAATCGAAAAAAATAAATAGGTTGATTTGAGATGAGACTGAAGAAAAAGTCTTAAGAATGATCAGTCATTAAATCAGAGCCGAACGATCTTACACCTATCAATAACGATAGGGCTTGATCGTTCGGTTATTTTCCACGCCAAGTCAGTCCATACTGCAAAGCCGCTTCAACGCTTTCAGTATGGACTATTTTCATCACATAATTGTTCTCCTCAATTCTTGTGGTGGTAAATACATCCAGAACACTACGAGAATGATTAGGCAATCGCATTTAAAATCACTGCTACTAAAAATGTTCGTGCAATTAAAAATTCCTGAGGTATATCTATGTCCGACTTCACGTAGCCTTTCTTATCTCGAATTCACGTCACACCATCTTTATGCAAAGAAAGGCTTAATCTAATAAATATGAGGACGATTCGTTCTTTTATAAAAAAAATTCAAGATATAATAGAGTTATAAGGAATGAGTAATTCTATTTTTAAATATAAATGGAAATTATTATGTATTAAAAAACACTTGTAAAACGTGTGTTTTTTGACATTTAACAAAATAAATTAGTTAGTAGATTCAATATAAATGATTTATTACCAGTATTTTTATTAAAAAAATCTTTGTCGATCAAAGTGAAGATGAATTGTTATTTTTAAGATGATTTCCAATAAATAATGGAAGGAAGTGGCCTCATGATAAAACAAAGAGTTCGGGAATTATTACTATTATTGTTAACGACCCCAGAAATCTCAGTGAAGCAATTGGAGAAAAAATTAGAGCTAACTTCCAGTCAGCTGAGTTATACCATTAAAAAGGCGAATGAATTTTTGTTCGAACATAACATAGCTTCGATCGAAATTGGAGAAGGGAGAATTCTTTTTGCTGATGAAAATAAAAGTGAACTAACTAAATTGTTAAATTTTTCAAAGAGAAGAGACTATTTTTCAAAAAAGGAAAGAGTCTTGATCCAACTATTAATGTTGTTTGGGAGAAAAGAGCAAGAGTTTATTGGAATTGATTACTTAGCCGCCATTTTAAAAGTAAGCCGTAATACCATTACCAGAGATCTAAAAGAAACTAGAGAAATGGCGACAATTCATCACGTGACTCTTTCACAAAATACCAATCTTGGATTTTATTTTATAGGTGAGATAAAGGACTTACAGAAGTTGCTGTTAGAAACAATCTCTACCGCATTAAATCACTATTTTTCCGATGTTCGAGAGTTGATTGGAACGCTGACTGAGGAGGCAGAAGTTCTTTATTTTCAAGAAAAAATCAAATTGTTGGAGAATGAGCTGTCGGTAAGATTATCTGCTCAAAAAAATTCTGAGTTGTTGCTTTTACTAATTATTTTGTCTCGTTCAGACACCATCTACATCACACCAGAACAGAATTTGTCAGATGAGAATCTGAGGAAAATGAATGATTTCCTATTGGAAGAATTGGGCGAGAAATTTTCTAGAAAAGAAAACAGCTCATTCATCTCATTATTCTTGTTATCATCAACACTGATTAAAGTTGATAAAGAAAATAAGGATTTTAAAATCGATCGGCTGGTGGTGAACTTCATTCAGCTTATGGAGTTTAGCGGGATCTATTTTGATGAAGGTGATCAGCTTAAAGCGTTTTTGTATCAACATATATTTTCTATGTATTACCGTTTATTGTTTGGCTTCCAAGCAGAAAATCCTCTAAAGCAATACATCATAGAAAATTATTATGGACTTCACACTATTGTTTCAAAAAATTTAAACAAAATCAAAGAGCTCAGTCCATTTGAGATTTCTGAGGATGAAGTTGCCTATTTGACAGCTCTGATTGCTGGAAATGTGCGCTACATGGAGTCGAAAGGCGAAAAACTATTGGGGGTGGTTGTTTGTTCTTATGGAATGTCTGTTTCTCAATTATTGAGGCTGGAATTGAAAAAACATTTTCCGCAAATTAGTTTTCTCGATGGTCTTTCCGTTTCAGAAATCCATAAACTGGATATACCAATAGAAATTATCTTTTCAACGGTCCCACTTCAAGGAGATGTTCCTGTATTTATTATTGATTCTAACTTGGAAAAAATTGATTTTGATCAGTTAACCGTCGCTGTTGGGAAGGCCTTTCCTGAACACTTTGGTTATAAAGAGGAGCAGCTGAAAGAACTGAAGGATGTAGTTAACCGGTATGCAAAAGTTCAATCGATCGAGTTTCTAATGGCAGAATTTGAAAAAGTTTTGTATCGACAAAACAATCATTCTCTAAAGCTAAAACATTTGAGTGATTTTCTCTCCGCTCATCAGGTTCATTTTAAAAAGACTGTTGATAGCTTCGATACTATTTTAGATATTCTTGCGAGCGGCATGCTGATTGAAGGCAGTATTTCACCAAACTATATTACAGCTCTTAAAAAAGAAGGGTTCCATGAGCATCTCATTATCAAGGATGGTATTGCTTTACCCCATATAAAAGACGATCAGCATATTTACGCTACAAGCATTAGTTTGTTGAAATTGGAGCAGCCTATTTTATTGGCGAATGAAGAAATTTCGATTTTTATTTTGTTAGCAGCAGATGAAAAAAAAGAACATTTAAGAGCTTTCGAAGAATTATTCTGCATTCTTGAAAATGAAAAGCTGTACGATGCTTTGCTGCAGATCAGCGATTACGATTCGTTAAATAAAGTGCTAAAGGAAGTGGATGTAGATGAGTAATTTATTGGAAGATGAAGAAACTGTGCAATTGAATATTGAGGTTGACTCATGGGAAAGCAGTATACGAGAAGCTGGTAAACTCCTTGAAAAGGCTCACTATATTTCTTGGAAATATATCGATGACATGATCGCAATGGTTCACTTATATGGACCGTATATTGTCGTTTTCGAAAATGTTGCTTTGGCTCACGCCCAATCAGGAAGTGGCGTTTACAAAAGCGGGGCCAGTCTAATTACGTTGAAGCAGCCAATTACTTTTGGAAATAAGGACAATGATCCAGTTTCAATTGTGATTGCTTTGGCTTCTGTTAATCACTCAGACCATTTAGAATTTTTAAAAAAAATTATGATTGCTTTTTCGAAGGGGGTTAAGGAAAAAATTTTAGCTTCTGAAAATGGGGCAGAGGTAATTGAGATAATCAATGAATATGGTGAGGAGGAAGAAGAGTATGAGGAAGGTTAATATTTTATGTGTTTGCGGGGCAGGTTTGGGAACGAGTTTAATGGCTAAAATGAAAGTGGACAAGCTTCTAAAAGAAGTAGGCTTAAAAGCAAATGTTGAAGCAACAGATGCTGGTAGTGTACGTGGGCAAAAGGTTGATCTTATTGTTACCACAGAAGCAATCAGTAAAGCTTTAGGAGAAGTCTCAGGGAGCAAGATGGTGACCGTGAAAAACTTTGCTGATAACGCAGAGTTTCGGAATTCAGTTCTGCCGATCTTGAATGAATTTATGGAAGCGGGTGAATAGCATGGGGATTTTATCTTTTTTGATAAATGATGTCATTACGCAAGCACCAATTTTTCTAGGACTTGTTGCTCTGATCGGGTTGCTTTTACAAAAGAAAGATGCTGCGGAGGTTTTTACTGGAACGATAAAAACCATTACAGGGACAGTTGTTCTTTTAGCAGGGGTGGATTTGTTTCTTGGCGTATTGCTGCCATTAATGGCTCTGCTTCAAGAAAAAGGGAATTTTACTGGTGTGATGCCAGATAATCAAGCACCATTTGGCGTTGTAATGACCAGCTTCGCAAAAGAAATACCAATCGCCTTTGTCTTAGGTTTTCTTATCCATCTTTTACTGGTGCGAGTTTTACCCTTTAAGAACACGAAGAATGTATTTTTAACAGGACATATCATGCTATTCTTATCTGGTTTTTGGGTAGCCATTCTAGCTTGGAACTTTGGCTTAAAAGGAAGCGGTCTAATTCTAGCCGGTAGTATTTGTACAGATTTGATCTTAACGGTATTTCCTGCGATTTCCAGACCCTTTACAAAAGAGATTGCGGAAGACGAATATACGTTAGGGCATATGTTTAATGTCAGTGTTGTTGTAGGTTCGTTATTAGGGAATCTGTTTAATAAATCCAAAAAGAGCGATGATATTGAGTTACCAGGATTTTTAGCTAGCTTTAGTGATTTTTCGATTTTATTGTCTACTGTGATGCCTTTGATTTTTATTGGGATTGGTCTAGTTGTTGGAGAATCAGAAGTGACAACACTGAGTGGTGATATGAACTGGTTGATGTTCCTTATCATGCAAGGAATTAAGTTTTCAGGAAGTATTATGATTACGTTGTTCGGTGTTCGGACGTTCTTAGGATCGATTATTCCCGCCTTTCAAGGTATTTCAGAGAAGCTATTGCCAGGAGCGATTCCGGCATTGGATTGTCCAGTCTTTTATCCTTATGCACCAGTCGCAGCTATTATCGGTTTCTTAGGTCATGCAGTAGGTGCAATTATTTCTGTCGTGATCATGGTTTCGATTGCTGCACCTGTAATTCCATTGCCTAGTGCACTATTTATCTTTTTTGAGGGTTCTTTAGCTGGCGTTTTTGGAGATCGAAAAGGAGGCTGGAAAGGCGCGTTACTGGCAGGAGTTGTTGTTAGTCTGATTACTCACATGGGTGTGGCAGTGATCGCAGGATTACAGGAACCGCTATTACCATCTGGTTTGGTCTTTGGGAGTGCCGACATTGTTCTTATTTCACCAATTATTTATTTCTTTAAATTACTATTTGGTATTTAGTATACGCTTAATAGCCAGTCTGTGTTTAAGCCTAGCTGTTATTCTCCAGCTAGGTTTCGTTTTTGAATAGTAGAATATTGAGGAAAGGAAGATTGAAATGAGTATTGTTCGAACCTTTCTAGGAGACATTGATGCAAATGAGCTGGGCTTTACGTATTCTCATGAACATATCGTTTGTATTCCTCCTTATTGGAAAGAAAGAAAAGCCGATGATTTGCTGCTGGATAATAAACATAGTTCTCAAAAGGATGTTCAGGATTTTGCCGATTTAGGTGGAAAAACGATCGTTGATGCTACCGCTATCGATTATGGTCGCTGTGTGGAAGATGTGGTTCAAATCTCGAAGGAAACGGATATAAAAATTGTTGGAACAGCCGGTTTTAATAAAAGCTTTTTATGGGAAGCAGCAATTAGCGAAAGATTAAAAAAAGTCGTTGGTAATTATTCTACTTTTGCGGATTGGATTGCTCAAAGTACCGTTAATCAATTAACGGAACATGTGGTCAAGGAAATTGAAGAAGGGTTGGAGGGTACTAGCTATCGGGGAGGCCAAGTGAAATTTGGTACTGGATACAATCGTATTACACCTCTAGAAGAGAAAACTATTCGTGCAGTAGCCCGTGCGCATCATGAGACCAAAGCCCCCATCCATTCACATACAGAAGCTGGAACAATGGCATTGGCTCAAATAGAAATATTGCGCGAAGAAGGCATTAATTTACATTATCTTTCAATCGGACATATGGATCGGAATCTGGACCCTTATTTGCATCAACAAATTGCTAAGACGGGTGCGTTTTTATCCTTTGATGGCATTGCAAAAATAAAATATGCACCAGAATCTGCTAGGATCAAAGCCATTTTAGATTTGGTCAAGGCCGGTTATGAAGATCAGCTATTGATTTCTGGCGATACTGCTAGAAAGTCCTATTATAAACATTATGATTATGGCTTAGGCTTGGCTTATATCAAGAAAGAATGGGTGCCAAGATTTATTGACGAGGCAGAACAACAACATCTGGATGGGGAAAAATTAATTGAAAAATTTTTTGTAGAAAATCCCAAAAGATGCTTTAGTTTTAAAGACTAGAAATCAGAAATATATTTGATTTAAAAGATGAACAGCTGACTATAAGTTCTTACTCAAGTTATGAGGATTTTATTCGAGAGAAGAAAATAGAAGGCGAACTAAATAGCGTTACCATACAACGATCCTCCTGCGACAGCCGCTGCAGGAGGGCGTTTTTTATTGTACATTATTCTCTTGATCATCCTTATCAGGAAATTCCCCGACATCCTGTTCAAAAACTCGCAGCCATTTCTGCAGCCATGCGATTTTTAGTCCAAAGGCATGGGCATTTTCTAAGATCGAACCAATCTCGTACAGAATCAGAAGAGCGGTCCAAATTAAGGCGACATTGATAGGTAAATCAATACCTACAACAGGTGCCAGTTTGTCTAAAGCAGCGGCACAGATAATTGTTGAGAACGTGATGAACTTGGTAAATAGTCCATATAGATTGATAGAGGAGACCCACGTATGGCTTTTCAGTGCTTTGGCATAGCCGGTAAAAAGATCTAAGCCAACCATCGTCAAAAAGACACCCATGATCGGGACACTTCCGCCGAATAAATAGTGGACGAACGTTCCTCCTGATAGAATTGCTAAAAGCGTCATTTCAAATTCCTTCTTTCAATAGATTTAATCAACACCTACGATCGTAACAGTAGGTGTCATTTGTCCTACGCTAGATAGAATGGAGCAATCTAACTACTTGATTCATGATTCGCTGGGTCGTCTTTATTCCGTTGTTTTCGCCTGAACATTCGTTGGAGCAGGCCTTTTTTGTCGTTTGCCTCTTTTCTTGTTGGCTGTTCAGTCGATCGGTTGGCAGGTGCGGCTACAGTTGCTGGATGTGCGACAGGTTCATTCGTTTCTAACGATAATTGTGTTTTACTAAATGGCACAATCGCCACAGGAAGCTGGAGCTGCATGTACTCGGATTCTGACTGATTTTCTGATACTTCAAAACAGCCAACCTCTTCACAGGTCGCTTCATAAAACGGTTCAGTTTGATCCACATCAATCTCGTTTTTCAGGTCAAACAGCGTGGTTACCTTCGTAGAGACAAACTTTGCCGTGACAACAGAATCAAATAGTTTTACGCCATCTTGTTCAAAAAGGTCTAAGGTCGTTAATAGTTCGCAAGCTTCTTTGATTTCTTCTGCCGACAAGCTCGTATCCACGTCCTGATAGGTCCAGTTGTATTTTTTTCGGTCACTGTTTAAAAAGGTGGTGACCAATTTTGTAGATTCAGTGATCATTTTTCATTTCTCCTTTCATTCTTTCTACGTAGGCTTTGATTTTTTCAAGGCTCCGTATTTTCTTCAGGCCGTACAATTGAAACCAATGAACGAGCGACAGAAAAGACTTTCTTGCCAAAATTTCTCAAAGGGAAGACCCTCATCGTCAGCCGTTTCCATTCAGGTGCCGCAAAGTAATCCTGAAAATAATAAAAGAAGCGCTTCATGGTACGTGTTGCTTTGGTGTTCATAAACAAATAGCGGACAAGATCGCTGAGAATGTTCGCGAACTCCTGCGCACCAAGTCTAAAACGGATGCGTAAAGCCATAATATATTTAATCGTTAAGCTGCTGTTCTGGGTTTCTTGATAATAGGTCATGATTCGTGTCTCAAGTGTTTCGGGTTTTAGTGTAAAAATCTGTTGGTGCGTTAAAGTTAGTTCATTCATGGATCTTATCCTCCTTATTTGTTTTAAAGTAATAATTTTTTCCAAGAGAAAAAATTAGTTCGATTCGAATGCCGTATATCATTCCTTTAAAATTGCTAAAGTAATAGAGAAGAGCGGTACGTCTACCGATCTTCTCAAATTTAGTCAAACGTTGATGCTACAGTTGTTCCTGTGTGTTATCAAATAGGATCGTTTCAGTTGTTTCCACGTATTTCGCGCTTTCGACTGTGTTGAAAAGGTCCGTGCCGTCTTTATGGAAAAGCTTGATGCCGGTTAGACGTTGCAAGAGGCTTTTGACTTCGCCTGCTGTCTTATTTGGATCAGGGTTATTCAGGCTCCAGGTTTGTTTTTTTCCTAAGCTGGTTGTAAAGGTTGCGACAAGTTTAAACATCTAATTTCCTCCTTCTTTATTTGGTATATCGTGATTGGCTAGTTAGGATCACGCCGTCTAGGTTGCTACCATCTGGTGAAAGTTCTGTCAGGATGGCGCCAAGCTCTAGCACCGCTTCTTCGGTTGGTTCATCGATGACGTTTTGGAAATTCACCTTTCTTAATTTGTCTTCACCTGCATCGATTTGTACTTGTAATTTGTTGCCGATTTTTTGAATCATTTTTCATTCCTCCGTTATAGTATTTTTTGTTCCGGCCGGTGACTTAACGATAAAGGTGAAATGCAAACTCGGTCAAAACCGGTAAAATTACATTTGAGGGTCAAAATTGCAGGAGTTTTCAATCTCTTTTTTACACAAATCCTATAAGAACGGGCTTTTACTTTGTGAAAAATGAAAGAAGCCTGCAATTTTCATAGCCTTATGCAATTTTGCCCACTTTGACACATTTTGGGTTTTATGAATGGAGTAGGAATACTGATATGTCAGCTTTTATACCTGAAAAACCTTACGAAAAAAGTTAAAAAAACCTATTGATTGCTCGTTTTTCTTAATATTTCCTTAATAATTAGCAAGTAAGAGGTTCTGTAAGAAGGGACAAAAATAAGGGAGTTTTCGACTTTTTATGGACAAGTTATCTAACGGTAAGCATACAAATAACCCACTATGAATCTCACAAATGAGTTCCACAGTGGGTTTAATCGTTTATGACTGAGCGTCACTCTCTTTATGTTTCAACAAATAACTTACTTAAGTACTCCATTCACATCGTAAGTAACATAAGGCAACGTATCTGACGTACTGCTGTCATAAAAGGAATGCTGCTCCTCACTCAGAATCAATATTCCTAATACACAGGGTACGGTTAAATAGAGGATGATCTTTAAGAAGCGTTGACTTCGTTTGCTGAGGAAATGGAAAAGAAACAGGGAGGATTTCTTTTGCTAGTAAGAAACATGTGATATAGTAAGGCCTGTAAATTCGTATCAGGATCTCAGTTCTACTTCCTGCTTTAGCAGGTCTAGTAGAATGACATGCGTGGTGAGAGACGGATTCATTTTTTCTTTTTTTGAAAAATGAATTCCTTCATACGAACTAGAAACTAGGAGTGGAACAATGCAAACCTTAAAAGAACGGATCATCGCTGAAAGTAAGCAGCTTGGTATCGATAAAATCGGCTTTACAACAGCTGATCCTTTTGATTATATGGAGGAATCCTTGCTGGAGCAGCGCGCGCTTGGTCATACCTCTGGCTTTGAACATCAAAATATCAAAGAACGGTTGTATCCAGAAGAAACCTTTGAAGATCCCAAAAGTATCATCGCGATTGCTTTGGCGTATCCGACTAAAATCCACGACAAGGTCCCTCGTGATGAAAAACGCGGACAATTTGCCCGTGCTTCGTGGGGAACGGATTATCACTTCATTTTGGAAGAACGGCTGACGAGATTGATCGACTTTATCAAAGAACAGGCTGAAACGGAACAGGTTCAGGCTCAATGGCGTTTTGCTCCGCAGGTGGATACAGGTGAGCTGGTGGATGTGGCAGTTGCACAACGCGCGGGTCTGGGTTTTATCGGACGTAACGGCTTGCTGATCACGGAAGAATACGGCTCTTTCGTCTATCTTGGTGAAATTATCACGAATATCCAATTTGAACCAGACCAACCAGTTCCAAACGGTTGCGGCGATTGCACCCGTTGCATTACCGGCTGTCCAACTGGTGCCTTATTGGGAGACGGTCGGATGAATGCTAAAAAGTGCCTCTCTTATCAGACTCAAACCAAGGGCATGATGCCGGAGCAATATCGAAAGAAAATGCGTAACGTGATATACGGCTGTGATATTTGTCAGCTCGTCTGTCCATACAATCGCGGCAAAGATTTTCATTTTCACGAAGAGATGGAGCCAAAAGTCGATGAAGTCCATCCAAAACTTGCACCGTTACTATCCATCTCAAATCGCGAGTTCAAAGAACAATTCGGACACCTAGCCGGCTCTTGGCGCGGGAAAAAACCGCTACAACGCAATGCGCTGATCGCCTTAGCCAACCTTGGTGGCAAAGAAGCGCTGCCAGAGATCCAAGCCTGTCTACAGGATCAGCGACCAGTTATTCGAGGCACCGCTGTCTGGGCGTTGGGGCAGCTGACGAAGAAAGCGCCAGAGGAAACGATTGGTTTGTTGCAGGAATTGAAAGAAACTGAGACTGACTCAGAGGTTTTGACTGAGATAGCGAATGTTTTGGAGAGGCTAAGTTAAGTCAAAAAAGATCGAACACGAGTTATTGGTGTTCGATCTTTTATTGAGTTTTTGTTTAGAGGGAGTAGACAACTTTTCTGCAAAAAAATTTATCCTACAGCTATTCATCCACCAACTTGGTTTTGTTATTCTCCATAACCTTGAAGAATGGATAATAGATCATAGCACTAATCAAGATCAACACCAAACAGAAGACGATATTTCGCCAATCCATACTTGAAAGATACGCCTGTGCAAAGAACGGGGTGAAGGAAGGATCAACGATAAATCCAACTCCGATCAAACCGACACTTTGAGCGAAATAGGTCAGCAGCAGAGAAATAATCGGTGTGATTAAAAATGGGATCGCTAGAATCGGATTAAAAACGATTGGAAGACCAAAAATGACCGGCTCATTGATTGAACAAATGCCGGGTATCAGCGACAGCTTCCCGATTGTTCGGTATTCTGAGACTTTACTTCGCATCATCAAAAGAATTAAACCGAGGGTTCCGCCTGCACCACCTAAAACTGAAATACGAAACATTTGCAGATTCATTAGATGAGTCATTGTTTCTCCGTTAGACATTTGTTCAGCATTCAGTCCTGTTTGCGCCATCCCCAGAGTAAAAACAATTGGGAAAATAATCGATGAGCCATTAATACCGAACAACCATAATACATTTCCCAGAGTCACGATCAGTAAGAAACCGCCAAGACTTCCTGCTATATTCGTTGCCGGTGTTAAAATGTTCATCACCGTTTCGGGGAAAATCTTTTTTGTTGTGACTAAGAAAATCAGATTAATCCCATAAAAGAGGATAATATTCGTTAATAGCGGAACGAGCGTGTTAATGAAGGTAGCAACCATGGGTGGTACAGTATCCGGCAATTTCAATTTGATATTTTTGACTTCAAAGATTCTGTTCACTTCCACCACGAGTAGACCAATGATGATCGCCACGAACAGCCCGTTTGTACCTAGGTAGTTCAGGTTGATGTTGCCTTCTTTAACCGGAGTACATACCATCAGAAAAATGACGGAGGCCACCATCCCATTCATGGCTGGATTAATCTTGTATTCACTGGCAAGGGAGAAGGCGATCCCGAAAACGCTGATCAGTCCGATGATCCCCATAGTCAAATTGTAAGGAGCGGTGATTAAATCATAATTAGCTACCGCAAAATCCTTCCAACCAGCCATGAATTTCATAAAAAAATTGGCTGTCGCTGGATTGTATTGATCTATGTTAATCGGTGGATTCGCAAAAATCAGAAAAAATGATCCAATCACGATAAAGGGGAGACCAAACATCATCCCGCTCGAGATGGCTTTAAGGTGCCGCTGATTTCCGATTTTTGCCGCAAAAGGGCTAAGCAAATCATTAAGCTTCGTTATGACAGTAGAATTTTCCATGATTCGTCCTCCTATACTTGCCAAGGATTAAAAACAAAGGTACTTGGTACGACATGCTGCGGGTCATACTTTTTAATGATCTCTTCATATTGTTCTTTATAGTCATTTTCGACCTCTGCTTGAGGAATGACTTTGCTTGCTTCATGTAGGAAATGTTCTGACCCGCGCCCCATTTCTTGTCCGCGCGTGGTGTGTTTGTCCAATGCGATGTCTGGTATTTCAGGTACATAACCCATGGCGAAGCTTTTTATCACGATATTTTTGAGCAAATCAGAGGAACGATCCTTTTCTGAATCGCACAAATACCGAATAGCGTGAAAGAAAAACATTGCTCGGTCAGATTCATTATATTGAAATTCTTTACGCATCTGGTTTAAGTTATTGATCATAATTGCTGCATACGGATTTCCCATCCCTACGTCCTCAACGCTGATGGCTAATAAACGTCTCCACAGCTTCTCTTCAAATTGAGGTGAGGTAATATACATTTCATAGGCAAATTCACAGGCCGCTTTTTCTTTTCCTCTGCGGATGGATTTCTGTAATGCTGAGATGACTTCATCACCTTGAAGGCCATTTCGTGTCGTCATTTTTGCCCATGGATCTTGAATAAAATTATTTTCTGTCATGTTATAATACTCCTAACTAAAGAATTTGAGGTGGACCTTATGGATACTGAAACGCTGATTGATAAGTATCAGTTGAATGATTCAGAAGCAGCCGTTTTACGTTTTATGGATAAAAATCGTGATTCACTAAGAGATTTAGGTATTCGCGATGTCGCTAGAGCCTCTTATGTTTCAACGGCGACCATCGTAAATATGGCGAAAAAAATCGGCTATTCCGGTTATAGTGAGCTGGTCTTCGCGTATGGAAGTAAACCATTGGCAACGAACCCGACGAAGAATTTCTCAGATGAAGAAAGAGACACGTTTGTTCGCCTGCTAACTGAGTATAAAGAGAAACGAATCATGATTCTAGGTTCAGGTTTTTCACAAAATATCGCGAATCATTTTTCTGAAACACTGAATCTCTATGGTTTCCGAGCAACGGCGAATAGCCATCTTGAATTCCTGCGGGAAAACGTTGAAAAGGATGTACTGATTTTTATTGTCTCTAACTCAGGCGATACCTTTCGGTTAGCGGATCTCGCTCAAATGGCTAAAAATCATCATATTGATCTGATCGCCTTTGTTGGCGAGAAAAATTCAAAAATAGGGCAGTTGGCAACTTTGACTATCAGCACGGAGACGTATGCCCCGCGCGTCTTGTCCGCATACCAGCCAAACCTTTTCTTCGGAACGACGCTGAATCAATTCGAACTATTACTAAGTGAAGCGTTAAGATCTATCTTTGATTAGAAGAACGATGTGGCCACTGTTTCTTCACTTATCAGTATAAATATCGGATAGCTAAATGTAAGTGTTTTCCGTTGGATGTAAACATGTTTAGAAATTTACAAACGGGTTTACGGAGTTAAGTGAAGAATGGCTGCCATAATAAATAACGTCCAAGATGGCGAATGTTTTGGAGAGGCTTAGTTGAGGGAGAGAATCGAACACGAATCAAAGTGTTCGGTCTTTTTTATTATGTTTTCAATTTTCCTATAAATGGGAGTCCTATCTGAAAAGACTTGGTAGTAAACAAGGAACACATGAAGCTTTCTTGATGAATAAAAAAAATTTATTGTACATTTATTAGAAGTTGATTTACAAGCAGAAACATCAACGATTAATGAAGCAAAGAATCAAACAGAAGCTTCATTAATTAAAGCGTCAACAACAATTAACAAGATTAGATAGATAAGACCTATTGTTACATTTAAACCCTCATGATATAATTTAGAGGGTTTAAATGTAACGTATAAGGGGGGATATCTTTGAAAGATAAACTATTTCAGCTATTAGAAAAGAGAGACGGAAATCTTTCAATGAGAGAGGCAAGAACTGAAGGAATTGCAGGGGCAACAGTCCAGCGTTTAGTAGAGACGGGAAAACTTGTACGAATTACTAGAGGGTATTATGTACTTGACGGACATGGAGTAGATGAACTGTATATGATTCAGTGTAGGTTTTCAAAGGGGGTATTCTCACATGAAACAGCCTTAGATTTGTATTCTCTTTCTACAAATATTCCTAAAAAAATTCATTTGTCAGTCCCTTCAAATTATCATATTCAGAGAAAATATTTAGAGGAAGAATTTGTACGTATCCATAAAGTTAAGGACAAAGTTTTTGATTTAGGAGTAATTGAAATTAACTCATATCAAGGGAATCCGATTCGAGTATACAATAAAGAAAGAACAATTTGTGATATGTGGAACCCTCGATATAATGCCACGTTTGAAACCAAGCTAGATGCCTTAAAAGACTATATGCGTGAAAAGGATCGCGATCCAATGAAATTGAGAGAATACAGGGAGAAATTGAATGTAGATCCGAGATTAGCTAATTATATGGAAGCTCTATATTGATGAAAGGATAATGATTATGACACCAACTCAGTTTTCAGCTAAAACCAGAAATGTTGCGAGAGAAACAGGATTGAATCCACAACTTGTGCAGCGTCACTACATGATGGATAAATTTTTAGAGAAAATCGCAGAGTCCTCTTATCAAGACGATTTTATTCTAAAAGGTGGTTTCTTATTAGGTTCGAAGTATGGAATCAGTACAAGATCCACAATTGATATTGATACGACTATTCGAAGATTCAAAGCTACTGAAGAAAATATTTTAAAAGTGTTTAATGATTTAGTTAAACAGTCGACAAAGGAAGGAATAAAATTTGAGATTAAGAGTATTTCAGAAACAAGAGAGGCAGATTATTATCCTGGCTTCCAAGTGAAATTATTTGGCTATTTAGAAAATACACGTGTTCCCTTTAAAATGGATTTAACAACAGGAGACTCCATTTTACCTGAAGTAACAAAGCATAAACATAAGTTGATGTTTGAAGACAAAATAATAGAAATCCCAGCATATCCAATCGAACAAATAATCGCAGAAAAATTGAGCGCAACACTAAGTTTTGGAGTGGATAATTCACGAGCTAAAGATTTTTATGATTTATATACGATTCCTAAGTTAGAAGAGATTGATCAAAAATCATTATACAAAAGTGTGAGAAATACTTTTTCGAAAAGAGGAAACTTAGAGAAATTAGAATCATACTACGATAGATCCATGGAATCTATTGCTAATAGTATAGAATTAAAAGATCGATGGGATAAATATAAAAAAGAAAATCCGTTCGCTAAAGATATTTCCTATGATGAAACAGTGGACTCAATCAAACAGATTCTAAACGAATGTATCGAACAAGAAAAAATCTCAGACCAACGAAAAAGATAACATCATTTTAATAAAATAGAGCGGTAATCATGATAAATAATGTCGTGCTAGTTGCCCGTTTAATGAAAGATCTAGATTTACGTATTATACCTGACGGGAATTCTATAGCAACCGTTACGTTAGCAGCAAACAAAAATTTTACCAATTAGTCAGGAAATCGAGACGCTGATTTTATCAACTGTGTAATATGGCGAAAATGATCACTATTATTCAAGGAAGCTTTCGTATAAGATCGTGTTGGTGAAGAGGAGTTCGAATAAAACTTAGTCCGATATGCGGCGTGTTCTGTGCACCGCATATTTTTTAGTTCAATTCTTAGAAACGAAGTCATTTTGTTTAAAAATAAATCGTAATTGGGGTTTTTATATCGTGAAATCAGCTAGTCCTTATCGATTGCCTCATTGTATAATAATGACGGGAAAACTGTTGTTAAGGAGGATGAAAAGGTGACAGTAGAATATCAAAAAACACAATTAACTTATGGCGGGTATCGATCTGAACGCGCAATTTGGATCACGCTGTTGAACGGTCAAAGGGCATTAAAGTTCAATATACTAGACCGAAATGGAAACGTTTTATATAGAGTTGAACAAAAAAGCGATGCAGATGGAGCGATCGATAGTAAGATTACTTACGAATCACTAACTGAAGAACATAAAGAAGAAATTCAACAAATTCTTGAAAAAAATGAACCCCACTACAATTGGGGTGACGAAGAAATAGAAGAGGTATTGAGGTATTTTGGCTGTGAGATCGTGCTCTTAGATGAATTAGTGAGACATGCACGAAGGGACAATGAGATTGTGGTCAATTACGTCATTTTCTCAAGCTATGAAGAAGATGAAGAAGGAAATAAAATCGATGACCTATTTGAGATAGATTATTATGATGTAGGCACGATAACCAAGGCGGAGATCGAAAACGAGTTGGTTCAAAAACTTTTGAACCATAAGGAATGGGATACGATCGAAATGAAGATCATAGAAAACGGTCAGATTGATCATTATCTGTTGGAGTTTGAAGAGCGAGATGAGTGAGTTCGAAATTAAAAAAATCTACCCCAAAACGGATAAATTGGGGTAGAAAAAAATTGTTGGGGTATTAACTTTTAATGGTGTATGGAGTAAAGCGATCAGCATCATTTTTCTGACCGTAATCTCAAAAAAAATCTTTTGTTCGCTTGACAGGCTAATCCGCTTTCAATAAAATGGACTCAGATATTTAATTAATCAAATAAAAAAGGCACTCTACATTCTGGTGGGACCCAGAATATAGAGCCTTGAAAAGTCAGCGCCAACTGACCAATCAAGTTGCCATAGTCAGTGTATCACACCGACCTCATTATTGTACCAAATTTAAGCTTTTTTTCTAGTCTTTTTTGTGGGGAATTTTCGAGGTGTGGTATACGTTTATTGGCTCTAAGTCAAATCGTGTTGTTCTCATTAAATCACTGAAAGGAAATGCTTCGGCGTTTCCTTTTTTCTTTTTGTTTTTTTGCTCAAATAATGTCGCAAAGATTCTGTTGAATCAGAATTCGCATACGAAGGTGGCGAAAGGTTCTAAAACCAAATGCCACTCTCTTGATCACTTTAATCAGGTTATTCTTCCCCTCAAGTTTCCCGTTTGAATAAGGGTATTTTAACGCATTGATAATCGCTTGCTTGTGTTTGTTTAAGTAAAGAATCGCTTTTTTAAATGCTGGATCAAGTAACGCCGGTAAGTGATCAATGCATTCGTAAAATCCTTTATAATCTTTGGCATCGAAGGCATCTAACAAATTCTGATACACATCATAGCTTGTCCGTAAGTGCTCGTCAATTGATAATAAATAATCCAATACTTCCGATTCTGTCAGGTATTTCCGTTGGAAAAGCGGGTATTGTTTAAGCGAAGAATAATTGATTTTTCTATTTTTCTTCAGAATGGTTCGCCAATATTTCTTAAGCTTGCGATACTTTTTCATGGCTTGCGGGTCGCTCTTTTTCAAGTGATTCATGGTTTTTATCCGTTGCTTATTAAATGCACGATTAAGTTGTTGGATCACATGAAATCGATCAATGGAAATCCGAGCATTTGGGAAAACGACCTTTGTCACAGACTCATAGCCCGCATTCATATCCATCACGACATGAGAAACGTTTTTCCGAGCGTGATAAGTAAAGCGCATGAAATAGGCGATCAGCTTGAAGCTTCTTCGATCCTCTAAAATATCAAAGATTTTCCCCGTGTCCGCGTCACTGAGAATAAAACACATGGCGCCCTGACAGTCCTTAGTTCCTTTGAATTCATCAATCAATAGATGTTTGGGTAAGTAATTGGGCTTCAGTCGTGGTTCTTCAAAAAAAGAATCCAAGACCCGTTCGACCGTTTTAGCGGAAACCAAGTAACGTTGAGCGATATCTTTCATCGAAATTTTCTTCTTTAAATCAACAGCGATCGCAAACTTGAGCGCTTGGGAGAGATAACAGTTTTCTGCGACATAATAGGTTTTAGCTGAAAAGGTATGGTGACACTGTTTACAATAAAACCGTTGTTTATAGAGATGAAGATAGGTAGACACCTCTTGATAAGGGAGTAATTGAATCCAGCTATCTTTGTAGCCATGATGGATGACGGAGTCGTAGCCGCAACACTCACACCGAGGAGACGGATAGCTCAGTCGACCAGTAAAGACGGTGGCCATTCTGTCATGGACTTTTTCTTTTGAAACGGCGTCTTTAGAAAAAGTAATGTTGGAATCGTGAATATTTAGGATTTGTTTGATGGTTTTGTCTAGGCAATTATCTTTATATTTGATATTCTTAATACTGGACATTTGGTTCGCCTCCTATGATTGGGTTCAGCGATTTAATTATAGGACAACCAAATGTCTTTTTGTATAAAAAAATACTTGGTGTTCTCACTCAGAAAGAGTAACAACACCAAATATTATAGAACCCGTTTATTTCGCTATGTCAAAGGTATTGGGCAGACCACGCCCGATACCTTTTTTTGTGTTGCTTTGGCTCGCAATAGAGTGAGCCGGCCTCTTAGTGAAATCGCTGACGTTTTATTTGAAATCATTACTTATCAGAAAGGGTGGGAATATGGTGGTTCTTCAGGTGTTGACGCATAATGTCGTGGTGGCTCGTGAAGGGAAAGGAGAGTGGGTTTTGGTGAAAAAGGGCATCGGGTTTGGTAAGAAGAAGGGAGACACGGTCGTTGCAACGAATCTTGAAAAGAAATACCGAAAAATTGAATAGTTCAACCATTTGGAGGGTGACTGTTAGGCAGGCTTGATCCATTTCACAAAAAGTGTGAGATGTGTCGGGCCTGCTTTTTTGCTTTCTCCGATTGGTTGATGAAAAGGAGTTGGTTCTATCAAAAAAGGTCTTATTTATGGAGTGATTACCTACACGATCTGGGGCTTCCTGCCGATTTTTTGGAAGCTGTTAGAAGGCATCGATTCGCTGGAGTTATTGGCATACCGCATCATTTGGTCATTTATAGTGATGACATTGACGTGTCTTTGTTCTTTCAAAAAAGAGAGGCTGGTCCAGCAATTATTGGTGGTGTGGCGAGATGCTAAGGTGCGGCGGAATCTGTGTCTAGCGGCGCTTTCGATCGGCGGCAACTGGGGCGCGTTTATCTATTGTGTCGCCAGTGGTCAGACAACTAGTGCAAGCTTTGCTTATTTTTGTTCGCCGCTTTTTACGGTGTACTTTGGGCGCTTTTTCTTCAAGGAACAGCTGAATGTCTGGCAGCGATTTGCGGTGGTGTTATTGATGGGAAGTATCTTCACCAAGCTGGTGGCAGGTGCGTCGTTATCCCTCGTGCCGCTGTTGATGGCACTATGTGTGGCTTATTATGGCGTGTTGGAAAAGCAGGGGGCATTAGATCCGATGTTTCGGATGTGGGTGGAGACGGTGATCTTATTACCGGTAGCGCTGGTGATCGTGTGGGTCACCAAGATGCCGTTGGTATTGCCCATGTGGGAAGGCAATCTATTATTGATGACCAGCGGCGCTGCGACAGCGTTGCCCTTGATTTTATTTATGGCTGCCAGTAAACGTCTGCCCCAGACGGTGTTGGCGATCCTGCAGTATTTGAATCCTGCCTTGATGTTAGCGGTCTCGGTGTTTTTGTTTCGGGAGCCGTGGCATCTCAGCGATTTGTTGACCTATAGCTGGGTCGTGGCGGGAAGTATCGTATTTGTGATTGGTCTTATGCAGCATTCTACTAACAAGGAGGACGAAAAACATGACAAAAGAAGAAGTACAACTGACGGCGTTTCAGATCATCAGCATCGCCGGTGATGCGATGGATGATTTTTATCAAGGGATGAACGCTTATCTTGAAGGAATCAATCTAGCCGCTGCGGTGGTGGCGATGAAGCGTGGACAGGAGCGCATGGCAGAAGTGCACAATATCCAAACAAAGCTGATCCAAGCAGAAGTCAATGAGGAAGAGGTGCCGTATTCTCTGGTCATGACCCATGCGCAGGATCATCTTGCCAATGCAATCTCGTGGAGTCGGATGTGTCAGCTGCTGATTGAACAGATGGAACGTGAGGAGGTGGAAAGCTATGAGTAAACAATTACAGAAGTTCTCCAATGTCTTGGAAAAGCTCTTTGCACCTTTAGCGGCGAAGCTGGCGGGAAATCTTTATTTGCAAGTGATCGCCACATCCTTCATGACGATCCTACCGTTGATTTTGATTGGCTCTTTTGCGTTGATCTTGTCGCAGCCAATCGTGGATTATCATTTGCTATCCAAAACGGATGTCTTTTATCCCGTGATGAAGGGCTGGGCGCAGGCGGCGGAGGTCTACGGCTCGCACCTGAACTTCTTGTTTGGGGTGACACTAGGTAGTCAGGGCATCTACCTGTCACTGGCGATTGCCTATAACTTGGCGCAAAAACGTCAGATGAATGTCTTTTTAACTATGCTGGTGGCGCTGGTCTCCTTTTTAGTGGTGAATAGCCAATACGTGGAGTGGAATTGGGACACAGCTTACTTTGGCGGAACAGGGCTCTTTTCAGCGATCATCACGACCTTTGCGGCGGTGGAGCTGTACCATCTGCTGGTGCGAAAACGCGTGGGGTATATCGCTTTTCAAGATACGGTTCCGGCATCGTTGAAGGAATCTATCGGAGCGTTGGTGCCATTAGCGGTGGTATTTTTGACGATGGTATTGATCCGCATGATCTTTGCGGAGGTCTTCGCGACATCAGTACCAAAACTGTTGATGATGATCGGACAGCCGTTGAATCTGGCGGTGGATACGGTCTTCGGGGTCTCCCTTGCTTCGGTGGTCTCGCAACTCGGCTGGTGGTTTGGCATCCACAGCAGTGCCATCTTGTCGGTGGTGATGCCGTCCTTTGATGCCAATATCTTAGAAAACGCGGCCGCTTATGCAGCGGGAACGCCATTAACGGAGCTGCCTCGGATCGTGACGAGTTCATTCTATTTCAATTTTGTAGCCATCGGTGGTGGCGGTGCGACACTGGGCTTGGTGCTGTTGATGCTGCGAAGCAAATCCATTCAGATTCGTACGGTGGGCAAGCTGGCGATCATTCCCGGAATCTTTGGAATAAACGAACCGGTGTTGTTTGGACTGCCGATCGTTTTGAACCCGATTTTCTTGATCCCGTTTCTATTGACCCAAGTGGTGAATATTTTCTTGTGCTACGGAGCGATGGCGGTAGGCTTGGTCAATCGTACGCTGATCAATGTCAGCTCCACAGTGCCGGTGGGCGTGGGGCAATGGTTATCCAGCCTTGATTATCGGGCAGTGATCCTGACGGTGGTATGTATCGCCGCCAATATGCTGGTGTACTACCCATTTTATAAATTATTTGAAAAAGAGAAGCTGGCAGAAGAACAGTTACCTTCAGAACAAAACCCAGAAGACGCAATCGAAGTTTACTAGAAAGAAAGGAAGAATGAACATGAACGTATTATTAGTTTGCCAAGCGGGGATGAGTACCGCGATCTTATGCAAGAAAATCAGTGAAGTAGCAGAAAAAGCCGGACAATCACTCCACATCGAAGCAGTAGGTCTGGAAAAGGTCGGACCAAAATCCCACGAAAAACAGCTGGTGATGCTGGCACCTCAAGTCCGCTACGCAGTACCAAATGTCCGCAAAGAAGTACCCGCTGAGATCCCCATCATGGTAATCAACTCCACCGATTTCGGCTTGATGAATGCAGAAGGCGTTTATCAAAATATGATGACAGTAATGGAGAAACGCAAATGAAGGTATTAGTGGGATTCTTCAATTCAGAGAGCAACGAGCATACGCCAAAAACCATGAACAAAGAAAATTTTCTCTTTGCAGAAGGCAACGACATGGTTTCGAAGATGGGCATTCAGCCCATCTTTGATAATCAAGGTATCCAGCTAATCCCAGGTTTCTATGCAAATGGTCATCCAGGCGGATTAATCGAGCGAGAGGCGTTCGACTATATCCTAGAGCATTTTCTAGCTGCGGTGAAACAGCAGATATGTGAGATCGACGGCATTTATCTCTATCTGCATGGTGCCAGCAAGGTGATGAATCTGCCGGAAGGATCAGCAGAGTTTGTGATTTTACGAGAGATCCGTAAATTAGTAGGAGCATATCTGCCAATCGCCGTGGTGATGGACCCTCACGGCAATGTGACGGAAGAATTCGCGAAGATGACCAATCTGGTGACTTGCTACCGCCACTCGCCACATACAGATATTCAAGAAACATTCGACAAAACAGCGACCCTTTTCTGTGAAATCCTACAGGAACGCACACGAGTAATCCAACCAGTCTGTCGCAAGCTACCGATCATCGTAGGCGGCGAACGTTCGGTATCTTCAGACGAACCAGTCCGATCCATCAATCAAAAGCTCGATGAATTAGAACAAGACGAACGCATCCTCTGCGCGTCCTTTCATGTAGGCTATGTCCGGCATGACAGCGATCGCTTAGGCTGTGCCATAACAGTAGTGCCAGCCGATCAACGCTATCGAAGCTATGCCCAAGAAAAAGCCGATGAACTATCCGACTTTATACTGCGCCGTCGGTATGAGTTTCACTATCACGGCAATTACGGAGAACTAGCACAGGTGTTAGCCGAGGTAGAGAATATGACGGAGAAACCAATCTTCATCACCGATTCAGGAGATAACTGCGGTGCCGGCAGCGATGGCTACAGTACAGTGATCCTGCGACACTTATTGAAGACACATCCCAATTGGCAGAAACCAACCTTGATCGCAGGCATTATTGACGAAAAAGCAACCACTCAGCTAAATCAACACGCGTTAGGAGAGGCAGTGCAGTTCAAATTAGGAAAAGACCTCGACGAACGATCCAAAGCAATATCACTAGAAGGAACGATCGTCTCAAAAGGAGTAGTCAGTCAAGATTACCAAGAAGACCCTATCACAGGATGCGTGATAGGTGTAAAATTAAAGCACTATCCCCTCACGGTGCTAGTGCAACGCGAATCAGTGAGCTTCACAGAACTAGCGCAATTTATGTGGGCAAATGTCTCCATAGAAGACTACGAAGTGATCATAGTAAAACAAGGCTATATCTCACCAGACTTCGACGCCTACGGAGCCTACTGCGTGATGGCCTTAACCGACGGCCCAACACAACAAGCAACAGAAAAGCTGGATTTTAAACAAATCCAGCGCCCAATGTTTCCTTATGATGAACTAGAATACGACCATACGACGAAGACAGATGGAGGCTTTAAGTAACGATTAATCACTAAAATTTAAAAGTATGGGAAATTCCTTCCGTGATTTGACAGTTAGTTGTTGAATTGCGGGAGGGTTTTTGTTTTTTGTGATGGCTATGGTTTACGAGCGAATATCGTCTCAAAATTCTTCAATTGTTATTTGGGTCGAATAGCATTTCGTTTTCCGCAATCCAAGGAGTTTCTGCTACAAGATTATTTAAACATATACTTGTAGAAATATTAATCTCAAATAAATAGCAGGAGAGATTCTATGAAAAAGAGATTCATGAGGTGACTATTTTTGTTGTCTTCATTCTTTTATAATAGATTTATGAAAGCGAACGCAAAGAGAGTTCTTTTTGGACTTGTCCGCTTAGCTAACGAGAAAAACAAGTTATAATGAATAATAGATAGTCTAGTGGTAATAAGTCAAGATAATTTTTCAAAAGATTTTTAAAGGTAGTTAATTTTTGAAGCGCACTGAACTAAACCCGACCAAAATTAAAAATTTTTTCGGGTACTTCCAAGGATTAGCGTCAATAACATACTGTTATTTATCTATCACGCTCCTTGGTGGCATATAGAGTTGATGGTTACGTAGTAGCGTATCCACCAGACGCGTAAATTTTCTTGCGGTTAGTACGATGGCTCGTTTGTGTTTATGCTTGGGTGTTTCAGCGTATTTTTTCTTATAATACGCATGGTACTCAGGCTCGTATCTCCTTACGGAGTTGGTGGCTTCAACTAGATAATAACGGAGATAACGATTGCCTCGTTTGGCCATAGGAGTATTTTCATACTCAGAGTTACCTGATTGGTTCTGTCGCCAATATAAACCGGCATATTTAGCCAATTTGCTTTCATCTGAAAAGCGATTGATAGGGCCAATTTCAGCGAGTATACCCGCAGCATAAACAGGACCGATTCCTGGAATACTGGTTAAACATTGATATTCAGGTAGCACAACGACTAAATCGTCAATGGCTTTGTCTAAGTCTTTAATTAACTTTTCAAGACTACGAATTTCTTTGGCTAGAACACCTAAAACAATATCTACAGAGTCCTGATGGACTTTTCCTAACCGGTAGGAACTACGTATGGCTTTAGAAATTGCCTTTGCAATTCCTTCGGGATTTTTAAAACGATACTTCCCTAGTTTTTGAATTAGGTTCGCAAACTCTTCTAATGACAGTTCGGCAAGTTGGTCCATTGTGTAATCTTCCGTCATTAGAGTTACTAATGTGGCACTTAAAACGGATCCACCTTCTGCTTTTAGTTCTTTAGAAAGCGTGTTGCATTTATAATAAATGTTTTCGATAAAGTGTTGCTTTGTACGAACCAGCTGTTTAATTAGCTGATAACGCGTTCTAGTTAAGTGTTGGAGGGCAAGGTATTCTTCCTCTTTAATGATGGAGTTGACTTGCCTTTGGATGCGAAAATAGTCAGCGATATAAAAAGCATCAATTTGATCGTTTTTGTTTTCTTCAAAAATATCACGATACTTTTTAATTTTATTTGGTTGTTCAACTGAAACCATAAGGTTCAATTGATTTAACTCAAGATCTTCTTTAAAAAACATAGCTGGATGAAAGCTATATAAAGATGTGGCCTCCATTCCAATCACTAAGCTCTCTATCTCAAATTTTTGAGAAAATTCGAGAATGTATTCTTTGATCTGGCTTGCGCCAAGTTGACTATTTCCATAAGATGCTTCTTTTAAAACAGAGCAAGTTGAATCGTCTGTCATAAAGCAAGCATCTAATTTTTCAGAACTAACGTCTAAACCGACAAATAGTTTCATGTGGAAGGACCTCCTTTCATTGATTATTCGGAAATTGCTTGGGTACTGTGGGATATCCCAGAATCACGTTGTCTAACGACAGCCTCGCATAATAGAGTTTCATTCATTAAACCTCTAAGCCACCCAATCTCTACTAGGATTGGTAGAGGTCAATGGACTCAGCTAGTGTGTTGGAGGTTATACCAACGGTTCGGGTCACAGACTTTCTGTCGCAGTAAAACTGCAGAAGGTGATAGCGTCTTCCCGTAAGTCCTTTCCAAGACTTATTATTCAGGAATATCCTACAGTATCCAAGTAGTAATCGTTATTTTATTTAAACATATTAGGAATAGCCCCTAAGGGCGATTGAAGGAATGAAAGTTTCTTCAAAATATATATTACGAGTAGGTGATACGATGAGAAAATATACAATAGCAAAAGTAATTAGTATTGATAACAGAGTTCCGATGGGCGCATCTAAGGCCTATTATGGTCATAGTGTGATTTTTCAAGATATTTCTAGCGGCACCCTTTTACAGTGGGATACGAAGACGAAATTGAAATACGAAAAAGATGAGATTATCAATTTTACCTATGATGAATTAGAACAAGTAACACCTATGGACTTGTTCAATGAGGATGAGGAAAGAGTGGCTATCTCAAATCCAAGAAAAGTACAGTCATTGGATTTGCTTCTAGGTAGAAACCCTGTTCAAACACGGACCGACTATTTCTTTGTTACGAGTGTTCGAACCATAGGAGAAAAGTCTTATGTGGTGCTGGTTGACAGCTATTTGGATCAAGCATTATTTGAAACAGAGGAACCAGAAAGCTTCAAAAAAGGGAACATTGTCAAGCTTAGGTATAAACAAACAACGAGTGCAACTGAGGCAGATGTAACAGAAGAGGACTTACAGCATGTCGTTTATTATTTGGTGGATGTTGAAGTGAAGTACAATGTAAGTAATGAGAGAAATGTGAAATTAAAAGATCGTAGATAGGGTTGTGTTGGATTTGTAAGGATACCATTCCAGACTATGAATTTAAGAAACATCATTACTTTAGATTGCGTCAGAAAGGACAAGACATGAATCGTTTCTTTATCCTATTAATAATAGTAGTGGGACTAGCTTTCATTTACAAATACCTTCTAAACCAATCGAGAGAGCCAACCGGTCGGGTAGGGAATGTCATGATGAAATTGTGGAATAAAGTTTACTTGCCCATGGCTAAATGGTGTCTGTCATTCTTACCAGCAAAACAATTTTGGGTTGTTGTGACGTTGAGAGAAATCAATGGAGTAAATCAAATCGATGATTTTTTCCAACAATGTAATTTTAGAGGTTGGTTGGTAAATAGAATCAATGTTAAGAATCGCTTGGATATATCTCAAACGGCTGACGAAGAAGTGAAGTTTAAGTGATGAAGGCACTTAGTAGGAAAGAATGCAAGGCCAAATGAAGAAGTTCAGAATAGAAGAATAGTTAAAAAAGAGATTATCACGTTCGAAAAAATTGATGATCAGAGCTTATTTGAGATTATTTGTTATCATAGCAAATTTATTTCTCTTTTTTGAAATCTATTTCATATGAACTTTAAGTAGATTTTTTAGAACGGTTTCTTTTCAGTATAATTTAAGAGTAACGAAAGGGTTGTGAAGGATAAGATGAAATTAAGTAAGCTTATGGTAGAAAATTTTAGAAATTTTAAGTATTCAAAGATTTGTTTATCTAATAAGAACGTTGTATTTGGAATGAACGATGTCGGGAAGACTAATTTACTATCTTCATTGCGATACTTATTAGAGCGTAAAGTAAGAATTAATGGATTTAGTGAGAGTGATTTTTATCAACGTGAATTAGATAACGATATCAAGATTACTTTAGAAATCGATTTGAGTGATTATGAGGATAATCTTGATTCACAACATATAGTTGCAAAAGTAGGAGGTGCAAGAACCAGTTCAGAGCTAAATTTATTTTATTTTCAGGTGATTGGAAAATACGATGCGGCTGAAGCAATGGGGATACCAGAGTTGTTTTGGGGGAACGACCTAGAGAAGTTAGAGAGTGTTCCTCAAAATGGAAGCTTTACCATTTTAGATAAATTATTCAATGTCGTCTATGTAGACCCGACGATAGATTTAGATACAGTCTTTTCCAAAAACAGAAGAAAACTATTTGAACAAAAAAAGATGATTGACTCTGATATTGAGATTAAGGAAGATATTGATAAACTCACGAATCAGGTAAATAGTAAGATCAGCTCAATGGATGTTATACAAAGCTTTCAAAGTGAGTTAACTGATGAATATCAGCAGTTAAAAAAAGAAAAGATAACAATTGAGTTACAATCAGAAATGGCTATTAAGGGTTTTTTTAGCGATATTCATCCGTATATAAAAAAAGAAGGAGATGACTCTCTTTACCCTACTTCAGGTGATGGAAGAAAAAAGATATTAGCTTATTCACTTTTAAATTACTTAAATAAAGAATATGACTCAGATAGGATTACACTTTATTTAATTGAGGAACCTGAGAATAGTTTGCATCGCTCAATGCAAATTGCTTTGTCTAAGCAACTGTTTACTAATTCAGTTTATGATTATTTTGTACTGTCAACTCACTCTTCTGAATTACTATATGAAATGGATAATGCCTCATTGGTTAGAATTTATTCAGAAGATAGAACTCTATGTGAATCATTTCTATTTAAAGTACCTAGTGAGTTCTCATCAATTAAGAAAGAACTCAACGAGTCATTGACTAAAGCATTATTTTCTGATCGAGTATTACTTATTGAGGGACCATCGGAAAAAGCTTTATTTGAAAAGGTGTTGTCAGTTATTAAGCCAACATATGAGTTAGACGGCGGATATATACTTCTAGTAGATGGAATTAAATTTAAACCTTATTTTGATATACTAAAATCCTTGAACATTATTCCTATAGTTAAGACTGATAATGATTTAAAAGCCAAAAAGGGAAATAAGACATTATTTGATCCAATTGGATTTAATCGTTGCTGTAAACTGATTAATCAAGAAAATTTAGATGAAATTGAAATAGACTATTCTTGTACTGATAAAGATGGTAAGTCTACTTGGTTAGTCCAGCGTAAAAACAAGCTTGTTTTTGAAAAGAAAAAAGAATTATATAATCAGTACAAGGAAGTGCTCAGTAATTTTGAAAAAAACAATATTTTTCTTTCCAGAGTTGATTTAGAAAATGATCTATATGAAGTAATTCCTGATCAACTGAAAAAAGTTTTTGGTGAAATCGATCCAGTCAAGTCACTTCAAGATAAAAAATTGTTGAACATGTTGAAATTGATTGATGATTTAACTAATTTGAATTGTCTAAAAATTTTTAACCACGACAGATTTAAAGCGCTAAAAAAATTAGTAGGTGATTAAATGGATATTATTGATGAACAAGTAAGAGAGGATATCCTAATTGCAAATGGAAGTATCGTCGTTTCAGCCAGTGCAGGTTCTGGAAAAACTACAATAATGATTAAAAAAATCTCAAAAGTACTGAATGAGATTTTAGATCATAGAACTGTTGCAGCGATCACATTTACAGTTAAGGCGACAGAAGAGATTAAAAAGAAAGCGAGAGATTTAGAGGTTATAAAGGATTTTGTTGCAATGACAAATGATTCCTTTGTTGAGCATGAAATAATTCGCCCTTTTTTAGTTGATGCTTTTGGGGAAGAGTATCAGCGAGAGTTTCTTGTTTCCTACGATGTATCTAAAAGGTTTGATTCTTTCGATGAAGGGATGGAAGTTTTACGTGTAAGGAATACGCTAGGAACTTATCGAAATAATAACCACAATTTCAAATTTGAATTGGCAAAAAAAATCTTAGAAAATAGTCAGGCTGCAAGGGAGTACTTTAGAGCAAAATATTCAACTATTTTTTTGGATGAATATCAAGATTCTGATATGAACATGCATGAACTGTTCATGTATATGAAAAATGTATTAGGGATTGAACTTTTTATTGTGGGAGATGGAAAGCAGGCAATATATTTGTGGCGAGGAGCTCAAAGAAATATTTTTGAGTTACTTGAAGCGGAAGGAATTCAAAGTTTTGAATTAATTACTAATTTTAGAAGTGATTTTGAGATTGTTAATTATGCTAATCTTATGCATAATAACTCGCAGTTCGATAATAATCGGGCAGAAAACGTTTCTCATGTAATACATTGCTTAACCAATAATGATCTGAATTCCATTGATTCACTATTTAGGTCGGGTGAACTAGATATCAACAGAAGCGTGACAATTATAGCTAATAGAAATGACCATGCTCAATCAATAGCCGAGAATCTAAAGTTTTATGGATATAATTTCGTTTTTATTCCTAGGACACCGATAGATGAGAGCAGTGATCATTCTAGTATATTAAAATCTATAGCCTGCTACATACTAGATAATAGGTATTCAGTTTACGATGTTGCTGATGTTTTGAGGATTGAACAAAATCGATCAATTTTGAAAAGGATTGAAAGCCTATTAAGCCCTTTGGAACAAATCATTCCATTACCTCCTAATACATCTAAAGATGAAATTACATCTTCTTTTTTTAGGATTATATCTAGATTTAATGAACATTTTGGTTTAGATATAACAGATGATGAAATTAAACTTCTATTGGAGACTCTTTCAAATGAAATGTTTTATCCTGCATTCATAAAGTCAAATGATTTGCACAAAGTTATGACTGTATTTGGCTCAAAAGGGCTAGAATTCAATCAAGTGATCAGTTTTAGTGGATACTATAATTTCAGCCAAGAAGGGGAAAGAAATAATCACTATGTTTGTGTTACTAGAGCCGAAAATAAATTTGTTATGCTAGAGGATGGAAGGTACAGCAATAGTATTAATGTGATAGCAAGAAATTCAGGTATTACCGATATGAAAAACTTGTACAAAATAATCGATCATACTTAGTAACTAATGATAATTGCCGACTTTGAAAATGGACTATATAGTTTTAATGCATTTTTTGTGATTTGTGATTTAAATGTATATTTGAAATATGCACTTCTGAAACTCAATAATTTAACAAAACTACTTGCGATCTTGTAATATAGAAATAGCAAGTAGTTTTATTTGCGATTTTTTTTTACATCAAATTAATGAAGTGACTTGCTTCTAAATAATAAGTCATATCGTATAATTGACAAATCTCATAATAAATAGCAAAAAAACTTGCTTTTCAGTTATAATTGAAATTGTTGAAGCTTACGCTGTAACGCAACGTAAATAGAACAACAATAGGATGGATTTAGAATTTTTATAGAAGATGCTCAAAAAAGTGGAAGGAAGTAGTGAAGTGGCAGAAGCAAAATTTGAAGCAGCCCTGATTAGCAAGCTGGAAGCTGAAGGGTGGACTTATCGTAAAGATTTCTCCAATGTGAGTATTAAAAAGCTTGAAGAACATTGGCGGGAAATCTTAAACGAAACGAATGCTCATAAATTAAATGGAATACCTTTATCAGATATTGAATTTGGACTGATTCTTCAAGCTCTACAACGTATTCAAACTCCTTATGATGCTCAACTTTTATTAGTAGGTGCTGGGGAATAGGATCTATCCCAATTACTCGGGATGACGGTTCAAGTTTGGAAGTTGAGATTTTTTATGAAGATGATGTTGCGGGAGGCCGTTCTCGTTATGAAGTTGTAAGTCAGATATCATTTACGGATTTACCAAAAGGATTGACGACAAAACGGATTATTGACATTGCTTTACTCATCAATGGACTTCCAGTAGCTCATGTTGAGGAGAAAGACGAACATTTACAAAATCAATGGAATGCGTTCGAACAGCTTAAAGGATATCATGGCGATGGACTCTACAAAGGTCTGTTTTCCTTTGTGCAGGTGCAGTTTATTTTGAGCCAACATTCTGCACATTATTTTGCTCGACCAAATGCATTCGAACATTACAATCAAACTTATGTATTCGGTTGGCGTGATGAAAATAATAAGGACATTACAGATGCTTTTGAATTTGCGCATCAAGTGATGGGAATTCCTGCCCTGCATCGGTTGATAACGGTGAATATGATACCCGATGCTTCGAATGATAATTTAATGGTAATGCGTAGTTATCAAATTCAGGCTACAAGAGAAATCTTGCAGCGAATGAAAGATATGGAAGCCAATGATCTTATTGAAAAAGAGGGTGGCTATATTTGGCATACCACTGGTTCTGGTAAGACAGTGACTTCTTTTAAAGTTGCACAGTTGTTAGCGTCAGCGCCTCGAATTCGGAATGTACTTTTTATTGTGGACCGTGTTGATTTGATTGACCAAACATTGGAAAACTTTAAAGATTTTGCTTATATACATTTTAAAAAGCGTATTAAGAAAGTGAATGGACATGAATTAAAGCGAGAATTGAAACGTAAGGGAGCTTCACAAATTCTATTAATTTCTGTTCAAGGATTAACAAAAGCAGTAAAAAGAGGGCTGAAGAATGATGATTGGAACGTTATCATCATGGATGAGGCTCATCGTAGTGCCAGTGGTGAATCAGTCGGACTGATCAAAAAAGCTTTCAAAAAGACAACATGGTTTGGTTTTACCGGAACCCCAAACTTTTATAGTGATGAAATCAATGATGTAAAAACAACACGAGATATTTCCACACATGATATTTTCGGAAAAAGACTGCATACCTATACTATCAAGGATGCGATTGGTGATGGTAACGTTCTTGGATTCGATGTCACTTACTTCAAACCTCATTGGGTAGTAGAACATCCTCAAAATGACTTTTCTGAACATGACTATGAAAAGGAAGTTTATCAAAGTGATGTTTATCGTCAACAAGTAGTCCAAGATATTTTGGATAACTGGAAAAAAACTTCTGGTGGGGCATTGATTGCTGGTAGACGTGAAGAAAATGCTTTTCAAGCAATGCTTGCTGTCTCTGGTAAGCAGGCAGTTGCGCATTATTATAATATTTTCAAAGAAAAGGCCCCACATTTAAATGTTGCCATGACCTTTTCTCGGGATGAATCGAATGAACGTGGTACTAAAGAATTAAATGAGATACTAAAAAAGGCTATTCTAGATTATACACAGAAATTCAATGTACCAAGTATTTTGAATGCAAAAGATCCGTCACGCGCTTATATGATTGATATCACTAAGCGGTTAGCTCGTAAAAAACCTTACAATCAAGGTAAAGAAGAAGATCGATTGGATTTAGTGATCGTTTCGGATCAGCTATTGACGGGATTTGATTCTAAATATGTCAATATGATCTACATGGATAAGATGCTTAAAGAAGGCATGCTAATTCAAGCGATGTCTCGGACTAATAGAACATATAACCTTAATAGTAAGCCGCATGGGAAAGTGCGTTTTTATCGTCAAGGAGACGAAATGAAAGAGTTCGTTGAAAATGCACTGCGTATTTATACAAGAGGTGGAAATGATACTCTTCAAGAGGCAGAAGAAGAATCGGAAGATGAACGAACCAAGGAATTAGAAGATGACAATATCTTAGCTAAACCACAAAGTGATCAAATAAAAGAGCTGGAAGACGCTGTTTCTAAGCTAAAAGAACTTGCAGGAGATGACTTTAGTCAAATTCCACTTGGTCAAAAGGCTCTAAAAGAATTTGTACATCTTGCTTTACCTACACAGAATAAGATTCAACGTTTGGTGCAACAAGGTTACGAATTGGGAAGCGAGATTGATGAGTTAGACGAGAAAAATGAACCTACAGGTAAAAAAGTTCGTCTAGATATTTCAAGCATAGAAGAATTTGGTGCTTTGCAAGCCCGATTAAACGATGCTAGAGAGAAAATACCTGAAGATGAACGTCCTGATCTTACAGAAATTAAGATAGGTATTAAGTTCTACGATCATCAAATTATAGATTATGACATGTTAGTGGAGCTCTTGAATACATTTATGGATGACAAAAATGAAACAAATAAAGTGGCGATTGAGAAACATATCACGCCAATGGATGAGGAAAGTCGCCAAGAAATCAATGCGATTGTCGTTGATATTGAAGCTGGTGAGATAACCGAGCACTTTACAACCGAGTCATTACAGAATACTCGTAAAAAATATCGTACGGAATACCGTGAGCTAAAAATTCGACGTTGGGCTGCGGATCAACATGTTAATGGAAATCGGATTGTAGAAGCGTTTGACTTATTCTTACCAGGACACACGCTAATTGATAATCCACAGCTCTCGGAAATTGTTCGCGCGATCGAGGACGAAGAAGACATCAGTTTCTTCGGTGCTTCGGAGTTTGAAGAAGCGTTGATGGAATTCTTCAATTCGTTATAGAAAATTTCAAAATAATAGGAAGTAGGACAGAAGTTAATGGCACTATCTAACGAACAAAAAACTAAAATGTGGGCGATGCTCAATCAAACGCGAGGACAGATTGGACTAACTGCCTACAAAGATTATATATTCGGTATATTGTTTTATAAATATTTATCAGAGAAAGCAACCCATTGGCTAGAAAGTGTGTTACGCGGTGAAACGTGGGAAAGTGTCTATACCCAAGACTCTGCGAAAGCTTTAGAATATATGAAAAAGAACCTTGGTTACGCGATTCAACCAAATGATTTTTTTGCTGATTGGAAGCAAGCGATTGATACAGACTGTTTTAATATTGGCATGATGACCGATGCATTTGGTCATTTTAACCAACAAATTGCTTTTGAAGCACGTGGTGATTTTGAAGGGATTTTTGATGGTATGCGTTTTGATAGCGCTGATCTGGGAGCAACTGCGCAATCTCGTGCGAGCGTAATGATTTCAATGATTGATTTATTATCTTCTCCAGAATTTGATTTGTCTGGTGATGAAGATACGGTCTCAGATATTTATGAATATTTAGTTCGCCAATTTGCGACAGTTTTGGCCTCAGATATGGGACAATACTACACGCCAAAAGAAATTTCTAACGTGATGGCTCGAATTTTAACTTTTGGAAGAGAGGATGAAGAAAGTTTCCATATTTATGATCCGACGGTTGGTTCAGGTTCACTATTACTTACTACCGCAAGTTATATGAAGAATTCTAAAAAACGTGGGATGATAAAATATTACGGACAAGAAAAAGATGCCACTCCTTATCGTTTATCAAGAATGAACTTGATGATGCATGGAGTAGAGTTTAACGATATCAATGTTAATCATGCCGACACACTCGAAAGTGACTGGCCTGATGGTGTTGTAGATGGAAAAGATTCACCTCGAATGTTCGATGCTGTAATGGCAAATCCACCATATTCAGCTCATTGGAATAACAAAGAACGCGAAGATGATCAGCGCTGGCGCGAGTATGGGGTAGCACCTAAAACAAAAGCGGACTATGCTTTCTTGCTACATTGTCTGTATCACTTAAAAGATAATGGACGTATGGCAATTATTTTACCCCATGGGGTGCTATTTCGAGGAGCAGCAGAAGGTCGAATTCGTAAGGCATTAATTGATAAACATCAGATTGAAACTGTTATTGGATTTCCCGATAAATTATTCTTAAATACCTCCATTCCGGTGTGTGTATTGATTTTGAGAAAAAACCGCGTGGAGTCGGATATATTGTTTGTTGACGCAAGTAAGGACTTTGAAAAAGTGAAAAAACAAAATCACTTACGCCCTGAAGATGTTGAAAAAATTGTTGAAACAGTAGTTAACCGCAAAGAAATAGAGAAATACTCTCATATTGCAACATTGGATGAGATTAAAGAGAACGAGTACAACCTAAACATTCCTCGTTATGTTGATACGTTTGAAGAAGCCGAACCTATCGATATTGTTGAAGTTAGCAGTGAAATACAAAAAATAAATGCCGAAATCAAACAAACAGAAACTGAATTTCTAGCTATGTTGGATGAACTCGCTGTTACTCCTGAAACGAAGGATATAATTGAAGCAACAAAAGGAGTGTTTAAGCATGACTAAAAACACTCCAGAATTACGGTTCAAGGGGTTTACTGACGATTGGGAACTGCGTAAGTTTTCTGGTGTTATTGAGAAATTGTCTGGCGGTGCATCTATCAAACCAACAGACTATCTCGAAGATGGAATTCGTACGATTCCAAAGGGAGCTGTTAATGCAACTGGGATTGCAGATTTATCTGGCAGTAAATACATTAGTAAAGACTTCTTTGAAAAGAATATAACTAGCCACGTTCACACAAACAATCTCGTAACTTCTTTAAGAGACCTAGTTCCATCGGCTCCAAATATGGGGAGAATCGTTCGTATTGAAGGAGATGACGAACAATTTTTGATGCCACAAGGTGTGTATAAATTGGAGTTGCTTGAAGGTATGGATGAGGATTTTCTTATCTCATTCTCCAATAGCGATAAGTATAGAAAGATCATCTCAGCAGAAAAAAAAGGCTCAACGCAAGTCCATATTCGTAATGGAGAATTTCTAAATATTGATATTAATCTTCCTTCAGAGCATGAGCAAAACAAGATTGGCGATTTCTTTAAAAGTCTAAACCACACTCTCGCCCTTCATCAGCGTAAACTGGATTTATTAAAACGATTAAAACAGGCGTATTTGCAGAAGATGTTCCCTAAGAGTGGGGAGAAAGTGCCTGAAATACATTTTGCTGGTTTTTACGAGAATTGGGAACAGCGTAAGTTGGGGGAACTAGTTAGATTTTACTCCGGGTTAACTTATTCTCCACAAAATATAGTTTCTGAAAATGGAACTTTTGTCCTCAGATCTTCTAATGTTAAAAACGGAGAAATAGTAGATGCAGATAATGTCTATGTTAATTCTTCAGTTGTAAACGCGGACAATGTTCAGAAGGGAGATATTATTGTTGTTGTCCGAAATGGTTCTAGAGATTTAATTGGAAAACATGCTCAAATAAAAAGAACTATGAATCATACTGTAATTGGTGCATTTATGACAGGGATTCGTTCAAAAGAATCAAATTTTATAAATGCTTTATTAGATACAATACAGTTTAAGATAGAAATTAATAAAAATCTAGGAGCAACCATCAATCAAATTACTACTGGTTCTTTCAAAAAAATGACTTTCTCAATAACAGAAAGTAGAAATGAGCAAGAAAAAATTGGACTATTTTTCAAGACTCTGGACAATACTATCACCCAACATCAGAAGTACCTAGACCAACTAAAATCCTTAAAAATAGCTTTCCTAAAAAAATGTTCGTATAAAAAAGTATTACCTTCTAAAAATAGTTATGATGGAATCTAAATAACTATTTTTAGGAGGTATTTTGTATGAGAAAAAAGAAAAAGGATGTATTGTTTCATCAATATTTTGAAGAATGGTTGGAACTTTACAAAGTTGGGGCGATTCGAGAGATTACATTGGACAAGTATTACGTAACACATCAGAGAATTATAGAATTAGCACCGAATTTACGTTTATCTGATTTGGATCGCAGGAATTATCAGATGCTTTTGAACGAATACGCTCTTACTCATGAAAAACAGACAACCATGGACTTTCATCATCAAATCAAAGGTGCAATTCTAGATGCAGTTGACGAAGGTTTAATTGAGAAAAATCCTACTCGGAAAATTATTATTAAAGGCAAAGAGCCTTGCAAAAAGAAACCAAAGTTTTTGAATCAATTTGAGTTACAATCTTTACTTAAGCAATTGGAATTAAATAAAGAAATTAACTGGGATTGGTTTATTCTGCTTATCGCAAAAACTGGACTACGTTTTTCAGAGGCTCTTGCCTTAACTCCAAAAGATTTTGATTATTTCAACCAGAGTCTAACAGTAACTAAAACGTGGAATTACAAAAAATCAAATGGTGAAATTCAACCTACAAAAAATGAATCCTCAAAAAGAAAAATTCAAATTGATTGGCAGATTAGTATGCAATTCTCCCAATTGACCAAAAATATGAATGAAGATAGTTTGATATTTGTGAATGGACGAGTGTTCAATTCAACAATCAATAAAAGACTTGAAGCGTTGTGTAAGAAAGCAAGTGTTCCGACCATTACTATACATGGCTTACGTCATACTCATGCATCTTTGTTGCTTTTTGCAGGTGTTTCTATCGCGAGTGTTGCTAGAAGATTGGGGCATTCAAGTATGACAACCACTCAGGAAACGTATTTGCATATTATTCAAGAATTGGAAAATCAAGACAATGATAAAATTATTCGACATTTGAGTGCATTAGTATAAGGAAAATCCCAGAAGATAATATGTCTTCTGGGAAATACAATTATATGAACATTTTACTTAAAAAAGCTGTTTTCATTTTTTTGAAAGCTTCATTTTTTTCTCGATGAAGGGCGATAATATCGTCAAGCTGTTTGAAAAAAAAACCGATTTGTTGTTGTTCATTAGAATCTGGAATTGAAATTTTTGTCTCTAATATATTTTTGTTATACAAACGTTTTATCGTACTTCCTTCTAGTCCTTGCCATTTTACTATTGTATAAAACTGCTTTAAAAAAGAATTTTCAATTCTATCATCATGGTTTAGCCAAACAATATTTGAATCTTGAAAATATTCATCTTTTCCCGTGTATTCAACTACCCTTCCAATACTACCAGAAGCAGAAATTAATAAATCTCCTATTTTAGGATAAGGGTATTTCGCTTTGTATTCTTCAAAAAGTTCATGAGTGATAAACGCATCTGCCTTTGAACCAAAAGTCCCTATTTTGAAAAAAGGAACATCACCATTGTCACTTGTTTGCTCTTTAAAAATACGTTTATTCATCGCAACTGAACCTAACTCTCCTAATTTACGCTGTTCCCATACCTCGTCAAAATCAGCAAAACGTATTTCTGGTACTTTCTCTCCATTCTTAGGGAACATCTTCTGCAAATACGCCTGTTTTAATCGTTTTAATAAATCCAGTTTACGCTGATGAAGGGCGATAGTGTTATCAAGCTGTTTGAAGAAGGTACCGATTTTTTTCTGTTCATCATTAGTGCTAGGAACATTAACAGATAATTTTGCAAGATCATTTGAGTTTATTGCTGGATAGCTTGTCCCTGTACTTCTTTCTAAAACTCTATTTACAAATTTTTCTTCTTGTACTAGAGTCAGAAGAAAATACCCACTATTCTTTGGTCTCATTTGCGCATATCCTGTAGAAAAGACATAGTTTTCATAAGGTAGATCGAAAAGATAATTGTTTTTTTGATAAGGTCGTACAGTCTGATAAAATACATCATTTTTTTTGGCTAGTCGTTGTGCTCTTGAAGGAGCAGTTTCTTTATTCTCTGTCCTATGTCCAATCAACTCTGTTCCAATTACAGACTCCAAATCAACATATTCAAATTTATTAGGTAAATTTGATTTAGGATTGAACTCGGCTAACTCATTTAACTTACGCAGTTCCCAATCGTCAAAACAATAGTAGAGTTACAAAGTACATTAATTGTTTTTCTTCCTCCTTGACTTTCCCAAAAGAACCCGTATCATAGCTTATGAAAGTTTGCTGAGGCGGAGGATGGGGAGAGAGCTTGCTGAGAATTAAGAAGATTTTTAACAACAATGTGGTCTTGGTGATTGATACGAAGGGTCTGGAGCGGATCTTGATCGGCAGGGGGATCGCCTTTCGGAAACGGGGTGGCGAGACGGTTGAGAAGGATAAGATCGAAAAGACGTTCGTGGTGGATTCTCCGAATGTGGCGGATCGGTTTGTGCAATTGATCGAAGAGGTTCCGATCAATCGGCTGGAGATGGTAACGGTGATCGTCAAGGCTGCGGAAGCGGAGCTGGAGCGGACCTTTGATGGGAATACCTATATTGGGTTGGCGGATCACATCAATTATGCGGTGAATCGTTTTCGGAATGGGGAGACGATTCAAAATGCGTTGTTATTGGAGATCAAGAAGTTTTATCCGAAGGAATTTGCGGCGGGCATGAAGGCGCTGGAGCAGATCAGCTATTATGAGGGGATCGAGCTGAATGAGGATGAGGCGGGATTTATCGCGCTTCACTTTATTAATGGCGGCTTGAACAATGATACGGCTCAGACGTTATTGACAACAGAGATGCTGCAGAAGGTAGTCTTGATCGTTGAGGATGGTTTAGGAATTGAGCTGGATACGGAATCGCTGAATTATGTTCGTTTCGTTACCCACTTGAAATTCTTTATTCAACGTGTCATAATAAATGAACCGAGACAGGAAGCAGTGCCGGAGATGTATGAACAGGTGGTTCAGTTTTATCCGAAGGCGACGGAGAGTGTCGGGATCATTAAGCATTATCTACAAGAGAAGCTGGCTTGTCGGATTTATCCGGAGGAGGAGATGTACTTGATTCTCCATGTCCAGCGGCTAATTAAATAAACGGGATTGTAACTGATTATGCAGGCAACACCCAAGCAAGGGATGAAGAGTCTCTTGTTTGAGTGTTGCCTTTTTTATATGCCAAAAAAGGGGAAGCAACATGGATAAGTATCAAAGCTTGGTATCATTTATTTTGGAAAAGGTCGGAGGAAAGGAGAATGTGTTAAGCGTCACGCATTGTATGACGCGGCTGCGTTTTACCTTGAAGGATGATTCGTTGGTCCAGCGTGAGGAAGTGGTGAAATCGCCGGATGTGATGAGTGCGCAATTTGCCAGTGGACGTTTTCAGGTAGTTGTCGGGACAAATGTGGCGGATATTTTTCAAGTGGTTCAGGAACAGCTGAATGGAAAAACAGTTGCGGCGGAAGAAGAGAAAAAAGGGTTAGTCAGTACGTTAGTCGACACGATTACCAAAGTGATCACGCCAGTCTTAGGAATTTTAACCGCTTCAGGTTTGCTTCAGGGGATCTTGGCTTTATTGACGGCGACGAATGTTTTGTCGGTCGACGATGGTGCGTATATTATTTTGCACGCGATGGGGCAGGCGGTCTTTTACTTTTTACCTGTCACACTAGGCTACACGAGTGCGAAGGCCTTCAAGATGAATCCGTTTGTGGGGATGATGCTTGGAGCAACCCTGCTGATTCCAGAGCTGATGACAGGGTTGACGAGCGGCGATGCGCTGTATACGTTGTTCAAGGGGACGCTGTTCCAAACGCCGGTCTTTAACACCTTCTTTGGGATTCCGATTCTGTTTCCGGCGAATGGTTATCAATACACGGTTATTCCCATTATCTTTATTGTCTATGTTGGTTCAAAGGTCGAAAAATGGCTGAAAAAGGTTGTGCCGGCAGTGATTGCTCACAACGTGAATTCGTTCTTAACAATCTTGATCACGGTTCCTTTAGCGATCTTGGTGGTTGGTCCGGTGACGAATGTTCTTAGTTCATTGATCAGTGCCGGCGTATCAGGGTTATATGGCATTTCACCTGTTGTGACTTCGTTAGTGGTAGCGTTGCTTTATCAACCATTGGTTATTTTTGGGTTGCATTGGCCGATTTCAGCGATCGGGATTACGAATTTGGCACAATCGGGCGTAGATTACATTTTCCCAATGTCCTTTACCGCCAATTTTGCGCAAACTGCTGTTGTGTTAGCTGTCTTTTTACGGACGCGCTCGAAGGATCAAAAGGCCTTGGCGATTCCAGCGATGGTATCGGGTTTGTTCTGTATCATTGAACCGGCGATCTACGGCTTTAGTTTACCTGTCAAGAAACGTTTTGCCTTTTCAATGCTTGGCGGTGCAGTTGGTTCGTTGATCTTGGCTTTGACCTCGACAAAAATGTACGCGATGTCCTTTGGGATTCTAGGATTTGCGGCCTTTATTGATCCGAAAAGCGGCAGTATGAATGGCGTTATCATCGCAGTTATTGCGTCGATCGCGACCGCGGTAGTGCCATTTGTGTTAACCTATATGACCTTTAAAAAAGAAGAGGATGTCGTCGATCCAGAAGAAAAAAGTCTCGTGAAATCTGAAGTATTGTTTTCACCTTTAACAGGAGAAATCAAACCCATCGAACAGGCAGCTGATCCAAGCTTTGCATCAAAAGCATTAGGAAGCGGTTTTGTGATTGTCCCAGAAGAGGGTGAGGTGGTTTCACCGGTCACTGGTACGGTAGAGACTGTTTTTCCAAGCGGACACGCCATTGGAATAGTTAGCGACACAGGAATTGAAGTATTGATCCATATCGGGATTGATACGGTGGAATTAGAAGGTCAAGGCTTTCATCCATTAGTAGAAAAAGGACAATCTGTTGTTCAAGGCGAGAAAATTTTAGAAGTAGATTTGGAAAAGGTTGCTGAAGCGGGCTATTCGATTGAGTCCTTTGTGACGGTTACGAATTCTGATCAATTTCTAGATGTGCTTAGTCAGCAGGAAGGGCATGTGAAGCTCAACGACAAGGTCATGACTGTCATTCCTTTCAACAATCAAGCAGAAGCAATCAATTTAGCGGAGGTAAATTAAGTGAGAGAAAAGATTTGGGGCGTACTCGCCGCCGGTGCACTAGGCGATGCGATGGGGATGCCGACAGAATGCTGGTCACAGGAAAAAATCCGACAGAATTTTCCCGATGGCGTAACCGAATTAATCGCATCCAACGAAAACGATGTGTTTGGACGCAAATTAGCGGCAGGAGCAATTACCGATGATACGCTAAACGTATTGATGATCCTATCCATGATCAAGAAAAACTACGGGCAGATTCGGGTGGCGGACTATGTTGCGGAGCTGCGGGAATGGAACGACAATTCAGGTGTTTCCGCCTTTGTTTCCGGTCCATCAACGTTGAAAGCTTTGGATAAAATCGCTCAAGGCGTGCCGATCGAAGAGACGGGTGTCACAGGAACAACCAATGGAGCGTCCATGAAAATTGCTCCGATTGGATTGATCAGCGATTACCGTGACTTGCCAACATTAGTAAAAAATGTCGCGGAAATCTGCCTGCCAACCCATAACACCAAAATCGCCATTGCCGGCGCAAGTGCGGTAGCAGCCGCGATCAGCTACACAGTCCGCGGTGGACAATCAATCGAAGAAATCTGGTCAGTGGCCTTTAACGCGATTAATGCTGCCAAAGAATACGGCCACGATTTCCCAGCCGCTTCACTGACCTTCCGCATGAATCAGGCGCGCAAAATCCTGCGACAGGAAGCCGATGAAGCCGTCATCCTAAAACGACTATACGAAGAAATCGGGACCGGCATGGAGACTATTGAAACCATTCCAAGTGCGTTTGTGATTGTCGAATTAGCCAAAGGTGATCCATTAAAAGCCGCCCAACTAAGCGCCTCTCTGGGATGGGATACTGACACGATCGGTGCCATCAGTGCTGCGATCTGCGGCGGGATGAATCCCCAGTTACCAAAGGAAATGATTCAGCAGATTGAAGAAGTTAATCAGTTGGATTTTGAGGAGTTGACTGAGGAAGTTGCTCCGTTTGTGAAGTAGGGATAATTTCGTATTTGTTCTGTTCAATCCAGTTGGAGTTGCATGTTGAATTCCTAAATAAGATAGCGACCGAAATTCCACGAGGAGAACTTCGGTCGCTCTTTTTGTGTATTTTAAATAACCTACTCAATAAACACATCTTCTAAGATTAAAGCGTCCTACTTTTTAAACGTAACCTTAAATGTAGAAATTAATCCCTTATCACGAGCGATGGAATATTCGATCGGATTATCCGAACTGTCGAAGGTGACGGTTTCTACTAGCTGTAGCGCGTCATTTTTTCTTATGTTCAAAACCTTAGCATCTTCACTGGAACAATTGATTGCTGTAAATTTTTTTTCAGCATAAGAAATATCAATATGATAGGTTTCACGCAAAATATCAAATAAAGAAATCTTTGAAAAGTCAAACTTATCTAAATTTGATGCGATAGAAGTAGGAACATAGGTAGTAACTATTTCTGAGGGTTGGTTTTCGACAAAACGTAATCGTTCTAAATGATAAAAATGAGTATATTTATCTTTAAAAATGCGGCGAACAATCTCGTCACTCTCTACGATTTCAATCGATAATACCTCCGTACTTGTAGAAAATTGTTTCTTTTGAGCGACATCATTGAAGCTACGTAATTCTGAAACATCCCAAGAAAATACCTCTCTTTTTTTACAAATGTTCCTTTACCACGCCTTCTTTCAAGGAGTCCATCATTCACTAGCTGCTCTACAGCTTGCCGAATAGTAGTACGACTCACATTATATTGATCTATTAGAGCGATTTCTGAAGGCAGTGCCTCTCCTTCTATATAGACTTCCTCTTTAATTTTCTTTTCAATGTCCTCTTTTACCTGAAAATATAAGGGAAGAGGACTATTTTTATCTATTGCTTCCATATCGTTATCCTTTCTTCGTATTACTACATTAATCATGACGTCATTACCACTTAAGATAATATCAAAATTTACTGTTAAAGGCAAAATTATTTAAAGTAATCTAAAAGAAAGCGCTGACAAATGAAACTTTTTCTCTATAATACACAGTATAACGATGTAGTGACGTAATGAAGTCTCTACAAGTAGTGAGGAGGAAAATTATGAGTGGAAACTGGCTTGATTTGTCGCAAAAGGTAATTGTAGTTACTGGAGGTAGTATGGGGATCGGTGAGAATATTGTTCGTAATTTATTAGATAACGGAGCAAAAGTAGTCATCGCTGATCTTGTGGAGAATGAGGAACAGACCTTAAATGATAGCGTTCTATTTGTGCCCTGTGATATTACGAAAAAGACTGATGCGGAGAAATGTATTGAGATGGCAGTAGAAAAATTTGGACGTATCGATGGGTTGGTCAATAATGCCGGGGCCAATCGTCCGAATCTTTTGGTGGATTATTATCATCAGGATTCTAGACGTGAAATGAGCGAAGAGGAATTAGATATCATGTATCAGGTTAATCAAAAAGGGCTCTTTTTAATTTCTCAAGCAGCGGCGCGTGAAATGGTAAGACAAAAAAGCGGTGTGATTGTCAATATTTCTTCTGAGGCTGGAATGGAGGGCTCTAAGGGACAAAGCGGGTATTCTGCTACTAAAGGAGCGGTGAATTCTTTCACACTTTCTTGGGCCAAGGAACTGGGGCAATTTAATATTCGAGTGATCGGAGTAGCACCAGGCATCAATGAACCGACTCCTATGGGGAATCAAAAGCACATGGAAAAGCTGGCTTATACGCGTGGGATTCAATCAGGCGAGATCAAAGGCGATTACACAAAGATCATTCCTTTAGGTAGAATCGGAAGGCTTCAAGAAGTGGCTGATCTTGTCAGCTACCTACAATCGGATCATTCATCGTACATTACAGGTACGATCATTAATGTCACTGGAGGAAAATCACGAGGATAGAAGGGAAATGAAGATGAGAACAGCGATTGTATTAATGACACACGGCAGCTTTGGGAAGGAGCTGATTGCTTCGGGAGAACTTATTTTAGGCGAGTTGAAGGATGTCTTTTCGATTTCGTTAGAGGCTGAAAAAGAACCAATGGAATTAATGTCAGAATTGGAAACGCTTTTACAGTCTGATTTCGATCAGTATATTCTTCTTGCTGATTTGTTTGGAGGAACTCCTTGTAATGTTGCAGCACGGTTTTCTTTAGAAGACAACGTGATTGTCTTATCCGGTGTGAATCTGCCAATGCTGATTGAGGCGGAGATGGCAAGAATGCAGGGAAGTTATGACGGATTAGAAGAGAATCTTATGAAGAGTGCGAGGGAAGGAATCAAGGATGTAAAAAAATCATGAAAGAAAGGAAGGCAGAGAGATGATGGAGGGAATTCGATTAGTACGGATTGATTTTCGATTGATTCACGGTCAGGTTATTACGAAATGGAGCAAGCTGACCGATGTGAAATCGATAGTCGTTGTCAATGATGAATTAGCGGCCGATGAATTTATGGCGGACATCTATGTGATAGCAGCTCCACCAGGGATGCAGGTGGATGTGATCTCAAAGGATCAGTTCGTTCAAGGAGTGAAGGATGGGAAATTTGATTCCGGAAAAATTCTTGTATTGTTTAAAAATATAGAGGATGTCCGTGAGGTAGTTGAGAAGGGAGTGGCATTTAAGCAGGTACAGGTTGGCGGACTAGGCAGCGGTAATGGCAGAACATCCGTTGTTAAAGGAATCTCTGTTGATAAGACAGACATTGCCAATTTAACTTTGTCCAAGAACAAGGTGCTGAGGTAACGTTCCAGGTTACACCGGAGGAACCAAAATTAAGCTTAGAAAAAGCAAGTAAGAAAGTGGGTTGAGAGTATGTTAGGGTTAGTATTTTTACAGGTATTTATTATTGGATCATGAAAACTGACGTTGGGTATGGTATCACACACGCAATACGGCAGCCTTTGTTTTCTGCACTTTTTATTGGGATCATTATGGGCGATTTGAGGCAGGCAATCATCATCGGTGCTGCGGTCCAAATTCTCTATATTGGACTGGTGGCAGCTGGATCGAATTACCAGCGGATGATTGCTTGGCTGGCTTAATTGCTATTCCAATCGCTCTTCATTCTGGCTTATCGACGGAGCTGGCGATTGCGATCGCTGTACCTGTGGGTGTGATGGGTGTCTTTATTGATCAGCTGAGAAAGACATTGAATGTAACGTTCGTTCACATGGCTGACCGTTATGCCGAAGAAGGAAACACTAGACAAATTATGCTGTGTAATAATGTTTATCCGACGATTTTGAACTTGATTCTTCGCTTTCCGATTCCATTTTTAGCTAATTACTATGGTGCGGATGCTGTGAACAGCTTTATGGAAAGCGTTCCTGAATGGTTAACACATGGCTTCTCTGTAGCTGGCGGATTATTACCAGCATTAGGATTTGCGTTAACAATGTTCGTTATAGGAAAAAAAGAACTGCTGCCATGGTTCTTCATTGGCTATTTCTTAATTCAATTCAGCGGTATTCCCGTGTTGGGTGCGGCGATCTTCGGTTTATGCGCAATTTTACTAATTAATATGTATCAAAAAGCAAGTGTGGAGGGGTAAAAAAATGGAAGAAAAATTAATCTCTGAAAAAGATGTTAGAAATGCTTGGCTTCGCTATTACATGTTTTGTGAAGTTGGAATTTCCTATGAACGACTTCAAGCTCTTAGCTTTTGCTATTCATTGATTCCAATCTTCAAAAAAATCTATCCAGATAAGGAGGATATGAAGGCGGCTTTACAGCGTCATTTAGTTTTTATAATACAGAGGCTGTATTTGGATCACCCATCAATGGAATCGTTATTGCACTGGAGGAACAAAAGGCGAATGGCGAGCCGATCGAAGATGATGCGATCACTGGTTTGAAGACTGGATTGATGGTCCGTTAGCTGGGGTAGGCGATTCGATCGATTGGGCGACATTAAAACCGATTATTTTTGCATTAGGAGCCAGCTTGTCAGCCAGCGGGAATGCCATTGGCGCGTTTGTTCTTCTTCTGCTTCCAATTATTCAAATCGCAATCGGTACAAAACTGTCTGTTTACGGTTATAAGATGGGACGTGCATCGATTCGTGAAATTTTGAGTTCAGGACGAATCAAGGAATTAATTAATGGTGCTAGTACTCTAGGACTCTTTATGATGGGCGCACTTTCCTCAAACTATGTTGCGTTAAGCTCGCCGTTGAAATTTACGTTCGGAAAAGGCAACGAACCCTTCGTTGTGCAAAATATCATTGATAGTATTGTCCCTGGGCTACTTCCGCTTCTTGCTGTATTAGGCATCTATTGGTGGTTGAATAAAAAAAATCAAAATATGGTTGCGATCATGCTGATTATTTTGGCGATTTCATTAATTGGAGCAATCACTGGCATACTTTAATAAAGAGAGGTAAGCGACAATGAAGGCAATACATTTTGGTGCAGGTAGCATTGGCAGAGGATTCATCGCTGATTTGCTTCATGATTCTGGCTATGAGATTACGTTGGTAGATGTCAACGAACAGCTGAATCATCAGATTAATCAGACTCATTCGTATCATCTATATGTAATCGAAGAGCATTATCAAGAAAAACGATCGACCGAGTAAAAGCTTTATCCCCGATTAAAGAGACAGAACAAGTGATTCAAGAGATCGTCTCGGCAGATATTCTTACGACCGCTGTATGGGCAGACAACCTGTCAAAAGTAGCACCGACGATTTCTGAAGCTTATATCAACGCTTCTTACTATCAAAGAAAAGAATCAATGTTTGGCTTGTGAGAATGCTATGTTCAACAGTGAAATCTTGAAAAAGAGATCCTGAAGTTGGGACAGTTGACCGAGGAACAGCTAGAGCAGGTCGCGACCTTTCCGAATACCGCTGTGGATCGAATGGTACTGGAGGATGAGCGAAATGGAGAAAAGGTGATCAACATTGGTGTGGACTTTGAGTTAGCAATTGAACGCAATAAATTGGTCGATCCAACGAGCTTACCGATTAAGGGTGCAGAATATACGGATAACTTGGTGAAATACATTGAGCGTAAGCTTTATATCATCAATTGCGGCCATGCTTGGTCTGGATATGTTGGGGCGATCAACGTTATAGGTAATGTCAGATATCTTGCTGATGAACAACTAGTAGAGGCTACTCGAGAAGTAATGGGTGAATCTGCCAGTTATTAATAAAAAAATACGGCTTCGCGAAAGAGGATTTGGAAAGCTATATTGATTTTGCGATTCGACGCTTTCAAACACCAGGCGTAGTCGACACGGTTGCTCGTGTCTGCCGCTCGCCGATTCGCAAGCTGGAGCCGAATGAACGACTAGTCGGACCTGCCAATCAATGTAAAAAAATCAATTGACAAATGATCGTCTGCTGGAAGGTATTGCGGCGGTATTCCTTTTTGACAATCCTGACGATCAGCAGTCGAGAGAGTTGTTAGTCTACGTTGAGGAAAATGGAATTTCTGCTGCGATTACTCGCTACACTGAACTGATGCCAGAAGGATCAATGCATCAAAAAGTCGTACAAAAATATAAACAGCTACAAAAGCAAAAAGGAGAACTTCGATGAAAGAATCGTTTACGAATGAAGCTGGAGTGTCTGTAGTCGAAAAGGTCATCGAGACAATCAAATCGAATCGGGAGTATCTGAGCGAAGTCGATAGTGTTGGCGGTGATGGAGATCACGGCATCAATATGAATAAGGGCTTCACCATGGCAGAAAAGGAAATCGAGGGTCAGGCTCAATTCAACATGAGTGAAGGGTTCAAAATCGTTAGCGGAGTGTTAGTCAATAAAATCGGCGGATCGATGGGGCCTTTATATGGAAGTTTTTTTCGCGGATTAAGTGTGGCCCGAGAAAAGAAACAGAAATCACAAAAGAGGTCTTCGGTGTGATGCTAGAGAAGGCCTCAAAATATCGCTATGCTAACAGAGGCGAAGATCGGGGATAAAACCTTGATGGATGTGCTGATACCAGCAGTAGAGACATATAAATCACAATTGGTAGAAAATAGCTTTGCGGATTGCTTGGAGGAAATGCTTAAGGATGCAGAGGTTGGACTGGAATCAACGAAGCAGATGTCCGCCAAAGTTGGTCGAGCAAGTCGGATCGGGAACCGCTCTATTGGTCATCAGGACGCTGGAGCGACCTCATGCTATTTGATATTAAAAGCATTAGCAGATGGAATCAAAGAGCTACTATAAAGGAGAAGAAAAGGAGGAGATTTTGTGCAGCGTTTTGTGAACGATCCGGATTATGTTGTTGAGGACATGTTGAAGGGGTTTGTTTTGGCTAATCCTGAGGTTGAACTAGCCAAGGCCAATGATCATGTTGTTATGAAAAAGGAAAAGCGGAATGGAAAAGTCGGGGTGATTACAGGCGGAGGCAGTGGTCATGAGCCAGCTTTTCTAGGCTACATGGGGGAAGGGCTGCTGGATGCGGTAGCGATTGGCGAGGTATTTGCTTCTCCACCAGCTCAAGCTTTCTATGATGCAATGCTTGAAGCAGATACGGGGGCAGGTGTCGCCTGTTTATTCGGTAATTATGCTGGAGACAACATGAATGTAAAAATGGCAATTCAAATGGCAGAAGATGATGATATTGAAGTAAGTAGTCAGTACGTAGTTGCCACAGATGATGTCGCATCTTCGCCAAAAGAAACGAAGGAAAAACGTCATGGTATCGCCGGTGGTTACTTCATGTGGAAGGTCGGTGGTGCAAAAGCAGCATCTGGTGCTAGTTTAGATGAAGTAATCGCTGTTGCTCAAAAGGTTGTTTATCGTACCCGCAGTATCTGTGTCGGTCTGGAGCCGTGTGTGATTCCTGCTGTCGGTAAACCTAATTTTGAAATTGAAGCAGGAATGATGGAGTTTGGGATTGGTCATCATGGAGAAACAGGAATTCGTAAAGAAGAACTGAAAAATGCAGATGCCATCGCAGAAGAAATGGTGGGGACACTATTAGAAGATTTCGCTTTTGAAGATGAGCGGGAGTTTTCCGTCATGTTGTCTGGATTAGGCAGTACGATGTTGATGGAGCAGTATATCCTGATAGGAAAAGTCTTGGAAATATTGAAGGAAGAAGGCCATAACATTCATAAGGTCTATGTTGGAAACTTTGTAACATCGTTGGATATGTCTGGGGCTTCATTGACGTTGGTTGACTTAGATGAAGAAATTAAGGATTTGCTGGATGTGACAGGGAATCCTGTGGGAATGAAAAATTACTAAAGAATACAGTTGAGGAGCGTAAGAAATGAAATTACAGTTAGCATTGGACGAACACAAGTTAGAGGATGCATTAGATTTTGCGGAGCAGGTAGCTGATTATGTAGACATTATTGAGATTGGAACTCCTTTTGTCATTGATTCGGGTATGGAGGCAGTACGCCGCTTCAAAGAAAAGTTTCCTGAAAAAGAAATTTTATCGGACGAAAAAATCATGGATGGCGGTTATTATGAGTCTCAGTTGGGATTTGAAGCAGGAGCAGAATATGTTACGGCATTAGGTGTTAGTGATTTAGTAACAATCAAAGGCTGTATTAAGGCAGCAGATGATTTCAAGAAGCAAACCGTTGTAGACATGATCTGCGTAGAGGATATGCCGAAACGAATTGAGGAATTAGAAGAGATTGGAGCTCATGTTTTGGCTGTTCATACCGGCGCAGATGTGCAGGTATTAGGACGTACACCTTTAGATGATCTGAAGGTGATGACCAAACACGCAAAAAAGGCAAAAATCGCCGTCGCAGGTGGAATCAATAGTAAAACACGAAATATGTGGAATTAGATCCAGATATTATTATGTCGGAACGGGAATCACACGAGCAGAAAATCCAGTCGAGGAAGCACGCTTAATTAAAGAAGCGATCAATGAACATATGAAGGCAGGAAAATAAAATGGTTGAATGTAAAAACTTGCTAGCGATCATTGAAGAGCTGGCTCAGGATGCAAAACAAGTCGACAATGATCAATTAGCGAAAATCGAAGAGCTGATCCTACAGGCGAAGCGGGTGTTTATTGTTGGTGCTGGCCGTTCCGGCTTTGCTGCTCGGGCTTTTTCGAACCGCCTGATGCATTTAGGCTTTGATTCAAATTTTGTGGGGGAACCAACGACGCCTTCTATTAGGAAAGGTGATCTGTTAATCATCGGTTCTGGATCTGGGAAAACGGAAAGTTTGGTCACAATGGCGAAAAAGGCAAAAAGTGAAGGTGCGTTGTTGTCGACGGTTACGATCCACCCTGAAAATACGATCGGTTCGATGGCGGATGCCTATATTCGAATTCCAGGAATTTCCTCTCGCGAAGAAGCAGTAGAAAAGCGCCATCTGTTCAACCAAATGGTTCTTCTTTTGAACAATTATCATGGTTGGTCTATGACAGCATGATCGTTGATTTGAAAAAAGCAACGAAACAGGAACAGGCAGATATGGATTACCGTCACGCAAATATGGAGTAAATATCTTAATACAGTGATCGGTTTAAAAAGCTCGGTCACTGTTTTTCGCTTTATCAATAAATATCTTAGGAAGGAGACAGCAAAAGACTATGAAAAAATCATTAATGCTCCTGAGAACTATGTTACAGAAATGCTGGAAGGAATCTATGCTGCGCATGCGGATATGGTCACATATACTGGTGATGATCTGCATTGTTACGTGTCCAAAGTCAAAAAAGCAGGAAAGGTCGGCCTTGCAACGGGAGGAGGTTCGGGACATCTGCCCTTATTTTTAGGTTATGTTGGCGAAGGAATGTTGGATGGCTGCACGATTGGAGATGTTTTCCAATCCCCTAGTCCAGAGCAAATGTATAACGTTACTAAAGAAATCGATTCGGGATCGGGCGTTTTATACATTTATGGTAACTATAATGGGGATATTTTCAACTTCGACATGGCAGCAGAAATGGCGGACTTTGAGGATGCGATCGAAGTGAAGAGTGTGGTGGCTGGAGATGATGTCGCAACAGAAAAATCGGCTTCTCCAGACGAAAAAATAAACGTCGAGGTGTCGCGGGAATTTTCTTTGTTTACAAATGTGCTGGAGCAGCGGCGGAGGCGATGTTAAGTCTTAATGAAGTGAAACGCGTGGCTGAGAAGGCAGCAGCTAATGTTCGCACAATGGGAGTTGCTCTCACTCCATGTATTGTTCCGCGTGTCGGAAAAGCCGGCTTTACGATTGGAGAAAATGAAATGGAAATTGGTATGGGAATTCACGGAGAAACAGGATTTCGTCGTGGTTCGTTGGAACCGCCGATAAAATTGTTGATGAACTGTTGGATAAAATCTTAACAGATATCCTTATGTTCAAGGGGACGTGGTAGCGGTTTTAGTCAATGGACTAGGTGCGACTCCGTTAGATGAACAATACATTGTCGTTCGCAGAATAAGCGAAAAACTAAAAGAGTCCGGTGTAGTTGTTTATAAATATTATGTGGGCGAATATGCAACATCTTTAGAAATGGCTGGTTTTTCTATTTCATTACTGAAATTGGATGATGAATTAAAAAACTATATCGATATGCCGGTAAACACACCATTCTTTAAACAAGTCTGAAAGTGGGTGAACGAAATGGATCGAGTATTTATTATGATTACCTGAACGAATTAACAATTATCATGACGGAAAAGAAAGAGTATCTGATCGAACTTGACAGTAAAGTAGGCGATGGAGACCTTGGGTTAACGATGAGCGAGGGCTTTAAAGCAGCTTATGAAGCTATTAGATCATCAAAAGAAAAAGATTTAGGAAAATTACTTTTCATTGCTGGAAAAGCGATGTCTTCTGCTGTACCTTCTACGATGGGCACCTCTGATGGCCTCCGGCTTTATGCAGGCCGGAAAAGCATTTAAAGGCAAGGATGCCATGGATGATAGAGAAAGTGTTGATTTGCTTCGAGCTTATGTGGAGGGAGTGATTAATCGGGGGAAAGCAAAACCTGGAGAGAAAACTTTTATTGATGGTCTTTTACCAGCCATTGATAATATGGAGGAAGCATTTGAAAAGGATACTAATACTCAACAAGCTATTAAAGCCGGCTTGATTGGAGCAATTGAAGGGTACGACAATACTGCAACAATGCTTGCCGTTCATGGAAGGGCAGCAGCTCGCGGAGAAGCGTCAAGGCAATTGAAAGATCCCGGAGCAGCTGTTGCTATATTGATGATGAGCGCTCTGGATAAGAGTGTAGAGAAATTTTCTAAGGAGAAGTAGCCAAATTTCATTCAATTTAAGAAATTTATCTTGAAAATTAGCGTATGATTTCCTTGCAGAACTCTTACGCTTTTTAATTGATCAGTTTTGCTACTAAAACTTTTTGATTTAAAAAATTCTTTTACTTGAAAAGGCGCAATTGTATATAGTAAATGTTTTATATCTAAAACCTCATAAATGAATTGTTCTAGAAGGCGAGGATTATCTACTTCTTATTAAAAGAAAGTTTGAGTGCTGAAAAGCTATCTGAGTTACTCAGCATTAATAATTGAGGAATATGAAGGACTAGGTAAGAAGTCTGTGATTTGCTTTTAATATTCCCAAATAGCTTTTTTGGTAGCCAATCAAGAGAAAATGATAGAACGTGGATAAATTTGAAGCAAACTTCATATTTTCGAGTTTTTCGTCAAAATTTGCACGAAACTTCAAATTTTTGACCATCAGAAACAAGAGCCGCAAACGAAATAAATCGTTTACGACTCTTGTTTATTTCATTTATCGCTTCGCCTCATACTTCAACAAATACTCATGTTCTTCTTTAATAAGCTGTTTGATCTCGTTGGAATCGTCAGCGCAAATATTCGGAATTTCCAGTGCGCTGGCTCCGCAATGGGCTTTTTTCTCTCCGTCTGGGTAGGTATAGCTGTAGATATGTGTGTCGGGTTCACCGGCGCAATAGTCGCAGGAGTTGACGATGCAGCCAGGGGTTTTGCTGGGATATTTTTCAATGTTGGTACGAACAACTTCGGCAAATTTTTGTGAGTAGTCGTTGCAGGCGGAAAATCGCAGCGCAAAAAAGTGAGAGAGCTCTTTTTTGTTTCGGATGCCTATTTTGGCAATCTGTTTATTGTGCCGGCTATGCTTGAATGAGATATGCGAGCGTTCCTTTTTGGGGTTATAACCGAGTTCGGATAGGTAAACGATAATATCACGGTATACTGATTAGTATGTCGTAAAAAAGAATCAATCAGCTCTTTTTGCTTCTTGGTTTTCATTCATCAATCCTCCAGTAAGTAGTAGGCGTTTTCCTTTTTTTCGATGAGTTAAGTATAGCATGAAGAATGAAACGACTCCTGAAAATAACTAATTAATAACTTGCGAATAGTAGTGTTTGTTGCTAGATAAGTGCTTTTTTAATAAGTAATTATTTATAACAAAAAAATGATGTATTTTTGAATTAAATTTGGTATAATTTGAGAATCTTATGAAAACTTGTGTTCTTAAGGTAAGCGAATTTATTTTTTTTCACACAATTGATTCACTAAAACCTTAGTCTTTCTTTAGAAACAAAAGGATTCTTATTGGAATGAATAGGCTCTTTATTTGTCTACCATTTCTTTATTTGTGTGTAAACAAATTATCGGAGCCGCCAGATTGAATAATTTGTACTATTGCAAGAATCTCGAGTTCGTATGAAACAGGCTCTATCTAAGGTGAAAGGGAAATGACAATCGTTTCAACTACCAGTCAGTGCATGCTACAGATAGGAGTGGTCATTTGAAATTTTTAGAAATCATTGGGTTGGCTATTGTCGTAGTAGCGTTAGGGTTGTGGGTACTTTATTATACTCGCTGGCTTGCTTTTCGCAGGAAAAATAGGAAGCAAGAAAAGAAACAAGTAAAAGATCACTATCAGACTGCGGAAGCAGCTTCTGGAATTAAAAAAATAAGTGAAGGAGAAAATGGAATGAGAAAGCATTATATTCGCTGTTTGGCTGTACTTTCAATGATTGTTGGGGTGTTTCAATTTGGAGTAGCAGAAAGTTTTGCGGAAGCATCAACGGCAACGGTTACGACAGAGTACGCTTTATATGATAC